>JAWKUV010000012.1:0-80359 GCA_041398365.1 Hyphomonas sp. | reverse complement strand
AGCCGGCGGTCGCGCTGACCCAGTCGAGCAATTCCACATCGAGCGCCTTGTAGGCTTCGCCGGAGGGCGTCGTGCCCTGCACTTTTGAATGCATGTTGGTGACGCCTTGGATGACGCGCCGGGCCGCGGCCTGCGGGCCATAGACGCCGACCATGGCGGCAGTGCCAGTCCGCTTCGACCGACCGATCGGGTCGGTCTTGAAGACCGAGTGGTCCCACACGCCGGATCGGATGCGCGCGTCGGCGAATTCGAGCAGGACCGCCGCCACGCCGCCGATGGCGAGCGCGATCGGATTCTTGAACACCTGCCATGACACGGAGTCCGGGCCGGCAAAGGCCGGCTCGCCCGGCGGATTCAGGAAATCCACCTTCCAGCCGAGATAGGACTTGAGTTCCTGCATGAGGGCCACTCCGCCTTTACGTTTGCGTGAGCGTAACCCAGCCTGATGTCTGCAAAAAGGCCGTCCCCGGCGTCAACCGAACGCGCCGAAAATCCGGGTCCAGAGGCGAAACATGAGCCAGCAGGCGGCCGCAAGGCCGAGCGCGGCAAGGATCAGGACGAACCCGTCCCGTGCCGTCAGGGCAAGGCCGAACAGGAAAACCGTCAGCCCCGGCAGGACCGGACCGAAAGGCACGAGGCCGAGCGGAATGGTGATCGCCGCCGCCGCAATGCAGATCAGCGCCACAAAGGGCGCGAACAGCGGCGAGGTCAGCACCGGCAGGCGCGGCTTCAGGAACCGGTCGATCTGGCAGACATAGGGGTCCGCCAGCTTGATGCCCTGCAACAGGGCCGAGCGGGGAAACTCGATCTTCAGGAAGCGCGACGGAATCCACGGAAAAGACCGCCCGAGCAGGATCTGTCCTGCGATTAGTAGCGTCAGGATGGCGACCAGCCAGGTGGCGCCGGGAATGATGGTCAGCGGGCTGATGGCGAGAAAGCCGAGCAGCAGCAGGATCGGCCCGTACGACCGCCGGCCAACCGCATTGAGCATGGCCCGCACGGTGACCGTCTCGCCTTCGGTATTGTCCTCGAGGCTGTGCAGCAGCGACGACAGGTTATGAACTTTGGCCATGGACGGCGCTCCGGGAGGTCTCGTTCTATATAGGCGAATACGAAACGCTCAGCACTCGATAACGTTCACGGCGAGGCCTCCCTGCGAGGTTTCCTTGTATTTGGAGGACATGTCCATGCCGGTCTGGCGCATGGTCTCGATCACCTGGTCGAGCGAGACGCGGGCCTGCTCGACCGAGTGGAGCGACAGGCGCGCGGCATTCGCGGCCTTCACCGCGCCGATGGCGTTGCGCTCGATACAGGGGATCTGGACAAGGCCGCCGACCGGGTCGCAGGTGAGGCCCAGATTGTGCTCCATGCCGATCTCGGCCGCGTTGCACACCTGCTGCGCGTTCGCGCCCCAGACCGCAGCAAGGCCTGCCGCCGCCATGGAACAGGCGACCCCGACCTCTCCCTGGCACCCCATCTCGGCGCCGGAAATAGAGGCCCGCTGCTTGTAGAGCAGACCGATCCCGCCCGCCGTCAGCAGGAACCGGCGCAAGCGTTCGGTCCGGTCCTCGGCATCGGCGCAGTAGTGCCGGATCACCGCCGGGATGATGCCGGCGGCGCCATTGGTCGGCGCGGTGACGACCTGCCCGCCGCTCGCATTCTCCTCGTTCACCGCCATGGCGTAGACGTTCAGCCAGTCGAACAGCTGTTCCCGCTCGTTCGATTGCGGGGAGTCCTGAAGCTTCTTCCAGAGCGCCGGTGCGCGGCGGCGAACCTTCAGGCCGCCGGGCAGCGTGCCCTCGCGGGTCAGGCCCCGCTCGATACAGGCGAGCATGACGGCCGCGATCCGGTCGAGCGCGGCTTCCGTCTCTGCCCGCGGACGCATGGCATCCTCATTGGCGAGGATCACGTCCGCAATGCCTTCGCCCTTGGCGGCACAGATCGAGAGCAGTTCGGCAGCGGACCCGAACGGGTGCGGCACGTCCGGCCCGACCGGCAGGATATCGTCCTCAACGGGCCGCTGGAGCTGGCGCTCCGTCGCGATGAAGCCGCCGCCTGTGGAATACCAGGTCTGGTCCAGCAGGGCCTCGCCCGCCGTATCGAAAGCGCGCAGGCGCATGCCGTTCGGGTGAAGGCTTGGCAGGACGTGATAGGCAAAGACAATGTCCGTAGCCGGATCGAAAGCAATGACGCGCCCGCCCGGCAGGGTCAGCGACTTCGTCTCTTCCAGAGCGGCGACATCCCGGTCGGCCGTATCGGGGTCGAGCGTCTCCGGCTCCAGCCCCAGCAAGCCGAGCATGACCGCTTTCGGCGTTGCGTGCCCTGCCCCGGTCAGCGCGAGCGAACCCTGCAGTTCAGCCTCGATCCGGACCACGGCGCCCGCAGCGTCGCTTTCAGCAAGGCTCGACAGGAAGCGGTTTGCAATCCGGATCGGACCGACCGTGTGGGAGCTCGACGGGCCGATGCCCACGCGGAAAAGATCGAGAATGGAGAGCATGAAGCGCCCGGACTGGTTTCAAGGGAAACCTTCCTGCCCCGGTGACCTAACGGAAGCAAGCGATTCCGGCGGCCTAGAGCGCCGTCTCGTCATGGGAATATATCCAGTCAGTTCGGGACTGGATGAAACCCGGCGCAGCATGGGCGGCCATCCACATCGGCACATAGGTACCGAAGCGGGTGATCGGGTCGCCGCGGTGGAAGAGTTTCGCGTTTGAGCGGGCCCCTTCCTGCACTTTGGTCACGCGCGGCTTCCGGCGGGCCTCATAGGCGGCGAGCGCCGCCGACACATCCGGCTGTGCCTCAAGGCAGGCGGCGAGCGCCCAGGCATCCTCGATCCCCATGGCCGCGCCCTGGGCCAGGAAAGGCAGCATCGGATGGCAGGAATCGCCCAGCAGGACGGCGCGCCCGTCGCTCCATTTCGGCAGCGGCTTGCGGCCATACAGGGCCCAGCGGTTCATCGTATCGGCAGCCTCGATGATCGCGGTGATCGAAGGGTGCCAGCCCTTGAAGTCTTTCAGCGCCTGTTCCTTCGCGCCGGTCGCCGTCCAGGATTCCTCACCGGGCTGCTTGTGCTCAACCACGCCGACAAAGTTCGCGAGGCTGCCCCGTCGCAGAAGGTAAGTGACGGCATGGCGGCGCGGCCCGGCCCAGACGCAGGCGGTCGGCGGCGGCGCCTTGTCGCCCAGAAGCGTGACCGGCACGGTGGCGCGCCAGGCGACATTGCCGGTGAATTGCGGCGCGTCCGGCCCCAGCATCTGTGCCCGCACGGCAGAGTGAATCCCGTCGGCGCCAACCAGCAGGTCTGCCTCGATCGTTTCCCCGCCGGCGAAATGCGCGACGATCCTGTCGCCGCGATTCTCATAGCGCTCGAACCGGCGGCCGAGCAGCAGCGCATCCGGCGCGCGGGCCAGCAATTCCTCGCAGAGCGCTTCGATCAGGTCCGCCCGGTGGACATGGATGTATTCCGCGTCCCAGCGGTTCACAGCTGTCTTGCGCAGCGGGAAAGAGAAGATCTTCGCTCCGCCCCGGCCCCAGCGCATCTCGGCCGCCTGCGGGCGGAAGGCATCGCGCATGACGCGGGCGCTGACGCCCAGCGCGTTCATCACCTTCATCGCATTGGGGCTGAGCTGGAGGCCGGCGCCGACCTCGGAAATCACGCCGGATTGCTCGGCGACCGTGACCGTGTGGCCGCGTTTCTGGAGCGCGAGGGCCGCTGTGAGCCCCCCAATCCCTCCGCCGACGACAAGAACGTGCATGATCAGCGGGCTCCAGGTTCAGGGCGAATCAGCGGGCCCGACCGGGGTCTTCCTTGCCGCCGATCAGGACGAAGCGGCGGTCGCAGTACTTGCATTCGACGAAATCCTCGTCGCCCATCTCGTACCAGACCTTGGGGTGGCCGAGGGCCCCGCCACCGCCATTGCACGAGACCTTATGGGTGGTGACCATCACGATTTCCGGCGGGGTGAATACGTCGCGCTTTGTGGCCATGGCCTTGCCTATCCAGTGCTGTCAGTCATGCTCGGCTTGTCCGCCTCGCTCACCGGCCCTACCTAGAGCGCACCAGAGGGCCGCGCAAGCACCGCCTTGCCGCAGCGAAAGAAGGACCGGATGACTGCTCAAAATTCCGCCCCGGACTATGCAATCGAAGTCGAAAACCTCCAGAAAGTGTACGCTGCCTCGGGCCGGATGCCCGAAAAGCATGCCCTGAAGGGGATCAGCCTGAAAATCCCGCGCGGGTCGATCTTCGGCCTGCTGGGCCCCAACGGGGCGGGCAAATCGACCTTCATCAACATCCTGGCGGGCCTGGTGAACAAGACATCCGGCACGGCACGCATCTGGGGTCTCGATATCGACGAACACCCCCGGCAGAGCCGCGCCGCCATTGGCGTCGTGAACCAGGAAATCGTCGCCGACCCCTTCTTTACCCCGCATGAAATGCTGGAACTGATGGCCGGCTTCTACGGCGTGCCGAAAGCCGAGCGCCAGACCGACGAGATTCTCCGGGCCGTCGGCCTCGACGACAAGAAAAACGCCTATGTCCGCCAGCTGTCGGGCGGGATGAAGAGGCGCCTCATGGTGGCCAAGGCGCTGGTCCACAACCCGCCGGTCCTGATCCTCGACGAGCCGACTGCCGGCGTGGACGTGGAACTGCGCCGGTCCCTGTGGACCTATGTGCGGGAACTGCACGACCGCGGCACCACGATCATCCTGACGACTCACTACCTTGAGGAAGCTGAAGAGCTCTGCGATTCGATCGCCATCGTGAACCATGGCGAGATCGTCGCCTGCGAGCCGACACCGAAACTACTGTCGCGGCTGGACTACAAGACGCTGGTCATCAGCCCGAAAGAGCCGCTCGCCGCCGTTCCGGAGGCCCTGAAAGCCCTCGACGCGACGATCCGGTCCAGCGGCGACCTCGCCATCACCTTCCGCACCAGCGAGACCGGCATCGGCCGGCTTCTGGAACAGGTGCGCGGGGCCGGAATCGGAATCGGGGACCTCGTTACCGAAGCCCCCGATCTTGAAGACGTATTCCTGTCGCTGACGAGCGAGACCGCTTAGGGCCTAGGCCGTCTGCTTGATCCAGTCGGCGATGGCCTGCTTGCTCATCGCGCCAAGGTGGGTCGCGGCGACCTTGCCGCCCTTGAAGATCATCAGCGTCGGCAGGCCGCGCACACCGTATTTCGAACCGGAAACCGGATTCTCATCCACGTTGATCTTGGCGATCTTCACCTTGCCGTTGAATTCTTCCGCCACGGCTTCGAGATGCGGGGACATCTGTTTGCAGGGACCGCACCATTCGGCCCAGAAATCCACCACTACGGGTACATCGGAATCAGCGATGACGCCGTCGAAATCGTCGTCGGTCACAGTGATCGAAGCCATGACTATGCTCCTATAAGGCTATTTTGTTGCAGCAGATTGGTAGATAGGGACTCTGGCGCCAAGTCAAACCTCGCTGCCAGCACGTTTTAGTGACGCTAAAAGCATATCTTCAGGCAGCGGCATGAGCTTCGGCCCGTCCGTCCAGCAAAGAGCGGCCCGCACGTTGCGGCCCGACCAGGCCTCACCGAGCACTGCCCAATAGGCCGCCATCTGCAGCATATAGCTCGGCCCCACGCCGGAGACGTCCTTCGGGGCGGGCTGGTCGGTCTTGAAATCCACGATCAGGACTTCCGTCTCCGAGACGACCAGACGGTCGACCCGGCCGTTGATCACGACTCCGTCGGGCAGCCGCGGCGAGGTGCCGATGATCGCCGCCTCTGCCCGTCCGCCGGGCGCAAACACGCCCTTCATGGCCGGGTCGTCCAGCACCCCGAGCGCGGCGGCCAGCATCTCGGCGCGGGCCGCCTCTTCGAGCGAAGAATCGCGCGCGAGGAAGTTCCGTCCCGCCGCCTCACGGTCAGGTTCCGGCACATCCGGCAAGTATTGCAGCAGCGCGTGGATCAGCCGGCCTCGCTTCAGGCTGGCTTCGCGGCCCTCGCCGAACGGCGCCATGACCGGCATGTCGCGGCCGAGCAGGCTGGTCGGTGCACTGAAACGACGGCGGATACCCGGCAGCTCGGGCACGGGTTTCAGCGCCCAGTCAGGATAACCGGCGCCCTTCTCCCGCGCTTTCACATGCCGGCGATCGAGCGGTGGCAGTTCGCCATATCGGCGGGCCTCCTTCAGCGCATCGCCATCGGCCGGAGCGAGCCGGTCCATCGCATTGCGGCAGAGCGCATACCAGGACCGGTCATGGTAGCCGCCCGTCCCGTCGCGGCCATACCAGTGGCCGGCAATGACCAGCCGGTCCTGCGCCCGCGTCAGCGCCACATAGAGAAGGCGGCGATGCTCCTCCTCGGCGCGTGCATCGGCGAGCGCGCGGGCGGCAGTCACTTCTGCCAGTTCTCCTTCCCGCCGCGGCGACCAGACGGGCACACCGTCGATCTCGTGCGTCCGCCCACCGGACGGCTTCGGCGCACTGGTCGTATCCGGCAGGATCACGACCGGCGCCTGCAGGCCTTTCGCGCCGTGCACGGTCATGACGCGGATCTCGCTCTCCGGTGCCGCAAGGTCGCGCTTGATCTCGACCTCACCAGCTTCCATCCGCGCAACGAAGCATTGCAGCGAGGCGGGCTCGGTCGAGTCGAAGGCGATGGCTTCAGCCACCAGCGCTTCGACCGGGTCACGCGCCGGATGGCCGAGGCGGGCGTTCAGCTTCTCCCAGCCCGTCTGTCCATCCGCTCCCGGAACGTCCAGCACTTCCGTCAGGAAGTCGAACGGCGGCAGGTGCGCCCGCGCGACTAGCCCGTTCAGGAAGGCAGCAGCAGCCTGCACAGCAGGGTCGACGCTCGCCTGCACGCGCTGCCACAGGCTTTCGCCGCGCTTGCGGCCACTTGCCAGTTCGAACAGGTAGCGGTCGTCATCGACGAGTCCGACGAACGGCCCACGCAGGATTTCCGCAAGCGTCAGGTCACGATCCGGCAGCGCTGCGAAGCGCATCAGGTTCAGGCAGTCCTGCACACCGATATGATCGCCGAGCTTCAGACGGTCGGCCCCGGCCACCGGCAGCCCTTGCGCCTTCAGCGCGCCGATCATCGCGTCGAACAGGCCGCCTGTACGTCCGCGCACCAGGATCAGGATGTCCTCCGGACGTACCGCGCGGCGCGCCCAGGTGCCGTCATGGTCTTCCGCCCAGATCGTTTCGCCCATATCGATCATGGCACGGACGGCTTTCGCGACCTGGACGGCCAGTTGCGCTTTGGGCGAGCTGGACCGTATGGCGTTCACCGGGCGCGACCAGACGTCCGCTTCGTCCTCCGGCGCCTTCTCGGCAACCGGCCAGAGCTCGATCAGGCCCGGCTGGTTGGAGCGGCGCGCAAGGTGCCTGATCGCATTCGGGCCTTCCGAAGGGTCTGGCGCGGGCGCATTCGGAATGGCCGGCGCTTCGTTCCAGACCGTGTCGACGAAGGTCAGCACTTCCGGGCCCGACCGGAACGACATTTCCATCGTTTCCTTCAAGAGGTCCGCATTGCGCAGCTGGAACTGGTGATACTGTTTCAGCAATTGCGACGGGTCGGCGCCCTGGAAGGAATAGATCGACTGTTTCTCGTCGCCCACGACGAACAGGGTGCGCGGGTCCTGGCTCCGCTCCATGCCGAGCCCGGCGTCGAACTCGCCCGTCAGCGCATCGACTAGTTCCCACTGCGTCGGGCTCGTGTCCTGCGCCTCGTCCAGAAGGACGTGCGAGAGCCCCCCGTCGAGCTTGTAGAGCACCCAGTCGGACATGCCCGTCTCGGTCAGCAGAATGCGCGTGTGTTCGATCAGGTCGTCGAAATCCAGCGCCGCGCGGGCGCGCTTCAGCTGGCGATAGGTGAGCAGCGCCGGCACACCGACGCGCAGCATGGCGGAAGTCCGTTCGAACGCTGCGGCGCGGTTGAGCCGGTCTTCCAGTTCGACGATCCGGTGAACCTCGTCGCCGGTCCCGTCCTTCATCTGGAACAGGGCGGCGACCAGCGGCAGGGCATCGCCCATGCCCTTCGTGTACGGATTGCTGGCGCGGAGATCACCGCTGGCTGTGCGGAAGACGGCGCGGTAGTGCTTCCAGCGATCTGCTGGGTTTTCCGCCGCCAACACCGCCATTAGCTTCTCGCCGGTGGCGGCATCCGTCTTGGCCCCGGTCAGCAATAGTTCCGCGACGGTCCGGATCTCCGCCACGGGCAGATCGTCCACCATCGCGAATTCGAGTATTTCCTCGGTGGAGGCTTCCGGCGCATTCAGACGGTCGCGCAGCGCCGCGTCCATCGCGTCATAGTCGAAATCGTGATGCCCGGCGAAGCGAAGCGCGACCGAGCCGATGCCGCGCAGCGTGTCGAGCGCCAGCAGCGCACCTTCATGTCCGCCTTCCAGCGCCAGAGCATTCAGGCGATGGATATTGTGCGCCTGCGCATCCAGAACGGCGGCCCCGCGCGCCTCTTCCCAGAGGGCACGCGCTTCGTCATCCTCGATCTCGGTGAAACCGGGGAAGACTTTCGCCTCCAGCGGAAACCGGCGCAGCACACGCGCACAAAAGGCGTGGATCGTCTCGATCCGCAGGCCGCCGGGCGTCT
This sequence comes from Hyphomonas sp., assembly GCA_041398365.1. Lineage (GTDB taxonomy): Bacteria > Pseudomonadota > Alphaproteobacteria > Caulobacterales > Hyphomonadaceae > Hyphomonas. The sequence continues at coordinate 71,768 of JAWKUV010000012.1, read as the reverse complement.
CGAGCGCGCTTGCGAAGAGTTGCCGCGCAACTGCCAGGTCGTCCGGCGTGTACCTGCCCGGCGCGCGGCCCTGCAACTGGCCGAGTTTCTGCCGCAGCCGGTCATCCTCCATCACCGACCACTGGCCGAGCGTGCGGAACAGGCGCGACAGCATCTCGCTCGCCGCCGCCTTCGTATAGGTGATGCAGAGAATGGAGTCCGGTTTCGCGCCCGGCCGCCCGTCCTCCCGGCGCAGCAGGAGGCGCGCCACGCGGTCGATCAGGACCTTCGTCTTGCCGGACCCGGCATTCGCCATCACGAAGGCAGAGTGCACCGGGTTCGCCGCCCGCGCCTGCACCTGCGTAGCCGTGCGGAACTCCTCCGTATCCGGCGGGAGTACAGGCTTCAGCGCATCACTCATCGCCGCCGCCCTCCTCCGTATCGCCAGCCCATTCCGCGCGGCGGGCGAGCCGGTTATAGCCATTGTCGTATTTCACGAACTGCACGCGCGGCGCCGACAGGAAGGCCGCATCATTGTCGCGATACGCCGCAATGAGGCGCAGCAGTCCTTCCTCGGCCTTTGCGGCCAGCTCCTCCGGCGTCGCCTGCAGCGCGCGGCTCTGCCCAACGAGACGCGCCTCCGGTTTCGCCTTGAAGGCAACGTATTCGAGGCCGGAGATCGGCGCGGCCGGCAACCCCTCATATCCACCCTTTGCGGCGATCAGCGCCTGCAGCGGCATCTGCTGGCTGAGTTCGGCGGCAATTTCCTTGTCCGAGGGCGGACTGCCGGTCTTGAAGTCCACAATGACGAGGCTGCCGTCCGGCTGGCGCTCGATCCGGTCGGCCATGGCAGACAGAGTGAAGGGGTCGCCGGCGATCTCGAACGCGAGCTTGCCCTTCACTTCCAGCTTCGGCTTGCCATCGACATGCCGCTCGGCGCGCCAGCCCAGATACCAGTCCGCCATCTGGCCGAGCACGGCCCGGCGCGCGGCGAGCACAGCCTCCGGTTCGCCCGCCGCGGACAGATTCTCCACAAGCAGCGAGACAAGGCTTTCACGAGATTTCAATGTGCCGTCCGCCTCGAACAGTTCCAGCGCCTTGTGGATCGCTGTCCCGCGCGGCGCCGGGCCGAGCGGGGCGTTCATCGGCTCGATCCGGTCGAGGCGCAGCACCTGCTCGGCCCAGATCGCGTAAGGGTCGCGCTGCAGCGTGTCGACGCGGGTGACCGACAGCCGCTGTGGCCAGCCCTCCGGACGCTTTCGCGGCGTCGGTTCGGCCGAGAAGTCTGTCGGCAGGCTGTCTGTTCCCCGGTCGCGCAGAGCCATGGCCCAGTCGAGCGGATTGTCCGCTGACGGCGTCAGCGCATCCTTAGCGGCCTCGCCCAACGCGCCTTCCGCCAGCGTCTTCAGGCGCCAGACCCAGCGCGAGGCCACCGCAGGCGCATCGTTCCGCCGGCCGGCGTGCAGCAGCGTCACACGCGGCGCGCAGGCAAGCTGGGCGAAGTCATGCGCGGAGAGGCCGACACGGTCTTCCGGATCGCCGAGGCCCAGCTTCTCGCGGAAACGGCGCGGCAGGAATGCGTCCGCCGGCGGGCGTTGCGGCCAGACATCCTCGTTGAGGCCGGCGAGAATAATATGGCTGGCCGATTGCAGACGCGCTTCCAGCGGCCCCCAGATGGCAAGGCGCGGATGCTCGGCAACACCCGCGCTCACGGTCCGCCGGGCGGCGTCCGCTTCAATCAGTTCCGCGAAAGCGTGCGGCGCCATGGGCGCGAGATAGTCGGCCAGTTCGGCGACATGTTCCATCATCTGCGTGGCGGAGCGACCATCCTCCCCGGCCCAGGGGAACGGGGTCTGGCTGACATTGGCCGCAAGCGCGGCGATGCGTTCCGCAATCTTCCGGCCTGGCATGGGCAGCGCGGCGGAAAGGTCCGCCTCCGTTTCCCGGAACACATCTGCCAGTTTGAGGGCAAGGCGTTCGGCAATCTCCTGCTCCGCATCGGAGAAACCCGCATAGGGATCGAGATCGCGGCGGGTGCGGATGGAATGAGCGAGTTGGTCCAGCGTCCGCCAGTTCCGCGCGCCGCGCAGGAAAAACCGGTCGAGAACGTCCGCCCCGTCGAAACCCCCAACGAAGGGATGCTTCAGCACCGCGCTCAGGATCACGGGCTCTGACGGATCGAGCACCCAGCGCGCGCACAGGCCGATCAGGCTGCCCGCCGTCGTCTGCCCGAGCGGGCTGCCCGACGAAGGCGGCACGTCGAGATCCCAGCGCTTCAGCACGCCGCTGACCCGCCGCGCAAGCGTCGCATCCGGCGTCACCAGCGCGGCCGTCGCATCGGGCTGCTCCATGATCCCGCGCAGGATCAGTGCCGCCGTCTCCGCCTCCACCGCCTCATCCGGCGTCTCGATCACGGAGAGTCCCGACAGCGCATCCCCGGCGAAGTCCTCGACCGTCGTATCGAGCGAGCGGGCAAGCTGTTTCAGCGTGTTGCGCCAGTCGGCCGTGGCTTCGGCCGGCGCGAGCGCCTCATGGATCATCCGGCGGCGTGCCTCTGCCTTGCCGCCCGTATCGGTGCCCGGCCAGATCGCGACATCCACGGGGTCGACCTTCAGGTCTCGCAGCGTGTCAAACAGGATATGCTGCGGATGACTGGCCGAGCGGGCGATCACGGCCCGCGCGTCCTCGTCCGCATGCGTGTCGAGCCCCGGCAGGACGATCAGTCCTTTCGGCAAGTGCATCGCCGCCTTCATCAGGATACGGCCGGCCGGCGTCGCACCAGTCGAACCGGCGATCAGGACAGGCGCCTCCGGCGGCTCCATCCGCCAGCGGTCCGCCACGATGCGCGCAGCCGCAATATCGCGCAGGAAGGGGTCGCTCTCGCCGTTCTCCGCCAGCCATTCCGGCCAGCTCTGCGAAATGATGCCGAGGAACCTCACAGACTGTTCCCAGTGCAGGGCAAGATCGGCGCTTTCTGCAAGGCCCGGCAGGCAGTCCCAATCGACGGCCTCGCTGAGGGCCGCCTGTTCCATCAGCCGGCTGAGTTCCTGCGCCGCAGCCAGCGCAGACGCAGCGGGCGGCGTCACCGCATAGGCTTTCGCGTAGAAGGCCTGAACCAGATGCGTCAGCGCGCCGAGGCGCCGGGCGGCAGACATGGCCGGCGGCAGGCCGGAGCGCGCGGCATCGGCAGAAGGTGCCTCGTCGGCTTCAATATCGCCAAGCGTGCGGATATCCGGCGGCAGGATCGCCTTGCCTCCGCCCGCATCGAACAGGGCGCGCGCCAGTACGCGGGCCGAGCGGCGGTTCGGCACATAGATGATGGCATCGGCCAGCGCATCCGGCGCCGCGCCGAGCCCGGTCTCTTTCGCGAGCGTCACTGCCAGGGCGCGCAGGAAATCCGTTCCCGGAGGGATGGTCCAGACCCGGGAAGGCGTCCCGGCGAACAGGCCACCCTCACCCGCCATGGCAGGTCAGCCACATCTCGGCATCTTTCAGGGCGTTCGGATCGCCCACATGCAGCCAGAACCGGTCGAGCACGAGCCCGTGTAGGCGCCGCTGCGGGATCAGCGCGTCCCAGACGCGCAGCGCGGAGAAACGCTCCACCGGCTGGTTGTCATAGAGCTGGGGCTTGATGATCCGCAGGCCGCAATAGGCATAGGGTGCGCTCGCCGCCTGCCCGCGCCGCGTCATGGCGCCGTCCTCGTCGCGGAAGAAATCCCCCGCGCCGTCGAAGCCGAGCGAGCGGCCAGTATCCGCCACCAGCAGGATCGCGTCCATCGCGGCCGGGTCGAATGCCGCCGCCAATGCAGCAACCGGCTGCGGAGACGTGGGCTCCCAGAACGCATCCGTATTGGCAACGATGATCGGATCGTCGCCCAGCAGCGGCCGCGCCTTGGCCAGCGCGCCGCCGGTTTCCAGCACTTCGCCGCGCTCGTCGGAGATCACGATCTCGATGTCGTTGCGCGCCTTGAGATGGGCCTCCACCTGATCGGCGAGGTAATGCACGTTGACCACGGCTCGCTTCACGCCTGCGGCCGCCAGCGGGTCCAGCATCCGGTCGATCAGCGCCTTTCCGCGCACCTCGATCAGTGGCTTGGGGCAGCCGTCCGTGAGCGGACGCATCCGCGTGCCGAGACCGGCAGCGAGCACCATGGCGGTATGCGGCACAGGCACGCCCATCTCACACTCCCTCGAAGACGAATGGCGTCGTGTGCCGCACGAAGGCGTTCATGTCCTTTAGGGCGGGATGCGACAGATTGCGGGCGAGAATGGAGAGCTGCCGAGGCTGGAACTGGCCGTAGCGGGGCTTGCCGTCCCGGTGCTGGAGGCGCGAGAAGACGCCCGCGATGCGCAGCGCATTCAGCGCGCCGATCACGGCCAGCCGCTCGTCGAAGTCCTCACGCGACTTGCCCGTCTGGTCCAGGTAGTGCCGGATCGCCGCCTCGGCGACGTCGGGGGAAACGGCGCGGCGGGCATCCTGCGTCAGCATCGCCATGTCCCACGCATCCCAGCCGCGCACGGCGTCCTGGAAATCTAGCAGGCCGATCTCGCCATTGCCCAGCCAGAGCAGGTTCTCGGCGTGATAGTCGCGCAGGGTCAGCGTGCGGGGAAAGGCCATGGCCTTCGCGATCAGGCCGTCGCGTACCTTCTCCCATTCCGCGCGCTCTGCCCCCTCCAGCGGACCGCCGCCCCGTTCGGCGCGCAGCCAGTCGGCATAGAGGTCCGCATTGGACGCAAGCGCCAGCCGGTCGAAATCGAGGATCGGCCAGACATCCGCGCCATTGGTCAGCACGCCCGGCGCATCCTCGCGGTGCAGCGCGGCGAGGATCCCGGCCGCGGCCACATAGGCCGTCTGTTCGTCGACGCCGCCGGCTTCGATCTGGCGGGCGATCTCGCGGTTCTCGCCGAAATCCTCCAGCAGGGCGAAGCCGAGCGCGCTGTCATGCGCCAACACTTTCGGCGCCCGGAATCCGCGGCGGTGGAGATAGTCGGCAATCAGCACGAAGGCATCGACCCGCGAGGCGGCGAGCCGCGTCGAGGCGTTCCAGCCCATGGCGATCCGGGTCGCGTCGTCGGCCTCAGGCGGGCACGGGTCGGATTCGATCCGCGGGGCATCCATCAGCATGGCCCGGCTGCCGTCCGGCTTCACCAGGCGGATATAGCGGCGGGTCGAGGCGTCCTGCCCGAGTGGGAGGCGCACCGCATCGCTCCAACCCGCGCGGGCCAGGAAAGCGTCGATCTCTGCATTACGTCCGTCGGTGTCAGAACCCATGGAGACGTGTCTGCCAGCCTTCGCCGCGCGGTTCCAGTGTCACCCGCCGGCCTTCCCCAGAGAAATCGATGGTTACGTCCAGCCGCCAGTCCGGCAGGTAGGTGCCGGCCCGCTCCGGCCACTCGACCAGCGCGACCCCGTCCTGCGTCTCGTCCCAGCCGAGTTCGACCACTTCGCCGGGCGCCTTCAGGCGATAAAGGTCGAAATGCCAGACCGGCAGCGGCCCGCCCTCATACATCTGCACCAGCGTATAGGTCGGGCTTGGCACGTCGTCGGCCCCCGCATAGGCGCCGATCAGGCCGCGCGAAAAGGTCGTTTTTCCCGCACCAAGATCACCGTGGAGCGCAATCACGTCACCGGCCTGCAGCAGGCCGGCCACACGTGCCCCAACGTCACGCAGGGACGTCTCGTCTGGACAATCGAGAATCACTGTCATCTGATGCATATAAGGGCGCTGCGCCAATTCGTGCCATGGCTTTGCGGTGCCTTGCACTGTAACCGGCCAGGATATAGAAGACTACAAACATGACGCATGCGTCATGAATAAATTACGCCCAAGGGAGGGTCAGGCTTGGAACTTTCGGACGCATCGCAGATCGTGCTGATCGGCGGCGGACAGGCGGCTGCGCAGGCCGTGCAGTCCCTGCGTCAGGGAGGCTATGCCGGAAAGCTGGTCATCGTCGGCGACGAACCGGCCCTGCCCTACCAGCGCCCGCCGTTGTCCAAGGCCTACATGAAGGGCGAATTCGCCGAGGAACGCCTCTATTTCAAGCCGGCACCCTGGTACCAGGACAACAATGTCGAGCTGATCCTGTCGACCCCCGCGCTGAAGATCGACCGCGCCGCACAGGTCGTGGAACTCGAACATGGTGCCACGCTCCATTATGACGCCCTGATCCTCTGCACCGGCTCCCGTCCCCGCCCGCTACCGGCAAAAGGGGCCGAACTCGCAGGCGTTCACGACCTTCGTACCCTGGCGGATGTCGACCGGATCCAGCCGCAATTCGTGTCGGGTCGCCGCCTCGTCATCATCGGCGCCGGCTATATCGGCCTCGAGGCCGCCGCCGTCGCCCGGACGATGGGGCTCGAAGTCACCGTGCTCGAAATGGCCGACCGCGTGCTCGCCCGCGTGACCAGCCCGGTGATGAGCGAATTCTACGAGAAGGAACACCGGGCGCACGGCGTGACGATCCTCACCGGCGCACGTCTCGATCACCTTGACGGACAGGACGGTCACGTCAGCGCCGCCGTGCTCGCCGATGGCACCTCAATTCCCGCCGACATCGTTCTGGTCGGCATCGGCATCCTGCCCAACATCGAGCTGGCGAAAGACGCCGGCCTCACCATCGACAACGGCATCGCCACCGACCGCGACACCCGCACGTCCGATCCGCACATCTTCGCCGCCGGCGACTGCGCCAGCCGTCCGCTGGTGCACTATGGCCGCGCCGGTCGGCTCGAGAGCGTCCACAACGCCATCGAGCAGGGCAAGCTCGCGGCAGCGGCGATCCTCGGCGCTGCACGTCCCGCTGAAGATTGTCCCTGGTTCTGGTCGGACCAGTACGACCTCAAGCTGCAGATCGCCGGCCTCAACCAAGGCTATGACGAACTCGTCGTCCGCGGGAACCCGGATGAGCGCAAGTTCGCCGTCTTCTACCTGCGCAACGGCACGCTGATCGCCGTCGATGCCGTGAACAGCCCGCCGGAATTCCTGGCGTCAAAGAAATTGATCATGACAGGCGCAAAGGTTGCGTCCAGCATGCTCATGGATACATCAGTTGCAATGAAAGACATCGCTGCGGCCGCCGCCACAGCCTAAGGAGACCAGAAAGCCGATGCCGAAAATTACCTATGTCGACCACGCGGGCAACGAACGGACCGTCGAGGCGAAGAACGGCGAGTCCGTGATGGAAGCCGCCGTGAAGAATTCCATCCCCGGCATTGACGCAGACTGCGGCGGCGCCTGCGCCTGCGCGACCTGCCACGTCTACGTGGACGCGGCCTTCATGGACAAAGTGGGCGAGCAGCAGGAAATGGAGAAGTCGATGCTCGACTTCGCCGAGAACGTTCAGTCGAACTCGCGCCTGTCCTGCCAGATCACCGTCTCCGACGCCCTGGACGGCCTCCGCGTCACGACGCCGGAAAGCCAGCACTAAGGCTTCGCCTGCCCCGAATTCAGCGCCCCGGCCCCAAAAAGCCGGGGCGTTTCGCATTTCCGGGTCTGACCTTGCGACACGGGTTGGTTCCGAAAAGGAATGCGTCTAGGCAGAAACCAGACTCCCAGACTGCGGACAGACCATGGAATACACAGACCTTCTCTCCTCGATCGCCTTCGACAGCGACGGCACCTCGCGCGTCACCGTGCCGGAAGACTGGATGCAGGGCCGGACGACCTATGGCGGACTGACTGCCGCGTTGTGCCTGAAAGCAGCGCTTCCGCTGGCAGGCGACCGTCCGATCCGGTCGGCGCAGGTCGCCTTCGTCGGACCGTCGTCCGGGGAACTCGTCTCGACGCCGACCGTGCTGCGCGAAGGTAAGAACACGGCTTTTATCTCCGTCCGCATGACCGGACCGGAGGGCATCGTGGCCGAGTGTATCTTCGCTTTCGGGACGGGCCGCGAGTCCAGCCTCGACTTCGCCAACATGCCGGCGCCACCGGCCACCCTGCCGGACGAGACGCCGGGCTTCTTCCCGGACGAGAACCGCCGCCCGGCCTTCTCGCGGCATTTCAACGTGCGCCTCGCCAAGGGCGGTCGCCCGATCAGCGGCGCGCCGGATGGAGAGATCGTGCTCTGGATGCGCCACCGGGACGAGGCCGCCCCGATGGATGCCGTCACGCTCCTGTCGATCGCCGACGCGCCGCCGCCGGCGGCGATGTCGATGCTCACAGTGCCAGGCCGGATCAGCTCCATGACCTGGATGGCGGAATTCCTGACGGACGACATCTCGACTGAGGGCGGCTGGTTTCTCGCCCAGCACATCGCGCAGACAGCCCAGCAGGGCTATTCCAGCCAAGCCATGCGTCTCTGGAATTCCAAGGGTCAGCCGATGATGGTCGGGCGCCAGACTATCGCTGTCTTCGCCTGAGCCTCTGGTCGTCTACAATCCGGTATAGTCCGGCTTAGTCGTCGCTGGGGGGCGTGGTGTCGTCGATGATCGGCCCATGCTCCAGCGGGGACGTATCATCGATGATCGGGCCAGGTTCAAGGATCTCGAGCAGCGAGCGCGGAACCGTTCCGGCCGGACAGGCCTGGACCATGTCATAGGCGTTTCCAACACCCGGCATGGCTGCGGTCGAGGGCGCCAGCGGACGGGCCGGATTGAGCAGGCTGAACAGGAAGATGGCGGCAATTGCGCCGCCCACGAAGGCCAGTGTCCACTTGCCATAGACGGGGTCCTCGTCCGGCAGGATCACCGTTGAAGGCACCGAACGCGCGCCCGAGGACGCCCGGGCGATAGCGCCGGACACGCCATTCTTGGGGCCGTGGCCATTGCCGTTCTTGAGCACATTCGCCGCCAGCGTCGCGGCAGGCGCTGCTTCTGCAGCAGGTTCCGGCTTTGCGCCCAACGCCTTCTCACGCTTCTTGCGGGCATCCTCGGCCAGCGGGTCGTCCGGGTGCGCGTCAAGCCAGGCCTCACGGCCCTCGTCATCCTTGGCGCCGAAATTCATCCACTGGCGCAGATCGCTCCGGCCGGAGCGGGCTGCCAGCTCTTCGACCAGTTTGTAGAAGCCTTCCGGCGTCTTGCGCGAGGTCATCCCTTCGAGCGAGAAGCGCTTCGCTTTGCGGTACGGTTCGTACGGGATCGTCTTGTCCGTCGCGGCATGGACAAGCGCGCCATCGCGGGAATTGCCAACGGCCGCAGCGGCCCGGACCCAGTCGTTCTTGACCGCGGTTTCGGACCACAGGACCAGCATGGACTGGGAATTTCCCGCGTCCCGCGCATCCTTGGCGTCGAAAGTATCGTCTGCCGTTTGTTTCTGATTGAAACGAACGGTGAATTTGAGCGTGCGGAGACGACGGGCGACAAGCTTCGCCATGTCGAAGTCTTCCGGCACAGTCACGAGAAAAACGTCGTAAGCCATACGTTTTGCCTTGCATTAAGCGGGCCAACTTACCGAAAGCGCCCCTGTTGAACACCCGATTCCGCTTTCAGGAGACAAAACCGCCTGTTTTTCCTGCGGGAATAGGGCTATGGCCCCCTCGGAATCGTAATTCAGGGAGGCCGGAATGGGCTTCAAATGCGGGATCGTGGGTCTGCCGAACGTTGGTAAATCCACGCTGTTCAACGCCCTCACGCAAACGGCTGCCGCACAGGCTGCCAACTACCCTTTCTGCACCATCGAGCCGAACGTCGGCGAGGTCGCTGTGCCGGAACCGCGCCTCGATAAATTGGCGAAAGTCGCCGGTTCGAAGGAAATCGTGCCGGCACGTATGAACTTTGTCGATATTGCCGGCCTTGTCGAAGGCGCCAGCCAGGGCGAAGGCCTCGGCAACAAGTTCCTGGCCAATATCCGCGAAACCGACGCCATCATCTACGTGCTGCGCTGCTTCGACAATGACGACATCACCCATGTCCGCGGCCAGATCGATCCGGTCGCCGATTTCGAGGTGGTCGAGACCGAGCTGATGCTCGCCGACCTCGAAAGCCTCGAGAAGCGCAAGGCGAACGTGATCAAGAAGGCCAATTCCGGCGACAAGGAAGCAAAGGCCCAGGTCGCCCTGATCGACCTCGCCCTCGATGAGCTGAAAGAAGGCCGCCCGGCCCGCCGCGCGAGCGTTCCGAAGGACGACATCAAGGCGTGGAACATGCTTCAGCTGCTGACCTCCAAGCCGATCCTGTTCGTGGCAAACGTCGATGAGGCCAGCGCCGCCACCGGCAACGACTATTCCAAACGCGTCGAAGAGCGCGCAAAGGAAGAAGGGGCCATCGCAGTCGTCATCTCCGCCCAGATCGAAGCCGAGCTGGCCATGCTGGACGAGCCGGACCGCACCGAATTCCTCGCAACGCTCGGTCTGGATGAACCCGGCCTGACGCGCCTGATCCATGCCGGCTACGACCTGCTCGGCCTGCAGACCTACTTCACCGTCGGACCGAAAGAAGCCCGCGCCTGGACGATCCGCAAAGGCTGGACCGCGCCTAAGGCTGCGGGTGTCATCCACGGTGACTTCGAGAAGGGTTTTATCCGCGCCGAAACCATCGCCTATGAAGACTATGTCGCCTGTGGCGGCGAGGTTGGCGCGAAAGAAGCGGGCAAGATGCGTTCCGAAGGCAAGGAATACATCGTCCAGGACGGCGATGTGATGCTGTTCCGCTTCAACGTCTGAGTCAGACCGTAATCATTTCGAACACGATCCGGATCAGGACGAGGTCCGTCTCAGGACCGGACGAAAGGCGTAGACCTTCGAAACGGGTCATATCCGCGCCAAGGCCCGGCGCCTTTTTCAATGAGACGTCCAGCCGGTATCCGTCCTGATCCGGCATGAGGCGGGATGCCTTCTCCATCGGTGTCTCACCTCCACCGGAAAGGAATGAGACCGCAACGCTTTGTGCCAGCGTTTCGCTGGCCGTAAAGAACAGACGCATGTGGATATCGCCATTGCACTCGCGCGTCATGTCCATGGGAAGATGGTGGAACACGGCGGCACCCGCAGAGACGAAATGCAACGCCAGCGCGTTCTCCTGCCGGCCGTGATCGACGGGCGCGGCCGTCACGGCGCCTTCCGGCTCCAGAGCCAGCGCCCAGTCGCCGATCAGACTACCCTGATCGAAGATCCTCAGCCGGTCTGCGGCCGCCTTGAGGCCGTTTTCATGCAGTACCTTCCATTCCCGGCGGTCTGCCATGGAAAGACCATATCCAAGCGGAAAAAGCGGCGCATAGGGCGTCTCACCTGCGTTCAGCTTGTATTGGTCCGGATCGCACGGCCAGGAAAAGGCGAGGCGACCGGCAAAATCGTGGAGCGCCCGGCCAGTGGCGTCAGCGAATAACTGATCTGCCAGCGCGCCTGCCCGCGTACCCGGCAGGAAGGCGGCGACGAAGGCATCGGCCGCATTCAGTTCCGGGTTCACCCAGAGAGGCCGGCCGGAATAGAACACCGCGACGACCGGGATACCGGCATCGGTAAGACGGCGCATCCGCTCCGCTTCCCGTTCCGGTCCCGGGCAAAAGTCGAGCGTGTCAAGATCGCCGCGGAACTCCGCATACGGCGCTTCCCCGAAAGCGACAATCGCGACATCCGGCGTATCGCTGAAATGCCCATCCGGGGAATGATTCACCACACCACCGCCTTGCCCCACGATGCGCCGGATACCGTCAAGCAGTGTTTCGGCATGGGGGTAATCTGCCTTAGTCAGGTCGCCACCCTGCCAGGAAAGGGTCCAGCCGCCGCAGGGGATGCTTAGATCGTCCGCCGCGTCACCTGTGACCAGCACGCGCAGGCCCGGCTTCAACGGCAACAGGCCGCCATTATTCTTCAGGAGCACCGAGGACTTCCGAACGGCCTCATCCGCCAGAGCAGCATGCGCTTCGCAGCCGAGGAGGTCGAAGTTTCCGCCATGCTTGCGCCGGGAAGGTCGTGGCGCCTCCATCACCCCGGAGCGAAACTTGACACGCAGGATTCGCCGAACGGCATCGTCCAGCCGCGCTATGGGGATGGCGCCATCCTCCACTTGCCGGGTGAGATTACCAATCAGAGCCTTCCATCCGTCTGGCGCCATGTAGAGATCGAGCCCCGCCAACAGGGCGTCCGGGCAATCCGTTTCCGTGCAGCCCGGCAGCTGACCGTGGCCGTTCCAGTCTCCGACAACAAAGCCGTCAAAGCCCCAGCGGTCCTTCAGCACGCCGGTCAGCGCATCGGTAAAGCCATGCATCTTCTGGCCCTGCCAGCTTGAGAAAGATGCCATGACGATCTGCGCACCGGCCTCGATAGCGCTCACATATCCGGGCGCGTGAATATCGCACAGGACGGATTCATCTCCCTCCGTGTCGCCCTGGTCCCGTCCGCCTGCGGTTCCCCCGTCCCCAAGGAAATGCTTGGCGGTTGCAATAACATGATCGGGACCGAGAAAATCCTCCGATGACGGATTTCCCTGCAGCCCCCTGATGAGCGCGGCGCCGAGGCGCGCAACAATCTCCGGCGCCTCTGAATAGGACTCGTACGACCTGCCCCAGCGATCGTCCCGCACGACAGCAAGGGTCGGCGCAAATGTCCAGTCGATGCCGGTCGCACGCATTTCCAGCGCTGTTGCCCGGCCGATACGTTCCATCAGCGTTTCATCGTTCGCTGCGCCGAGGCCCACGTTGTGCGGAAAGATCGTCGCGCCAACAACGTCATTGTGCCCGTGCACGGCATCTGTGCCCCAGATTACTGGAATGCCCATACCGTCAGATCCGACAGAAGCCTCCCAGCACGCATCTGCATAAGCGAGCCATTCGGCGGGCGCGGCTCGCACACGGTTTCCGGGCGAGGAATTGCCACCATTGAAAAGCGTGCCGAGATGGTATTCCGACACATCCTCCGGCGTGACAAACGGCATGTCCCCCTGCACCACCTGCCCGACTTTCTGCGCCAGCGTCATTGAGGCGAGCAGCGTATCGATACGGGCCTCAAGGACAGGATCCGGAGCAATGGGTGGCTTTGTGGCGGGCCAGTCCTGCGGGTGCAGCCGCACCTGATCTGTACCGGAGGGCGGAACCATCGTCTCGCTCACGGCTGCGCCTCCGCCTCGTTGGGGGTGAAATCGCCCGGATAGTCCTGAAGGCGATCATACCAGTTGCGCTTCAGGAAAATCGTGGTGACAGCGATGATCAGCAGAGAGAGGACCGTGCCCGTCCAGTGTCGGATCACCAGGAAAATGGGCATGGCAACAAGGGCCGTTTGCCAGACGATCCCGACTGCCACGTTGGCCATATCCTGCTTGAACTCGCGGTTCTCCGCTACCGGCTGCCCTTCTGCGGCCAACGCTTCGCGCACCGGCTTCCAGAAGCCCCAGGGTCGGGTGCGCCGGTAGAACCTGCCAAGTGTCTCCATGTCCGTGGGGACCGTCGTCAGGGAGCCGATCACGACGGCGGCGATGCAGGCGAGGAAGAAAAACGGAAACGCGTGCAGCGGGTTGAGCAGCCAGGGCGGCACGCCGATAGCAAGGAGCTGGCCCTGAGGCAGGCCGAGCATCAGCGCGAATACGATCCCCGCCAGCATGCCCCAGAAATAGCCATAGCCATTCATGCGCCACCAGTACCATTTCACGACGTTCGCAGCCGTGTAGCCGCCGTAGAGGCCCGCCGTGATCCAGGTGACGAAATGGTCGATACTGGTTAGGAAAAGGCCGACGCATGTTCCGATCAGCACAAAGACGATCGACACGAGATAGGAAAGGCGCAGGTAGGATTTCTCCGGTGCGTCCGGCCGGATGTATTTGCGGTAGATGTCGTTGACGATGTAGGCCGGCGCGGCATTCAGCGGCGCTGCAAAGCTCGACATGAAGGCGGCAAGCAGACCCGCCAGCGCGAGCCCGAGCAATCCGACCGGAATGAATTCCCGCAGGGCAAAAGGCAGGATCGCTTCATAGTCGGCGTCAGCGCCCATCGCCTGAAGCTGCGGACTGAAATAGACGAGCGCGAGAACCGTCAGGCCCGCTATCATCATGTAGCGGGGGAAATTGAGCACGACGCTGACAAGGCCGCTCATCTTCGCGGCCTCGACCGGTGTGCGCGCCGATAGGATGCGCTGCATGTCATAGTTCGGCGCAGGTCCGGCAAGCGACGTGAATATGCCCTTCAACAAGACGAGCATGAAAAAGATGCCAAACAGCGAATAGCCTTCGCCCGCAATCTTGTCGTTGGCTGAAGGAAGCAGGTCGGACCAGTCGAGACCCAGTTCCCACCCGAAGAACGGGTTGGTCCATCCGTCCGGAATGGCTGCACGCAGGGCTTCCGGCGAGACATGTGCCATCGCGACAATCGCGATGCCGATGGAGGCAACGGTCATGACGGCAAACTGCATGATCTCCGTGAACACGACCGAGTACATGCCGCCTTTGATGACATAGGCGGCCGTGAGCACGACGATCAGCGTGCCCCAGGCCTTCTCGTTCAGGGTCGACATCGCTGCGACGTAGCCGGCACTGTCAGGATCAGCGGCCAGGTCGGACGGAACGAACACGCGGAGATGCAAGAGCGAGGCAAGGTCCAGCGGCAGGAACTGGGCCGCGAGCTTGCCGATACCGAGGAAGCCATAGGCCATATAGGCGAGCACCATGATCAGTGCGAAGATCACCACGATCAGGTGGCTGAGCCGTGCGGAGGGGCCGTCGCCAAAACGGAAGGTGATCCATTCCGCACCGGTCATGACGCCCGAACGGCGCATCCAGATCGACAGGAAAACCATCAGGAAGACCTGGTTGAACACCGGCCAAAGCCACGGGATCCAGATACTTTTAAGGCCATAGACGAAGAGGAGCGAAACGATCCACATCGTGCCCGCAACATCGAACATGCCGGACGCGTTGGAGAGCCCGAGGGCATACCAGGGCAGTTTGTTGCCACCGAGGAAATAGCTGCGCAGCCCCTTGGAAGCCCGGTTCGAGATCCAGAGCCCCAGGAAAAGGGTGAGGCCGACATAGACCACAATGATAGCGCTATCTATTGGGTGCAGACTCATCCGCGAAACGCTCCTCCCGCCGGGCGGAAGGCCCGGAATCGTATCGGCCCATCTTGCGGGGCCGTTGGACAAGTGATTCAATACAAACGGTTTCATTGCAAGGCACGGATTTCGTGCAGTGTGAGCTATGGCACCGCATTTTGGTGCCGGAAAAGCCTGAACCGGCCAGTTCCAACGGACTGTTCAAACATGCGGGAACTGTAGGAAATGGCTCAGATCCGGGATGTCGCAAAACGTGCAGGCGTGTCGCCGGCGACTGTTTCACGTGCTTTTTCAGACCCGAAGAAATTGTCCCGCGATACGCTGAAACGTGTTCTCAAGGCAGCTGAAGACCTGAACTACAAACCGAGTTCGCTGGCCCAGGTTTTCCGCGTCAAACGCACTAATGCCGTGCTCGTTCTGGTGCCGGACATCGCCAACGTCCTGTTCGCTCGCATTCTTTCAGGGATCGAACGGGTCGCTGCCGAGAACAGCTACTACCTCCTCGTCTCAGACACAAAAGACGACGCGGATATCGAACGCGCCGGTCTGGAAATGGTCGAAACGCGTCGGGTCGATGGGGTGATCCAGCTGGGTGAACGGCGCCTTGGGGACCTGCTCCCTGAGGCATCGGCCGCCAGGATACCGTTCGTCCAGGCTACCCAACCGAACGGCCTACCCGAGTATCCCGTCGTGATGATCGACAATTTTTCGGCCGCTGAAGCGATGGCGAGTTATCTTCTGACGCTCGGCCATCGCCGGATCGGAGTACTGGCCGGCCTGAAGGACCGTCATGTGACCCAGGAACGCCTTCGTGGCTTCCGCAGGGCGCTCAGCCAATTCGATGTCGATACCAGTTCCGTGACGGTCGAATACGGCCCCTACTCCATGGCGGGCGGCGCGCAATCGGCCATGCGCCTCCTGTCCCGCAACCGGAACATCACTGCCCTGTTCGCGATGAGCGACGAGATCGCCATCGGCGCGATCCGCGCCGCCCAGGATCTAGGCATGCGGTTACCAGAGGATGTTTCGGTCACCGGTTTCGACAATATCGAATTTGGCAAATACTGCACGCCTCCGCTTACGACCGTCATGCAGCCGGCTGAACGGATCGGCGAGATGGCGATGACGATGATGGGCAATCTCCTGCGCGGGGACATCACCGGCGGGCCGCATCAGGTGCTCGGCACTGAACTGGTTATCCGGTCAAGCGCCCGGCGATTGTCCTGACCTGCCTCTATTTCCGAGTTTCGAACTGCCGGACGCCATAGACCGCGTCACGGAAATCGTGGTGCGCCGGCACCTTGCCGAAGGGGACAAACTGGACGAACAGCACCGCCGTCAGCTTGTTTTCGGGATCGACCCAGAAAAGCGTGCTGGCCTTTCCGTCCCAGAAGAACTCTCCGGGTACGCCATAATTCTCTGCGTCTGAAACGGGCGGCGCAGTTCTGACAGCGAAGTCGAGGCCAAATCCAACCTGTCCCTTGCTGGGCAGCCAGTACTTGTCCTTCACAGTCCCAGGCATTTGGTCGCTCGCCATGAGCCGAACCGTCTCCGGCTTGAGGATGCGCACACCGTCAAGCTCTCCCTCATTCAGGAGCATGCGCGCGAAACGCATGTAGTCATCCATCGTGGAAACGAGACCATAACCGCCCGGAGTCATGCGGTGCGGCGCGTACGGCATCTGCATGCCCTCATCTCCCGGCACGTCAGGGATGAGCGCCCCATCGTCCTGAATGACGTAAACCTGGGCAAGCCGGCCCCGCTCAGATTCCGGCACGTAATAGCCCGTCTCGGTCATGCCCAATGGGTCGAGGACCGTTTCTCTCAGATATTCAAGATAGGGTTTTCCGGAAAGCCGCTCGACAAGCGCTGCCTGAACGTCGACCGACGGGCCGTAAAGCCAGCGCTCCCCCGGCTGGTAAAGGAGAGGAATTTCCGCCATTTGGCCGACCATCTCCTGAAGCGATTTGTCGATCGCAAGCGGTCGCACCTCCCGATACATGTCGCCGACAATCGTCTCGTCGTCGTATATGGAAGAAAAGCCCGCCGTATGACGCATGATGTCAATGACGAGCGGCGGCCGGTTCGGCGCCTCAAAAACAGGGGCGCCATTTTCATCCAGCCCGGCATAGACCTGGACATCCGCAAACTCGGGAAAATACTTCGACAGCGGATCATCGAGCTGGAACAGACCTTTCTCATACAAGGTCATCAATGCGACACCGGTAACCGGCTTGGTCATGGAATAGATGCGGGCAAGTGTATCGCGCGCCATCGGATGATCGGCCTCAATATCCGCCATGCCGAACGCGCCGAAATAGATCTCCCGCCCGTCGACCCAGACCAGAGCCGCAGCGCCTGCGAGCTCGTGCTCCTCCACCATACCGGAGAGAACCGTGTCGATCCGGGTGGGCATGCCCTCCGCAAGGGCGGGCGCCGTTGCAGGCGCGAGATTGGCTGGAATGGGCGCCGTTGGAGTGCTGTAACACCCCGCCAGAAGACTCAGGCCAATCGCCAGGAACCCAATACACCTCATACCATCCCCTCCGCCCAGGATAGCTCAAGGCCACCCTCGTTTGACGGGGAAGATGACAATGTTAGCGCTATCTGTCGATAGGCGCTTTAATATGGATGGAATGCGGAAAGATCAGCCTGCGTCGATCCACTCGTCCGGAATCGTCAGCCCGGCCCGCTCATTGTCCCAGGCAATGGCGATGATCTGCCACCGGTCCGTCAGTTTCGCGAGGATCAGAAAATTGACCCCGCGCGCACGGATTTCGGAGCTCCCGACCCGGTACACGGTCTCATAGGTACTCCGCACATGCGCGACCAAACCGAACCGCTCGCAGTGATGGCCGGTCTCGACTTCTTCGAAGATGGCGCCTGCCAGGTTGGTCTCCACGTTGTTCACGTAGTCGTCGAACGTCATGCAACGGTTCGAAGGGATGGACTCGACTGCCGCACTGGTCCGGGTCATCGTCGCGTGCGGGTGATAGAGATGCCGGATAGATTCCCAGTCACGCGCCCCATCCGGTTGGGAAATAACGCGATAAAGTGCCTGTGTGATGGCGCGGCTGTCGAGATCGGTCATCAACACCTCCATGAAATAGCTTGATTATTAAAATTACAGGAAATTCTTCAAGAGCGGAGGATGCTAATCCTCATCGTCGGCCTTCTCGCTCAGCGGTGCCAGGGTCCATGCAAAAGCAATGAGCGGCTGATTCATGTCGCGCTCTTCCCACAGTATTTCTGCAATCCTTTCGAGATGCCGGTTGATTTCCCGAAGCGATTCCGGACTCGGACGATTGATGAGACGGAAAAAGCCGAGATTACGCTCCGGGCCATCCGCCTGCATGTCTGGATGAGAAAGCCCCTGCGCGAAGTCCCGCTGCGACTGGCGGCTGAGCACACCGACCATCTTATTAATGGCGTCGTGGTTCTTGGGAATGGGGATCGCTTTCTTGAGGCGAATACGCGGTGCCGGGGTCTGGTAGAGCACCTCAGTCCTGCGGTTGGACACCTGCGTGCCAGCCTCAATGACCAGTCCAACCTTCTGCAGCATATCGATGTGATAGTAGATCGACGACGGCTGGCGCCCGAGTGAGGCCGCAAGTTGCTTGATCGACATCGGCCCGCGCCCCACAAGATGATCGATAATGTCGGTCCTGACGGTCGAGCTCAGGCATTCCAACTGGTCTTCGCGGAGAATCCAGTAGGTGTCCTTCTCCCGATCCGCAGCGGTCTGTTTTACCGGTTTTCGCATATCCAAAGCCTTGTCGCCCGCCGGCAATGCCTGCCGCGGTCCCCTACCTGATTTCTGGATAGGACAGAAAACCGCGCCCGGCCAGCCACTCTCAAACCTGACGGTACACGACGGGCTTCCCTAAGGTCACGCCTTCTATCTTCTTGCCCGACTCCTCTGCTTGTGGCGTTCTGCCCGCGAAGGCCGCCCGGCAAGACGGCCCCGGAGGAGCGGCAGTATGGATTTCGAACTTGCGGAAGAGCACCGGATGTTGGCCGATCTCGTCCAGCGTTTTGTCCGCGATGAGCTCATGCCGCTTGAGGGCGCCGTTCTGGCAAGGGAAGCAGACGGCCAGGGCGCCTATCTGACAGTTGAAGAGCGTCAACGCCTCGACCGGATCTCAAAAGATTTGGGCCTTTGGAGTCTGGACGCGCCGGAAGATGCTGGCGGGATGGGAATGCCCCATGTCGCGCTGGTGGCCGTGAATGAAGCGCTCGGTTCTACGGTTGCGACCTACACTCTGCCGCCCGACTCTCCGAACCTGCGCATGCTCAGGACCAGCGTGAACGAGCAGCAGCGCAAAGCGTACCTTGAACCCTATGCGCGCGGTGAGACAATCTCGGCCATCGGCATCTCCGAGCCGGGCGCAGGCGCGGACCCTGCCGGCATGTTGACACGCGCCGTCCGTGACGGGGGCGACTGGATCATCAATGGTCGTAAAATCTGGATCACGCGAGCAGCAGAGGCCGATTTCACGATTCTCATGGCGATCACCGACAAGGACAAGAAAGCCCGTGGAGGCATGTCCGCGTTTCTGGTGGATCGCGATACGCCCGGCTTTAAAGTATTGCGGCGGATACCGATGCTTGGCGGCGAATTTACCTATGAGGTCGCGCTGGAGGATTGCCGCGTGCCCGGCTGGAAGCTGTTGGGCGAGGAAGGCCAGGGCTTCGGCCCCATGCAGGTGCGCCTCGGCACGCGCCGCATGGAAATGGCCGCCTGGTGTATCGGTGCCGCCCAACGCGCACTCGACATGATGCGGGAATATGCACCGCAGCGGAAAACGTTCGGCCACAAGCTGTCGGAGCGCCAGTCGATCCAGTGGTGGGTCGCGGACGGCGCCGCCAAGATCCATGCTGCGCGACTGATGGCCTACGACTGCGCCTGGAAAATCGACCAGGGCCGCGACGTGCGGACCGAGATTTCCATGATCAAGTATTTCGCCACGGAGATGGCGCAGGAAATTATCGACAATGCGATGCAGTGCTTCGGCGCCATGGGCATGACCAAGGAAATGCCGCTACACCTTTTTGCTGGCCGCGTGCGCAACATGCGGATCTATGACGGCCCGTCAGAGGTGCACCGTATGGTCGTTGCCCGCAACCTGATGGATACCCGCCCATGACGCATACGCTCACCGTGCGTGATTTCGGTCATGTGACCGAAATCGTCTTTTCCAATCCGCCCAACAACCACGCGAACGTCGCCCTCCTGCGCGACATCGGCAAAACCCTGCTGGCACTCGACGAAAAGACAGATTGCCGGGCTATTGTCCTCGCCTCTGAGGGCAAGGCATTCTGTGCCGGGGCCGATCTTGTGAACAGCGAGGGTGGCGGGGTCGGCGGCTCCGGCGACGATCCTGTGCGCGAGTTCTACGATCAGGCCCTTCGGATCTACGAAGCGCGAAAGCCGGTGGTTGCTGCCGTGCAAGGTGCTGCCGTCGGCGCGGGACTTGGTCTCGCCGTATCTGCCGACTTCCGCGTTGCTGCACCGGAAGCGCGCTTCGTCGCGAACTTTACGCGGCTTGGTTTTCATCCGGGCTTCGCCCTCAGCGCGACCCTGCCCCGCCTCCTCGGCCCACAGAAGGCCGCACTGATGTTGCTGACCTCACGCCGCATCAAGGGTGAGGAAGCCCTCGCGATGGGGCTTGCCGACGAACTGGTTCCTGCATCGGAAGTCCGGAAGGCGGCCCATCGCCTTGCCGCAGAGATTGCCGAAGGCGGTCCGCTTGGGTTGCTCGCGACCCGTAAAACACTGCGCCAGGGACTCTATGAGACAGTCCGGGACACGCTGACGCACGAACACGCAGAGCAGTGGAAACTGCGCAATACCGAAGACCATCAGGAGGGCATTCTTTCCGTCGCCGAACGCCGGCCGGGACGTTTCACGGGCCGATAAGAAGCCCGGACGCGCCTCAAATCCGGCGTCGCATTCAAGGTGATTGAAGCGGCCGATGAGTGCCGCTAGTCTTTTTCCCGGAGGAAACGGGCAAACATGAAAGCTACAGATACGAGCAATCCGGACTACTTTCACAAAGTGGTCGATTGCCAATGGGCCTGCCCGGCACATACGCCGGTACCTGCTTATATCCGGCTCATCGCACAGGGTCGCTACAGCGACGCCTATCTGCTCAACAGGGATTCGAACGTCTTTCCGGGAATTCTGGGCCGCGTTTGCGACCGCCCCTGTGAACCAGCCTGCCGCCGTACGCGTGTCGACGGCGAACCCGTTGCCATCTGCCGGCTGAAGCGCGTGGCAGCGGATCATCGCGATGACGTCTCGGACCGATTGCCGAAAAAGCCCGAGCACTCAAATGGGAAGCGGATTGCCCTCATCGGCGCAGGACCTGCAAGTTTCACGGTTGCGAACGATCTCGCCCCACTCGGTTACGAGTGCACAATCTTCGAAAAACTCTCCGAGCCCGGCGGCCTGATGCGGGCAAACATCCCTGCCTTCCGCCTTCCGGAGAAAGTCCTGAACGAGGAACTTCAGTATATCCTCGATATGGGCGTCGACCTGAAGCTCGGCACGCCAGTCGGCAGCATGAAAGCCCTCCTGGATGATGGCTGGGATGCTGTATTCGTAGGGACCGGCGCACCTAAAGGCAAAGACCTCAAGCTCCCGGGCCGAGAAGACGCCGGCGCCAATATTCATATCGGCATCGACTGGCTGGAATCCGTTGCCTTCGATCATATCGACAAGATCGGCAAGAATGTCCTCATCATCGGCGTCGGCAATACGGCGATGGACTGCTGCCGCACATCACTTCGTCTCGGTGCAGACAATGTAAAAGTGATGGCGCGCAAGCCACGCAATTTCTTCAAGGCGTCCGAGTGGGAACTCGAGGATGCCGAGGAAGAGAATGTCGAAATCGTCGTGAACCACTCCCCGAAAGCGTTCGTGACCGAAAACGGCAAACTTGTCGGCATGACATTCGAGATCTTCGAATACGATCTCGACGCCAAGGGTGAAATCACCGGTCAACGCGTGATCGGCGAGGAGACACTTCCTTGCGACGATGTCATTCTCGCCATCGGCCAGGAAAACGCGTTCCCCTGGATCGAAAAAGACGCCGGCATCGAGTTCGGAAAGTGGGATGTACCCGTCGTCGACGAGGAGACTTTCGAGTCGACCCGCAAGGGCGTCTTCTTTGGCGGAGATGCTGCATTCGGCCCGAAGAATATCATCTGGGCGGTGGAACATGGCCATCAGGCCGCGATCTCGATCCACCGGCATTGCCAGGAACTCGACCTGCGCAAACGGGCCTCCCGCGAAGTGGAGCTCCACTCAGCCAAGATGGGCATGTTCGAGTGGCGATACTCGAACGCCTATAACGCAGCCGAACGCCGTGAGATGGAGCATGTTGCGCTTGTTGACCGGTTCAAGCGGCTGAATATCGAAGTCGAGCTTGGCTTCAATGCCGAGCAGATCGCCGTTGAGGTTCAGAGATGCCTTAACTGCGATGTACAGACCGTGTTCGAGGCGCCGCTCTGCGAGGAATGCAACGCATGTATCGATGTCTGCCCGGTGGAATGCCTGACCATCACGCCGGGCGCCGACACGGAAACTGAGCTACGCGAAGCGCTCAGCCAGCCGGACGCGCCGGACGGGCAGTCCCTGTTCGTATCCAATCCCCTGCCGTTGACGGGACGGGTGATGATCAAGGACGAGAATGTCTGCCTGCACTGCGGCTTGTGCGCTGAGCGTTGCCCCACAGCGGCTTGGGACATGAAGGAAGGCGTTATCCGGATTCCGCATGCGGATGACCAGATGGAGGCCGTCGCATGAACGGACCCGGTGTGAATGACTTCACCTTGCGCGTCGCAACGGTGAACGGAACAGGTTCGGCCAGCGCCAATGGCCTGCTGATGAAAGCGATCTTCCGGATGGGTGTACCTGTCGTCGGCAAGAACATCTTTCCGTCGAACATCCAGGGCCTGCCGACGTGGTACGAGATTCGCGTCACAGGCGACGGGTACGCAGGGCGTGACGGCGAAATCCACTTCATCATCGCAATGAACCCGGAAACATACGCCTCCGACCTTGCCGATCTGGCTCCGGGCGGCGTCCTCCTCTACGACTCCACATGGCCTCGACCGCAATTGCTGTCCCGCCCGGACGTTACCGTCCTTGGCGCACCGCTCTCTGCCATGTGCAACGAGGCGTTCAAGGTCGCCCGCTCGCGCATCCTGATGAAGAACATGGCCTATGTCGGCGTCGCGGCGGCCCTGCTGGACCTGGATCTGAAAGTCATCGAACAACTGGTTACGGAAATGTTCGCCGGGAAGGAAAAGCTGATCCCGCTGAACATGCAGGCCGTGGCGCTCGGATACGACTACGCCATGCAGAACTTCAAATGCCCACTGAACTTCCGTGTCAGCACACTCGACAAGACCAGCGGCAAGGTCATGATCGATGGCAATACGGCCGCGGGCCTCGGCGCCATGTTTGGAGGAGCCACCTTCGGCGCATGGTATCCGATCACGCCCTCGACCTCCCTGATGGATGCATTCCAGAAATATTGCGAGGAATACCGCGTCGATCCCGAAACAGGGAAAAACAATTTCTGCATCCTGCAGGCCGAGGATGAGCTTGCGGCTGCAGGGCTCGCCATAGGAGCAGCATGGGCAGGAGCACGCGGGTTCACCCCCACATCAGGCCCCGGTGTTTCGCTGATGAGCGAATTCATCGGCTTTGCCTACTATACCGAAGTGCCGCTGGTGATCTGCGATATCCAGCGCGTCGGCCCTTCGACAGGCATGCCGACCCGGACGCAGCAATGCGATATCCAGCTCTGCGCCTATGCGTCTCATGGCGACACGCGTCACCTGATCCTCTTCCCCGCCCATCCGGGCGAGTGTTTCGAGTTCGCCGCCACAGCCCTGGATCTGGCGGAACGCTTCCAGACGCCGGTCTTCTTCCTGTCGGATATCGATATCGGCATGAACGACTGGATGGTCGACGAACTGACCTGGCCGGAAGACTACGTGCCGGATCGCGGCAAGGTTCTGTCGGCAGATGATCTGGAAAAAGTCGATGCGTTCTACCGCTACCTGGATGTTGATGGGGACGCCATTCCCTATCGCACGCTTCCCGGCACCAGCGCCAAAGGAGCCTACTTCCTTCGCGGCTCCGGACATACCAAGCTCGGCCGCTACACTGAGCGTGGCGACGAATACAAGGAAGTCGTCGACCGCCTCTATGAAAAATGGAAGCGCGCCGCCGGGGCCATGCCCTCGCCCGTCCTCACGCCCGCCAACCGCCCGGCCCGTTACGGCATGATCGCAGTGGGCAGCTCCGACGCGGCTGTGACAGAGGCGCGTGACCGCCTCGAAGCGGCGGGTATTCCCGTCGACTACCTTCGTATTCGAGGCTTCCCGTTCAGCGAAGACATCGATGCTTTCATCGAAGCCCACGATGAAGTGTTCGTCGTCGAACAGAACCGCGATGCGCAATTGATGAACCTGCTCATCACCGAGACGAGCGCCGCAAAAGAAAAGCTTGTTCCGGTTCTCCACTATTCCGGCGAACCGCTGAATTACCGCTACGTCTTCGAAGCTGTCGCAACCGCCCTGAAAGTGAGGAAAATCGCATGACCTCCTTCGTCAAACCCAAGATCCGTCGCATTAACGAGCCGCTCAATGCACTTGGCAAAACGCGCGCGGACTATGACGGCGCGATGTCGACACTCTGCGCGGGATGCGGGCATGACAGCGTTACAGCCGCCCTGGCCCGCGCTTTCTTCGAACTGTCGATGGATCCCAAGGATGTCGTAAAAGTTTCCGGTATTGGATGCTCTTCCAAGACGACAACCTACTTTCTGAAGGATGCTCACGGCGCGAATACGGTGCACGGACGGATGCCGTCCTTTGCCACCGGGGCCGCAGCAGTCAACAAGCACCTGACCTATGTCGGTGTTTCAGGTGATGGCGACAGCCTGTCGATCGGACTCGGCCAGATGGCACACGCAATTCGGCGGAATGTGGACATGATCTACATGCTGGAGAACAACGGCGTCTATGGCCTCACCAAGGGCCAGTTTTCAGCATCCAGCGACATCGGCTCCACGGCCAAGAAGGGCTCCACGAACACGCTCCCGCCGATCGACCCGGCCATCATGGCGCTGTCCATTGGCGCCACTTTCGTCGCGCGCAGCTTTTCCGGCGACAAGGCACAGCTTGTCTCGCTGATCAAGGCCGGGATCGCGCATCGCGGCTTCGCCATGATCGACGTCATTTCGCCCTGCGTGAGCTTCAATGATCACAAAGGCTCGACCAAATCCTACGCTCACACCTACAAGTATTATCATAAGGCAGTGCACGCCGATTATGTGCCGCCGAGCGAAGAAATAACGACCGCTTACGATGAGGGACAGACAATACCAGTGGAGCTGCACGATGGCGGCTCCATCCTGTTGCGCAAGCTGGACGCGGACTATGATCCGACAGATCGCGCCGGCGCGATGGCCAAACTGCTGGAAAGCCAGCAGACACAGGAAATCCTGACCGGACTCCTCTACATTGATGAATCGCGGCCGGCGATGGCCGAGCACAAGAAACTGCCGGAAACCCCGTTGCATTCGCTTCCCTACGCAAAACTCAACCCGGGTGCGGAAGCGCTGCGGCGCATCCAGGATGAATTCCGCTAAGTCTGGTAAGCTGCCACAAGTCTGTTAGACTCACACAGACTGTTGCGTTTGCGGTGGGAGACTGACGTGCAGATAGGTGTTCCGATCCGGTTCGTCGCGAGCCTGTGCTTCCTTCTGGCGGCCTGCACCGCCGTGCCTGTATCAGCGCAGACAGATGACCTTCCGGAGGAAGATCCGTCATGGTCGCGAACAGAATTCTCCGTGAAACCTTCGAACGGGGAAGAAGCCACCAAAGGCCTCAACACTGAAGTTGCACGCGAACAGGACTGGCCATTCTTCGCCGCCATTCGCGGCACGCGGAATGGCGTAATCACCTATGACTGCGGCGGCAGCGCCATTTCGGCAGAGTGGGTGCTCACAGCGGCGCATTGCGTCGAGGGCGCCACCCTTAACCCCTCCAACGGGCGTTGGGACCGACCAGGATCTGCCGGAATCGAACTGATACTCGGCCAGAAAGATCTCAAGAAAGTCGAGGCGAAGGATACCTATTACGCAATTGATGTTCGCGTCTCGCCGAACTATGCGCGCGTCGGTGACAGCAAGCTGCCGGCAAATGATATTGCCCTTATCCGGCTCGACCGGCCATGGAGCGGCGACACTGTACGCCTTTCCGCCGGGCCGGCGTCCGACGTCGACCGGTTCTTCGGGCCTGCCTATTTTGCTGGATACGGCAAGACGGACATGTTCCGGCCGGGGCTCAATCATTACAGTTCCCCAGCTGGGGCTTTCGATGCGTATACGGATCGGCTACGCAACGCGATGATCCCCACGCGAAATACCGACGCCTGTTCAAGTGAATATGCGGTCGAGGCCTATAATGGAAAGTCCATGATCTGCGCTGGCTATGACAGTGGGATCGTGGACTCCTGCCAGGGCGATAGTGGCGGTCCCCTGGTCGCACGCGATTTTGCCGGACGCATCTACCAGATCGGCATCGTCAGCCACGGCGAGAGCTGTGGCGTCCGGCGAGCTCCGGCGGTCTACACCCGCGTGTCGAATTTCAAGGATTTCATACTGTCTGCCGCGACAGATGCGAACTTCGTCGACGCGAAACCGGAAAAGACAGTCTTCATGACAAAGGCCGGTCTTGAAAACCTGATCAAGACGCTCACACCTGCTGACGGGAAAGTTGCGATCAAAATCAATGATGGCGCAACCACATTCCGAACCGGCGACAAGATCAGTATTCGCATAGACCCCGCGATTGCCGGCCGGCTTTGGGTGTTCGACCTTGATCCTTCCGGCACCGTCACTTGCCTCTTCCCCTGCGAGTCCGATGAGATCACAAGGTCCATAGTCCATGCGGCGCAGACGGTTACCATTCCGAGTGGCGTTGGTCTTGGAGCAACGATTGAGGTGGCACCACCCACCACGCCGGGTGACAGTAAACTGGTCGCCTTCATCCTGCCGGAGCGCATGGCCCTGATCGGAGATACGCTCCCCGATCTCGGGCAGACCAAAGGCCCGATCAAGACGGTCTGGAAGTCTTATTCCGACATCCTCGTCTACGAAGCACGTGAAGCCATGCAGGGCGATGCGGATCCTTTCGCCAATACGGGAATGGGGATAGTGACCTATTCCGTCAGCCCATGAGACACACCTTGCGCACCATTCCACTGATTGCAGTCCTTGTGGCCAGCGCCCTGACAATGCTGGTTTCCTGCCAATCAGGACAGCAGGAATCTCCAGCAGATGACATACCGACCGAGTCTCAGCTTGAGTGGAACACCACACTCGATGCAGATGCGCGCTCATCCGACCGGATCGTAGCAGGCGACCGGTCGACGCTTGCCCAATGGCCTTACATCGCTGTGCTCAGGCATGAAACCCGAAGCGGCAAGCTGCAACACTTCTGCGGCGGAACATTTATCGCGCGGCGATGGGTTCTCACGGCCGCGCATTGCTTCGCCGGCGAGTCCAAGAAAACTGGTGACAGGTGGGAATGGACGCCCCGTTCGCCCCTGGAAGTCGTTGGCGGCACGGATGATCTTGCGAATGCCGGTGAAGGCAATGTCTATCAGGTTGCCGATGTCCTGATTCACCCAAACTATATGCCGACCCGCGAAATCAGTCCCGGTGTCTGGCGGGGCTCAGACAATGATATCGCACTTGTACGCATTGAACGCACCTGGCCAGGGCAACTCGCACGTCTCTCGGCCGGCGGGAACGCCGACAGCGACATCGACGGCGCCCGTGCGTTTGTGGCCGGCTTTGGAAAGCAGGCTTCATCCGGCGCAGCATCGCGCCTTGAAACCTTTCGTCTCGCGGCATCCGATAAATCCGGCGAAGCCGGCTCCCGTTACCTTTTCCACGCCATGCTTCCCATGAAGCCGCCGGAGATCTGTGGATCGCAGTATGCCGACCTCGCTTATGACGGCAAAACGCAAATCTGTGCCGGCAGAAAATTTGGCGGCGTGGACAGCTGCCAGGGTGATAGCGGAGGTCCGCTGGTCGCGCTCGACAGAAGCGAGCGAACCTATCAGGTCGGAGTCGTCAGCTACGGTTTCGAATGTGCAGCCGAGAAATCCGAAGGCGTCTATACCCGCGTTTCGAGCTACCGCGACTGGATCGAAACAACTGCGCGCGGCAGCATGTTTGTCAGCGCGGAGCCGGAACAGGTATTTGTCGCCACCACAGAAATGCTGGAAGCCATGGCGCGTGTCCTGCGCCCCACGGCAGATCGCGTGAGCCTGAATGTGACGCAGGCTGGCGAAGGCGACGAGGCGTCCATCAGCATACGTATAACGCCAAAAATTGGCGGCCGCCTGATCGTTTTCGAACTCGAGAACAATGGGCGGATCAACACCTATTTCCCGAATGACCGCACGCCGGACGGCGCGGCCATTGTGAAAGCCGGGCAAACTGTGACGCTTCCAGAATCAGAGTGGATGGTCTTTCCGCCTGCCCTGGATGGCGCCACCATCTACGCCTTTGTCATTCCGGAAAATGTCGCCTTCGCGGGGGACCTGATGCCGACACCAACCCGAATGCGGACCGTTTTGGAAGAAGATCAGCCCGAACGCGAACCGGTTGATTTCGCCACACGCATGCTGACTGAGGTCGCGAACCGTTCTACTTCAGGCGGCCTCTCCGATTGGGCTGCGGCAACGTCGAGCTATGGACCAGCGGAATAAGCCGCCCGACCGCTACTGATCCCCAAGCTCTTCCGCCAGCAATTGCTCAAGGCGCTGGTCTGCCTCAACAAGCAGGGACTTGGCTGCACTGACTTCGTCTGAGGGTGGCGGCCCTCGCCAGTCCAGCCTCCTCTCGACATCGAAAAGGGCATCTTCCAGATCGTCACGCACCGGGATCAGGTCGTCAGCTGAAAGATCTTCCTGTGCAAGCGTACGGCGAAGATCCAGCGTGGCGCCTTCCAGGGCCCGAACGAGGCCTCGCTGTGCAACCAATGCATCGGTGCGATCTTCTTCCTCTTCGCGGCGCGTACCGTCTTTGTCGATCTTTTTGCGGAGCTCTTCTTCTGCTGCGCTCTGCACCGCCGAAGACCGCAGGAGCGATCCTATATCTGACAAGAGCGGATCGCCGCGCTTGAGCTCAAGAACATCAACAAAGAGGTTGAATATCCCGGAGTCCCGATCGACGCCGGAATAGTCGAGCGGCATCCAGCCAGTTTCGAGGCCCGCGGCGGAAGGACCTGAAATGTACTCGCCGCGGCGAAGCGCCGGAAACTTGAATACGCCGCGGGCAAAGCCGGAAGCATCCTGAAATTCCACGGCGCCATCCCGTGTGAACTGGACATAGGTCCGCGGCTCCGGACGCTCAAAGTCCAGCACAAGAAGATAATCGCGGGAATCGTAACGAGCGTCGCGTTCAAAATCGTTGGCAACGACCTTGAGAAGCTCTCCCGTGAAAAATCCGGAACGCTCTTCATCCGGAACAAGCCGGATCTGCGCGTAGAAAGTCGGCCGCGAGACAAGACCAAGACGCTTCCAGTCGGCCAGGAATTCCGGTGGCGCATTTCCAAAAGCGGGTCCGGACGGATCAAACCCGCTCCTGATGACATGCACACACCCGGCGTCACGGTTGAACTCAATCATATCGGGACTGGTGAAGAGTTTTCCGCTCACAATGCCGGTACTACGGTCTATCTTCGGCGCACCCATTTGCTGAAGCCATGCGCCAACCGAGTCGAACACCAGCATCCCGGCCTGCAGAGCGAGTTCCTGTCCAAAGCCGAGTGTCCTGTCATCCGGGCCTCGATCCGGTTCGGGTTCCGGTAGGCAACTGTCGTTCAGCATAATCCGTAAATCAGAGCCCATGCCATCAGACACGACCGGCGGCCTCGTATTGATGCTGCGGGAGAGACAAGCCGTCGGCATGGTGCAGGCCGCAAGCAGCGCCCCCAGCACCGGTATGCTCCGCGTCCTTCTCACGATCCGAACTCCTCACTCATAAACAAACGCGGCAGAGAGATCCGCTGCGCCGTCTTTCCCCAGTTATTTCAATTCACAACAGATTTAACCTGACCGCAACAAATACTCGTTGCCCGACAATGGCCGACACTTGTCCAGCGGCAAATGTAACCGCTTTATTCTCCACAGGCGGAAAATCATTCTGATGCACGCGTGCAACACACGCCTTCCAACCTCCAAAATCGGAAATTGGTCTTAGCTGCACGCGATTGACTTCGTCCGGCTGACGTGCTCATTCAATTTCAACAAGCGTTGAAATAACTCAACAAGTGTTGAAGTTACGCATTCCATCAGGGAGGAATTGAGATGCAGCTTAAAAACAGATTCGCATTGTACGCACTCGCCGCAACGGCACTGACCCCCGTCATGCCGGTCTGGGCGCAAGATGCGGGCGATGCTGCGGCCCAAAACGACGAGCGGCGCTACGGCCCAATCGTTGTGACTGCGCAACGCCGCGAAGAAAGCCAACTTGATGTTCCGCTTTCGGTTTCGGCATTTGACGGCGCGCAGCTGTCTGAACTCGGCATTGTGACGCTGGACGAAGTCGCCAAGATTTCTCCGAACGTGACGCTTGAAGCCTCCCGCGCCACGAATAACACGCTCTCAGCGTTCATCCGCGGCGTTGGCCAGCAGGACCCGGTGGCCGGCTTCGAAGCCGGCGTCGGCATCTATCTTGATGATGTCTACCTCAACCGTCCGCAAGGCGCGATTCTCGATGTTTTCGACGTCGAACGAGTGGAAGTCCTGCGCGGGCCGCAAGGCACGCTCTATGGCCGAAACACGATCGGCGGCGCAGTAAAATACGTCACCCGTCCGCTGTCGGATGAAGTCGAATTCAAGGTTCACGGCGCTTATGGAAGCTACAACCAGACCGACCTTATCGTGACGGGAAGCGTACCGCTTTCTGACATTTTCCGCGTCGGCGCCAGCGTCGCAATGCTGAAACATGACGGCTATGGCGACAACCTGGTCCAGCCGGGTGTCGAAAACTACAACAAGGACGTCCTTGCGGGCCGCCTTTCGGCCGAATTCGATGCCACCGATACTTTCCAGCTGCGCTTTACCGGCGACTGGACGGAAGACAATTCCGACCCGAAACAAGGTCACCGCCTGATCCCTGGACGCGTAAGCGCAACGCCGGTTCTCGGCGATGTCTACGATACGACCGCCGGCATCAATGTGATTGATCAAAGCTATGAGGGCGGCGGCGCATCTCTTGTCGCACAATGGGACCTCAACGATCGGTTCACCCTGAAAAACATCGTTGCCTACCGCGAAGACGAGACACATTCACCCATCGACTTCGACGGCGCCCTTCTTGAAGACGTGGATGCGCCTGTCATTTACGAAAACGATCAGCTTTCCGAGGAGTTCCAGGTTGCCTATTCCGGCGACCGGCTGAACGGCATTGTCGGCTTCTTCTATCTTGACGCAAATGCATCGAACACATTCGATGTTCTGCTCGGCGTGACCGGTGACCTTATCAATCTGCCCGGCCTCAATGCCCAGACGTTCGGTGATGTTAACACCGAAACCTGGTCGATTTATGGCGATTTCACCTACGACCTGACCGACAAATGGGCCCTCTCGCTCGGCGGCCGCTACACGGAAGACGACCGCACCGGACGGGTGCTGCGCCGGACCTTTATCGGCGGCTATTCGCCGGAATTCGGTGGCACAGCCATTCCGATTGCAACGACGTCGGATTTCGATGGCCAGGCCAGCTTTGATGACTTCAGCCCGCGCATCTCGTTGTCGTACAAGCCGGATGGCAACAACAATCTGTATGCCACCTACTCGCAAGGCTTCAAAGGCGGCGGCTTCGACCCGCGCGGCCAGACAACGGCAACGCCCGATTTCGACCAGAACGGCTCAATCACGGCTGACGAAATCTTCGAGTTCATGAAGTTCGACCCGGAACAGGTCGACTCCTATGAAATGGGTTGGAAGACCTCGGCTCTCGATGGCCGCATCCTCTCGAACCTCGCCGTGTTCTACATGGACTACCAGGACGTTCAGGTGCCGGGTTCGGCCGGCGTCGATACCAATAATGATGGCGTCAACGACGACTTCACCGGTATCGTGACCAACGCTGGCGCCGCAACCATCAAGGGTATCGAATGGGACGGAACCGGCGTCATTAGCGAAGACAACGCCGTTGCCGGCGATCTTCTTACGGTCAATTGGTCCGTCGGCTATCTGGATGGCAAGTACGATGAATTCATCGATGCCACGGGCCAGGACGTCGCCGATCAGCGGGTGATCCAGAACACGCCGGAATGGACGGCTTCCGGCATGCTGGCCTACTCGCGTCCGCTCGCCCTCGGTGGCCGCGCCGGCGACTTCTCGATGAATACGCTGGTGTCCTATCGCAGCGACTCCAGCCAGTTCGAAGTTCCGGGCGCAATCGACCAGCCCGCCTTCTTCCTCTGGGATGCAGGCATTCGCTGGGCGACTGAGGACGGCCGCTGGGCCTTCAGCCTCAACGGCAAGAACCTGACGGACGAACGCTATATCGTGGCCGGCTACAACTTCCTGTCCCCGCCGAACAACCCGAATGGCGCCTCAACGCTTGGCCTGGAAGGTATTCTGAGCGGCTTCTACGGTCCGCCGCGGACAGTGACCTTCGGGATCGACTTCAAGTACTGATCCCGCTCCTCTCGCATTTCCTGATCAGGACGGCCTTTTCGGAGGCCGTCCTTTCTTTTTCTCGTCCGTCGGTTCCCGAAATGCTGAGAAGCCTGCAGTTGTGAATTTCACCATGTGCTCATAAGCATCTGTCAGATCCGTCGATAGGCACAGCCCCCCGGAAAGGCGGTCGATACGACCCGTCTGCGCGAAAGTCAGGGTCAATGCACCGGAGAGACAATGGTATGCCCAATAAAGATCGCGATCCCGAGCGCCCGGCAGGGCGAGACGCAAGGCATCGATGAACCGTTTGATGACCGGATCGAAGAACTGGGTCATCAACTGGCCGCCCCATTCGGGTGAGTTGTTCACATAGGCGATCAGGGCATAGTAGTTCTTCCACCCCTCTTCGTGCACATGCTCTCCCGTGAGCATCGGGCGTAAATACGCGCGGATGATCGCCTCGACGGTCGGCTTCCGGTTACTTTCGTCCAGGCATTCCTCAAGTTGGGTCAGGCGCGCGTGGTTCAATATCTCGGCGCGCCGCAGAAGAACCGCGTCAAACAATTCGCGCTTCGGACCGAAATAGTAATTTGGCAGCGCGACATCGACACCCGCATGCTTCGCGATCGAACGCAGCGTCACACCATCATAGCCATGCCTGGCAAACTGCTCTTCTGCGGCATCGAGAATAGCGGTTCGCCGATCAAGCCGGGGTTCTGTCCTGGTCACACTCATATTGGCTACCTAGACTCTGGGGCACCAGAGATCAACGATACTAAGACGATAGAAAGACTTTACATAACCCAGCATTCGCTTGCATTCCTGAAATTCCTGGGCCAATTTCAACATTTGTTGAAAAAAAAGAAAAAGAATGTCCCGAAGGACATCTAGGGAAGAAACGTGTCGCACTATTCCATGCCCCAGGCTTTGTTCCCGGACGTCTTTCGTCTTCACGGACGCTCTCGCCCGACCCGGGAGGCCATGATCTGCGGTCAGACCCGTTACGACTGGCGCACCTTTAACACTCGATTGAATCAGGTTGCCAATGCGGCCCTTTCGGAAAACCTGAAGCCAGGTGACCGCGTCATCGTCCTGATGTCCAACAGTACGGAAATGATCGAGACACTCTTTGGGCTGATTAAAGCAGGTCTGGCCAGCGTTCCGATCAACCTGTCCGTCACGGATGAGGCGATCATCGGCATGATCCGTGATGCGGACGCAAGGATGATCATCTGCACTGAAGACCAGACCCGGCGCATCGAGGCCAATCCCCAACTGCATGCAGAATGCGACCATATGGTTCGCATATCCACCGGCAGGTTCGATGGTTGGCAACTTTACTCGGACTGGTCTTCGGATACCGCCACATCTGAACCGGAAGTTCAGATCGCTCCGGATACACTACTCAACATCATTTATTCCTCGGGCACGACCGGTACACCTAAGGGCATCGCGCATACCCAGCAGGGACGCAGGGACTGGGCGGGAGACCTCGCGATCGCCCTTCGCTATCACGGGGCAGCGCGTACACTCGTCACGATCGGTCTGTATTCGAATATTTCATGGGTAAGCCTTCTTTGCACTGCCTTGGCTGGCGGCACACTCATCATCGAACAGGGGTTTGACCCAACCCGGTTCTGGGATCTTTGCGAAGCTGAACGCATTACCCATTCCTCCATGGTTCCCCTGCAGATGCAAATGATACTGGAGGCTGAACCCACGCCGCCCACAAAAACCAGCGTCCAGGCGATCATGACTGCAGGTTCACCACTTTATCCTGACCTCAAGCAACGTCTTTTCGATCGGTTTGGCCCTTCGATCATCGAACTCTACGGTCTGACCGAAGGCGTCATCACGACGCTCGACCCTGAAGTCGCAGGCGAACGGCTTGCCTCTGTCGGACAACCGTTGCTCGGCACAGACCTGCGGATTGTCGATGAAAAGGATCACGAGGTTTCAACCGGGACGGCCGGCGAAATCGTCGCGACGGGCCGCATCGTCATGCCGGGGTACTGGCGGCGAGAGGAAGCGACGAAAGAGGCATCTTGGACGGCGCCGGACGGATCAATCTGGCTACGGACGGGCGATATCGGCCGTTTGGACGAGGATGGCTTCCTCTATATCGTCGACCGCAAGAAGGACATGATCCTTTCAGGCGGCCAGAACATCTATCCGCAAGATATCGAGGCGCAACTCGTGCAGCATGAGTCGATATCCGAAGCCGCCGTGATCGGAGTACGCAGCCGGAGATGGGGCGAAACGCCTCTGGCGCTGGTCGTGCTGCGCACGCCGGTGGAACCTAAAGAAATCCGCGAATGGTGCAATGCTCGCGTCGGCAAGCAGCAGCGCGTTGCCGATGTGAAAGTACTTCCCGCCCTCCCCCGTAATCCCAACGGAAAGATCCTGAAGCGGGAACTACGCAAGACGTTCGAGGAAACGATCTATGACTGACGAGATATTCTATCGGTCGCCGGACGGCCTGAATCTCTTTGCGAAGCGCTACGGCCCTGATGATGCGCCGCTGACCATCCTGTGCATGCACGGCCTGACCCGGAACCATAAGGATTTCGAGCCCATGATCGAGGCTCTGCCGGATCGCTACCAGTTCGTGGCGGTTGATGTGCGCGGACGTGGAAAATCCGACCGGGATCCCAACCCCGAGCACTATTCGCCGGCGCTCTATGTTGCCGACATGGCCGCATTGCTCGACCATCTGAAGCTCGATCGCGTGGCCCTCATCGGCACGTCCATGGGCGGGCTAATGTCCATGATCATGATGAAGGCGATGCCGCAACGCGTGCGAGGTGTTGTCCTCAACGATGTCGGACCAGTCTTCGAAAAATCCGGACTCGACCGGATAGCGTCGTACACAAGCAATGTTGAACCAAAGGCTGGGTGGGAAGAGGCAGCCAGAGCGGTGGGGGAAGTCCAGGCAGACATTTTTCCGGATTATGGTCCGGAGCAATGGATGGCCTTCGCCCGCCGCACCTACAGGGAGCTCGACAATGGCAGTGTCGTGCTCGACTACGATCCGGCCATCACGCGCACAGTTGGCCAGGTCCGGCCAGGCCTGCTGACCCGGATCGCCATGTGGAAGCTATACAAGGAGACGGCAAAAGTCCCGCTCCTCGTAGTCCGGGGCGAAACTTCCGACATCCTGTCTGAACGAACCGCGGAAAAAATGCTGAAACGGCACCCTGACGCTCAACTCGCAATCGTGCCGCGTGTCGGTCACGCTCCAATCCTCGAAGAACCGGAAGCCGTGCAGGCCATCACCCGCTTCCTCGCACATGTGGAAGCCCGCCCATGAACCATTCTGCAGTCCCGTCCGCACATCAGGCTGCTGCGCTCAACGGAAGGGCCTGGGTCCTGTTCGTCCTGACGCTGACCTACACATTCAATCACATCGACCGGCAGATTCTTGTTATCCTGCTGGAGCCCA
The DNA here is from genome assembly GCA_041398365.1 of Hyphomonas sp. Taxonomy (GTDB): domain Bacteria; phylum Pseudomonadota; class Alphaproteobacteria; order Caulobacterales; family Hyphomonadaceae; genus Hyphomonas. Next base: position 35,703 of record JAWKUV010000012.1, on the reverse strand, counting down.
TCAAAGCAGAGCTGAACCTGAAGGACAGTCAGCTCGGCATGCTGACCGGCATCGCGTTCGCTGCCTTCTACGCCACTCTGGGTATTCCTGTCGCCATGTGGGCTGATCGCGGGAACCGCCGCAACATCATCACGCTGGCGCTGACGATCTGGTCTGCAATGACGGCCTTGTCCGGCCTTGCGCACTCCTTCTGGCAATTGCTGCTTGCACGCATGGGAGTCGGAGTGGGCGAAGCCGGCGGCACCCCACCAGCGACATCTATGATCGCCGACCTCTATCCGCCGAAAGAACGTGCAACTGCCATGGGCATCTATACGACGGGCATCGGTCTCGGCGTGATGGCGGGCTTCGCCCTCGGTGGGTACATCTACACCCACTACGGCTGGCGCGCGGCATTCTTTGTTGCTGGTATTCCCGGCATCCTTCTGGCCCTGCTCGTGCGGTTTACGGTTAAGGAACCTGATCGGGGCCTTGCCGACAAACAACAGGTGACTGACACAGCTCCGTCCTTCAACGAGACGATTGGCTTCATCCTGCGCCAGACATCTTATCTCTGGCTGCTCGCCGGATGCCTCCTGATCTGTATTTCGTCCAACGCTTTCCTAGTCTTCACCTCAGGCCACCTCCAGCGCACCTACGGTCTCACACCGGGGGAGGTCTCACTCCCATTGGGCGTGCTGATCGGTGGTGTCGGCAGCGTCGGCGCGGTCGTCATCGGAGCGATCTGCGACCGCCTATCACAGAAAGACCTGCGCTGGCGTCCGCTCATGATCGCAATCTGTGCCGCCGTCGCTCTTCCCTTCGCCTGGATGTTCCTGCGTGCACCGACTGTGTGGGCCGCATACGGCTGGAACCTTGTCCCCGCCTTCATCGGCCTCATCTACGCAAGCATCGCCTATACTGCCTCTCAGGAACTCGTACAGGTTCGAATGCGTTCATTTGCTTCGGCCTTCATGCTCTTCTGCCTGACGCTTATCGGCATCGGCTGCGGTCCGTGGATCGCCGGGGAACTCAGCGACTACTTCGCCGGGACAGGCGCTCAGAACTCACTCGCGCGGGCACTCGAAGTCATGTTGCTGTTCAATCTCGGCTCGATCGTGTGCCTGTTGATGGCGACACTGAATTACCGCCGGGATGCAGAGCGGGCCGCGGGAGTAACAGCCTGAACCTCGTGCACCGCGTTCAGAGCCAGTCTGTCAGGGCCTCCACAAGCCAAACAGAAGCGATCCCGAGCGCAAGAAACGGTCCGAAGGGAAACAGTCCGATGGGCCGGCGGCGCACCCCCCAATACGCCAGGACAAAGACGCAGGCTGCACCGCTGGCGACAAGAACGATCAAGGGCAGGTCGACCCATCCGCACCAGGCGCCACCTGCAGCAAGCAGTTTCGCGTCCCCACGCCCCAACCCGTCGCGCCCCCGAATCCGGCGATAGGCCACTTCAACGCCGACAAAGAAAAGGTACCCGACCATTGCCCCGATCGCGGCGTCGTTGGCGTCTCCGAAAAAATACCACCATTGCGCCATGCCGGTGATGATGAGCGGAAGGGTAATCACATCCGGCAGCCGGAGCGTGCGCATGTCGATCCACGACAACGCGGCAAGCGCCGGAAGCAAGACGGCGGCCCATAAAACTACCGGCTCATTCATCAGCCCGATCCCGTAAGCGCGTCACCGCAACCTGTCTCACCATAAGGGTTTCGTGCTGAAACGAAAACGCCCGGGCACATGGCCCGGGCGAGTTGAGAAATCCACGGATCTGCCGTCAAAGCGACGATGAGATCGCCGGACCTTTCAGCGTGTAGACATTCTTGCCAAGCGCTACATCAAACTGAAGAAAGCCCTCTTCGATACGCGGCAGAGTCGCAGGGAGCTTCTTGCCGACACCGCGCAGAAGCGTCTTGCCGGAGGCCGACACGACGGACCAGCCCACCGGCTCGAGCTTTTCATCGCTGAAGCTTGCGGTGAGGTTCGAGCTCGGCGTTGCGACAGCCGGCAGCGGCGATGTCAGAGTGCCGTCCACCCGCGCGAACAGTTCGACGATGTAGAGCATACCTTTCGACTCGATCGCCGCGACACCCATATGATCAAACTCGCTGCGCTTGAAGTTCGCAGCATTGGCCGGATCAGCCATGATGATCTTCTGGATTTCCGCGACGGGCGTACCCGCTTTGACAACCACGACGTTCGCACCAAAGGCGCTGATGAGGCGGCTGCGGTCGACAATCCGCACCCGGTCGAGATGGGAGCGGCCTTCAAGATCTTCGTGCGAAGCATATCCACGCACAGCCATATCATAGGCATGTAGGCGTGCGGCTTTGATCAACGAGCTGAGGGATTCAATTTCCGGACCCCCCTGCGCCGTTCGCTCGTCTCCGGCCAGCCGGAGCAGTTCATTCGACATGAACGTGTCGGTATAGACGCCGTCAAAGCCTTCAAGGCAGGACTCCGCTTCCTCAAGAAAAGCGGAGGGCGCCAGGCCGTAACCGTCAGACAAGTCACAGGGCGCACCTGCGAAGGAAGGGCCGCTCAGAGCCGCAAACGCCAGCGCGGAGACTGCCAGAAATTTGGAAGCTTGGTGTAACATAACTGTCACACTACAGTATGACGGTTATGTGTCAAGTAATTACACGTTTACGGAAGTTTTGTGTACTGTAGTGACTACTACAGAAAACGGGACATCACTCTGGTTGGCAGGCAGTCAGTCCTGCAAGCGGTGTTATGATTTCCCAGCCTTCCCCATCCTGCGAAATCATACGCGCAGCAGGGACACGGCGCCCTCCGTCGATGATTTCGCCGGGCTCGATGGTAAGTTTCACCGGAATGCCGTCTGCACTGCGGAAAGCCATTTGCGTCATGAATTGCGTGAACACCTGGCCCCCCTGCGATTCGATCTTCAACTTTTCCTGACGGCCATTGAGGATCGCGTCTGCCGCCGCACCCCCGGCCGGATAAAACAGGATGAAATGCCGCGGCTCATCCTGCGTCCAAAGGAAGAGGCCACACTTACCCGCCGGGAGGGTTTGTGCGGGCAGCGACTCAACGGTCGCAGCCGCCGGCGTGCGGGAACGCTGCGTTGTTCCGCCTGCCTGCGCAGTCGCGGAGCCGGGACCATCCGAGGGACCGGAGGCACAAGCAGACAGCAGCAGCGCGCCGGCCGTAAGAACTCGCGTTTTCATCGGTTTTCTTCTCCGCCTGGGGATTGCTGCAGGTACACATACTTCCCGGCCTCGTTGGTAAAGCCCGCGAGAAGCAGCGCATTGGTCTGGCTGTCGGGTACGTCCCAGAGCTCAAGCCGTCCACCACCCTGCAGGAAGGCCTTGGCGGCAATCTGGGTGCCATCTGCGGCCTTGCCGGTCAGGGACATGACGAGCTCTCCCTCCTCGCAGGAAATGAAACCGGTCAATTCCGGCCAACTTGCTCCATAGGCGGCAGAAATATGCGCCAGCGCGTCCGTCGTCACGTCACCCGCAGCCATTCGGCAACCATCACGCTCGATATCCATACTCACGTGCGACAGGCGCAGGGAAACATCCCTTGCCGGGAATGCGGCCGAGATGCGTGACGCATCGAACATGATGACGGCCTGCCCATCCTGGATATGCGCTCCGCCATTGCTCAGGCTGGCGAATGCCGATCCATGCCCCGACGGACCGGACCAGACCAGATGATGAGCCGGCTGCCCCTGAAGGAAGCGTATCGGGTTGAACTCGCCCTCTATGGAACCAGATGGTTCGCCCTGAACCGTCAAACCTACGATCTGCCCATGCCAGATTGTGCCGCGCGCCTGCTGCCAGGATACACCTCTGTCGGAAAGACCAGCTTTCTTCGCGACAAAGGCAAGCGGCAAATTGGCAGCGGCGACACTAACAAACGTGCCAGCGAACACGGTGGAGAGCAAAAGCCTGCGCATCAGGATGCCCCTCCGCGAAACTCAAAGCTCGCCCGCACGGTGCCCGATGCCTCGGCAAAAATCGACGCTTGCTTTGGCATTGCACCATACTGACGCTCAGCGGATTCCAGCCAGGCAAAGATCAGCGGCGCGGACGCATTGTCAAACTGGATGATGATCGTACCGTTCTCACTCGTCTGGAGGCGCGAGACCGCTAGCCCCCGCTGCGTGGCCAGATCCACAAGTTGAGCACGAAGCGCTTCGCCCGTGGAAGACGAAGCGAGATTGGCAGCCCCGGCGCGCTCCATCGGCTGCGCAGCGGAGACAGCATCCAACGTCCGAGCGGCGACCGAAAGTGACGCGGACGCTTCGTCTCGTGCGGCCTTCAGCGGACGAACCATGAAGAGATTGAGGAGAAGGACTGCGACGAGACCAGCAGCCAACACAATCAGCAATCGTTCGCGCGGGACGCGGGATGTCCAGAAATCCATCATGACGGCATCTCCAGAGCCATGTCACCAACAACGCGGCCATCCTCGACCCGCGCGTCGCCAAGCCGAACGGCAAGCCCCTTCGTTTCGATGGCTGTTTTCAGCGCGGCATCGTCGCCGAAGGCCGCATAGACAAGTTTCGCCTGCAATTGGCCCGTATCGCTATCGTAGCGCAGGCTGGAAAGCGTCGCACCAGGCGAACCGGCCAGTGCAGAATAAAGGACGCTGCTCATTTCGCGAAAGCCAGCCACCTTCCCCCCGGCGGAAGCAGACCGGTCTCGCACAGCTGCAAGAATATTTGCCGGAACCGGTTCATCCGGGTACAGCGCAGTGAACGTAGCACGTGTCTGGCGAACAAGCTCAGCTTCCAGGTGGCGCATCGTCTGGATGCTCGCAAACGTATAGATTCCCCAGACAAGCACGCAGGTAGCGGCCAGACCTGCAAGCAGGCGTACACGCTTGAGCTCGACAGGCATCTCGGCGGGGCGAGCATAGTCCGCCTGACGTAGATCCACCCCCATCACGCCGTTTGCCATATAGCCGGCAAGCTTCAGCAGCGGATCACCGGATGAATCCGGCGCCCCTCCGGCGTTTGCCAGCAAGGCGGATGTCAGCTCATGCGGGAGAGCCTTGTCGATCGCAAAACGTCGGTCCGGCTGGGACACAAGAATGTGCGCTCCCATATCCAAAGGCGCGGCATTCACAGGCAGCAACATCGTGTCTGGAACGATGCGGGCTTCATTGAGCCCTGCCTCTTCGAGGCGCGCCATCCAGCCATCCATGACCGGACGTGCTACAAGACAGACATCGGCCAGGTCGCCTGCTCCGATGCGCTGCGCAGCGGCGACATGAAGGGTCTCGACCGGCACAGACACATCGTCTTCCACAGCGAAACGCGCGGCCCGCAACCAATCGGCCCGGCGTGTCCCCACAAGACGTACTCGGGCCATCAGGACTTCCGTTCCCGGAACGAGGACGGTCACCTCGTCGCCCCGGCCAGGACGATCCTGAGGACGCCCCTCCGAGACCCCACCTGCCGAAATCTCGATGAAACGCCAGGGCTCACCGATTGACGGCAAAAGCGCCAGGAATTGCCGGGCCATCAGAAATCCCTCCGAACCAGTGAGACAAGTTCCACATTCCCACCCACGGCACGCCCAAAGAGCGCCTGATACGACGTGGCCAGATCGCCTGTCCCAATATCCATGTCTGCTGTGAAGAAGGACGAAGCCACAGACACTGCTGCATCATGGCGGGCCGCCGGTGCAATACGATTCACAACCGGCTCCTGCAGGAAGGCTTCGACGCTATCCCAGCCGCCCGATGGGCGCCTGTCTATCAGTGTCATCGCGTCTGCACTGCTGAGTTCCGTCGAAAAGAGCGCCGTGAGGAGCGGCGCCTGATCGGCCGTCAATGTATTGAGATTAATCGCGGCCTGCGTCATCCCCGGCCGAAGGCAAACAAGCCCCGTAACCCGGGCAAGAGCGTCGGCGTCATAGCCTGCGACAGCGCGCAGCTCGCTGACATTGCGTAGCGGCCCTCCCGGCGTGCGGTATGGCTCGGCCAGCGAAGCGTAGTAGCCATCTTCGGCGCCATACGTGCGCGAGCTGTTGTCAGCATCAACCCAATCCGCAAGCTTGGCGGCAAGAGATTGTGCTTCCGCTTGATTGAGGTCAGCTGCGACCAGGAGGTCAATATAGGCGCTGAGCTGCGCCTCACCGACACCGGCATCCCCGGTCTCGTCGGCAAGGGCGTTCAGGTTGAAGCAATTTGTGGCGTCGTGAATGCTGAGCACCACAAGACCATGTCCCGCCGGCAACGTGATCTGTTCAGTAAGCAGCGCGGACTCTTCAGTAAGCTGCGCACCCACACCGTCGACCACCTTTGACAAATACGACCCCGCCGCATCGGCGGCTCCGCGCGCGGTCCAGAAAGTCTCTGCGCGGGCACTGGAGGATTTCGCGATCATGATAGATCGCGCTAACGCATCCGTCGCAGCGACCGCCGCTGCCGACATCAGCATCACGATGACAAGCACGGAGAGAAGGGTTGCACCCTTCTCCGGATTCGTTTGCGGCTTCATCCGCCCCCTCCCATGATGAAGAGTTCGGTCAAGGCATCCTTGTCGGCATATTCAAGGCGCAGTTCGATGGCCTTGGGCAAGTCCGCGCCCTCTCCATCCCACTCCGGCAACCACTCCCGGCCGTCAAAATAGCGCGCTGACAAACGCGCAAGCCCCGTGGCGAGCACCCGGTCCATATGTGGCGTCGACTGGACCGGCTCTGGCCGCAGCCAGGTACGGCGAGTCAGTGTCCCGGCGGAATAGATATACTCGACGGCAAGAAGACTGGAGCGTCTTTCTTCCGAAGACGGATGGCTCCATCCATCGCGCACGATAGACAGGAATGGCAATTCCGTCTCACCGGGCCGGCCGAACCGGCTCATGGCCATTGCCGCATTGGCGAAATCATCTCGCATCAGAAAGTGTGAAAGGTCCAGATCGTTCACGGCCCGCGTCGTTTTGCCGAGACTGTCCGAGGCGCGCACAGTGCCAATCAGCAATGTCGAACCCGCAACAGCGATCATCGACGTCAATGCCAGGGCAACCAGCATCTCGATCAGGGTGAAGCCTGCATCCCGTTTCATGGCGACACCTTCACCAGCGTCTCTCGCAAGGCAAGTTGCTGGCCCGTAGCGGCATTCGTGACGATGACCTGCACGCCGGCCAGACCGTCAGCGTCCCGGATGTCGATCCGGCGCACCCAGGCAAGCTTCAGGCCGCGCTGTTCCGACGTCCCGGTCATCGCGCCCGCCTGCAGCACGGCCGGATCGGTCACCGCCTCCACTAGCCGGTTGTCAGCCTCGATCCGGGCGAGCGCGAGGCTCCGTGCATGCCCTGCGCCAGATGTGGTTTCGGTCACAAGATGTGCGAGCCCGATCGCTGCGGTGGAGAATACCAACAACGCAACCAGCACTTCGGCAAGCGTGAAGCCGCGATCAGTCATGATCACCTACCCCAATCGCGCCGGACAGACTGATCTCGCGTGACTGGTTTCCTCTGGCGATCCGTACTTCCGGACCGGACAGAATACCCGACGCATCCGCCACAATCTGCGGAAGCTTGTCTTCTGCTTCGCCGGCCGCAATCGCAGTGCCAATACTCATGCCGCCCGGAAGGCGCGTGCCACCGCCGGGTACTGGAACCCAACGTCCGCCAATCCGTGCATAGATGGTGTACGATGTCTCTTCGACACGGATGCCGTGCGCCTGTCCGCGGGTGATAGACTGATCAAGGACGCGCTGCAGCACGCCCTCGAACCTTTCCGCTTCGGCATCGAGCGCATTCTGCCTTGCGGGCATGGCCATTACGACCATGGCACTCGCAAGAGCCATGATGAACAGCGCGACAAGAATCTCCACGAGGGAGAAGCCGTCTTCCCGATGCAGAACTCTACTCACCCGTCCGCCTATTGCCAGTTACCGATATCGTCTTCGTTGCCGGGTTTGCCATCCGGACCTGCCGAATACACGTCATATCCGCCGCCGGAACGCTGTCCGGGTACGTCATAGTTGTATGGATTACCCCAAGGGTCGTCGCGCAGACGCTTGATGTAGCCACCCGGACGATAGCTGGCGACGTCTCCGTTCGCAGGCGGCGTCTTGAGCGCGGCGAGACCGGCGTCACCGCTCGGGTAGGTGTACATGTCGAGACTGTACATTTCGAGCGCGCTTTCGAACGTAGCGATGTCGGAACGGGCTTTCCCGACGCGCGACTGCTCGCCGACCGGCGCGACGTTGACGATGACCAGCGTCGCGAGCAGGCCCATGATGAAGATCACCACCATCAGCTCCACCAGCGAGAAGCCGGCATCCTTGCGGCGTTTCCGTTCGTTTTTCTTGTCTGCCGTCATGGCCTTGTCTCCTAGGATAGAGCGAGCGTGTTGAGCTGGAGGATCGGCAACATGATGGACATGACAATCAGACCGACCACGCCGCCCAGCAGCACGATTATAAGCGGCTCTGCGATGGAAAGCATCGCAGCAGAGCCGGTTTCGAATTCGGTATCGAGGAAGTCCGCCGCGCGATTCATCATGCCTGGCACATCGCGGCCCGCTTCGCCGCTGGATACCATGTGCACCATCATCGGAGGGAACGCGCCAGTTGCGGATAGCGCCGCTGACAGGGAGCCCCCTTCCCGCACCCTTTCGGCGATGAAGTCCGCTGCATCGGCAAGAACGGCATTGTTCGCCGCTCCCTTCGCGCCTTCCAGAGCTTCGAGAACAGTCGCGCCGGACGCTGACAAAGTCGAAAAGACTCGCGCGAAGCGGGCTGCGCTCACGGTGCGCGCCATCGAGCCCACAACCGGGAGACGCAAAGTGACCCCGTCCAGCCACCGCCGCACTGCCGGTTGTCGCACGAGACGCGCGCCCAGAAACACCGAAAATACCAGCGCAATAGCGAGAAACACACCGTACTCACGCACCACATTCGACAGGGCGATCACGATCCGGGTCAGCAGCGGCAACTTTGCATCGAACAGGTCGAACTGTTCTACAAGCCGCGGAACCACAACCACCATCAGCGCCGTCACCATGCCAAGCGCCATGACGGACAGAAGTGCAGGATAGATCAGCGCGGCCCGGACCTTCTGGCGCAACTGGTATGTCCGCTCTAGGTAGGTCGCGAGCCGCTCCATAATGTCGCCAAGCTGACCCGACATTTCACCTGCCGCCGTTACCGAGCGGACAAGCGGCGGGAAAGCGTCCGGCGCCAGACGCATGGCATCCGACAGGCGCGCGCCTTCAACCACTTCGGCGCGGACCGTATGCACGGCCTTCTGTACGCCGACCGGATTCTCATTACCCGCACAGGCACCCAATGCCTGCTCCACGGCGAGACCGGACTTCAGGAGCACCGAGAGCTGGCGGATCAGGAGCACACGTTGCTTTTCACTCAACCGTCCGCGCAGGACCGGTGCCTTCGAATGCCGTTCTGCCACCGGGTTCACATTCAGAACCATGAGGTCGCGCAGGCGCAATTCCTTGCGCGCCGAACGGGCGCTGTCGGCCGAGATCACGCCGGAACGGCGCTTTCCGTCCGTATCAAGAGCGACATACTCAAAGGCGGCCATTACTGGCCTCCCTTCCTGCAGGCGCGCAAGACTTCGGCGACGCTCGTTTCGCCCGAAACAACATAGCGGCGTGCATTGTCGAGCAAACGATCATGCTGCGCGAAGGCAACCTGGTCGATAGCGTCTTCCGATGCGCCGTCACCCAGCATATTGCGTATATCGCGGTCGGCGACCAGAAGCTCATACACACCGATCCGGCCGGAAAAGCCGGTCTGCCCGCAGGCCAGGCAACCTTGCGGCTCGTAGACGGTGAGGACGGTATCTGCCGGCAGCCCGAGCGATTCACATTCTGCATGCACCGCTTGGCGCGCTGTCTTGCAGGACGGGCAGAGGCGGCGCACCAGTCGCTGCGCCATGATCGCTCGCAACGTCGACGAAAGAAGGTAGTCTTCAACGCCCATGTCGCGCAGGCGCGTAATCGCGCCGGAGGCAGAATTCGTATGCAGCGTGGAGAGCGCGAGGCGGCCTGTGGAGGCGAACTCGAACGCGACTTCTGCCGTCTCGGAATCCCGGATTTCGCCGACCATGACCACATTCGGGTCTTGCCGGAGGATCGAACGCAGCGTTGCCGCAAAGGTAAGGCCGACCTTGTGATCCATCTGCGTCTGGCTGATGCCCGGCAGGCCATACTCGACCGGGTCTTCCAGCGTCATGATATTGTCGCGGCCCGTATTGAGGCGCGACAGGGCCGAATAAAGCGTCGTGGTCTTGCCGGAACCGACAGGACCGGTGACAAGGATCACGCCATTCGGCTGGCTGAGCGCGTCCGCGAACCGCTCATAGGTATCGGCGTCCATTCCGAGGTCGGTGAGGTCAAGCAGCGCGTTCTTGGTATCGAGAAGACGCAGCACAACCCGCTCCCCATACCGGGTCGGCAGCGTCGCGACACGCACATCGATGGATTTTCCGCCTGCTGAGAGTGAGATACGACCATCCTGAGGCAGACGCTTCTCGGCAATGTCGAGCCGCGACATGACCTTGATCCGCGAAACGATCGGAGCGGCGAGCTTTCGCGGCGGCGTCAGGACTTCAACCAGGTCGCCATCGATCCGGTATCGGATGGACATCGAATCCTCAAACGGATCGATATGGATATCCGAAGCACGCCGCTTCATGGCCTCATGGATCAGGCCATTGATCAACCGGATCACCGGTGCATCATCCTGTCCGTCCAGAAGGTCTGCCGTCTTCGGAAGATCGTCGATAAGGCTTTCAAGACCGCCGCGGGAATCTGCCGCTGCGTTGACACTGTCACCTGCGAGGGAGTCCGACGCGAACACATCGGCCAGTGTCCGCTCGTAAGCGTCCCGGTCCAGCGATTCCAGCTCGAAACTCGTCCCGAGCGCCCGCCGCGCTTCAACAAGCGAAAGCGGATCGGCCCCTGCCCGAACGCCAAGCGTCAACACGCCCCGCCCCGGCAAGACGACGACGCCCTTGTCCTTGGCAAAAGCATAGGTGAACTGCTGGACGGCTGGCGCTGCGGTCATTGAGGCGGCGGGCTCCCCAATACCTGGTTGACGAAATTGTCGAGCGACTTGCCGCTGTCTTCCTCGCCGTTCCACAATTCCTGTGCCCGGATATACCGATAGGAACGGGCGGTGGCCCTGCTGGCATCTTCGCGATCACGCACAATAGTCGGACGGATGAAGACCATCAGATTGGTCCGCCCCATGCCCTTGCCTTCCGAGCGGAAGAGCCGGCCGGCAACCGGAATGTCGCCGAGAAGCGGGACTTTTTCCGTAACGGCCGTCTCACTCTGTTCGACAAGGCCGCCGAGAACAATGATTTCGCCATCATCCGCGATGACGCTTGTCGTAATTTCGCGTGTATTGAAGATCAGGTCCGTCGAACTCGAAGAGGTGGAGATCGCCTGCGCGATGTTCGAGACTTCCTGGCGGATATCCATCCGGATCGTTCCGTCGTTCGAGATACGCGGCGTCACGTCCAGCCCCACGCCGATCTTCTTGCGGTCGACAGTGCGGAACGGGTTTGAATTGGAATCGCCCAGCACTTCGCCGGTGGCCACCGGCACTTCCTGACCGACGAGCAGAGAGGACGTCCCATTGTCCAGAGTCATGTTGAACGGCTTGGAGAGAATACGCGACTGGGTATCGTTCTCCACCGCCGTCAGGATCGCACCGAACATCGTATCGCCGTCCTGCCCGCCTACCCCGATGCTGAGGCCGGAAAGACCGAGCAGTGAATTGACGGCGGCCTGCGCAAACGGATTGGTGCTGTCTTCGCTGCCCGAAGAAAACGGCGTATCGGAGCTGAGCGCACCGGCCAGCGCCAGCAGGTTCGGAGCCGACCGCGAATAGTTCGTCGTCACGAACGGAACCGTGGAATCGCCAGTGCCGGAGACGAGGAACTGCAAGCCTAGTTCGCGCGCCGTATCGTCAGACATTTCAACGATGATCGCCTCGACCAGGACCTGCGCCCGACGACGGTCGAGATCCGTGATGATCCGCTCCAGCGCAGAGAGTGTTTCCGGTGGCGCACTGATCACAAGGGAATTGGTCGGCTCGTGATGGGCAATCGTCGTTTTGGCTGAAACTTCACTGCTTGCTTCCCGGCGCGCGTCCATCGCAATCGCCATCTGCTGAAGCACCGGCACGAGATCTTCAGCGTTCGCATTGTTGAGCGGGATGACCCGAAGCGTGTCTTCGGTCCGGTCGTGCGAGTCGAGTTCCTGGCTGACTTCCAGGGCGCGCGCCACCAATGCCTCATCGCCCTGCAGGACGATCGAATTGCCCGTTTCCGACGCGACCGCACGGAAATTGATGGCATAGGAATTCTCGCCCGGCGGAACGGACAGGTTGGTGAGAATGCTCGCCATTTCACGGGCCGGAATATTCTTCAGGCTGATCGTTTGCGTGATGGAGGGATCGCTATCAAGCTGGTTGAGAATTGCACGAAGGCGCGGCAGGTTCGACGCGTAGTCTACAATCACCAGCGTGTTGGACGCATTGTTGGCAACGATCTGCCCTTCCTGCGCAATCATCGGCTTTAGGACAGCGGCGACGTCTCGTGCGGAAGAATGCTTCAGCGCGAAGATTTCCGTTGTGAATGTATTCAGGCCGCCGCCCGCCACACCCGCTTCGGCCACTGCCTTCGCTTCAGGAACGATGCGGTAGGTCGACCGGCCGGCCGGAACCGCCGTGAAACCATGGACACGGAGCGCCGACAGGAAGACGTCGAACACCTGTTCCTTCGTCAGCGGCGTCGAGGAAGAGACGGTGACGCGCTTGGTGCGCGCATCGGGATGCACAATGAACGTATAGCCGGTGACCGTCGATACATCCGCGATCAGCGCAGACAGCTCCACATCATCGAAATTCATGATGTGGCGCGAAGGCTCAGGACTGCTCTCACCAGCCAGCGCGAAGGCGCTCGGCGCTGTTGCGGACAAAAGGGCCGCGGAAATGACAGATTTGAGTTTCATGAGCTACGGCTTCTCCGGCAGCGTAAAGGTCTGATCGATCTGGCGCCCGTCCCGATCGATCTGCAAACGAATGGTTTTCTCAGAGGCGAGACGCACAGCGAGCTCCCCTGGCGCGATCGACCCGGCAGGGGTGCCCCCAATCGCTGTCACGATATCCCCCGCCCGCAGTCCCGAGCGTTCCAGCAGGGCCGTGTCGCCACGGCTGCCGACTTCATACCCGACGAAATCCTGGCCATGATGAACGGGGTTGATAACGAGATTGGCGAGGAAGGCGCCTGCGGCGTCCGCCGCACTCCCTCCCGTGCCGGCACTCGAACCGACCGTAGTCAGGTTTGCAGACGATGGCACAGTCGCGCCAGCTGGACTGTCGGGGCTCGAAAGCACCGCCAGACGGTCCGCCCCGCTCGCCATCAACAAGGCTTCGATCTGACCATCCTTGCGAAGTGTCACCCGGTCACCAAAGACCCGGTCCAGGACGACGCCGTCAAGAATGCGCTCGCCTGGTGCGAAGATGTGCAACCGGTTGTCAGGCATCACGATCATCGCAACCCCGCTTCCCTCGGCGGACGCCCGCACACCTTTGAGGATCAGGTTAAGCTTGGTCTCAGGCGCTTCAGGGATAACGGCGACCGGCTGTTCGCTACTGATGAAGGGGTTGCTGGTGACGAGAAGTGCCGGATCGCCCGAAAGATCGGTTCGCGCTTGAGCCTCAGTGGCACGTGCATTCTGCGCCAACGGTTGCGGCACGGATACCGCTCCGCCCGGCTCAAGCATCAGCCAGCCGGCTTTCGCCAAAAGCACCGCCAACACCGCAACCAGCGCAACTTCCGCGGCTAAAATTGCAGGCCCGATAAAACGGACAAGCCCGCGGCGAACATTTTCCGCCGCGGACCCCCGATTGGCCATACTGGAACCAGATCCAGTCAAAGGGTCAGAACCTCCGCTTCAACCCGACGCTGAACACGGTGTCCTGCTTGTAGGTGTCCACATAAACCTTGTCAGGGCCGTACTCCTGATAGGCTTCATAGCTTTCACCGAACAGGTTCTGGACGTTCAACGAGAATTCGTAGTCGGCATAGCCAACATTGAATCCCTTGTTCCAAACAAAATCTACTGTCATCGGCGGCTTTTCCATGAATGCGGGAATGTTCCGTGCAAGAATCTCGCCAGACCGGATACGTTCCGAAACATAGTTAATCAGCAAATTATACTCTGATCTGGCGCTTTCGTTAAGCAGGCCTATCTGCAGGTTGAACAGGTGTTCTGACTGCCCTTGCAGCTGCCGGCCATCCTCGAAGAGGCCATTCGCCGGGGTCGTTCCACGGCGCGGATTCAGGTTCGTGCCGATATTTACCGCCACATCGCCGTTCGCATCGACCGAGGAGTCCGACCAGGTGTAGTTGCCTTTGATCTGCAGATCGCGGTCCTGGAAGAAGCTCATTCCAGTCCACTGAAGCATGGGCAGGACCTGCTCATACTCGATCTCGAAACCATACAGCTCGGCCGCCGGAGCGTTGATGAAGCTCGTCTGGACAGTCTCAGCAGGAACGAGAATTTCTTCGATCGGGTTCGTAATGTCCTTGTAGAACAAGCCGATCGTCGCAAATTGGTCGCGGGCGAAATAGTATTCAGCTCGCAGGTCATAGTTCTTGATCGAGGCGTTCACGAGGTACGGGTTACCGAAGAAAGTCACATCGGTTTCAGAGTTGTTGAAGACCGCCGGCGCCAGTTCGCGGAACTGCGGGCGCGTGATCGTCTCGGAATAGCCACCCCGGACCTGAATCTCGTCCATCGGGTTCCAGGTAATCGTCACGGCCGGGAACCAGTCCTGCTCGTCGATTACACCTTCGACATAATTCGTCGACAGATCCATGCCGATCGACTGCGTATCGACAGCCTGGATGGCATCTTCGAAGCGGACGCCGACAGCGGCACGAATATAGGGCGTGACCTGCGTGTCGATCCCGACATAGCCAGCATCGACCTCCAGAGTTGCAAGATAAAGCTGCGGGAAGCCATCGTTCTTGATCTCGGAGATAGAGCCCGCGCCGCCGGGTGCGAACAGGTAGGCATAGACATAGTCGAGGCGGTCGGAACCGACCACCCCATCGGAGCCCACAGCACCACCAACACCGTTGATGTCATAAATGAAGCTGGTCGCCTTCCGGTCGTTCTCGACATAGGCGTAGCCGGCTTTCAACTCGGTTTCGCAGAAGAAGAAGCAGTCCCCGTTACGATCCAGCGGCAGGGTGAAGTCAACGCCGAAATCGGTCGTATCGTCGTCGATCCGGCTGAACTGAATGCGGTTCGCGCTCGGGCTGTTCGACAGGGTCAGGGAGCCATCATTGGCGATGCGGTAAATGTTCGAAAGCTGATACGGCGCATCGCGCAGCGCTTCCGAATAGGAACCACGCCATTCAACCTTCAGATCGTGCAGACCGGGGAAGAAGTGCTCGCCCTGAACCTGCGTGGACCAGAGCTGCTGCTCGATCCAGTCGAGATAGTCCGTACGAAGACGCGTGCCTTCGTTGGTGTAGCCATCAAGTCCTGTGCTGATCGTCCGCGCTTCCTTCTCGGACGAGCGGGTAATCAGGCCGGTGAACTTGATCTCATGGTTCGAGAACAGGTCAAGACCAACTGTCGCGAGTCCATTCAGGCCGACCGTGTTTTGTGTCGAGTCGCGCGTGAAAAGCTGGTTCGGCTCAAGCCGGCCCGTGCCGGAGTTGATCGAGCCGAAGCTGCGCTGGCCCTGTTTCGTTTGCCAGTCATTCGAATAGCCAGCCGATGCGGTAAAGCCGACCGAAATATCGTTGTTCACATCGAAGCGCGTCCCGCCGGACATATCCATGCCGAAGTTCGGGTTTACCTCGCCCCGCTGCATGACCAGAAGCGACGAGTTGTCGGTCAGTTGCTGACCGAACTCGCGCGTCAGGCCATTGGCGATCGAGGGACGATCACGGGCACCATCGTCGATGCCCAGCCAGTCCGTATCGCTACCATCGTACATCAGTCCCTTGCGCAGGGACGTCTGCGTGTCGATCGCGGCGCTGGCGCCGACCGTGAAGAATGCTTCATCCGGGATCGCCTTGGTCCGGAGGTCGACCGTACCGCCACCGAACTCACCCGGCAGGTTGGGAGAATAGGTCTTCTGGACCAGAACGCTTTTCAGCGTCGAAGTCGGGAACAGGTTCAGCGGAACCACACGGCGCAGCGGCGCCGGGCTGGGCAGCGGGGAGCCGTTGAGCAGCGCCGTAGAATAGCGCTCGTTCAGGCCGCGAACGTAGATGAATTCGTTTTCGGCCGTCGCGATGCCAGCGACACGAGCGAGCGCTGCTGCAGCATCGCCATCACCCTGAAGATCGAAATCGCCTTCGTCGATCAGCGCGGACACTTCAGACGTGTTGCGCTTTTCGTCGGGAATGAACTGGCCGCGGACAACAACCGTCTGCTGGCGTGATTCAGTATCGTCAGCAGTGGATGCGGGCTGCTCTTCCACTGTGGTTGCAGAGTCGGTGGCCGTCGCGTCCTGGGCCAGCGCGGGGGCCAGCGCGGGCGAGATCCACGCCAGGCAAGCGCTCGTCAGAAGGACTGAGCGGGCAGACATGAAACGTTTCATCTTGGTTTTCCTGAATGCGAGGCTGAAGCAATCGCAAAAAAAGAGTGGCTGTGAATGCAATTAAGGTGGGGCAGCAGTTACGCGCCGCCCCACCCTATTGCCGGCGCTTACAATTAGTTCGCGCTGGTCAGGTTGCCGGCTTGGTCGATCGACCAGCCGAGGTACCATTTGTCGTTGGCATCCTTGACGGCACCGATGTAGGTCGTCGCTTCGAGATTGCCGATGCCAGTCACATCGAACACCGGGACAGCGTTCTCATTGGCACCCGGAACAACGCCCGGGCGGCCCGAACGGAAGGCGAAGCCGCTCGTCGTGATCGGCTGATCAAGAACGAGGTTGTTCGTGGCCGGCGTAGCAAACAGGTTCGGCTCGGTCGCGTCGTTCGCCAGGGCGAGGCCGTTTCCGGAAATGAACCAGGACTGCAGGTTCAGATCGCCGTTGTTGACGTTGTTGATGGTTTCGGTGTCGTCGACGTCGAGACCGAAGTCCGGCCATCCGAGCACGATCATGTTGGCGACCGTACCGCGCATACCACGACGGAGCTTGGCACCGATCTGGGAGTTCGGATCCCCACCTGCAATCACGGTCAGGTTGGAGATGCGCGGAGTCGAGATCGGGGTCTTGTCGTTGAAGTTGTTGAGGTTGTCACCTTCGAGACCGTTCGGATCGGCCGAGACGCCACCCGTTGCAGACGAGACGCCGCCATAGGCGATGCCGTACTGCAGGGTACCCTGCCAACCATCAGTCCAGTCGAACAGGTCGTCGCCGCAGCCGATGGCAAGCATGTGCTTCGCGCTGACCGTACCACCGAACCATTCGAAGCAGTCGTCGAGGTTGTTGTAGACCTGAACGTATTCGACTTCCGTACCCGAACCGACGCCCTGGAACGCAATGCCGTTCAGTTCGTCATCGGTGGTCAGGCGAACGCCAGCATACTCGACGCGGGTGTAGAAGAGCTGGCCGGAGTCATCGTCAGCGGTTGCACCACCGAAGAAGCCGGACGAACCTTCGCCGGACTTCACGCAGTCGACCGTACCGCCCGTTGCCGCAGCGTTTGCACAGGCGTTGATCGGTGCGCGGCCGTTGATGATCACGCCGCCCCAGACGCCTTTCGTGTCCTGGTCGAATGTGCCGGTGCCGGCAATCTTGCCTTTCGCGGTGAACACGACCGGACGAGTCGCCGTACCGTTCGACAGGATTTTCGAGCCGCGGGTGATGACGAGATAGTCGTCATTGTTGGCACCCATAACCGTCACGCCGGCATCGATCGTCAGGGTAGCGCTTGCAGAACCGGTTACCGGAGCAGCCGGGTTCGGCCCCTGGTCAACACCGATGAAGACCGGGCCAGACAGTTCGTAGATCAGCTTGTCGCCGTTGGTCAGGTGCAGGTCGCTGGTAATGGCCGAACCGGTGATCACACAGAGCTTCTTGTTGGCGAGCGTGCCGTTCTGGGTGGTACCCGTCGGGCAGTTGGCAACCGCTTCCGGGAAGAGCGTGCCGGGCTGCGAGAACGAAGCCCAGTTGCTCGACAGGGTCTCGGTCGGACCGAAGGCGCCGATATAGGTCGTCGGCGTGAAGAAGGCATCGCCCGAGAGCGCCGTGGAAACCGGAACCGCGAGTTCCTGCTGGCCGGGGAAATAGCCGTCGATCAGCGAGTTGTCAGCGGTACGGATATTGTTGCCTGCTGGAAAGGACGGCGGCGGATCGGAATCCGTGTCGAAGTTCACGGCATTGTCGAGCAGCCAGCTTTGCAGGACCAGGTCACCATTCGTGTAGTTGGTGAACGTCTGGGTGTTGTCGAAGTCGAGACCAATCGGGAAGCCGGTGACGATCATGTTCACCAGCGTGCCCATGGTACCGCGGCGCAGCAGGACACCCTGCTGATTGCCCGAGCTGCCCACAATCGTGATGTTCGACAGGCTCGGGTTCGAGAACGGAGTCTTGTCGTTTGCGTTGTTCAGGTTGTCAGCTTCGATACCGCGCGGATCTTCCGAAGACGGAACGTTCGAACGGACGACCGCGAATTGCAGTTTGCCCGTCCAGCCGTCGGTCCAGTCGATTGAGTCATCGCCAGCGCCTGTGGCGACGTAGTATTTCACATTCACGGTGCCGCCGAACCATTCAACGGCATCGTCAAGGTTGTTGTGAACCTGGATGTGATCGACGGTGGTGCCGTTGCCGACACCCTGGAACGCGATACCGTTCAGTTCGTCTTCCGTTGTGAGGCGCGAACCTGCGTACTCGACGGAGACATATTTCAGCGTACCGGAATTGTCGTCGGCTTTGTCGCCGCCGAAGAGACCGGAGGAGCCTTCACCGGACTTTTCGCAATCCGCGGTGCCGCCGGTCGCGGTGGACAACGAGCAGGCGTTGATCGGTGCGAAACCGTTGATCACGAGGCCGCCCCACTGAGCGGTGGTCGTTTCGGTCGTGATGGACGAACCGGTCTCCTCGTCGTTCATCTTGGCGCGCGAGGTAAAGCGGATCGGATTGGAGGCCGTACCGACAGCCTGGATCTGCGAGCCGCGGGAGATGACCAGGTAGTCGTCGGTCGCCGTTGCGGTACCGGAAGCGGAAGCGCCGAAGAAGCGCACGCCTTCACCGACGGTCAGCGTGGCAGCCGTGCCGCCGCTCTTGGTGTCAGAACCGATGAAGACCGGGCCGCGAAGGGCGATCGTGGTGTTGGCCGGGATCGTGATGTTGCTCGTGACGATGGTCGAACCGCTCGTGGAACCGAGGACGCAGACCTGCGTGTCGGAAAAGCCGTCAGCGGCGATGGCGGAGAGTCTCGTGGAAGTCGTCCCCGTGGGGCAGCCCGCGGTCGGAACGAGGTTGATGGTTGCGGCGGCCGGCGGCGGGGGCGGCGGCGGCGGGGGGCTGACCGGCGAAGACGGCGCGCCAGGCGACGAAATGGTCGTGTCCGAGCATGCTGCAAGCGTCATGATGGCAAGGCTCGCCATCGTCGCCAGCTTCAGTGTGTTGCGGATTTTCATGAAACTTCCCTCTGAGACCCCTTTGGAGCCGCTGTGTCTAGCGTTTGAGGCGCGCACGAATCCCAGAAATCCCCTTGGGATTCTCCCGACGCCGAGGGGCCTTATGGCAGTGCAGCTTTACGGTTCCGAAACGGTTCGATTAAGTTTTTGTGACGGACTGCACGTTTCGAGGAAAAGCCCGCAGACCCCGAAAATTCTTGCATTCCGGAACCTGCACCAGCCACAACGGGAGTAGTCATTCCTTCCTTGGCGGCCGGCAATTCAAGCGCAGGTTTCAGGTTTTATGGCTGTTGCCATTTACTGTTGAGGAAGCCCCTTCAGCACCTCGTCGACGCCGATCTCCATCAGCACGCCGCCGCGTGAGAAGAACAGGGTCTGGTCATCGCTGGAAAGGCCTGGTCCGAATTCGGAATCCGGCGTGTTCAGCGGCTCCCCGGGGTTCTCCGGTGCGCTCCATGACCCATCCGCCAGCCGCTTGCTGGTCCAGATATCGGTCGAGCCAACCTTCGGCGTCCGGTGCGAGTAGAAGAACAACCGGCTGCCGTCAGCGGTGATCACGGCGTGATCGTCGGTGCGCAGGTCGTTCATGTCCGTGAGGAATGCCGTGATTTTCCAAGCACCCGATTCGTCGCGGTGCGCCTCGCCAAGGCCATAGCCGAATCCATCCATTTCCGGACGGTTCGACACGAAGATCATGGTGCCGTCTGCCGCCACCGAAGCGATTGTTTCGTTCGCACCCGTGTTGATTTCGCCTTCGATAGGCTTGGCCTCACCCCAGGCGGACCCGTCCCATTCAACGCGCCAGATATTGAGGTCGCGTCCACCGAACGGCGGCGGCATCTCTGCATCCGTCGCAAAATAGAGCGAGCCGTCTTCGCGACTGAAGCTTGCGCCCTTCATCCGCTTGCGCGCCGGCAGGGTCATGCGCTGAGGCTCCGACCAGGTCTTGCCGGTGCGGTGCATCTCGTAGAGCCAGGCCTCGTCGTCGGCTTCCTGCGTGTAGATGCGGATATTGCCGTCCAGACTTTCCGTCATCGAATAGGCATGGTTGCGATGGTCCGGCGCTTCCTTGCCCGGGAAGATTTCCCGCGGTCCGGACGGCTCAGGCTTCGAGCAGGCGGTCAGGAGGCAGAGGGATACGGCGGCCGACGCCAGAAAAAGGGCTTTCATCATATCCTCATGTAAGCAAGCCGACCGGCACTTCGAGCGCCTCGGCCAGGCGTTTGGCGGTTTTTAGTCCGAAAGGCATCCCCCGCTCCATGGCAGAGATATGGTTTGCCCGGATTCCACAGCGGGTGCTCAGCTCCTTCTGGGTGAGCAGCCGGTACTGGCGCAAGGCACGGATTGGGTTCTCGCCCTGCTCAATCTGCTTCAGGACTTCATCCGGGACATCCGGCTGCGAGGCCTGCACCGCCTCGACCTGCTTCGTCTCCAGATCCTTCAGCCGCTTCTCGAGATCCCGCACCGTTTTCTCCAGGTCGAGGATCTTCAGCTCAAGGGAATAAACGAAATGATTGTCGCTCGGCATGGGGGCTTTCCCGCTTCAAGCTGGCACCCATAAAAGCCCATCCCGAAAGATTGATGTCAGAATTGTAAAGCTTCTTTGACGGCCGCCGCGCCGGCCCCCTAGCCTCCGGCAAACTGCAAACCGAGCATCAGCACGCATGTGCACAGGAACCCCACAAGGCTTACCAGCGTGGCTGTGACGGTCCAGGTGCGGAACGTCTCCCGCTCCGTCAGGCCGAAGATCCGGTTCACCAGCCAGAAGCCGGAATCGTTGACGTGCGACAGCGCCGCCGCCCCGCAGGCGACTGCCAGCGCAACCAGCGCCAGCTCCGGCGCCGACAGACCGGCTGCCGCGGCAATCGGCGCAACCAGCCCCGCCGCCGTGATCATCGCGACCGTCGCACTGCCCTGCGCCACCCGGATCAGCACCGCCAGAACATAGCCAGCGACGAGCGGCGTCATCCCGAATGAAAGCGCCGCATTCGCGAGCTGTGTCCCCGCCCCCGTATCCACGAGCACCTGCTTGAACGCGCCGCCTGCACCCGTGACCAGAATGACTGCGCCCGTCGGCTCCAGCGCGCGGGATATGCCCGTCTTCAACCGGTGGCGCTGCGTCTCGCTCGCTCCGCGAAAGAACAGCATGGCAAGACCGCACGCTGCCAGCAGGGCCACAAACGGATGCCCGGCCAGATAAAGCGCCTGGCGCAAAGTGCGCAGGCCGCCCTCTGCATCCGAAGGCACAAGATTGGTCGCGAGCGTTCCGGCAAGGATCAGCACCAGAGGCAGCAGGATCAATACGGCCGTCGCAGGTCCGTTCATGACGGGCGGCGCCGGCTCTTCCTCGCCGGCGGCATGGTGCGGCGCGCCTTCCGGCATCCAGCCTCTCCGGTCGAGCCAACCGGCATAGAGCGGGCCGGCAATCGGCATCGTGACAATGCCGATGAGAAAGCCAAATCCGATCATCCAGCCAAGGTCCGTTCCGAGGATTTCGGCAACCGCGATTGGCCCAGGCGTCGGCGGGATCAGCGAATGACCGACAGCGAGACCGGCTGCCAGCGGCAGGGCAAACACCATGGCTGGCTTCGAGGTGCGGGCCGCAATGGCGAACACGAGCGGCGTCAGCACGATCAGCGCGACATCAAAAAAGACCGGGATCGACGCCATCAATCCGATAACGCCCATGCCCCAGCGCCCAGCCGCCTCTCCCCGGTTGCTGAGCATCTGATTGGCCAGCACCGTGATACCGCCTGAGGCCTCCAGTATGGAGCCGAATAGCGCCCCAAGACCGATGACGACGGCAATGAAGCCGAGCGTTCCGCCCATACCCTTGACGATCGTATCCATGGCTTGTTCCGGCGCCATTCCGGCCGCCAGGGCACTGAAAATGGCGATCAGAATCAGCGCCGCAAACGCATTCATGCGTGTCCAGACGATCAGGACAATCAGCGCCAGCACGCCGCCTGCCGTGGCGAGCAAGGGCTGGTTCTCGGCAAACCAGGTCATGAATTATCCTCCCTCGGCCACTCTCCCGGTGGCTTCGTCAGTCAATCGTCAGTGTGAATGCGCGGGCACATCAGCGCCGCGGCACCCGACCAGGAAATCGAAGTCGCAGCCTTCGTCCGCCTGCAGCACCCGGTCCAGGTAGAGCCCGACATAGCCGCCCTGATTGTCGCTGGTCGCCACCGCCCGGAGTGCCGCTAGACGCGCCTCGATCTCCGCCTCCGGGACATCCAGCGTCAGACTTCCGGCCTCAGCGTCGAGTTCGATCATGTCCCCTTCCTGCACGATGGCGAGCGGCCCGAACGCCCTCGCCTCGGGCGACACGTGCAACACGACAGTGCCATAGGCCGTGCCGCTCATGCGCGCATCGGAAATGCGCACCATGTCGGTCACACCCTTCTTCAGCAGCTTCGGCGGCAGCCCGAGATTCCCGACCTCCGGCATGCCCGGATAGCCCTTTGGCCCGCAATTTTTGAGAACCATCACGCAGGTCTCGTCGATATCGAGGTCTGGATCGACGATCCGCTTTTTGTAATCCGCAAAAGTCTCGAACACGACCGCGCGGCCGCGATGCTTCATCAGTGCGGGAGTCGCTGCCGACGGCTTCAGCACCGCCCCGCGCGGCGCAAGATTGCCCTTGAGGATACAGATGCCTCCGCTTTCGCAGAGCGGATTGTCCAGCGGCCGGATAACGTCATCATTGTAGCAGGGCGCGCCGGCGACATTCTCACCGATTGTCCGCCCATTGATCGTGAGCGCACTTCCGTCGAGCAGCCCGGCATCGGCCAGCCGCCGCAAGACCACCGGCAACCCGCCCGCATAGAAGAAATCCTCCATCAGGAATTCGCCGGATGGCATCAGGTTCACAATGGTCGGCACATGGCGGCCCTCGCGCTGCCAGTCGTCCAGCGACAGGTCCACGCCGATACGCTGAGCCATGGCCTTCAGGTGGATCACCGCGTTGGTTGAGCCGCCAATGGCCGCATTGGTTCGGATGGCATTCAGAAATGCTGTCCGTGTCATGACTTTCGACAGGCGAAGGTCCTCCTTTACCATTTCGACAATCCGCATGCCCGACATGTGCGCCAGCACATGGCGCCGCGAATCCACTGCCGGGATCGCCGCATTCTGCGGCAAGCTGAGCCCGAGCGACTCCACCATGCACGCCATCGTCGACGCCGTGCCCATCGTGTTGCAGGAGCCCGCTGAGCGAGACATCGACTGCTCAGCCGCCATGAACTGGTCCGCGTTGATCTCTCCGGCGCTCAGCTTCTCGTTCATCTGCCAGACAAGCGTACCGGAGCCGACCGTGCGGCCCTCGTGCCGCCCGCTCAGCATCGGCCCGCCGCTGATAACGATGGAAGGAAGGTCGCAGCTCGCCGCGCCCATGACCAGCGCCGGCGTGGTCTTGTCGCACCCGACCAGCAGCACAATGCCATCGAGCGGATTGCTGCGGATTGCCTCCTCGACATCCATCGAGGCGAGGTTTCGCGTCAGCATCGCCGTCGGCCGCTGTACCGCCTCCCCATTGGAGAAGACCGGGAATTCCAGCGGGAAGCCGCCCGCCTCATACACGCCCTGCTTCACCCGCTCCGCTACCTGCCGAAGGTGCGCATTGCAGGGTGAGAGTTCCGACCAGGTATTGCAGATGCCGATGACCGGCTTGCCGTTGAACTGATGCGCCGGAAAGCCCTGGTTCTTCAACCAGCTGCGATACATGAAACCATTCTTGTCGGCAGTCCCGAACCATTCGGCCGATCGCAGTTTCGGTTTCTTCTCTGACATGTGTTCCGTTTCCTCCCGCGGCTTTGCCGCTTGTTGTTATGTCGTTGGCAGCAGGCCACGCCGGGCGAGATTGCCGAAGAGGCTGGCGATACCCAGCTGCCACGGGGGCGCGTCGCGAGACGTCTCCACCCGGTTCACCAATCGGCCGAGGCGCGGGGACGAAACACTCACCCGATCCCCCAGCAGATGTGTGAAGCCGCCGCCCGCTTCACCCCGATCCTCCTTCGGGGCGAACATGGTGCCGAGAAACAATGCAAACCCGTCCGGATACTGATGCTCGCTCATCGCTTGCTTCACGAGGATTTCCGGGTCGCGGCTGATCTGCGACATGGAATTCACGCCCGTAAGGCGGAATCCGTCCGGCCCGTCGATGTCCAGCGTCACGTCCATTGCGCGAATGTCCGCCATGCCAAAGCCGTCGTCGAACAGGCGGATGAACGGCCCGATGGCGCAGGAGGCATTATTGTCCTTCGCCTTGCCAAGGAGCAGCGCCGACCGCCCCTCGAAATCCCGCAGGTTCACATCATTGCCTAATGCAGCACCAACGACCTTCCCGTCGGAGCGCGCCACAAGCACGACTTCCGGCTCGGGATTGTTCCAGGCCGAATCCGAACGGATGCCAACCGCCTGCCCCCAGCCCACCGACGCCAACACCGGACACTTGGTGAATATCTCCGCATCCGGCCCGATGGCGACTTCCAGGTATTGCGACCAGAGCCCCGACTCGATCAGCGACGCCTTGAGCTTCGCAGCAGCTTCGGACCCCGGAACGACGGATTTCAGCTCCGCCCCGACAATTCCCTCTAGCCGCGCACGGATCGCCGCTGCCTCGCCCGGCTTGCCGCGTGCGCGCTCCTCGATGATGCGTTCCAGGGTCGAGACAGCGAAGGTCACACCGGCCGCCTTGATACATTGGAGGTCCACCGGCGGCAGAAGCTGCGGTCTCCGTCCGCCCGGCGCTGTCAAGCCAACGTGCTCCAGCGACCCCAGGTCTGTTCCACCATGCACAGCCATCTCACCCTCTATGAGGTGAGACACGGTCGGGGCAGCGGCGGACATGTCGAACAGACGGCCACTCCGGACAATCACCGGCGTAGGCCCCTCACCGAAGTCCACCCGCCCCACGAACAGGCCTTCCCGCCAGTCCACCGGCATCTCCGTATCCGGATCGAACAATTCGCCCATCTCAGTATTCCCCATTCACACGGCGCCGCGCACCCGTGGGATTTCCGTCATGCAGCTCCTCTGGAAGCAACGGTTCCGGAAACCCCTGATAACTGACCGGACGCAGGAACCGGTCCATCGCCAACGTACCCACCGAAGTGGTGCGGCTGTCGCTCGTCGCCGGGAACGGTCCGCCATGCACCATGGCGTGACAGACTTCGACGCCTGTCGGAAAGCCATTCACGAGAATGCGCCCGGCAAGCCGTTCCAGCGCCGGAAGCAGCACCGCCGCATCCGCGAGATCTGCCTCTTCGACCTGCAGCGTTGCCGTCAGCTGCCCTTCCATCCCGGCAAGCAGCGCGGCCGCCTCGGCCACATCCGCACAACGGACAAGTAGGGTTGACGCCCCGAAATTTTCCGCATGCAACGCGGGCGTCTGCGCGAAGGTCACAGCATCTGTCTCGAAGACGCACGCGGGAGCACAGCGATCGGCCATCTGCCCCTGCACGAGCATCTGCACGCCCTCCACTTGCCCAAGCGACTCCAGCCCGTCGGCATAAGCCTCCGCAATCCCTGCCGTCAGCATGGGCTGCGGCGCACTCGCCTCGACAAAGCCGGCAAGCGCATTGCGGAACCGCTCATAGGCCTGATCGTCCACGCCGATGGCGAAGGCGAGACCGGGATTGGTGCAAAACTGACCCGCGCCCATGGTGAGCGAAGCGCCGAAGGCTTCCCCCATCGCCTCTGCCCGCTGGCGCAGGGCCTGCGGGAACAGGAGGACCGGATTGATGCTCGACATCTCGGCATAGACCGGGATCGGCACCGCACGCGCTGCGGCCAGCGCCGAGATCGCGAGTCCGCCGCGCCGGGAGCCGGTGAAGCCGACAGCCATGATCCGCCTGTGCTGAACGAGCGCCGCGCCGATCTCATTCCCGCCATGGACCAGCGAGAATGCGCCCGCCGGAAGCCCAGCCGATGCCACGGCCCGCGCAATCGCGCCCGCAACCATTTCCGACGCCCCCGGATGTGCCGGATGCGCCTTCACAACGACCGGACACCCGGCCGCCAGCGCTGAAGCTGTGTCTCCACCGGCCACCGAGAAAGCGAGCGGAAAGTTGCTCGCGCCGAACACGGCGACCGGACCGATGGGAATTCTTCGCATCCGGATATCCGGCCGCGGCAGGGGCATTCGTTCCGGCAGGGCCTCATCGATGCGCAGGCCGCGCCAGTGGCCGGCCCGGACCTCACTTGCGAACAGGCGCAGTTGCCCGGTCGTCCGGCCAAGCTCGCCCGTCACACGCGCCTTTGGCAGCGCCGACTCCCGCACCGTGCGTTCAATCAACGGCTCTGCAATTGCTTCAAGCTCTGTCGCGATATTCTCCAGCAGGACAGCGCGCACCTCAGCATCTAGTGCCGACAGTGCCACAAAGGCGCTCCAGGCCGCTTCACATGCGGCATCGACATCGGCGGCTGACGCCTCGCAGAAAGCAGGCTCCAGCACCCGTCCGGTTGCCGGCTCCATGGCGTGGAACGACGCGCCGCTGCCGGCTCGCCACGCACCTGCGATCAGATTTTCACCGGTCAGTCCTGCCACATCATCGCTCCTGCATCCGGTCTCTTCCTTCAGCCGCCCTGACCGGGCGCATTCGGAAAGGAGAGGCTTTTGTAATAGTCGAGATCATGTTCCGGCGGCGCATGCCCCTCCGGCAACGGCAGGCCATTCACGCTCCGCCAATAGGCAATCGACGCATCGCGCCACCATTTTGCCTCCCGGTGCTGGATGGCCAGAAATGCCGCCACCTGTTCGAACCGTTCCGGATCGATCAGCCCCCGGAGTGACTCCCAGCGCGCCTGAAACGCCGCCACTTGCGCCACACCGCGGTCATAGTGATCGACCATCGCTTCCCAGACGGTCTCGCCGTCCTGCAATGTGTCGCTCCACTTCATCCGGTGGAACCAGAGCAGCAGGTTTTCCGGCGTCGTTTCCGGATCGGACCAGAGCGCCTGAAGCTCCGGCGCATATTGGGCCAGCGCATCCGATCCCGATACCGTCCGGTCAAAGCCGATCCCGTCCCTAGTGGCCTTGTGGTAGTAATACGGCGTCCAGTCCGCCCGGCCGAGGTCGTCCACCCAGGGCGCCGGCCCGTAATGATGCCCCGTTCCCATCAGGTGCGCGAGGCCGAGCGGCGTCATGTAATCCACCACCGCTTCGCGGGACTCCATCATCATGCCCGTGATCGTGTCGATGACGTCCGGATCGCGGCTGAAGGTCAGCGCAGCCCAGTCGCGGGCAACCTCTTCCGCTGAGGCATCCGGGTTCCAGGCAAACCGTCCGAAGGCATACCAGTTTGCCTGATCGAACTGGGAGCCTGACCAGTTCCTGTCCGTCCCGACATTGGCAACCCCCGCCATGCCCGTCCGCGAATACCCATCCAGCTGTCCGTCGATCACAGACGCGACCGTAGCGCCCTCACCCTTCGCATAGGTATCCGACTGCAGCACTTCTTCCCAGAGCGTGCCGAGATAGGCGAGATGCGTCGAAAAGCCGAGATATTCCTTGGTGATCTGGAGTTCCAACATCGTCGGCGTGTGTGGCAACGCCCCGAATAGCGGATGAAACGGCTCACGCGGCTGGAAATCCAGCGGCCCGTTCTTGACCTGCAGCAGCACATTGTCCGCAAACTGCCCATCGAGCGGCACGAATTCGGAATAGGCCTGTTTCACCCGGTCATCCGGCTCCTCCGCCGAATAGACGAAAGCCCGCCACATCACCATGCCGCCATGCGGAGCGACCGCCGCCGCCAGCATGTTCGCGCCGTCGGCATGACTGCGCCCATAGTCCTGCGGCCCGGGCTGGCCCTCCGAATTGGCCTTCACGAGGAAGCCGCCGAAATCCGGCACATAAGTGTAGATCTCATCCGCCTTGACCTTCCACCAGTCCGTCACATCCGGATCCAGCGGATCGGCGGTGGCCAGCCCGCCAATCTCCATCGGCGCGGAGAAACGCGCCGTCAGGTACACGCGGATACCATAGGGCCGGAACACATCCGCCAGCGCGGCCACTTTCTCCAAATACGCCGGCGTCAGCACCGTCGCGTCGGCATTCACATTGGTCAGCGATACGCCATTGATGCCGATGGAGGCATTGGCCCGGGCATAATCCGTGTACCGCGGATCTACATAACCCGGCAGCCGGTGCCAGTCCCAGATCGACTGGCCCGAATACCCTCGCTCGACATGCCGGTCGAGCCCGTCCCAGTGATTGAGCAGGCGCAGCTGCGTCTTCGGCCGGGAAATGGCGTCCAACGCAGACACGTCCCGCCCCTCCGCCAGCCTCTGGAGGTAAGCAAACGTGCCATAGAGCGTCCCGATGTCCGTCTGTCCGGCGATCAGCGTGACAGGCTTGCCGTTCAGCCGGATCGAGCGGATCGCATAGCCTTCGGCGCCCACGTCCTCTTCAGAGGGCAGACTGCCCTCCGGCAGCGCATCATGACAGGTCCCACTCGCGAGCACGAGACTGCGCTTGCGCACCTTGCCGGCCCGCGGCAGCGCCTGGCCCAACATGGACCCCGTCGCCCGGTCTACCTCCTGCACCGCCGCCTCCAGCGTGGGCGAGAGATCGGCACACGCTACGACCACCTCTTTCGGCAAGCCCGGCGGCACTTTCTCAAGGCGCGCATAGCGCAGCCAGAGGTCGTACCCATCCTCGGCCGAGGCAACCGGCGCCAGAAGCCCGAACACAAACAGGGTCAGCCACACGCAGATATGTTTGCGGTAACATTTTTTGGCCTGATATGCGTTCACCTGCTCCCCCTCAGTGTGTTCCGTTATGTCTGATCGCTCTTTCCGGAATGACGGCATATTCAGTCAGCCCGCGCCAGACCGCAACCCGCAACGCAAAATTACCCGGCCGCGCCCCGAAATCCCCCGTCATATCAACTGCCCAGGGCCGTTGACCCGAGCAGGGCTCCAATATAAATAACTGACCAGTCAGTTATTTATGAGGCACCCCCATGTTGCGGGCACGAAGCGACGAAGCGAAAGACGAACGCCGTCAGGCCCTGCTGACAGCTGCGCTCGACGAGTTCTTCGAGAAGGGCTTCGCCGCAACCCGGATGAGTGACATCGCGAAACGCGCGCACCTCTCCAAGGGCGCCGTCTATCTCTACTTCGACTCGAAGGAAGCGATGTTCCGGGCGCTGGTGGAAAACCTCGCCTCGCCCAATCTCGAACTGATCGAACGGATTGCCACAAACGCCGGCAGCCTGCGCGAGGCCCTGGCCGGCGTCTGCCGCATCGCCCCGATGCTGATCCGCCAGACTGACCTGCCCCGCATCATGAAGGTCCTGGTCGGCGACAGTCATATGTTCCCCCAGATGGTGCAGGCCTACCGGACCGAGCTGATCGAGCGCGTGCTCGCGATGATGTCCGGATTGCTGAAGCGCGCGCACGACGCCGGAGAGGCCGAAGTGCCCAATCCCGACCTGACGGCGCGCATTGTCATGGCACCGATGGTGCTTTCTGCCCTCTGGGAGGCCGTTTTCAACAGCCGGCACGAGGCAGACGTCGATCTCGACCAGCTTTTTCAAATTCACGAGCGCATGATGCTCAAAGCCTTGGAACCCCGGAGCGCAACATGAAGCGTCTCACTCTCCTGAAACCCCTGATGGCCGGCGCGGTCCTCCTGGCCCTCGCCGGATGCGGCCAGCAAGACGAGCCTGTCCATCTCGGCTATATCGAAGCGGACTGGACCTATGTCGCGGCGCCTGCCGCCGGGCGCCTCATCGAACAGAGCGTTACCGAAGGCGACAAGGTCGAACAGGGCGATTTCCTCTTCCGCCTCGACAGTATTGCCGAGGAAGCCGCCGTCTCCGAAGCCTCCCAACGCCTGAACCAGGCCATGGCGCAAGCGCAGGACCTCAGCACCGGCGCCCGCCCGCCGGAGATCAAGCGTCTCGAAGCCCGCCTCGCCGAAGCGAAAGCCCAGCTCGACCAGGCGACCAGCGAACGCGACCGCGTCCTGCCGCTTGTCGAACAGGGCTACGCGCCGAAATCCCAGCGGGACAAGGTCGAGGCCGCCTATGACGCCGCGGTCGCCACGGTCCACGCCGCCGAACAGGACCTGAAAGTCGCGGCCATGCCGGCACGCGACGCATCCCGCGAAGCCGCCAGTGCGGCCGCCAGCGCCGCTGAAGCCGCAAAAGCCGCCGCCGAATACCGGCTGAACGAACGGCGCACCGTCGCCCCGGTCAGCGGCAAGGTCGAGGAAGTCTTCTTCCGCACCGGGGAATACGTCACCCCCGGCACGCCGATCATCGCCATCCTTCCCGAAGGCGGCCTGAAGGCGCGCTTCTATGTTCCGGAGACGGAGCTTGCGAAGCTCAAGGTTGGGGCCGACGTCGCGCTCACCGCAGATGGCCTCTCCGCCCCGGTCAAGGCAAGCATCAGCTTCATCTCGCACGAAGCGGAATTCGCCCCGCCTGTTATCTACGCCCGGCACTCGCGCGAGAAACTTGTCTTCATGGTGGAGGCAAAGGTCCCGCAAGGCGCGGGCCTGCATCCCGGTCTTCCCGTGGAGGTCCACTGGTAATGTCCGGCGATTTCGCCATCGACGTTCACGGTCTGGTCAAGCGCTTCGGCCAGAAGACAGCTGTTGCCGGCGTCGACATCCAGATGCCGCGAGGAGAAGTCTGGGGATTTCTTGGCCCGAACGGCTCCGGCAAGACGACGACGATCCGGATGATCTGTGGCCTGCTGAAAGTCACTGAAGGGTCCGGCACCTGCCTCGGCTACGACATCCAGAAGGATGCCGAACGCATCCGCGAACAGACCGGTTACATGACCCAGAAATTCTCTTTCTGGACCGACATGACCATCCGCGAAAATCTTGAATTTGTCGCGCGCCTCTATCGCCTGCCGCACCTGCGCCAGACCGTCGACGAAACCGTTGAGAAGCTCGGTCTCACGCATCGCCAGAACCAGCTGTCCGGCGCGCTTTCCGGCGGCTGGAAGCAGCGCATGGCGCTCGCCGCCGTGACCATGCACAATCCGAAACTCATCCTGTTGGACGAGCCGACCGCAGGCGTCGACCCGCAGGCCCGCCGCGATTTCTGGGACGAGATCCACCACCTCTCCCTCGCCGGGATGACCGTGCTGGTCTCCACCCACTACATGGACGAAGCAGAACGCTGCGACCGCATCGTCTACATCGCCAACGGCCACAAGATCGTCGAAGGCACGGTGCCGGACGTGATCGACCGGTCGGGCCTCGCTACCTTCCGCGGCGAAGGCCCCGGCGTTCGCCGCATGGCCGAGGCGCTGAAGAACGAACCGGGCGTCGAGCACGTCGCCTATTTCGGCTCGGCCCTGCATGTCAGCGGCGAGAACCGGGAAGCAATCGCCGCCGCCATTGCCCGCTATCCCTCACACGATGTCACCTGGAACGAAGTCCGCCCGAGCCTCGAAGATGCCTTCATCGCGCTCAGCGCAGAAGCGGGTGAAGACATGCGGGTGCATTCATGAAGGGCGTCCTGAACTCCCTCAGCCGCATCTGTGCCGTCCTGATGAAAGAAACGGTGCAGATGCGCCGCGACCGGCTGACCTTTGCCATGATGTTCGGAATCCCGATCGTCCAGCTGATCCTCTTCGGCTATGCCATCAACCTGAACCCGCGCCACCTGCCCGCCGCGCTGCTGGTCGAGGAACAGACACCCATCGTCCGTACGCTGGTCCAGTCGCTGCGCACGTCGGAATACTATGATTTCGTCATGCAG
This sequence comes from Hyphomonas sp., assembly GCA_041398365.1. Taxonomy (GTDB): domain Bacteria; phylum Pseudomonadota; class Alphaproteobacteria; order Caulobacterales; family Hyphomonadaceae; genus Hyphomonas. The sequence continues at coordinate 3,413 of JAWKUV010000012.1, read as the reverse complement.
ACGGACGACCCGCGCGAGACCGGCGACCTGCTCGCCCGCGGCGAGGTTTCCTTCGTCGTCTCCATCCCGGCCGGTTTCACCCGCAAGCTCGTGCGCGGTGAGCATCCGCAGATACTGATCGAGGCCGACGCCTCCGATCCGGCCGCCGCCTCCGGCGCCGTCGGCTTCGCGCAGACGATCCTCACCGATGCCCTCCGCCACGACCTGAAAGGGCCGCTCGCCGGCCTCGCCACCGGCAGCGGCGCGCCCTTCGACCTCGTCGTCCACCAGATGTACAACCCGGAGGCCAAGACCAGCTACAATATCGTGCCCGGCCTCTTGGGCGTGATCCTCACCATGACGCTGGTCATGATCACGGGCATGGCGATGACGCGCGAGTCCGAACAGGGCACGATCGAGAACCTGCTCGCCATGCCGGTAAAGCCGCTCGAAGTCATGCTGGGCAAGATCCTGCCCTATGTCGCCGTCGGTGCGGGGCAGACGCTCGTCATTCTTCTTGCGGCCCAGGTCCTGTTCGAGGTTCCGTTCGTCGGTAATCCGTGGATACTCCTCCTCGGCGTGTCGGTCTTCGTGCTCGCCAACCTCGCCCTCGGCTTTACCTTCTCCACCATCGCCCGCTCGCAGATGCAGGCGATGCAGCTGACCTTCTTCTTCTTCCTGCCTTCGATCCTGCTCTCCGGCTTCATGTTCCCCTTCCGGGGCATGCCGGAATGGGCGCAGACCATCGGCGAAATCCTGCCCCTCACCCATTTCCTGCGCATCGTGCGCGGCGTCATGCTGAAGGACGCCAGCCTCGCCCAGCTGCAGGACCCACTGATAGCGCTCTGCATCTTCACCGCCGCTGCCGTCGGCGTCGCCATGCTGCGGTACCGCCGGACGCTCGACTGATCCCCGGGAGCCTGTCACATCAAGTCAGGACTTTGTCAGTTTTCCCGGATACAAAGGCGCAAAACTGCAGGATCCGGAAACGCATGCGCACGCTGATCATCGAAGACAATGCCGAGCTGGCGCGCCTTTTGGCCGAACGCCTTGCTGCACGCGGGATCGACAGCGACATAGCCGGCTGCATTGCCGAAGCGGACGACCATGTCGCGGTCGGCCAGTTCGATGCCATCATGCTCGATCTCGGCCTGCCTGATGGCGACGGCATCGACTGGCTCCGCAGCCTTCCGGAAGAGCGTCCCCCGGTTCTCATCCTCTCCGCCCGCAGCACGCTTGACGACCGAGTGACCGGCCTCAATACCGGCGCGGACGACTACCTGGTCAAACCGGCAGAAGTGGAAGAAATCGCGGCGCGCCTCCGGGCGCTGGTGCGCCGTCCCGGCCGCCGGGATCCGGTCGTCCTGAAGGTCGGCAACGTCACCTTCGACACGACCAGCCGCCAGGCCGAGATCGGCGGACAGGCCATCGCCATCGGCCGGAAGGAAGCGGACTTCCTCGAAATCCTGCTGCGCAATGCCGGCCGGGTCGTTCCCCGCGAACGCCTGGAAGGCACGCTCTACAGCGCCTCCGATCCGGTCACGCCCAACGCGCTGGAAGCGGTCGCCTCGCGCCTTCGCCGGCGGTTTGCGGAAGCGGGTGAAGACGATATTCTCCATACTGTGCGCGGTGTCGGGTACTTTTTCGGCAGGCGGGAGCCCTCATGAAGTCGATTGCCGGCAAATTGCTCGTTGGACTGCTCGTGTCGGGCCTCATCGGCGGCACCGTGCTCGGCGTCATGGTGACGTACGAATACGAACTCCTGAGCAGCGATCCGCCGCCGCTGTGGCGGACGGTGCGCGAAATCATCGAGCACGTCCTGACGCCGTTCGCCGTCTTCCTCGCCCTGTTCGGCGCAGGCGCGCTGCTGGTCGTGCGCAGCATGGAGAAACAGCTCAAGAAGATCGCCCGCGAAGTCTGCGAGGCGGCTCAGGATCTGCGCAGCTACCAGACGCCCGACGACGCCCTGCCGCGGGAACTGCGCCCATTCACCGATGCCGTGAACGTGCTGACCAAGCGCCTTGGCGAGCATGCCCGCCGGCAGGAAGCCTTCGCTGCCGATGCCGCCCACGAACTGAAGACGCCGCTGTCGATCCTCGCGCTGTCGCTGGACAAACTGCCCGCCGAAGATGCGGCACCGCTGCGCAAGCAGGTGCACGCCCTCTCGGACATGGTGGACCAGATGCTGCTTCTGGCCCGCAGCAACGCGCCCGACGTGGCGCAACGCCGATCCCTGATCCAGCCGGCTGCCTTGGCGCGCCGCGTCGTGGCCGAACTCGCCCCGGCCGCCTTCCAGGCCGGAAAGACTCTATCTGTAGAGGAAGAGGCGCCCATCGCCTTCCGCGGACTCGAAGAGGCCGTCGCCGCATCGCTGCGTACACTGATTGATAATGCGCTCCGGGCAACGCCCGAAGGCTCCGAAGTCATCGTCCGCGCAGGTCCGGGCGCCAGCCTGACCGTGATCGACGGCGGACAAGGCCTCCAGCCGGACGAACTCGACCGCCTGAAGGCCCGCGGCATAAGGGCTGACCGCGCCCCCGGCGGTGCCGCCGGTCTCGGCCTCGCCATTGCAGACCGCATCGCAGAAGCGCATGGCGGCGAACTGGTCACCTGCCAGCCCGTCTGCGCCGGCCTCTCGCTCCGCTTCCCCGAAGCGCATGCCTCCTGACCGTCTGAAAAGCAGCACGGCATGACACGCATGCAGAAATGCACGCACGCGTCAGGCTAGCGTCAGTGAACACCGTCAAAACGCAGTCTCAGGCTGAAAACCACTGAACTGTGAGAAGACAATGGTTAAATGGGTATTGCGCTCCGCGCTGGTTGCCACTGTGGCGACGATCGTCGCCGGCACGGCGCTGGCACAAACATTTGAGGTCTCCCCGGCAAGCCGCAAGGCTCTAGGCGTCGTGACTTCTCCGGTCCTTGAGGAAAGCGGCATCGAAGGCTCGACAGCCTTTGGCACCGTGGTCGCGCCGCCGGGCACCTCCCATCCGGTCGTCAGCCCCTTCGACGGCGTGCTACTGGAACCGCTGGTGATCCCCGGCATGCAGGTAAAGGCCGGCCAGCCCGTCGCACTCCTCTACAGCCCGGACTATGCAACGGCCCGCTCGGAACTCGAATCCCAGCGCATCATGGCCGAGCACATGGACCACCTGCTTGAACGCACGACCGAACTGCGCGCGCTCGGCCTGCGCTCTGCCCAGGAAGAAGACGAAGCCGAGCACGATTCAAAAACGGCCCATCTCGAACTCGCTGCCTCACAGGCGCGCCTGAATGCCGTGCGGTCCGCAAAAGGCGCAGGCCGGTATGAACTCGTCGCTCCGGCCTCCGGCATCGTGTCCGAAATCACGGTCGGCGCCGGCGAACCGGTCGGCATGTCCGAGCCCTTCCTGTCCGTTTTCGACGGCCAGCGTTACTGGCTCGACGTCGCCCTG
>JAWKUV010000011.1:0-92339 GCA_041398365.1 Hyphomonas sp. | reverse complement strand
CGGCCAGCGCAGCTTCCGATTCCTGCGCGGCCCGATCTTCACCCAGCTTCTCATGGCCGACGAAATCAACCGCGCGAGCCCGCGGACCCAGTCGGCCCTGCTGCAGGCCATGCAGGAGCGGCATGTGACCGTGGCCGGCATGCGCCACGACCTGCCGGCGCCGTTCCACGTGCTCGCAACGCAAAACCCGATCGAACAGGAAGGCACCTACCCCCTGCCGGAAGCCCAGCTCGACCGTTTCCTGCTGAAAGTGGACGTGAACTATCCGGACCTCGACACCGAACGCCGCATCCTGATCGAGACGACCAGCGGCGGCGACCAGACCGTGCGCCCGGCGCTCGACGCCGCCCGCCTGATCGCCCTTCAGGCGCTGGTGCGGAAAATGCCGGTCGGCGAGAAGATCGTCTCGACCATCCTCTCCCTCGTGCGCGAGGCCCGACCCGAACAGACGACCGATGTCCGCGTGAAGCGGCTGGTCGACTGGGGCCCGTCCCCGCGCGCCGGACAGGCGCTGATGCTGGCCGCCCGTTCGCGCGCCCTGCTGCGCGGCCGGTTCGCGCCGAGCCTCGAGGATGTCGAGGCCCTTGCAGAGCCGTGCCTCGGTCACCGGATGGCCATGCGCTACGACCCGACCGGCGAAGCCCCCGGCCTGACCGAACTGATCAACGACCTCGCGCGGAAGGTGGCGTGAGCGCAGCCCGATGACTCCCGCTGCCGATCTTCGCGCTGAAGCCGAAGCCCTTGCCCGCCAGTTGCCGGGCCTCAACTTCAAGGCCGAAGCCAGTGAGGCGGCGCATATCGGCTCGGCCGGGCGGCGCCGCGCGGGCACGGGCGAGCATTTCTGGCAGTACCGGCGCTATGCGCAGGAAGACGCCGCTGACCGGGTGGACTGGCGGCGCTCGGCCAAGGGGCACGACCTCTATGTACGCGAGACCGAACTCGAAACCGCCCGCACGGTTCTCTTCTGGTGCGACGACAATCCGGGCTTCCGCTGGAAAGCCGCGGGTGAGCTGCGCACCAAGGCGGAGGAAGCGACGCTGCTGATGCTCGCGCTCTCCATCCTTCTCTCGAAGGACGGGGAGCGGATCGGCGCACTCGGATCGGGACGCGCGGCAAGTTTCGGCAAGCGCGCCGTGGACCGGCTCTCGGAGGAACTGGCCCGCGGCACGGGCGGCAAGTTCCCCTCCCCGCCGCGCAGCGCCGCCACGCTGATCGTCGCCTCCGACTTCTACGATCCCGTACCGGAATGGCGCGCACGCCTTGCGCCGCTTGCCGGCAAGTGTACGGAAGGCGTGCTGCTGGCTGTCTCCTCGCCGGTGGAAGTGGATTTCCCGTTCGAGGGCCGGGTGAAACTGCACCGGCCGGGTGCTGCCCTGTCGCGCATCTTCGGCCGGGCCGAGACGCTGCGCGAGGAATACCATCGGCGCTTCGCGGAGCAGCGCGATGCCCTCCGTGACCTGACGAACCGGATGGGCTGGCGCTATGTCTCGCATGTCAGCGGGCAGCCGCTTCTGCAGAGCGCCGCGCGTCTCAAGGCCCAGCTCGAGAGCTTCGGGGCGAAGGGATGACCGCGCTTGGTCCCTTCCTGCTGGGTGCGCCCTGGGCGCTGGCGGCGCTGATTGCCCTGCCGGTGATCTGGTGGATCCTGCGCGCGACGCCGCCGGCGCCGAAGGACATTGAGCTGCCCTCGCTGCGCATCCTCGAAGGGGTCGAACCGAAGGAAGAGACGCCGGCCCGCACGCCCTGGTGGGTCTGGCTGATCCGGACGCTCGCCGTGACCGCCGCCATTCTCGGACTGTCGCAACCGGTCTACGCGCCGGGCGCAAAGAATGAGTCCGCAGACGGAACAGGCGCGCTCCTGATCGTGCTGGACAATGGCTGGCCCTCCGCCCCGCGCTGGAGTGAGCTGATCAATGCCGCGACCGCAACGCTCGATACGGGTAACCGCGATGCGCCGGTGTATCTGTTGCTGACCGCGCCGCAACAGTTGAATGCCGATCCGGCCGAGCGACTCAGCCGCGCCGATGCCGCCAAGCGGCTCTCGTCCCTGCGCCCGCAGGCCTGGGGCACGGATCGGACGGATGCGCTGAAGCGGCTCGACGCGTCGGGCCTCCACCCGGCGCGTATTTTCTGGGCAAGCGACGGGCTCGAAAGCGAGACCGGCCGCGCCTTCGCCGCAGACCTTGCCGGCCGCGCGCCGCTGACCGCTTTCGCTGCCCCGCCCCGCGCGCCCGCCGCAATTACCGGTCTCCAGTCGCAGACTGATTCCGTCTCGGTCACGCTGCGCCGGGTGGAGACCCGGGGCGAGGAACGCGCCTTCGTCTCCGCGCTGACACTCGACGGCTCGGCGCTTGCGACAGCGAATGTCGTCTTCACCGATGGCGAGAAGCAGGCGAGCGCCGAGTTCAAAATTCCCGCTGCAGCGCTTGCCCGCGTAACGCGCTTCGCCGTCACCGGCCGGCAGGGCGCCGGGACTGTCTGGCTGTGGGACTCCGCCGACCGTTCGCGCCGGGTGGGTCTCGTCGATACAGGGGCGGTCGCCCAGCCGCTCCTCTCCGACATGCATTATGTCGAGAAGGCACTCGAACCCTTCGCCTCGATCACGAAAGGGTCGATCGAGACGCTGGTGGCGGAATCGCCTGACGCGATCATCCTGACCGATGTCGGCCAGATCCTGCCGGAAGATGCCGAGCGTCTTGCGAACTGGATCGAGGACGGCGGGGCACTGATCCGTTTTGCCGGCCCGCGCCTTGCGGCGCAGGGCGACGATCTTCTGCCGGTGCCGCTGCGCCGGTCGTCCCGCGCGCTCGGTGGCGCCCTCGCCTGGGACGAACCGCAGGCGCTTGCCCCCTTCTCCGAGTCTTCGCCCTTCGACGGGCTGGCCGTGCCGCCGGATGTACGGGTGACCCAGCAGGTGCTCGCCCGTCCGGGTCCGGAGCTTTCCAGCCGGACCTGGGCACGCCTGGCCGACGGATCGCCGCTGGTGACGGCGGATACGCGCGGTGCCGGTACGATCATCCTGTTCCACATTACGGCCGGCCCGGACTGGGCGAACCTCGCCTATTCGGACCTCTTCCCGCAGATGCTGCGCCGCTGCATTGCCGCAGGGCGCGGCGAGTCGGTGAATGACGAGGAAGGTGCCTACACGCCGAAGCTCGTACTCGACGGGTATGGCCGGCTTGAAGCGCCGGGCCCCGGGGCGGCTCCGCTGAAGGCGGCAGACTTTGCCGATCTCGCTCCCTCGGAAGCCCATCCGCCGGGTCTTTATCAGGGACCTGCCGGAACACGCGCCCTGAACGCCGCCCGGGATGCAAGGCCTGCGCTGATCGAGGCATGGCCGCCCTCAGCACGCCTCCTTGGCGACGCTGAAGCCCGGTCGCTGCGACTTGCCGGACCGCTGCTGGGCTTTGCTGCCCTTCTACTCGCACTCGACCTGTTCATCGCCCTTCATGTCGCTGGCCGCCTGCCGCGCCCCGGCCGCAGGACGGGCATCGCGGCAGCGCTGATGCTGGCTGGCCTCGCCCTTGCGGCGCCACCGCCCGCGAACGCGCAGGAATACCAGTACCAGCTCCAGCCGGACGGTTCCTACCGGCGCATCACGGCCGGGCCGACCGTCGTGCCGATTCCTGGCGGCAAGGCCCCAAAGACCGATGTCGAGGCAGCGCTGACCATGCGTTTCGGCTATGTGAAGACAGGTGATGCTGCGTTGAACGAGCGCGCCCGCGCGGGCCTGTTCGGTCTTTCGAAAGTGCTGATCGACCGGACCTCTGTCGAGCCCGCCCCGCCGGACGCCGTGGACCTCACGACCAGCCCGCTGGAACTCTATCCGCTGATCTATTTCGCCGTGCCGGAAAATGCCGCGCCGCTGCCCGAACATGCAGTTGCCCGGCTGAACGCATATCTCCGGTCCGGCGGTGCACTGGTGATCGACACGCGCGATGGCGGCAATACGGGGAACACGGAAATATCGCGGCTTGAAACCCTGCTCGAAGGACTCGATGCCCCGCCGCTCCAGCCGGTGCCGCCCAATCACGTCCTGACCCGTACCTTCTATCTCCTCACCGGCTTTCCCGGCCGCTATACCGAACGCCAGCTCTGGATCGAGAAAGCCGGCACGACATCGGCCCCGCGCGGCGATGGCGTCTCGGGTCTGTTCATCGGCGATGCCGACTGGATCTCGGCCTGGGCGATCGACGACCAGGGCCGCGACCTCTATTCCGTGGACGGCGGCGCCGACCAGCGCGAGATGGCGCGGCGGTTCGGCGTCAATCTCGTCATGTATGTCCTGACCGGCAGCTACAAGGACGACCAGGTCCACCTGCCCGCCCTGCTGGAACGGCTCGGCGACAGTGACGAAGACAATAGCCGGCGCCTGCCCGACAACATGCCTGGCGGAGGTCCGCAATGATCGAAGCGGTCCGCATCGGGTTCGAACCCTTTCTTGGCTGGCCGGTTCTCTGGGCCGTCGCCGCACTCGCAGGCCTGGCCTGGATTGCCTATGTCTTCCTGCGCGGCCGGGCCTGGCTGACGCGCGGCCTCGGGCTGACGCTGCTCGCCGCGGCTCTCTCCAATCCGAGCCTCGTGCACGAAGAGCGCGAGCCGCTGCCATCGGTTGCCGCTGTCGTGCTGGACCGGTCCGAGAGCATGGAGACCGGCAATCGCGCCGCCGCGGCGGCGGCCGCGTACAAGGCAGTTCAGGCAGAACTGGCAAAAGACCCAAGCCTTGAAGTGCGGGTGCTGGAAAGCGATCCCAATGATGACGGCACGCATCTTTACGGCGCACTGGAAGGCCTGATGGCCGATGTGCCGCGCGACCGGATTGCGGGCGCCATCCTGATCACCGACGGACAGGTACACGACATTCCGGCCGACCCGAACGCCGAGGGTGTGATCGGTCCGGTTCACGGCCTGATCGTCGGCGATCCGGACCGCGGCGACCGCCGCGTGGAACTGGTCGAGGCGCCAAGCTTCGGTATCGTCGGGGAGACGGCAAATCTTGTCGTGCGGGCCGACGACCCCGACGGCGGTGAGATCGATCTCAACATCTCCGTAAATGGCGGCATCCCAGAGCGCGTACGGGTGAAGGCCGGCGAGGATACGCCGTTGCCGATCAAGATCGAACGGCGCGGCGAGAACGTGATCGTGGTGGAAGCCCCGGCCGGACGTCAGGAACTGACCATGGCGAACAACCGGACCGCCGCCAGCCTCGCCGGCGTGCGCGACCGGCTTCGCGTGCTGCTGGTAACAGGCAAGCCGAACCAGGCCGGACGGACCTGGCGGGACCTCCTGAAATCCGATCCTTCGGTCGATCTCGTCCACTTCACCATCCTGCGTCCGCCCTACAAGACCGACCGGGCCGAGGTCGACGAGCTTGCCCTTATTGCCTTCCCGACCGAGGAACTGTTCGAAGAGAAGTTGAAGGAGTTCGACCTCATCATCTTCGACCAGTATGAGCGGCGCGGCGTGATCACACAGTCATACCTTGCCAACATGGCGCGTTATGTCTCCGAAGGCGGCGCGCTACTGATTGCGGCGGGCGAGGATTTCTCCGGACCCGCGAGCCTTGCGCGGTCGCCCCTTGCCTCCGTGCTGCCGGCGGCCCCAACGGGCGTCGTGCGTACCGGTGAATTCGTCCCGACGCTGACGGAAGCCGGCAAGCGCCATGCCGTGACCGCACCTCTGGAAGGCCGAAAATGGGGCGGCTGGATGCGCTATATCGAGGCAACGGCCGAAGCAGGCGATACGGTCATGTCGGGGCCTGATGGCAAGCCGCTCCTGATCCTAGACCGCGTCGACAAGGGCCGCGTCGGCATGCTCATGTCTGACCAGATCTGGCTCTGGGCGCGCGGCTATGAAGGTGGCGGACCGTTCTCCGAACTGATCCGCCGCGTCGTTCACTGGCTGATGAAGGAGCCGGAACTCGAGGAGCGCCGTCTCAGCCTCACCGCCGAGGGCGACACGGCGAAAGTGGAACTCCGCTCGCTGCTCGATACAGCCCCGCCGCTGCAGATCGAAACGCCCGAAGGCACGATCATCGAACCCATCTGGCGCGAGACCGGACCGGGTGTGTTCAGTGCCGAAGCGCCCATCGACCAGCTGGGGCTCTACCGGGCACGGGCGGGCGGGCTGGAAGCGGTTGCCCTGAACGGGCCGGCCAATCCGAAGGAATATGCCGACCTGCAGTCCACGATCAAAGTGCTGCAACCATTGGCGAGGGCGACCGGAGGCGGTGTCTTCCGCATCAATGAGGACGGGTCCGGCCTGCCGGATATCCGCCGCAGCGGTGCGCATGGAAGTTCGGCCGGTGGCAACTGGCTGGGCCTGCGCGAACGCGGCGCCTATGCCGTGCGTTCCTCCTCCAGCCAGGCCCTTCTGCCCGGGATCGCGGCGGCCGCCCTGCTCGTGCTCCTGCTTCTGCAGGCCTGGCGCCGCGAAGGCCGCTGAGCGCTCCGTCCTCTCTAGCTGTCCGGCACCGGAACCATCGCCGGGCGAGGCGCCACGGCCTGCAGCTTCGGTTTCGGCATCAGGAACAGGGCGAACAGGACGCACACGAACCAGATCGAGATGACGTAAAAGCAGTCACGGAAGGCGAGCACCTGCGCTTCCGCCGAGACCTGCCGGCCAATGGCGCCGAATGCATTGGAGAAGGCCGGAAGCTCTGCCATGCCCGACCGGGCGAGTTCCTGCGCATAGAGCGAGTGCTGGTAGAGCATCTCGGCATTCGACTCATTCATCGCCGAGGCCAGATGGTCGCCATGGAAGATCAGGCGGCGTTGCAGGAGGATGGCGAGCAGGTTCACACCGAACGCGCCGCCGACCTGCATGAGGAATGAAGCTCCACCGGTTGCCGACGCGAGGAGATGCGGCGGCGCGGCACGGACGGCCGTCGTGTTCGCCGGCGGCATGCAGAAACTGATGCCGATGCGCGACAGGAGGATCCACCCGACGAGCACCCAGTACGGCGTCAGTGAACTGACATTTGCGAGGAGATGCGCGGAAATGGCGAAGCAGCTGAGACCGAAGGCAAGCAGGAAGCGCGTGTCGACCCGGTCCGTCAGCCGGCCGGCAATCGGAAAGCCGACCACCATGGCGAGGCCCGCAGGGATCATCATGATGCCGGCCGCCGTAGGCGAATAATGCTGCACGAGCTGGACGAACAGAGGGATCAGGTAGGTCGATCCATAGATCGCAATCCCGGTGGCAGAGATGATGAGCCCCGCCGACCAGAACTGCCTGTAGGTGAAGATGGCGGGGTTCAGCGCCGGGAACGGATGGCGCCGTTCCCACAGGATGAAACTGACGCCGGCGATGAGGCCAACGGCGAATTTCAGGTAGGTGCGGTCAGAGTCCCAGCCGTCGCGGTTCGCTCCGGCAAAGGCCGAGAGAAGGCTGATCACGGAGAGCGCAAGAAGGCCGAGTCCCTGCCAGTCGAGTGGCGGGCGCTTGCGCCGGTCCGGGTCGTCGCTGGTCGGCATCAGGAAAGGCGCCACGCTGAGAGCGACCAGCGCCAGCGGCAATGTCGCGACGAAAACGAGCCGCCAGCTCGCGAGGTCGACCGCAATGCCGCCCAGCGCCGGACCGAAAGCTGGCGCGAGGACGACACCGATGGAGAAGATGCCCATCGCCGTGCCGCGCTGGTTGTCCGGAAAGGTCTGGAAGATCAGGAACATGGACATGGGCTGAAGCAGGCCTGCCGAGACGCCCTGCAGGCCGCGCGAGAGGATCAGCAATTCAAGGGTCGTGCTGACCGCGCCGAGCAGAGAGCCGACGATGAACAGGCACATGCCGAACACATAGGTCGCCCGCGGACCATAGGTCTGCATGGCCCAGGCATTGGCGAGCATCGCAATGGTCGATGAAGCGAGGAAGGCGGTGGACATCCATTGCGCCTGGTCCTGCCCAAGGCCAAAGGCACCGATAATGGCCGGCAGGGCGACGTTCACGGTCGTCGCCGCCAGCATGGTGGACAACGAACCGGTCAGCATCGCGCCGAGCAGCATCCAGCGATATTGTGCGCCGAACTGGTCGAAACGCCGGCGGACGGCGGCGCCCGCCATCGAGGGAATGTCGTGACGGGCGGTGGCGGTGGTCACGCCGGCGCGGGCGGACTGCCGCTCGCCTTCTGTTTGCGGATACGGACCTGCACCATCGTCCCGGGCCGCAGGCGGACACCCGGCTCGTCGAGATCGATACGCACGGTGATGCGCTGGGTGATCTTGGTGAAGACACCATTGGCATTCGGGTTCGGCATCAGGGCCGCCTCCCCCATCGTGGCATCATGCACCTTGGTCACATGGCCGGAGATGCGGTGACCGGGCTCACTGTCGGCCCGCACGCGGACTTCGGCACCGCGCGCGATCTTGCGGATGTCGGTTTCCTTGATGTTCGCCGACACCCAGACGGCATCCGGATCGTGCATCAATGCGACCCGGAAGCCCCGCAGCGAATGCTCGCCTACATCGTAGAACAGCTCGTCGATGACGCCGTCGATCGGAGCACGGATCGTATGCTGCTCGACGACAACCTTCTGCGCGTCGACCTTTGCCTCGGCCTGCTGGAGCGCGGCACGCAGTACGCCGAGATCCAGTTCGATCAGGCGGACTTCCTCCCCCTGGATGGAGGCGGTGCGTTGGTCGGCGACCGCGCTCTGGCGCTCCGCCTCGGCCCGCAGCAGGGCCTGTTTTGCCGTGTCCAGCGCATTGCGCGACTGGTCGAGATTGCTTTGCGGCAGCAGGCCCCGGTCGAACAGATCCTGTGTGCGCTCGTACTCGCGCTGCGCGGTGTCGAGATTGGAACGGGCTGCCTCGACGGAGGCCGAAGCCGATTGCGTACCCGCGCGCCGCGCTGCCACTTCGCTGCCTGCCTTGGAGGAAGCAAGGCCGATGCGGGCTTCCTCGCGTGAAATCTCGGCCCGGAGACGGTTCGCATCGGCTTCATATTCGGCGAGCGTGAAGGCCGCTTCCCGGTCGTCGATCGTGTAAAGCACATCGCCGGCCGTCACGCGGTCGCCAACCTGAACGCGCTGGTCGGTGATCCTGCCGGAAATATCGGACGAGACCGCAATCATATCCGCCGCGATGCGCGCATCGGCGGTCGAAACGAAGGCCGCCCGGTCGGCCATGAAACGCGCGAGCAGGAACAGGACGAGCAACGCCGCGCCTGCCGCAAGGCCGAGCCGAACGCGTGGGTTGCGCAATTGTCGCGCCATCCGCCGCGAGGGCGTCTCCACTATGGATGAATATGCCGGTCCGTCGCCGTCCATGCCTCTCGCCGGCGCTGTTGAACGCCGTTCCGTTTCGCTCCCTCGCGGCCCTGTGGACGGTTTCGGGACCGTCTCTGTATTCCGCATTACACTTTTATGGCCTCATGCCCTTAAGGCAGGCAAGCCCCAACTTTTGGACCGGAACAGAATCCGCCGCCGGCAGGGCGACCCACCGGCGGCGTGCTGGCCTGACAGCAGAATCAGGCGCGCGGCAAGAAGCCGCTATGGATCGCTTCCAGCTTGTTGCCATAGGGATCGCGCACGAAGCAGGTGTAGACATCCGGTGCCGGATAACCGGGACGCGGGCCGGGTGCACCGGCATCCATACCGCCTTGCGCCAGCGCCGCACGATGGAACGCGTCCACAGCGGCCGGGCTCGGCGCATTGAAGCAGATATGGGTGCCGTTGCCGGCGGTATAGGCCGCACCGTTCTCGGGCCGCATGATGAGGAACTGGACGGCGCCGTCGCCATAGGCGGCGAAACCTTCGGTGGCGGCAAGGCGGCTGACGCCCAGCGCAGCAAGAACGGCGTCATAGAAGCCGCAGGCCGGTTCAATCGCCGGAACGCCGACGCTCAGATGGTCGATGATATTCATTTGTATGCTCACAAGAATGGGAAAAGGGCGGCAGCCTGTGCCGCCGCCCCGAATGTCTGACTACAGATCGGTCGCAGATGTGTGCTGGATTTTCTGCCAGTTCTTTTCGGCCTTCGCGATCGTGCCGGCTTCGTCCTTCTGGAAGTTCCTGAAGATGTCCTCGTTGAGGAAGACATAGAGCTTTCCGTCCCGCACGGCGGCGTATTGCGGGTCGCCGTCGAACTTCTTGCCGACCGACACACCGAAGGTGCAGAAGCCGCCATTCTGCGGCGTGTAGGCTTCCGGGTTCTTCTTGAACGCGTTCATGTTGGCTTTGGTGGCGAAATAGTAGGCAACGCCGTTCTCAACGACGGTGTATTCGGCGCTGCCTTCGATACGGTTGCCGAGCTGGATGAGGGCGACCGGGTCGGACCCGTGCAGGCCGAGCGGTGCGCCCGCAGCAGTCAGGCCGGCGGCCACGTTGTTTTCGTCCACCGCATGCGCTGCGCCGGCAAAGCCGGTGATGATGAGGGCAGCTGCAGCCACCTTGAAGATGTTGGTCATGTCTTTCTCCTGGGATTTTATTGCCGGTTTCGTCCGACAACGGATATCTGCGGAGATCAGGCGCCTGTATCAATATTGGCCGGAGAGATTGGGCTTTGGCGCAAAACAATCGGGACGGTATGCAAAGTTTCAGGCGGCTGCGCGCCGGTATTCGCTGGGCGAGACACCGAATTTCCCCGCGAAGGCCCGCGCAAAAGCGGCCTGCGACTGGTAACCGATCTCCGCCGAAACCTGCTGCACGCTGCGCCGCCCATCCTCCAGCAGGGCCAGCGCCCGCTGGAGCCGCCAGTTCGAGAGATAGGCCATCGGCGCGACGCCGAGGAGGCCGGTAAAGCGCTCCGCAAACCGGCTGCGCGACATGCCGACTTCCTGCGCCAGCCGCTCCACCGTCCACGGCGCGCCGGGGCGCGTATGGATCAGTTCCAGCGAACGGCCGATCTGTGGATCGCGGAAGGCTTCCAGCACCGTGTCGAGACGTGAGCCATCGCCGATGCCCGCGCGCAGGAGTTCGATGAATGCAATCTCCGACAGGCGCGTGACGGAGGCGGCCGAGCCGAACGGATCGCGGAAGATGCGTTGCACGACGAGGCGAAGGATCTCGTCCAGCCAGGGTGACTTTGCCCGGCCTGACGCGGTGAGCACCATATGGTCTGGCAGCGCGCCGATCAGCGGATGGTCCGCTCCCTGACGGAAGGAGAAATGCCCGCATACCATCTGGGTCGGCGCTGAATCGTCGCCCTGCCCCACGACCAGCACGCCGCGGCCGTCATACCCGGCCGCTTCCAGAACGCGTTCCAGCGGCGGGGCGCCGGTCACCGGCCGGTCGGACAGGATATGGCTGCGCCCGCCGGGCACGAGGACCAGATCGCCCGGCCCGAGGCGTATCCGGTCGCCAGAGGGAAACATGACATGGCATTCGCCCTGAACAACCAGGTGGAACCGCGCTGCTTGCGGCAGGTCCGGCACGGTCACGCTCCAGGGCGCACCAAAGTCGGTCCGGAAATAGAGCGCCCCCTTGAGGGCAAGCGTGTTCAGGATTTCGTCGAGCAGGTCCATCCTGCGGGTCTAGCGGGCCCGCCGCGCGCCCGGCCAATCACATCCCGCCCGCGTCCAAGCACAATTGTGAGAGCGGTTCCCGTCGCACCGGAGGCACGCTAAGGTCCGCCAATCAATGGGAGGAATAACGAAATGACATCCATGCAAGCGGCCGTGCTTTATGCGGGCCTGTTCTGCCTGCTGATGCTGGTGCTGAAGGGCAATGTCGGGCGAGTGCGGACGCGCGAGAAAATTGGCTTCGGCGATGGCGGCAATGAGCCGATGCAGCGGGCCCTGCGCGTGCAGGGCAATGCGGTGGAGGATGTGCCGGTGGTGCTGCTTGGCCTGATCGGCCTTGGCGCGCTGGCGGCCCCTGCCCTGCTGATCCACATCCTGGGGGCGAGCTTCCTGGTGGGCCGTGTGCTGCACGCCATCGGGCTCGGCGGGTCTTCCGGCGGCAGTCCGGGCCGCATGTTTGGCACGCTGATCAGCCTGATCGTGATGCTGGTGACGGCCGGAGCCTGCGTCTGGTACGCAGTGGCCTAGGGCGCCGTCACGAGGCCGGACAGCCTGCTCGCGTCGCCTGCAAGGTCGCGCACCATGACGCGGGCCTGATCCTGCGGGCCCGGGAAAAGGAGCTGGTTCTTCGGGGTCACGACAAAGCCGATCTCGCCGAAATATTTGGGGGCGCCGATCAGGATGGCGGCGGGCCAGCCGGCTGCCCTGCCGGCTTCCAGCGCTTCCCCGGTGACCGTGAGGCCGAGGCGGCTGCCCCGGTGCGAGGGCGCAACGGCGACCGGACCGTAGAACAGGGCCCGGTCCCGCGCGGGCCCAACGACCAGCGGCCACACGCGGCAGACCGCGATCACCTGCCCGTCCAGCACGGCGACCCGGTTGATCTCCGGCAACGAATGCGAGAATTCGCGCAGCCGCTCAGCCGTCTTGGCAAAGTGACCCGGGCCGAACGTACGGTCGAAGAGGTCTTCGATCGCTTCGGCGTGGAGTTCTGGCGTTTCGGGTACGATCTCAAGCATGACGCGCGGCTTTAGGGCGGGCCGGGCAACGGATCAAGCATGCTTTGCGGTTAGCCGTACTTCACCGAACAGCCATAGGGCCGGGTGGATTTCACGGAGACGGGCTGACCGGCGGCAAGGCTGCCCAACGCATCGCGGACATAGTTGGTCGCCGTCGCGATATCGGCAATATTGGCAGAGGCGGTCGAGTCGACGGCCCCCTGGTAGGCGAGCGCGCCGTCCGGGCCAATGATGAACATGTGAGGGGTCGTTTTCGCCTTGTAGAGGCGGCCGAGCGTGCCATCCGGATCGAGCAGGACATGGGTGGGCGCCGCATCCCGCGTGGTGGTCAGTTCATTGGCACGTGCGGCGTCGGCATATCCCTGCTGGCCGGGGGCCGAGGAAATCACGGTCAGCCAGACGGCGTCGTCGGCGGCAGCGGCGGCCTGCAGCCCCTGCATGTTGCCGGGTGGCTGGGCGTAATGCTTCCGCACGAAGGGACAGCCATCATTCGTCCACTCCAGTACGACTGTCCGGCCCTCGAAATCAGCGAGCGACACGGTCTCGCCATTGGCCGCAATGGCCGTGAAGGCCGGCGCAGGCCGGCCCGCGGCAAGGCCGGAATCGGCACGGGCGGTGGACGCGATCAGGGCGCCCGCGGTCAGCGCCACAGCGGCGGCCATGCCCGCAGCCAGCGACAGGTTGCGTCGGTTGATGTTCACGGGCTTCCCTCCTCCGCTGTCCGGACGCTTCTGCCCGCTACGCTTTGTGCCTGCCTATGTTGTTCCGCGCGCGGAAATCTCAAGGCTCCAGCGGAAGACTTGTGACAAGACCCTGACTGAGGATTTCCGGCAGGACCTGCGGCTCGGAGACACCGGGAGCATACCAGAGGTACATCGGCACGCCCGCACGCTGGTGGCGGGCGAGTTCTGCTGCGATGGCGGGGTCCTTGCGGGTGAAGTCCGCGACCAGGAAGGCAACATTGTTTGCGGAGAAGAAGTCATGCACGGCTTTCGACTTGAGCGTCGTCGCCTTGTTGACCTGACAGGTCGCACACCAGCTGGCCGTGAAGTCGATGAAGACCGGTCGCCCCTCCGCGACGAGCTGCTGGACGCGCGAGGCGCTCCACGGCTCGGCTTCGTACTTCGCCGCGTAGGCGCTGGACGCACCGATCGGCGGTGTAGGCGCCATGGCGCGTTCGGCCACGCCGACGGTCGCGGCGGCAAGGGCGATCACGGCGAACACGCGCGGCAGGCGGCCCTCACGCTTCCAGAGCCAGGCGGCAAAGGCGAGCACGACAGCCCCCGCCGCCGTCCACGCGACCGCACCGGAACCGGCAAGATCGCCCAGGACCTTCAGCAACCAGGCCGCCGTGAGGAACATCGGGAACGCCAGGAACTGTTTCAGCGTGTCCATCCACTTGCCCGGCCGGGGTAGAAGACGGTGCAGGCCGGGTACGAAGCTCAGCACCAGGAAGGGCAGCGCCAGTCCGAGGCCCATCATCAGGAAGAAGGCGAAAATGACCGGTGCCGAGTGTCCCATCACCGCGCCAAGACCCGCCCCAAGGAAGGGCCCGACACAGGGCGCACCAACCACAGCGGCCAGAACGCCGGTGAAGAAGGCGCCTGCATCCCCTTCCCTGTTGGCCAGTCCCGACCCCAGGTTCTGAAGCGAGGTTCCCAGCTCGAACAGGCCCATCAGCCAGAGGCCGGTTGCGAACATGACGAGCGACAGGACGGCAACCGTGGGCGCATGCTGGAGCTGGAAGCCGAGCGTCGTCGGTCCGGTCGCGGCGCGCACCGCCACAATGATCGCGGCAAGCGCCGCAAAGGAGACGAGGACGCCGGCCGTGTACCAGATGCCATGGCGGCGCACTTCGCCAGCCTTGCCGCCGGATACGGCCGAAACCATACCGAAGGCTTTCATGGACAATACCGGCAGCACGCAGGGCATGAGGTTCAGGATCAGGCCGCCGATCAGTGCGAGGAACGCGAGGCGAAAGGGAGACACTTCCATGCCGAGACGGGCGGCACCGACCGGTCCGAGGCCGGACGTATCGGCAAGCGGGCTGCCCTCGACGGCACTGATCTCGTAGCCGGTGCGTTGTCCGTCTTCGGTCTCGATGACGACCACGCCTTTCAGCGGCTTGCTGACATTGGAGGGCTCGGACGCCTGCAGTTCGAGGGTCGCGCCATGGCGGCCAAGCTCGGCCGGCTGGGCGGCCGGGTGCAGGATTTCGTGACCGAAGGGGAAGAAGCGGATCGAACTGACCTTGCCGAAGCCGCCATCCATGCGGAGGCTGAGCGTCCAGTCGGTGTTCTTCTTCAGCACCCGTGCCTCACCCGGGAACGGTACATGGCTATCGGAAATCCATTTCGAGATCAGGTCGCCATTGCGCACATTGGCATCGGCCTGGTCGGTCTCCAGCGTCAGGGTGACGTGCGCGGTTTCCGGCACGCACGTATCCTCGCAGATGAGATAGTCAGCCAGGACATCCAGCGTGACCGGACCCATGGCGTCCTTGGGAATGGTGATCGGGAATGGCAGGACGACCCGGTCGTCATAGCCATAATCCATGATCTCGCCTTCAACGACCGGAAGCAGTTTCGGCAACGGCCAGACGATCTCGCCAACGGCCCTTGCCGGAATATCGCTGCCCGGCTGGACCAGGACTTGTGGCGGCAAGCCCGCATCGCCAGCGTTCAACCAGTAGACATGCCAGCCGCGGTCGAGGTCCATTTTGAGGGCCGCATAGACAGTCTCGCCCGGCAGGGCAGCGTTGCGCTCGGAAATCAGCTCCACCCGCGCATGACCGCCGTCGACCGCCTGGGCCGCCGCGGGCAGAACCAGGGAGAAAACAGCCGCGAAAGCTGAGGCGAAACGGGCGGTGAACTTCATCAGGCAGGTCCGGGATTGTGGCGTTCCGGCTCATATGCCCGGAAAACCCCGGACAAAGAAGGGCCTCGCGCAAGCGTGATGGCAGCGCGAGACAAAGGAAATCCCGGAAAATCCAAGAAAAAAGGCGGCTCCGGGGAGCCGCCTCTATCCTGTGTGGCATTATGCCATCGGTGTGCCCGGCGGCGGCGTACGCATGCCGCGCTGAACGATGCGCTGCCAGTTCAGCAGCGAAACGAGGTGTGCATAGACAGCCCCGATTGCACCGTTTGCCTTCAGCTCAAGGAATTTCTCGACCGGCAGCTGGTTGAACCGCTCTTCCGAAATCGCCCAGTACTCGGCGATCTTCTGGACCGGGCCGGTGTCGTTGCCCCGCTGATCGCGCGGCTGGAAGGTCACCGTCTTCTGCTCGAACAGGTTCAGGTCGCGCATCATCTTGACGAAGTCGCCCGTGGCGCGGCGCTGACGCTCGAATTCCTTGCAGAACTCGATGGCATCATTGGTGAACTGCGACGGGGCGCCGTTCTCGAAGAACGCCACTTCCGGCTGGTTGGTGACCATCGGGGCCTGGCGGTCGACGCAGAGGATCAGACGATCGGAATTCTCATCGGCTGCGAACACGAACGGGTAACGGCGTGCGAAAGCCGGGATGTAGAAATCCTCGCCCACGCGGCCGTCGGCGTTCACGAACAGGTTCTGGCCCGAACGGATGCCCATGACAGCAACCGGCGTACGCTCGTCGCCGACAAAGATAACCGGGAAGGAACCGGCGCACAGGCCGAACTCGGTCACAGTGACCGGGATGGCATGGGCTTCACGCATGAAACCGAACGGCTGGTCGATCTGCTTGACGCCGAGACCGCCATGGTCTTCCGGAGACAACGGCTGCGGCTGCTTGTAGAAAAGGACCTGGCCCGAGAGAGCGGGCTGGCCGGCTGCGGGAGTCGTGTTCACTCTTGTCTCTCCGATCTGGAATAATTGGGCGTTTGCCTACCGGAAATAAAGGCTGGCCACAACACCCGAACCGGCGTGAACTGCAATGAGTTCCGAGTGAAAAAACTGTCATGAAATCCTTGTCTGACGCGCAATTTCTCATCCGACGCCGCACCGTCCTGGCGGGGCTTGCAGCCGGCGCAGCTGTGGCCGCCTGTGGCCCTCAGGTCGACGATGCCGGCACCCCTCGCCGTATCGCCCGGCAGGTGGACCAGACGCTGCAGTCCATCGCCCTGACGGAGCTGGCGGCCGATCCGGAACTCGCCACACGGCTCGGCCTTACCGAGGAGGCGGTCGGCTACCCGTTCAACCGCTACCTGACGGACAGGTCGCAGGCCGCCTATGAGCGGCGCCGGGTAAAGCGGCTGGAAATTCTCGAAGCTCTGGCCGCGACGCCTCGCCCAGCGGCAGGCAGTCCGCAGGCCCGTCATCTCGACACGGTCACCGCAGCCTATGAAACTGCCGAAAGCCTGTTCGTCTCGGGCCACGGCCAAACGGGTCTCGGCGTCTCATACCCCTATGTTATGGACCATATGCGCGGGGCCTATATCGACGTACCGGATCTGCTGACGCGGTCGCATCCGGTCCGCACATCGGCCGAGGCACGCGCCTATGTGGACCGCCTGGCCCAGTTCGCAGACGCGATGGACGATGAACGGCGCCGCCTCGATGCGGACGCGAAGGCCGGCATCCTGCCGCCGGATTTCATCCTCGACCGAATGACCGAGGCCGCACTGAAATTCGCCGACATGCCCGTCGACACGCACGTTCTGGTCACCACGCTGGAAAGCCAGCTGGCCGGACCGGAAGACCTGTCGCTGGAGGAGGAAACGGCACTTCTGGCCAAGGCCAGGCAGATCGTGGCGAACGAGATCCTGCCCGCGTACCAGCGACTTGCCGAGGATTTTGCGCGTCTGCGGGAGACTGCACCGGCCCAACCGGGCGTCTGGCAACAGCCGGGAGGCGACGCCTATTACGACGCGGCGCTTGCTGCCTACACTAACCAGGGCACCGATGCGGGCGAGCTGCACAAGCTCGGCCTCAGCGAGGTGCAGCGCCTGACCGCGGAACTCGAACTTGCCTTGTTCGAGGCCGGTCTCATCGAAGGGAGCGCGGCCGAGCGCCTGCAGATCCTGGCCCGCGAACCGGGGCAGATCTTTCCGCCGACACCGGAGGGACATGCCGCCCTGCTCGCCGCGATGCAGGCGCATCTGGACCGGGCCGAAGCCGCCCTGCCCCGCATCGTGTCGGAAACGGTGCGTACGAGGGTCGCCCTGCGCGCGGTGCCGGATTTCCTCGAAGCGACCGCACCGGCGGCCTTCTATTCCGCCGCGCCGGCGGACGGATCGGCGCCGGGCCTGTTCGAGATCAACCTGTCCGACATGACCGACTGGCCGGCCTTCACGCTGGCGACACTGGTGTTCCACGAGACGGTGCCCGGCCATCACCTCGAAAGCGCGCTGACGGCGGAAAAAGCCCGCCTGCCGCTGATCCGGCAGATGATCTGGAACGTCGCCTATGGCGAGGGCTGGGGCGTCTATGCCGAGACTCTGGCCGACGATATCGGACTATACCGTGACGATCCGCTGTCCCGGATCGGCTATCTCCAGTCGCTCCTGTTCCGGGCGGCGCGGCTGGTCGCCGATACGGGCATCCACCGCATGCACTGGAGCCGGCAGGAAGCGATCGACTACCTCGTTTCGGTCACCGGCCAGCCGGAAAGCCAGCTAGCGCAGGAAATCGACCGCTACACAGTCTGGCCGGGACAGGCGGCAGCCTACTGGATCGGCCGCAAGCAGATGCTGGATCTCAGAGAAAGGGCCGAGCGCGTGCTCGGCCCCGACTTCGATTTCGTGGAATTCCACGACACGATCCTCACCGGCGGCCCGCGCCCCCTGTCGATCCTCGAGAAGGATGTCGAGCGCTGGTACACTGCGAAGATTCCGGACTGAGCGGCTTCAGGCAGCGAGCTGGGTGTCCCGGGCGCCGAGGCAGACGGGGCTGAAGCCTTCCTCGATGTCGGCAATCATGCGCTTGCGTTCACGGGCGTCGAATTCGAGGGCCAGGAACACGGCCGAGGCGCCATAGCGTTCAGCCTCTGCGAGCGCCCAGATCGGCTGCAGGTCGTGCGGCCGGCCGGTGAGCTCCATCACCCGGATAATGCGCCAGCCATAGGAATCGGGCGCGGCGAAAATGACGGCTCCCGGGCTGCGCGCCCAGGGAGCATCCTTTGGAACACGCTGGAAGTCCCATGCCTTGCCAGACCGTCCCCGAAAACTGACTGCGATGCTCATGTTCATGCTCCGTTCCTGGAGGCATGTTCCTATCTTGTTCTCATCTTGTTCGCAAGAAGTTTTTGGTAAACAAGAGGTTAATGGCGCGCTGTGGAGAACTCACTCGACGACGCTGAAGCGCCGCCGGTCGAAGACCCGCAGGACCTGCGCCAGTTCCCGGCCGCGGCGCAGCACCTGGCCGCCCTGTCCGTAGACCACATACTGTCCCTGCATGTTGGCCAGATGCGGCTGCTTCTCGATCCGCCAGGTCGGATTTTCCGCGTGGCGGCGGAAGATTGCGAAGATCGCATGGTCCTTGTGCATGCCGATCGCATAGTCGCGCGCCTCGCCCGCCATGACGAGTCGTCCGTAGACATCGAGAATCGGCTGCAGCTCTGTTTTATGGAAAGCGATTCGGGGCTCAGGCGGGGCCTGGCGGGACAGATTTTCGCTCATTTTTCTGGTTTATGACTCCCCTGTAATGCGAATTGGGGGGCGGTAAGCTCGCCTAACCGACATTTAATGCGAAAACCCCCGGATATCACGGGAATTGCGGCGAAACCGCCACCTTTCGGTCTTGCTTGCGCCCCTGCCGAAAGCCATCTTGGACTCGTCGGGCGGAGGTGAATATCTGGCACCCCGGACCCATCAGCCCCCCCAGCCCCCTGGGGCGCTTGATCAACTTCCGTCCGACACTCTTCCCGCAAATCAGACAGCAAACCGGGCTCCCGTCAGTGGCGCGCGCCGCGCCTGTCTTCGCCATTGGGCCCTTTCCCGCCGAACACGTCAAGCAAGGGACCAAGGATCTTCCCGGCAGAGCGCCCCATGCCCGATACCTGCGCAAGGCGGCGGGCCACATAGGCGTCGAGGTCTTCGTCGGACGGGTTGTCCAGCCAGTACATGACGATGGAGGGCAGCGCGGCGGCCAGGAGGCCCCGCTTGGAATAGCGGTTGTAGTCGGTCGCCGTATCGCCGGCGGCCTCCCAGATCATGTCCGCGACCCGCCATGTACGCTGCAGGGCCGGGGTCGCGCTCCACGGCACGAGGCCGCGGGCCGCCGCCCGGCGCACCGCTTCCCGGTCCGGCGCCAGTGCCTGCAGCCAGGCAAGGACCCCGGCCTTGACCCGGTCCGCCACCCGCATCGCAGCAAGGTCCTGCGCCTTCAGGTCCGCCGTCGCGGCCTCTGCCGCACGGTCGAAAAAGGCATCGATCAGGTCCACGACTCCCCGTGGCGCGGCCAGGGCGCGTTCACCATCGCCAAGCCCGACCTCATTGGCCGCTCGCTCCGCGGCCGCTTCGGTCCAGCCGTCAAAGGCGACCTCCAGCAGGAGGGCGTCCAGCCAGCGGCGGCGAAGGGCTTCGGAAGGTGTGACAGTCATGACTGAACTCCATGGCAAAGGGGGGCTTGGCCTGAACCCTTTTCACGTGATATAGCGCCCGCTTTCCGGCCTGTCGGGCCGACACAAGGTCACAATCGGGGCGACGCCCCCAACCCAATGGAGATTCCCATCGTACAGATCGTCGTCCGCGATAACAATGTTGAGCAGGCCCTGCGCGCTCTGAAGAAGAAGATGCAGCGCGAAGGTCTCTTCCGTGAGATGAAAGCCCGCCAGCATTTCGAGAAGCCGTCCGAGAAAAAAGCGCGCCAGCGCGCCGAGGCCGTCCGCCGCGCCCGCAAACTGGCCCGCAAGCGCGCCCAGCGCGAAGGCATCGTGTAAGCGCTTCTCGCTACGATATGAATTCCGGAAGCCCCGTCAGATCGCTCTGACGGGGTTTTTGTTATCGGCCTGACTGTCCGGATGCCTCTTCCGGTACCAGGGATGCAGCAAATACAGTTCCGAAACGAGAATAGACTTGCTGCAGGACGAACGGTTCGCAACGAGGCGGTATTTGTCTGCGGGGTTTTCAATGCTTTTCAGGACCGGGTCGATTGCAGCGGCGATAGCGCTTCTTTTCGGGGCAGCTCCGCCGGAAGAGGTCATCGACCTGTCCGTCGCACCGGTGCTGGAAGACGGGCACGTCGCCCATATCGACTTCGCCCTGACTTTTGCCGGCGAGGCGGACGGCGAAACGGTCCTGAACCTTCCGGACCAATGGGGTGGCCAGCGAGAGCTTTATCGCGGGCTGAGGGACTTTTCGGCCAGGGGCGCGAGTCTCGAACCCGGCGCCGATGCCGCTCATCTTGTGCTGCGGCACGCACCCGGCGCGACCGTCACGCTGACCTGGACACTCGGCGGCGGCCCGGATGCGCCACCCGCCAAGCGCGGTGGAAACGATTACCGCCCACGCTTCACGCCGGACTATTTCTTTTTCATCGGCTACACGGCCCTGCCCCGGCCCGATCATGTCAGCGATGACGCCCCCTCCCGCGTACGCCTCAGACATCCGGACGGCCTGCCTCTTGTCTCCGACCTGGAACATGCCCCGGAAGGCCTCACCACATTCGACGCGCTCGGCCAGAGCGCACTGCTTGGGGGCGACATCCGGATCATCGATGCGGGGGGTGGCGCCCGTCTCGGTCTCGTCGGCAAATTCGACGCGGTCGACGATCCCTACTGGCAGGACACGTTCGGCCGCATCTCGCGCGCCGAACGCGCATACTGGAATTCGAAGGACGCGCCCTTCCTCGTCACCGTCATTGCCGAACAACTCGGCCCTGACGTGTATTCGATCGGCGGCACCGGCCTCGGCGATGCCTTCTCGATCTTCGCCAGCGCCAATATTGACGGCAAGGATGTCGCGCCCCTGCTGGCGCATGAAATGATGCATTCCTGGATTCCGCACCGGATCGGCCGGATGCCGGAAGAAAACGAAGCACGCCAGTACTGGCTGTCCGAGGGTTTCACGGACTGGGCCAGCTTTCGTGTTCTCGTCCGCGAAGGCGTCTGGTCGGCAACGGATTTCGCAGAGGCCTTCAACAAGTCCGCAAACGCGTTCGACCTGTCGCCCGTACGCAATGCCGATGCGGATGCCATCGCCGCCGGCTTCTGGTCCGGTCCGGACATGAGCCGGCTGCCTTACCAGAAGGGCATGCTGATCGCCTCGTGGCTCGATGGAAAGATCCGTGAAAAGACAAAAGGCAGGCGCGACCTCGACGATGTGCTCCTGCGCATGGAGAAGTCGGCCGCGAAGGACGATCAGGCCGGCATCTACGACCTGCTGGTCCGCAGTGTGAAAAAGGTCGCCGGCTGGGACCCCTCTGCAGACCTCGAAGCCATGGCCATGCAGGGTGGTCCCGTGTCCCTGCCCGAAGACCTGTTCGCCCCTTGCGGCCGGGTCGTCGTTGAAGAACGTGCTGTATGGGAGCGCGGTTTCGACTTCGCCGCCACGCAGGCCGCCGGCTGGAAGATCCAGGGCGTCATCGAGGGCAGCGCCGCCTGGGAAGCCGGCCTGCGCGACGGCATGCAACTCCGGTCATGGTCCGAGAATTCGAACGACCGCGATCCGATGAAGGAGAAGACCGCCCAGGTGACCGACGGCGACGGCGTCCGCGCCATCACATGGCGGCCGATGGGCCGGGAGACCCGTACCGTGCGATCGCTTGAACTGGCAGCGGACCTTTCCGCGAAAGAGGAAACCGCATGTCTGAAGCGGCTGTCGGGCCTCTGACGTTTCAGCCTGCCTTCCGGCCGAGCATGCCTTTCAGCATCCGGCCGAGATCGCCGATGCCGGCGCCATTCACGGCCCCGGCACGGTAGACCTTGATCGAGAACCAGAGCACGGCCAGCATCGTTGCCAGCATCAGGCCCATCTGCACGATGACTTCCCACAGCGGCGGGTCGTGCGGCATGCGCAGGATCAGCAGGAAGGGCGTGAACAGCGGCACCCAGGTGGCGATGTCCACGACAGGCGAGCCGGGATCCTGGAAGGCGATGAAGATCGCGAACATGGGCAGCATGAGCAGGATCATCATCGGGCTGAGCAGCGTCTGAGCCTCCTGGATCGTGTCGCAGAGCGAGCCGAGCGCCATGAAGATCAGCCCGTACATGATGTAGCCCATCACGAAGCTGACGAGGCCGGGGATCATGATCTGCGGGCTGGCGGCAGCGGCCATGAAAGGCGTGATCATGTCGCCCGCGCCCGGCACCAGCGTCGACAGGAAAGCGGAGCCCGACAGAGCGAACAGGCCCCAGACCGCCATCATGGTGGAGGTCACCGCGAATACGGCAAGCAGCTTGCCCGCGATCAGTTCCGGCATGCGTACCGAGGTCAGCAGCGTGTCGAAGATCTTGTTCGAGCGCTCTTCGATCGTGCCCATCAGCAGGTACTGGATGATCGAGAACACCATCAGCCAGAGGAAATAGGCCATGGCGCCGGCCACGAACACGGGCGCGCGGTCTGCCAGGGTGACTTCATTTCCGGCCTGCTCCTGATCTGCCACGCTGCGGATGCGGCGTTCCGGCACTTTCACGGCGGCATCGTCGGCGGCCTCAATGAAGTCTGCGCTGAGCCCGGCAGCCGCCAGGGCTTCGGTGCGAGCCAGCTGGCGCATTGCGTCGCGGGCCTCATAACGCAGCGTGTTGATGTTGACGTCATCGCTCCAGTATTCGAGTGTCGTTCCGTCCTCCGACAGGATGAAGGCGGCGAACAGCGGCTTCGGGCCGAGCGGGCCTGAAGCCGTTGCCTCGCCGAGCAGGTAGGGCCGCAGTCCGTCAAGGTCGCGGGCGGGTGGCGGCACGGCCACGAACTTCCGCTCACGGAGCGCTCCGGCTGCCTTGTCGCCGGGGCCCACCTGAATCTGTTCGGCCATATCCTGCGCCTTTTCGGCGATCTCGTCGACAGCGAACTGGGCATCGATCGCGTCGGCATAGACATGGCCGGGTTCGACGACCGTATAGTAGCGCACCGGCGAGGACTGGATCGCGAACAGCGCGAAGGTCGAGCCGATCAGCATCAGCGCGGGCACGGCGGCGAGGCTCAGCCAGAAGCCCCAGGCCTTCACATAGCCAAGATAGTCGCGGCGGAAGATGAGATAGATGTTGCGCATCAGGCAGGCACTCCCTCTTGCGCACCGGCCGAGGCATCAAGCGCGGCGGCCTCTGCCTCCCCCACAAGCGAGACGAACACATCTCGCAGGCGCGCCTCATCCGGTGCGAAGCCAGTGATCGGAGCACCGGCCTCAATGGCAGCGCGCAGGGCATCCTGCGGACCGACGCCTTTCGGCAGCGCGATCCGCCAGGCATCGCCATGACCGCGATCCGCCGCGCGCTGCGCCGCAAAGCCTTTTGCGGCCAGGGCGGTCCCAAGGTCGAAACCGGTCTCGACTTCGATCGAAGCCCCCTTCTCGAGCGAGGCAAATGCCTCCGGCAGCGTGCCGTCGAAAACCTTGCGTCCGCGCGCCATCATCACGATCCGGTCGCACAGGCGTTCGGCATGTTCCATCACATGCGTCGAGAAAAGGATCGTCGCGCCACGCGCATGTTCGGCCCGGATGATATCTTCCAGCACCTGCTGGTTCACCGGGTCGAGGCCGGAGAACGGTTCGTCGAGGATCAGGAAGTCCGGCCGGTGGGCAAGCGTCGCGAGGATCTGAACCTTTTGCGCCATGCCCTTTGAGAGCTTCGAGATGCGCGAAGCCTTGAAGGCCTCCAGACCGGTCGCATCCATCAGCTCATTGGCGCGCGCCTTCGCCTCGCCGGCGCTCATGCCCTTCAGGCGGGCGAAATAGGCGATGGTCTCGCGCGCGGTCATCTTCTTGTAGAGGCCGCGCTCCTCCGGCAGGAACCCGACCCGGCGCAGCGACAGGATGTTCGGCCGTTCGCCGAACAGGCGCACCTCGCCTTCGTCCGGCGGGATGACGCCCAGCGACATCCGCAGGCTGGTCGACTTGCCGGCACCATTGGGTCCGAGGAAGCCGATGATCTTGCCTTCCGGCACGTCGAGCGACAGTCCGCTCACGGCGGTAAAGGCACCAAAACGCTTGGTGACCTGCGTCAGGACGAGGGGGGAACCGGCCATCCGTATCTCCGAAGCCTGATGAAAAACGCTCGCTTTTCACGAGAGTCGATATGGCTCGGTACTCTTTGCCTCGGTCCGCCTTGCCAACCCCTTAAAGGAGTCGCAGCATGATCCTGTCATGAAAACGGATGTCGCCTCTCTTGCTCCATCCTGCCTTGGCCTCGCGGCCCCTGAAGGCACGACCGCGGCGCACCGCGAGCCGCATTCCTATGCCCGCCAGCTGGCACGAATCGAGGCGGCGCTCGACCGGATGGAGACAGGCCGTTATGGCTTCTGCCTCGCCTGTGCCGGACAAATAGGACTGAACCGCCTCGAAGCCGATCCGGCCGAGGCGGTGTGCGAGACCTGCGATATGGGTGAAGACGCCTAGGCGCCTGCGGGCGTCAGATCAGGACGCCGAACAGCCAGATCATGAACTGGACGAACAGGCCGGTGAGAATCAGGATTACCAGGGTCGCCATCCAGCGGCCGCCGAGGTTCAGCAGCAGACCGGCCAGGAAGCCCACAACGGCCATCAGGCCAAGCGACACGGCCCAGTGGATGCCGATGGCAATGGCGAGAACAGCGTGGCCAATCATCAGGGCGATGATCAGGCTGCCCCACGTACCGCCCTTGAGGAAGCCATCCCAGGTGGCTTTCTGAGCGTGGATGTCCATGTCTCCGTGGTGGTATTCGCTGGCGGCCATGAAAGGGCTCTCCCCGTGAAATTCGTGCTGCCTGCGGTATTATCGAAGGCGGGCCAAGGGTCAAGCGCGTCATAGCGCCCTCATCCCGGCAAAGTGCAGCCTAGTTGAGGGGGCCTTTCGGCTTCGGCACGGGGGGCGTGAACGCGGCCGGCAACGGCGCAGCCGGAACGCCTTCCTCCTTCAGCGCCTCGCGTTCCTCTTCCGTGGTCTCGCCCCAGATCGGGCGCTCGGCCTGCTCGCCATAGAACATGGAGCGGGCTTCCTCGGCGAAACCGTCGCCGACATAGTCGAAATTCTCGGCGACAAGCTGGCGTGCCTTTGCGGCGAAGGCGGCGAACTCCTGCTCGGGATCCTGCTGCGCCTCCCGGCCCTTCGTGGTCTTTACAGCCGGGGCCATGATCTGCTTTTCGATGCGCGAGGAGTTGCAGGCAGTGCAGCGCACCTGCCGCTTCTCCTTCTGGGTGTCATAGGCCGACGAGGAGGCGAACCACGCCTCGAAATCCTCGCCACAGGCCTTGCAGTGGAGCGCGTATCGGATCACCGGACAGCCCTCTCAGGTCAAGGCGACGCCAGGAGCGGGTCGAGCTTGCCCGCGCGTTCCAGCGCCATCATGTCGTCGCAGCCACCGATGTGGTGTTCGCCGACAAAAATCTGCGGGAACGTGCGACCGCCATTCGAGCGCTGGACCATCTCGGCCTTTTTCTCCGGGCTCATGCCGGCGTCGATTTCCTCGAACTCCACCTGCTTCTCGCGCAGCAGCGAGACAGCCCGCGAACAGTACGGGCAGAACTGACGGGTATAGATCGTGACCTTCGCCATCGGGCGCTCCTTGGAACCGTTACAGATATTATATGGTGACGTCGGTTTCCCGGACAACGCGTGCAAGCACCAGGACGTCGACATGCCGCGCCCCTGCCCGTTTCAGGGCACGGGTGCACGCCGACAGGGTCGCCCCGGTGGTCAGCACGTCGTCGACCAGCAGGACGCGTTTACCCTGTACAAGCCCGGCCCGGCGGCGGCCGACCTCGAAGGCGCCGGCCACATTGCGGCGGCGGGCGCGTGCCGAGAGACCGCCCTGGCTCGCGGCTGACGAGGGATCGGGGCGGCCAGAGGAAATTGGCGGCGCGGCGCAGAAAGGCCTTTGAACGGACCCGCTGCTGCTCCATATCGCGTGCCATGACGCCTTCCGGCTCCCCCGTTAAACCCCCGCCACGTGTCTTCGACCGTGATCGTGTTGCGCGCAACCGTGATCGTGCGGCCGGTTCGTATGACCATTATGCGTTCCTGAAGGAGCGTGTGTCGAGGGACCTCGCCGACCGCGTGCTCGACACGCCGCGTCCCTTCGAGCGCGGCCTCGACCTCGGCTGCCATGACGGTCGGCTCGCGGCGCTCCTGGCCGGGACCGGCCGGGTCGGGGCGGTCGAGGCGAGCGATGCCTCTGCGGCCATGGTCGCCTGCGCGCAGGCCGCCGGCCTCGACGCCTTCGTGCTGGACGAGGAAACGCCGGAGATCCCGGCCGGGCGCTACGACCTGATCGTGTCGGCCCTGTCGCTGCACTGGGTGAACGACCTGCCCGGCACGCTGGTGCGCATCCGGCAGGCGCTGAAGCCGGACGGCCTGTTTCTCGGTGCGCTCTACGGCGCCGGCACGCTGGCGGAGCTGCGCGAGTGCCTGATGGAAGCCGAGACGGAGCTGACCGGAGGGGCCTCGCCCCGCCTGTCACCCCTGCCCGGCCTGAAAGACATGGCCGACCTGATGCAGCGGGCGGGCTTTGCCCTGCCCGTGGCCGACCGCGACACGGTCGTGGTGCGCTATCGTGAACCGGCGCGGCTGCTGGCCGACCTCAAGGGGATGGGCGAACGCAATGCGCTTGCCTCCGGCATGATCCGTCCCCTGCCGCGGCGCGTGTTGATGCGGGCGCTTGAACTCGCCCATGAACGGCACAGCGACCCGGACGGGCGTGTGCGGACGACGTTCGAAATTGTGCATGTGTCGGGCTGGGCGCCGGCACCCGGCCAGCCGAAACCGCTGAAGCCGGGGTCTGCAAAGGCGAGCCTCGCCGACGCGGTACGCCGGCAGGACAATCGGAACGAACCCGGCGCGTCCTAGGCCGGGAAGCTGTCTGCAGCGTTGCTGAAGCTTGAGCTGGCGCCTGTGCCGATGGCGGTTGCGCCGCCGACGACTGCAATCACCATGATTCCGGCAATCAGCGCGTATTCGATAGCCGTCGCCCCGCGGTCATCCGCGAGAAAACGAGCAAACTGTTTACGTGCGGCCTTCATGATCCCTCCGTCGCGCGTTTGCCCGACAACACCCCGAACAGTGGCAAATCTGCCGGTGGGGCCGGGTAGTCAAACAAGTCCCCCGGAGAGACCCACGCGATGGATTGACCCTCGCGCGGACACACTTCGCCTGACCATGCCTGACACCGGTATAATGGCATCAGGAGGTGAAACTCCGCGTAAGTGTGACTGGCGAATGTGATCGGTTCGAGTTCCGATTCATTAACCGTGATCGAGAGTTCCTCGTGCAGTTCGCGGACAAGGGCCGCCTCGGGCGTCTCGCCGGGCTCGACCTTGCCGCCCGGGAATTCCCACAGGCCCGCGAGCTGCTTGCCCTCCGGCCGCTGTGCCAGGAGGATCTCGCCCTTGTCATTATAGAGTGCTGCGGCGACGACCAGGACGAGCCGGCGGGTCATGTCCGGTAGGCGCCGTTGATGTCGATGTAGCCGTGCGTGAGGTCGCAGGTCCAAACCGTGGCCGACTGGTCTCCGGCGGCGACATCGACCCGGATCGTCAGTTCCGGTTTCGCGAACACGGCACTCGCGGCCTCTTCGCTATAGTCCGGCATACGGGCCCCGTCCCGTGCGACCTGGACATCGTCGAACCAGATGGCGAGTTCTTCCAGGCAGATCGGCTCCAGCGACTTGCCGACTGCCATGACGATCCGGCCCCAGTTCGCATCGCCCGCCGCGATGGCGGTCTTGATCAGGGGCGAATTGGCGATCTCGCAGGCGATGATCTTTGCCGAGAGATACGAGGCGGCATTGTCGACCTGGACGGTGACGAATTTCTGCGCCCCTTCCCCGTCCTTCACGACAAGCTGTGCAAGTTCGAGGCAGACCGAGTGCAGCGCCATGGCGAAAGCGTCGAGGCGGGGATCGTCCCGCGACGTGATCGGTGCCATGCCGGACTTGCCGGTGGCAAAGACCATCAGCGTGTCGGACGTGGACGTATCGCCATCGACGGTGATCGAGTTGAAGGTCTCGTCCGTGATCTCTTCGAGAAGGTCCTGAAGCACATCATGGGCGATGGCCGCGTCGGTGAAGACATAGGCGAGCATTGTGGCCATGTTCGGCGCGATCATGCCCGAGCCCTTCACGATGCCGGCGAAGTTCACGGTGTGGCCGTCGAGATCCAGGGACGTACCGGCGCCCTTGGCGAACGTGTCCGTGGTCATGAACGCGCGGCAGGCCTTCTCCCAGTCGGGGGCGCCGAGGCTGGCGGCGAGGTCCGGCACGATGGCGCCGACGAAGTTCGGATCAGCCAGCGGCTCGCCGATGACGCCGGTTGCGGCAAGGAAGCATTGCGCCTTCGGCACGCCGAGTGCCTCGGTCATGGCCTTCAGCGTCGCCTCGTTCTTCAGCTTGCCCTTCGGCCCGGTGAAGGCGTTGGAATTGCCCGAATTGGCGACCAGCGCCCGCGCGATGCCACCGCCGGTCTGAAGCGCCTCGCGGCACCAGAGGACGTCGGCCGAGGCCGTGCGCGAGACCGTGTAGACACCCGCACAGGTTGTGCCTTCGTCGAACGCGAAGAGGAACACGTCATCGCGCGTCACGCCGCGGCGCGCATAGAAACCGCGCGAACCGGTTGCGGCGCGCACGCCCTTCACGTCCGGCAGGCTCGGAAAGGGCACGGCGAATGGCGAGGGCGTCAGGTTCAAAGCTCGGTTCCTTCAGGCGCAGGGGGCGTTTTCTCTTCTTCCGGCGCCGCTCCGGGCCCGGTGTCGGGAAGCCTGTAAGGCGTTGCGGCCCCGGCGTCGAGACCCGGCTCTCCCTGCTGGATCTGCGCTTCGGCGCGCAGGCGGCGGAGGATCTTGGAGATCTGTTCGAGCGTCAGAAAGGTGACGATGTCGGGCCGCATTTCCTCGCGCGTCTTGGGCGGACGCGAGCGGCGGTCCTTCACTTTCACGATATGCCAGCCGTCGGCCGACTCGAAGGGCGGAGCGACCTCGCCGGTGCCGGTATTGGCGATCACGAGCGGGAACGGGGCCGGCTCGTCGTTCGGCGAGACATAGCCGAGGTCGCCGCCCTCCATCCGTGTGGCACTGTCCTTGGAATGGCCGATGACAAGGCTCTCGAAACTCTCGCCGTTCTGGATCCGGTCGAACAGGGCCTGGGCCTCGTCCTGCGTCGGCACGAGGATATGGGCGATGCGGACCTCGTCATCGTCCTGCTGCAGGGTCACCTGCTCCTGATACATGGCTTCGATCTGGGCCTCGGTGACATCTTCGGAAACGAGGTTCTCGACAAGAAGATTGCCGAGGATGCGCTCCTCCGCCATCTGCAGGCGTCGCTTGGCGGCCGGGTCCTTGTCGAGGCGGCGGCGGAGCGCCTCCTGCGCCATCAACTTCTGGTCGACCAGCTGGCTCAGCACGGTTTCATAGTCCGGATCGCCCGCGGCGATCTTCTGGCCGGCCGGGACGAGCCCCCTGGCGACGGCCTCGAGTTCGACGTCGCTGACATAAATCTTCTCGCCGTTGACAAGGGCGGCGGTTGCCCCTTCGACCTGCACCGGCACCTCTTCTTCCTTCGGTGCGCTGCAGGCTGTCGCAGCCAGAACGGCGAGGCTGGCAAAAATGAGACGCGGCGAGCCGCGCAAGGCCTTCAGATTCAACACAGTAATCACTCCAGCTGTCTGATGGCGCCGCATTGACACCCCTTTGCGGCGTTCTTAAGTCTCACCCGCACACTGGTCGAGAGGGTTCGGCCGGTGTTAATCGGTGGGAGAACCCGCGAGCATCCTGTACGGTCACGCGGCCAGGATTTCTTTTTCTTCGCCCCGGACCTGATTGGTACAGTCTGATATGTTTTCCGTTGCCCGCAAGATTTTCGGTTCCGTCAACGACCGCAAGCTGAAACCCCTGCGCGCCCGCGTCAATCGCATCAATGCCCTCGAACCCATGATGGAAGCGCTCTCCGACAGCGCGCTCAAGGGCAAGACGGCCGAATTCCGCAAACGCCTCGCTGACGGCGCCTCGCTCGATTCGCTCCTTGAAGAGGCCTTCGCCGTGACCCGCGAGGCCGCCCGGCGCGCCCTCGGCATGCGCCACTTCGACGTGCAGCTGATGGGCGGCATGATCCTGCATTCCGGCGCCATCGCCGAGATGCGTACCGGTGAGGGCAAGACGCTGGTGGCGACGCTGGCCGCCTACCTGAACGCGCTCGAAGGCAAGGGCGTGCACGTGGTGACCGTGAACGACTACCTCGCCCGCCGCGACGCCGAATGGATGGGCCAGATCTACGGCTTCCTCGGCATGACCACGGGCGTGATCGTCCACGGCGTGACCGACGAGCAGCGCAAGCAAGCCTATGCCGCCGACATCACCTACGGCACCAACAACGAATTCGGCTTCGACTACCTGCGCGACAACATGAAGTACGCGCTGGAGCAGATGGCCCAGCGCGGTCACCACTTCGCCATCGTCGACGAGGTCGACTCGATCCTGATCGACGAAGCGCGCACGCCGCTGATCATTTCCGGCCCGACCGACGACCGCTCCGACCTCTACATCAAGATCGATGCGATGATCCCGCGCCTCGAGGACACGGATTTCGAGCTCGACGAGAAGCAGCGCTCGGTCACCTATACCGAACCGGGCATGGAAAAGATCGAGGCCTGGCTCGCCGAGGGCGGCATGCTCGAAGGCTCGCTCTGGGAACCGTCGAACATCACGCTGGTCCACCACGCCAACCAGGCCCTGCGCGCGCACAAGCTCTACACCCGCGACAAGGACTATATCGTCAAGGACAGCCAGGTGATGCTCATCGACGAGTTCACCGGCCGGATGATGGAAGGCCGCCGCCTCTCCGAGGGCCTGCACCAGGCCATCGAGGCGAAGGAAAGGGTCGACATCAAGCCCGAAAACCAGACGCTCGCCTCGATCACCTTCCAGAACTATTTCCGCCTCTACAAGAAGCTCGCCGGCATGACCGGTACGGCGCTGACCGAGGCCGACGAATTCGCCGACATCTACAAGCTTGAAGTGGTCGACCTGCCGACCAACCGCCCGATCCAGCGGATCGACGAGGACGATGTCGTCTACCGCACCGCCAAGGCGAAATATGCCGAGATCGTCAAGGAAGTGCGCGAGTGCCACGCCAAGGGCCAGCCGATCCTGCTCGGCACCGCCTCGATCGAGAAATCGGAAATCCTCGACAACCTGCTGACCGCCGCGAAGATCCCGCACAAGGTCCTGAACGCGCGCCACCACGAGCAGGAAGCCCATATCGTTGCCGAGGCCGGCGTGCCCGGCGCCGTGACGGTCGCCACCAACATGGCCGGCCGCGGCACCGACATCCAGCTCGGCGGCAACTTCGATATGCGCCTCGAGCAGGAGAAGGCGAAGAAGGAAGCCGAGCTCGGCCGCGAGCTGACCGAGGGTGAAACCTCGCTCATGGCCTCGCAGATCAAGGCCGACATCGAAGTGAAAAAGAAGCGCGCGCTGGATGCGGGCGGCCTCTACGTTCTGGGTACGGAGCGTCACGAAAGCCGCCGCATCGACAACCAGCTGCGCGGCCGGACGGGCCGTCAGGGCGACCCCGGCAAGTCGAAATTCTACATCTCCATCGAAGACGACCTGATGCGCATCTTCGCGGCCGAGCGCATGGACGCCGTAATGCGCCGCCTCGGCATCAAGGAAGACGAGGGCATCACCCATCCCTGGATGAACAAGGCGATGGAGACCTCGCAGCGCAAGATCGAACAGCGCAACTTCGAGATCCGCAAGAACGTCCTCAAGTATGACGACGTGATCAACGACCAGCGCAAGGCCATCTTCGAGCAGCGCATGGACTTCATGCGTGCCGCCGACGTGTCGGACGTCATCGCGGACATGCGCGAACACGTGATCGAGGCGCTCGTGACCCGCACGATGCCGGAAAAGGCGTATGCGGAGCAATGGGACATCGCCGGCCTGCGCGAAACCCTGCGCATGGACTTCGCGATCGACCTGCCGGTCGACCAGTGGGCCGCTGAGGAAGGCGTCGCCAACAAGGAAATCGCCCAGCGCATCCGCGAAGCCGTCGGCAAGGTCTACGAGATGATCACCGCCTCGGTCGGCCCGGACCAGATGCACCGGATCGAGAAGCAGGTCCTCCTGCAGGTCCTGGACCTGCGCTGGCGCGAGCACCTGCAGATGATCGACCAGCTGCGCTCGGTCATTCACCTGCGCTCCTACGGCCAGCGCGACCCGCTGAATGAGTTCAAGACCGAGGCCTTCAACCTGTTCCACGGCCTGCTGGAAGAACTGCGCGCGACGGTGACCCGTTCGCTGATGCATATTCGCGTCCAGCCGCCGGCCCAGCAAGGCCAGCCGCAACAGGCGCCGCGCCCGGTCCAGATGCCGCCGCAGCAGCGTCCGGCACCGATTCCGGCCCCCGCACCGATTCCGGCCCCGGCTGCACCGAAGATGCACGAGACCCATCTCGATCCCGATACGGGCGTCAACGAGATGGACCCGGACGATGCGACCCAGCCGCCCGGCCCGGCCCTGCACCAGGCCGAGGACGACTGGTCGAACACGCCGCGCAACTCGCCCTGCCCCTGCGGCTCGGGCAAGAAATACAAGCATTGCCACGGCGCCCTGAGCCACCAGGGGGCCTGACGCCTGA
Source organism: Hyphomonas sp. (assembly GCA_041398365.1). Taxonomy (GTDB): domain Bacteria; phylum Pseudomonadota; class Alphaproteobacteria; order Caulobacterales; family Hyphomonadaceae; genus Hyphomonas. The sequence goes on along the minus strand of JAWKUV010000011.1, from coordinate 59,194 downwards.
TGCCCCGGCTGGTCATGATGTCTGGCCTGCCGGGTTCCGGAAAATCCACACTCAGCCGAATGCTTGCGGAACGGACCGGCGCGAAGTTCCTCCGCATTGCTGAATTCGAGCAGAACCTGCGCAACAAGTGCCCCCGCTTGACTTCCCGCCCAAGTCGGGGGAACGCCAGCGTATGACGGCGTTTCCCCTTCCCCGCGTGCGCGGCAAGATTCTCGAGAATGCGCCGCTGGCGCCCTATACCTGGTTCCGGGTGGGCGGGCCGGCGGACGCCCTGTTCCTGCCAGCCGACGAAGACGATCTCGGCGATTTCCTGACGGCGCTCGACCCGGCCGTGCCAGTGACCGTGCTGGGCGTCGGGTCCAACGTGATCGTCCGCGACGGCGGGGTAGAAGGCGTTGTTGTCCGCCTGATGGGCAAGTACTGGGGCGAGGTCGGGGCGCTCGACGGCCCGAAGCTCTCGGCCCGGTCCGGCGCGCTGGATCTCGCCGTGGCAAAGGCTGCGGCGGCGAATGGGATCCGCGGACTTGAATTCCTGTCCGGCATTCCGGGCTCGGTCGGCGGCGCGACGCGGACGAATGCCGGCTGCTACGGCCGCGAACTGCGCGACGTGCTGGTCGAACTGCACGGCTTCCGCCGCGACGGAACGCCGGTTTCCTATCGCGGTCCGGGCCGGCCGGGTGTCCTGCCGGAAGCGCATTTTTCCTACCGCCATACCGACCTGCCGGATGACCTGATCGTCACGCGTCTCGTCCTTGAAGGCACGGATACGGACGAACCGGCGAAGATCCTCGGCGACATCGAAACGCTGCAGGCACGCCGGGCCGAGACCCAGCCGATCAGGGAGAAGACCTCCGGCTCGACCTTCGCCAATCCCGACCCGCCGGGCACACCGGACCAGCGATCGGCCTGGAAACTGATCGACGCGGCCGGCTGCCGCGGCCTGAAAGTGGGCGGCGCACAGGTCTCGCCCATGCACTGCAACTTCCTGATCAATACAGGCGACGCGACAGCCGCTGACCTCGAAGCCCTCGGCGAACTCGTCCGCGCGCGCGTGCTGGACACGCAGGGCGTCCAGCTGCGCTGGGAAGTGCGCCGGATCGGGCGGCTTGCCAGCGAGGCGCGCTAGAAGGTTCCCTTCAGTTCGAACACGGCAATCGGGCCGAAGCGGCGGGTACGGTCCTCGATCCGTGCGACCTGGGCAAGCCGGTTCGGCTCGTATATCTCGCGCCGGAAGACATCCGCCTGGTTCAGCAGGTTGCCAACCGCCAGCGTCGCCGTCATGCCGTACACGTCCTTGTTCTCGACGAACATGTAGGAATAGCCGGGCGGGCGGGAATCGCGGCCATGCTCGCCGAGCTGCCAGTAGTCAAAAGGCCCGTTGCGTTCATAGAGGCCGCCCCAGGCCCAGTCCGTACCCGGAACATCCTGCCGGAACTCGAGATTGTAGTAGAAGGTCTGCGTGTCGTTGATCCGCCGTGTCTCTCCGGTCAGCGGATCGGTCACTTCGGAATGGTTGACCTCGACGTAAGACTGGAGCTCCGCGCCGGGAATGCCGAGCCTTGCCAGTTTCAGCGTGCCGTCGAAGGTGACCCCGGCCTCCCAGGCCGAATCGAGATTGCCCGGTCCGTCGCCATTGCCGATCGGCACGCGGTCCACGATGTCCTCGATATCGGAATAATAGACCTTCATCGTTGCGGCGCCCCAGGACCGGAAGTCCTTCTCGCCCTGCAGGCTGAGCGTCCAGGCCTGACGCGGCACGATCTCGGCATTGCCGGCATTGCCGTTCTCGGCATTGAGGTTCACGGACGAGATGAAATCGAAGAAGTCGAGCTGGCCGACTTCGCGTTCGAGGCGGGTCGTCAGCTTCAGCGTCGGATCGGTCTGCCAGGAGAGGCTCGCAAAGCCTTTCGGCCGTGTGAACTCGCGCACGTTCACATGGTCGCCGGACTGGGACAGTTCGGAATATTCCGCAGCAAGGGAGACCTGAAGGCGCAGTTTCGGCGTGAGTGCCCGGCCATGCGTGACGGCCGCTTCCCAGCGCGTCTCCTCGACGCGGGAATTCGCCCCGTCGAGCGGCACCACGACAAGCGGACCGCCATTCTCGGCGAGGCTGAGCGCGGCTTCGGCGTCAAGGAAGTTGAAGGCATTCTCCAGCGAGACCTGCCAGTCGCGTCCCTGCCCGGCCGACAGGGCGTATTCGCCGCGGGTGATATATTCGCCCTCGTCGACCGTCTGCAGGAAGCGGGACTGGACGCCCATCGTGCCGTCGAGCGTGCCGGCGGTGAAATTGCTCGTGGTCGGACTGTGCTCGCGCCGGATGAGCCCGATCGCCTTCAGGCGACCCGGCCCGAGGCCGAATTCATAGTCCCCGCCGAATTCGGCATTCCATTCATCCTCGCCGCCGAGGTAGAGGCGCCGGCCTTCCGGCCCGCCGGCAATATAGGTCTTCGAGGCCTCCTTCTCGTCGGACTGGTAGATGCCCACCCGGCCATTGAGGTTTGCCACGACTCCGCTCGGCGGCTTCCAGGCCACCGATCCGGACACGGACGCATTGTCGGCGATCCGCTTGTAGTTCTCGTCGCGGCGCTCGATGACGAGGCCGCTGCCATTGGTGATCGTTTCCCAGCCGGAATTGGCGCCGCGTTCCGGCAAGCTGCTCGCCTCGAGGCTCCAGCTCAGGGCTTCGCGCCCGCCGGACAGGGTGAGTGCGCCTTCATGGAAGTATGGCGTCAGGTTTTCCCGTACGCGGGACTTCCAGCGCCAGGTGCCGGACATGCCGCCCTCACCGTCGGTGATGACGTTCGCCACCTGGCCGCCCAGACCGGGAATGTCGAGCGCCGCGCCATCGACCAGGTCGATCCGGGTGACTTTGGCGGCGGAAATCCGGCCGAGCGCCGCCTCCGCGCCGTTCGCCTTGCCGGACACGCGCTGGCCGTTGATCAGGACATTGCCGTTCGCCTGGCCGAAGCCGCGCGAGCCGTCATCGTCGCCCTGGATGGAGAAACCCGGAATGCGGGCAACCATGTCGAACGCGGTGCGCGGATTGTACTGGGCGAAGTCGGCCGGCGTATAGCTCGTCCGCGAAGACACCGGCGATCCGGCATCGGGTTCGGCAAAGGCCGGTACCGCGATCAGGGATGCTGCGGCCAACACGGCGAATCCAGGCAATAGGGTACGGCTCACAGCCACGGGTGCCTCCTCCAAGCTCCGTCTGCGTAGAGGAACCGGCGCCCCCGCCAGTCACTCAACTTTTTCGATATTCGATATTGACTACTGATGTAGTCAGGTTGGCGCAAGAGGCCCCCGGCATGACTTTTTCGTAATCCGCACGCCAGTTGCCGCCCCGGCGCCTCGCTTAAGCCCCTATTCACTCCCAGAAAGCAGAAACTAACGGGAAACAGGCGATTCCCGCTTAGGATTCGCCAGAGCAGGAAAGACAGGCAGATGAAGCGCGTCGCAGTCATTTATGGCGGCTGGTCCTCCGAACGTGAGGTCTCTCTCTCGTCGGGAAAGCAGATGCTGCGCGCGGCCAAGGCCGCTGGCTATGACGCGATCGGCATCGATGCGGGGCGCGACCTTGCCGCCCAGCTCGCCGAGGTGAAGCCGGACGCCGTGCTGAACGGCCTGCACGGCCCCTGGGGCGAGGATGGCTGCGTGCAGGGCCTCCTCGAGATCATGGGCCTGCCCTACTCCCATTCCGGTGTGCTCGCCTCGGCGCTTGCCATGGACAAGCTGAAATCCAAGGCCGTCTACAGATCTGCCGGGCTTCCGGTAGCCGAGGACAAGCAGGTCACCCGGGAAGAGGCCGCCGCGAACCATCCGCTGAAGCCGCCCTACGTGGTCAAACCGGTCAATGAAGGCTCCAGTTTCGGCGTCCTCATCGTGCGCGAAGGCGCCAATGGCCCGCCGCGCGAGCTGCAGCCGGAACATTGGCGTTATGGCGACTATCTCATGGCCGAGGAATTCATTCCCGGCCGGGAGCTGACCGTCGCTGTGCTGGGCGACCGCGCTCTGGCTGTCACGGAGATCACGACCTTAAGGGACTATTACGATTTCGATGCAAAATATTCGGCTGGTGGATCGCAACATGTGATCCCGGCCGACCTGCCTGAGCATATCACGGCCAAGGCGATGGATTTCGCCCTGCGTGCGCATCAGGCCCTCGGTTGCCGGGGCGCGACGCGATCCGATTTTCGCTACGACGACAAGAGAGACCGGCTCGTGATCCTGGAAACAAATACCCAGCCTGGCATGACGCCCACCTCGCTTGTCCCCGAACAGGCCGCCTTCGTTGGCATGAGCTTCGAAGACCTGGTCGCCTGGATGATCGAGGATGCTTCATGCCGAAGATAACCCGTAACGAAACCGTTCCGAAGCGCCGGCGCGAACCGGTCACCTTCGTCGACGAGGTGACGGGCGAGGAAGTGCGCGTTTCGTCCGTCCTGTTCGGCCTGGTCATGCTGATCGCCATCGTCGTGGCGCTGGCCGCCTGGATGGGCGGATCCATGTCGCAGATCGAGAACCGTTTCGCCGGTTTCATGGACGACAGCGCCCGCATGGCCGGCGTCGCCGTGAACGAGGTGGCCGTGCTCGGCCTCGAGCAGGACCCGGCCCTGCAGCAGGAAGTCCGCGACGCCGCCATGATCGAGCCCGGCGAGAACATGTTCCGCGCCGATCCCTACATCATCCGCCGCCGCGTCGAGAGCACCCACAAGGTGCTGAACGTGCGCGTGCACCGTCTCTGGCCGGACCAGGTCGTGATCATCGCCGACGCCGCCGAGCCGGTGGCGCTCTGGCATGACGGCACGGAGTGGACCGTGGTCGACGGCCTCGGCCGCGTCATCCCGGACGAACATGCCGACGATCATCCGGACCTTGTCCGCATTGCCGGCCATGGCGCGCCGGAAGCCGCCCCTGCCCTCGTCAAGGCGCTGGCCGATGCGCCGGTCGTCACCGGCGACCTCGCCATCGCGACCCGGATCAATGACCGCCGCTGGGACATGCGCCTGATTTCCGGCGCCACCGTCCGCCTGCCGGAAGACGTGCAGCTGCCAAGCGCGCTCGACCGGCTGACCGAACTGCAGGTGCGGACCGCCCTGATGCAGCGCCCGCTCAAGAAGATCGACCTGCGCAATGCCGGCCGCGTCTATCTCGACCCCGTCAACGTGCCGGACTTCAAGGCCCGTGAAGAGGCGGCGCGTTCGTAATGGCCAATGTCCAGTCCCGCCGCGCCCCCCGTATGGGCCGTTCCCAGACCGGCACGGTGGCGGCGCTGGACATCGGCTGTTCCAAGATCACCTGCCTGATCGGCCGCAATGACGGGTCCGGCCCGCGCAGCTTCCGCATTCTAGGCGCCGGGCGCCAGCAGTCGCGCGGCTTCACCGGCGGCACGATCACCGACATGGAAGGCCTCGAGCGCTCGATCCGCCTTGCCGTGGAAGACGCCGAGCGCGAGGCCGGCGAACAGATCACCAGCGTGATGCTCGGCATCACCGGCCAGAAGCTCGCCTCGACACTCGTCACCGCGCAGATCGAGATCGGCGCACGCGAGATCACCCAGAAAGACGTGCGCCGCATCCAGGCGCAGGCCCTCGCCAAGGTGCCGGCAAAGGGCGAGGACATCCTCGCGGCCTGGCCGGTCGCCTACCGGGTCGACGACCAGGAAGGCGTGCGCGAACCGCAGGGCATGTACGCCGCCGACCTCGGCATCCTGCTCTCGGTCGTGACGGCGCCGAAATCCATCGTGAAGAACCTCGTCGAATGCGTCGGCCGGGCGCATCTCGGCGTGACCGCCCTCATCCCCTCCTCCATCGCGAGCGGGGCCGGTACGCTGATCGACGACGAGATCGAGAACGGCGCCATCTGTATAGACATGGGTGCGGGCGTGACCGCCGTGTCGGTCTACCTGAACGGCTCTCCGGCCTGGCTGGGCCTCGTGCCCGCCGGCGGCGCGCATGTGACCGCCGACCTCGCGCAGGGCCTCGGCACGACTTTCGCTGCCGCCGAGCGCCTGAAGAGCGTCTATGGCACCGCCAATCTCGAAGGCCCCGGCCTTGCCGAACGGATCGAGGTGCCGCGCCTCGGCGATGACGGCCGGCTGCAGGCGACGCGCATGGAGCGCGGCCAACTCGCCGAGATCATCGCCCCACGGATCGAGGAAACCTTCGAACTGGTCCAGAAAACCCTGGAATCGAGTGGTGTACGGAAAGTACTCCCTCGCCGCGTGGTGCTCACGGGCGGGGCGTCGCAGCTGCCGGGCGTGCGCGATGTCGCCACGCGCATCCTGCAGGCGCCAGTACGGCTGGGCCGTCCGACCATCGCTGAATTTCTTGGCGAAACACTGGCAACACCTGCTTTCTCGACCGCGTCGGGTCTGTTACTGTACTCCGAGTTGGGGTTTGCTGATGCAGCGAGGGCTGCTGCTGCATCGCGCAAGGACGGACCAGAGTCGAGAAGCGGCATGGTGAACAAGGTGTTCCATTGGCTCGAAGAAAATTTCTGAGCCTGTTTCACCCCACTTAACTGCTTCTTAGCCGCATCACGCCATGGTGACCCACGGCAGGGGTCCGCGACGAGTAGAGTGAAGTGAGGGATGCGATGAATTATGAACTGAAGCCCAGGATCCTGGTCTTTGGCGTTGGCGGTGCCGGTGGCAACGCTGTCGACAACATGATCGAGGCGAACCTCCAGGGCGTCGAGTTCATCGCGGCCAATACCGATGCGCAGGCCCTCTCGCGCTCGAAAGCCGACACCCGCATCCAGCTCGGCCCCGTCACGACCTCCGGCCTCGGCGCCGGCGCCCGCCCGGAAGTGGGCGAGAAGGCCGCCGAAGAATCCATGGACGAGATCAAGTCGCACCTCGAAGGCGCGCACATGGTGTTCATCGCCGCCGGCATGGGCGGCGGCACCGGCACGGGCGCTGCACCCGTCATCGCACGCGCCGCGCAGGAAATGGGCATCCTCACCGTCGCCGTCGTCACCAAGCCGTTCGGCTTCGAGGGCAACCGCCGCATGAACGTCGCAGAGAGCGGCCTCGAGTCCATCCGCGACCGCGTCGACACGATGATCGTCGTGCCGAACCAGAACCTTTTCCGCATCGCCAATGACCGCACGACCTTCTCCGAAGCCTTCCGCATGGCCGACGACGTGCTCTATTCCGGCGTGCGCGGCATCACCGACCTGATGGTCATGCCGGGCCTGATCAACCTCGACTTCGCCGATGTCAGCTCGATCATGCGCGGCATGGGCACGGCCATGATGGGCATGGGCGAGGCCACCGGCGAGAACCGCGCGCTGGAAGCCGCCCGCCAGGCCATCGACAACCCGCTGCTGGACGATATCTCGATGAAGGGCGCCAAGGGCGTGCTCATCAACATCACCGGCGGCTATGACATGACCCTGTTCGAGCTGGACGAGGCCGCCAACGAAGTCCGCCGCGAAGTGGACCCGGAAGCGAACATCATCCTCGGCTCGGCCTTCGACACCGAACTGGAAGGCCGCATCCGTGTCTCCGTGATCGCCGCCGGCGTCGAGGCAGGCTTCGCCGCCCGCCCGGCACAGCAGCCCGCCGCGCAGACCAGTGTCCGCCAGCCGATCGCCCAGCCGGTGACCGAGCCGGAGCCCGAACTGGAAGCCGAAGCCGAATTCGACGCGGGCACCTATGCCGAGCCGGAAGACGAAGACGCCTTCCTGCCGGCTGCCCATGACGACGACCGCCCGACCATCATCACCCACCGCTCTGCCCCGGCAGCCGCCAGCGCGCGCGAAAACCCCTATGAAGGCGAAGAAGGAGACGAAGAAGTGACCGCAGATTCCGTGTTCTCCGCCCGCCGCGACGTCCCCGTCGCCGACAAGCCGAAATCCGAGCAGGGCGGCTCCGGCTTTGCCAACCTGTTCGGCTGGCGCCGTGGCGCCCAGGGCGAAAACGACGACACCCCGGCCGACGCCACCCCGGCGCCGATCGTCTCCTCGCCTGACGACCATCCCGCGCCCGCTCCGTTCGACGATGCGGACCTCGAAATTCCGGCCTTCCTGCGCCGTTCCGCCAATCATTGATCCCGGCTGTTCCGGGAGCGTGAAATAACAGTCAGGCGGGGTTAACCCGTTACATTTAAAACTCAATTTAATCAGGGCCGTATCGCAAGATGCGGCCCGTTTTGTAACACGCGGAAACAAGCCGTGTTTTGCGTGTGCGAAGGCCTGCCCCCACAAGGAATGCAGGTTTCCTGGGGCAGTTGTGAGTAGAATTGGCATGGAAATGCAGCAGACCATCGAGCGGCCCGCCATGTGCGCCGGTATCGGCGTCCACAGCGGTGAGAAAGCCCGCCTCGTCCTGAAGCCGGCCCCGGCCGGTACAGGCATCGTGTTCCGCCGCACCGATCTCGGCGTTCGCAATGCCGAAATCCTCGCCCATGCCGACAACGTCTCCGACACCCAGCTCGGCACCACGATCTCGAACGAGGACGGCATTTCCGTCGCGGTGGTCGAGCACCTGATGGCCGCCATCTGCGGCGTCGGCATCGACAACCTGATCGTCGAGATCGACGGGCCGGAAGTGCCGATCATGGACGGCTCCAGCGCGGTCTATTGCGAGCTGCTGATGCAGGCCGGCCTGAAGGCGCAGGGCACGCCCCGCCGCCGGATCCGCATTCTCGAAACCGTGGAGATCGTCGACGGGCCGAAGCGCGCGACGCTCTCCCCCTCGCCCGACACGCAGCTCACCCTGCGCGCCCGCATCGAATACGACAACAATGTCATCGGCGTGCAGCAGATGGCCATGCGCCTTGCGCCGGGCATGTTCGCCCGCAACCTCGCCTTTGCCCGCACCTATGGCTTCGCCCGCGACGTCGAAATGCTGCGCAGCATGGGGCTGGCGCGCGGCGGCTCGCTCGACAACGCCGTGGTCATCGATGACGACGAAGCGATCATGAACCCCGAAGGCCTGCGCATCGAAGACGAATTCGTGCGTCATAAGATGCTGGATGCGGTGGGTGATCTCATGCTGGCCGGTGCCCCGATAGCCGGGGCCTATGATGCCGTGCAGCCGGGCCATGCGCTGAACAACAAGCTGGTGCGCAAGCTGCTCGCCTCGCCCGAGGCCTGGTGCTGGGAAACCGACGAGGACATGGCCGAGGCCATGGAATCCGTCCGCGCCGGCGCGGCCCTCTAGGCCCGCTTCCTGACATCTCCGTAATGCAGGCCCCGATACGGGCCCTGCCCTGTGAAAGTTCCTTGGAAAACCGGGCGGGTTCGCGCTAATCAAGGGCGACAAGAACAGCAGAAAGCGCGCCGGAGCCCATGAAGCCTGCCAAGCCCCTCGCCCTCGCCCTGATTGCAGTCACCGTCAGCCTGACGGCCTGCCAGAGCCGGGAAAAGCGCCAGAACGAACTCGCCTATGTCGAGCGTCCTGTGGAGCAGCTCTACAATCTGGCCGGCCAGCAGCTCGACAAGCACGACTATGAACAGGCCATCCTCCTGTTCAACGAAGTCGAGCGCCAGCACCCCTATTCCGAGTGGGCCCGCAAGGCCATGGTGATGACGGCCTATGCCCATTACCAGCGCCACGATTATGACGAGGCCATCTCGGCCGCGCAGCGCTACATCTCGCTGCACCCGGGCGGCTCCGAGGCGGCCTACGCCTACTACCTCATCGCCATCAGCCAGTTCGAGCAGATCGTCGATGTCGGCCGCGACCAGGGCATGACCGAGCAGGCCCGCACCGCGCTGCAGGACGTGCTGCGCCGCTTCCCGGACAGCGAATATGCGCGCGACGCCGAACTGAAACTCGACATGGTCAACGACCAGCTCGCCGGCAAGGAAATGGAAGTCGGCCGCTGGTACCTGCGCTCGAACCAGACGCTGGCCGCGATCAACCGTTTCCGCTCTGTCGTGAAGAATTATGACCGCACCTCGCATGCCGAGGAAGCGCTCTACCGCCTGGTCGAGGCCTACATGACGCTCGGCATGCGCCCGCAGGCGACCGAGGCCGCGGCAACGCTCGGCTACAACTATCCGGACTCGGACTGGTACAAGATGGCCTATCAGCTGATGACGTCGGAAGGCATCATGCTGGAAACGTCGGCGCCGAAACGGACCCTGCTGCAGAAGCTGATCCCCGGCGGGAAGTAAGCCGCGCGCGGCGCTTCAGGTGCCGGCGATCAGGTCGAACCATTCGTCTTCGGTCATGGTCTGAACGCCGAGTTCCTCGGCCTTTTTCAGCTTCGATCCGGCGCCGGGGCCCGCCACGACTAGATCCGTCTTCGCTGACACCGACCCGGCCACCTTGGCGCCGAGCGCGCTCGCCCGTGCTTTTGCCTCGTCGCGCGTCATCCGCTCCAGCGTGCCGGTGAAGACGATCGTCTTGCCGGCGACCGGGCTATCTGTGGCGGCACGGGCCTCGTCCAGGATCGTCAGTTCCGAGAGCAGCGCCGAGAGCATCTCGCGATTGTGCGCCTCGCGCTCGAAATCGCACAGCGCCTCGACCGCGACCGGGCCGATGCCGTCGATGCTCATCAGGTCTTCCAGGCCCTCCCCCTCTTCCGCGGCCGAGACCACGGCCTTCCAGAAGACGTCCCAGTTCAGGAAGTGACGCGCGAAGCGCTGCGAGGTCGTCTCGCCGACATGCCGGATGCCGAGCCCGTTGAGGAACCGCGCGAAGGGCACATTGCGCCGCGCATCGATGGCGTCGAACAGCTTCTTCGCCGAGACCTTTCCGAAGCCTTCCCAGTCCTCCAGCGGCGGCAGGCCGGCGGCCTCGATCCGGGCGGCGAGGCGGAATATGTCCTGCGGGCCTTTCAGCACGCCCTGTTCGTGGAACAGCTCGATCTGCTTTGCGCCGAGCCCGTCGATGTCGAGCGCCTTGCGGGAGACGAAATGCTTCAGCCGCTCCACCATCTGCGCCGGGCAGATCAGGCCGCCCGTGCAGCGGCGCACCACGTCCGGCACGCCCTTCTCGTCCGTCTCGCGCACGGCTTCCGACCCGCAGGCCGGGCAATGCGTCGGCATGTGCCAGGGCTTGCCGGCGCCCTCCGTCACGACACGGAGCACCTGCGGGATGACATCGCCCGCGCGCTGGATCTCGACCACATCGCCGGGCTTCACGCCGAGCCGGTAAACCTCGTCCTCATTGTGCAGGGTCGCGTTCGAGACGACGACGCCGCCGACCGTGACCGGCTTCAGTCGCGCGACCGGCGTCAGCGAACCGGTGCGGCCGACCTGGATGTCGATGCCGAGCAGCTCGGTGGTCGCCTTCTGGGCCGGAAACTTGTGCGCAATCGCCCAGCGCGGCGCGCGAGAGACGAAGCCAAGCCGCTGCTGCCAGTCCAGCCGGTCGACCTTGTAGACGACCCCGTCGATATCATAGGGCAGGTCCGCCCGCTGCGCCTCGATCCGGCGATAGGCGGCGAGCAATTCGCCGACCGTCTCCGTACGGACCATGATCGGGTTCACGGTGAAGCCCCATTTCGCGAAGTCCTTCACGGCCTCGTGCTGGGAGGTCGCAAAAGGCGCACTTTCAGCGGCCCAGGCATAAGCAAAGAAGCTGAGAGGCCGGGATTTCGTGATCTCCACATCCAGCTGGCGGAGGCTGCCGGCGGCGGCGTTGCGCGGATTGGCGAAGATTTTCCGTCCGGCCGCTTCCTCGCGTTCGTTGAGGGCCGCGAAATCCTGCTTGGTCATGTAGACCTCGCCGCGGATCTCGATGAAGTCCGGCCAGCCCTTCCCTTCAAGCTTGTGCGGAATATCCGGCAGCGTACGGGCGTTCGCCGTGACATCCTCGCCGACATCGCCATTGCCGCGCGTCGCGGCGCGCTTCAGGCGGCCCTTCTCATAGGTGAGGCTGAGCGAGAGCCCGTCGATCTTCGGCTCCGCCGTGATAAGCACCGGCTCGTCCGCACTGAGCCCGAGGAAGCGCCGGATACGGTCGACGAAATCGGTGACGTCTTCATCGGTGAAGGCGTTTTCGAGCGACAGCATGGGCGCGGCATGCGCCGCCTTCGAGAAGCCTTCGTGCGCCGTGGCGCCGACCCGGTCGGACGGGCTGTCCTCGCGCTTCAGGTCCGGGAAACGGGCCTCGATCGCCGCGTTGCGCAGGCGGGCCTCGTCATATTCCGCATCGCTCATCAGCGGCGCGTCTTCCCGGTAATAGGCCGCATCCGCCTCGGCGATCAGTTTCGCAAGCCGCTCAAGCTCGGCCGCGGCCGCCTCGCGCGTCAGGGTCTCGACCGGGCTCGCCTCGCTCATGCATCCTCCAACAGCCTCCCGGCCGCTGCCCGCGCCTCTTCGGTAATCTCGGCGCCGGACAGCATGCGGGCGATTTCTTCCTGCCTGTCCGTCTCATCTAGCCCGCGCAGGCGCGTGCCGCCAGACTTGCCGGACGCTTTCTCCACAAGCCACTGCGCCCGCGCTGCCGCCGCTACCTGCGGGGAGTGCGTGACGGCGAAGACCTGCCGCGTCCGGCCGAGCCGGATGAGCCGTTCGCCGATGGCCGCAGCCACCGCTCCGCCGACGCCCTGGTCCGCCTCGTCGAAGATCAGCGTCATCGCGCTGCCCGATTCGGCGAGGGCACATTTCAGGGCGAGCGAGACCCGTGCCAGTTCCCCGCCCGACGCAATCTTGCGGAGCGGCCCGAAGCCGGCACCCGGATTGGTCTCGGCATCGAATTCCACCCGGTCGGCGCCGCTCGCCCCGCCCTCCTCTTCCCCGAGCGGAGAGAGACTGACGCGGATCACCGCCCGGCCGAGCTTCAGGGGCGCGAGTTCCTTCGCAATCGCCGTCTCCAGCCGGGAGGCCGCCGCCGTCCGGGCCGCGGTCAGCTTCGCTGCCGCTGCATGCCAGGCTGCATTGGCCGCGCTTTCCGCCTTGCGCGCCCGCACCAGCGCATCTTCGCCGGCCTCGACAAGGTCGAGCCGCCTGCGGAGCGTGTCCAGCACGTCCGGCAGGAGGTCCGCCTCCACCGAATGCTTGCGGGCCACCGCGCGCAGGGCGAAGAGGCGCGCCTCGGCCGCATCCAGCGCGCTCGTATCGTGCTCGACCAGGCTTTCGAGCGCTGCGATGGCCGCTTCGGCCTCGCTCGTCTCGATCAGTGCCCGTTCCAGCGCGTCGGCGGCGGCACGGGCCGCATGCGCCAGCGGATGGTCCGCGCCATCAAAGCCCGGCAGGCGGCAGAGCCGCTCGGCCGCGCGTGCCGCTTTCGAGAGGGCATTCTCGATCTCCGCATCGGCAAGCGCGTCCTCGGCCTCGGCAATCGCTTCGGTGACCCGTTCGGACTGCATCAGCCGGGTGCGCGTATCGGCCAGTTCGGCTGCCTCCCCCGGCGCGGGGGCCAGGCGCTCGAGTTCCTCGACGGCGGCGGCGAGCCATTCGCGGATGCGCAGCGCCTCCGCGGTCTCCGCCTCCAGCCGTTCGCGCGTTTCGCGGGCTTCGAGACGCGCGGCATGCGTCGCCGCACAGGCATCCAGCAGGGCTTCATTGCCGGCAAACAGGTCGAGCAGTTTCCGGTGCGAGGACGGCCGGAGCAGGCTCGAGGCCGCATGCTGGCCATGGATCTCGACCAGCGTCTCGCCCCTCCGCCAGCAGGGCGAGCGCTGACCGGCTGGTCGTTGACGAAGGCCCGCGCCGGGCCGCTGGCGCGCACCACGCGTTTCGGGGTCAGCGTCTCGTCCGGCGAGGCTTCCAGCCCGTGTTCGGCCAGGACCGCCCAGACCGGATGGCCCGGCGGCACGGCAAACTCCGCCGCAACGGAGGCCTGCTCCGCCCCGGCGCGGATCATCGCCCGGTCCGCCGGGCTGCCGAGCGTCAGCGACAGGGCATCGAGGATGATCGACTTGCCCGCCCCCGTCTCCCCGGTCAGCGCGGTAAAGCCCGCGCCCGGCTCGATATCGAGGCGGTCGATCAGAACGAAATCGCGAATGGACAAGGCAAGGATCATGGGCGCTCCCCAACTCTACGGAGGCGCTTTTATCATGAGAACAAATACGGAACAAATGGAATCTTCACGGGGCCTGACCGCCGCGTGGATTTCAGTATAGCCTGCGCAAAACGGCAAAATCAGGGAGGACGCGATGATCGACTACAAGGGAAAGGTGGCGCTGGTTACCGGCGGCGCCTCGGGAATCGGGGCCGCCCTCGCCACCGCCCTCAGCACGCGGGGCGCGGATGTCGTGATCGCCGACATCCAGCAGGACCTCGCTGCCGAAGTCGCCGCCGGCCTTGCCCGGCCCGGCAGTGCCGTCGGCTGCGACCTGTCGGACCCCGATACGCCGGCCCGGCTGGTCCGGGACACGTTCGTCTCGAAGGGCCGGATCGACCTCATCTGCTCCAATGCCGGCATCGGGCGGCGCAAGCGCATGCTGCAGGAGGATTTCGGGCCGGACACGATGCAGCTGTTCGAGATCAACATGTTCGCCCCGTTCCGTATCGCGCAGGCCTATGACGCCATGCTGCAGAAGACCGGCCAGCGCGGGCGGCTGATGATCACCGGTTCCGAGAACTCGCTCAGCCTGCCGCAGGCTGTGAAGCGCAGCCGGCTCGGCGCCTATGGGGCGAGCAAGCATGGCGTGCTGATCATGGCCGAATGGCTGCGCGAGGAACTCGGCAGCGAGCGGATGGACCTGCACGTGCTGATGCCCGGCGGCGTCTTCACGCCGCTGATCGCGCAGGGCCTGCCCGACCCGAAAGACATTCCGCCCGAGTTCAACGTCATCATGCCGGAACGCTGTGCGGAGATCGCCCTGAAAGGTCTGGACCTCGGCCTGTTCTACATTCCCACGCATGCCCATATCGGCGACGACATCCGCCCCCGGTTTGACGGTGTGCAGGATGCCCTGAAGCAATTGGGACTCGTTTGACATGACCACCCTCCTCATCACCGGCGCAAATCGCGGCATCGGCTTCCACCTCGCCCGCGAAGCCCTGAACAAAGGCTGGCGCGTCTATGGCAGTGTGCGCACCGAAGCCCAGGCGGAGGAGACAGCGGCCGAACTCGGCTCCGGCTTCACCTCGCTCGTCTTCGACGTGACCGACCACGCGGCCGTGTCAGCTGCGGCTGGCTCCCTCGACGCGCCTGTCGATATCCTGATCAACAACGCCGGCACGATCGGCCCGCCGGATGAGGACCAGACAACCCTCAACATGGATTTCGACGGCTTCGCCCGGACGCTGGAAATCAACACGCTCGCGCCTTTGGCTGTGGCGGAGGCCTTCCTGCCCCATATCCGGAAATCTGAAAACGGCCGTATCCTGACCGTTTCCAGCCAGATGTCCTGGATGGGCTATGCCAAATCCGACCGGATCGCCTATCGCGCCTCGAAGGCGGCGGTGAACAAGGTGATGCAGGGTCTCGCGACAGATCTTGCGCCGGAAGGCATCGCTGTCTGCCTGATCGATCCCGGCTGGGTCCAGACCGATATGGGCGGACCCACCGCAAACCTCAAACCAGCAGAAGTCGCCCGCGGCATCATCAATGTCGCAGACACGCTGACTCTCGCCCGCACGGGTCAGTTCATCGAATGGACGGGGAGAGAACGGGAGTTCTGATGCACCGCCCTCCCCCGCCAAACGGGGGGGATAAAGCCAAGCTCAATCCTTGTACCGGCGCGAGTTTTTGTGTAGGCGACTAGAAAGCCTCAACGCGGATGAGAGATAAAGATTTCAGATAGGTCTTTGATCAGTCTTGCCTTCAACTCTTCGTAGTTGATTGTGGCAAGTTCGCCCTGACCAATAATTGCCGCAGCAACATTATCTTCGGGTGTCATCGACGCAATTTTGGCAGCTTGACGTCTCAATTCTAAAGATACTTCACTGTTTCGAATTAAACGTTCTACTTCGGTGGGGCCTGCAGGTACTGAGGAAGTACCTATCCGCCAGTAAGGTCTTCCATCGTAGAAATACACGGGCGGTATGCCAGTCTGAACTGCTGCGCAGACAACATTGCGATCATCGATGGTTAGAAGAGATATTTGAACGATTGGCAAAGGCTCGATGTGAGCTGCAATTACATTCTCAATCTGATTTTGCACTCGCTTTGGGTTATCTACGCCACAAACATAACCATCATCGCGAACACCGACAAAAAGATTACCACCCTGCATAGATGCTAACGCAGCTATCTCTTTGCAAATTTTCTCGGGTCTCCGGGCATCAAGCTGTTCCTTGAGTTCTAAACTCAAGCTTTCACCGTTTGCTATCAACAACTTCGCGTCTTGTGGCGACATTGTTTAATCCTTCTACATGGATTTGTTCGCCACACCTTCAAGGCGCGCAACATCGAAGCGGACTGCGATCATCCAAATGCCGATAACACTCAAGCGCTTCGACACAATCAACAGCTTCTTCTGTTGATCCTGTGTGACCGATTGCTGCTAGGCAAATCATCCAGAATGGCTACGATCCCCGTCATCCAAGGTTGCAGGAATTGGGGAATGAGGCGTGACGCCAGAAGAATTCGTCGCTCGTTGGGCACCTAGCGGTGGCAGTGAGCAGGCTAACGCAAAGCTCTTTCTCGCAGAACTCACTGAAATCATTGGAGCAGTTCGCCCCGATCCCGTTGTGCCGCGCCTATCTGAAAATGACTATGTATTCGAACGGCGCATTTCCCTCAGAGCGGATGATGCCAACCGCTACATCGACCTCTACAAGCGCGATTGCTTCGTTCTGGAGGCCAAGCAGTCCAGACAGCGCAACGGCCAAAAGAGAAGCCAGCTAGAATGGCAACCTGAGCCAAGCCAATTTGGGGAAAGCGGGACCGAACTTTCAGGAGCAGCACAGAGAGACGGGCCTACCTGGGCCAAACTTATGCGGTCGGCGCGGCAGCAGGCTGAGGGCTATGTGCGCAACTTGCCGGATGGTCACAAACTGCCACCATTCATCATCATTTGCGATGTGGGCCACGTTTTCGAAATTTGGTCTAATTTCGCAGGTGACGGTAAAGCCTACACGCAATTTCCGGATCGCAGCGGTTATCGCATTTCGCTTAACGATCTGTTGAAGTCTGAAATTCGCGAACGCCTGAAAACGATTTGGACCGATCCCTTTTCGCTCGATCCCACGCGACGGTCCGCTGAAGTCACAAACGATGTTGCGGTCCGCTTGGCGCGTGTGGCGAAGGAGCTTGAGAAAAAATATCCGCCCGAACGCGTTGCATTGTTCCTGATGCGGTGCCTGTTCACAATGTTTGCGGAAGATGTTGAACTATTGCCGTCGCGTTCCTTCACAGACCTCCTTCAGCGTCTTCAATCTTCGCCGGACAAAGCACATCTCGCATTGCAGGTATTGTGGAAGGATATGGACCAAGGCGGGTTCAATGGTTCATTGCAAGAAACAGTGCGTCGCTTCAACGGGGGCCTATTCCGGAATGCGGATGCGTTGCCGCTGTCCGCAGACATGATCGGTGAACTTCATCAAGCGGCTCGCCGCGACTGGCGCGATGTGGAGCCAGCCATCTTCGGAACGCTGCTCGAAAAGGCGTTGAATTCGAAGGAGCGCTCGCAGCTCGGTGCCCATTATACGCCGCGCGCGTATGTTGAGCGTTTGGTCATTCCAACGATCATGGAACCACTGCGGGAAGACTGGGCTGCAGTCCAGGCCGAATGTGATTTACTCATCACAAAGGGTGATCCGAAATCGGTGGAAGACGCAAAGAAAGTTGCTCTTGGCTTCCATGCCAAGCTTTGCGCAACCGAAGTACTCGATCCAGCCTGCGGAACTGGAAACTTTCTGTATGTCGCCTTCGAACATATGAAGCGGCTTGAAGGTGAGGTTCTGGATTATCTCGCCTCGATGCAAGGTTCAGGCACCATGCCGCTCGAAATCCAATATTCGACTGTAGACCCAAGCCATTTCCACGGCATCGAAAAGAACGGCCGCGCCAAGGAGATTGCCGAACTGGTCCTTTGGATCGGTTATCTGAAATGGCAACTAAAAACGGGTGGCAAGAATTTCATCCGCGATCCCGTACTTGCAGACTTTCACAACATTGAGCATCGCGATGCGATCCTGAAGTGGACTGGCGAACCTATTCTTCGGCGTGACGCGTCCGGCAAATCCGTCACACGCTGGGATGGTGAGACGAAGCGATCCAATGCGCTTGGCGATCTTGTTCCGGACGAAAGCGCGCGCGTGGAAGTGTACGATTATCCTAATGCGGAACGAGCCGACTGGCCAAAGGCTGATTTTATCATCGGAAATCCACCTTTCATTGGTGGTAAGGACATGCGCGCCGAGCTGGGTGATGGATACGCCGAAGCCGTCTGGCGAGCCTATCCGCACATGCCGGGCGGCGCAGATTTTGTTCTGTATTGGTGGGACAAGGCTGCCAATCGTGTTCGGGAAGGTAAGGCGCGAAGCTTTGGGTTCATCACAACCAATTCAATTACTCAGGTATTTGGCCGCAAAGTGATCGACCGGCACCTGTCCGATCCCAAAGCGCCGCTTTCCATTACATTTGCCGTCGATGATCATCCGTGGGTGAAAGGTTCAGACCGGGCCAATGTGCGTATCGCTATGAGTGTAGGGGAAGCCGGATCAATTGAGGGTATGCTTGGCACCGTCATCAGTGAAGAGGAACTCAACACCGACACGCCGCGCCTTTCATTGAAATATCAATCCGGCCCAATTCGATCTCGGCTCGCACTTGGCGCGCCGATTTCAAGTGCGAGAGCGCTCAAGGCAAACGACCGCATCTGCTCGCCGGGTGTCAAATTGCATGGCTCAGGCTTTATCGTATCTCCAGCAAAAGCCGAACAACTTGGTCTCGGACGCGTCCCCGGCCTCGAAGAGCACATTCGCCCCTACCGCAATGGGCGGGATATCAATCAGAGACCTCGCGGAGTGATGATCATTGACCTTTTCGGACTTTCGGAAACGGAGGTCCGTTCAAGGTTTCCAGACGTCTACCAGCACATTCGCGACAATGTGTGGCCGGAAAGGGAGCAAAACAATCGGAAAATCTACCGAGAGAATTGGTGGGTATTTGGCGAACCCCGCAAGGATTTGCGCCCGGCGCTAAAGGGTCTGCCTAGATTGATCGCGACAACGGAAACATCGAAGCACCGTTTCTTCAGTTTCATCCCTGAAGGAACATTGCCGGACAATATGTTGATCTGCATCGCTCACTCGGAAGCTTGGATGTTGGCTGTTTTGTCATCGCGTATCCATTGTGCTTGGGCTCTCGCAGCAGGTGGATGGCTTGGTGTTGGCAATGACCCACGTTACCAAAAAACGAGATGTTTCGACCCATTCCCATTCCCCGAACTAAGCGACGCGCAGAAGCAAAATTTGACTTCTCTTGGAGAGGGACTGGATGCGCATCGCAAGGCGACTATTGAAAAACACTCCGATGCAACACTGACAAATCTATACAACCTACTTGAGAGGGTGCGGGAGTTTGAGCGAGGCTCGCAGGACGGGGCCGCTCCAGAGCCACTAACTGAGCGAGAACGCGAACAGTATGATCGCTGGCAGATCGGTGTGTTGAAGACCTGGCATGACGATATCGATGCCGCAGTATTCACAGCCTATGGCTGGCCTTCTGTATTGATCGATGAAGATATTCTCGAACGTCTTGTTGAGCTGAACCTCAAACGCGCTTCCGAAGAACGTCGTGGCGTCGTGAAGTGGCTTCGCCCAGATTATCAGAACCCAGATAATAAGATCCTCGCAGATGTTAAAGCGCAGATCGAAGCGGAGTTCGCGGCGGAAGCAAATGCCGGAAAACCACCCTTCCCGAAGGAGACGCGAGACCGCGCACGCGCGCTCTTGTCTGTCGTGCCTCGCGAACCCGAAAGTGTTGATACCATCGCGACCCGCTTCAAGAATGCCAAGAAAGACACGGTACGCGGCATACTAGATGTTCTGGCGGCAGGTGGAAGGATCGAAGCTACGGAAGACGGCAGATATTTTAAGGTGGCCTGATTGGCTAAATGGCCGCTCGAATAACACCAAGGGGAAACACACAGCATGGAAGCCAGAAGCAAATCAATCGAGGAATGGTTTTCCATGATCAGCCAAGGGCAGGTCATGCTACCTCGGTTTCAACGGCATGAGGCTTGGGGAAATCGTCAAATTGTCGGGCTTTTGGAAAACATTCTGCGCAAACCGTCTTTGCCAATCGGCGCGCTTCTTGTCCTGGATGTTGGGGACAAGGAGCTTTTCCATTCCAGACCAATCGTGGGAGCACCCGAGAAGACGGGGCGCGTGCTTGTCCATTTGCTAGATGGTCAGCAACGCATGACGGCCCTATGGCGTAGTTTCACAGGTGACTACGAAGATTTCGACGTATTTGTTTCGCTGGAAAAACAAGAGGTGCCCGAAGACGATGAAGGCAATCAGGCTGACAGCGATTTACCCTTGATCGAGCGCGTGAAGCGCTTTGACCGAAAGGGTGTAAGGCAACCTGTTTGGGCTAACAGCGCCAAGGAAACATACGCGCGGGGGCTTTTCCCTATTCAGCTTTTGAGGCCCGGTGCGGCAGGGGAAACCATTGCAGACGATTGGCTAAACGCGCTTGATGACGCCGGTGTGGATATAAAGAGCGCGACTAAACGGATTTACCAGCTACGTCAGCGTGTTGCGAACTATGCTATCCCATTCCTGTCGCTGGGTGTCGGAACCGGACGGGAAACTGCACTCGACGTTTTCATCAAGATGAATACGTCCGGTTCACCGCTGAAAGACTTTGATATTGTTGTCGCGCAACTAGAGGAGGCATCAGGGCAATCGCTGCATGATATGGTTCTGGAGCTGAAGGAAAGCGAACCAGCAATCAATGACTATGGACGGATCGAAGACATGATCCTGTCTGTTGCAGCGCTGCTGATCGGAAAAGCGCCGCTAAAGAAAACTTATCTTGATAATGATTTTGGCGAAGCGCTGGCTTCTGTGTGGGAGCGGGTGAAGAAAGGCTTCAGACGCGGTGTCGGCTTTCTCAGACAGGAAGGTATCTTCAATGATCGCAGCTTGCCGAGTGATGTGGCAGTCTATCTTGTCTGTGCGCTTTGGGCGGACGTACCTGATGAAGGACGTGATGCGGAGGGGAATGCGAGAGCCATCATTCGCAAAACACTCTGGCGCGCCTGTTTCACGGATCGTTACGTTAAGACTTCCGCGACGCGCGCTTATGCAGACTACAAATCAATTAGCGAATTCATTCGTGACCCATTAGGCGGGAATTCAGTTGAATTGTTTGATGAACTTCTTTGTCCACTTCCCGAGAAGGACGAACTCTTAAAGGCTGGATGGCCAGGCCGCAAAGATCGTTTACCTCGTGCGATCCTCGCCGCAAGTCTGCGGGCTGGCGGATACGATTTCGCTGACGGCGCTAAGATCGATGCGACAAACTATTACCGTCGCGAATTGCATCATGTTTTTCCTGTCTTTGTTCTTGGTGGGGAGCGTACCGATGTGCATGTGGCGAGAGCGCTGAATTGCGCACTTATTACTTGGTCCACAAACCGAATGATCGCTGCCAACAGTCCAAAAGATTATATCGAACAAAGGGCAATAGCGGCTCATCTGGGAGAAAACGAAGTTCGGCAAAGGCTTAGCAGCCACTTGATACCTTATGATGCAGTTATTGCAGGAGACTACGACGCATTCCTAGATGCGCGTGCGGAATTGATTGCTAAGCACATGAAAGCGCTCTGCGATGGTCAAATTCCAGTTTGAACTTCAGTATTGCTCACAGTGCCTTTTCTATTCGGCTGACGAAGTGACGGGTCAATTCCGGTCCTAGCCGACACACACCATCCTTGCGCAAATAGAAGTCTTTCATGCTGAAGGTCTGCGACAGTACAAACTCCAGAACGGCGCGATCAATGCGAGGCCGGTCGGGCTCCATCACATCAAGGACATAGGACGGCGTACCTTCGCTGACCTCGTGATAAATTCCCGCCATTGGATCGAAGCCGTCGCTGACGGTTTGAATGCGCGTCTGACTTTCAAGAAATGCATAGCCATAATTCAGCATGGCGTTGATTGGGTGATCGGCTTTCCAGTTCTTCGCTTTGCGTCCTGTCAGGAGGGACGAGCGCTGTGAGTAGAAAAGCCAAGGTTTTGGCACCGGATATTGTTTCACGCTTTTCCAACGCATTTCGAAGCCTTCCCAAGCCGCAAAATACTTCGCTGCCGCCGCTCCCTCCACGCCCAAGAGTTCGCGCGTACCATTGACCTTTCCTCGGTCAATTTGCTCAATACCCTTGTTGGCCCAGTCAACAGCGGATTGCCGAGCCGTGGTGTTGTCAAAGACAGCCTCCAAAGTTTCGATGCTGGCTTCTAGTTTCCGACGAACCAATTCTGCGCTGAACGAAAGTCGCTTCTTCACATTTGCTCGCGCTTCGACCTGCCAGAGATATTTTACTGGATCGATAGCCACACCGCTTCCACCGATCACGGAAGCGACGCGGCCCTGCCAGTCGATATCGATCACGGTAACGCCTTGTTCCCCGAGCCATCGAAGGGCCGCCATCGTCATGGCACCAGAACACTCCACCAGAATAATGCGTTGTGGGATATCAAGTTCGCCGGGATAGAGGCGCCATTGCTTCGGCTCGCCGTCCGCGTGGGAAATACCATCGCGGACTAGGAGTGCGCCGTTCTGAATTTTCAACGAAACGCCATGTCCGCACAAAACCATCGGCACTTTTCGACGTGAACGCTTCAATCGCTTGGGCGGGCTCTTTTCGGCTTTTTCCTTCCAGAATTCAGAGCGCGATGACCAAGTTTCGGGGTCAGTTTCTACGAACATTTTTGGCGTCTCCATTAGACTTCCATACTAGCAAAATGAGAGCCAAAACGCCCGATTTTTCGATCAGTTCTTCAAGCGATTTTTCGCGCAAAAAAGCACCAAAAATCTCGGCTCATTCCGGGGGTCGTCTTCGGCAGGATTTTGCGCCGCACATTTCTTCGCAATTTCGCCTGAGAAAATGACGAGGAAATCAGCGCAAATTCGGAGCAAAAAAATGCCGTGAATTTTCGTCAAAAACGAACCGTATACTGAAAACCTTGAACTACGCTCATGGCATCATATGTGCTTGTCCTGGAGGTGTGCAGGACGCACCCGGACGTTGCGTAAGGAATTGAGACATGGCCAGTCGGAAGCCCACCAAACAGAAGCGGTATCGCTGGACGCCCGAGACGGCCCCGACCCACTTTGAGGGGCTCAGCCCTGAGCGGCAACGGGACTTTGAACGGGCATTCGTCAAGATACGCAGAGGCGAAATCAGCCTGCGGTCTGCTGCGAAGGAGTTCAAGATCGACCGAGAGAACCTAACAGCCTATGTGCGCGCGTTCGGTGATGTAGAAGTCAAGCGCGGGCGTCCCTTGCGCATCCTGGAAGATCGACGGCCCGTTTCCGTGAACATCGTCACGTCTGATGGAGAGATAAGAATAGAAGCAACAGGTGAAGAGGCACACATCGCGCGCCAACACCGGGAAGCTTTAAATGCGGCCAGAAAGTTTCGTGACCGTTCGAAGCTTCTGCCGTGGCGGCGCAAGTTTGTGAAAGACCGCGACGGAAAGCGCTATGAGCTGCTGGCGTCTCTCGACACGTTCTTTGAACTCTTCCCGCCGGACGAATTCAATCCGGCCAGCATCTATGCGTAAAGGAGTAAAACGATGAACGAATTTCAGAACGAAACCGACTACCTTGCGAGAACCCAAAGTGCGATGAAGGCACAGCGCACAACTAGGTCGCAGAATGAGACCTGCGCGGTATGTCCCACATGCAATCCAGCCGTACTCCGCGAAGTATCGATTGAAGAGGATGATGGAACTCGGCATCGGGATTGGCTGTGTCACAACCACGCAAAGCTGCTCTATGCTCTCAATAAGAAACACTTCCCCGAAGCGGCATCTGCTCAGAAGGCTAAGAATACAAGCGTGACGTTACCGCGCGTCCTTGTCGATGAAGTACGCATTCAGTTCGAACTGAACAGGATTTCAGAAAGTGTCGCTATCGAGCGGATGTTGATACCTGCAATACCTGAGCCTTCGCACGAAATCGGGGTTGCGCGGGAGTTGAGCAAGGCGATCCGGCGGCAAATGAAGATCGACCCGCTTTCACCGTTTCCGAATTGTGCCTGTTTCATTTGCGGTGAGTCTCGGCCCATCATGATTGAAGTGCATCATGTGGATCGGGAGCGAAATTCAGATCGCGCCGTGTATCTGTGCGCAAATCATCACGCGCTGGTTACGCAGCTTCAGGAAACCGAGCAGCCGGATGAACGGGATATTGAGGAACCTGAAGTAAGAGGCTTCTTTGCCACCCATTTGGGAGCAGGCGTACTTGAAGAGGTAGATGGAAGCTTCAGGCACGCCGTTAGAAAGCTCCTGAAGGCGCGGCTCGAAGTTGCTCGGGCGGCAATTGAGAATGCAAGCAGACCGCCCGAGGAAGACGACCGCGATCATGGATTTGGAACCTCCTGCTGTTGATATCGAGCCGATAGATATCCGGCTTCGTGCTTATCTTGCGGGAAGATTGAAAGCGGGTCCGAAGCCCAAGCAACCCGAACCGCTTGGCCCCGTCCTCACCTTCGACTGTGAAACCCGGACGGATACATCCCAGCGGCTAAGGTTTGGTGCATATCGGCTGGATGAAGGTGCCATTCGAACAGAGGGCGGCACCCTTCTGGATGAGGGACTATTCTATGACGAAGGGGCGCTCTCCAAAACTGAATTGGAATTGCTTCGCACATACGCCGACGAACACGGATTACCCCTGCTGCCGTTTGAGGACTTCACCGAAGAAATTCTTTTCAAACGCTGCTACGATCTTTCCGGAACGATTGTAGGCTTCAATCTTCCTTTCGACCTGTCACGTCTCGCACTTAGTGTCTCGCCCTCTCGATCTACGAGCAAAGACGAGAACGGTAAAAAGGATCGTACATTCGACCGCCGCTTCAAGGGTGGTTTCACCTTTACCCTATCACGGGATCGGAACCGACCGAACTTGCGCATTCGGCATGTGGATCGGCGACGTGCATTCATTCAATTTCATCGGGAGTATGGATCGGGCTACCCCGGCTATTTCGTGGATGTGAAGACGCTCGCGGCGGCATTGCTGACGGGAGCGAGTAGCCTGGGGAGCGTCGCCAAGCTACTGAAGACGGAAACGCAAAAGTCTGTCGCTGAAGCTCATGGCGCGCCGCTTACAACGAAATACATCGATTACGCGCGGAATGATGTTCACTGCACTTGGGAGTGTTATCAGGCATTGCTCGACAGGCTGGCACAACATGAGCTGTCTGATCTTCGTCCGATGGATGTGTTCAGTGAGGCATCCATCGGCAAAGCGTATTTGCGCGCGATGGGCATCAAGCCTTGGCGTCAAACGGAAAACGTCTTTAGCCCCGAACTGATCGGCGTCATAATGAGCAGTTATTATGGCGGACGAACGGAAGTGCGTATTCGGCGCGACGTTCGGGAGGTTATCTATGCCGACTTCCTGTCGATGTATCCTACTGTGAACACGCTACAAGGGTTGTGGCGCTTTCTGATCGCAGATGAAACGAAAGTCGATGATAGCGAAACTGCAACCGAATGGGCGCGTTCGTTTTTGAGTACTGCAACGCCGGAAAAATTACTTTGTCAGGATGAATGGCGGAACCTTACCGCTCTTGTCCAAGTCAAACCGAGTGATGACCTTCTTCCGGTCCGCGCGGCATTTGGAAAGTCCAAGGCAACCAACATCGGCTTGAACTACCTCACGTCAAAAGAACCGCTATGGTTCACGCTCGCTGATTGTGTTGCCTCCAAACTTCTTACGAACAAGACGCCCGAAGTCGTGAAGGCAATTCGCTTTGCTCCCGGCGCGCCGCAAGGCAGTCTGAAGACCAAATCTATTCTTGGTATTGAGAGTGGCCGGATTGATCCGCCGAAAGACGATTTCTTCAAGCGTCTCATTGAACTTCGACAGGAAGTTAAGTCCGCCCGCGACCAAGCCAGCGGCGCCGACTATGATCGCTTGAATACAGAACAGGACACGCTCAAAATCATCGCCAACTCGACAAGCTATGGCCATCTCATCGAGATGAACCCTGAAGACTTGGAAATGCGGGCAAACAAGAAGCTGTTCGGGTTCATGGGGCAAGCGCAAGAAATTCAATCGGGTATCGTGGAGACGCCGGGAGAGTACTTTCATCCCCTGCTGGCAACACTGATCACAGGCGCTGCCCGCCTCATGCTTGCACTGGCAGAGCGTAAGGCGCTCGATGAGGGTCTGATCTGGAGTTTCTGTGATACAGACGGACTTGCGCTTGCGAAACCGTCCGATGTGGACCGCGCCGAATTTCATGCCCGCGTTGGCCGGGTGCTAGATTGGTTCGTGCCGCTCAATCCCTATGCTGGGCAGGCAGGCAAATCCATCTTGCAATTCGAGAATGAGAATTTCAGCGCGTCGGTGAAAGGGCAATTGGAACCGCTCTATTGTTATGCCGTATCTGCAAAGCGCTACGCCTTGTTCAACATCAAGGACGGCAAAGCCATAATCCGAAAAGCCAGCGCGCACGGACTTGGCTTCTGGCGAGCGCCTTTCGAAGCTCCGCCCGGCGCCATCGATACAGGTACGCCCTATTGGCAGTCGGAACTTTGGCGCCTGATCTGTCAGGCCGCACTAGAAGGCCGCGACAGTGACGGCTTCTCTCTTTTCAATGATGATCGGTTCCATTCGATTGCCGCCGGACAAACGACGATTTCGAAATGGGAATTCTTCAAATGGTTCGACCGCTTCAATGAGGGCCGCGCGTATCGCAACGGCGTTCAGCCGTTCAACTTTCTTCTACGATTTCCGTCGAAGCGCCGTAGCGAAATCGATGAATCCGCTTCGGAGTTTGCATCCTGGTGCGAACGACATGCGGGCGAACCCAATTTGATTGCGCCATATGACCGGGACAGCACAAAGGCATCCGCGTTTGTGTTTCATCGGGATGATGGGAAGGGCGGTGCCCATATGGGGGGAGATTATTCCCACTGGCTTACGACATTGGCAGACACTCTGTCAGACTACGACATTCACGCTGAAGCAAAGTTCCGTAATGGCGACGGTCTGAACAGCGGCGAACTTCATAGACGCCGTGTTGAAGTCAGGCGTGTATTGCAGGTCGGCAAAGAAAGTCACGAATGGGAAGAGAATGAAGCGCTTGGGCTTAAGGCCGACGCGGAAATCCAGTTCGGTCAGGCTTTGCCTAGCCCGGAAGTGATGCAAGCTGCGGTCCGGGAGGCATTGTTGGAAGGCCGCTTAACTTCGAACGAGTTGAGTAGACGTGCCGGTGTATCAAAAACCACGGTAAGCGCGGTTCGGAACTCTACCAACTTGGTAAGCTCGAAATCACTCGAAAAGATGCTAGCGGCCCTTCTGGAATAATGCGCGTCCGATCCTGCTACAGGGGCGCTTCCAAACAGCATCGAAGCAAGATTGGTTGTCTAAACCTCGCGTTTAACTAGGCTAAGGAATCATCTCTGGCAGATTCTAAATATGTTTCAAAAAGTTCTGGGCTTGTGCCTGTCAACAGAAGGATAGGTGCTTCGCATGCTCAATGAACGAGTAATCTACCCTCCTTTGGCGACCCACAGTGCTCTGCGGCAACAGCTGACCGTTGGCGAAGAGCGGGTACTCAGACTGTTCAATCAGCAGCTGCCACCGGAATGGGAAATATATATTCAACCTCACCTGAATGGGCTGCGACCGGATTTTGTATTATTGAACCCCAACGGAGGTATTGCGGTTTTTGAAGTCAAGGACTGGAACCTCAATGCCATGAGGTACTTTATCAAAAAGGATGAGTGGGGGAATCCGGCCTTGTGGGCCGAAAAGGATGGCAAGTCGTTTTGTATTCAGAAAGACAATCCAATCACGAAGGTGAGCCAGTACAAAAAGGAGATATTCGAACTATACTGTCCTCGGCTTCAAGCACGGAATGGTCTGGCTGCGATTACAGCTGGGGTCATCTTTCCGTTTGCTGGTGCGGCTGAAGTCTCAAGATTACTGTCACCGTTCATTCGGGCGGACAACTACCCCCAGTACCGCCCGATCAGTGGTGCGGAGCAGGTTGCCCAAGGTGACATTGACGGTGTTTTTCCAGAAGGTGGCCGGACGAACTCAATTGTGATGTCGGAAGCTCTCGCCAAGGATTTACGAGGCTGGCTGGTTGAACCAGATTTTGCTTCGACGCAGAGGACGCCTCTGGTATTGGACCGGAACCAACGTCGGTTAGCCGAAAACCAAGACAATACACGATATCGTCGCCTTAGAGGGCCTGCTGGGTCTGGGAAGTCACTAGTGCTTGCTGCTCGGGCAGCCCGCCTCGCCAACGAAGGCAAGTCCATACTTGTCGCCACCTACAACATAACCCTCTGGCACTACCTGCGTGACTTGATTGTACGCGAGTTGGATTCTCCGGCCCGTATTCGGAATATTCAGTTCGCGAACTTCCATTACTGGTGCAAACGGACCTGTTACGACATTGGTTGGGGAGAGCGATACGATGCGCTTTGGAGGCGATTGTCAGAGGCTCAGTCGAAGAAGCACGAGGAAGAGATTTTAGAAGCCATTTTGAGCGTTGAATTGCCGAACTTGGCGAACGAGGCCGTCCAGCATCCTGAAGCAAATAAGTTCGATGCGATATTGGTTGATGAGGCTCAGGACTATCTACCGCTATGGTGGACAGTACTACGGAAATCGCACAAGCCGGATGGTGAGGTCCTTTTCGTGGCTGATGCAACCCAAGACGTATATGGAACCGCGAAAGCTTGGACTGATGAAGTGATGACCGGCGCAGGTTTCACCGGTCGTTGGTCACAGCTCAGTGTCAGCTACAGATTGCCGCCGAAGGCGCTAGATATGGCTAGGATCTTTGCGCAAACTTTTTTGCCGAAAGACGCCGTCGATCTTCCGGAGCCCGAACAGGGGGCGCTGGAGTTGTATCCTTGCCACCTCCGTTGGGTGCAGTGCGAGCGGAATGCCGCTGATCAAGTTTGTTTGCGCGAGGTTGAGAACTTGATGCGACAGACTGGAACAAAGGGGCTCGCCAATGCCGATATCACTATATTGGCCAGCGATTTACAATCAGGTGCTGAGGTAGTGAAGTGCATCGAGAGCCGTAATGTCCGAGTGGTAAATACTTTCGGAGAAAACAATCGTCGTCAGAAAATGGGATTCTATATGGGAGACGCCAGAATCAAAGCGACGACGATGCACAGTTTCAAGGGATGGGAGTCCCGTCTACTGACAATATACGTGAAGGAAGTCACTGATCCCAAGAGCTTAGCATTGATATACACGGGGTTGACGAGACTAAAGCGAAGCCAGAACGGAAGTTGGCTGACGGTTGTTTGTTCGGCTCCCCGGTTGGCGGACTTTGGGAAGAGATTTGACGAATATGTCCTGGGATAGATGGAAAAATTTGTTGCGGTACACGAAACAGCCTTAGCTTTATCCCCCCCCCGCCAAACGGGAGAGGGTAGCACTTCATCAGATCCGCGCGGTGGCGTCCTTCAGCCAGGCTTTCACGTCGTCCGGCAGTTTGCGGCTGAGCAGCTTCCAGACGCGCTTGTGGTAGTCGTTGACCCACTTGCGTTCGTCCTTTGAAAGCAGCTTCACATCGATCAGGCCGCGGTGCAGCGGAGCGATGGTCAGGTATTCGAAGCCCAGCATGTCGATCTCGCCGCCCGCGATGGGTGCCGGCGGGGTGACATATTGCAGGTTCTCGATCCGGATGCCGTATTCGCCTTCGCGGTAATAGCCGGGCTCGTTCGAGACGATCATGCCGGGCGCCAGCGGCACGGCATTCCACGGCTTCGCGATCCGGTGCGGGCCTTCGTGCACGCCGAGATACACCCCGACGCCATGGCCGGTGCCATGCTGGTAGTCGAGCCCGGCCTGCCACAATGCATGGCGGGCCAGCGCATCGAGATGCGTGCCCGTCGTGCCCGGCGGGAAGCGGACCAGCGAGAGCGCGATATGCCCTTTCAGAACCAGCGTGTAATGGCGGACCATGTCCGCCGTCGGCGTGCCGATCGGCACGGTCCGGGTCACGTCCGTCGTTCCGTCCGGGTACTGACCGCCGGAATCGATCAGGAAGAGAGAACCGCGCTCGAGTGTGCGATCCGAAGCGGTCGAGACGCGATAGTGAGGCAGCGCGCCATGTTCCACCGCGCCGGAAATCGACGGGAAGGACAGGTCTGCAAGGCCATCCACGTCATCGCGGAAGGCTTCGAGTTTCATCGTCGCTTCGATCTCGGTCACCTTGCCGCTCTGGGCTTCGGTGTCGAGCCAGTGCAGGAAGCGGGTCAGGGCCACGCCGTCGCGGATATGGGCGGCCGTCGTGCCCTTGATCTCCGCGGCGTTCTTGCAGGCGCGCGGCAGGGCAACGGGGTCGCGCTGGCGCACGATCTTGCCGCCGGCGGTCGCCACCTTGTCGAAGAACCAGGCCGAGGCGAGATCCGGGTCAAGGCTGACCGTCTTGCCGGAAAGCTCGCCCAGCCCGTCTTCCAGTTCGGACAGCGGGCGGACTGTAACCGTGTTGCCGAGATGCTTGCGCAGTTTCGGCGAGACTTTCACCTCGTCGAGGAAGAGATCTGCGGTGCCGTCCTTGAACAGGATGGCGCGGCCAAGCGGCAGCGGCGTGCAATAGACATCGCCGCCCCGGATGTTGAACGCCCAGGCGAGCGAGGCCGGCGAGGTCAGCACGGCCGCATCGACCCCCGCCTCTTCCAGCGCCTTGCCGATCTCGGCGCGCTTCTCGTCATGCGCAATGCCGGCATATTTGACATTGTACGGAACGACTTCCGCGGTCGGCTGCGGCGGGCGGTCTTCCCAGGCGCGGTCGATCGGGTTCACCTCCAGCGCCACGAGGACGGCACCGGCCTTGGCGGCGGCGGCCTGAAGCGTGTCGACATCGTTCGGGCTCATCAGGCGCGGATCGTAGCCGATCTTCCTGCCGACCAGTTTCTGCTTGGCCAGCCAGCCGAAGGCGCCGGGTTCAGGAATGCCCTGACGCTCCCAGAGGCCGGGATCGGTCTGGTCGGCCGCCTGCAGCGTGTAGCGCCCGTCGGCGAAGATCACCGCCTTGTCCAGGAACACGAAGGCCGAGCCGAACGAGCCGGTAAAGCCCGACACCCAGGCAAGACGCTCGTTCGCGTCCGGCAGGTATTCGTTCTGGTACTCGTCGTCGTGCGGCACATACATGCCGTCGAGGCCCATGGCGGAAAGCTCCTTGCGAAGCAGCGGCAGGTGCTGGACCCCGAGTTGCGGGCCGCCCTTGATGTCGAATGTCTGTCTCATGGCCTAGAGTCTTACCGCCCTGTCCGACCCGTGGAAAGCGCATTTGAGCCATGCATCTGCGCATGAAATTTGCCGGTTTTACGGTCTTTTTTGTTTACCCCCCGCGCCTATATGCGCCGCCTCCGGTTCGGGCGTGCACCGGCACGGCCGAACCGGGGGACAAACGCAAGAATATAAGAAAGCAAACCTATGTATACCGACCTCGCGACCTCCACCCGTCCTGAAGCGCAGGCGACGCCTGCCGCCGGCCGTGGCCCGGAAGTCAATGAAATCACCCGCGCGATCATCGCCGGCGAATCCGTGCAGATGCCGGTGAACCGTCCGCGTATCCTGGCCCGCCGCATGGCCCGCTGGGCCCGCCGCGCGACCCACGCCGCCTGATCGCGTCCCCGGCCCTGACGGCCGGTCCCAAGGATGGCCCGCCCTTCCCCCCGGAAGCGGCGGGCTTTTTTTGTTTCAATCGGAGCGTCATGGACGCTGCCCGCGGCGAGGTTCATACTGTTTTCATGCCGGACGTTATGTGCGGCGCACGGAACGTCCGGCTCTCAAAGGGAGCCAGACAATGAAAAACGATCCGAATTCCCCGCGCGACACAGGCAAGAGCCGCGACAGCAAGGCTGAGCGCAGGGCGGTCCCGCCGAAGATCGAGAAGACGGACGAATCCCCTCCCCAGCGGCTGCACCTTCTGGAACACCGCGGCCACCGCTGGGCCCGGCGCAACGCGCACGCCTGAGGATCAGCCCGGCTGTTTCATCACCAGCGTCGACCAGCCATCCTTGCGGATGCGGCGCTGGAACAGGATGCCGTGGCCCTCGAAGGCCTGGCGCACCTGGCCGGCCTGATGGTGCAGGAGGCCCGACAGGATGATCGTGCCGCCGGGCGCCGTCAGCCGGGCGATTTCCGGCGCGAGACCGATCAGCGGCCGCATCAGGATATTTGCGAACACGGTGTCAAAGGGCGCCGCGCGGCGGATGCGCGGATTGTTCGCCCCCGTCACATGCAGGGCCGTGAAGCCGGTGACATTGTTCTTCGCGGCATTCTCGTTGGCGACGCCGACGCTGTCGAAGTCGATATCCGTGCCGAGCGCCATCGTACCGCCGGCCTTCATCGCCGCGATCGCCAGCACGCCCGAACCCGTGCCGAGGTCCAGCACCCTGCCCACGGCCCGGCGGCGGCGGACTTCGTCCAGCGCCAGGAGGCAGCCGAGCGTCGTGCCGTGATGGCCGGTGCCGAAGGCGGGGCCCGCTTCGATCAGGACCGCGATCTTGCCGGGCGCCTTCTTGGCCAGCGCATGGCTGCCCGCCACGAAGAACGGCCCGGCCGCAACCGGCGGCAGGCCTTCCAGCGACATGGTCACCCAGTCGCGCTCGACCACTTCCTCGATCCGGGCGGTGAGTTCCGGGCTGGTCTCGGCAATGATCGCCACGCAGGCCTCGGCGTCTTCCAGCGACTCCGAGAAGGCGTCGAGCCGCCAGATGCCGCGGCCGTCCTCCTTGCAGTCCACTGCGCCCGCAGGCGAGGGATCGGCCCATGCCAGGGCGTCCCATGCCGCTTCTACCGGCGCCCGCGCGCCTCTTGCCGAAATCTGGTACATGCCGCGGCGCTTAGCAGGCCGCCGCGCCGAAAGGAAGACGCGCCCTGCGCCCGCCGCTAGTTCGGAGGCGCGGTCCCTTCGCGGGCTTCCGCCTGCCCTGCCCGCACGATGTAGGCTCCGCCAAACGCCGCAACCATGGGCGTGACCTCCGCAAGGTATTCCTTGTACGGCTCCGGGTCCGTCACCTGTATTTCGGCGAGGATGTAGCCTTTCGCGACGGCCGTGCTCTCTGCAGCCGGCGCAGGCGCGCTCGTACAGGCGGCAGCCAGGGCGCACCCAAGGCCCAGGAGTGCGGAGTTGAGACAGTTCCGGTTTCGCATTGCCAGGTTCCTCCCCGTATCGGCGGACCGTTTTCCGGTCAGGCCAGAAACGCCCGAAACCGCGCCCTGCCAAGAAAATTTCGTCCCCGGTCCTTTCACCTCTGGAAATCCGCCGGGAAAGGCATATATTGTTATTCGATAATAAGGAGACCGGGCCATGAGCCTTTCGACCAATGACATGATCTATGTGGAACAGCGCGTTGCGAACGAGAAGAAAAGCGCCGGCGCCGCCTACCTGCTCTGGTTCTTCCTCGGTTTCGTCTCGGCCCACCGTTTCTATCTGGGCAAGCCGGTTAGCGCGATCCTGCAGATTCTCTCCTATTTCATCCTTGTGGGCTTCGTCTGGTGGTTCCTCGACTTCTTCCTGATCCCCTCGATCATCGAGGACGATCTCGACGAGAAGCGCGCCCGCCTCGCCAGCCACTTGCGCTACCGCAACTACGCCTACTGAGGCCGGCTCCGGCACCGAACAGCCAGGCCGGGAGGGATGCCCCTTCCCGGCCTGCTTTCCGTTTGACTATTTATTTTCGATATTATAGAAATATTCTACATATTCGGAAGGAAAAGCCATGACCGACGTGCACCGACCCAAAGGCCTCTCCAGCGCCATCTGCTATGTCGACCCGAAAGCCGCCTTCAAATGGCTGGAGGATGCCTTCGGCTTCGAGCCCCTGTTCGTGATCCTCGACGAGAACGACAATATCGCCCATTCCGAAATGACCTTCGGCCACAGCGTGGTGATGATCGGCAATGAATGGTCGGACGATCATCGCAGCCCCAAGAACCTGAACGGCAAGAACACCCAGACCGTGCACGTCCAGCTGGATCCCGGCGAGAGCGTGGATGCCCTCTGCGAACGTGCCCGTAAGGCCGGGGCCGACATCCTGCAGGAGCCGGACACCCAGTTCTACGGCGACCGGACGTTCCGCGCCCGCGACCCGGAAGGACATATCTGGACCTTCGGCGTCACGGTCGAAATGAAGTCGCCCGAGGAATGGGACGCAGCCTCCGGCGGCGCAGTGCGCACGCAGACCTCGCTTTGAGCGCGCAGCCCGACATCGACACCACGCTTGCCGCCCTCGCCGATCCGGTCCGGCGGCGGGCTGTGGAACTGCTCGGCCAGTCGCCGCGCCGGGCCGGGGAGCTTGCCGATGCGCTCGGTCTCGCCGCCCCGGCCATGAGCCGCCATCTCCGTGTGCTGAAGGAAAGCGGACTCGTGGAAGAAGCGCATCCGGACTTCGACGCCCGCGTCCGCATCTACACGCTGAAGACCGGCGCCATGGATACAATGAAGCAATGGCTGGCCCAGACCGAAGCCTTGTGGGCAGACCAGCTTTCGGCCTTCAGGACACATGTCGAGCGCCGCCGCAAATGAGCGCCGTCATCATCTCCCTGCGCGTTGCCGCGACGCCGGAAGAGACGTTCGACATTTTTACCGGCGAGATCGGCACCTGGTGGCGCCCCGGCGCCCTGTTCCAGATCACCCCCCGAGGCGACGGAACGCTCAGCTTCGAAGACCGGGCGCGCCTTGTCACCACCCTTCCGAACGGCAAGGTGTTCGAGATCGGCCGTGTCCATGTCTGGCTGCGCGGCGAGCGCCTCGCCTTCTCATGGCGCCAGGCCACGTTCACGCCGGATCAGGTAACTGAAGTCGATATCCGCTTCGAACGCGCCGGCGTAGAAACCCGCATCACGGTCGAACATCGCGGCTGGGACACGATCCCGCAGGACCATGTCGCCCGCCACGGTTTTCCTCTTCAGAATACGCAGATGCACCTCGCGACGCACTGGCGCACACAGCTCGCGCGCCTTGCTCAGCTGGCCGGGCCGTAGATCTCCGCGAAACGGTCCCACAGGGCCTGGCGGGTGGATTTGAAGGCTTCGATGACGAGGGCATCGCTCGCGGCAACGGCATCCGGCGCTGCCTCTTCGACGAAGATGTGAGAGGTCGGCACCGCCCAGGACGGATCGTCGAGCGTGCCCGCACAGAGAATGACGAGATCCGGCGCGGCCTCCGGCAGGTGCCACATCCGCGCGCCGCACTCCGTACACCGCTCGATCGGGATCATGTTGCCGCTGCCGCCCTTGCGCCGGAACACGTCGAATTTTCCCGATGAAATGCCGAGCGCCGCCTTCGGCACATGCAGGTAGACGCCGAAGGGCCCTCCGGCGAGCCGTTTGCAATCTCCGCAATGGCACGCATTCACCGCCAGCGGCCGGGCGGTGATTTCATAGCGCACGGCGCCGCAATGGCAGCCGCCTCTGATTGGCGTGTCTGGCAAGGGCGGGCGGGAAAGGTCGATCCGGATCATTGGGCGATCCTAGCTCGTCCCACCGCCGGGACAACTCAAAGGTCACTTTAACGGCCCTTGCCTCAGTGGCCCTTCCCCGCCAACACTGCGCTCATGCTGAAACGCCTCGTTCCCGCCTTCGCCCTGATCGCCGCCTGTCAGTCGGCCCCTGCCGAAGCGCCTGCCGTCCCGCCGGAGGCGCCATCGGTCTGGCGGCCGGTCGATCCGGAGAACCTCCTTCTTTTCGACATGGGCGAAGACGATGCAGGCGTATCCCGCACGATCGCCATCGAGCTTTTCCCGGAAGCCGCCCCTGCCAATGCCGGGGCGCTCCGCACGGCGGCGCGCACGGGCTATTATGACGGGGAATTTTTCTATCGCGTGGTCGAGACCCATGTGGCGCAGGCCGGCAAGGAATTCGACCAACTGCTCGAAGGCGCACCCCGCGTCCCGCTGGAGGCAGAACGTACCATCGGCGCCGACGGTTTCGACCCGCTCGGCAGCGCCGACCTCTATGCGGGCGAGGTCGGCCACCGAAAGGGCTTCGCCGCCGGCCGCGCAGGCGATCAGGAATGGCTGCTCAATTGTCCGGGAGCGGTCGGCATGGCGCGCGACGATGATCCCGATACGGCCGTTGCGGAATTCTACATCCCGCTGCTGCCGCGGCGCTATCTCGACCGCAACTATACGGTCGTCGGACGCGTTATCGACGGCATGGACGTGGTCAACCGCCTCGCCCGGGTCCAGCCCTTCGACGAGGAGGAGACCGCCGCCCTGTTCGGAGACGATGCGCCCCTCGCCTATCAGATGGCACAATACCGCCGTTCGAAACTCGACCCGAACATGATCGTCTCGGCCAGGGTCGCCGCCGACCTGCCGGAAGGCGAGCGCCCCGCCTATGAGGTGATGGAGACGCCGAGCCCGGACTGGGAGAGCCTGAAACACAGCAAGCGGGACTATTCCGCCATCGCCGCCTTCCCTGTCACCCCGCCCAAAGTGGTGGATATCTGCATCCTGCCGGTCCCGGTGCGCGCCGTTCCGCCGGCAACCCCGTCCAGCCCTTAACTTGACAGCCGGCCCGGGGCGCCTCAGGCCATGCCTATGGATGCTGCCTCGCCCCCTTATGAAACTTCGCCCGGTCTTTCCGGCCTTAAAGGCATCGGCCACGGCTTCTTCGGCCGCAAGGGCGGGGTCTCGACCGGTCTCTATGCCAGCCTGAATGCCGGGCCGGGATCTGGCGACGATCCGGCGGCCGTCTCCAGGAACCGGGAACTTATCCGGACCGCGATGGGCGCCGACGTCCTCCTCTCCTGTCACCAGATCCATTCCGATATTGTCGTGCACGTCACCGAGGCATGGAACGACGAGCGCCCGCAGGCCGATGGAATGGTGACGGACGTGCCGGGCCTGGCGCTCTGCATCCTCACGGCCGACTGCACGCCCGTCCTCTTCGCCGATGCCACCGCCGGTGTGATCGGCGCAGCCCATGCCGGCTGGAAAGGTGCGCTCGGCGGCGTGCTCGAATCCACCGTCGCCTCGATGACCGAACTCGGTGCCAGCCCCGGCCGCATCCGCGCCGCCATAGGACCGACCATCTCCCAGGCGAGCTACGAAGTCGGCCCGGACCTGCGCGACACCTTCCTCGAAGCCTCCCCTGCGAGTGAGCACCTCTTTATCCCCGGCAAGGGCGACCGGTTCCATTTCGACCTGCCCGGCTATTGCCGCGCGAGCCTCGCCGCCATGGGCCTTGGCCATGTGAGCGATCTCGCCCTCGATACGTGCGCGCTGGAAGACGGTTACTATTCCAACCGACGCCGCAACCATCGCGGCGAAGCCGACTATGGCCGAAATGCCTCAGTCATTGTGCTCCGCCCGTAAATCTTTGCAGTGAGTGGCAGACTGAGGTTGCGACTCGGCCAGTCCTGTTACAAAAGCGTCGCCATCCGGGGCAGTACAGGGTCACAGCCGACATGAAACTTCTCGCCTGCAACGCCAACCGCCCGCTGGCAGATGCCATTGCCGAATACCTGGACATGCGCCTCACACGGTCCGAGGTGAAGACCTTCGCAGACCAGGAAATCTTCGTCCGCGTCGATGAAAACGTCCGCGGCGAGGACGTGTTCGTGATCCAGTCGACGTCCCACCCCGCCAACGACAACCTGATGCAGCTGCTGATCATGATGGACGCGCTGCGGCGCGCCTCGGCCCGGCGCATCACGGCCGTGATCCCCTATTTCGGCTATGCCCGCCAGGACCGGAAGACCGACGGCCGCACGCCCATCTCGGCGAAGCTCGTCGCCAACCTCATCTCCACCGCCGGCGCCGACCGCGTCCTCACCGTCGACCTCCACGCCGGCCAGATCCAGGGCTTCTTCGACATCCCGACCGACAACCTGTTCGGCAGCCCGGTCATGGTGGACGACATCAAGGAACGCTTCGGCAAGGACAAGATCATCGTCGTCTCTCCGGACGTCGGCGGCGTGGTGCGCGCCCGCTCGCTCGCCAAGCGCCTCGATGCAGACCTCGCCATCGTCGACAAGCGCCGCCCCGAGGCCGGCAAGTCGGAAGTCATGAACATCATCGGCGACGTGAACGGCAAGCGCTGCATCATGCTCGACGACATGTGCGACAGCGGCGGCACGCTCGCCAATGCCGCCGCCGCGCTGAAGGAATCCGGCGCGAAGTCCGTCTCCGCCTATGTCACCCACGGCGTCCTGTCGGGCAATGCCGTCGAACGGATCGAGAAATCGGTGCTCGACGAACTGGTCATGACCGACACGATCGAGCCCTCGGCCGCGGCGATCAAGTCGAAATCCATCCGTATCCTGCCGATCGCTCCCCTGCTCGGCGAAGCCATCCGCCGCATCGCCAACGAGGAAAGCGTCTCGAAACTCTTCGACCGCTAGGACCGTCGTTCAGCGGAACGGCGCCGGCTCCATGTCCGGCAGGGGC
The DNA here is from genome assembly GCA_041398365.1 of Hyphomonas sp. Taxonomy (GTDB): domain Bacteria; phylum Pseudomonadota; class Alphaproteobacteria; order Caulobacterales; family Hyphomonadaceae; genus Hyphomonas. The sequence continues at coordinate 20,767 of JAWKUV010000011.1, read as the reverse complement.
GCCAGCGTGTCGGCGGACGAACTGATCTCCCCGACACTCAGCACATGGCTGACCGGCCAGTCCGGGCTTGCGCAGTAATAAAGTCCATCCTCCATCGCGAAATCCGGCAGGGCGGGACTGATCTTGCGCAGGCCTATCCCTTGCTCCGTCCGGTTCGTCGCAGTGCCGCCGCTGTGCGCCAGGTAGACCGACGCAGTCGGCATGAAGCGCGAGAGGACATAGCCGGCCGGCGCCGTCCAGAACGGGGTCTGCTCGCCCGAGATCATGTTCATCATGCTGCTCTGCATGATTTCGAGCCGGGTATGCACGTTCCCGGCATAGAGCAGGATCAGGTCGCACCCGGCCGCCTCGCACGCCTCTTTCGCATTCAGAGCCAGGTCGAGGTCGCGCTGGCCGAGCTTGCGGTCCACCCGCGCCGGCAGGTCGAAGGCCGCCGCACGGGCCGCGTCCGCCTCGCTGGGCTGGGCATCCGAGTCCGCGGCGATGACTTGAATGTCCGCTCCCGCCAGCTTCAGCGCCCGCAGGGACAGCAACATGTTCCGCATCGCATCGGACGTGCGCCCGTCATTTGTATGGTGCATGGCGAACGCATCCAGTGCCTTCACCTCGTCCGGCGCCGCCATGACCGCATCGAGGTCGCCCTGCAGGCGGCGCGGATATTCCAGCGCGACGACAATCCGCCGCCCCTTCCGGGCCAGCGCGACGACCTGATCGGCAAAGGCCGCCGGCATCTCGTTCGTACCGTGATATTCGCCATAGAGGATCGCCTTGTGCGTTGCGGCGATCTCTTCCAGCGAAGCGGCCTGCCCTTCCGGACAGGCCGCCGGTTCAGACCCGGCTGTTTCCGCGTGGGCGCTGCAGGCCAGACAGGCCAGGGCTGCGAGATACAGGAAAGGTTTCACGGCGCGCTCCCACTTTTGATGGAAACGTTACTATGTAACGAATGCGCCGTCCACCCCGGATTTATTCCACGCAGTAAGACAGCGGATAGACGATGCCTTTGACTTCCACGGGCTTGCCGTCCGGTCCGGTGGCCGGCTTGAATCTCGCCTCATTCATCTGCGCGGCGGACTCGGCAAAGGCGGGGTTCGTGCACTCCGCCGCCGCGTTCTTCGGCAGACCGTCCGTACCGAGATCGAACATCACGACGCAGGCACCGCTTGTGCCAGAAGTCGCCTCAACCGCCGGATAGTAGGGTGCAGGCAGGGAGACGGTCTCCGGAATCCAGTTCGCATCCAGGCTGAGCCCGGCTGCCTTGTTGGCTTTTTTCGAGGCGGCCTCACGCGCCGCCCATTCAGCCGAGGTTTCCGGAGCCTCCAGCCAGACATCGAGCTTCTTGCAGGCATCTGACAGCTCCGGAGGTGCGGGTGGTGCCGGTGCAACGGCGGGCACCGGTGCCGGCGCAGACACAGCCTCCGGAGCGGCCGGTGCGAGCGGAGCTTTCCCGCCGGAGCTCGACATGATGACCAGGCGGCTCGCAAGCACCAGACCGACCTCGTCCTGCGGATCGTACTGATCGCCGCCCCGGACGACTTCAAAGTGAAGGTGCGAACCGGTTGCCGCCCCGCTATGGCCAACCTTTCCGATCACGTCGCCCGGCTTCACGACATCGCCCGGTTTGACATCCATGCTGGCGAGCTGTCCGAAGCGCAGCCGGGTTTCGCCGCCTGCCACCAGTTCGACGAGATTGCCATATCCCTCGGTCATTTCAGCGATCGTGACGACACCATCCGCCGGCGCATAGATCGGCGTGCCTTCGGAGGCGGCGAGATCGACACCGCCATGCAGCGCCGTCTCGCCCGTGATCGGATGCTTGCGCATGCCGAAGGCGCTGGTCAGCGTGGCCTTGTCCAGCAGGGCATGGCTGTAGACGATGTCGCTGCCCGGCACTGCGGCGGCGCCCTTGATCAGCATGCCCTGCGCGAGGGCGAGCGGGGCGGCGCAGACAAGCGCGGCAGCGAGGACCAGTCCGGTCCGCCGGGGACGGCGCGGCGCTTCGGCGAGGATTTCATTGAGGCGCATTTTCAGGGTTCCTTTCTTCCGGAGGGTAAATGCCGCCACTGGCAGCACGGCCCCGATGCGCGACACGCGCGCGGCAGAAGCAAGGGTTCGGGCATAGGCGATCCGGTCTCCGGTCAGGTCGACGGTTTCCTCGTCGACCACCGCCTCCCGCCAGAAGTCGAGTTCGTTGCGTATCCACCAGGCAAAGGGCGAGAACCAGAAGAGGTCGGCGACCATCCGTTCCAGCGGGCGGGCGACGAGGTCTCCCCGCCTGAGGTGCACGAGTTCGTGCACGATCACCTGCGGCGCCCCTTCCCCGCCGATCAGGGCGGACGGTACGTAGACGGATCGTTTGAAGATGCCGGCCAGGAAAGGCGCTCCGTTCGGAATGACATGGACCTGCGGCGTGCGCGACAGGCCGACCGCCTCGGCCCAATGACCGATCGGGCGATGGGTGCGCATGGCGCGCGCCTTCAGGCGCTGCAACCGCACTTCGCTGACCAGCCAGAGGCCGAAGCGGACCAGCCAGCCGGCCGCGACAATCCCGATGACCAGCACGCCCAGGTCCGGCAGGTGGACGCCGGGCGCCTGCGCAGCAACCGTTGCGCCCTCCTGCGGCACGACCATCAGCGGCTCGAAGACCGGCAGGTCCGGCAGAGGTGCATACTCCGCCAGGGGCAGGCCCGGCACGATGAGAGAGGCGGCGAACGGCGCGGCGAGGGCGAGCGCCGCGGCGCGCCACACGGTCTGCGCCATTTGCGGCGAAGGCTTCAGCCGGCAGATGAGACGCGCGCCGGCCCAGACGAGGGCGCTCCAGACGAGGGCGAGAAGGACAAGACCGGCGGGGCTCATGACGCTGTCCCCTTCTTCCCTTTTGCATTGTCCTCGGCGGCATTGATGATGGCGTCGAGTTCGTCGAGCTCGGCATCGGAAAGGTGCGGGCTCTCGGCGAACAGGGCCGCGGGCAGCGGGCCGTCCATGTCGAGGATCTGCCGGGCGAGGTGGCGGACAAGGCCGCCCAGTGTGGCGGTACGGTCGAGGGCGGCGGTGAAGACCGCCATTCCGTGCACGTCGGCCCGGGTGACCCAGCCCTTCTCTTCCATCCGCGCGATCACCGTCCGCGTGGTCGAAGGCTTCCAGTCCTGCCCCGGCCCGACCGCGTCGTGCACTTCGCGGGCGCTTTGCGGCCCGGCGGACCAGAGATGTTTCAGGACCGCGAGTTCGGACGAATTGGGTTGGGACATGGCCACCTCACTATCTCAGTGACCGACTCACTACACTTGTAGCGTACTCATGTCAAATGAAACGGGCGCGGACTGTACGCAGAAAAATGCAGTTACGTCCGAAACACCCCGAACACACAGGCCTGTTCGGGCATGTGTTCGGGCAATTCAGGCCGCGTTTTCGGGCATATTTCAGCCGGTTTCGGGCAACGGAAACCGGACTTATTCAACCGTCCAGCCGCGGGGGGTGCGCCGGGCTTCGAGCGTCATCGGCTCGCTTTGCGACCGGTCAGCCGGGGCGTGCCCGCGGCGTCCGCCGGCAGCGAAGCGCATCACCAGGGCGGCGGCGCCGAGCAGCACGCCGGCAATCGCCGTCATTACCGCCACGATCCCGGCCGTCAGCACCAGCATCATCCCGATCACGACCTGGACGAGCAGCGCGAGGCTGGCTCTCAGGGCCGCTGAGAAATCGAAACCACTTGTGTGATGGGCGGTGCGGGTCATGGCAAAATCCTTTTGCCCTCTCAACATGGCTGCATCATGGCGGCCCGTCAACGCGCGCAGCGCGGGCCTTCACGATTTCGTGCATACTGCCCGGAAAGTGGTCTAGGACTCGGCGCGGATCAGCAGGCCGCGCTCGGTGCGGATCTGCGCGTAGGCTGCCGTAATCGCTGCAGCCTTGGCATGGGCGGCGTCTTCGAACTCGCGCGGGGCGCCCATCTGGATCACGCGGTCCGGATGGTTGTCGGCCATCAGGCGGCGATAGGCGGCGCGGATGTCGTCGAAGGCCGCATCATGCGCGACGCCGAGAATATGATAGGGATCCTCCCGGTCCGGGCCGAGGTGGCTGGCGCGGATCCGGCGGAAGGTCGCCTCGCTGAAACCGAACGCGTCGGAGACGTTGCGAAGGTAGGTCAGCTCGTCCTGCGTGACGACGCCATCGGCGCCGGCGATCTGGAACAGGCCGTCCATGACACCCTCCAGGAGGCAGGGCCGGTCATGGTAGCGGCGGCCGATCCGGCGGGCATAGCCCTCGTAGCCGCGCACGGTCTGGCGGGCGAGGTTGAACACCCGGCGCACATTGTCCGCCTCTTCCGGCGGCGCCCGGAAAACGCGGGAAAAGACCATGATCTCCTTGTCGGAAACCGTCCCATCCGCCTTCGCCATCTTCGCACTCAACCCAACGACGGCTGCAGTAAATCCGACATCATTCGGGTCCGGGGCGCACGGAATTTCCCCGCGCTCGCGGGTCTCTTCCTCTTGCGTCATGTCCGGGTCGAAAAGGCGTTTGCCGCCCTCGAGAAGTCGCGTCCAAAGGCTCATTGCCGGTTGCTTATAGCAGGATTTGGCGGGCTTGCGAGGCCGCCTGGCTGACACTTGCGTGAAGTCTGTTTAATGAGTCCTCACTCGCCGGACGGGCGAGACGTGGCGAGAGCCGTTTTGAGTTCTGCCACTTCCTGTTGCAACTGCTTCAGGACAGACAGGATTTCGGTGCGCGCGTCGTCGGCCTCCTCGCGCTCCACCTCAATCTCATCCTCCAGCTCCTCAAGCCCCTCCGCGAGTGCGGCTTTCTGCTCTGCGGCCAGCGAGTCCACGACCAGGGCGATGAACAGGTTCAGCACCGCGAAACTCGCCACGAAGATGAAAACCAGGAAGAACAGCCAGGCCATCGGATGGCCGTCATCGACAACTTTCTGCACCACCTCGAACCGCCAGCCATCCATCGTCATGACCTGGAACAGCGACAGGGCCGAGCTCGGCAGGTCGCCGAACAGCTGCCGGACCTCTTCCGTCTTCGTATTGCCGTACATGTTCGTCGCCATGACCGCGGCGACATAGGTGACCAGCGCCAGCACAGCGACGATCGCGCCCATTCCGGGCAGTGCCTTCAGCAGCGCCTCGGTGATCCGCTTCATGACGGGAACCACATGCAGGAGGCGCAACACGCGCAGCACGCGCAGGGCCCGCAGCACGCTGAATGCCCCTGCCCCCGGCACCAGCGAAATGCCAACCACGATGAAATCGAACCAGTTCCAGCCGACGCGGAAGAACTGCACTCGGTAGACCGTGAGCTTCAGCAGGATCTCGAGGGCGAATATGTAGGTAACAGCCTGATCGACCATTTCCAGAGCCGAGACGAAACCGTGCGGGAGAGAGTGGCGATAGGTCAGGAGGCCAAGGACGGCGGCGTTGAAGATGATCAGGCCGGTAATGAAACTCCGGAACCAGGGCCGCTCTATCGAGCGTTCCAGGGCGAAATTCGACGTGTTCAGGTCCAGTGTCGCGCGTTTCATGTCCGTCCCCTGAATCGCCGCCGCGCGGCTGTCCACATCGTCCTTCTGCCGTCAAAGAAACGGCCTGCCAAGCCTGTGGATCTGGGTCTTTTCTGGGCAGGAAACGGGTGTCAGTCGGCCGCGGTCGTCGTGTCGGAGACGATCTTCCAGTCGCCGTCGATCTTGCGCATCACCAGCGTGTAGAGGCCCCAGGGCGTGCCTTCCCGGCCTTCCAGCTTCCAGCGGCCATGCGCGATGGCGGCGTCCGGAGAGAGAATGACGATCTCGTAGTCGTCGGTGATCAGCGTGCCCATGGTTTCCGGACCGCCATAGGTATTGTGGTACCGCGCGTTCGTTTCATCCCAGCCGCGCGTGACCTTGCCGCCGGAAGCGAAGCGAAGCTCGGGCGATTTAATGTAGCCTTCCATGAAGGCGTCGATGTCGCCCCGGTTCCAGGCCGCATCCTGTTCCTCAAGAAGTGCTGTAATCGCGGCGGCTTCAGCCTCCTTCTGTGACTGGCCCATCTCTATTGGCGCGCTCGACTGGGTGGCACAGGCAGCAAGCGGCAGAATCGTGATTGCAGCGGCGATCAGCAGGCGTTTCATGGGTCTCGGCTCCGGCTTGGGGTCTCGGCCCAGCCTAGTGCGCACCGGACCCGCATGCCAAGCCCATCAAACGGAACTAGGACTCCCGCTTCGCGGCCCCTGCGAGCTTCGCCTGCCGCCACCATTCGATGATGCTGAGTATCACTGCAACGCCGCCCAGCCAGAATGTGACGATAAAGACCGGGTAGAAGCCGTTCTGCTCGATCATCTCTCCAAGCCAGGGCCGGCCAAGTGTGCCGATCAGCATGGTGAGCGAGGCCAGCAGCGCATATTGGACTGCCGCAAAGCGCGGGTTCACCACTGACGTCAGATAGGCTGTCATCGCCACCAGCGCGAAACCGCCCGCGATGTTTTCGGCAAAGATCGTGACCATCAGCCTTGCGAGGCGTTGGCTATGGTCGGCCGGCAGTTCGATGGCATGCGGCTGCAGTTTCGCCGCAACGTCGGCAAACGAGATCAGCGGTCCGTCGAGATGCGTCGCGGCCAGGAAAGCGTCGACCGCATGGGCGCCAGCTGCAAGGTCCGCATAAAGGAGGTTCGTTGCCGCCGCCACGATGCCACCGACGAAGAAGACCGGCATTCGCCCGATGGTCGCGATCAGGGTCGCGCCCAGCAGGGAGCCGAGAATGGTGGCGATCACGCCGAAGAATTTCGAGGCAATGGCAACATCGTCCAGCGTGTGCCCGAGCGCATCTAAGTCGCCGCGAAGGTAGAACGGATAGGCGAACGAGCCCCAGACCGCATCGGTGAAGCGATAGGTCAATGCCAGGGCAAGGACGAGGATGGTCCACCAGCGAAGGCGATAGATGAGATCCATCAGAGGATCGAAAATGGCCCGGAAGAGTGTCGCGGTGACTTTCTCGGCTCGCCCCTGTCCGTCTTTGAAGAGCGGCGCTTCAATGGCCGAGGCCCGGTTCCGCGTCAGCAGGATCGCGGCAACGATCGCCGGAGCGAGCACGGTCAGCGCCACGATCAGCGGCCCCTGCTCGGCAACGAACTTGCCCGACGAGACGCCGGTACCAAAGCCCAGCCGCTGGACGGCAAAAGTTCCGATCATCAAAAAGGCAGCGAGCCAGCAGGCCGCGACGAAAGCGACCGCGGGCATCGCCTGGCGATGCGGCACGGACGGCAGGAAGGACAATCGTTCCGTACGCGGGCGGCGTGTCGATTCCGGCTCCGGCGCGAGCAGGCTGCCCAGTACCGTGAGCGACATGAAGCCCGCCATCATGACATAGGACACGATCCAGCCACCGCGCGCGGCGACCAGCAGCGCGATGAATCCGGAAATGAAGCCGCCGGACTTGTAGCCGAACTGGTAGAGCGCCGACATCAGGTCGCGGTCTTCCTCCGTTCGCGCCACTTCGATACGCCAGGCATCGAGGACGATGTCATGCGTCGGCCCCAGGATCAGGATCACGAAGCAGATCAGCGCGACCAGGCCAATATTCTGCGGTGGGTTCGACAGGCACAGAACGACAAGAAGGACTGCGATCGCCGCCTGGCAAAGGATCAACCAGGACCGGCGCCCGCCTACGGGAATGAACGGAACGCCATGCGGCGTCTGGAACAATGGCGCCCAGAGATATTTGAAGGAATACCCGATCGTGACCAGCGACAGGACGCCGATCGTGTTCGTGTCGATGCCTTCCTGCGTCAGCCAGGCCGTCAGCACGCCAACAATCGCACCGTAAGGGATGCTGGCCGCGAAGGAGAGGATCAGCATCGCCGCCATGCGGCGATCTTTCAGAGCGCGGAGCGCCCGGGCGGTGCGGGAAGGCCGGCGGTCCGGCGCGGCCGCCTCACTCATGCGGCGCCGGCCTTGCCGGCTGCGCCGGTCCAGTGAATCGCGAGATCGCGCAGGGCTTGCGGTTCGATGGGTTTGGCGACGACGGCATTGGCCCCGGCAGCAATAGCCTGGCGCTCGATCTCCGGATTTACCTCTGCCGAAACGGCAATCACCGGCACGGAGGAGCCACCCGCGCGCAGGCAGCGCATGGCTTCAAATCCATCCATTTCGGGCATACGGAGGTCCATCAGGACAAGGGCGGGTTGCATGCTCTTCGCGGCCTCCAGGGCTTCCACACCAGTGGAGGCGACTGTGACGGTAAAACCGGCCGATTCCAAGGCACGCCGTGCAATCATCGCATTGACCGGGTTATCATCGGCGATCAGCACACGTCCGGCACCTGTCAGGCTTTCGGGCTCTTCCACCGGCAGCCCGCCGGAACGGACAACAAAAACCCGCTCGACCAGCGAGGAGGCGCGCAACGGCCGCACCAGCCAGCCGACACAGCCCATGGCCTTGAACCGGGCGATGGCCCCGCGGTCTTCCGGACGCAGCACGATCAGCGCCGGCGCCTTGCGGGCGAGCGCGCGCACTGTTTCCTCCGGCAGGTCCGCGCCGATCAACAGGACGTCGACATCCGGCGGAACATGGCCTGATGAAACATCAATGGCGACCGGCCGGGCTTTCGCTTCCAGCAGGGCCGAGGCCGCAGACAGGCATGTTGCAGCCGGCAGGCCCGCAAGGCCGACCGTGGCCTCGAGCCTCGGCAGGTCATGCGTCGGTGGCAGGACTGCGCGCGGCAGTGGCAGGCGGACCGAAAAGCACGTGCCCAGACCGGGCTCGCCGCTAATCTCAATCTGCCCGCCGAGAAGATCGGTCAGGCGTTTGACAATCGCGAGCCCGAGGCCGACGCCGCCATCCTTGTAGGCGTCCTGGCGGCTCACCTGCCGGAAGGCCTCGAACAGCCGTTCCCGGTCGGCCGGAGCAATGCCGGGACCTGTATCGATGATACGGTATTCGAGACCGTCTTCATGCGCGAAGATATCAAGCAGGACCGCGCCCTGCTCCGTGAATTTCAGCGCGTTGCCGATCAGGTTGAACAGGATCTGGCGGATGCGGCCCGCGTCGCCGGCATAGGACGGCATGGGCAGATCAGAGGCGCGGGCAGCGAGGTCGAGCCCGGCGGCATGGGCACGCGGGCTGAGCAGTTCCAGAACTTCCCGCGCAAGGCGGATCGGGCAGAAAGCCTCGGTCTCCAGCTCGATGGCAGAGGCGTCGAGCCGGGCATAATCCAGCACGTTGTTCAGGAGGTCCAGCAGACGGGCCCCGCTCTGCCGGATGGCTTCGGCATATTCGCGCTGGGACGGTTCGAGGTCTGTTTCCAGCAACAGCGACACCGTGCCGAGAATCCCGTTCAGCGGCGTGCGGATCTCGTGGCTGGCCGCCGCGAGGAAGGTTTCTTCAGGGCGCGAGGAAACGCCCGGCAGAGGGTGAGGCTTGGTCATCCTCCTATCCTGCAGCAGACGCTTTAGGATTTGTTTAAATCGCCCGCGTGTTTCGGTGTCTGACGGCTAACGCGCAACCGCTTCAACGCTCACCCCTTCCCCCTGTCCGGGCGGGCGGTGGCGGTAGGACAGCGCCTCTGCGATGTGTACGCGCCGTACCGCATCAGCGCCGTCGAGATCGGCGATGGTCCGGGCGACCTTCAGGACGCGCGAATAGCCCCGTGCGGTGAGGTTCAATCGGCTGGCGGCATCGGAAAGAAGGGCCGCGCCGGAGGCATCCGGCCGGGCACACTGTTCCAGGTCCGGCAGAGGCGCATCGGCATTGAGCGGGCGGCGCGTATCGCTGACCGCGTCCCCGAACCGCTCTGCCTGAATGGCGCGGGCTGCCTCAACGCGGATCTTGGCCTCAGCCGTGCCTTCGGATGGCGCCGGCAGGGCAAGGTCGACCGCCGTGACGGGGGGTGTATCGAAATAGAGATCTATCCGGTCGAGGAACGGACCAGACAGGCGCGACTGGTATTGCTGGGCACATTTCGGCCCGCGCGTGCAGGCCGCCGCCCCGGGCCCGCCACCGCACCGGCAGGGGTTCATCGCCGCAACCAGCTGGAACCGCGCCGGATAACGCACGTGCCTGTTGGCCCGCGCGACCACGGCTTCGCCAGCTTCCAGCGGCTGGCGGAGACTGTCCAGGACATGGGCCGGAAATTCCGGCAGCTCATCCAGAAAAAGGACACCATGGTGGGCGAGCGACACTTCACCCGGTTTCGCCTTGATACCGCCGCCCACAAGGGCCGCCATGGAAGCCGAATGGTGTGGTGCCCGGAAGGGCCGCTTCCGGGACAGACGTCCGCGCTCCAGCAGGCCCGCAATCGACTGGATCTGCGAGACTTCCAGAAGCTCACGCGCGCTCAGCGGCGGCAAGAGGCCCGGAAGGCGCTGCGCCAGCATGGACTTCCCCGAACCCGGCGGCCCGCAAAGGAGCAGATTGTGCCCGCCCGCCGCAGCAATCTCGAGAACGCGCTTGGCGCCCTCCTGCCCTTTCACGTCACGGAGGTCCGGTCCCGGGGGCGGCTCCGCAAGGAGGCCTGCCTTCGGCGGTCCGATGACATCCCGCCCGGTGAAGTGATTGATCAGGGAGATCAGGCTGCGTGCAGCGACGACGCTCCCCCCGGCCCAGGCAGCTTCCGCTCCGCAGATTTCCGGACAGACAAGCCTCAGGTCCATGGCCTCGGCCGCCATGGCCGCCGGAAGTACACCCACCGTCTCGCCGAGGCCGCCATCCAAGGAAAGTTCGCCTATCGCGGCGTACTGTTCCAGCTGGTCGGCAGGGATCACGCCCATGATGGCCAGCATGGCAAGGGCAATGGCAAGATCGTAGTGGCTGCCCTCTTTCGGCAGGTCTGCCGGGGCAAGGTTCACGATCACCCGTTTCGGCGGCAGGGCGAGCCCGAGCGAGGCAAAGGCTGCGCGGACCCGTTCGCGGCTTTCGCCGACCGCCTTGTCGGGAAGGCCGACGATATGAAAGTTCGGATTTCCGCCCGTGAGTTGCACCTGCACGTCGACCGGCTGCGCCTCGACGCCCTCAAACGCAAATGTCGTAACCCGGCAGACCATCGTCCCATTCCCTTCCAGCGGGAAAATGGTTAACACGCAGCCGCGAACAAATAAAGAACAAATTTACGGTCAGGCCGCCGTACGATCCCGGAGGGCGTCGAGGGCGGCATCCAGCACCTCAAGCCCGGCCCCCGCTCTCGGCGCGCGCTCGGAGAGGATACGCCGCCACTGGCGCGCGCCCGGCTGACCGCTGAAGAGACCACGCATGTGGCGTGTCATGGCGTGGAGCCCGACGCCTTCTGCAAGCCGCGCAGCGAGATAGGGCTTGTAGTCCTCAACCGCCTCAAAGGGCGAAATTACATTCCCTTCCCCGAACAGGGTCGCATCGACCTCGCCCAAAAGGCCCGGCGTCTGGTAGGCCGCCCGGCCCAGCATGACACCGTCGAAATGTCTCAGATGCTCCGCACACGCCTCAATTGAGGGAATGCCTCCATTGAGGATGATCTTGAGATCCGGCCGGGCGGCTTTCAGATCCGCGACCAGGCCATAATCGAGCGGCGGTATGTCCCGGTTTTCCTTCGGCGAAAGACCTTTCAGCCAAGCCTTGCGGGCATGCACGGTGAATACATCGCAACCGGCTGCCGAAACCTTGTCGACGAAGCCGAACAGCGTTTTCCGTTCCGGAAGGTCGTCGATGGCGATGCGGCATTTCACGGTGACCGGGATAGAGACCGCGGATTTCATCGCTGCCACACAAGCGGCCACGAGATCCGGCTCAGCCATCAGGCAGGCCCCAAAAGCGCCAGACTGCACGCGTTCGGACGGGCAGCCGCAATTGAGGTTTACCTCGTCATAGCCGAAACCTTCGGCGATCCGCGCCGCCTCAGCCAGCTTGCCCGGTTCGCTCCCACCAAGCTGCAGGACAACCGGATGCTCGCATTCATTGTATGACAAGAGGCGCTGACGGTCGCCATGAACGACGGCATCCGCCGTAACCATTTCCGTCCACAGCAGGGCACGTTTCGACAGGCAGCGATGGAAGGCCCGGCAATGCCGGTCCGTCCAGTCCATCATGGGCGCCACGGAGAAACGATAGTCGAGCATGCGCGCGGTTGTGGCGAGACGTCCGGCAAAGATCAAGCGTCGCCGTCAGGCCGTTCAGCGCCTGGCTTCCTCGCGGCGCAGGCGATCCTCGGAATCGAAAGCGCGTTTCAGCGCTTCGCGCGCCGCGAAATATTCCTGTTCCTTTTCCAGGATCCGGGCGCGGCAGGCATTGATCTCGCCGATCTGCCGCTGAACGAAGCCATGCTCGAAGGCCAGAATATGAGACTCGATCCCCCCTCCCTGCCCGTCCATGGCGGCGAGGCCTTCCTCGAGCCGCTTCAGTTCACCCGTCAGGGCGTTCAGCTCCTGCTGCACGCCGAGAAGAACCTGTTCCGCACGTTGGCGTTTCAGCGCGACAAGTTTCCGGAGGGGTGGCTTCTTTCCGGCCATGTCATCAGGTCATGTGCCTGCGCACACGTGGTCTGCCCCCACGAAAGTGGTCCATTATTTGAGTTAGTTCCGGCTTCAGATATGGAGCTGAGACATGGGCAAGAGATCAACGCCTGAAGAGATCATAGCGAAGCTGCGGGAGGTGGAGGTCCGCCTCGCGCGGGGTGAGACGACGGGTCAGGCCGTGCGTTCGATCGGGGTGACGGAACAGACATACTATCGGTGGCGCAAGGAGTATGGCGGGCTGCAGGTTGGCCAGGCCAAACGGCTGAAGGAGATCGAGAAGGAGAATGCGCGGCTGCGTCGCGCCATTTCTGATCTGACCCTCGACAACCAGATCCTGCAGGAAGTCATCAAGGGAAAGTTCTGAGCCTTTCACGCAAGCGCGAGGCGGTCGATCATGTGGTGGAGACACTCGGCGCAACCGAGCGCCGGGCCTGCCGCGTGATCGGCCAGCACCGTTCCACCCAGCGCAAGCCGCGTGTGCCACGCCAGGACGAGGATGTGCTGACAGCGGCCATCATCGCCCTGGCTGAACGGTTCGGCCGGTATGGCTACCGCCGGATCACGGCCCTGCTGAGACGGGATGGCTGGCATGTGAACGAGAAGCGGGTGTATCGCATCTGGCGGCGTGAAGGGCTGAAAGTGCCAATGAAACAACCAAAGAGAGGCCGTCTCTGGCTGAATGACGGCTCCTGCATCCGGCTGAGGCCGATGCACAAGGGCCATGTCTGGTCCTATGACTTCGTTCAGGACCGCACGCATGACGGCAAGGTGTTCCGCATGCTGTGTGTGATTGATGAGTTCACTCGCGAATGCCTCGCCATTCGTGTCGAACGCAAGCTCAACTCCCGCGATGTCCTAGACACGCTGGGCGAACTGTTCGTGCATCATGGCCCGCCGGAGCATATCCGTTCCGACAATGGCCCCGAGTTCATCGCCACGGCCCTGCGCGAGTGGCTTGGCCGGATCGGCGTGAAGACGCTCTATATCGAACCCGGTTCGCCTTGGGAGAATGGATACTGCGAGAGCTTCAACTCCAAGCTCAGAGACGAGTTGTTGGCGAGGGAAATCTTCTATGATCTCAGGGAGGCGAAAGTCCTGATCGAGACCTGGCGGTGGCATTACAACACCGCGCGTCCGCACTCTTCTCTGGGCTACCGACCGCCCGCGCCACAAGCCATCTTGCCCGCGGCGTTCATACCGCCTTACTGTGGGGAGGTAGCGGCATGAACGCCGCTACGTGGAAACCGCCGGGCTAATAAATCTGGTGGACCACTCCGGTGGGGCAGACCAACCTCGCCCTCGCCTCGTGCGGCCAGTTCCTGGCAGATCGCCTCGACATCGTAATGGCTGAGCGTGCCCGTCGACGCCAGCACCGCATCGACACGGGCGTTCAGCTCGGCATCGGTGCCCGAAACATAGGTGTACCACAGGAAAAACGCGTCCGGATCGGGCGGCGTCTGGTACTTCTCCACCATGGCAAAGGCCTTGCCGGCCCTGTCATAGATGTCGCGCGCATCCTCACGCGGCGCGCGCGCGGGTGCTGTCATTGTTGCATTTGCAGCAGCAGTCTGCATGGGATCTGTCCGCGGCCTGATTTGTTAAACCTGCCCAGAAATAGGTCAGGTCCACTTTATCCGAGGTTAACGATCCCGCGTTTCCTGCAGTTGCTCAGCCGCCGAACACCCGCGCCGGCTCGAACCGCCCCGCCCGCACTTCGCCCAGCGCGATGGCGTCGCCGTTGCAGGTGACCAGCGCAGACCGGTCGTCACCCAGCCGTTCGGTGCGCCAGCGTTCAACCAGATGCGGCATCAGCAGGATGCCCTGCCCGTGGCGGATCTGGCCGGCATCCTCGCGGCTGATCTCGATCTGCGGAATATCCGTCAGGATCGCCTGTAGCGGCAACAGGAAGCCCATCAGCTCGTCCCTGTCCTCACAGGCCTCGATGCGCGACAGCGGAACGGCCGTGGCGGACCCAAACGCCCCCACACGCGTCCGTTGCAGGCGGCTGATATGGCCCTCGCAACCGAGATCGAACGCCAGGTCCCGCGCCATCGCCCGCACATAGAAGCCCTTGCCGGACGTGACGTGGATCACTGTATGGTCGCGGTCGGGCGTCGCGATCACTTCGGCAGCGTGAACATCCACTTCCCGCGCCTTCAGTTCGAAATCCTCCCCCTCCCGGGCCAGGTCATAGGCGCGCTCGCCATTCACCTTGATGGCGGAGTATTTCGGCGGCACCTGCGCGATCGTGCCGACATAAGCTTTCAGCGCCTCCACGACCGCCTCGCGGGCTGGCCGCACATCCGACGTCGCCGTCACTTCGCCTTCGGCGTCCTGGCTGTCGGTGGAGGTCCCCCATTGAATGGTGAAGACATACTCTTTCTCGGCGTCCATGGCCCATTGAACCGTCTTGGTCGCCTCGCCGAAGGCGATGGGCAGGATACCGTCTGCCAGCGGATCAAGCGTGCCGCCATGGCCCACCTTGGCCGCATTGTACTTGCGCTTGAGGATCGCCACCGCCTGGGTGGAGGTCATATCGAGCGGTTTGATGAGGTTCAGCCACCCGTTGACCGGATCGCCCTTGCGCTTGCGCTGTCTTGCCACTGTCTGCTCCCGGCAGGCGCCGGCGGTTCGAACGCCGGCCTGCCACGTCTTCAGGAAAGGAAGCGCGCGGCATAAGCGGGCGCAGCGGGCCCGTCAACCGGCGGGTTCAGGCCTCAGGAGGCCGATTTCAGGACTTCAGCGGCCTTGTCGAACAGGGCGTCCTGGTCGATCTCCTCATCGCGGCCACGGGCAATGCGTGGAAGGGGTTCATCCTCGTCGCGGGGCGCTGCTGCCGCCTCGGCCCGGGCCGGACGGTCGGCGTCCGCTGCTGCAACGACCGGCGGCGGTGCATCCTTCACAGGTTTCAGGTTCACGATATCGAGGTTGAGGTCAAAATCGCCCGTAATCGAGCGCTCGTCAGTGTCCATCTTGTGCCGAACGACGTCGCGGATCTTGCACAGGACCTCCCGATTGTCGTCGACGAGCGGGATCTGGCGTCCGTCCGAGGTGCCGATGACGAGCCGGAAATATTTCTGCTTCTGCTTCAGTTTCATCGCAATCACGGCCGCCCGCATTCCGAAAAACAGGCCGCCGAGCAGCAGAAGACCGCCGATGAAAAGAGAGACAACCCCCGACTGCCGGCCATTCATCAGCCACCAGGCCGCAAAGGCGCACAGAGCAAAGAACATCGACCCGACGAACAGGGTTGCATAGAGGCTCTGCGTCTGCCGGTTGCGTGGCGTGTCCCACGGGAAAAACTCGTTTGCTTCCACGGACATGGTCGCGATGCGCTGAATCGCAATCGTGTCATTGCCCAGCTGTAGCGAAGCTGCGGAAATCTCGCCCTGGCGGGCGCCTTCCATATCGAGTGTCTGCCGGTCCATTGCGAAGCCCCTTCTGGTGCCCTTCCGGGTTGTCATGAAAGGCTGGCAATGTGGCCACAGTAAGTCAACTTACAAGCGGTCAACACTCAGGCGGCGGGCCGGCTACTGCCCCTCGACATCGCGGCGCACCCGCGGATCCATCAGCAGGCGGTCGATTGCGGTCGCCTCGTCATAGGATTTGTCGGCAATGAAATGGAGTTCCGGCGTATAGCGCAGCTCGATCTCCCGCCCAAGCCGCGTGCGGAGGAATCCGGCCGCCCGGTTGAGTGCCGCCGCCAGTTTCGCCCGGCCGTCTTCCGAGTCGTCGCCCAGCGGCGTCACAAAGATATTTGCGTGCTTCAGGTCGGGCGAACAGCGCACCTCGCCAACCGTAATCATCGCGTTTTCAAGGTCCGGATCGCGAAACGCCTCACGGGAGAGGATATCCGACAGGGCATGGCGCACGAGTTCGCCGGCGCGCAGCTGGCGCTGGGACGGCATTCCGGGAGAGGCAGGCTTGCGGGCCATCAGGTCGTCGTCTTCTCATTGAGGCGCGCGATGAAGGCCTTGCGCGCAATCTTGTCGCTCCCGAACCAGGCTGTCGGGATAATCAGCGGGTCTGCCCCATCGATCATAACTGTAACATGCGTACGCGAGGCCGCCACGTCGGAAACCGCATTCCAGCTGGCCCGGATCTCGACTTCGCCGCGGTCGACCACCAGAAAATCGTCTTCGAGGGCGATTCGGGTCACTGCCGACGTCTCGGAGCCCCGGCCATGGCGGTGGCGGTAGGACCAGCGGATGAAGATCAGGTACCAGGCGATGCCGGCAAACGCCGCCACGAGGGAGGCGATGAACCACTGCCAGTAGGCGCTCGCCCCGACATGATCGAGCGTATTGCGGACCATGACGGACATGCTGGCCGAGATGATCGGCGCGGTGACGCCGGCATAATAGACCGCCGTCGGCCCCACCGTGCCGCCCCGCGCCAGACGCGTCAGCTTCTTGACGTCCTTCTCGGTCAGCAGACCGGAAACTGATAGAATGTCAGCCATTCTGCCGCTTTTAGTCGAGGGTCCTTGCGATTTCCTCAACCTGGAAGCACTCGATCTTGTCACCCTGGCGGATATCTTCATAGCGCTCGAAGGCCATGCCGCATTCCATGCCGGAGGTGACTTCGTTCACTTCATCCTTGAAGCGCTTCAGCGTTTTCAGCTTGCCTTCATGAATCACGACATCGTCGCGCAGCAGGCGCACACCGCAGCCGCGAAGCACCTTGCCTTCGGTGATCCGGCAACCGGCCACCTTGCCGACCTTTGTGATGTTGAAGACTTCGAGGATCTCGGCGTAACCGATGAAGGTCTCGCGCTTCTCCGGCGCGAGCATGCCCGATAGGGTCGCCTTCACGTCGTCGATGAGGTCATAGATCACCGAGTAGTAGCGGATTTCGACGCCTTCCTTCTCGGCAAGATCGCGCGCCTGTTTGTTGGCGCGGACGTTGAACGCGAAGATCGGCGCGTTGGATGATCTCGCCAGCAGCACGTCACTTTCGGAAATACCGCCGACGGCGCCATGGATGACACGGGCACGGACTTCCTCGGTCGAGATCTTTTCAAGCGATTGCGAAATCGCTTCGACAGATCCCTGGACGTCACCCTTGACCACGACGGGAAGTTCGGACGTCTCGACCGAACCTTCCTTGAGCTTGGTCAGCAGCTGGTCGAGCGAGGCGCGGGCGGCCGCGCCGGCCTTGCCGGCGACCTGGCGTTTGCTCCGGACCCGGTAATCGGTGATTTCACGCGCGCGGGCTTCCGTATCGACCACGACGAAGGCTTCGCCCGGATCAGGCGCGCCATCAAGGCCGAGGACTTCGACCGGCAATGACGGACCGGCATCTTCAAGCTGCTGACCGCGCTCGTCGACAAGCGCGCGGACCTTGCCCCATTGCGTGCCGGCAACCACGATGTCGCCGCGCTTCAGGGTGCCGCGCTTCACCAGCATGGTTGCGACCGGGCCGCGGCCCTTGTCGAGCTGGCTTTCGATCACGACGCCGTCGGCATCGCGGTTCGGGTTCGCTTTCAGCTCGAGCACTTCGGCCTGCAGCGAGATCGCATCGGTCAGCTCATCGAGCCCCATGCCGGTCTTGGCGGAGACTTTCACGGCCTGGGTTTCACCGCCCATGCTTTCGACCTGCACGTCATATTGCAGGAGGTCCGTCAGCACCTTGTCCGGGTTCGCATCGTGCAGGTCGCACTTGTTGACCGCGACGATGATCGGAACACCGGCGGCTTTGGCGTGATTGATGGATTCGATCGTCTGCGGCATGACCGAGTCATCAGCCGCGACAACCAGGATCGCGATGTCGGTGGCCGTCGCGCCGCGGGCGCGCATAGCGGTAAAGGCCGCGTGGCCCGGCGTGTCGAGGAAGGTGATCCGCTCGCCGGATTTCAACTGCACCTGATAGGCACCGATATGCTGGGTAATGCCGCCAGCTTCGCCGGAGACGACGTCCGTCTTGCGCAAAGCGTCCAGCAGCGAAGTCTTGCCGTGGTCGACATGGCCCATGATCGTGACGATCGGCGGGCGCGGCTGCAGATCGCCTTCGACGTCATCAGCACCTTCAAGGCCGATTTCGACGTCAGCTTCGGAGACGCGCTTCACGGTATGGCCGAATTCCTCGGCAATCAGTTCGGCCGTGTCGGCATCGACAATATCATTGCCGCGCAGCATCTCGCCCTGCTTGATCATGAACTTCACGACGTCGGCGACGCGCTCGTTCATCCGGCCGGCGAGGTCCTGCAGCGTGATGGTTTCCGGCAGGGTGACTTCGATCGAGACCTTGTCGCGCTCGCTGGCTCCGCCCATGCGGCGCTCGCGCTCGCGTTCGCGGGCGCGCTTGACCGATGCGAGGGAGCGCTGGCGGTCGGCATCGTCGCCGAGGGCCGACGCGATGGTCAGCTTGCCGCGGCGGCGTTCGCCGTCCCGTCCGCCACCGCCACGCACCGGCGCTTCGCCGCGCGAGCGTTCAGACCGGTCGTCGCGCGGGGACTTGCTACCCCGCTTGCTGCGGCCGCCTGCTTCTTCCGCTTCCGGATCAATCGCCGGCGGCGCCGCTGCAAAGTCCGCCTTCGGACGGGATTTGGGGGCGCGGTCGGTGCGCTCCTTGGCAACAGCTTCCTGCGCCTTGCGGGCCTCTTCCTCAGCCTTGCGGCGGGCTTCGGCCTCTTCGCGCTCCTTCTGTTCCTGAATCTTGCGTTCCTGCTCACTCCGCAGGCGATCCTGGGCTTCCTTGTCGCGCTCGATTTCCTTTGCGCGCGCATCCTGCTGCGCCTTGCGCTCGGCAAGGGCTTTCTGCTGCGCGATCAGTTCGGCGACCGTGATGCCTCGCTGGGCCGCGATGGCCTTCAGCTTCTCTTCGAGCGATGGACCCTTGCCGGAACCAGCCGCAGCCGCGCCACCGGAAGGCGGCTCAGACCCGCCGGATCCGCCAGCGCCCGGACCGACGGTCCGGCGCTTCTTCGTCTCGACGACGACCTGTTTGGACCGGCCATGGCTGAAGCGCTGATTCACCGTTCCCGAGGTCTTGCGGGAAACGGTGAGCGGCTTGCGCCCGCCCGAATTGCCACCAGTGTCTTTCGTATCGCTCATTCGTCCTACATATCACAGTTCTGGCCGGTGCGCCCACGGGGGCGACCAGCGGTTTTTCCGCTACCGATCCTGATCCTTGAACCAGTCCAGTTCCGGCCTGTCGCGAAATCCGGCAAGCCGTTCGTAAGCGGCCCCCAGTGCTTTTGCGAAAGGCCCCTTGCGGACGAGCCCGTGTATCACACGGTCGCGTCCAAAAGCCATGCCCAATTCAGCAGACGTCAGGGCCCCGGCGACGGTCACGTCGCTATATAGGGCTTTGGCGAGGAAATACACCTTCGACCGTCCGTCTTCTGCACCATCTGCGGCCTCCAGCAACAGGCCGGGCGCCCGTTTCTGCAGCGCATCGCGCACCTGGTCGAAGCCAAGCACGACATCGCCTGCCTTCTTTGCCATGCCAAGCAGGCCGGTGAAGCGCCGTACCAGCAGGCGCTCCACCGAATCGGCGAGTTCCTCGGGGACCGTGACGGGCTGCTTGAAGGCCCGGGCAAAGGCCTTCTTCTTCAGGGCATCCTCAAGAACGGCCCGGCTGGCCGTCAACCAGACACCCCGGCCGGGCAGTTTTTCCGCCAGATCCGGCGTCACCACACCGTCAGGTGACAGGACAAAGCGCACAAGCGCATGCTTGCCGAGCCGCTCCCGCGTCACAGCACACTGACGGACGGAAGCATCGCCTCCGTCCGCAGCAGGTCCTTCAGTGCCGGTTACCGCGGCATCAGTCTTCGGATGCGGCCGTGTCATCGCCGCCCTCCGCTACAAGTGCCTCAAGATCGATATCGCCGAGATCGCCGAGATCGAGTTCCGATGCATCGCCGCCGTCGAGCGTGTTAAGCGCGAGCAGTGCGCGCTCCTCTTCCGTCAGCTCCTGCGGGGTTTCGGCTTCCTTCTGGGCCGCCAGCATCTGGTCGATAGCGTCCGCCTCGATCCAGCCGGCCGCGACGCGCGCCTTCATGATGAACATCTGGGCGTCGTCCTTGCGCATTTCGCCCTTCTTCAGGATGCCCTCGACCCAGACCGGCTTGCCGTCCGGACCCGGCTCGCGCCAGCCGGTAATGTCATCCGGCACCAGGCCGGCGACGTCGTCCAGCGTCTTGACACCTTCCTCACCGAGACGGACCGCGAAGGACGGGGTCATGCCTTCCAGTTCCATCACCGCATCCTCGACGCCGAGTTCCTTGCGCTTCGCGTCGTTCTCGGCCGCGAGGCGGTCAAGGAATTCGCGGGCGCGCTCCTGCAGCTCGGCCGCCACATCCTCATCGAAGCCCTCG
>JAWKUV010000010.1:0-96327 GCA_041398365.1 Hyphomonas sp. | reverse complement strand
GGTGCCGTATTCGTAGATATAGTCGCCAAGGTGCACGATGGCGTCGACGTCCGGCTCGGCCGAGAGCGCCTTGTAGGCGTTGAAATAGCCGAACTGCCAGTTGGAGCAGGAGATCACGACCAGTTTCACCGGATCGGTGCCGGTGGCGCGGGTGGTGCGGGTGCGGCCGGTGGGGGAGACGACATCGCCGCCTTCGGTGAGGGCCGTGAAGCTGTAGGTGTAGGAGGTGCCGGGCTGGAGGCCGGTTGCGTCGGCTTTCACGCAATAGTCGTGACCGGCATCGGCGCTCAGGAGGCCGGAGGAAACGACGGTGCCGTCCGCGGCGGTCACTTCATACTTCACCGGGATCGGGCCGGTGCCGGAGACGGGGGTCACGCGCGTCCACAGGATCACCCGGTCGGTCAGCGGGTCCCCGGAGGCCACGCCGTGAAGGAAGGACACATCGCCCGCATACGGGGCCGGGCCGCTTTTCGCGAGGGGCGTGGCGCAGGCGGCAAGGCCCAGCGTTCCGGTGGCTGCGGCGCCGAGAAGGCCGCGGCGGGTGACGTTCGTCATGGGGGATTCCTCCGTTCAGGCTCGCCGGTCTAGCGCCGGTTCGAGACATTAGCATGACGTGCTGCCCGGCTTTCGTCTATAAGCCGCGCGATGACCCGTTTGACTTTCACCGCCACGCCCGAGGATGCCGGAACGCGCCTCGATGTCTTCCTTGCCGCAAAGGCGGAGGACCTGTCCCGCTCCCGGCTGAAAACGTTGATTCTGGAGGGCGCGGTCACCGCCGGCGGCGCCGCCGAGACCAACCCGAAGAAGCCCGTTGCGGCCGGCACCGAATATGCCGTGATCCTGCCCGAGCCCGTGGCCGCTACGCCGGAGGCACAGGACATCCCGCTCGACATCCTGTTCGAGGACGAGCACCTGATTGTGATCAACAAGCCGGCCGGCATGGCCGTGCACCCCGCGCCGGGCAGTCCGGACGGGACGCTGGTCAATGCGCTGCTTTTCCATTGCCGCGGCCAGCTGTCGGGGATTGGCGGGGTCGAGCGGCCGGGCATCGTGCACCGGATCGACAAGCTGACGACCGGCATTCTCGTCGCGGCCAAGACCGAAGCCGCGCATCTCGGCCTTTCGGCCCTGTTCGGCAATCACGACATCGAGCGGATCTACCTGGCGGTCACGCGAGGGGCGCCGCGGCCCTCGGCAGATACGATCGACGAGCATATCGCCCGCTCGCAGGCGGACCGGAAGAAGATGGCAATCGTCCGCAATCCGGAAGCCGGTGGCGGGCGGCATGCGATCACGCACTACCGGACGGTGGAGACCTTCGGCATCCGCGAGAAGGGGACTTTCTACCCCGCTGCGGCGCTGGTCGAGTGCCAGCTCGAGACGGGCCGGACGCACCAGATCCGCGTGCACATGGCACATATAGGCACCCCGCTGGTGGGCGATCCGGTCTATGGCCGGCACAAGGGCGTCTCGGCGCTCGGCACCGGGCCGGGACATGACCTCGGGATCGAGACGGCGCGCGCCTTTCCGCGCCAGGCGCTGCACGCTGCGGTGCTCGGCTTCGTCCACCCGATAACGAAAGAGGCGCTCCGGTTCGAAGCGCCTCTTCCCGAGGACATGAGCGGGCTTGTCGCTGCGCTGCGGCAGCTGCCGGTAAAGGTCTAGGGTTTCGGCGTTCCGGTCGTGGCCGAGGCTTCCGAGGTCACCAGTGGCTCGAAGGTCAGCTTCTTCGCTGTCAGGGTCACATCGCCGATCTTTTTGGAGTCGGCAGCGATCTTGACCGGAACCGTCGCACCATTGTCGAGCGGAGCGAGCCACATCCGCAGCGGACCGTCGATGCCGGTCAGGTTGTCATTGTCGGCCTCGCCCTTCTTGTAGCCGGCGACCTTGTCCATGGTGACATGGCATTCGATGGCATTGCCGGACCAGACGGGGGTCGTGACCTTTTTCGTGCCTGCATTCTTGAGGTGGAGATAGGTCAGCTGGCGCCCGTCGAAGATGCGGATGGGGCCGCCGCAGGGGTCAGCCCCCGGCGCACGCGGTTCCAGCGCGAACGTGATCAGGGCGGTGATCGGATCGTTCGTCTTCAGCACCTGTTCGGTCGTTGCGGCCGGGTCGCCGAGGTTCCCGAACCGCGGCGTGGCGGTCATTTTGAAGTCCTTGTCCGATATCGTCATTTCGACGCGACGGTTCTTCTTCCCGTCCTTGTTCTGGGAAACATAGGAACGGGTGCGCAGCTCGCGGTCGCGCGTGTCGCCTTCGGCATGGATGTTCATGTCGTAATTGACGAACCAGTCGGCGATACCGGTGACCTTCACGCGGCTGTCGATCGTGTAATTGTCCTGGCGCAGCTCCGTGGTGAACGTCGCCTTACCTGTGGCGGGGATGAACAGGACATAGGCCTTGGCCTGGAGCTCGTAGACCATGCGCGTCGGCGCACCGGCCTTCACATTCGTCAGGATCGCCCCTGATCCTGCCCGGGCGGCGGGAGACTTATCTGCCGTTGCCAGCCCTGCCAGCGCGAGGACGGCGGCGGATGCGAGGAAAATCGAGTATTTCATGCCTGGTCTGACCGTTTCCGGCCGGCCGCGGGGCCGGTCCTATCCAATGTGCCTTATATAGGCGCAGCTCGCCAACGCCGCCTGAACACGAGTGCCGTTTTCCCGCCTCAATCGGGCGGATTTGCGGTCAAACCTTGTGACAAGCAGTTACAGGGCGCCGCAAACTGATGATTCGCCGCTGCGTGGAGTTGACAGGACGGGTCCGGCCGTTCTAACAGCGCGCCTTCGAGATAAGACCCCATTATTGGAGCGAGACCATGTCCCGCGAGTGCGAACTTACCGGCACCAAGCCGATGGTCGGCCACCGTGTCAGCCATTCCCAGATCAAGACCAAGCGCCTGTTCCGCCCGAACCTGGTGCGCGTCACGCTGCATTCGGAAACGCTGAACCAGAATTTCCCGATGCGCATCACGGCATCCGCCCTGCGCACCGTCGACAAGGTTGGTGGCCTCGATGCCTTCCTCGCAAAGGCGAAGGAAGACACGCTGTCGGCCAAGGCTCTGAAGATCAAGCGCGACATTGCCAAGAAGGCCGTCGCCTAAGTCTCTGGCAGAGCTGAAGAAATAGACGGGCGCGCTCTTCGGGGCGCGCTTTTCTTTTGCGTGTCCCTGCGGTGCATGGCACGACAGGTCCCCTGACCGGAGGGACCCCGAATGACGCACCTGACCCGCCCGCTGATGGGCCTCGCCCTCAGCCTTGCCCTTGTTGCCTGCAAGCCGGAGGCGGCGCCTGATCCTGTCGCGCCCGCAGCAGATCATAAGGTCACTGTCTATACCGGCGGGACGATCTATACCGGCAACCCGGCCGAACCTGTGGTGGATGCCGTCGTGGTCGGCGCAGACGGGCGCATCCTCGGGACGGTGCCGCCGCTTTCGGCGGACTGGAGCGAGGACGAGATCACGCTGGTCGACCTCCATGGCGCCTTCATGTTCCCGGGCTTTACCGATGCGCACGCCCACCTGCTCGGCATCGGCCAGCGGGAACTGATGCTCAATCTGGAAGGAACCGCGTCCGTCGATGAACTGGTGACACGGATCGAGGCGGAGCTGCAGGACAAGGCGCCGGGAGAAATCCTTTACGGCCGGGGCTGGATCGAAACCGGCTGGCCGGAAGGGCGTATGCCGTCGGCGGCAGACCTCGACGCCGTAAGCCCCGACAATCCGGTGATCCTGACGCGGGCCGACGGGCATGCGCTTGTCGCCAATACCGCGGCGCTGAAAGCCGCAGACATCTACGACATCACCGGCGATCCGCCGGGCGGCCATGTCGAGCGGGGCGATGACAGCCGGGCGACGGGTATCGTGATCGACAATGCCATGACACCGGTGCTGCAGCTGATTTCCGAGCCGGGCGAAGCCGACATCCTCAAGGCCCTGGAGGTCGGCGCCGGAACTTATGTCAGCCGCGGCTGGACCGGGGCGCACAATATGAGCGTCGCCAAGGGCCAGGCGCCCTTGCTGAAAAAACTGGACGATGAAGGCCGGATGCCGCTCCGCCTTTACAATGCTTATGACGAGAACGCGTTCGAGATTGCGGAAAAGCACCTCTACGAGACCGACACGATCCGCAACCGGGCTGTGAAGCTCTACATGGATGGGGCGCTCGGCAGCCGCGGTGCCCTTCTGATCGAGCCCTATTCGGACCGGCCGGAGACGAGCGGCCTCGAATTGCTGGAGACCTCCAGCCTGCACAACCTGATGATGCAGGCGAAGGAAAAGCACGTCCAGCTGGCGATCCATGCCATCGGCGATCTCGCCAACCGGCATATCCTCGATACGTTCGAGGAACTCGGCTACGGGCCGGACCTGCGCTGGCGGATCGAGCATACGCAGATCCTCGCGCCGGAAGACATCGCCCGGGTCGCAAAGGATGGCCTCATCGCCTCGATGCAGCCGAGCCATGCCATCGGCGACCTGCATTTCGCGCCCGCCCGGCTCGGCATGGACCGGCTGGCCGGGGCCTATGCCTGGAAAAGCCTGATCGACGATGGTGCTGTAGTGGCGGGCGGGTCTGACGCGCCGGTCGAGGTCGGCTCGCCCCTCATCGAGTTCTATGCGGCCGTCGCCCGGAAGGACCTGCAGGGCTTTTCGGGGGAGGGATGGCACCCGGAAGAGGCGCTCAGCCGCGAGCAGGCGCTGGCTCTTTTCACATCGGCGGCGGCCTATGCGGCCTTCATGGAAGACGAGCTCGGCACGATCGAGGCCGGCAAGATGGCCGACTTCACCGTCTTCGACCGCGATCTGATGACCGTTCCAGAAGCCGATATTCTGGGAGCCAAGGCGATGATGACTGTGGTCGCCGGCGAGATCGTGTATGATGCCCGCACGGCCAGGGGTGAGTAGGGGCTGAAAATTCAAAGGAGAGGCCGATGCCTCGAATGAATCTGCGCCTTGCCGCCCTGCCGGCAATGGTGCTCGTGCTTGCAACATGCGCCACATATTCCCATGCCGGAGCAGCGGAACAAGGCATGATGGATGCCGATCGGGCCTTTGCTGCGCGTGCGATGGAAATCGGGCCGGGTCCGGCCTTCGTGGAGTTCGCAGCCGACGACGCAACGATCTTTCCCGGTGGCGGAGTGCCGGAAACAGGCAAGGCGGCCGTGATGTCCAAAACCGCCGCCTGGCCCCCCGGCATGGTGATCGAATGGGCCCCGGAGGCTGCCCACGCCAGCAAAGGCGGCGATTTCGGCTACACGTGGGGTTATGCAAAGTTCACGAACAGCGGACAGGACGGCGCGAGCTACAGCAAGTACCTTACTGTCTGGCAGAAGCAGGCCGACGGAAGCTGGAAATGGATCGCGGACATGGGTTCGCCCGCGCCCGCCCCGGAAGACCGCTGAGCCGGTTCACAGACACGGGATTTCCCTTACGTCGCACTAGGCGCGCGGCGAAGCCGTGCTAGAACGCCTATTGAACGAGATACCCTCCCGAAGCCGAGAAAACGCGCAATGACCGTAATGAGTGACGCCACCGCCCTGGAAGGCATGAAGCCGACCGAGAAGATCAATGTCCGCAAGGTGTTCGGCCTTGATACGGACATGGTGGTACACGGCTTCAAGACCCGCACGGAATATGTGCCGGAGATCGATCCGTCCTACCGGTTCGACCCGCAGACGACCCTCGCCATCCTGGCCGGGTTCGAGCACAACCGCCGTGTCATGGTGCAGGGCTATCACGGCACGGGCAAGTCCACGCACATCGAGCAGGTGGCCGCGCGCCTCAACTGGCCGATGATCCGGGTCAACCTCGACAGCCATGTCAGCCGGATCGACATGGTCGGCAAGGATGCCATCGTCCTGAAGGACGGCAAGCAGATCACCGAATTCCGCGAAGGCATCCTGCCCTGGGCGCTGCAGCGTCCGGTGGCGATCACCTTCGACGAATACGATGCCGGCCGTCCGGACGTGATGTTCGTGATCCAGCGCGTGCTGGAAGCGAGCGGTAAGCTGACCCTGCTGGACCAGAACCGCGTGATCGCGCCGAACCCGTTCTTCCGCCTGTTCTCGACCACCAACACGGTCGGCCTCGGCGACACGACCGGCCTTTATCCGGCACGCAACAGCTGAACCAGGGCCAGATGGACCGCTGGAACATCGTCACCACACTGAACTATCTGGAACACGATGCCGAAGTGGAGATCGTGAAGTCCAAGGCGACCGGCGTCGACGAGGACACCGTCTCGAAAATGGTGACCCTGGCGGACCTGACCCGGAACGCGTTCATGTCCGGCGACCTGTCGACGGTGATGAGCCCGCGGACCGTGATCACCTGGGCCGAGAACTTCGCCATTTTCGGCAATCTCGGCCATGCCTTCCGGATGACCTTCCTCAACAAGTGCGACGAGCTGGAACGCCCGCTCGTCGCCGAGATGTACCAGCGCTGCTTCGCGGAAGAGCTTCCCGAGAGCGCCCTGATGGTAAGGGTGGCCTGACATGGGCAACACCGTCATTGAGCTGACGAGTGGTGACGGGTTCCGCTTTGGCGCGCTGCATGTCCCGGCACAGGGCGCGCGCAAGGGCGGTCTCGTTCTGGTGCAGGAGATCTTCGGCATCAACTCCTACATGGTCGAGGCGGCGGGCGCTTTGCCGCCGAGGGCTATGAGGTGATCGCGCCGTCCATGTTCGACCGGCAGAAGAAGGGCTACACCGCCGAGACCCATACGCAGGACGATATTGCGGAAGGCGGCGGCTACGCCCGTGCCAACGGGCTGGAGAACGCGATGGGGGACATTGCCGCCTGCATCGCCGCGCTGGAGGCCCCGGTCTTCGTTTCTGGCTTCTGCTATGGCGGCTCCATGGCCTATATCGCGGCCTGCCAGCTGGACGGGATTTCCGCCGCAAGCGCCTATTATGGCAGCCTCGTGCCTGCCTTTGCCGGCAGCGCCCCGAAATGTCCGACCATTGCGCATTTCGGCAAGCATGACGGCTTCATCCCGATAGATGGCGTCGAGGCTTTCAAGGCCGCGCGTCCGGACGTGCAGGTCTATGTGTACGATGCCGGCCATGGCTTCGCCCGCGGCCGGTCCGACGATTACGACGCCCACGCCGACAAGCTCGCGTTCCAGCGCACCATGGACCTGTTCAACCAGGCCGCTGCCGACGCGGGCTTCTAGCAGATGGCGCCCCGGCGTCCCAGATAAGTCTTATATGGCCAAGGACACGACCCCCCAGGAACTCTTCAAGCAGGCGCTTGCCGTCACCACGAAGGCGATGAGCGCCGACCGTGACGTGGAGGTCGGCTATGGCAGCGAGACCGGGCAGGACGGCGAGCGGATCGTCCTGCGTCCGCCGCCGGTCACCCTGCCGGCCAATGTGGCCGCTCGTATCCGGGGCGAGGCAGATGCCGTGGCCCTTCGCCGGGCCCACCACGATGCGTCCGCCCACATGCGCAACCGGCCGGCCGGCGACCTGCCTCGCCAGGTCTACGACGCAGCCGAAACCGCGCGGATCGAAAGCCTCGGCGCCAATGCGATGCGCGGCACGGCCATCAACCTGGACGCGGTGCTGGATCATCGCTGCCGGAGCGGCGAGCTTTCCGGCTCGGCCGATGCCGAGGCGATGCTGGCCCCGGCGCTCGAATTCCTGCTGCGCGAGAAGCTGACAGGCCGTCCCCTGCCGGAGAGTGCGCAACCCGTCGCCGATATCTGGCGGGCCCGGGTGACCGAGAAGACGGGCGACGCGCTGGACCGGCTGATCTCGCAGCTACATGACCAGCCGGAGTTTGCCCGCATTGTGCGCGAGATGATCCGGGACCTGACGGCCTCCGACATTCCGGGCGACGATGCCGAGGCCGGCGAGGAACAGCCGGAAGACCAGGGCGAATCCGAGCAACAACCGGACACCGGCGATCAGGAGATGCAGCCTGAGGAACAGATGGGCGCCTCGGCCGAGCAGATGGAAGCCGGCGATACGGAAGAACTGGAAGGCGAGGAGGCAAATGTCTCCGTCGACCAGGACATGGACATGGAGTCCGACGATTCGCCGGACGATGACGAAGAGGGCACCAAGCCGCTTCGTCCGAATTTCCGCGATGGCGACGACCGCGACCGGTTCACCTATTCGGTCTTCACGCGCGAGCATGACGAAGTGGCGCAGGCCCCGGATCTTTGCGATCCGGAAGAGCTGACGCGCCTGCGCGCCTATCTTGACCACCAGTTGCAGGGCCTGCAGGGCGCGGTCTCGAAACTCGCGAACAAGCTGCAACGCCTTCTCATGGCACAGCAGAACCGGAGCTGGAGCTTCGATCTCGAGGAAGGCGTTCTGGACACGGCCCGCCTGACGCGCGTGATCACCGATCCGACAGCGCCGCTCTCCTTCAAGCAGGAAGACGATTCCGAGTTCCGCGATACGATCGTGACATTGCTATTGGACAATTCCGGCTCGATGCGGGGGCGCCCGATCATGGTCGCGGCTCTGTGCGCGGACATTCTGGCCCGCACGCTGGAACGCTGCAACGTCAAGACCGAAGTGCTGGGCTTTACCACGAAAGCGTGGAAGGGCGGTCTCAGCCGCGAGGACTGGGTGAAGGCCGGAAAGCCGAATGCGCCGGGCCGCCTCAACGATGTCCGCCACATCATCTACAAGCAGGCCGATGCGCCCTGGCGGCGCGCGCGGAAAAATCTCGGCCTGATGATGCGCGAAGGCCTGCTGAAAGAAAATATCGACGGCGAGGCGTTGCTCTGGGCGCATGACCGGCTGCTCGCGCGGCCGGAACAGCGCAAGATCCTGATGGTGATCTCGGACGGGGCGCCGGTCGACGATTCCACGCTGAACGTGAACGTCGGCAATTATCTGGAACGCCACCTGCGCCAGGTGATCGAAGAGATCGAAACGCGCAGCCCCGTCGAACTGATCGCCATCGGCATCGGGCATGACGTGACGCGCTATTACAAGCGCGCCGTCACCATCGTGGATGCCGAACAGCTCGGCGGCGCGATGACGGATCAGCTGGCGAGCCTCTTCGACGAGAACCAGCCGAACCCGAAAGCCATGGCCATTCCTCCGCTGACGGATCGCACCGTCCGCGGCGCCGTCTCGGGCGCCAAGAGCGGCGCACCCTCCTATGGCAAGAGCAAGAAGCTCGACCTCAGCGGCGCCGTGAAGACGACCTCACTGCAGGAAGTGAAGGGCGCTAAGAAGTAGGGCCTGCTCGCTTGTTCAGGCCAGCCGGTTCAAAAACAGCCATCGCACAAATTCGTAGCCAGCGCTTAGTAGTAACGTGCTGAGAATGACTGCAATTACGGCTCGATGAGCGAAAGCGCCGATTTGGCTCTTCTTGAAAAACTCTGTGGGAGGAAAAGCCCATCTTATGTATTGAAATGTGAAGCGCGCGACTAGCAATGATGCAAATAGCGCGCTGATACCGGCCATAACGTTGAAGAAAATGGACTTTTTCTCCAACCAGTTCTCGAGCGGGGCGCCATTCTTTGAGAACAGCCAAAGCCAGGCTGGAAGAAAGAAGAGCCAGATCAAATAGTCGTAAGTACCAGACCCGTGAATTGCTGGGCGATGGACCTTTTTCTTTTTAAAGAACGTAGCGATTTTGTCCGCCGATGAAATCACCCAATCCTCGTCCCTCCCTACAACGTTGATAATGGAGTCATTTTCTGTTGGATTCGACGGAAGACTGTTGAGGTCGATTTTAAGTGATGGGCGTTTGAAGTCTAAAAAGACTTCAACAGTATTCAGAGGCCGGACGTTTATGGACCTTTCGGCAAAGGAGGCATTCGATACATAGATTGAAAGCAGGTCGTCTGGGAACATTCTCTCTTGGGTGTCTGGCGCACCCAACCCCTGAACCGAATCGCCATTATGTGCGCGATAGATGTACTCGAGTGTTACGAATTGCCTCACCCGTTCCGTCGCGTCTTCCATATTTTCAAATTGTTCGAGATTGAGTTTCGATAGCTCAATTGTCTTTGCCCGGGAGTTGATTTCTTGGAGAAGCTCAAAGAACTCTGACAAATCGTCCGCCGACAGCACGAAATTTGTGGGCTTTAAGTCCCGGCGAAACAGCGGAATCCGGTTTGTCTGGGGAGTCGAACCTTCGTCGTGTGTCCGTCCCGCCATTTGCTTATCGACAGCGGTTGGCAGCTCCTTCAAGCATTCACTCCCTTACTTAGACCCCAGATCTCATAATAGGATTCGCTCGGAAAAGTAGAATAGATCCGCCTAGTGGGTACTTATTTTGAGCTAGGAAACCCGCCCGCCTTGCTGAGCGAGGAACTGACGGGGTGCTGCAGCACCGTCTCCAGCCATTTCGAGGTTTCGATCAGCTTGCCAAGGTCCAGCCCCGTCTCGAAGCCACCGCGTTCCAGCATGTAGACCACGTCTTCCGTCGCCACATTGCCCGTCGCGGCCGGGGCGAAGGGGCAGCCTCCGATGCCGCCGCAGCTCGCATCGATGACATCGACGCCCGCGTCCACGGCGGCGGCGACAGTGGCGAGCGCCGGGCCGCGCGTGTCGTGGAAGTGCATGCGCAGGAAAACATCCGGCGCCTCCATCCGTACCCGGTCGATAGCACGGCGCACGGCCCACGGGTCCGCGACGCCGTTCGGGTCGCCGAGGGCGAGTTCGCCGACGCCCGCGCGCTGGGCCTGCGCGGCGAGGCTGCCGACGACAGAAAGGTCGACCTCGCCGTCATAGGGGTCGCCGAAGGCGACCGAGATCGTCGCGGAGAGGGGAATGCCTGCTTCGAGGATCAGCGGCGCGCACTGCGCCAGCATGTCGGCGCTTTCCTGCGGGCTCATGCCCTGGTTCCGCCGGCCAAAGCCTTCGCCGGCGACAAGGACGAAGTTGATTTCGTCCGCCTTCGCGTCGATGGCGCGCCGCACGCCCTTCTCGTTGAGGGCAAGGGCGATGTGGCGGGTCGGCTTCGAGCGGTCGAGCCCGGCGAAGACGGCCGGGCTGTCGGCCATTTTCGGCACGGCTTTCGGGTTCACGAAACTGCCGGACTCCATGCGCCGCACGCCCGCCGCTTCCAGCCGCGCGATGAATTCGAGCTTCTGTTCGACCGTCAGGTTGCCGGGGTCGTTCTGAAGCCCGTCGCGGGGTCCGACTTCCACAATGTCGATGCGGCGGGTCATGTATGTCCTATCGTCCTTCGAATGCCGGGGCGCGGCGCTCCACGAAGCTCGCCACGCCTTCCTTGAAGTCGAATGTGGTGAAGCTTTTCTCCATTTCAGCATCTGCCTCTGCAAGAGACTCGCCGAAAGACTGGAAATAGGTCCGCCGGATCTGGCGCTTCATGACCGCCACCGAGCGCGGAGAGACCTGCGTGGCGAGGTGGTGGGCGGTCTGCTGCACATTACCCATCAGTTCGCCGACCGGGAAGGCCTCGTTCACAAGGCCCATGGCGGCGGCGTCCGTGCCGGTGAACTTGCGGGCCGTGAACAGGAGGTCCAGCGCTTTTGCCTCGCCGACGAGGCGTGGCAGCAGCCAGGCAATGCCATGCTCGGCGATCAGGCCGCGCTGGGAAAAGGCGGTCGTGAATTTCGCCTCGGCCGCGGCATAGCGCAGGTCCGCGAACAGCGCGAAGATCATCCCGATGCCGGCACAGGCGCCGTTGATGGCGGCGATGATCGGCTTGGGGCAGGCGTACATGTATCCGAACCGGCCGGGATAGAGGTCACGGACTTCGGAGGGCGCTTCCTCCACTTCCGCCAGCCGGTCGCGCGCCCCGCCCTGAATGCCCTGGAGGACGTCCATGTCCGCCCCGGCGCAGAAACCGCGTCCGGCGCCGGTGACGACGATGACCCGGACAGCATCGTCCCGCCCGGCGGTGACGATCGCGTGCTTCAGCTCGTTGTGCATGACATCGGTCCAGGCGTTTAGCCGGTCCGGCCGGTTGAGCGTGAGCGTCAGGACCCCGTCGCGCGTCTCGCTTGTGATCTGCTTGTAGTCCGTCATGGTCGTGCCTCCGTCATGTCTTGGTCCTTTATGGACTCGTATAGGCCCAGACTAGACTCTGGCTGGCGCAAAGGGGAGGGGTGACGTATGGAGCGGCAATGACCGATTTCCTTCCCCCGCTCTCCGGCAGCGCCCAGGACGAAACGCGCGACCTGCGTCCGAAATTCAATGCAGAAGGCCTCATCGCCGCCATCACACAGGACGCCGACAGCGGCGACGTGCTGATGATGGCCTGGATGAATGCCGAGGCCCTGTCCGCAACGCTGGCTACGAAGCGTGCGACCTACTGGTCCCGCTCGCGGGGCGAGCTCTGGGTGAAGGGCGAGACCTCCGGCCATGTCCAGGAAGTTGTGGAAGTGCGGATCGACTGCGACCAGGACGCCGTGCTGCTGAAGGTCAAGCAGACCGGCGGGGCCTGTCATACCGGTCGAGCGAGTTGTTTCTACCGGACCGTTCCTTTTGACGGGTCTGCGCTTTCACCCGATCCGGACATGGGATAGGCTGCCCGAACTGGGCTGAACTACCGAAACAGGGGGATTTGATGCGCCTGATCCATGCGCTTCTCGCAACGGCTGCGTTTACACTTGCACCGGCCTGCGCGCCGAAACCGGCGCCGGCCGAAGCACCGGCAGAGACGCCTGCTGCGGATGTCGTGGAGGCAGAGGCCGCGGCGCCGCTCACCGTGAACGTTCTGGAATGCGGCACGCTTGAAGTCACCGATCTCGATGTCTTCTCAAGCGCCGGCGATTATGCCGGACAGACCGACACGCTGACGGACACGTGCTATCTCATCAATCACCCGAACGGGCGCCTGCTCTGGGATCTCGGCCTGCCGGGCATGCTGGTCGGCGCCGGCGTTCAGACGGTCGGCGGCATCTTCAATGTCTCCATGGACAAGTCGATCACCCAGCAACTCGCCGACCTCGGCCTGACGCCGGACGACGTGGACTACGTGTCTCTTTCGCACGACCATTTCGATCATATCGGCCAGATCGACCAGGTTTCCGGCGCCACCTGGATCGTGCAGGAAGACGAGTACAATGACATGTTCCCCGCCGGGGAAGTCAATCCGCAAGCCGATCCGCAGCTCGCCGCCATGTGGGCCGCGTTCCGTCCGATGAAAGCCCAGACGATCAAAGGCGACTATGATGTCTTCGGCGACGGCAGCGTGAAGATCCTCGAGATGCCGGGCCACACACCGGGCCACTCGGTCCTGCTGCTGAACATGCCGGAATCGGGACCGGTCCTGCTGGCGGGTGATCTTTATCACCGCAAGGAAAGTCGCGCGCTGCGCCGGGTGCCGAAATTCAACTGGAGTGAACCGGCAACGCTGGACTCCATGGACAAGTTCGAAGCGCTTGCGCAGGAGCTTGGCGCTAAGGTCATCCTTCAACATGAGCCGGACGACATCGCGCCGCTTGGCGGCGTCATCCGGTAACGGGGCATGTCGCGTGCCCTCCTTCTTCTGTTCCTGACGGTCTTTGTTGCAGCGTGTGAGACCCCGACTTTCTCGGCGCTCGACGAGGGGACGCCGGAATGGCGGCTGGTGTTCGAAGACGATTTCAGCGGGCGGGGGCCTCCTGATCCCGACAAGTGGATCTCGAAGGAATACAACCGGCGCCCCAATCCGGACGGCCCGGACGGCTGGTGGGATGCGGATAATGCCTACCTGAACGGGATGGGCCAGTTGGTCCTGCTGGCAAGCGTGATCGAGAACCGGAATCCGGAAGAGGACAACGATCCCTACGATTATGCGACCGCAATGGTCTGCACCCAGGGCAAGTTCGAACCGACCTATGGCCGTTTCGAGGTGCGCGCGAAGCTGCCAAGGTCGCGGGGCTGGTGGTCGGCGTTCTGGCTATTCTCGAGCTCGGTCAACAATGTCGACGGATCCGGACGCGACGGCACCGAGGTCGACATAATGGAGACCTTTGGCTGGACCGATAAGGTCAGCCAGGCACTGCATTGGGACGGCTACGGAGAGGCGCACCAGTCGGCTGCATTCGCAACGATGAAGCCCGGTATTCGCAGGGGCTGGCACACCTACACGCTCGAATGGTTCCCGGACGAATATGTCTTCTATGTCGACGGGCAGGAGACCTGGCGCACCTCGCTGGGAGGCGTCAGCCAGGTTCCTCAATATGTGAAACTGTCCGGCGAGATCGACACGACGGACGGCGCCTCCAGTATCTGGTGGGCAAACAAGCCGGACCCGAGACTATTCCCGGACAAGTTCGTCGTAGACTGGGTGCGTGTCTACGAACATGTTCCGGGACCGGACAAATAGAGCCTAGTTGCCGCCCTCGACGAGGCGGCGGGCGATCACCATGGCCTGCACTTCGCCGGCACCCTCGAAAATATTGAGAATGCGCGCGTCCTGGAGGATGCGGCTGATCGTGTATTCGAGGGCGAAGCCGTTGCCGCCGTGAATCTGCACGGCATTGTCCGCCGCCGCCCAGGCCACACGTGCACCGAGCAGCTTGGCCATGCCGGCCTCAAGGTCGCAGCGCTTGCCTTCGTCTTTCTGGCGGGCCGAGAAATAGGTCAGCTGGCGCACGCCGACGAGTTCAGCTGCCATCATGACAAGCTTGTTGGCGACCCGGGGGAATTCGAAGATCGGCTTGCCGAACTGGTTGCGGTCGAGCGCGTACTTCAAGCCTGTCTCGAAAGCGTTCTGGCCAACGCCGATGGCGCGGGCCGCAGTCTGGATCCGGGCACTTTCAAACGTCGCCATCAGGTGCTTGAAGCCCTGGCCCTCGACGCCGCCGAGCAGGTTTTCAGACTTCACCTTGAAGCCGTCGAAGCCGATTTCGTATTCCTTCATGCC
Organism: Hyphomonas sp.; assembly: GCA_041398365.1. Taxonomy (GTDB): domain Bacteria; phylum Pseudomonadota; class Alphaproteobacteria; order Caulobacterales; family Hyphomonadaceae; genus Hyphomonas. Next base: position 81,533 of record JAWKUV010000010.1, on the reverse strand, counting down.
GCGATAGCCGAGGACTTCGATCTCGCCACCGGTCATCCCTTCGGCGGGGAAGGGGTTTGCATCGTCGCCGCGCGGCTTTTCGGCCAGGAACATGGAGAGACCGGAGAAATTGTTCGTGGCCGGATCGGTCCGCGCGAGCAGCGTCATTACATCTGCGCGCACCGGGTGGGTGATCCAGGTCTTGTTGCCGGTGATCGTGTAGTTCGCACCGTCGGCGTCCTTCACGGCGCGGGTGCGCAGGGAGCCGAGGTCCGATCCGGTGTTCGGTTCGGTGAAGACAGCCGTCGGCAGGATCTCGCCGCTGGCAATCAGCGGAAGCCACTTTTCCTTCTGCTCGGTGGTGCCGCCAATCAGGATCAGTTCTGCCGCGATTTCCGAGCGAGTCCCGAGCGAACCGGTGCCGATATAGCCGCGCGAAAGTTCCTCGGACACGACGCACATCGCTGTCTTGCCCATGCCGAGCCCGCCGAATTCTTCCGGAATGGTCAGACCGAACACGCCAAGTTCGGCCATTTCGGCGACCACATCGAGCGGGATGTATTCATTGCGCAGGTGCCAGCCATGGGCGAACGGCTTAATCCGCTCGGCGGCGTATTTCGAGAACTGATCGCGCACCATGCTCATGGTTTCGTCGAGGCCGGTTTCCTCGACCGTGTTGCGCGACAGCGCGTCCGGCAGGTGCTTGGCCGCGGCGGCCATGGTCTCGGGTGTCTTGCCTTCGGCGATGAACCGCTGGATCGCCGGCGCGAACAGAAGGCTCATGTCGTCCTGCGTGCAGCCGAGATCTGCGGGGCGCACCATCTCGCCCTGGTTCATCGGAATGCCGCCGATCATCTGGGTGAGATATTCGGCGAAAAGAATCTGCGAGAGAAGCTGCTCGACCTCACCGAACTTGCCGTCAGCCTCAAGCTGCCGGGCCCAGCCGGCGGTCTGGCGCAGCGTTTCCAGATAGGTGGCGACCCAGGAAAGGCCGTGCGCCGCGTGCTGGTGGCGCTCGAACGCCTTGCGATCGGGCTTGCCGTCCGCGGTGCTGACCTTGGCGTGGACCGAGCGGGTGGCGGCCTCGACAAAGGTCTCGAGGGCGGCGACGGCCGCGCCCATTGCGGCCGTGAGGCCCGCCATCACCACTTGCTTTTCCTTGACGGCGTCAGTTGCGCTCATGTCCTGCCCCTTTTCAGTTTTGGCCCTTATACGGGGCCGTATCCGGTCTGTCAGGCTGCTCTTGTGCGGTGCAACATCGCAGTCTGTCTAGTCCATCCTGCGATACTTGCGGCTCTGACTGCCGACCAGGGCCCGGCCGAGCGGCTCAGGCACAATACGGGTAAGGGTCGCCAAGCCCTTGTTGACGAGACCGGGCACGACAACCGGCTGGCCACGATTGACGGCCTCGATTCCCTGCCGGACGACCGGCGCGGCATCCATCCACATCCATTTCGGCGTCTTGTTGGTCTCCTCGCGGGTCCCGTTCACGTCATGGAATTCGCTCCAGGTGAAGCCGGGGCAGAGTGCCGTACAGTGAATGTCGGTATGGCCGAGGGCGCGACACTCGGCATCGAGGCTTTCCGAGAACTTGATGAGGCCTGCCTTGACGCTGGCGTACAGCGTGTGGCCTGCGCTGCCCGGGGCGTAGCCTGCCAGGGAGGCGACGTTGATGATGCGCCCGTATTTCCGTTCCGCCATGCCGGCAAGGACGCGATGGGCCAGTTCCAAAGGCGCAGAATAAAGGACGCGTACGAACGCTTCCTGCTCCTCCCAGCGCGTGTTGAAAAATGTACCGGGCAGGCCGTATCCGGCATTGTTCACAAGCGCATCGACATGCCGTCCTTTTTCCGCGAGCGTAGCCAGGATTTTCTCGGGCGCCCCTGGCTCTGCAAGATCAGCTGCAATGGTTATTGCAGAAGCAGCGTGTGCCTCCTGCAACTCAGTCGCAAGAAGAGCCAGTCTGTCTTCGCGTCGCGCGGTGAGAGCAACATCCCACCCCAATGCGGCGTATTGGCGGGCGAATTCCGCCCCGATTCCCGCAGATGCGCCCGTAATAAGGCAAAGTCGGCGTATCATTGTGGCAAAAATCTCCCCTTCGATGACGTGAAATGATTGTGACGCAATTGCAACAAATTGAAAACAAACGACTCTTCGTCTGTAATGGGGCTTGTGGATTCACACTCCGGGTTCACTTTTGCCCGCGAGGTGGAGTTTGTCCCCCCGGGCACGTCTATAATCTGAAGGAACCACAAATGAACCACAAAGCAATCCTTCGGGCCGTTTCTGCCGCCGCCCTGCTGGCCGCGGCAGGTCTTGCGGCCCAGGCACAGGAAGCAACGACTGAAGATGGTCGTACACTCGATACGGTTGTGACGGTCGGTACCCGCGTCGCCAACCGCTCGGCGCTCGACACGGCGGTTGCCGTTGACGTCGTCTCCTCGGCAAGCCTCGAGAAGATCGGCATCGGCGAACTGAACCAGGCACTGTCGACCCAGCTTCCGAGCTATAACTTCCCGCGTCCCGCCCTGAATGACGGCACCGACTCCGTCCGTCCGGCCACGCTGCGTGGCCTTGCGCCGGACCAGACCCTCGTCCTCGTCAACGGCAAGCGCCGCCACTCGGCCTCGCTCGTCAACGTGAACGGCTCGATCGGCCGCGGTTCCTCGGCGGTCGACCTGAACACGATCCCGACCTTCGCCGTCTCCGGCATCGAGGTCCTGCGTGACGGTGCATCGGCCCAATATGGTTCCGACGCCATCGCCGGCGTGCTCAACGTCAAGCTCCGCGAAGCCTCAGAAGGCGGCGCGGCTGAAGTCAGCTATGGCTGGCGCGAAACCGAATACACTGTTCCGGTCAACACACCGGCTGCAGGACTCGGCATCAGCGTTCCGGCCAGCGGCGAGATTTCCCGCGAGCGCTCCGACGGCCACGTCGTGACGCTGGCTGGCTGGAAGGGCTTCCAGCTCGGCCAGGACGGCTTCCTGACCGTGACCGGCGAATACAAGGACCAGCAGCACACGGAACGTCCCGGCTATGACGTGCGCCAGCAATATCCGCTGAACCCCGACAACAGCTTTTTTGCAGGCGAGTCCGAGATCAACCGCTGGAACGCCTGGACAGGTGATCCGGATCTCGAGCAGTTCACTCTGCTCGCTAATGCCGGCTACGACATGAGCCCGACGACCCACCTCTATGGCTGGGCCAGCTACCAGAATCGCGACACGGTCTCGGCCGGTTTCTACCGCCGCGCCAACGACGCGCGGAACGTGATCGAAATCTATCCGAACGGCTTCCTGCCGCTGATCGCTCCGGAAACGATCGACATCTCGACCGGCGGCGGCGTTCAATTCGAGAACGGCGGCTGGGACATGGATGCCTCGCTCGTCTACGGTTCGAACAAGATGGATTTCACCATCAAGAACACGCTGAACCGGTCGCTCGGGCCGGCATCGGACACCGAGTTTGACGCAGGCGGCTTCAAGTACAGCCAGCTCGTCGCGAACTTCTCGGCCGTCAAAGGCTTCGACGTCGGCAACCTTGCCTCGCCGCTGAACGTGGCCTGGGGCCTCGAAGCCCGCCGCGAGATGTATGAGATCTTCGCCGGCGAGCCGGACTCCTACCGCAACGGTGGCGTCCTGCTGAACGGAAACCCGACCGCTTCCGGCGCCCAGGTGTTCCCGGGCTTCCGTCCGGAGAATGAAGTCGACGAAGACCGCACCGCCATCGGTGCCTATCTCGATCTCGAAGCCAACGTGACCGACAAGTTCCTGCTGTCCGGTGCCGTGCGTGGGGAATCCTACTCCGACTTCGGCGAAACCCTGACGGGCAAGCTTGCAGCCCGTTACGACTTCACCGACATGTTCGCCATCCGCGGTTCTATCCAGAACGGCTTCCGCGCTCCGTCGCTGCAGCAGCAGTACTTCCAGACCACGTCGACGAACTTCATCAATGGTGTTCCGTTTGACATCACGACTTTCCCGGTGACCGATCCGATCGCTCAGGCGCTCGGTGCAACCCCGCTGAAGGCCGAGAAGTCGGTGAACTACTCGATCGGCGCCGTGTTCCGTCTCGACCGCTTGAACGTCACGGTTGACGCCTATCAGATCAACGTCGACGACCGCATCGTGCTGTCGGAGAACCTGACGTCCACGGACGTCCGGAACTATCTGGTCGGCCTCGGCTTCATCGGTGCCGGCGGCGGCCGCTTCTTCCTGAACGGCGTCGATACCGAAACCAAGGGCATCGACATCGTGGCGAACTACGCCTTCCCGGAAACCAGCTTCGGCAAGTTCGATGCCACCTTCGGTGCGAACTTCAACCAGACCGACGTCACGGCTATTCCGGACCTGCCGCAGCTGACCGTGCTGCCGACGCCGCCGACTCTGTTCGGCCGTGTCAACGTGATGACCTTCGAAGAAGGCACGCCGAAGGACAAGTTCACCGGCTCGCTGAGCTGGGAGAACGGTCCGTTCGGTGCAACGCTCCGGGCGATCCGCTACGGTGAAGTCCTGGTGCCGAGCTCCAACGCGGCGAACGACTACACGATCGATCCGAACACGCTGATCGACCTCGAGGGCCGTTACACCTGGAACGACCGCGTGACGCTGTCGCTCGGCGCGGACAACGTGCTCGACGAATACGGCACGCCTGCGCCGGCTTCGCAGAACGGTACGGGCAACACGCCGTTCTCGGGTTACATCCCGTACGGCAGCTCGGGCCGCTTTGTTTACGGCAAGGTCAATGTGAAGTTCTGATCTGAACTGTCAGGCCACAAACAAAACGCCGCCCTGCAAGGGGCGGCGTTTTTCATTTCTGGAAGCGACTTTCAGAGGCGGCGGACGAGATATCCGGCCCGCGGGAAATGGACGTGCAGCGTCTCGGCCTCCTTCGTGACGCGTTGCAGGATGGTGCGCTGGGAGTCGGCATGCACGAGCTCTCCCTCCACCCAGACCTGGCCATAATCATCCGGCGCAACGGCGACCATGTCGCCCGGGGCGAGGTCCTGGGGCTCATAGCGCGTGGTTGCCATGACCAGCCTCGGTGCGGCATGCTTGGCTATGGCGAGCGCCTCCTTCGAGGTGATCGTCTCCGGCTCCTGGCCTTCGAATTCGCGCAGGCGCTCGAACCAGGCCTTGGTCAGATCGGCCGTCTCGAAACACTTGGCCAGGAAGTCCGGCAGGTTCTGGTGCATGAACCAGACATTCATGTAGGCGTGCACGTCGACGAGGCCAGGCTTCATGCCGATCAGGTAATTGCCGGAGCCGGCCCCCTTGCCGCCCTGCAGCCGCTCTTCGAGCAGCATCAGCCGCGCGCGCCACTGGTCGCGCATCATGGGAGCGACGGCTTTCATGGCATCGACGTCGAAGGGACGGCCCGAGAGTTTCTCCCGGTCCTTCCGGAAATCCTCGCCGACCTTGTCGCCCATCTCGCCGAAGATGACGGCGACGGACGACTGGAACCAGCGGCCGTCCGTCCAGCCCGCCACCATTTGGGCGAGGCCCTCGTGCCCCGGCAGTTTCAGGGTCGGGATCGGATATCGGGCTTCCAGTTCGCGCAGGATAATTGCGGTGTCGCAGTAGATGTCTGCTCCGATCTGCATGACAGGGGTCCGGCGATAGCCGCCCGTCAGGGGCATCAGGTCCGGCCGGGGCATGATGACCGGGATCTCGACGCGCGACCATGCAAGGTTCTTCAGGCGCAGGGCGAGACGGACTTTCTCGGCATATGGCGAAGTCGGGTATTCGTGCAGAATGATACTGCGGGCATCCGCCATGGCCGTCTTGCTCCCGGTCTTTTTTGTCTGGACGTGTAGTCTTGCCGGGCTTTGACCGGGCAGGGAAGGGGCGAAATCCGCGCGGGGCGGCCCTGTGCAGGATCGCAAGAATCGGGTGGAAAGCCCCGGGCCGGAGGCGCACATAGGGTCCATGACCGATCACATCATTCCCCTCAATGAGCGCGCCGATGCCTATGACCGCATGGCCAGGGCTCTGGCCTATCTGGGCGATACATGGCGCGACTGGCCGGACCTTCCCTCGGTCGCCTCGGCCATGGGCCTCAGCCCGAGTCATTTCCAGCGCGAGTTCACCCGCTGGGCCGGCATTTCGCCACGTCAGTTCCAGGCCGCGATCGCACATGCCGAAGCCGGCGAGCTGTTGCGTCAGGGCGCAAGTGTGCTGGATGCCACGTTCGAGACAGGCCTGTCGGGTCCCGGGCGTCTGCATGACCTGTTCATCGCCCATGAGGGCCTGACGCCCGGCGAGGCCAAGGCCAGCGGCCGCGGCGCAGACCTCCTGCTCGGCCGGGCGCCGACCCCGTTCGGCGAAGGCGCTTGGCTGATCTCGCCGCGGGGCCTCGTGGCTCTCGGCTTCATCGACGACGATGCCCCGCGGAAGACAGGCTTCGTGCACCCTGGCTATAGCGAGGACGAGGCCTTCGCCGATCTTGCGAGCCGGTATCCGGATGCCGACATCCGGCGCGACGATGCCGCCGCCCGCAAAATGGCGGCGCAGGTGTTCGAGAAGGGTGAGCCGCTGCCGGTCGCGCTCTACGGCACGCCCTTCCGCCGTCAGGTCTGGCGAGCGCTGCTCGATATTCCTGCGGGACTGACCTGCACTTATGGCGAACTCGCACGCGCGAGCGGCCATCCGAAAGCGGCCCGCGCCGTGGGGGCTGCAGTCGGAGCAAATCCGATCAGCTGGTTCATTCCCTGCCATCGTGCCCTTGCAGCCGATGGGCGTCTTCATAATTATCATTGGGGTGTGGCCCGCAAACGCGCCATGCTGACCTACGAACGCGCCCACGCTGCCTGACGACAGGTCCAGCCGGGCGCAAACCCGGACGATGCGCCTATGGTTTTCTACTTTTTCGTCGTCGCCGGGCTGGTGATCTGGGGCGGAGCCCTGGCCTGGCGCTGGAAGGCCGTGCGGGACTTCTCGCCTGAGGTTCTGGCCGCAAAGAAGCGTGCCGGCGAAGTGCCGGATGACGTGACCGACGTGGAGTTCACCGATCTCTACCTGCGTAGCGAGGGTCCGCGGGCGCAGACCTATTTCTTCGCCTGCGCTGCGGTCCTGTTCTTCCTGCTTGGCCCCTTCGTGGCGGGCTTCAATTCGATCTGGAACATGTTCTGGCTGATGAGCGGCAAGTCGCCGGTTTTCGAGACGGGCACGCTGATCCACACGTTCATGGTGTTCCTGGCCTTCATGGGAACGACCATCATCCTGCTGGCCGTAGCCATGCGCCGGTATTACGCTCTGATGCCGCCCAATCTCAAACAGGTCATCCGTGACCTCAACGGAGGTGCCTGATGAGCATCGAATTCCTGCATACAATGGTCCGCGTCACCGACATCGAGGCGTCCCTGAAATTCTATTGCGACGGTCTCGGACTGACCTAGGTCGGCCGGTATGACAGCGAGCCTGGACGGTTCACGCTGGTCTTCCTGGCGTCGCCCGCGGATGTCGACCGCTGCGGCGGCATTCCGGAAGGCAAGAGCCCGACCGAGATGCAGATTCCGATGATCGAGCTGACCCACAACTGGGACCCGGAAGACTACAAGGGTGGCCGGAATTTCGGCCATCTCGCGTATTCGGTGTCGGACATCTATGCGGCCGTGGAGAAGCTCGATGCCATGGGCGTCACCATCAATCGCCCGCCGCGCGATGGCCGCATGGCCTTCATCCGCTCCCCGGACGGAATTTCGGTGGAACTGCTGCAGCAGGGCAAGCCGCTCGATCCGAAAGAGCCCTGGGCGTCGGCCGCGAACATCGGCAGCTGGTAGGGGGTCCCCCGCCCGGACTGGCCGGGCAGGGGCCTGAATTCCCGGCTTATTGCGGGTCGTGTTCGCCGACATGCAAAGCGGCGACGCCGTGCTCATGCGGGATCACGCTGTTGCCGTCTTCGGTTTCCGGGTCGCCATTGCGCTTGTGGATGGCGATCACGACACCGGACAGCATCAGGACTGCGATCAGGTTGGGCAGCACCATCGTGGCATTGGCGATGTCGCCGAATAGCCAGACGAAGTCGACCTTTGCGATGGCCCCGATGAAGATCACCAGCACCCAGGCGATGCGGAACGGCTTGGTGGCCCACTCGCCGACCAGATAGGTCAGCGCCTGCTCGCCGTAATAAGACCAGCCGATGATCGTGGTGAAGGCGAAGAGCGCGAGGCAGACGGTCACCATCCAGCCGCCGATCGGGCCTGGCAGGGCATCTGCAAAGGCCTGGTTGGTCAGCGTCGCCGGGTTCGCGCCTTCGGCGAGCCAGATGTGGGTGGTCGTTTCGCCAACCATGGCCCGCGCCGTCTCGACCGTCGGCCAAAGGCCTTCCGCCGTCAGGATCACGAGCGCCGTCATGGTGCAGAGGACCAGCGTGTCGATGAAGACGCCGATCATGGCGATCTCGCCCTGGACCGACGGGTTGCGCATCTGCGACGCAGCGTGCGCAATCGGGGCCGAACCCTGACCGGCTTCGTTGGAGAAGAGGCCGCGGGCGACGCCGAAACGCATGGCCGCGATGATGGCATAGCCGGTCACCCCGCCGACGGCGGAGTCGAGGCCGAGCGCAGAGGCGAAGATCATGCCGAACGCGTGCGGGATCTCCTTGTAGTCCACGATCAGCACGGCAAGGCAGGCGACGATGTAGACGGCGGCCATGATCGGCACGAGACGCTCGGCCACGCCGCCGATCGACTTGATGCCGCCGACGATGATGATGAAGACGAGCGCCGACAGAACGGCGCCGATCACGACAACCGTCAGGTCGATATTCATGCCGGCCAGCGAGATCGCCGGCAGGCTGACGCCCATCGGCTCGATCGTTTGGGCGATATTCTGGGCGATGCCGTTGGCCTGCACCATACCGCCGGTGGCCGAGGCCGAGATCAGCGTGCCGATGCAGAAGAGGACGGCCAGCCAGCCCCAGCCTTTGCCGAGGCCGTTCTTGATGTAGTACATCGGGCCGCCATTGATGCGGCCGTACTCGTCGAGTTCGCGGTACTTGATGGCCAGAGAGCTTTCCGCGAAGGCCAATGCCATGCCGAAGATGGCGGTGATCCACATCCAGAATATGGCGCCCGGTCCGCCGACCGAGATGGCAACTGCCACGCCGACGATATTACCGGTACCGACCTGGCCGGAGAGCGCCGTCGAGAGCGCCTGGAAGGGCGTGATGGTCGAGGGATCGCCATCGCCCTTGCGGCCTTTCCATACCTCCACAAGCGCCGGTACGAAGCGCCTCAGCGGACGCCCGCCCAGCCGGATCATCAGGTAAAGGCCTGCGCCCAGCAACAGGACCGCAATCGGGCCGAACGGCACGATCTGGTTTCCATCCCAGACACCGCCCCAGATGAAGTCACTGATGTTGACGATTGCCGTCTCGAGTTGCGCATACGCGCTGTTTGAAGATTCCATGGGCCTCCCCGGCTCCTTGTGTTTCCCTTGGGTCGGAGACTAGCCCCGTTTGCTTCCGTGTGAAGCGCGCATTGCAGGCGGGTAAGGTTGCAGGTGTTGCGCAATAGATTGTGGAAGAACGGCCTCTTTTGAGGCATAAGCCCGCGGATGACCGAACCCCGCGAACCGAAGCAGCCAAAGGGCGTCTTTATCAAGACCTATGGTTGCCAGATGAACGTTTATGACTCCGAGCGCATGCGCGATGTGCTGCGTCCGCTTGGCTATGCGCCGGTCGAGAGCGCCGAAGAGGCCGATCTCGTCGTGCTGAACACCTGTCATATCCGCGAGAAGGCGACGGAGAAGGTCTATTCCGAACTTGGCCAGCTGAAGCTGATGAAGCAGGCGCGGGGCGGCAATGTCACGATTGCGGTCGCTGGCTGCGTTGCGCAGGCCGAAGGCGCCGAGATCATGCGCCGCCAGCCGGCTGTGGACCTCGTGCTGGGCCCGCAGGCCTATCACAAGCTGCCGGAAATGATCGCCCGGGCGAGCCGCGCGGTCGGAGACCGGCTGGAAACCGAGTTCGAGACGCTGGAGAAGTTCGACGCGTTGCCGAAGGTGCGCGAAGCGGACGGTCCAACGGCGTTCCTGTCGGTTCAGGAGGGTTGCGACAAGTTCTGTACCTTCTGCGTCGTGCCTTACACGCGCGGGGCCGAACTCTCGCGCCCTGTAGATGATATTACGATTGAGGCCCGCAGCCTCGCGGCGCAGGGCGTGCGCGAGATCACGCTTCTGGGTCAGAACGTCAATGCCTTCCACGGCACGGCTCCGGCCCTCAGCAATGAGGGTGACTGGACCCTCGGCCAGCTGGTGCGCCACCTCGCCAGGATCGGCGGGATCGACCGTATCCGCTACACAACCAGCCATCCGCGCGACATGGACGACGACCTCATCGCGGCGCATGGCGACGTGCCCGAGATGATGCCCTTCCTGCACCTGCCGGTGCAGTCGGGCTCGGACCGTATCCTCAAGGCAATGAACCGCGGCCACACGGCGGACGAGTATCGCGAGATCATCCGCAAGGTGCGTGCGGCGCAGCCAAATATCGCCTTAGCCTCGGATTTCATTGTAGGTTTTCCGGGCGAGAGCGATGAGGACTTCGAGGCGACGATGCAACTCGTCCGCGATGTGAATTATGCCATCGCCTATTCGTTCAAGTATTCGGCGCGGCCGGGCACGCCGGCGGCGGAGATGTTCGGCCAGGTGCCGGAAGAGGTGAAGGACGCGCGCCTGCAGCAGCTGCAACAACTTCTGCGGGAACAGCAGGAAGCCTTCAACCGCTCCAAGATCGGCCAGACGGTGCCCGTCCTCGTTACCGGCAAGGGCCGCAATCCGGGTCAGGCGCATGGCCGTTCGCCCTGGCTGCAGGCCGTCCACTTTGCCTATGAGCGTGAGTCAGGTGTCGGCCACCGTAATCCAACTGACGGCAACGGCGATCTGAAGGGCCGGATCGTCGATGTCCGTGTGATCGATGCGAGCCTCAACTCGCTGACCGGCGAACTCGTCCATGTCCGCGAGGCAGCCCTGTGAGCGGAAAACGCAGGCCGAGCCTGTCTCCGGCGGCCCCGGTGAGCCGCTTCTACGAAGTCGTCGATGCCGAACGGCTGCGCGACCTGTGCGGGCCGCATCACCGCTACCTGCACCGGCTCGAGACCAAGCTGAAGGATTATGGCCTGCGCGCCGAAAGCCAGGGTGGGGGCATCCTGTTGGCCGGGACGGCCGAAGGCGTGTCCATTGCCGAGGCCGCGCTTGCGGAACTGGAACGCCGGATGCGGAGCGGGGCCGACATTACAGACATGGACCTCGACGCCGCGATCGAGGCCGCATCCACCCCGGCGCAGAGTTTCGGCGGCGGCCTGAAGGGGCTGAAGAAACCGATCACGGCGCAAACCAAGGGACAGGCGCGCTATATCGACCTCCTCGCCGATCCGGCGAATGCGATGGTGTTCGGTGTCGGCCCGGCCGGGACGGGCAAGACGTTCCTCGCCGTGGCGGCGGGCGTCGCCGAGCTGATCGCCGGGACGCGCCAGCGCCTGATCGTGACCCGTCCTGCCGTGGAAGCCGGCGAGAAGCTGGGCTTCCTGCCGGGCACGCTGGAAGAGAAGGTCGATCCCTACATGCTGCCCATCTGGGACTCGCTGCGCGAGCTGATGGGGCAGGAGCAGATGGAGCGCCGCATGGCGCGCGGCGAGATCGAAGTCGCCCCGATTGCCTTCATGCGCGGCCGGACGCTGAAGAATGCCTTCGTCATCGTCGACGAGGCGCAGAACACGACCGTCGCCCAGATGAAGATGGTGCTGACGCGCCTCGGACGCGACAGCCGCATGGTGATCACGGGCGACCCGGGCCAGGTGGACCTGCCGGGCATCCAGAAGTCCGGCCTACGCCACGCGCTGCAGATCCTGTCGGACGTCGAGGGTATCCGCGTGCACACGCTGACGGCGGCGGACGTGGTGCGCCATGGCCTCGTGAGCCGCATCATCGACGCCTATGCCGCCGCGGGCGAGGGCGACTGAGGCCGCGATGATCACTGTCGACCTGATCGTGGAAGAGCCCGGCTGGGAAACTCTGCCGGACCTTCCGGCCCTGTGCGACCGGGCTTTCGCGGCCGCTGCCGCGGTCGAGCCGGCCGAGGGCGTGGTCTCGCTCCTGCTGGCCGACGATGCGGCGCTGCACGAACTGAACCGCGACTTCCGCGGCAAGGACAAGCCGACCGATGTCCTGTCTTTCCCGGCGCACGAGATGGACCGGCCCCTTCTGGGCGACATTGCCGTCGCGCTCGGCGTTTCCGCGCGCGATGCCGAGACGCAGGGCGTGACGCTCGCCGATCACCTCACCCACCTTCTTGTGCACGGCTACCTGCACCTGCGCGGGCATGACCATGAAGCGGCCGATGAGGCCGCTATCATGGAAGGGCTCGAGATAAAGGCGCTTGCATCGCTCGGCATTCCCAACCCATATGAAACGGACTGATTTGCCGAGACGATGAGCGACCCAGACCCATCCGATACGCCGCCGCCGAGGCGGCTGCGAAAGTTCTTCCGAATCCGCCGGCCGGCTGAGGCCGTGATTGCTTCTGAATCCACCCATCATTCGGAAGTGCCCGCGACGCCGCACGCCATCCGCCTGCGCCTGCAGGAATTCCAGGAATTGCGCGTCGAGGACGTGATGGTGGCCCGCGCCGAAGTGAAGGCGGTCGAGGTGAACACCGAATTCCCGGAACTTCTCAAGGTCTTCGCGAGTTGCACCCATTCGCGGCTGCCGGTGTACCGGGAATCGCTGGATGACCCGATCGGGTTCGTCCACATCAAGGATATTGTCAGCGAACTGGCCAAGGGCGGCGAGCCGCCGAAGCGGCCGCTGGAGAAGCTTCACAGGGAAGTGCTGTACGTGCCCCCTTCCATGAAGCTGACCGATCTGCTGGTGAAGATGCAGTCCACGCGCATTCATCTTGCGTTGGTCGTGGACGAGTATGGGGGGACCGACGGGCTGGTCAGCCTGGAGGACCTGGTCGAGGAAATCGTCGGTGACATCGAAGACGAACACGACGATGAAGAGCCCATGTTCGTCCGGCGCAGTGCCCGGGTGTGGGAAGCGGATGCGCGCACAGAGATACAGGATTTCGCCGAGGAGACGGGGATTGACCTCGAACTCGATGACGATGATTCCGAATTCGACACGCTGGGCGGTATCGCCTTCGCGCTGGCCGGCCGGGTGCCGGTGCGCGGGGAAATCCTGCGCCACCCGTCAGGGGTCGAAATCGAGGTTCTCGATGCCGATGCGCGGCGGATCCGCCGCCTTCGGCTCCGCACGCCAGAGCCTGCCGCAAAGCCTCAGGAGTAGGCAATAATGACTGCCGCTGTACGCAGCCACGGGTTCACGGCACTTGGACCCCTGCACGAAGCCTTTGCCCGCCTGACAGGCTGGGCGGCCGCCGGTGCGGCCGTCCTTCTGGGCGCGTTTTCGGCGGTCGCCTTTGCGCCGTTCCATTTCAGCGCCGTGCTGGCGCTGTCGTTCACCGGCCTGATCTGGATGATCGACGGTGCGCGCAGCCACCGGCGCTGGGGCAGGGCGGTGTTCATGCGCTGCTGGGCCTTCGGGGTCGGCTTCACGCTGGTCAGCATGCACTGGACGGCCGAGCCGTTCCTCGTCGATCCGGAACGGTTCGCGATCTTCCTCTGGATGCCGCTGGTCCTTCTGCCGGCCGGCATGGCCCTGATCTGGGGTGCGTTCGGCGCCATGGCGGCGGCCTTCTGGTCCGCCTCGCCCTCGCGCATCTTCGTCTTCACCTTCTTCTTCGCGCTCGCCGAGTTCGTGCGCGGACACCTGTTCGGCGGCTTCCCCTGGAATCTTCCGGGTACGACCTGGGTGCCGGGCGGGGCGCTGTCGCAGGCCGCCTCGCTGGGCGGGGTCTACTGGCTGACGCTGCTGACCGTGTTCATAATGGCGGCGCCGGCGGCGCTGGTCGACACGCGCGATGCCCGCGGCGTGGTGCTGCGCATGGCGCCCCTCTTCGGGGCGGTGATCCTGCTGGCGCTCGGCTGGGCCTGGGGTGCACAGCGGATCGCGGCGCCTGCACCGCTGACCGACCAGTATGTCGTGATGATGGATTCCGGCGTGCCGCAGGACGAGAAATGGGAGATCGGTCCGGACCCGATCCTCGTCGAATACCTGCGTATGCTGACGAATGGCGAAAGCCAGCCGGGCGATATCGTGATCTGGCCTGAAGGCGCGGTGCCGACGAGCCTCCTCAACGACATCAATGCGCTGGATGCGGTGGGCGCCTATCTCGGGCCGCGCACGCTGATCGCGGGGACGGTGCGCTACCAGCTCGAGGAGCAGAACCAGCGCATCTATTTCAACTCGCTCGTCGTGCTGGACGAGAATGTCAGCCGTTCTGGCGCCGTGGCGCTGTATGACAAGTTCCGGCTGGTGCCGTTCGGCGAACTGGCGGCGGCCGAGATCGTGCCGTTCGGGCAGGCGCTGTCGAACTTCCTGCCGGGTGCGATGCAGCAGCTGGCGCGCGACGGATTCCACACGGGGACCGGGCCGGCAGTGATCTTCGCCGACAATGTCCCGCCCTTCGTGGCGCTGATCTGCTACGAGGGCCTCTATCCGGAGATCACGCGGTCGGCGAACCTTGCGGCGCGCGCCGACTGGATCGTGCTGGTCTCGAACGATGCCTGGTTCGGCGGCGGCATGGGCCCGGCCCAGCACTATGCGCAGAACCGCTACCGCGCGATCGAGAGCGGCCTGCCCATGGTGCGGGTGGCGAGCCGGGGCGCGTCGGCCATCGTCGACGGATACGGCCGCGAAGTGCTTCGCGCCGCGCCGATCGAGGACGCTCCGCCCGGATGGGAGACGGTGTTCGGCCGCGGCAAGCTGCCAGCCGCGGCAAAGGTCACGCTGTTCCAGAGCCGCGCCGGGATTGTGCTGTTCTGGCTCACCCTCGCAGCCTTTGTGGGGCTGGCGTTCGCGTCCTGGCGCCGTTAGGAGTGCGGCCGGGACGGGCTGAACGGCGCGGTGGAGAGTATATGTCTGAAAACAAGCTTCCGAGTGGGATCGACCGCGTTGTTGGCCAGCGCATTCGCTGGCGGCGCAGGGAGCTTAAACTCTCGCAGGAACAACTGGCCGATCTGCTGAGCCTGACCTTTCAGCAAGTGCAGAAGTACGAGAAGGGCGTGAACCGCGTTTCGGCCGGGCGCCTGTTCGAGATCGCCTCGGTCATGGGCGTGGGCGTGAGCTATTTCTATGACGGTGCCGAGCTCCAGCTCGCCGACGATCCGGGCCGGGTGGCGGAAGGCGCGGGCGAGGATGCCCCCCGCGCGCCGGTGCTGGACAGCGAGACGCTGGACCTGGTCGCCGCCTTCCAGCGCATCGAGGACGAGTCGCTGCGCCGGTCGCTGCTGAACACGGTGCGGGCCGCCGCCTCGGCCTTCGAGCCGAAGCAGGGCGAGGATTGATCGCGCCGCCCGGCTCGGGCATCAGGCCCGCCATGAGCGAGACGCAAGGCAAACCGGAACCGAGACCGATCCGCACCTTCGGGCGTGTGGGCGGGCGGGCGTTGTCGCCCCGCCAGCAGGAACTGGTCGAGACGCTGCTGCCGCAGCTCACCGTTCCGGACGGGCTCCGCGATCCGGCCGCGCTGTTTCCGGGCCTGAAAGAGGTCTGGCTGGAGATCGGGTTCGGGGGAGGGGAACACCTTGCCGAACAGGCCCGGCGGCATCCGGACGTGGGCTTCATCGGCTGCGAGCCCTTCATCGAGGGCATGGCCAAGGCGCTGACGCAGGTTGAGGCGCTGGGGCTCGGCAATGTGCGCCTGCGCATGGACGATGCCCGGCCGCTGGTCGAGGGCTTCGCGCCGGGCAGCCTGTCGCGCGTCTTCATCATGTTTCCGGACCCCTGGCCGAAGAAACGCCAGCAGAAACGCCGCCTGATCCAGCCGGATTTCCTCGCGAGCCTGCACCGGGCCTGCCGGACGGGCGCGCGGGTGCGCTTTGCGACGGACGTGATGAGTTATGCCGACGAGGCCCTGTTGCGGTTCCTGCAGGATGGCGGATTCTGCTGGCTCGCGGAGAGCGCCGACGACTGGCGCAAGGCGCCGGCGGACCATGTCACAACGCGCTATGAAACCAAGAAACTCGGCGATTGTGCGCCGGTCTGGTTCGACTTCGAAACCCTCTGAGCCCCGTAGCGACTGTGGAAATCGTTGACGCAGGGGCAAAATGCGTGCACAATATGTCGCATCGAATTCGGTCGGTCTGAAATATCAAGACCCCGTCAGACCGGCGGCCATGACTTTCTTCCTTCCCGTTTCGATAGGTGGACCTTCTCATTCCGAGACCGGCCGCTTCCTATAACGCAAAGGACTACAAGTAATGGCAACTGGCAAAGTGAAATGGTTCAACGACCAGAAGGGCTTTGGCTTCATCAAACCGGATGAAGGCGGTGCAGACGTGTTCGTTCACATTTCCGCCGTTGAACGCTCGGGCCTCCGCACGCTGGCGGAAGACCAGGCTATCTCCTACGAGCTCTACAAGGACGAGCGCCGTGGCAAGACCTCGGCCGTCGACCTGAAGATCCTCTAAGGATTTCCCGGATCATGTAACGGAAACGGCAGTCCCTCGGGGCTGCCGTTTTTGTTTGCGCGAAGGTTTTGCGAACGGGTTGACCGGCCGGTCGCAACCGGGTTGTTCTTCATCCTTTGAGGGATTGTGAGACAACCGGAATGAGACAGAAAACTGGATGCGGCGTGGCGCTTGCGGCGGCGCTGGCCTTCGCGGTCCTTCCCGCTATGGCAGACATGCCGGCGGGCACGATTTCCACGTTCAATCAGGCGCTCCAGAACGGGGATGCTGCCGTGATCGTGGAGGCGGCGAAAGTGTTCGGCGCGGCGGCCGTTGCTCACCCGGAGGACCGGCAGGCGCCGGTTGCGGCTTTCGAGGCGGCCAACCAGCTCTGCCTGCGTAATGCGTGCGCCGAAGCCGTTCCGATGGCGGGCTTCCTGAGCGGGCTGGACGATGCGGCGCTTCCGGTCAGCCGGGCCGAAGTGGATGTGCTTGCGGCCTTTGCCGGCTGGTCGGCCAGCGCAAAGGACAAGGCGGCGGATAGCGCATTCCGGATGGTTCTCGACGCGCACGTCAATGTCGCGCCGAGCCTGCTGACCATCGCAGCGTTCGAGGCCTTCTGTGCGCAACAACCCGACGAACCAGACTGGGAAGAGGTTGCCCGGCGGGCGACCCTCGCGTCCAGCCATCTCCAGCAGGTACGGGATATCCTGCCGGCCCGGTGGGCAACGGCGGAACTCCTCTCGATCACGGCGGCATTCAATGCCGATCCCAAATTCGAAACCTATGACCGTGTCAGCGACCTCAATGCCTGGATCCTCGGTAAGCGGCGCGACAAGGCGTATAGCGAGAATTTGAGAAGTCTCGACTACCAGACCATGGCCTGGAGTTCGGCCATGTCGGCGTTCTTCCGGTCGTGGAATGACGGGCGGTCCAAGTATCGGAAGAAATTCAAAGACGCGGAAGCGCGCGCCGAAGCCATCAAGGCGGGGTTCGAGTCTAAGGGATGGAGTGACGAACCTGGTACAGGCCGGCTCCCGTTTTGCTCCGGAGAGGTGCTCGCACCGCCCAAGCCGTCTTATCCGAAGGATGCTGCGCGCAAGGGATATGTAGGTGCCGTCATCATCGGGATCAGCTTCAAGGACGGCAGGATTAGCGGAACCAACGTTCTGGCCGCGGTGCCCGATCAGGCGTTCGAGCGTGTGTCCATCGACTCCGTCGAGCACTTTCGCTGGGTGTTCGACGAGACGCCGAAAGACCCGGAATGTACCGCTACCAAGGAGAACGCCATTATCATCCCGCTGGAGTATGTCATGCAGTGACAGCCCCCTCTCGACAGGGGGAGCCTACAGGACTATATAGCCCCCAAGTCGAAACATATCGGCGGCGGTTCCGGGAACGGGGCCGCCGCTTTTCTTTAGCCTGAAGGCTCGCCCAAAGCGCCCATGATCGCCCTGACGGAACAGGAACGCCGCATTCTCAGCCTCGCCACGCCGGTGGCGACGTCGCTGGGCATGGAAATCGTGCGCCTGCGTATCCAGGGCGGGCGCCGGCCGCACCTTCAGATCATGGCCGAAAAGGCCGGCGGCGCCCCGACCGATGTCGAGGACTGCGCCCGCCTGTCCCGCGCCCTGAGCCCGGTCTTTGATGAGTATGACCCCATCAAGGAAGCCTACACGCTGGAGGTCTCGACCCCCGGCATCGACCGGCCGCTGACCCGGGAAGGGGATTTCGGCCGCTGGGTGGGACACGTGGCCAAGGTGGAACTCGCCCGTCCGATCGACGGCGGCCGCCGCCGCTTTACCGGTGTCATCACCGGAGAGGACGAAAACGGGGCCCATATCGAGCTCGACGACGAGACCGAATTGGTGGCCCATGTCCACGAAATGAGCCGCGCGAGCCTCGTCCTGACAGATGAGCTGATCGAGGCGGCCCGCGCGGCAGGCAACCTGCCGCCGCAACCCGATGAAGACGATCTCGGAGAGCTCGAGATCGACGACACAGAAGACGACACAGACACAAACGAAGAGACGGGAGACGTCACATGAGCGCTATCGGCGTTTCAGCCAACAGGCTCGAAATCCTGCAGATCGCCAAGGCCGTGGCCGAGGAGAAATCGATCGATCAGAAAATCGTCATCGAGGCGATGCAGGAAGCGATCGAAAAGGCTGCCAAGGCGAAATACGGCCAGGAGCACGACATCCGCGCCAAGATCGACCCGGTGACGGGCGAGCAGACCCTGCTGCGCGTCCTGACGGTCGTCTCCGACGAGAATTTCGAGGACGAAGCCAAGCAGCTCCGCCTCGCCGAAGCCAAGAAGATCGACCCGTCCCTGGGCCTTGGCGACGAGCTGACCGAAGAGCTGCCGCCCTTCGATTTCGGCCGCGTTGCCGCCCAGACGGCCAAGCAGGTCATCATGCAGAAGGTTCGCGACGCAGAGCGCGAACGTCAGTATAATGAATACAAGGACCGCGTCGGCGAGATCATCTCGGGCGTCGTCAAGCGCGTCGAGTACGGCCACGTGATCGTCGACCTCGGCCGCGCCGAGGGCATCATCCGCCGCAATGACGGTATCCCGCGCGAGAACTTCCAGCCGAACGACCGCGTGCGCGCCTATCTCTACAAGGTCTCCCGTGAGACCAAGGGCCCGCAGATCTTCCTGTCGCGCGCTGCGCCGGACTTCATGAAGAAGCTGTTCGCGCAGGAAGTGCCGGAAGTCTACGAAGGCGTCATCGAGATCAAGGCCTGCGCCCGCGATGCCGGTTCGCGTGCCAAGATCGGCGTCATCTCGAACGACAACTCGATCGATCCGGTCGGCGCCTGTGTTGGTATGCGCGGTGCGCGCGTCCAGGCTGTCGTCGGCGAGCTTTCGGGCGAGAAGATCGACATCATCCCGTGGAGCTATGACGACGCGACGTTCATCGTGAACGCGCTGCAGCCGGCCGAAGTGTCGAAAGTGGTGCTGGACGAGGACGAGCGCCGCGTCGAGGTCGTCGTTGCCGACGACCAGTTCCCGCTGGCCATCGGCCGCCGCGGCCAGAACGTGCGTCTCGCTTCGCAGCTGACCGGCTGGCAGATCGACCTCATCACCGAGTCGGCCGATTCCGAGCGCTACCAGAAGGAATTCCAGGAACGGACCGAGCTGTTCATGAAGGCGCTCGACGCCGACGAGACGCTCGCCCAGCTGCTGGCTTCGGAAGGCTTCGAGACGGTCGAGGAAATCGCCTATGTGGCGCCGGAAGACTTCATCTCGATCGAGGGCTTCGACGAGGATGTGGCTGCCGAACTGCAGGAGCGTGCCCGCGAATATCTCGACCGCGTGGCGGCCGAGAACGATGCGAAGCGCCGCCAGCTCGGCGTCGAGGACAATGTGATGGAACTCGAGGGTATGACCCCGTCCTTCGCGGTGCGCCTTGGCGAGGAAGGCGTGAAGACGCTGGACGACGTGGCAGGCCTGGTGCCGGACGACATCACGGGCTGGCGCGAGCCGGGTCCGGACGGCAAGCCGGTCTGGGTCGAGGGCATCCTGAAGAAGGGCGAAATGCGCAAGGACGACGCCCAGATGTTCATCATGCGCGCCCGCGTGGCCGCAGGCTGGATCGAGCCGGACGCCATCGAACAGATGCTGGCCGCACAGAAGGAAGCCGAGCCGCAGCAGGAGCTGACCGAGGAAGAGCGCGCACTGCTCGCCCTCAACACGCTCGACGGCGGCGATGAAGCCGAGGAAATCGACCTCGGCGAGCTGGGCGACCTAGACGACATCGATCTCGATGCCCTGACGACGGAGGGCGGCGATGACGAAGCCGCACCCGAAGAGTGATGCCGAACTAACCGGCACTGAAGGACAGGCTGCGGACGGAGGCGATGCTTCCGTCCGTCAGTGTGCCGTGACGCGGGAGCGTCTCGGCAAGGACGGGCTGCTGCGCTTCGTTCTCTCGCCCGATGGCGTGGTGACGCCGGATGTGGCGGAAAAGCTTCCCGGCCGCGGGGTCTGGATCAAGGCCGACCGCCGCGTGCTGGAAGAGGCCGTGAAGAAGAATGCCTTCGCCCGCGCGTTCAAGATGACCGTCAAGGTGCCCGAGGGCCTTCCGGATACGGTGGAAACGCTGCTGGTGCAGCGCTTCATCGGCCTGCTCGGCATGGCCAAGAAGGGCGGGGACGTGGTGCTTGGCTTCGACCAGGTGCGCGAAGCCCTGCAGAAGCGGTCTCCGGGACTGATGCTGGAAGCCGCAGACGGTGCAGAAGATGGCCGTATGAAGCTGTATTTCCTCGCCAAAGCCCTATATAGCGGCGTGGAAGTAGCCGGAGCCCTGTCTTCGGCTGAATTGGGCATGGCATTCGGACGCGAGCGTGTGATACACGGTCTCGTCCGCAAGGGGCCTTTCGCAAAAGCCTTGCGGGCCGCGTATGCGCGGCTTGCCGGGTTTCGGGACAGGCCGGAACTGGACTGGTTTCAGGATCAGGATCGGTAACGGACAAACCGCCAGCACGCATGGGCGCGCTGGCCAGAATTATGATATGTAGGACGCATGAGCGATACGAAAGACACTGGTGGCAATTCGGGCGGGCGCAAGCCGCTCACTGTTTCCCGCAAGACGTCGGGGACGGTGAAGCAGAGCTTCAGCCATGGCCGGTCCAAACAGGTCGTGGTGGAGACCAAGAAGCGCCGGACGGTCGGTCCGGGCGCGCCGGATGCGCCTGCCGCAACGCCTGCGCAGCCGTCCTCCTCCGGCTCGAAGACCGAAGTCTCGCTCGAGGCCAAGCTGAAGGCGATTGCCGCCCAGCGCGGGATCACGGTTGCAGAACTGATCGCGCAGCAGAAGGCGCTGGCCGAGCGCAAGGCACAGGAAACCAACCGCGCCAAGGAACAGGAAAAGGACAAGGCAGCCCAGGATCGCCTCCGTTCCGAACAGGAGCGCAAGCTCCAGGAACAGAAAGAGCGCGAAGAGGCCGAAGCCCGCCGCAAGGCTGAGGAAGAGGCCCGCAAGGTCCAGGAAGCGGCTGCCAAGGAACGTCCCGAACGTCCGTCCAAGCCGGCCCGCCCGGCGAAACCGGAATTCCAGGCGAGCCCGGCAGATGTCGAGGCCGGCGCCGAGGATGCCGCCCGCGGCAAACGGGGTGGCAGCAAGGCCCCGCGCAGCGATGACCGCGGTGACCGCGGCGCCCGCGGCGAAGCCCCGGCCCGTGGCAACAACCGCGATACCGGCGAACGCCGCCGCGGCAAGCTGACCATTGCCTCCGCCCTTGGCGACGATGCCGACCGCCAGCGCTCGCTCGCCTCGGTCCGCCGTGCGCGGGAACGCGAACGCGAACGCCGCTTTGGCGGTGCCAGCGACCGTGAGAAGGTGTCGATGGAAGTCACGCTTCCGGAAACCATCACGCTGCAGGACCTCGCAGGCCGGATGAACGAGCGCGTCGCCGACGTCGTGAAGTTCATGATCAAGCAGGGCGAGATGCTGCGCGGCAACGATATCGTCGATGCCGACACGGCCGAACTGATCGCCGAGGAATTTGGCCACACGGTGAAACGCGTCGCCGAGTCCGACGTCGAAATCGGTCTTGAAGGCGTGGAAGACGATCCGCGTGATCTCGAGCCGCGTCCGCCGATCGTGACCATCATGGGCCACGTCGACCACGGCAAGACCTCGCTGCTCGACGCCCTGCGCTCCACCGACGTTGTGTCGGGCGAGGCCGGCGGCATCACGCAGCATATCGGCGCCTATCAGGTTCAGCTGAAGTCGGGCCAGAAGATCACCTTCCTCGACACGCCGGGCCACGCGGCCTTCACAGCGATGCGCGCGCGCGGCGCCAATGCGACGGACATCGCCGTCCTCGTCGTCGCCGCCGACGACTCGGTGATGCCGCAGACGATCGAGTCCATCAACCATGCCAAGGCGGCCGGCGTGCCGATCATCGTAGCGGTCAACAAGATCGACCTGCACGATGCCCAGCCGGAGAAGGTCCTGACCGACCTGCTGCAGCATGACATCCAGGTCGAAAGCATGGGTGGCGAAACCCAGGCCGTCAAAGTCTCGGCCAAGGGCCGGATCGGCCTTGACGACCTGACCGACGCGATCTCGCTGCAGGCCGAATTGCTTGAACTGAAAGCCAACCCGAACCGTCCGGCCGATGGCGTCGTGATCGAGAGCCAGCTCGACAAGGGCCGCGGCCCGGTCGCAACGGTGCTCGTCAAGCGCGGCACCCTGAAGCGCGGCGACATCCTCGTCGCCGGTACGCAGTGGGGCAAGGTGCGGGCTCTGGTCGATGAACGCGGCCAGCAGCTCGACAAGGCCGGCCCGTCGCTTCCGGTCGAAGTCCTCGGCCTCGACGGCGCCCCGGATCCGGGCGAGCCCTTCGTGGTCGTGGATACCGAAGCGCGCGCCCGCGAGATCACGGATTACCGTGTCCGGACGAAGCGTCAGGTTGCCGGCAAGGCCGGTGCGGCCGCACGTGCCTCGCTCGACCAGCTGATGAACCGCCTCAAGGAAGGCTCGGTCCAGACGTCCGAACTTCCCGTGGTCGTCAAAGGCGACGTGCAGGGCTCCGTCGAGGCGATTTCCATGTCGCTCGACAAGATCTCGACCGAAGAAGTCCGTGCCCGTGTCATTCACGGCGCCGTGGGCGGTATTTCGGAGAGCGACGTCCTGCTGGCGAAATCCTCGGGCGCTCCGATCTTCGCGTTCAACGTCCGCGCCAACAAGCAGGCGCGCGACCTGGCCGAGAAGGAAGGCGTTGAGATCCGCTACTATTCGGTGATCTACGACCTGATCGACGACGTGAAAGCCACGCTGTCGGGTATGCTGGCTCCGGAGAAGCGCGAGACCTTCATCGGCTACGCGGAAATCCTCGAAGTCTTCAACATCACCAAGGTCGGCAAGGTCGCCGGCTGCCGTGTCACGGAAGGCAAGGTGCTTCGCGGTTGCGGCGTCCGTCTGCTGCGCGACAACATCGTGATCCACGAGGGCAAGCTGAAAACGCTGAAGCGCTTCAAGGACGAAGTCACCGAGGTCAATTCCGGCATGGAATGCGGCATGGCGTTCGAGCGCTATGACGATATCCGCGTCGGCGACAAGATTGAGTGCTTCCAGGTTGAGGAAATCGCAAGGACACTCGCCTAGGCTCGTCCTTCATGGCTGAGCCGCTTTCCGTCGCCGGTCTTCTGACCGAATGGGACGTCAGGAAACTGACGCGCCTGACACGCGGGGGAACGGTGGGGCCGACAGCGGTCTACTATGCCGGCGTCACGGCGCCGATCATTTCGGCCAGCATGTCGGTCCTGATGCGCAATGCGATGGAGATGGTAGGGGCCAGCCCCTACTGGCAATGGCTGGTCGCCGCCCTGGTGGCCGCCTTTGCTGGGATCGCCTGGTACCTTATCTTCATCCGCTGGTCCTACCGCCACCGGCACGGCCGCGGCACGGAAACCGCGCTTGAGACGCAGATCAGGCTGGAGGAAGATGTCCTCGTCATCCGGCGGGGCGGAATCGAGACCCGGGCAGACTGGGCGAGCGTTTCCGGCGTTTCCGGCTCTGGCGCTTATGTAACGGTCCAGCTCGCAGGGGCAGGGCCACTGATTATCCCGAATGCCTGGTTCGGCAAGGACAAGGCGGCGCGACAGGCCTTTCTGGCGCGATTGAAAGAGAAGGCGCAGCCCTGATGGCCCGCAAACCCGCAACGCCCGGACTTCCCTCCCAGCGCCAGCTCCGCGCCGGGGAACTGATCCGCCATGCCCTGACCGACATCCTGTCGCGTGAGGCCTTCCGCGATCCGGCGCTGGAAAGCGTCCTGATCACGGTGGGCGAAGTGCGCTGCTCGCCGGACCTGAAGCATGCGAATATCTTCGTCTCGCCGCTGGGCGACGATTCCGAGGAAGGCCGGACGAAACTGGCGACAGCGCTCAACCGGGCGGCCGCGTTCCTCCGCGGGCGGCTGGGGCGCGAAATCGAGCTGCGCTACACGCCGGAACTGCATTTCATCGCCGACAAGTCCTATGACGACGCAACGGCAATCGACCGGCTGCTGATGGACCCGCGTGTCCGCCGCGACGTTGAAGGCGACTAGCAGGCGGCGCTCCTATTCTGGACCGGTTGTAAGTTGACTTACTGTGGCCACATTGCGAGCATTTCATGAAGACCCGGAAGGGAAGGCATGATGGACCGTCAGACGCTCGACATGGAAGGCGCCCGCCAGGGCGAGATTTCGGCAGCTTCGCTGCAGATGGGCAATGACACGATTGCCATCCAGCGGATTGCGACGATGACCGTGGAGGCGAACGAGTTTGCGCCTTGGGATACGCCGAACAATCGCGGCACGCAGAAAGCCTATGCGACCTTCTTCGTGGCGCTGATGTTCTTCGCGCTGCTTGGCCTTGCAGCGGGCTGGTGGCTGTCCGGTTCGGGCCAGCCGTCCAGCCTGGTTGTGCTGAGCGTCGGGGGCCTCCTGTTCCTGCTCGCCATGTTCTGCGGCCTGCGCGCCGGCGTGATCGCGGCGAAGCTGCGCAAGCGCGAGAAGTACTTCCGGCTGGTCATCGGCACGTCCGACGGGCGGCAGATTCCCCTCGTGGACGACAACCGGGACGTCCTGTGCAAGATCCGCGATGTTGTGCGCCACAAGATGGATACCGACGACCGGGAGATGACCGGCGATTTCGACCTCAATCTCGATATCGTGAACCTCAAGGGCGTGAAGGGCGAGACGCGCCCCTCCACCCGGCCGACCGCACAGGGCTCTGCCCCGCCGCAGCCGGAGCCGCCGATGCCCCGCATCGCCCGCGGGCCGGAAGACGACCATCAGGACGCCCTGTTCGACAAGGTGGCCGAGGCGATGAAGCCCGTCTCCTGACAGGTGCGGCGAACCGGCCCGGTTGACGCCGCCCGCGCGCCCCCGTAATGCCCACGCTTTCCATTTGCCAGCAGGGCATCGCGGCGTCCGATCCGTCCCAGGTGCCAGGGAGTTTACATTGGCGAGACAGCGCAAGCGCAAGGGCGATCCGGTTACCGGGTGGCTGAACCTGTTCAAACCGGTCGAGATGACCTCGACCCAGGCCGTGGCCATTCTGAAGCGCCGCTTCAATGCCGAAAAGGTCGGCCATGGCGGCACGCTCGATCCGCTGGCGGACGGTATCCTGCCGATCGCTTTCGGCGAGGCGACCAAGACGGTCCAGTGGGCGATGGATGCCGAGAAGGAATATGTCTTCACGATCCGCTGGGGCATTTCCACGGCCAGCCAGGATGCGGAAGGGGAGGCAATCGCCACCTCCGATGTCCGGCCCACGCGTGAAGCGGTGGAAGCGATCCTGAAGAACTATATCGGCACGATCGAGCAGGTGCCGCCGAAATACTCCGCCATCAAAGTGGACGGCCTGCGCGCCTATGACCTGGCCCGCGAAGGCGAGGAGTTCGAACTGAAGCCGCGCGAGGTGGACGTGTTCGAGGCGGCCGTAATCGGCATGCCGGACGCGGATCATACGGTGATCCATGTCACCTCCGGCAAGGGCTTCTATGTACGCGCCATGGCGCGGGACCTTGCCTTCGATCTCGGCTGCGAGGGCCATATCAGCCAGCTGCGGCGCACGCGCGTCGGCGCGTTCGGGGCGGCGCAGGCCGTGCCGCTGTCGAAGATCGAGGAGACCGAAGACAAGGCGGAACTGCTGGCGCTGCTGCAGCCGGTCCAGTCCGTGCTCGGCGGAATTCCGCAGCTCGTGATCTCGCGCGACGAGGCATCGCAGGTGCGCCAGGGCCGTGACATCCAGCTGCTGCCGCACCTTGTGGAACGCTGGCGGGCCGAGCGCGTGGACGACGACCGGTCGGCCCTCGTCATCTGCGATGGGCAGGCCGTGGCTATGGGCGAAGTCCGCGCCGGCCGGTTCGAGCCGGGCCGGGTGTTCGCGGGATAATTTCCTTTCTTTTCCACTCGATCTTAAGTGAGCGCGGGTAGGACCGAGGCATGGACCCGGTGGAAATTCTAGCGCGCGCCTATTCGCTGGCTGTCGGCCTTGCCGTCGGCGGAGGAGCGCTGGCGCTGGTGATCTGGCGTGACAGCTGGCGCTGGCGGCAACTTGCGGCGGCCTATGCCGACGAGCGGACATTTGAGGCGCCGGAGCGGCGGTTTTCAACGCTGATCCTGCACGGGCGGGGCGTGGCGTTCAATTCCTATCGCGGCATTGTCACGCTGCAGGCAGACCGGAACGGCCTCCTGATCCGCTTCCGGCCATTGTTCCTGACCATTCCCTTCTACAAGCCGCTGTACATTCCGTTCACCGACATTCAGGCAGTGCCGCGGCGCTGGCTGTTGATGGCACATGCGGTGGAACTGGAGACGGCGAAAGTGCCGGGCCTGAAGATCGTCATGTGGGACAGCACGGCCGAATGGATCGATGCCCAGTGCGGCGGCCGTCTCGGTGCGCGTTCGGCCGCGGCGCCGAAAGGGATTGCTGCGGGTTGGCCGGGCTAGCCTGCCGCTGGTTCATCACTTGCACGTGCAATCGTCATCTCCGCGTTGCTCCTTGCGCCACTGCCAAGGAGGAGCGGCCTGTGTTGCAAATACGCCAAGCTTCTTGGCACGGGCCAGTTCTTCAAATGATTTGTATGCTGAGCCGTAGGATGAATTTGCGGCAAAGGCCCAGCCATTTCCGACCATTTCGGCATTCACGTCGATCTCGCCAACATAGCACGTCGCTACGTAGCGCCCGTGGTTGACCCAAGTTTTTTTGCCGTCTTTGACGTGAAACTCACGCCGAAAATCGGGACGCCGGTTAAAAGTCCGCAAAAACTCCGACGCAGAGGTATGGCAGTAAGTTTTCGGCCGCCCTTTTAGTTCTCACGGCTGCGTTGCCTCAATCGCGTCAATTCCGAAAAGCCGAATCTGAAAAACACCCACCCAGATCGTATCGCCATCAACCACTTCGATTTCTTCGTCGATTGGTGCTGGAGCGAGCAGTCGACCATTGGAGAGCTCGACTAAATCGTTGGATTGCGCAGCAGTTTCTGCAGTGGGTGTCGCAAGCAGCAACAAGAAAACCAAGAATGACCGACCAATGCCCATGTTTAGGGTCCTCGCGTAAGAGACAACCTAAACTAGGGATATGATTTTATCTAGAGTTTCAGTTTTTCCCGAACTTCCGGTCGCGGCCGGCCAGAAGGCGCAGGCGCAGGGCGTTCAGTTTGATGAAGCCTTCGGCGTCTTTCTGGTCGTAGGCGCCGTGGTCGTCTTCGAAGGTGACGATTTTCTCCGAGTACAGAGAATAGGGCGACGAGCGGCCGATCAGGTAGGCCTGGCCCTTGTAGAGCTTGATCGTCACTTCGCCGGTGACCCAGCGCTGCGAATGGTCGATGGCGGCCTGCAGCATCTCGCGCTCCGGGCTCCACCAGAAGCCGTTATAGATCAGCTCGGCATAGCGCGGCATCAGCTCGTCCTTGAGGTGGCTGGCGCCGCGGTCGAGCGTGGCCTGTTCGATGCCGCGGTGGGCGACCAGCAGGATCGTGCCTCCCGGCGTCTCGTAGATGCCGCGCGATTTCATACCGACGAAGCGGTTCTCGAGCAGGTCGAGGCGGCCGATGCCGTGCTTCTTGCCATAGGCGTTGAGCGTGGTGAGCAGGGTGGCCGGCGACATGACCTCGCCATTGATCGACAAGGCGTCGCCGCGCTCGAAGCCGATGGTGATGATCTCGGCCTTGTCGGGGGCCTCTTCCGGCGAAATCGTGCGCATGTGGACGAATTCCGGAGCCGCCTCGGCCGGGTTTTCCAGCACTTTGCCCTCGGAGGAGGAGTGGAGTAGGTTTGCGTCGACCGAGAAGGGGGCGTCGCCGCGCTTGTCCTTGGCGATCTCGATGCCGTGGGCTTCGGCGAATTTCAGGAGGTCTGTCCGCGATTTGAAATCCCAGTCGCGCCAGGGGGCGATGACCTTGATGTCGGGGTTCAGGCCATAATAGCCGAGCTCGAAGCGGACCTGGTCGTTACCCTTGCCGGTGGCGCCATGGCAGACGGCATCGGCGCCGACCATGTCGGCGATCTCGATCTGGCGCTTGGCGATCAGCGGGCGGGCGATGGACGTGCCGAGGAGGTAGACGCCTTCATACACGGCATTGGCGCGGAACATCGGGAAGACGAAATCGCGCACGAATTCCTCGCGGACGTCCTCGATGAAGATGTTTTCCGGCTTCACGCCGGCGGCGAGAGCCTTCTTGCGGGCGGGCTCCAGTTCCTCGCCCTGGCCGAGGTCTGCCGTGAAAGTCACAACTTCCGCGCCGAACTCCGTCTGCAGCCATTTCAGGATGATCGACGTGTCGAGGCCCCCGGAATAGGCAAGGACAACCTTTTTCGGGGCGGTTTTCGGCTTGGACATGGATGATTATTCCCTGGGCACTGCGGCGTAAGGCTGTTGCAATAAGGCGACGACCGGACGCTGACAAGCGGGCAGCGGCTTCGGCGCGCTATGGTTTCCGTTACATTAATCGTTTAACGTGAGTAAGAGGGTAGATTAATCATCCGCAGCGTGGGGTTAAGCCATGTTCGACAAGCATTCCGATACCGCCCAGGCCGCAAACCGGGTGCATGAGCATGCCTCGTTCCGGGCGCGCCTGCTGGCCCGCGAGGCGCAGCGGCCGCAGTCCACGCTGGCCATCGACTCGGGCGTCGTCTACCGGCCGGGCTCGACCACATCGGAACATGCCCGCCGGGCCGCAGAGGCTGTGCGGGACGAGATCCGCCGCCGCCGGGCCGAGGCGGAGGCTGCGCATGCGGTCAAGGCGGCACCGGTTGCCGCTGTCGCACCTGCGCCGGCTGTGGAGGCGCCGAAGCCCGCCCCGCCGAGCGATGAAGAGCTTGTTTCGGTGATCGAGGAGATCGCCGCCCGCAAGGCTGAGGAAGCCGAGCGGAGGGCCCGCGCGGCCGACATCCTGCGCCGCGAGCCGGAAGCCCCCATCCCGGTCGTGGTTCCGGTCGTTGCCGAGCGGCGCGAAACGGCCGTGGCGCCGCGCCCGCGCGTGGCCGAGGCCGAGGAACAGGTCGATATCGGCACCCGGATCGGGGACATTTCGCAGATCGCCTTCGCCGGCCTCGCCGTGCTGGGCCTCGCCGGCCTGTCGCTGATGGCGGCGGAAAACGCGCTTCAGGGGCCGGCCAGGTCGACGGCAACCGATACGGACACGGATGCGGTGTCGCCGACGGTGACCGGGGCGGCTTCGTCCGTGGCGCTGGCAGCGGCGGCGCCGGAAGAGCCGAAGGCCTGGTTCAACTATCAGGGCGTTGCCGACGCGCTGGCCGCCAGCAAGGCCGAGATGGATGCCGCGGCGCAGGCGGCGAAGGAAGCCGCCGAACGCGAGGCGCGCCTGCAGGCGGCGAATGCGATTGCCGAGGCAGAGGCCGCCCGCGTCGCCGAGGAACAGCAGGCTGCTGCGGACGCTGCCGCCGAGGCGCGCCGCGCCGAAGAGGCCGAGCGCCAGCGCCTTGCCGATGCCGAGGCGGCCCGTGTCGCCGAAATCGAGGCCCAGCGCCTCGCTCAGATCGAAGCCGACCGGCAGGCCGCCGCGGAGGCCGAGGTCCAGCGCCTCGCCGAACTGGAAGCGAAGAAGAAGGCAGAGGCCGACGCCGAAGCCCGGCGCCTCGCCGAACTGGAAGTCCAGCGCCTCGCGAAGCTGGAAGCCGAGCGCAAGGCGGCCGAGGAAGCCGCCCGCAAGGAGGCCTTCGAACGTGCCAAGGCCGAAGAGGCAGAAAAGCTGCGGCTTGCCTCGCTGAAGGCGCAGGCCGAGGCGGATGCCGCCGAGACCCTCCGTATCGAGCAGGCCGCCGCAAAAGCGAAGGCCGACCGGATCGCGGCCGAGAAAGCCGCTGCCGTCAAAGTGGCCACCGCAGCGCCCGCGCCGGCCGTGGCCGAGATGCTGCCCTATACCGGCCCTGTGCCGACGGCCGCCTCCTACAAGCCGGCGAAACCGAAAATCCTAGCGGCTGCGCCCACGCCGGAAGCGCCGGTGACGCGCGCGGCACCGAAATCACTGCTGGCCTCCAGCACCAGCGTCCGGGACATTGATGCGGCGAGCCCGCAGACGCCGGAAACCTTCCTGGTGAACCGGATCGAACGCACCGCGGCGACGCCGCTCGCCGCAGGTGATCTGCAGGCCGTGCAACAGGCTTTCCGTGCGATCCTCGACACGGGCGCCGACGGCTCGAAGCAGGTGCTGACCGCACCGGACGGCCGTGCGGTCTCGATCCTCCTTGAGCGGACGGTGTCGCGCGAAATGGGCCAGTCCACCGTGCGTACGGTCAGCTATACGCCGGCCGTGAACGCTGTGACCCGCGTGGTCAGCGAGCAGGCACCGGTCACGGTGCGTGTGATGTGCCGCGACGTCGCCTATGAATTCGCAGGCCAGGAACATGGCCGGTTCGCCGCCTGCCAGGCGCCGGACGGCAGCTGGACGCTCGCCCGCGCGACCGATGTCGTGAAGGTGACTTCGGCCAGCCTGCCTAAGACGTCCGGCTGAGCGATTTCGCGTGCGCCTCGGCGCGGCGGACAAGGTGTTTCTCGACGACGCGGTAATTCTTCCGGTTCGACTGGAAGAAGATGTCGAACACGTCGCCTGCGACCGGGACGGAGCCGAGCGCCGTGTCGAAGAGGAGATTCCAGACGATCCGTACGGAGGCGGACGCCGGCAGTTTCAGCCGCCAGGCCGTCACGAGGGCATGCAGGCCCGCAGCGCCGGTCGCCACGTCGCCCGCAATGGGTACGAGGCCGAGGATAGAGTCCAGACCGAAATTCACACCCATCATGCCGAAGCGTGAGTCGAGCAGGCGCGAGACCCGATCGAGGTCGGCAATTTCCTGTCCGATTGTGCGCCCGTTTGGCAGGACCATGGCGCGGATCTCTGCATCGGTCGGCTTCTTTGCCATGCCCGTCTCCCCTTCGGTGGTGAGCTTGCCGCAATTGCCAGCCCGCGCAAAGCCTGCTGAATGGCGGACATGAGCGAGACAGCGGAAACCCATGTCTACAAGCTGCTGACCGGCGCGGACTGGCGCACGGCGTCGGAGCTCGGCGTGACGGCAACGGAACTCGACCAGAAGGATGGTTATGTCCATCTCTCTTCCCGGGCGCAGGTGAGCGAGACGGCGCGGCTCTATTATGCCGGGGCGGCCGGTGTGCGCCTGCTGCGCTTTGCAGTGGCAGACCTGCCGCTGCTCGCCTGGGAGCCGAGCCGCGGCGGGCAATTGTTTCCCCATCTCTATGCGCCGCTCGAGGTTTCGCTGGCCGATGCGGTCTGGCAATTGTTGCCGGGTGCGGACGGGGTGCTGCGTTTTCCGGAGGAATATTGATGAGCCTGACGGATCTTGGCGCTGAAGTCGTGAAACTGCTGCCGCCGGAAGCGGCGCACCAGGCGACCATCAAGGCGCTCAAGCTCGGCCTCGGTGTGCCGGTGCGCCGGCCCCAGATGGACCCGATGCTGGCAGTGCGGTTGCCGAAGTCCGGCCTGGTCCTGCCGTCGCCCGTTGGGCTCGCAGCCGGGTTCGACAAGAATTGCGATGTGCCGGACGCGATGGCGAAATTCGGTTTCGGCTTTGTCGAGTGCGGCACGGTCACCCCGAAACCGCAGCCGGGCAATCCGAAACCGCGCCTGTTCCGCCTGAATGAAGACCGGGCGGTGATCAACCGGATGGGGTTTAACAATTATGGGCTCGACTATTTCGTCCGTCACCTGAAGACCTACCGGGGCGATGTGCCTGTGGGCGCCAATGTCGGTGCGAACAAGGAAAGCGCCGACCGGGTTGCAGACTATGTGACCGGCATCGAAGCGGTCGCGCCGCATGCCCACTATGTGACGATCAATATTTCCTCGCCGAACACGCCGGGCCTGCGTGGCCTGCAGGACCGTAGCTCGCTGGAGACGCTGCTGGCGGCCTGTGGCAAGGCCGACCGGGCGGGCAAGCCGGTCTTCCTGAAAGTCGCGCCGGATCTCGATGCGCAGGCGATTGCCGATATCGTGGATGTCGTGCGCGGGCCGGGAGCGTGGCTGTCAGGCCTGATCGTGTCGAACACGACGCTGGCGCGGCCAGACACACTGAAGAGCCCGCACAAGGGCGAGATGGGCGGACTTTCCGGGGCGCCTCTTCTGGCGCGGTCCACGGAGGTTCTGGCGGCCTTCGCGCGTGCGCTGAAGGGCGAGTTCGACCTGATCGGGGCAGGGGGCATTGCCAGCGCTGAAGATGCCTATGCGAAGATCCGCGTCGGGGCGAATGCGGTGCAGCTCTATTCCGCCATGGTCTATGAAGGGCCCGGCCTTGCGGAAAAGATCAATCACGGCCTGCCGGCCCTGCTGAAGGCGGAAGGGTTCGGCTCGGTTGCGGACGCGGTAGGGACGGGCCTCTAGGCAGGCTGCAGGCGGCGGAAGAGGCCGGGCACATAAGCGCCAAGCGCTGCAGCGCGATAGAGATACATCAGCAGGAAGGACGTCCAGACGCCGGTATTGCCGAAGGTCGGGCGGAGGAGCAGGTCTGTCCCGATATAGAGGACGGCGACAGTCATGCCGGCATTGCGCAGCGCCCGGCCCTGGGTGGTGCCGAGGAACAGGCCGTCGAGCTGCCAGGGCGCGATGCCGATGAGGGGCACGGCGGCGCAGAAGGGAAGGTAGGCGAGCGCCGCCTCGCGTGCCTCCACGTCGCGGACGAAGGTTTCGATCACCCAGCCGCCGCCGAGGAAATAGAGAAGCGCGATGCTGGCGCCGGAGACGAGCGCAAATTCGGTCGTGAGGCGCATGGCGCGGGCGAGGCGCGGGGCGCTGCCGGCGCCATAGGCCTCGCCGGCTTCCTTCTCGGCAACGAAGGCAAATCCATCGAGCACAAAAGCAGCGACTGTGATGAACTGGAGGAGGACTTCGTTCCCGGCGGTCGCCTCGGTCGAAATCAGCGTACCGGAGCGGACGAACCAGCCGAAGCAGAGGACGAGCGCGAGGGTCCGGATCATGATGTCCCGGTTGGCGCCGAGGAGCGCCGTGATGCGGTCACGGTTGAACAGCGTGGCGGCGCCGCGGAAGGCGGGAAAGACGAGGGCGAGGCCGAAGAGGAGCGCTGTCCATTCCGCGATGGCTGTGCCGGCTCCGATCCCGGCCGGTCCCCAGCCGAGGCCTGCCACGAACCAGGTATCGAGCCCGGCATTCACCGTGTTCATGACGATCTGGAAGGCGAGCATCTGGCCCGTGCGGCCGGTGCCGAGCATCCAGCCGGTAACGGCAAGGCCCATCAGGTAGGCAGGCGCCCCCCAGATACGCGCGTCGAAATAGGCACCGGCGAGGGTCTCGACCCGGTCCGCGCTGGCAAAGGCGGCGAAAGCGAGCTGTTTCAGCAGGGGCGAGAGGAGAAGCAGCGCGAGGCCGATGGCACCGCCCATCAGCAGGGCGCGCAGCAGGACGGCGCGCTTCTCTGCCTCATCTTCGCGGCCCGCTGCCTGCGCCGACAGGCCGGTCGTGGACATGCGAAGGAAGCCGAAGCCCCAGTAGATGAAACTGTAGGCGACGGCCGCGATGGCGACGGCGGCGAGGTCCACCTTGTCGCCGAAGCGGCCCATGACAGCCGTGTCGACAATACCCGTCGTCGCCGTCGCGGCCTGGGCGGCGATGATCGGCAGGGCGAGGGCGATGGTCTTGCGGCGTGTCAGCATGGCGCGGGGATGTAACGCGCTTTGCCGCTCAGGGCGAGGGCGGCGGGGCCGGCTTCTGGTGCAGCTCGACGGCGCGGTAGAGCGCATCTGAATCGGGCAGGGAGATCAGGAGATAGGCCGGGAAGGCAGCGGCGATCACGAACAGGGCGAACGGGATGCCGCGCGAGAAACGGGGCGGCTCCGGATGCTTCGCAACGGTCACGGCGAGGATCACGAGAAAGAGGCCTGCAATCGCGTAGCCCGCCAGGACATCGCTCAGCCAGTGGGCGCCGAGATAGAGCCGCGAGAAGCCGATCATCAGCGGCAGGAGCAGGAAGGCGCCGGTCAACACAATGCGGAACGGTCCGCGCAGGGTAACGAAGGTCAGCCCGGCAATCGCACCATAGATCAGGGCGGCATTCGCGGCGTGGCTTGAAGGGAAGGAGAAGACGTCAATGCCGGTATACGGAATATCTGTCGGCCGGGCCCGCATGATCAGGATTTTCAGGCCGTGCACCGTCAGCGGGAGGGCGACGAAGACGAGTGCGTAGCAGAAGGCCCGCCAGCGGGCACCGGTGAACAGGAAGGAAGCGATGGTCACGACCGCAGCCAGTGTCAGGAACAGGCCGTCGCCGAGCGCTGTGATGGCCAGCATGAAGGGATAAAGCGGGCCGCCGCGGAAAGACGCGATCAGGTTGTCCACGGCATGGTCGATTGTCGCGAGCGGCCAGTAGCCTGTTACGCCGGCCGTGAGGAGCGCCAGCACGCCGAGGCAGACGCCCGCCGACCAGCCGAGCTGGCGCCCGCCAAAGGTGGGGACGGTGCGCGGCCGCCGTCTCATGCCGGCTCGCTCTTTCCGTCCGGGGCTGCCCAGAACACGGCCTTACCTCATCGCCCAAATCTGAACGATGACCATAGGCCCATGACGGGAACAGTCAAAGGTCATACCGGGTCGCTGGCGCGATAGATGGTCTCGTCGAGGTCGCCTTCCCATTTGGCGACCGTCGTGGCCACGGCAAGGTCGCCGGTAATGTTGGTCACGGTGCGCATCATGTCGAGGATGCGGTCGAACGGGAAGAGGACGGCGATGATGAGCACGGTCTGGTCCGGTGTTGCGCCGACAATGCCGAGCGTCGTGGTGGCGAGCAGGAGGCTGACCGAGGGCACACCGGCCGTGCCGATGGAGACCAGCGTCGCCATCAGGATGATGGTGAGGTACATGCCTGCCGTCATCGGGATGCCCAGAGCCTGGACGGCAAAGAGGGCGATCAGGCCCTGGTAGAGCGCAGTGCCGTCCATATTGATTGTGGCGCCGAGCGGCAGGACCGAGGAGGCCACCGGGCGGCCGATGCCGAGGTTTTTCGTGGCGCAGGAAATCGTCATCGGCAACGTGGCATTCGAGGACGAGGTGGAGAAGGCCACCATCTGTGCGTCCACGACGCCGCGATAGAAGGGCAGGACCGGCAGGCGGACTAAACCCTTCACGATGAGGCCATAGGTGATCAGCATGTGCAGGGCACAAGCCGTATAGTGCGCGAGCGTCATCTTCCCGAGCACGGTGAGCACGCTGAACCCCCGGTCGCCCAGAACCCAGGCCATCAGGGCAAAGACGCCGAAAGGCGCGGTTTCCATGACGATGAGCGTCAGCTTCATAACGGCTTCGGAGGCGCTTTCGAACAGGCGCTGCAGCGGCTTGCCGGCTTCGCCGGACAGGAGGATGCCGATGCCGAGCAGGATGGCGAAGAAGATGATCTGCAGCACATCGCCATTGGCGAGGGCTTTCACCGGATTGTCCGGGATGATCGAGAGAAGCGTGCGCATCAGCTGTTCGCCGACGCTGCCGGCCGGCGGGTTGGCAGCAAGCTTGGCGCGGGTCGCTTCAAGGTCGGCGGCCGTCGCGATGGACGTATCGAAACCGGCGCCCGGCTGCACGATCGTGCCCATCAGAAGGCCGAAGCAGATGGCGATGACCGTTGTGCCCATATAAAGCGCGAGGGCCCGTCCGCCGAGGCTGCCCAGCTTTTTCGGGTCGCCCATCGCCAGAACGCCGGTCACCAGCGTGGTAAAGATTAGCGGCACGACCAGCATCTTGATGAGGCTGATGAAGGCGTCGCCAATCGGCTTGGCCCAGACGGTCACATTGGCAGCGGCGGCATCAGGCCCGAGGATCTGCCGAAGGACGAGGCCAGTAACGGCGCCCACGACGAGGCCCACCATCACGCGCTTCCACAGGTCGATCCCGAACCACCACTTCATCCACAGCTCCCTTTTCCGCTGGCCAGACCCTAGGGAGGTGTGCCCGGGAAGGCAATCGCGCGGCTGTTGCCGTGATTGCAGCGCTTGCCAGAGCGGCGGCGGCGGCCCTATTCCGGCAGGCGATGATGAGCGCACGCATTCCCCTGCCGATTGACGAGGTTCTGGCGGAAATCTCTGCCCGGCTGGCCGAGGCATCCCGTCTCGTGCTGGCGGCCCCTCCGGGCGCGGGCAAGACGACCCGGGTGCCGCTGTCCCTGGCGGGTTTGCTGGACCTTCCTGCCGCAGTGGACGGAAAGATCCTGATGCTGGAACCGCGGCGGATCGCGGCACGCATGGCGGCACAGCAGATGGCGAAAAGCCTTGGCGAGCCGCTCGGCAAACGGGTCGGTCTGACGACGCGGGTGGACCGGAAAGTCTCGGCGGAAACAGTGATCGAGGTGATCACGGACGGCCTGTTCACGCGGCGCATCCTGAACGATCCCGAACTGAAGGGCGTCGGTGCCATCCTGTTCGACGAGTTCCATGAGCGGCGGCTGAATTCCGATCTCGGGCTGGCATTGGCGCTGGAAAGCCAGGGCGCGTTCAATGAGGGCCTAAAACTGCTGATCATGTCGGCGACGCTGGATACGGCGCGGGTCTCGTCTGTGTTCGGCGCGCCCGTCGTGGAGAGCGCGGGCCGGATGTACCCTGTGGAGACGCGCTATCTCGGCCGGTCCGAAGACCGGATCGAGGACCGGATGGTAGCGGCCGTGCGCCGGGCGCTGAGAGAAGAGACGGGCTCGATCCTCGCCTTCCTGCCGGGGGCAGGGGAGATACAACGTACGGCCGAGCGGCTGGAAGGCGTCGGGCCGGATGTGCGTGTGGCGCCGCTTTACGGCGCGCTTTCGCCCGCCGATCAGGACGCCGCCGTCTCGCCGGCTCAGGTGGGGACGCGGAAAATCGTTCTGGCAACGGATATTGCCGAAAGCGCGCTGACGATTGAAGGTGTACGGATCGTGATCGATTCCGGCCTGTCGCGCGTGGCGGAAGACAATGTGGGCGGGCTCGGATCGCGTCTGACGACGGTGCGGGCGTCGCGCGCCTCCGTGGACCAGCGGCGTGGCCGCGCAGGACGGCTTGAGCCGGGGGTCTGCTATCGCCTCTGGGACGAAGAGGCGACGCGCGGCCTGATGCCGTCACCGGTGCCGGAAATCCTGTCGAGCGACCTGTCGGGCCTCGTCCTGACTTTGGCCGAATGGGGCGAGCGCGATGCGCGGAACCTGACCTGGATGGATGCGCCGCCGGCGGGGCGTCTCAAGGCGGCGACGGACCTGCTGGCGACACTGGGTGCCATCGATGGGGAGGGGCGGCTGACGCCGCTCGGTTCGGAGATGTCGCGCCTGCCTTTGCCGCCGCGCCTGGCTGCGCTCGTGGCCGGGGCGGAGGGCGGCGAGCGGGCGCTGGCAGCGGAAGTCGCCGCGCTGGCGGGTGAGCGCGGCATGGGCGGCAATTCGGTGGACCTGCGCGAGCGGCTTGTGCGCTTCCGGCAGGACCGCACGCCCCGCGGCCGCGTGCTGCAGGACCAGGCGAAAAGCTGGGGCCGGGGCGCGGCGCCGTCGGGCGATCTTGCAAAGCTGCTGGCACGGGCCTGGCCGGACGAGGTGGCGCGCAAGCGGCCGGGCAGTCAGGGCACATATCTTCTGGCTTCGGGACGGGCGGCGACGTTGCCGGAGACGGATGCGCTGGCAAAGTCCGACTGGCTGGTCGTTGCCGATCTCGGCGGAGCTTCAAAAGAGGCGCGGATCTCGCTCGCGGTGCCGATTTCCGAAGCCGACGCGCTGGCGAACAGCCGGGTCGTGACGGAGGACCGGGCGGATTTCGATCCGAAGACGGGGCGCTTCACGGCGCGGCGCGTGAAGGCACTGGGCGCCATCGTCCTGTCGGAGGCGCCCTTGCCGAAGCCCTCGGCGGAGGTCGCCGCGAAGGCCATGCTGGCGGCAGTAGAGGCGTATGGCTTTTCTGCCATCGGGGCGGACGAGGCTGTGGAGGAGACGCTGTCGCGGATCGGTCTGCTGGAAGGCGCGGGCCTTATCGAGGCGCAGGGCCTGACGGTGGAAAGTCTTGTGGCAGTCGCTTCGGACTGGCTGTTCCCGATTCTGAAGAAGCAGGGCGCACAGGTCCCGGCATCAAATCATGTGCGGGATGCGCTGATTGCCTCGCTCGACTGGTCCGTGCAGGAAGCGTTGCGCCGGGAGGCGCCGCTCTCTCTGGAACTGCCCTCAGGCCAGAGCGCGCGGGTGGACTATCTCGATCCGCGTGCACCGCTCGTCTCTGCGCGGGCGCAGGCCTTCTGGGGGTGTGCGGAACATCTGACGATCGCGGCCGGGCGCGTGCCGGTCACAGTGGAGATGTTGTCGCCGGGAATGAAGCCGGTCGCGACGACGCGGAACCTGCCCGCCTTCTGGCAGGGCGGCTATCGCGACATGGCCAAGGACATGCGCGGGCGCTATCCGAAACATGACTGGCCGGACGATCCCGCCGGGGCCCGACCGCATGCCGGGAAGACGAAGAAGCGGCTTTAGGTCAGGCCTTGCCGGTCAAATCCGCGATACGCAGGCGATAGCTGGGCAGGAAATCCAGAAACGTCGGCGCACTGGCATCGGTTTCGGCGAGCCGCCCGCTGAGATGGCGGGCGACGTCAGTCCCGACAATGTTTCGTGCGGATTGCCACCACAATGCACCCCCCGGCGTTCGCAGAAGGCCGAGCATCGTGGATTCTATGCCGTTCCAGGTGCCGTCGCTGAAAAACCCGTCGCGATGCATGCTCATCGCTGCTTCGGTAATCGCGGCAAACTCGATCAGATGATGTTCCATGGCGATGCGAGACGCGAGCGGGGCCGTATCGCCGGCTGAAAGACCCAGAAGGAAATGATCGAACTGTTCGACATCGGTCAGGCCCCGGTTGAACTGGGAGGCGCGGTCCAGGATCTCGCGCTGCGCGGAGGCTCTCGCCATTCTCGTGGACTGCCGCATCTGGAGCCAGATGGCAACGAGGGAGGCGAGGATCGCACCGACGGCGATAATCTGGGTCACGTAGTAAATTGCTTCCAGCGTCATCGTAGCCTCCGCCAGCTCTGGCTTATTGGGGGGCGCTTGCTGCTTCTGGCAAGCGGGAAATCGCGATAGAGGTCGCAGTCCGGCCAGGTCGTCGTGAAGGGCCGGACACCCTGGCTTCAGAACGGGCAGGGGATCGAAAGGTCCAGACGCTCGCCCGTTGCCGGATGCGTGAAAGCAATGCGGGCGGCATGCAGGCAGAGGCGCGGCGCAGCGGCACGGGCCGCGTCGTGCGCATAGAGTTCGTCGCCAAGGATCGGGTGGCCGCTCTCGGCGAGGTGTACGCGCAGCTGGTGCGAGCGGCCGGTCAGCGGCGTGAGTTTCAGCCGGGCGCCGGTGGGCTTTTGCCTGAGAGTCTCGTAGAGCGTCTTGCTTGGCTTGCCGATCTCATGGTCGATCTTCTGGCGCGGGCGGTTCGGCCAGTCTGTGATCAGCGGCAGGTCTATTTCCCCGCCGGGCGGATCCGGCATGCCCCAGACGTCGGCCAGGTATTCCTTTTCCACCTCGCCGCGTTCGAACAGGCCGGAGAGGGCGGCCTGCATCTCCTTCGAGCGGGCCAGCACGAGTAGCCCGCTTGTCGCCATGTCGAGCCGGTGGACGGTGAGGGCGCCCGGATGGTCCGCATCGGTGCGGGCGACGGCGCAGTCGGCCTTGGCCTCGCCCCGTCCGGGTACGGAGAGGAGGCCGGACGGTTTGTCGATGACGATCAGGTGGTCGTCCACATGTACATAGCGCAGCGGTCCGGGCGGCGGAGAATAGGGGGTCACACGGCAAGGTCCGGCAGGATGAGGCGGAACACGGTGCCGTCTTTCCCGGTGGAGGCGAGCACGAGATCGCCGCCCATGCCGATGGCGAGTTCGCGTGCGATCACGAGGCCGAGGCCCGTACCCGTCTTTCGGGTGGAAGCCGCAAAAGGCCTGAACAGGTTATCCTGCGCATTCGGCGGCAGGCCGGGGCCGGTGTCGGCGAACTCGATCCCGTCACGCGTCAGCGAGACGGTGATCCGCTTCGGCAGGGAGGCGGCAGCCACCATGGCCTCCGCCGCATTGCGGATGAGATTGGTTGCGAGACGGTGCAGGTGTTCGGGGTCTGCTTCGATGATGCGGGCGCTCGGCAGGTCGTCGACAAATTCAACTTCCGGCCATGCGGTCAGCGCTTCGGAGGCGGCTTCCTCGATGGCACCGCGCAGGGAGACCGGCTGGAGATCGGCGGCCTGCGGTGCGGCCTTGCCATAGTCGAGCGTCTCGGAGGCGAGATTGATCGCGCGGGTGAGGGCGCGTTCGAGGCGCGGTGCGGCCTTCTGCACGCGCGGGTCGGCCGAGCGGGCCAATGTGTCCGAGACGAGCTGGGCCGAGGCGAGCGAATTGCGCAGGTCATGGTTGATCTTGGCGACGGCAGTGCCGAGTTCGGCAAGGTGCGCGCGCTGGCGGAAGGCATCGGCGACGGCCTCCTCCATGTCCGACAGGGCATTCTGCGCACGGCCGATCTCGTCGCGCCGCGTCGTGGGCTTCAGGCGCCGCGTCCAGGCGCCAGGGTCCTTGCGGAACTGCTCGACGCTGGCCGTGACGCGCGCCATCGGCCGCACCACAAGGAAGTGCAGCAGGACATAGATCACGGTCGCCGCAATCAGGGCGATCAGGA
Source organism: Hyphomonas sp. (assembly GCA_041398365.1). Lineage (GTDB taxonomy): Bacteria > Pseudomonadota > Alphaproteobacteria > Caulobacterales > Hyphomonadaceae > Hyphomonas. The sequence continues at coordinate 40,431 of JAWKUV010000010.1, read as the reverse complement.
ATGAGAGGCCAAGGATCCGCTGGCCGTAGGCGAACAGGTCTTCGCGGAGCGGGGCCTGCGGCACGACCACCTCGATGATCCGGTCCGGCGTCGAGCCGTCGGCGGTCACGACCAGGATCCGGTCCTTCGGGGCGGCGAAGGCGCCCAGTACGTTCATCACGCGGCTGACCATGGTCGTGTGCAGCATGTCGACAGGATAATAGCTGCCTTCGACCGGCATGCCGGAATCGAGCAGCTGGATATGCATGTCGTCCTCGATCTCGGCGACGGAGAGGACTTCGGCATTGTCGAGCAGCTGGCGGGCAAGGCCCTGAGACACCATGCGCGAGGGCGCCGCATCCAGGGCGAGGGCGGCAATCCGGGCGGCCTGCAGGCGCTCGTTCAGCCAGGCGGTACGGAACCCGGACGCGCTGGGGATGAAGATCAGGCCCTCCACGAAGAGGATGGCGGCCAGCGTGAAGCCGAAAAGACGGAACGACAGGCCATGATACCAGCGTGCGGGCGCAGGCTGGCGGACAGGGGCCGGGAGGGATGCGCGTGCGTCGCCGTTCACCCGCGCTGAAGTAGCCTAGGGGATGCGTTGGAGCAAGCCGACCAGACGTTTCGAAGTTTTACCAAATACGACAGGCGTGAAATATGCCGAGGCGGCGCGCTTCACGACTTCGGCGCGTGTCGGGTAGGGCGAGATGAAATTGGTCAGGGCCGTCAGCTTCAGCCCGTTCGACATGGCGACCGAGACAAGCTGGAGAATGTCGCCCGCGCCTTCGCCGACGATCGAGGCGCCGACCAGTTTTCCCTTGTTGAGGACGAGCTTGCATTCACCGAGCGTCTTGCCTTCGGCAATTGCGCGGTCGTTCTCGTGGAAGGGAAAGGCGGATGTGGTGACTGACTCGCCGTATTTCGTGCGGGCTTCGGCCTCCGTGAGGCCGAGCTGGGCGACTTCGGGACTTGTATAGGTGACGGCAGGAACCGGCAGGCTGGAGGCTTTCGAGCCCTGCTTGAAGAAGGCCCGGCGGGTAAAGACCGAGGCATGCCAGCCGGCGATATGGGTGAACTGCTCTTTCCCGGCCGCATCGCCGAGGGCCCAGACGCGGGGATTGGACTTCGAGCGCAGCGTGTCACCGACCGTGATGCCGCGTCCGTCGAAGGCGACGCCGCCCTTGTCGAGGTCCAGCCCGTCGAGGACGGCCTTTCGGCCTGTAGCGACAAGGAGGTGGCTGCCCTCGATCACCGGATTGTCCGAGCCGTTCTCCGTGTGCACGCGGATACGGCCGCCTTCCGAGGAGACGCGGAGCGCCTTGTGGTGTTCGAGCAGGGCGATGCCTTCCTTGCGGAGGGCATCCAGGGCCACGGCGGCGTGGGTCTCGTCGGCGCGGGGTAGGGCACGGCCCATTTCGATCACAGTGACTTTCGCACCGAAGCGAACGAAGGCCTGCGCCATTTCGAGCCCGATCGGTCCGCCGCCGAGGATCACGAGGTGCTCGGGGAAGTCCGGCAGGGTGAAGATCGTCTCGTTGGTGAGGTAGGGTACGTCCTTCAGGCCCTCGATGGGCGGGATGAAGGCGCGCGAGCCGGTGGCGACGATGATGCGGCGGGCGCGGGTGCGCGTTGTTTCTGAAACCACGGTCGCCTTGTCGGCAAAGCGGGCATGTTCGCGGATAACCGTGACGCCAAGGCCCTCGAACCTTTCCTGGCTGTCGACCGGGGCGATGGCCGCAATCGTGCCGGCGACGTGGGCCTTCACTGCGGCCCAGTCGGCAGAGGGCGTGCCGGCATGGATGCCGTATTTGCCCGCCTCGCGCACGTTTGCGGCGGCCTTCGCGCAGCTGAGCAGCGCCTTGGACGGCACGCAGCCATAGTTCAGGCAGTCCCCACCCATTTCATGGGCTTCGTAGAGGACGACTTTGAGGCCCAGCATCGCAGCTCCGGCTGCAGCCGAAAGGCCCCCGGAGCCGGCACCGATGACACAGAGATCGGCCTTGAGGTCGCGGACAGGTGCGGTCATGCGGAGGGGCTTTCAGCTTGCGGGGTCGGTTTGCGGCCGAAGAATTTCTTCCAGGCGACGGGCATCAACGAGACGACAGCAAGGGCGGCGAAGGCCGGCACGAGATTGGCGGCGACGCTCGCAATGTCAGGCGTGCCGCCCGCTTCGAAGGTCGCCCCGAGACCGGCGCCGATCCAGGTATAGGCGACAACGCCGGGCACGATACCGAGCGCCGTCGTCAAGGCATAGTCCGGATAGCGCGCGCCGAGCAGGGCCGGAGCAATATTGGCGACAGGGAAGGGCACGATGGGCAGGAAGCGCAGGGCGAACATGTAGGACCGCGGGTTTTGATGAAAGCCGGCCTCCATCTTGCGCAGGAAAGGGCCCGCCCGCTCGCGCAGCATGCCGCCGAAGGCGGTGCGGGCGGCGAAGAAGAGGAGGCTCGCCCCCAGCGTTGCACCGACGACCGTCGCGGCGGATCCGCCGGCCAGGCCGAACAGGAAGCCCCCGGCAATCGTGATCCAGAGGGCACCCGGCACCATGAACAGCGTCGCGAGGGCGTAGATCAGGATGTAGGCGGCGACGGCGAGGAGGAGGTTCCCCTCGACGAAGCTGCGCAGGGCCTCGTGCTGCTCGCGCAGGGTGTCCAGCGAGAGATAGCGGAACAGGCCGAGCTGCCAACCCGCCAGCAGGCCGCCGGCGATCACATAGACCGGCCAGAGCCGCAGCCAGAGCGGAGCGGAGGGCTTTGTTTGTGGATCGCTCATGGGGCGGGGGCCTTCTTCCGGGTGTCGTTGAGGGACCAGTCATAGTCGTAGCCGCGGATGCGGGGATTGGCGCGGATTTCCTTGGCGAGACCGGTATCGGCGTATTTGAGCAGGTGGTCGAGCACAGCCTGTTTCGAGCCGCCGAAGTCCTTTTCGAACCAGTTGTAGATGCTCGATACCGTGATCCTGCTGTCGGCGACGGTGATCCCGCGGGGGGAGTTGATGTAGGCGCGTGCGGCCGCATCGAGATCCTGGTCGAGGGTTCCTGCCTCCCAGGCGGTTGTCTGCAGGTTGGGACAGGAGACCGAGGCGCAGTTCACGGCATAGTGCACCCTGGGGTCGTGGAAGCGGGGGCGAAGGATCCTGTGCTCGATGTCCTCGAGGGAGACCAGCTGGCCGCCGGCAAGGACGGTGATCTTCTTCCAGGGGCCGCCGAAGGCATAGCCGTCCCGGATGGAGCCGACCGGGTATTTCTCGACGATGTAGCGCACGGTCGCGGCATTGTAGAGGTTTGCCCAGGCCGCGAACTCGGCCGGGCCGCTTCCGGAGAGGTCCATCGTGGCGAAACCGGCGATATAGGCGTCGAGGGCGGCCCGGTCGGCGGGATTGGCCTTCAGGGCGGCATAATCGACCCGGTTCAGGCCGTCGGCGCCGGGATGGACGTATTTCGTCAGGAGGCAGGACCAGGCGGCATGCTGGCGGACGGGTGTGGGGGCCGGGGGCTGGGTCACGCCTGCGACGGGTGTCTCCGGCTGGGCCAGCGCCACGAGCGGCGTCAGGGTCAGGGCGAGGGGCAGGGAAAGGCGGCACAGGCGGGCGGGCATGGGTAAATCGGCGTTCCTGAAGGGGATCTGGCTCGGCTGTCACATAGCGCAAGGCGGGTGAAAAGGCTTCTCACGCCTTGTCCGGACCCGATCAAACCGGTGTGATCGGCAGGCGAGGCGCAGAATCGCTGCCTGCACGGCTTGACCGGCCGGAGCCCTTCCTGTATCGGCCCCCTTTCCGAGATTTCCAGCTTCCAGAGCAGACCGATGAAACGCACTTTCCAGCCGAGCAACCTCCGCCGCAAGCGCACGCACGGCTTCCGTGAGCGCATGGCCACCAAGAATGGCCGCAAGGTTCTGGCACGCCGCCGCGCCAAGGGCCGCAAGTCCCTTTCCGCGTAAGCGCGTTCGCCAGTCCGCCTCTCCGGAGGAGACGGTCGTGACGGCAGACACAGATATCACCCCGATTGAGGTCGATCGCCTGCGCGTTCGGCCTCAATTCGTATTTGTCCGCGGCGGCCGGTCGGAACGGCGCCGGGCGCTGGTCGTACAGGCCCGCAAGCGGGCAGGAGAGGCGCCCGGACCCCGTGCCGGAGCCGGCTTCACGGCCACCAAGAAGATCGGCAATGCCGTGGTGCGCAACCGGGCCAAGCGGCGCCTGCGCGAGGCTGCCCGGCAGCTATTGCCGAAGCTCGGCCGGCCGGGCTGGGACTATGTGTTCATTGCGCGTCAGGAAACCGCTGATATTGGCTGGCCACGCTTGCTTGACGATATGGAAAGCGCGCTGATAAGCCTCGCCGCTGATTGATACCCGCCGCCCCTCCGGGCGATCCTGCCTAAAAAATTCCGGGACCCCGAGATGGAAAAAGAAGACCAGCGCAATTTTCTGCTCGCGATGGTGCTGATGATCGCGCTCGTGTTCGGCTATCAGAAGTTCTTCGTCGATCCCGCACAGAAGAAATACGAGGCCGAACAGGCCGCCATCAAGGCGGAGACGCAGGCCGAGACGGCGGATACGGGCGTGCCCGCCATCGACCAGGTCAAGCCGGTGGAAGAGGCGCTCGCCGACAATCCCCGCATCGGCTTCGAGGGGGCCTCGGTGGACGGCTCGATCCGGCTCGCCGGCGCGCGCATCGACGACCTGAACCTGCGCAAGCACTTCCTCACCGTCGAGAACAAGCAGGAAGTCCGCCTGTTCCGGCCTGAAAATGCCGAGTTCGGCTATTTCGCCACCTATTACTGGGCCGATGGCAGCCAGCTCGTCGCCGGGCGCAACTCGCCCTGGACGGTCGTCTCAGGCGATGCGCTGACCCCGTCGACCCCGGTGACACTGCGCCTTGTCGGCGACGGCGTGACCATCGACCGGACCGTCTCGCTCGACGACAATTACATGTTCACCTTCACCGACACGGTGACCAATACGTCCGACGCGCCGCGCAGCCTGCGCGCCATCGGTTCGATCGAACGTTATGGCGACTTCAAGGGCTTCCTCGAAGTGACCGACCCCGGTTCGTCGAAGGCGAGCGCTTCGGCGCATATGGGCCTGATGGGCGAAACCGACGGCACGCTGCGCCTGAAAAAGTACAAGGGCCTCTACGAGCTGAAGAAGATCAAGGGCGAGGCCGCCGACGGCACCTTCCCGAGCAGCAAGGGCGGCTGGTGGGGCCTGTCGGACAAGTATTGGCTCGGCGCGCTCATCCCGCAGCAGGACATGAATTTCTCGGGCCTCGTCGACAAGCGCAAGCTCGCCGCCGGCCGCGACCTCGAACTGCGGACGGAATCAGCGCCGCTCGACATCGCTCCGGGTGCCAGCGCCACGATGGAGAACCGCATCTTCGCCGGCGCCAAGCGCTACCAGGTGCTGAAGGCCTATGAGAAGGATCTCGGCATCCCGCACTTCGAGGATGCCATCGACTGGGGCTTCTTCTTCTTCCTGACCAAGCCCTTCTTCTATGTGCTCGAATGGCTGTCGGGCATCGTCGGCTCGTTCGGCTGGGCGATCCTCGCCTTCACGGTGATGGTCAAGCTGCCGCTCGTGCCGCTCTACAACCAGAGCTACAAGTCGATGGCCAAGATGAAGAAGCTGCAAGAGCCGACGCAGGAGATCCGCGAGCGCTTCAAGGCCGACCCGCAGCGCCAGCAGCAGGAGATCATGAAGCTCTACAAGGAAGAGGGCGCCAACCCGCTGGGCGGCTGCCTTCCGATCCTGCTGACCATCCCGATCTTCTTTGCCCTGTTCAAGACGCTCTACGTGACGATCGAGATGCGGCATACGCCCTTCCTGTTCCTGAAGGACCTGTCGGCGCCGGATCCGACCGCGCTCGGCAACCTGTTCGGCCTGATCCCCTGGTGGAGCGCCGCGGACGTGAAGGCCGTGCCGTTCATCGGCATCGTCATCGGCGTCGGCATCCTGCCGATTCTCTATGGTGCCACGATGGCGGCCCTTCAGACCCTGTCGCCGCCGCCGCCGGACCCGATGCAGCGCCGCATGATCCAGTTCATGCCGCTGATCTTCCTGTTCGTGTTCGGAGGATTTCCTGCCGGCCTGGTCATGTACTATATCTGGTCGAACACGCTGTCCTATGCGCAGCAGTATTTCATCATGCGCCGCAACGGCGTGGAGACCGAGATAGGCAAGTTCGTCAAGAATCTCCTGTCGCGCGACAAGAAGGCCGCCAGCTGATCCGATGACGGACGAGCCCGCCCCGAACGAGGATGCCCTCGAAGCCGGCCGTCTCCTGTTTGCAGGCGATGCCACATTCGTGCTGGGCGTTGCCAACCTGAAACAGCTGCCGCCGTCCGACCGGACGGAAGTCTGCTTTGCGGGCCGGTCCAATGTCGGCAAGTCGAGCCTGATCAATGCACTGACGAACCGGGCGAAACTCGCGCGCTCCTCCGCCGAGCCGGGCCGGACGCGCGAGCTGAACTATTTCGATGTCGGGCAGGGCCAGCTGTACCTCGTCGACCTTCCGGGTTTCGGCTATGCCAAGGTTTCGCGTTCGCAGGCCGAGGCCTGGACGAAACTCACCAAGGCCTACCTGCGCGGGCGTCCGTCGCTGCGCCGGGTGTTCCTTCTGGTCGATGCGCGCCGCGGCCTGATGGAGACCGATGACGAAGTCATGGACATGCTCGATGGCTCCGCGGTCACCTACCAGATCGTTCTGACCAAGGTAGACAAGGTGGCAAAGGGCGAAGTCGACGCGATGGTCGAGAAGATTGCCGGCCGGCTGAAGAAGCGCGGCGCGGCCCACCCGGTCGTGCTGATGACCTCGTCGGAAAAGGGCTGGGGAATCCCGGAACTCCGGGCCGAAATCGCCGCGCTGGTCTGAGATTTATTCTCCCTCGAAGCCAGGCTTGTATCGCCGTGTCGCGCGGTCCGAGATTTCCAGCCAGTCGAGATGCGCCTTGCGCCAGTGTCCGGTGGCGAACAGTTCCGCCTGGTCGGCATAGTGGACCGAGCCGGGATCGAGCGTAGCCGAGCCGAACGGATGGATGACGCGGGCGATCTGGTTGCCGTCCGCATCCCATTCGACCAGTGCGATCCAGGTATCGCCGGCATTCATGTGAAGTTCGCCATCGTCGCGGATGCCGGCCGGATAGACGGCGCGGAGCGTGTCCGGCCCGCCGCCGATGGGCCAGGTCTTGTCGCCGCGGGCGAGCTTGTTCACTTCGCCCCATTCCGGATCGATGCGGCCATGGTGCATCTTCAGCCAGCTGACGGCTTCCCGGAACGCGGTCTCGGGCGTGGGTGGCGGCAGGTGGGTGAAGCGGGCGGTGATCTGGCGCAGCGTGGTCAGCCCGCCGAGCGCGGCGTGGCGGGAATGCTCATCCATGCCGAAATCCCATTCGGCGAGGAATTGTGCCGCCTCGGCGAGTTCTGGCTCGGCGCTCCAGTCGTGGGCGAGGACTTCGGCGACGACCTGTCTGGCTTCGGAGCCTTCGGCATAGGCGGTGTCGAACTTGATGGAGAGGAGGCGTTCGCGGTCCATCGTGCCAGTCCCGTCGGTCAGTTCCATGATGCGGAGGGCCCGGTTCGTCTGGTTGGTCTGGAGGCCCATGCTCTGGGGGAAATCCTCCGGCTTCAGATTGTCCGGCCCATCCGTAGCGCTGAACGGCTGGTTGTTGGCGTTGAAGATGAAGCCTGACGCCGGATTGATCAGTTTCGGTACGTCCGACCAGGGTCGGTAGCCTTGCCAGATCAGGTCCGAGCGGTCGCCGGGCAGGTCGCCCGACCAGTCCCAGGTATCGTCCCGCGCAGGGTACTGGCCATTGTGGATGAAACCGACGTCCCCTGACTTGTCGGCAAAGACGTAATTGATCGAGGGCAGGGCATTGATCGACATGGCCTCCAGGAAACTGTCGAGCCCGGTCGACTGGTTGAGGCGGTAATACTGTTCCAGCTGACGGATCTCGCCCATGCCGGCATAACGGATGGCGTAGGTGGCGGTCTTCGTCTCGATCACCGGTCCGTGGGCGGAGCGCAGGACCGGGCGCTTCACCTTCAGGGCAAACGGCCCCCAGAGCCGGACGTGCAACGTGGCGGTCGAGGTTTCGAAATCGCGCCACTCACCGTCCAGAAGGTACTGGCCCGGATTGTCGGGGTTGCGCGTGAGGATATAGGTGTCCGACAGGTCCTGCGCCGAGACCGTGTTGGCCCAGCCGATGTCATGGTTGAAGCCGTGCAAGATGACCGGCGTGCCGGGGAAGATGCCGCCGGTAATGTCGAGCCCTTCGTCGGAGGCAATATGCGCTTCGTACCAGGCGACCGGGCCGGTCAGGGGCTGGTGCGAATTGATGATGAGACGCGTGACGCCGTCGCCGGAGCGGGCAGGGGCGACGGCGAACGCATTCGATCCGCGTTCGGACAGGGTTTTCGGCGCCATCAGGAAGGCCTTCTTCTCGCCCTGCGGGTCGAGCGCGATGGTGGCCGAATGATTGCCGCCGAAGAGGTCGGTTAGCGTGCCGTCTAGGCCATAGAAGAACGGCGTCTTGAAGAGGAAGCCGGCGACGATGTCCTGCGACGTGAAGGGGGCAAGGCCCGTCCAGGTCTCGTCCGGGTGTTCGGAGGCGTAGAGATTGAGTCCGGCAGCGTAGGCCTCGGCGATGGCTTTCACATCGTTCGGCACATCCGTTTCGTAGCGGGCATCCACCGTGTCCCAGACGCCGAGCAGGGCGACGAGATAGTCCACCGGCGCGGCATCCTTGCCGCGGTAATGCGCGAGCGTGCCCCGTGTCGCGGCGACGACTTCCTGTATCGTCTCGTAGTCATCTTCTGCATGAGCATAGGCGAGGCCGAAGGAAGCATCCCGGTCGCGCTTTCCGCGGATATGCGGCACGCCGTATTCATCGCGGATGATCTCGGCATCGTAGGCGGAGGCGGGTGCCGCCAGTACATCAGCAGGCGGGTTGGCAGGCAGCGGATCCCACAGCCAGATACCCGCCCCGGCCAGCACAGCCGCGAGAAGGGCGCCGAGCCCCGTCAGAATGCGCGCCATGAACCCCGTCCCCCGATCCCTTGTCCGCCGCAGCATAGGGAGCTTTTGCAGGGCGTGAAAGCGGGCATTCGGTTGTGGACTTTCCCGTCAGGCGGGAGATTTTTTCAATCTTATTGACTCGGCGGTGCGCCAGCTCCGATAAAAATCCCGGGCTTTGCGACCAAGGGCGCGCGCGGTGGTCATTGTCATTCCGTTCGGGATCATCTTCACGATCGCCGGTTTCATCTTCTACCTGCTGGACAAGAAAGCGGCCCGGGAGGTCGAAATGATGCAGATCCAGAGCCGCCTGGCGGAGATCGAACGGCGCAAGGCGGCGGAAGCGGCAGGCGAGACGTTCGAGCCGCCCGCGCGCACGCGCCGTATCCGCGCACGCCGTTAGCCCGGCAGCACGGGAAAGGCGGAGAATTCCCCGTTTCGCGGCGCGACAAAGCGCGTTAAAGGGGCCCCATGACCGACCAGCTTTCTGCCGCCCAGTTCACTGCACAAACCCTGTCCGAGGCGCTGCCCTATATCCAGCGCTATGCGGGCCAGACCATTGTCGTGAAATATGGCGGCCATGCCATGGTGGACGAGGGCCTCGCAGCCATGTTCGCGCGGGACGTGGTCCTCCTGAAGACGCTGGGCATCCACCCGGTGATCGTGCATGGCGGCGGCCCGCAGATCGGCAAGCTGCTGGACCGGCTGGGCATCGTGTCCGAATTCAAAGGCGGCCTTCGCGTGACCGATGAGGCGACGATGGAAGTCGTCGAGATGGTCCTGTCCGGTCCGATCAACAAATCCATCGTTCGGGCGATCAACCAGGCGGGCGGCCTTGCGGTGGGCCTGTCGGGCTCCGACGGTCAATTGCTGCAGGCGACCAAGGCCACCAAGACCGAACGCGACCCGGACAGCCATATCGAGCAGGTCCTGGACCTCGGTTTCGTGGGCGAGCCGACCGGCGTCGATACGAGCGTTCTGGAGGCCCTGCTGAAGGCCGATTCGCAGCTGATCCCGGTCGTGGCGCCGGTGGCCATGGGGCCGGACGGGCACCGCTACAACGTCAATGCGGACACGGCGGCCGGGGCACTTGCCGCGGCGCTGGGCGCCAGCCGCCTCCTGCTGCTGACGGACGTGGCCGGCGTGCTGGACAAGAACAAGCAGCTGATGCGGGAAATCCGGGTGGCGGAGATCCCCGGCCTCATCGAGGACGGCACAGCTGCAGGCGGTATGATACCGAAGCTTGAAACCGCCGCGCATTCCGTAAATCATGGTGTCGGGGCGGCAGTTATTCTTGATGGGCGTGCGCCGCATGCCCTGCTCATGGAGCTGTTCACCGAACATGGCGCTGGTACGCTCATTTCGTAACGTCCTGGCGACGCTCGCGCTCGCCGTCATTTTCCCCGGCATCACTGCGGCAGCGCAGGACGGCGGCAAGAAGGACGGCTGGAGTCTCTGCAACAAGACCTCCTACATCATCGAGGCCGCCATCGGTGTGCCCGAGGAGAAGGACATCACGGTCGAAGGCTGGCTGAAACTGCAGCCGGGCGAGTGCAAGGTGGCCGTGGAGGCCCCGCTCGAGCCCAAATACCACTTTCTCTACGCGCGCACGTCCTCCGCTCACCGGGGAGGGGCCCGCGAATGGGGCGGCAAGACGGAGCTCTGTATCGATCCGACCGGCAGCTTCACGCTGGAAAACCCGCCCGAATGTGCGCCGATGGGACTTGAGGCCCGCGGTTTCCGCGCGGTGGAAGTGACCAGCAAGGTGCGCTGGACGACGGATTTCACCGAGATCGAGAACTACGATCTCGACAAGGCCCGCTCGGCCGGCCTGCAGCGCCTGCTGGAAGAGGCGGGCATCACCACGAGCGGGGCGATTGACGGCGATATCGGCCACCGCACGCGCGTCGCCATCGGCGAGTTCCTGAAGCAGAACAACCTGCCGGCCACGACCTCGGATGCCGACCTGATCGACTTCCTGGAACAGGTTGCGAAGGAGCGGGGCCGCAATGTCGGGTTCACCCTGTGTAACCGCACCAAGAACCGGATCTGGAGCGCCATCGCCCGGCGTGGGGCCGAGGGCTGGGAAAGCCGCGGCTGGTGGGTGCTGGAGGCGGGCGGATGCGCCCGCGTGATCGACCGCCCGCTGCGCGGTACGGAATATTACGTCTACGGAGAGATGGAGGACGGCACGAAGATCCGCACGCTCTCCAAGGCATCGGATGCCTTCTGCGTGGGTCATGCGAAATTCGCGATTGCCGGGCGCGACCAGTGCGAGGCTTCGGCCTATCGCACGGCCCTGTTCGCCGCGACGCCGCCGCCGACCGAGCGGAAGCTCGTGTTCGAATTCTTCGAGCGCGACTTTGCGAAAGCGGGCGGCAATGAGCGCTAAGACCGCCGGCGTCCATATCGCGCCCTTCGGCAAGTTCGACCATGTGTCCGACTGGGTGTTCGATCTCGACAACACGCTGTACCCGGCCGAATGCGACCTGTTCGCCGAGATCGACACGCGGATGACGGATTTCGTCTCCCGCGTGCTGGGCCTTGGTCCGGCGGAAGCGCGGCGGGTGCAGAAGCACTATTACGCGACCTATGGCACGACCCTGTCCGGCTTGATGACGGTGAACCGGATCGAGCCGGCGGACTTCCTGCACTATGTGCACGATATCGACCTCTCGCCGCTACCGGACTTGCCGGACCTGCGCACGGCGCTGGAGTCACTGCCCGGCCGGAAATTCGTCTACACCAACGGATCGCGCCGCCATGCCGAACGCGTGACGGAAAAGATGGGCCTCTCGCACCTCTTTCACGACAGTTTCGGCATCGAGGACGCGCACTACACGCCGAAGCCGAAACAGGGCTCGTACGACCGGTTCTGCGAGCTGCACGGCGTGGACCCGAAACAGGCGATCTTCTTCGAGGACCTTGCCCGCAATCTCGCCCCGGCCAAGGAGATGGGCTTCACCACGGTGCTCGTCCATTCTGAGAAGGACTGGAGCCACGAGCCCATCGAGGCGCGGCCTGCGACACTCGAGGACATATTGAAGGATGACGGGCCGGACCACATCGACTATGTCACCGGCGACCTCGCGGCCTTCCTGCAAGCGGCGCGCGGCACGCTCAAGTAACCGACAGCCTTCCGGGGGAATACCCATGACCGAAGCCCTTGCCCGTGTGATTGAAGCCGCCTGGGACGTGCGCGACACGCTCTCCACCGATACGAAAGGCGAAGTGCGCGACGTGGTGGATGCCGCGATCGAGCTGCTCGACAAGGGCGAGGCCCGTGTGGCCGAGAAGGGCGCGGACGGCACCTGGACGGTGAACCAGTGGCTGAAGAAGGCTGTGCTGCTCTCCTTCCGCCTCAATGCGAACGGCGTGATCGGCGGCGTGCCGGGCGGCGGCAACTGGTGGGACAAGGTGCCATCGAAGTTCGAGGGCTGGGGCGAGACGGAGTTCAAGGCGGCAGGTTTCCGTGCCGTGCCGCCGTCGGCCGTGCGCCGCGGCGCCTTCGTGGCGAAGAATGCGGTGCTGATGCCGTCCTATGTGAACATCGGCGCCTATGTCGGCGAGGGCACGATGATCGATACCTGGGCCTCTGTGGGCTCGTGCGCGCAGGTCGGCGCGAACTGCCACATCTCGGCCGGCACCGGCATCGGCGGTGTTCTCGAGCCGCTGCAGGCGAACCCGACCATCATCGAGGACAATTGCTTCATCGGCGCGCGCTCGGAAGTCGTCGAAGGCGTGATCGTGGGTGAGGGGTCTGTCATCGCCATGGGCGTGTTCATCACCCAGTCCACCAAGATCGTGAACCGTGCGACCGGCGAGATCAGCTATGGCAAGGTGCCGCCTTACTCGGTCGTCGTGCCGGGCACGCTGCCGGACCCGAAAGGCGGCCCGTCGCTCGCCTGCGCCGTGATCGTCAAGACGGTGGACGCGCAGACCCGCTCCAAGACCGGCGTGAACGAACTGCTGCGGGACTAGGCAGCAGGCGCCTGTTACCCGGCGTCACGGCTTCCACTGTCTGGTGAAACACGGTCTCTTCCGCAGACAAGCGGAGGATCAGGCATGGCGAAGAAGCTGAAGCAGCACAAGAAGGTCGGCACGGAATACCTTGCCACGGTCGGACCGAAACTGAAGGTGAGCCACGCCTTTCCGTTCCCTGCTTCCGCCGTCTGGGCAGCATTGCTGGACGCGAAGGCGTGGACCGAGTGGCTGACGATCACCAACGTGACCTGGACGAGCCCGCAACCCTTTGGCGTCGGCACGACACGCACCGTCGAGGTGGGCGGCATGGTGATCGAGGAAGTCTTCTTCATCTGGGAAGAGGGCCGGCGGATGGCCTTTTATTTCGACAAGACCACGCTGCCGATTTCCGCCGGCGTCGAGGATTATCACGTGGTCGAAACGCCGGGAGGGTGCGAGCTGCATTGGGCCGGCAAGGCGAGCGGGCCACTCGTCATCGGCGGGCTGGTATCGAACCAGCTTGCGAAAGGCATCGCCGCAGGCATGCCGAAACTCGAAGCCCTGATCCGCGACAATCCGGGCCGGTTCGGAATTGCCTGACGTTCCGCATCCGGAACGCCAGGCACCGCTATTCTAGTTGAACACCACGACCTGGCGGGCGACGGTGCCCTTGTTGGCCTTGAGGTTCTGGAGGGCGCCGGTGATGCCGTCGAGGCCGATGCGGTCGGAGATCAGGTCGTCGAGGTGCAGCTTGCCCTGCCGGTAGAGTTCCACGAAACGGGGGAAGTCGATCCGGAACCGGTTCGAGCCCATGACGGCGCCCTGCAGGCGTTTCTCCGTGACCAGAAGTTCGATGCCCGGAATTTCGATGTTCACGCCCGGCGAGATCATGCCGATGATGGTGGCGACGCCGCGCGGGCGCAGCATGTGATAGGCCTGTTCGGCAGTCTGCTTCAGGCCGACGCATTCGAAGGAATAGTGCACGCCGCCCTTGGTGAGTTCCTTGATCGTGCCAATGGCATCGACCTTGGACGGGTTGACCACGTCGGTCGCGCCGAAGCGCACGGCCAGCTGCAGCTTCTCGTCGGAAAGGTCGACGGCGATGATGCGGCTGGCGCCCGCGATTGCTGCGCCATTGATCGCGGCGAGGCCGACACCGCCGCACCCGACGACCGCAACGGTCGAGCCGGGCTCAACCTGCGCGGCATGGAAGACAGATCCGACGCCGGTGATGACGCCGCAGCCGATGAGGCAGGCGCGGTCGAGCGGCATGTCCTTGTCGATGGCGCAGAGGGCATTCTCGTGCACGAGGATCTGCTCTGCAAAGGAGGAGAGGTTCAGGAACTGGCCGACCTTCTCGCCTTTGATGGAGAGGCGCGGCGCCTCGGTCATCTGGCGCTGGAACTGTTCCCGGTTGATCGTGTGACAGATCGACATGTGGCCGGAGAGGCAATACTCGCACGTGCCGCAGAAGGGGGAGAGGATCGAGATCACATGATCGCCCGGCTTCACGGCCGAGACCATCGAGCCGACCGCTTCCACGACGCCTGCGCTTTCATGACCGAGGATCACGGGTACTTCGGTCGGGAAATTGCCGTCCCAGAAGTGGACGTCGGAATGGCAGACGCCGACCGCCTTGAGGCGCACCAGCACCTCGCGCGGGCCGGGCTTGTCGATGGTGACGTCCTCAATCGACAGCGGCTGGTTGGGCGCGCGCATCACGGCAGCTTTCATGGCAGTTTCCTCCGGGTTTTTCTTTTGCCGGAAGATGACCGCGAAAGCGGGGTTTGGCGAGCCCTGACCCTAGGGGAGGGCAGGGGGGCGACCCGGGTGGGTTGTGCCCCTGCCCGGGTCTAAGCCTTCAGATCACTCGCCGGCCGGGCCGGCGACCAGGCCCGTGGCGCGGCCCATGACCTGGAAGATCTCGTTCTGCTCCATCACGCCGGAGACGAGTTCGGCGCCGGGGCCGGTGGCGAAGATCGCGACATCGTCGCCGCCATGGGTTTCCGACCACATCGGATAGAGCGATTGCTGCAGGTAATCCTTGTCGGTCGTGTCGACGCCGGTGAGGTCTTGACGGGTGCAGTCGAAGCCGTCCGCGGTCGCGCGGCAGGCGCCGGGGCCATTCATGTAGCCGAGCGTCGTATAGGGCTTGCCGTCGAGTGCCTTGTCGGGCGAGCCGTCGAGCGAGGTGGAGGACAGGCCGAGGATCGGGTTGCCGCGCTTGGCATAGCCGGAAATCGTCAGCGTGTGCGAATGGTCGGCCGTGACGATGATCAGCGTCTCATCCGGATTGGTCATTTCGAGCGCGGCAGCGATGGCCTGGTCGAACTGGTCGGTTTCCTCAAGCGCGCGGGCAGCATTGCCGGCATGGTGCGCATGGTCGATCCGGCCGCCTTCGACGAGGAGGACATAACCGTCCGGGTCCTGAGAAAGGCGGGTAATGGCGGCGCGCGTCAGCTCGGCAATGGAAGGTTCGCCGGCCGGGTCCCCGGCGCGGTCGAGCTCGTATTCCATATGCGAAGGCTCGAACAGGGCAAGGATCTTGTCGTCGCTGGCGAAGTTCTCGGCTTCGAAGCCGGCGCGGTCGACGATGAACTTGTGGGCCGGCTTCGCCATCCAGTCGGCGATGAGGTCGCGGTCGTCCTTGCGGTCGCTGGTTTTTTCCGGATATTCCGGGTCCGGAGCGCCGCCTTTCAGGAAGGCGCTGCGGCCGCCGCCCATCGCGACTTCAAAGCCGTCGCCCGAAGCCCAGTCGATGAACTGGGTGGCGATGTCGGGGCAGTCGACTTCGGATCCCGGAATGCCGACATAGGCTTCCCAGTCACGGTCCGGCGTCTTGGCGTAGGCTGCGCCCGGTGTCGCGTGGGTCAGGCGGGCCGTGGTGACAAGGCCGGTGGCGAGGCCTGCGCGCTCGGCGATGTCGAAGATCGTGTCGGTGCGGTTGCCCTCGAGGCTCGCGCAATTGTCGAAAGCGGCGGCGCCGGTAATGCCCAGCGTGCGGGAATTTGTTTTCACGCCGCTCATCATGGCCGTTGCCGTGGAAGCAGAGTCGGCAATCTGGGCGTCATTGTTGTAGGTCTTGGACAGGGCGGAATAGGGCAGCTGGTCCATGGTCAGCTGGTAGTCCTCGCCGTCGCCGCCGCGCTTCTGGCCGGCATAGATGCGGGCAGCCGTGACGGTCGGGATGCTCATGCCGTCGCCGACAAACAGGATCACGTTCTTGGCGGGCCGGACGCCGCGGGTGGCGATCTTCGCGTCGATGGCGGCCTGGGCCTTCACGTAATAGCTGTCGGCCGCCTGCTGCGGCACGGCCGCTTCGCGCGCGAGCGCCGCAACGGGCGAGGCGACCGGTTCCACGCTCTCCGTGGTGGCGGGCGCGCTGGTGCAGGCGGCGGCAATCAGGGCGATGGCGGGCAGGGCGGCGAGGGATTTACGCATGGTGGCCTCCGGTGGGATTCGTCTCTTCTGCGTCGTAAAAGGTTTGTGTGACGGTTTTCGCACTTAGTCGACTGCGACACGCGGTTTGCGGCCGCGCTGGGCCAGCCAGACGGCAAACAGGATGAGCAAGGCGCCGGAGGACTGGATGCCCGTCAGCGGCTCGTCGAACAGGCGCCAGGACACGGCCGCGGCGACGACAGGCTGGATCAGGACGAGCAGGCCGGCGACGGCGGCGGAGGTCCGGCCGAGGCCAGCCACGATCAGCGCCTGTCCGCCGATCTGGGCGACAAAGGCGAGGAAGAGCGGAGCGCGGAAGCCGGCAAGCGTTTCCGGCAGGAAGCGTTCGCCCGTGATGGCGATGATCGCGCCGGCGACGACAAGTTCCACGAGTGTCAGCCAGAAGATCGCCTCGATGCCGCCGAGCGTGCGCCGGGCGACATTGGAGCAGAGCATGTAGCTGCCCACCATGATGGCGGCCCCGAAGGCGAACAGGTCGCCATGGATATCGCCCTTGCCGCCCGCGCCGCCGCCAAGCGAGAGGGCGGCTGCCCCGGCGATGGCGATGGCGGCTGCAATGAACCAGAGCGTATGCGGGCGTTGCTTCAGGAAGAACCAGGCGCCGAACCCGACCAGAACGTTTCCGAGGTTCACGATAAAGGTCGCGTTCGACACGGTCGTCATGGTCAGCGCGTGGTGCCAGAGCGCGATATCTACGGCGAAGAAGGTGCCGGCGAGGAGGATGAACCGGTTCGGCCGCTGCGGCGGGCGGCGCTGGATCAGGAAGACGAGCGCGAGGAGGACCGGCAGGGCGAAGGCATAGCGCCAGAAGGCGATGGCCTGCGGCCCCAGTTCATCGAGTCCGAGGCGAAGGCCGATCGGGGCGAAGCCGATCCCGACGCCGCCGGCCAGAACCATCAGAGGCCCGGTCCAGGAACGTGAGCGGGCAAGGCGGCGGCGGTATGGGTCATGGCGTGCCCGTCATGCGGCGGAGATCGTCCGGGGTCTTGCCCTCATCCCGCCACGCACGCAATCCTCTGTCCCCAGCGCGCTTGGACAATTTCCGGCCATCGGGGCCGAGGATCAGCGGGTGGAACCGGTAGACCGGTTGCGGCCAGTCCATGAGCGCCTGAAGCAGGGCGTGCACGGCGGTCATTTCACGGATGTCCTCGCCGCGGATCACATGGGTGACGCCCTGCAGCGCATCATCATGACAGCAGGCGAGGTGGTAGGAGGCCGGCGTCTCCTTGCGGCCAAGCACGACATCGCCGAACGGGGCGGGATCGGCCTGTACGGCACGTACCGTGCCGCCGGTCTCGTCCAGATAGGAGAGCTGGCTGTAGCGGGGACCAAGCGTATCGCGTGCCGCCGCCAGCGACAGGCGCCAGGCAAAGGCATGTCCGCGGGCGAGGCGGGTTTCCTCTTCCGATGCGGGCAGGGACCTTCCGATGAAGCCGGCCTCGTCCGGATTGGCCCCGGCGGGGAGGGCCGCTGCGATTTCCCGCCTCGTACGGAAGCAGCGATAGAGGAGGCCCCGGACCCGTAGTTGCTCCAGGATGGCTGCATATTCCGGGAAATGATCGGATTGGCGCCGGACGGGCCCGTCCCAGGCAAGTCCCATCCATGCAAGGTCTTCCAGGATGGCCGTTTCGTACTCGGGCCGGCAGCGTGTCCGGTCGATGTCCTCGATCCGGAGCAGGACTTTGCCCCCAGCTGCGCGGGCCGCGTCCCAGACGTGTAAGGCCGAAGCCGCATGACCAAGGTGCAGGTAACCTGTGGGCGACGGCGCAAAACGGGTCACGAACTCCCCCATGCGGCCGTCTGCCTCCTTACCCGTCAGTCCCTGTCCGAAGGGCATGCTGTGCGATGCTACCCGGCCGCGTCAACAGCGTTTCCCTGTTGCATGCAGGGCTCAGGAACCGTATCGCCATGGGGCTTGAGAGGTCCTTTTTTCAT
Organism: Hyphomonas sp.; assembly: GCA_041398365.1. Taxonomy (GTDB): domain Bacteria; phylum Pseudomonadota; class Alphaproteobacteria; order Caulobacterales; family Hyphomonadaceae; genus Hyphomonas. Next base: position 22,088 of record JAWKUV010000010.1, on the reverse strand, counting down.
GCCTGTGACGGACTGGCTGACGGCGGCAGAAGCCTGGACGGGTGCCCATGCTCGGGAAACCCGGTATCTGGCTGCGCTCGGCCTCGTGCTCGGCGTCCTTCTGACTGGCCTCTTGCTGATCCTCGCAATTCGCTTCTCGGTACGCCTCGTTCGCCGTCTCAGGGATGCCGGGACCGCCGGGGCACTGCGTACCGACAAGTCGCCGGGCTATCGCATCGTCCTGTCCCGGCCGGCAGGTGCGGCCCGCGGGGCGACGCTGAAATGGCTGGGCTCCGCGCTTGAGGACCACCTCTCGGCGTTCAATTTCGGCGCACCTTACAAGGTTGCCCGGATGAGTGTGCTGAAGGGCGGACTGGCACCGAAGGCCGTTGCTAGCGCCCGCCGGCGCATGGCGCTGGCCGATGCCGACCTGTTTGTCTGGGGTGAACGCCGGGGCCGCAAGGAAGACGGGCTTGTCCTGCACGGCCTGACGCGCGGCGGCGGGCTGACCCCGGCCGATGCAAAACTGTTCACCCTGCGCCTGCCGGCCCGCAAGACGGCCCTGGACGGCCATATGCCGAAGGTTGCCGCCTTCCTGCTCGCAAAGCAGCTGCAGCCGGCCCTCGGCAATCCGCAATCGTTTCGTGCCGAGAAGATCAGCCTTCTGGCGGAGGCCCTGTCAGGCATGCTGGACCATGAAGGGCCGATGTCAGCCGCGGTGCGCAACGAGCTAGAAAGCGATTTCTGCGCCTCGGCCGTACACGTGGCAGAAGAGGCGGGAGATCTTGCTGGGCTCGACCGGGTGATTGCGCTTCGCCGGGAACACCTGACCGAAGGGGCTGTTCAGGCCAATCCCGAACGGGCGATCCAGGCCCGGATGGATATCGGCCGGGCGCTTCTGGCACGGGCGGCGCGCAAGTTCGATCCGGAGCTGATCCGTGAGGCCATCGGTCATCTGTCGCAAGTGGTCGAGGCCCTGAGGGCCGATCCTTCGATCATGCGCGCGCAGGCGGCCTCTGATGCCATGTTCAAGGCCCAGAGCCTGCTCGAAAGCCGCAAGCGCTTCGCAGTGAATTTCGGGACCTGATCCCGCCCTAGACCGCCAGACCTACCGGGCAGGAGACGCCCGTGCCGCCAAGCCCGCAATAGCCGTTCGGGTTCTTGGCGAGGTATTGCTGGTGGTAGTCTTCGGCAAAATAGATCTTGTCCAGCGGAGCGACCTCCGTCGTGATCTTCGCCTTGTGCCCGGCTTTCGCGAGCGAGGCCTCATAAGTAGCGATCATGCGGTTCGCCGTCCCGGCCTGCGCCTCACTGGTCGTGTAGACGGCCGAGCGGTACTGGGTGCCGATGTCGTTGCCCTGACGCATGCCCTGGGTCGGATCGTGGTTCTCCAGGAAGAGCTTCATTAGGCTCTCGAAACTCACCGTTTTGGGGTCGAAGATCACGTCCACGACCTCCGTATGACCGGTATGGCCGGAGCAGACCTCTTCATAGGTCGGGTTGGGCGTGTAACCGCCGGCATAGCCCACACGCGTGAGCCAGACGCCGTCCTGCTGCCAGAACTTCCGTTCGGCACCCCAGAAGCAGCCGAGGCCGAAGACGGCGCGCTCGAAGCCGGCGGGCACATCGGCCAGAAGATCGCGGCCATTGACGAAATGGGTCGCCGCGGTGGGGATCGGATGAGTGCGACCCTTGAGGGCGGTCTCGGGAGAGGGGAGTTCGACGGGTTTGCGGGAAAACAGCATGGCGGCCTCCTTTTGTTGCCCCCCATATGGGGCGGGGCTGCGGCAACGGCAATCACAGTCTTGCGAGGCCGCCCCCCTTCAGTTAGAGCGTCCGCTGCTGGTACGGTGAGGTGGCCGAGTGGTCGAAGGCGCACGCCTGGAAAGTGTGTAGGCTAGAAATAGTCTCCAGGGTTCGAATCCCTGTCTCACCGCCAGCGAATTTCCCAATTCCAATCATCAGGCAGGTCCGCCCGTAACCCCTGCGTTCGGGTCGCCCGGACTAGACATTGGCCAAGATAATGAATATGAGGCCAATATCAATTAATTGGGTGCGGAATGCGCGTCTTTGTGGCCGGTCTGAAGACGGAAACCAACAGCTGGGTGTCCAGACCGACCCGTCTTGAGGATTTCGAGGCTTTCGACGCGGTCTACTTTGAAGCGCTGCGTCACCAACCGCCGCGATCCGGCTCTCCGCGCCATCAGGGTTATTCTGGATTTCTCGGGGCAGCCGATGCGGCAGGTGCAGAGGTTGTGCTGGGTCCTGCACGCTACGCAACGCCGGGCGGTGCGGTGGAGGAAGAGGCGGCCGCTGAACTGTTCGAAGGCATCCTGAGCAGCCTCGAAGCGGCGCTTCCTGTCGATCTCGTCCTGCTCGACCTGCATGGAGCCATGATGAGCAGCGTCAGTGACGATTGCGAAGGTGACCTTCTGGAGGAAGTGTCCCGGATCGCCGGGAAGGGTGCGATCATTGCGGCATTGCTCGATCCGCATGCGAGCCTCAGCGACCGGATGCTGAAACACTCCGACCTGCTGCACTGCTACAAGGAATACCCGCATACGGACGTTTATGACCGTGCCGGAGAACTCTTCCGGCATGCACATGCGGCGCTGAACGGCGTCACGCGTCCTTGCGCGGCGGTGTATGAATGTGGCGTGCTGGGGGCTTTCCCGACCGTGTCCGGTCCGATGAGGGCCTTTGTCGACCGCTTGATGGAGGAAGAGGGGAGGCCAGGTGTCATCTCCGTTTCGCTGGTACACGGGTTTCCCTGGAGCAACAGTGCAGCCAATGGCGCCAAGGCGCTTGTCTATTCGAACGGTCATGTCGAACAGGCGGAGGCGCTGGCCGTTGAACTCGGCGAAGAGTTCCGGCGCATCGCAAGAACGGCGGCCGTCAAGGAGCTCCCGGTCAAGGAGGGGGTCGAGCGGCTTTGCAGCGAGACTGCATCGCCGGTCATCGTCGCCGATACGAGCGACAATCCCGGGGGAGGCGGGGATGCCGACGCGACCTTCGTCTTCGAAGCATTGCTGGCAGCGGGCCGCTTCCCGATCGGCGTGGCGGTTGTCTGCGATCCGGCGAGCTTCGACGCCTGCATGCAGGCCGGTGTCGGCGCGGAGCTTGAACTGGACATCGGGGGCAAGGCGGCGGCCACATCCGGCACGCCACTTCACCTGAAAGTGCGTGTGGAGGCGATCACCGACCAGCTGGAGATCCGCTCCCGCGGAAGCGTGCAGCATGTGGCGCGCGGATTTATCCGCGTCAGCTTCGACCGGGGAGACATCATCCTGTCCCGGGAACGGCAGGAAGCGCTCTGGCCGGAACTTTTCACCGCGCTCGGCAGCGATCCCGCAGACTATGCCGTCATCCTGCTCAAATCCTCCAATCATTTCCGCGCGGGCTTCAACGGCTATTCGGACGCGATCCTGAGCATTGGTAGCCCGGCGGCGATGAACCCGCAGCTGGCGGACCTCGCATTTACACGTCTGACGCAGAAGATCTGGCCGATCGTCGACTGGGATATGACGCGCCCCCACCTTGTCGAGGGGGTTGAAACGCGCAGCCATGATTAAGGCAGGCCTTGCACTCCTCCCGGTCGGGGCAATCTTTCTGGGCGTGGCGCTTGCCTGGGCATAGATGGCACAGCGGATGGTCCGGCGTTCAGGTGTTTTCATGCCGCACCCTTCAGGCCGAAGAAGCGCGGGCCCGACCATTTGGCACCCGTGATCTCTTTCGCAATGGCTGAGAGTGATCGGTACGTTTTCCGCGATAGCGCAAAGCCGTCTTCGACGCGATCGACATGCGAGATGCCGTTCCATTCCCGGACGAGTCGAGCATCAGACTTGAGCGTACATGCGGGTGGCACAGCACGTCCTTGTTCAACAACTGCTCGAAGCTGCTTTCGAACGCGGGCGGGTAGCGCTCCATGATCCGCGGCTTGCGCTTCATAGATAATGACATGAGCCAGTATAGAGACTCAGATACTTCGGAGGGGGCGTTCCGACGATCTGCTCATATTGGCTGATCAGATCACCGCGAGGCCGACATTCGAGCTTTGCCACCAATGTCATTTCGGCGTCCCCACAATCCGGTAGTGGAGTGACGGCTACACCAATCGGATCGAGCTTTCGATCGTGATTCCAGCCTGCCTCAATCGGTAAGGGCTGCGCGGGTCGTATGTGCTTGCCATTCGAGCTTTCGCGTAAGGTCGCCGACGGTCATTCCGTCAGGTTTCACAAGAAGTGATTTGAGCTGGTCTGCCTTGGTCGTTTTGGTCTTTGGCTTTGCGACGGTGCGGATAGATTTGCGTTTTGTCATGGGTTGTCCTTTCAGGTTTAGGAGGCAAAGAGCGCTTCCACAACCTGAAGGCCCGACGGTCGAGCGGGCAATCGCGCTATCGACCGCGACAGGAACACAAATGCTCGAAACAAGACTTTAGTCCAGTCAAAACCATCTGTAGACAGATATAATTTTTGCCTGCAGGGTGTCCAGAAACAACCGTAAGTGATTATTGAGTACGCTTAATTGGAGCGGCTGATAATCGCCGGAAGTTGCTACTGGGTAGTTGGATTTTTTGCGCCTGTTCCAGGCGAAAAGCGGTTATTGGAATTGGGTTTCGGGCTGACCGGGGCTAGCCCTAAGCCGTCATGCGCCACGATTTCGAAAACGAAGATCATGCAGACAATTAATTTGTTGTTCGTTGGTGCAAATGCAGCTTGGCCAAATGCTCGTGCATCATCCGAGTGTAATTCCGAGCATCCTGAGCGCTGCTCGCTCCATGGGTAGTAGGATGGTTCTAATCGCTGCATCTCCGTCTGGAAAATTCTCGAAGATCATATCCTTCTCGCCAGCATGTACCACGGCGCAGCGGACCTGGTAGATGAGCGCGGCTCCCGTTTTCCATTTCCCCTCGCGGTTGGCCTTCTTCTCGTCGACGCGTCGGAAGATGGCTGCTGCGAACCGATTGGTGCTTTAGTGCGTCGAGATTGGTCCAGCACCCTCGAACAGGTCCTGGTGCGGTTCAGCAAGCGCAGTGATCTGGCGCAACCTCTGACTTCAGGACTTCCATCGCCTCGTTTAACGACGCTGTCGGTTCTGCGTCGAAGGCGGTCACCAGCCTGCTCTTCACATCCGCAAGGAAGAGAGCCCTCCATCACTCGGTAGAGTTCAAGAAAGCGGAACTTCAACGGCGATGTTGCATAGGAGTTCACCAGGCACTCCAAAGCCACCTTCACCCGTCGCCCGTCCCTGCTCTGCCCCACAGAGGTGGTCCACCGGTTTTGTTAGTCCGGCGGTTTCCACGTAGCGGCGTTCATGCCGCTACATCCGCACAGTATGGCGGCATGAACGCCGCGGGCAAGATGGTTTGTGGCGCAGGTGGCCGGTAGCCTAGAGAAGAGTGTGGGCGCGCGGTGCTGTAGTGGCGTCGCCAAGTTTCGATCAGGACTTTCGCCTCGCGCAAATCAAAGAAGATTTCCCTCGCCAACAACTCGTCGCGAAGCTTGGAGTTGAAGCTCGCAATATCCGTTTTCCCATGGGCTTCCCGGTTCGATATAGAGCGTCTTCACGCCGATGCGCTGGAGCCACTCGCGCAGGGCGGTGGCGATGAACTCTGGGGCCGTTGTCGGAGCGGATATGCTCCGGCGGGCCATGATGGACGAACAGGTCGCCCAGCGTGTCGAGCACATCACGCGAGTTGAGCTTGCGTTCGACGCGGATCGCCAGGCATTCCCTGGTGAACTCATCGATCACGCACAGCATGCGGAACACCTTACCGTCATGGGTGCGATCCTGGACGAAATCGTAAGACCAGACATGGCTCTTGTGTGCTGGTCGGAGCTCACGCACGAACCGTCATTCAGCCATAACCGGCTGCGTTTTGGTTGTTTCATCGAGGACTCTCAGCCCTTCACGCCGCCAGATGCGATAGACGCGCTTCTCGTTCCATGCCAGCCGTCCCGTCTCAGCAGGGCCGTGATGCGGCGATAGCCATAACGGCCGAACTGCTCGGCAAGGTGGATGATGGCCGCTGTCAGAACATCCTCATCCTGACGCGGCACGCGGCTGCTTGCGCTGGGAGGAACGATGCTGGCCGATCACACGGCAGGCCCGGCGCTCTGTTGCACCAAGCGTCTCCACCACATGATCTGACCGCTTCGCGTTTGCGTGAAGGGCTCAGAACTTTCCCTTTATGACTTCCTGAAGGATCTGGTTGTCCAGCGTGAGATCGGAGATCGCCTTGCGAAGGCGTGCATTCTCCTTCTCGATCTCCTTCATCCGTTTGGCTTGGCCAACCTGCAGCCCGCCATACTCCTTGCGCCACCGGTAGTAGGTCTGTTCGGTCACCCCGATCGCACGCACGGCCTGACCCGTCGTCTCGCCTCGCGCGAGGCGAACCTCCACCTCCCGCAGCTTCGCTATGATCTCTTCAGGCGTAGATCTCTTGCTCATGTCTCAGCTCCATATCTGAAGCCGGAACTAACTCAAATAATGGACCACTTTCCGGGAGGCAGACCACGCTTGAAGCGGGGGAGATCAGTTCTTTTGAACTTCTTAGCTTAAGGAGGCTGGAATGTCGTTTCTGAAAGAGGGCAAGTTCTTTCCACGAGAAAATGGAAGTAAAGATGAAATCACGAGTGAGGAGTTTGCAGCCGAGATAGCGGCAGCACTTCAACGATCTCTGGGATCGGGGCGTGCACGTATCAAGATTGTCGCGGGCTGGACAGGGGCGAACGAGCGGACGGTCAAGAACTGGTTCTCGGGACTCTATGGTCCGAGTGGTGAGCATTTGGTCGGCTTGGTGCGCCATTCCGATGAGGTGCTCGAAGCCTTCTTGTCGATGGCAGAGCGCCAGAACCTCCTGGTCACCACCAAGCTTGTGACCATCGAACATGCTATTTTGGAGCTGTTGACGGATATTCGTAGGTTGGCGGGAAGAGAGTGAGAGCAAACAACGCGTGAGAGACAGAGATGGGAATCTCAAACGCAACTTTGCGATCCACTACCTGTTCCGGTTTTCAACTTGAGTGCTATTGTAAGCAGCGAGGGTAGGTAATGAACAAAAGGCGTCAGAGTAGCGGGGGATCAAGGTCGAGGTCGCCGACTGAGGTCGACAAGCGTGTGGGCCAAAACATTCGTCGGTACCGGAAGGAGCGAAACATGACGCTCGCCGAGCTCGCCGAACGCCTTCAGGTCAGTCATCAGCAGTTGCAGAAGTACGAGACTGGCACCAATCGCATTAGCGCATCAATGGCTGTGGACATCATCGATGTGCTCAAAATCGATATCAGGGACCTCTTCATGGACATCCAGCGCCGTGCAAAGTCGAAGTCGAACGCGGACGAACGAGTGCGCCAAGAATGCCATATGTGGATCGACCATGCCAATTCTCCTGAAAAGCTCAAGATGATAGCTCGCGTCCTCCGGGCCCTTATCGACAAGAGCTGAGCTCCACCCCTCAGCCAGGTCACCGGATGTGTACGACAATTTGATCTTGCGGGTGGGCCAACCAGTAACAAGTTGCGGGAGCCAATCGTACATCTGGCGAACGCTTTTTCTCATGCTCGAGATTCCCGAAGTGCAGAGGCTCAAGGCAAAAGTGCTGAGCGAAATGCCTGCGGCAGAGGTGGATATTGTGCACAATCAATTGGAATGTGAATCATTGGTCTGATTATGAGCACCGAGTACACCACTTCCGATTATCCAGGCGACTCCGCAGAACCGTCGGCATTGATATCGTTGGCGGACGAGTATCGTGAATCCGCCATTCTGTTGATGAGCAGAGGGCGACGGGGAGCCCCACTCAGTTGGGCGCCTGCGCGCCTGGTGGCGATACACGCCATCGAATTGTACCTGAACGCCTTCCTCATCAAAGCGGGCTACACGCCTGCGGATATCCGGGGTCTGCAGCACGATTTTGACAGGCGAACTGCATACGCATTGGATGCCGGCCTGACTTTGCGGCGGCGTACAGCTGCTCACCTGAACAGCTTGCATGCCAACCGTGAATACCTTGGCGCTCGCTATGGCCCTGAACAGGCGAACACCTGGTCGCAACTAAACCGTTTGCTCGCAACACTAGAGGAAGTTTCCAGTAAAGTGACGGAGACAATAAGGTGATTTGGGTGCTTTGCGGAGAATAGCCCAATTAATCTCCGCACATATTGCGGGTATTATGCTTGCGTTTGCGGAGAATATGGATCATAATTACCGCAAAAGGTGCGGATATTATGGCGACTTATATATATGAGTTAGATGGTTGGCCGAGTTTCACATGGGACGCCGGTGTGATCACACCAAGGCTGGCGGCGACAAGCCGACGTCAGGGGCGCCTGATCGGCCGGATGGAAAGCCTTGGTTTCGAGCTTCGGTCAGAAGCTGTTCTGACCACACTGACCGAAGATGTCCTGAAATCGAGCGAGATCGAAGGGGAAAAGTTCGACAGGGACCAGGTTCGTTCTTCGATCGCTCGCCGATTGGGTCTCGACGTGGGAGCGTTGCCGCCAGCCGACCGCAATGTCGAAGGTATTGTCGAGATGATGCTCGACGCGACCCAGAATTACTTGGAACCACTGACGCAGGAACGGTTGTTTGCCTGGCATGCGACCATGTTCCCGACAGGGCGGAGCGGCATGACAAGGATCCGGGTCGGGACCTGGCGCGATGATGCGAAGGGGCCGATGCAGGTCATTTCGGGACCGATCGGGCGTGAAAGGGTTCACTATCAGGCGCCTGAGGCGGTTCGGCTTGATAATGACATGTCTGCGTTTCTGAATTGGTTCGAAGGCAATGAGCCGGGTGACCTCGTTCTGAAAGCGGCGCTAGCGCATCTGTGGTTCGTTACCATTCACCCCTTTGAAGATGGAAATGGTCGGATCGCTCGTGCCATCGCGGACATGATGCTGGCGCGGTCAGAAAATAGCCCCCAGCGATTTTATTCCATGTCGGCCAGCATTCGTGCGGAACGGAACGCATATTACGATGTGCTCGAAGCAACGCAAAAGGGCGATCTCGATGTCACCGGTTGGTTGGTATGGTTTCTGGATTGCCTGGAGGGGGCCATCGACGGCGCCGAGAATATGCTTGCGTCCATCCTTGCCAAAGCGCGCTTCTGGCAACGAATGGCTGGCGAGCCGCTGAGTGAACGCCAGCGCGATATGTTGAACCGTTTGCTTGAAGGGTTCACCGGCAAGCTCACTTCATCGAAGTGGGCGAAAATCACGAAGGTATCGCCCGATACCGCCCTACGCGACATCACGGATCTCATGGGCCGGGGAATTTTGGAGAAGGAGCCGGGCGGGGGGCGAAGCACCAGCTATATCTTGAGCAGCGAGCTAATTGCATAGCCCGTGGCCTGAGACCTGCTCGTCCGCACATGACAGCACCGTCAGGCGGCACCAACATCCCCACACCTCATATCACTTCAATGTGGTTCCTGAATATTTTGAGAGATCGGCCAAAAATCAGGATGCCGTAAACAACAAAAGCCAGAACTGCAAATACAGTTGAGATGAAGAGAGACAGGATAAGAAGCGTGGTCATGTCATTTGCCCAGCTTCCCTTGAAGATGGCGAAAATGCCAAGCAGGCCTGCACCAAAGGCGAAAATTGCGCTCGCACTCATGGTGTAATACCGCGCAGCTTCAGTCAATTTAAGATTTCTGAGAAAATAGCGAATGGGGAACACGATCGCGGAATAGGCTGCTACGATGCATGCGCCGTAAAACAGGCAGCCAATGATGATTTCGTACGGTGCAGCCGATGTCCGGTTCAGGCCGATTGTCAGATAGATCAACAACGGCGCCCCTAACAGGACTGGCAGGTCCATTGGCTTGAAAGGCAGGAAGTGCCGCCTTTGACGTGTTCTCAATTCGTCTGCCTGTTTGGGGAGCTCCGTCGAAATCGTCGGCGTCGGAGCTACAGGCTGAGGCGCTGCGATAGCAGGGCTTGTCGGTGTGGGCCGTCCAACGATCTCCAGAAGCTTCTCCGACAAGCCGCTTAATTTACTTTCGGGGTCGGGAAAGATCTGCAGCCAATTCCGCGATGCAAGCTCGAAAAGGAAGTGACCCTTGGGTTTGGCGTTTTCGATCAGTACCGGGATCACCACTTTGTTCAATTCGTCAGCGAGTGCGAGTTCCTTCCTCAGCTGCTTGGAATCGTTGCAGGCTTCAGAAAACAGGATGATCACGACCTTGGCGGCGCCAGATTGTCGACGATGGCGTCACGCCAGTCGATCCCGCCTGGTATCATGCCATCCCACCAGATTGTGGCGCCGCGCGCGGTAATCTCTTCAACCAGGCGCCTTGCCAGCGCCTGGTCACTGCGACGGTAGCTTAGAAAGAAGTCATACGCCATGCGGTGTCCAGCTCGCGAATCTGCTTCCGTGGCTCCAAGAAACCTTGTGGTCATTCATGGCGTGACCGTTCAGGCTCACCAATCATCATCCTTGTCTTCTGATGCTGAAGGCTTAGGCAATTCTGCGGGCGATGAAGCCTGGGAAGACGGTTTGGGCGGAGGGGCGGGAGTTGCCGCTGCCGGGGCAGCTTGAGTCGCTTTGGAAGGCTTCGAATCGTCGACCGGACGGGTCGCGGGTTTGCCTTCGGGCGCCACCACAGTGCCTCTGACGGGTTGAAGGATTAACTTGCCAGGTTCGAAGTTCGAAAGATCAACTGAGGCGGTTTTCGTTAGTTCACCGTATGACAATTGCTTGGTGACCCGGTCAATTGTGATGGTTCCGATTTCCGTATCTTCAAAGCCGAGAGAAGTATCTGTACGGGGATCAATAATCTCTTCGCCAAGCAGGAAGGCCGTGAAACGGTCATTCGCTGAAACACGGTCTTCGCCTCCGCTGATGACGACATTGTCGCCATTCACGCGCATGACCGCGAGTGGCGCGGCAACATTCAGGAAGTCATTCAGAAACTGCTGGGTGAATTCCTGGATCGCCGCTTCAACGGCGGGACGCCCATTGAATCCGCGATTTAAGGTTGTCGGTTGCGTCGACGGAAAGGTTTTTGAATAGGTTTCCGTCGCGATCACTTCACGCGTCACCACATTCATGGCGAAGAATTCGATCTCGATCTTCCCATTGTACCATTCAAGGGATTTCCCCGATGCGCCGGCGCTGCGTGACTTTTTACCGTAATCGAGCGCCTTGATGACAGGAATGATGGCGATATCGCTTGCCAGCAGATTGCCGGGGCGTTCTTTCGAAGATTGTTCCGTAAGGCCGCTAGCAATAAGCGTCAGCTCCTCGCTGATGGCGTGGTAATGGTCGCGCGAGAGCACGGTGAAATATCCCGATTTCTTTATACCCTCCTGCATTGCCTGGGTGATGTCGGCACTCAGATCGGCAAGGGAAATCGTGCCGTCCCCCACGGCAAAAGACGACTTGTCCGATTCAGCGGTGTGAATAGAAACGCGTGGGAGCTTCGAACTCTCCGGCGGCGTGTATTTCAACGTCGCGGCCTTGATCTCAGCGCGCCATAGGCCAGACGTTCCGTCATCTTCCTCGGCGTCGCCCTTTTTCTTGCTTTGCTTTGGCGGGTACAGGTTAAGAACTTCGACGCGAGAAACGGTCCCCCTAGAGCGAACCGAAACCTGGTTCTGAAATCCGGCGGTATTGAGTGCTGCGTTCACTTCTTTCAGGTTTTTCTCCGGTTCAAATCCCAATGGAATATTGAGAGCTTCTTTCGCGTCGCCATCCTCCACAGTTCCTTCAAGACGCGCAGTAGCTGAGTCGGAATTCTGTCCGACTTCAACTTCGGCGCCGTTGATCTTCATTATGATGATGGACATGGCACTGTTAATGGCTTCGCCGGCTGTGGAGCCGTATCCGGTACCAAATTCGTAGACGTCGCCCACCTTGCCAAACCGGCCGCCGGATTCCTCTTTTTGGGTTTCCGAAGGCTCTCCGACGCTGGAACCATCTGCGACCTGCGTTCCGGAGGCATCATCTGTGGATGTCTCCGACGGAGTGCAGCCGCCCAAAAGCAGCGCGCCGGCCAGGATGAAAGACGGCCAAAGCTTCAACATCGTGTCTCTCCGTTTCCTGAATTACAAAGACCCAAGGACATCCGTGGCGTCGTCAGGAATCGGAATGGAATGATCCTGACCGTAACCGATGACCAGCCGGTAGTTTGTCGCCGTCGTCTTGAGATAGCCCGGCATCTGCTGCGTGATCTGAATGCCGTCCTTGAGCTTCAGCGCCGCCTGGGCCTTCCTGACATAGCCAGCTGAATTGACGTCCTGCCTCAGCTGATCTGCATAGCTTTCGGCCTGGTTGGGCAGCTCGATTGTCAGCAAAGTGCCTGCAATCAGATGTGGTAGTGCCTCAATGAAGAATTGTCTTCCTTCTTCACTAAGCTCAGCGCCTTCGTGAATTCTCGCATCAATGGCTTCTGAGGTACTGTTCGACAAGTGAACGGAATCCTTTACGTCCGAGGCGGTCAGGTTTCCTTCCGCGAGCCGGACCTGTTCTGCTTCCAGCAGTGCCACTTGTTCCTGCAGATCGAATGCCTGGGCGAGATTAAGCTGGGACTGGTTCATTTCCACGCGCGCCGCAAGGAAAACGGCGTAGAAGTCCGTCACCGGTTCATTGGAGACATTGCTGCCCGAGTTGGATCCCGATCCCGTCAGGTTGGGTATCCTGAACTGCGCTGCAGCCGGCAGTGGGACCAGTATAATCCCCAGCGCCAACAGCGTCAGAGTGATCTTCTTCATCAAAGTCATGTCCCGCTCCGTGAATCTATTTGACGCCTTTGACGGCCATGCTGCTGACCAGTTCATTTCCAACCTGTTCGGCGGCCCTGACGATTGCATTTGTACGCGCAACCGGCTCGGTTGGCCCTTCGCCTGAAAACTGGATTGGTCCGATGGCGGACTTTATGCGGGGAAAGCGGCTTGTCAGATCGAGAAGTTTGGCGTTCACCGTCACATAGACCTTTGTATTGCCGGTCACCGGATCCGTCATTGGGAAGTCAACGTCGAGCGTTCCGATCAGGACATATGGAATCTCATAGTCCTTCAGAGCCTTGGCCATTGTTTGCTGAGTGGCTGAGCTCAAGCTGTCCCCATCACCGAAATCAGCGCGAATGGATGCCATATCCAGCGTATCGATGAATTCGGATGGAACGATATTCAGGCCAACGCTCGTTAGAACGCTGAGCAATTGTTGATCGACATCCATAGAGTCGGCGACGACCCATTCGATCTTGTCCGCCTTGCGAGTCACGCTGCCGCCGGTTTCGGACGTGCTGGAAACCGAAGCGCTTACAGTGCCGGACTGATTGAGCTGTGAGGACGTTGCGACCTGCGAAGACTGAATGAGTTCGTGATCTGTGCTCGATTCAAGAATTTGTTCGTTGCCATCGACACTTACTTTCACGTCTTGCCGGTCATAGACGCGGTCCTTGAAGGTTTGCACGGATGATCTCGATCTTGCGACGATCAGCGACACGATTTCCGAGTTGGAGGCCGCACCAGCTGCATCCAGCCCGCCCTTTGACAAGAGGCTGCTTGTTAGCGCTGTGGAATTGATGCCGATACGAACTGTAACTTCGTATGTCTTGGACGGCTTATCGAAATAATCTCTCAGGATTACGGTTTCAGTGATGAATTGTGCATAATTGTCCTGAAGGAATGCGCTGTTGTCCTGCATAAGCTTCTGGGTAGAGGCGGACTGCTTCGCTTTGTATTGTTCGAATGCCGCGAGTCTGGCGCGTTCGATCGCGATGTTCTTCTCGTCGTCGCTCACCTTTGATTTCCGCGTGTCGACCATGGCGGTACCGCGCTCCTGATCAACCTGCGCGTTGGCGGTAAACCCGGGCATGGCCACTGCCAGGCCGAACATAATCAGTATCAGGAACAGCCTCATCTGCATGCCTCCATCAGCGCATCAAGTTTCTTCATGGATTGTCGCGGCGCCTTCGCCGAGTAGATATGGGCCTCGGCCCATTGATTGTTGTTCTGGCCGATTTCGAAGGTGAATTCATCGAACAGCTTGTCGATGGTTTCGACAAACGCCAGGCTGTCGCCTTCAACGACGGCAGTCTTTGGAATGCTCTGCGGCTGGCCGAGCTTCAGCTTCTCGTCAAAGAAGACGTGGCCGGAGTGTGGTTCGTGGAATTTGAACGATGCGAACACACCATAAACGTATGTGGTGCCGATGTTGTTCGTTGCGTACTCCACCTTCTTCAGGCCGTCGATGGAGATATCGATGTTGTAGTCGGCGTCTGGTATGGTGATATTGTATACTGTGCCATCCGCCATTCTTGCTGCCATCGAGTTGTTTATGGCCTGGCTGACATTTGCCGGCAGGACGGCGATCTTCTGGTTGGTCGACAGTCTGGCGGAAAATTCATCGGCGAGACGGCGCCTGAAGGCATCCGGATTTGACGATTTTTGAAGTGTGTTCAAAGTCTCATCGGCAATATTCACATTTGTGACCCGGACCATCCGGGCCGAAATTGCCGGCTCGCTGATGGCTGTGACCTTTGTCAGGAACTGGCTGGAAATTGAAGCATCGGAACCGGACGACAGGGCTTGGTCCACGAGGGACGCTATATCTTTTTCGCCTGGCGGTTCAGTCAGGACATCGATGAACCTGGCAGACACGGGGAATGACGCCACGATTTCCGACCGATTGAAATCGAAGATGAGAATTTGCGCATTCAGAACGACAAGAAGCTTGTAGGAACTTGCAATCTGTTCGCTGTGAACGGTTTCGCTTGTGAAGACGAGGCCGAATACAAGCGGCTTCTCGGCGAGCGTTGCCAGCCCGTCCTTCAGGACCGGCGTCCCTCCCATCGTGATATCCGGTAGTTGGTTATAGAGCTGACGTTCGAATTGGACGCCGGTCTCGCCAGACAAAATCGAGGAAATATAGGGAAATTCGTCCGAAATCTCAGAGAAGTATGTCTGGTAGCCATACCCCCCGTAATACAATTGAGCTTGTGCCGCCTGGGCTATCGAGAGTGCGGCGATGCACTCCAATAATAGAAGCCAGAAGGACCAAATTGACTTGAATTGCACAATGGTAACCCCCGCCCGGCGCCATTCCTCATTCAACTTAAGAGCATTTGTCTGTTTGCTTGTCCAGAAGCGAGCGAAAATTATCTGAACTACAGCGAGACACTGAAATGAAAATCAGCCTTGCGGCGGTCGTCTGCCACAGGAAAGCTTGTCCGGTACTTGAGTGAGGGGCGGTTTCGATTATGGAACTGAGAAATGGGCAAGGATCCACGCAAGAAAAGAGCGCCGCCAAGCTGCGGGAGGCGGAAGCCCTCCTGAGCCGGGGTGAGACTACCGGAAGAGGCAGCCAGCACTCGTTCTTCCGAAGACGCCAGAGTGCCTTTTGCACGTGAGTAGGAAATCATGACCGACACCCCTTCATCAAAGCACTTCGAAGCTGTTGCCCGGACCGTTCACGAGGCGATCCGGGCCTGGGGGGCGGCGCATGGGCAGACTGATATTCCAGGTTGGGACGAGGCGCCCGAGTGGATGCACAAGTCCACACGCGAGAGCGTTCTCCATGTACTGAAAAACAGGGGTATGGACGGCCGGACTCAGCACCATCTCTGGATGGAGGAAAAAGTGCGCGATGGCTGGCGATATGGGCCGTCAAAGTCTGAGGAGACCAAGACGCATCCTCTACTCGTGCCTTTTGATGAACTCCCGGAGGTGGAGAAGAAAAAGGACGAACTTGTCATCGCAATTGTGGGAGCGCTCAATTCGAATTGATCGGGCAATGTCGTTCTCTCCGCGGGGGGGCACATTCTCCGGTCGCGCGATAGCTGGCAGGGCGTGGAGAAGCTGGGCGCACCATTGGCGAGCCTTATATATCCAAAGGGCTTCGGAGCAGGCAGCGGCGCCTTTATTTTGTTCAGTTCAGGCGAAAAATTCCAATTATTGATTGACCTCCCAATTCATGTGAATTGAGTTGCTCCGGATCGAGGGGCGAGGTTCAATGGGCGGACATTCAAAAGGCAGGCGCGGCATCTCCTGGCAGCTCACGGCAGGGGTGCTGCTGGGATTTGTGACTCTGGGTCTTGGGCTTTGGGGCTGGCACGACGATCACAAGACTTTCCGGGACGCGCTTTACCGATCGCTGGCGGCCTTTCATGTAAGCGAATTCTATGGCGGAAGCGACCCGCTGAATGTTCAATTGGAAATCGC
This sequence comes from Hyphomonas sp., assembly GCA_041398365.1. Taxonomy (GTDB): domain Bacteria; phylum Pseudomonadota; class Alphaproteobacteria; order Caulobacterales; family Hyphomonadaceae; genus Hyphomonas. The sequence continues at coordinate 5,937 of JAWKUV010000010.1, read as the reverse complement.
GAGATTTACCGGGATAGGCGCGGTAGTCCTGACTGCGGTCGGAACATTCCTGAGCTTTTTGTCAGAAGGATATGCGAGATTCAAAGCGCGCGTTCTTCGACCGGATGTTGTCGTCGTGGGATCTCATGAGATCGCCTATGCGGCAGTTCAGTATGTGGAGAAAAAGAGGAAACGAAATGTCACGCATATCGGAGCCGCGGCGTTTCATCGCCGAACGAGATCCACGTCTCTGCCCTGGGGAAACGCTGCACGCAAAGACCTGATGATTGCGACGCATATTGTTGGTGCACGGCATGTTCTTGTTGTGGAGCAAGACGAAAGCGAAGCCTTGCACCTCGCGCGGCTCATAAATGAGGCCGATACTTCGGCCAATATTTCTGCCATCGTTCGCGATAGTCGGCTTGCGGACGATGCGGCGCTCAGTTGGGCAGATCATAATTTCAGAATTATCACCTCTTCGGCGCTATCTGTTCGGGCCCTTCACCGAAAACACCCTCCGTTTCTGACGGCGATCGATCAGAAACACTCGCGCATTCATGCGGTGATTGTCGGGTTTGGCCATATGGGCGAAGCCGTCGCCCGGGATATTTGCATCAATTGCCTCACAACGGGCCTTGATAGACCCAGAATAACGGTGATCGATCCAGAGGTTATGGCGAGAAAAGCCGCATTGAAACTTCGCGTCCCGGAACTGGAGGAAATCTGCGATTTTGTTGCGTGTGCCGGTGCGTTTGGGGGCGGACAGCAACCGCCGGACAGCCTGGAGGCTGATGCCCCTCCCATAAGTTGCGTGTACGTATGTCTCCCCGACGACCACGGGGCCCTGGCTGCGCTTGGTGGCATGGCCGCTTGGCTGAGAGAACAAAGAGCCGAAAAAGCACCGGTCTATATCCGGCTCAGAGACAAGCAGAGACTACCGAATGAAGGCGGCGTGTTGCATGTCTTCGGAGATCACCAGGCCTTGCTGGCAGAAAGTGATTTTTGTGGTGAGGGAGTGGACCGCCTCGCCAAGACCTATCATGAGGCCTACCTTAACAGCCGGCCTTCAGCAAGCGCGGCGCAATCCGGTGCGCCCGCCGCGAGTGAGGCTTTGGCAGACTGGGAGCGGTTGAAGGAGACATATCGCATTTCCAACCGTCTGGTTGTTGAACACCTGCCGGCAAAAATTGCGAGCGCTGGAATCTCTCGGAGCCGCTGGCTTGATTGTGAAGATGTTCCGGACTTTTCAGACGATCCCGTTGATTTGACCTCCGATGCCGTGCTGCTTGAACGCATCGCCGAGCTTGAGCATGAGCGCTTCAACGCCGAACGCCGGTGGAATGGTTGGCGTTTTGCGGAAGTTCGAAACAATGATCGTCTGGAGCACAACTGTCTGGTGCCCTTTGACGCATTGGAGGAAGCGACCAGAAACTATGATCGCGAATTCGTTCGCAACACTGAGGATATTCTCAATCGGCGCAAGCGCGTGTCACGAGCGGATTGATATGCCCTGTCCAGGGGATTGCCGGTCTAGTCGACCTTGAGACGGCGCATCTTGGAGCTTGGGCTCTGGGAATTTTCTAGAACCCATTCCGCAAGTTTAAAACCTCGCCTGAGATCATCCAGCTTGTGGTCATGATGCATGTCCGATTTCCGCTGTCTTCGCGGAACGTCGAGGACCTGTTTCACGAGCGCGGCATCGATGCCTGCCACGAGACGGTTCGCCATTGGGTAGATCGCTTCGGCATTTACTTCGCTCATGCAATTCGAAAACGCCGGTTGGAAGGCATGCGCCAGCGAACTCAGTGGTATGTGCAAGAGGTCTTCGTGAAGATCCGTGAATAGACTTACTATCTATAGCGTACGGTCGAGCATGAGGGCGAGAGTCTGGCGTTCTTTGTGACCGAGACGCGCGATAAGGCTTCAGCACAGAAATTCATACGAAAAGCGATAAAGCGGTATGGTAATCCTCAGGTCGTCGTGACCGATAGGCTAAGTGCGTATGGTGCTGCAATGCGCAAAAAGCGGAGACTGGTTCGAATTCGTCTGACAGCACCGCCAGCCAGACCTCCGAACAGAGAAATCCCAGACCTGCAATCGCAAAACGCCCACGTTCCGCGGGCTTTCGCGGCTGCGTTGTGTCTCCGTTTGCCGTAACCGTCCGCTTCCTCGCGCCAGAAGTGGCCGAAGTCTCCAATCGCCATTTGCAAGGAGCAGGGTTTGGTTGGCTTCCCTGCTTTTTCCAAATTTTCGAGAAAAAACAAATATTCCGGCCAGATTCATTGCGGAAGCGACGATAATGTGCTGTAAGTATTAAATAAAATCAGCGAACCCGAATTTGCATATCAGGGAACCCGTAGGGCCGTAACAGGGAAATGTTCTTACAAGAACAGGGAATGCTCCGACCGTATCAGGGAACGCTGGCGAACCCCAGTTCGCGCCACTGATCGTCCCAATCCGACGGGATTTTCATCTTCAAAAGCCGTGTGAGAGTCAATTCAGGTGGTTGCTGCCCATTGAGGATCGCCTGGATGATCCGGGGTGAGAGAAATGCGAGACGAAGGCGCAGAAGCAGCTTGTCAGGCGCTCTGCCGTAACGCTCAGCGATATCCCGAACCTGGTCGCCGGATTTGATGTGTTCCAGCCAGACAAAGGCATATGCGATAGCCTGAATGAGGGTCTGGTCAGGGGCAGTATTATCGGCGCCAATGATGAGCTTTGCTTCGACACCCCGCCGACGGATGCGGAAGGGAACTGAGACGTTCAGTTGTCCAGAGGAAATGTCTTCCAGATCGCTTTCGAGAAATTTCGCCACCGCGCTGGCATTCAACTGGATGGACAATCTGTCGGAGGCGACATCAACTCTCTCTACGAGCCGACATACCTCATTCTTGCCGATGTCGGTGAACCGTTCCTGTGCTTCGGCAATGCGCGCAACGGATGGCTCTGACAAAAGCTGACCACCAATTGCGCGAAGATGGTTGGCCGCGGCTTTGGCGACTGTATCCTCGACCTGACGAGCGGGCAGTCTCCAACCGCTCCGGTCGTTTGGATCCCCAGAGAGAAGGCGTCTGGAAATATAGTACCGGTACCGCCGATTGCCCTTTTGCGAATGACTGGGTGTCAGGGCATCTCCAGTCTCATCAAAGAAGCGGCCCGTCAGCAGCGCTCCTGATTTTGAAGGGCCGCGCGATTTCTTCGGGGATTTGCTATCGAGCAGTGTTTGAACAATATACCAGAGTTCTTGGTCGATAATGGCGTCATGCACTCCCTCGTGAGAGTCCTGCTTGTGCCGGATGCGCCCGATATAGACCGGATTACGAAGGATGAAGTTGATCTGGCCACGGTTCAGGGGCCGCGAGCCTGTCACCCGGCCCGTCTGGTAGATGCGCTTTTTAGATCGATAGTTTCGTCGAACGACTTCCTGTTCGACCTTCCGCAGGCACTGATACTCCTGGTAGAGATGAAATAGCTCCCTGACAGTTTCGGCTTCGACCTCATTGATGACCAGAGTCCGCATTTTCGGATCGGGATGTTGATCATAACCGAGTGGCAGAAGCCCGCCCATCCAATACCCTTTCTTCTTCGAGGCAGCGATCTTGTCTCGAATCCGTTCAGCTGTGACCTCCCGCTCGAATTGGGCAAATGAGAGCAGGACATTGAGAGTGAGCCGTCCCATGCTCGTGGAGGTATTGAATGACTGAGTAACAGACACGAAGGAACAGTCGGCCGCATCGAACTGGTCGACCAGCCTGGCAAAGTCGGCCAGCGATCGGGTGAGTCGATCAATCTTGTAGACGACGACAAGGTCGACTTTGCCGGTAGCGATGTCTTCCAGAAGCCGTTGAAGGGCAGGGCGGTCCAGATTACCACCTGACAATCCGCCATCATCATAATGAGTGGGAATGAGCTTCCAGCCTTCATGTCGCTGGCTGGCGATGTAGCTTTCGCAGGCTTCCCGCTGAGCATCGAGTGAGTTGAACGTCTGGTCCAGGCCTTCGTCGCTCGACTTGCGGGTATAGATGGCACAGCGGATGGTCCGGCGTTCAGGTGTTTTCATGCCGCACCCTTCAGGCCGAAGAAGCGCGGGCCCGACCATTTGGCACCCGTGATCTCTTTCGCAATGGCTGAGAGTGATCGGTACGTTTTCCCGCGATAGGCAAAGCCGTCTTCGACGCGATCGACAACATGCGAGATGCCGTTCCATTCCCGGACGAGTCGAGCATCAGACTTGAGCGTACATGCGGGTGGCACAGCACGTCCTTGTTCAACAACTGCTCGAAGCTGCTTTCGAACGCGGGCGGGTAGCGCTCCATGATCCGCGGCTTGCGCTTCATAGATAATGACATGAGCCAGTATAGAGAGACTCAGATACTTCGGAGGGGGCGTTCCGACGATCTGCTCATATTGGCTGATCAGATCACCGCGAGGCCGACATTCGAGCTTTGCCACCAATGTCATTTCGGCGTCCCCACAATCCGGTAGCGGGAGTGACGGCTACCTTCAATCGGATCGAGCTTCTCGATCGTGATTCCAGCCTGCCTCAATCGGGTAAGGGCTGCGCGGGTCGTATGTGCTTGCCATTCGAGCTTTCGCGTAAGGTCGCCGACGGTCATTCCGTCAGGTTTCACAAGAAGTGATTTGAGCTGGTCTGCCTTGGTCGTTTTGGTCTTTGGCTTTGCGACGGTGCGGATAGATTTGCGTTTTGTCATGGGTTGTCCTTTCAGGTTTAGGGAGGCAAAGAGCGCTTCCACAACCTGAAGGCCCGACGGTCGAGCGGGCAATCGCGCTATCGACCGCGACAGGAACACAAATGCTCGAAACAAGACTTTAGTCCAGTCAAAACCATCTGTAGACAGATATAATTTTTGCCTGCAGGGTGTCCAGAAACAACCGTAAGTGATTATTGAGTACGCTTAATTGGAGCGGCTGATAATCGCCGGAAGTTGCTACTGGGTAGTTGGATTTTTTGCGCCTGTTCCAGGCGAAAAGCGGTTATTGGAATTGGGTTTCGGGCTGACCGGGGCTAGCCCTAAGCCGTCATGCGCCACGATTTCGAAAACGAAGATCATGCAGACAATTAATTTGTTGTTCGTTGGTGCAAATGCAGCTGGGCTAAATGCTCGTGCATCATCCGAGTGTAATTCCGAGCATCCTGAGCGCTGCTCGCTCCATGGGTAGTAGGATGGTTCTAATCGCTGCATCTCCGTCTGGAAAATTCTCGAAGATCATATCCTTCTCGCCAGCATGTACCACGGCGCAGCGGACCTGGTAGATGAGCGCGGCTCCCGTTTTCCATTTCCCCTCGCGGTTGGCCTTCTTCTCGTCGACGCGTCGGAAGATGGCTGCTGCGAACCGATTGGTGTTTTTTAGTGCGTCGAGATTGGTCCAGCACTCCTCGAACAGGTCCTGGTGCGGTTCAGCAAGCGCAGTGATCTGGCGCAACTCTGACTTCAGGACTTCCATCGCCTCGTTTAACGACGCTGTCGGTTCTGCGTCGAAGGCGGTCACCAGCCTGCTCTTCACATCCGCAAGGAAGAGAGCCTCCATCACTCGGTAGAGTTCAAGAAAGCGGAACTTCAACGGCGATGTTGCATAGGAGTTCACCAGGCACTCCAAAGCCACCTTCACCCGTCGCCCGTCCCTGCTCTGCCCCACAGAGGTGGTCCACCGGTTTTGTTAGTCCGGCGGTTTCCACGTAGCGGCGTTCATGCCGCTACATCCACACAGTAAGGCGGTATGAACGCCGCGGGCAAGATGGTTTGTGGCGCAGGCGGCCGGTAGCCCAGAGAAGAGTGTGGGCGCGCGGTGTTGTAGTGGCGTCGCCAAGTTTCGATCAGGACTTTCGCCTCGCGCAAATCAAAGAAGATTTCCCTCGCCAACAACTCGTCGCGAAGCTTGGAGTTGAAGCTCTCGCAATATCCGTTTTCCCATGGGCTTCCCGGTTCGATATAGAGC
>JAWKUV010000009.1:0-117919 GCA_041398365.1 Hyphomonas sp. | reverse complement strand
GTCGCGGCGATGACGAAAGCTACTGTCAACCCAATCAGGACGGGCAAATAACCGCTTGTGTATTTCCGGACGAACGTCTCCGCGCTCTCTTGCTGCATGTCCCCGAACCTCTTGTGGATGCGAAGCGCCCTTCTGGCGGTCTCAGCATCAGATTTGGACAGGAAGCTGCCGACGAGGCGCTGGCATTGAACATCTAATGGCGACTTCTGGGTCGCGAGGCCAACGATCCAACTGGCAGCACAGACCGAGGCAATCATCTGGAGCAGGAGTTGCACGAGAAACGCCGTGACGGGGCTGTTCACGCAAACCAATACCTGATCCCGGACGATCGATTTCGCAAGAAGCCAGACCCCGATGCAGGAAAACGCAAAGAGGCCGAAGGTGAGTAGGCGCATCTTCAGGTCGATCGATTTCCAGGCTCTGATCGCGGCATCCGCGTCAGGCGCTAGCCCAGCGAGCGTAACCGTTAGGTGCTGCGGCAAACCCGCGCTCGTCAGAGCCTTCGTCACGTCGCCGCCGTTCGCGCTCACTTCCATTTCCCACCGCGCTGGAATATGTGCGGCAGGTATGCGCATCATTGCCGGACAGCACAAGGGGCGCGCGATTGCCGCGCCAAAGGGACAGGGTACGCGACCAACGGCGGACCGTGCGCGGGAGAGCGTGTTCAATGTTCTGGCCCATGCACCCTGGGCGCCGGACATCGAAGGCGCGCGCGTGATCGACCTGTTCGCAGGCTCCGGTGCCCTAGGCCTTGAAGCGATGAGCCGGGGCGCGGCCTTCTGCCTGTTCGTGGAGACGGACCATTCGGCCCGCGGCGCGATCCGCGACAATATCGAGACGCTCGGCCTCTACGGGAACACGCGCATCCACCGCCGCTCGGCGACGGACCTCGGCGAGAAGCCGGCGGGCGTCGGCCAGCCCTTCACGCTCGCCTTCCTCGACCCGCCCTATCACAAGGACCTCGTCCTTCCCGCGCTCACCTGCCTCGTGGAGGGAAAGTGGCTGGCAGAGGATGCCGTGGCCGTGGTGGAAACAGCCTCGGACGAGATGATCGCCCCGCCGGGCTGGGAAATGCTCGACACGCGCGACTATGGCGCCGCGCGGGTGTGGTTCCTGAAGCAGGCCTGACAGCGTGAATTTTTGGGTTCGCGCAGCGATCTACGAACTGGTGATCTTCGCGATTGTCGGCCTGCTTTACCTCACGATAGGCGAGGAAGGCGTCTGGTTCATGGTCGTGCCCGCTTCCATAATCGTGAGCATCGCCCTGGTGCGCGGCAAACTGAAGTGAATTGAGCGCGGAGCTCAGCCCTGCAGGAATTCCTTCCGCAGATCGATATTCGACTGTTTCGTGCCGACATGTTTCGCATCGCCTGCAAGCCAGGCCTCTGCGGCGGCGCGGCCCTTGTCGCGCAGGCTCGTGAGGAAGCGCCAGCTCGTGTCGTATTTCGTCCGCAGGCTTTCCTGCATCAGGTCGTCACCGCCGCGGATGGCGTGAACGTTCAGACGACGGTATTTCTTCAGCATCGGCTCTTTCAGCATGCCGTCGTCGATCAGGCGCTGGACAAAAGCGATGGCGCGTAGCTCCCCGATCAGGGCCGCATTAAAGCTGATCTCGTTGACGCGCTCCTGGATCTCGCCTGCGCGCTTTGGCACACCGGGCCGGCCGATCGGGTTCAGCGTCACCAGCAGCACATCCGACGGACATCCGGCATAGACCAGCGGGAACAGGCTCGGATTGCCGAGATAGCCGCCGTCCCAATAGGCATGACCGCCAATCTCGACCGCCCGGAACGTCTGCGGCAGGCAGGCCGAGGCAAGCACGGCATCGACACTGACTTCGTCGCCGGAGAACACCTTCACATGGCCCGACTCGACATCGGTTGCCGACAGGAAGAGTTCGAGGCCGGACGCTTTCACGCCGTCGAAATCAATCACGTCGGCCACGGCATCGCGCAGCGGGTTCACATTCAGCGGGTTCAGGTCATAGGGGCTCGCCCAGCTTTGCAGGGCCGAGGCATAGGCGAAGGCCGCGGGGCTGAGCGCGCCATAGACGCTGAGCGCCCCCGAAACGCGGGACACCGCCCGCCAGAGCGCTTCAAGCTTCTCCTTTGCGCCGTCCACGCCGCCTGTGCCGTAGCCGCTGGCGAAGGCGACGGCGTTCATCGCTCCGGCAGACGTGGCTGTGATGGCCTTGATGTCGAGGCTTTCCTCGCCGGCCAGCCGGTCGAGCACGCCCCAAGTGTAGGCCCCGTGGGCGCCGCCGCCCTGGAGAGCGAGGCTGAGGGGTCTTCGCGCCGGTCTGGCCATTCAAGCCTCCTGTTCGCATTGCCGCTCCGGTGCTAACCCGTCATGATTAACGCAACCAGTATGGAGCCCGGCATGCCTGCCATTCCGGAAACAGGTGCCCGCCAGGGGGGCAATGTGGTCATCGAACGCCTCGGATCGAAGGGCGATGGCCAGGTGCGCATCGACGGGGAATGGGTCTCGGTCTCCCGTGCCCTGCCGGGCGAGGAAGTGCGAATCGCGCCCGAAAGCGCCGAGCGCGCCCGCTTGGTCGAGGTCGTGAAGCCCTCACCGGACCGGGTGACGCCGCCCTGCCCGCATTTCGGAACCTGTGGCGGTTGCAACCTGCAGCACCTCGCACCCGGCCCCTATGCCGCCTTCAAGCGCGAGCTTGTCGTCCATGCGCTCAAATCGCGCGGGCTGGAGCCTCCGGTGGAGGAAACCTGGGTGACGCCTCCCGGCTCGCGCCGCCGCATCACACTCGCGGCCCGGCGGACGAAGACGGGCGTGCAGCTCGGCTTCCACAGGCGGCGCAGCGACGACATCGTCGACATCCATGCCTGCCCGGTCGCCTCGCCGGACATCGTCCGGAAACTCGGCGCCCTGAAAGAACTCGCTGCGCCACTGGCCCCCCTCAAGGGCGAGATGGACATGCTCATCACCGCCTTGCCGAACGGGCTCGACCTGCACATTTCAGGCGTCGCCACATTCGCTGCGCCGCACGATGTAATGATGGCCGGGGCGAAAGCCCTGGCGGCCGGCTTCATCCGCGTCTCCATCGGGCATGACGTGCCGCTGGCACAGGCGACACCGGAAGCCCAGGTCGGCCGCGCCTTCCTTCGTCCCGCCCCCGGCGGCTTCCTGCAGGCCAGCGCCGAGGCCGAGGCCTTCATGGCCAGCCTGGTACGCCAGCATCTGAAATTCGCGCTGGAAGTCGCCGATCTTTTCTCCGGGTGCGGAACGTTTGCGCTGCGCCTAGCCGAAGAGTCCCGCGTGCATGCCGCGGAAGGCGATACCGACGCCATCGAGGCGCTCGAAGCCTCCGCCCGCGCCGCGCCGGGGCTGAAGCCGGTCACGGCCGAAGTGCGCGACCTGTTCCGCAATCCCGTTCCGGCCGCAACGCTCGCGCGGTTCCACGGCATCGTGCTGAACCCGCCACGCGCCGGTGCCGCCAAGCAGGTCGCCGAAATCGCGAACAGCGGCGTGCGGCGCATCGCCTATATTTCCTGCGATCCGGGCACGCTGGCGCGCGATCTGCGCGTGCTGGTGGATGCCGGTTACCGTATCTCGCTGATCCAGCCGGTGGACCAGTTCCTCTGGTCCGCCCATGTCGAGACGGTTGCCCTTCTGGAGCGCGGAGGCATGGGATGAGCGAGCAGAAGCCCGTTCCGGCCGTCGGCACGGTCTGCTTCCGGGGGGAAGACGTCCTCCTCATCCGGCGGGGCACCAAGCCCATGGCCGGCAACTGGTCCATCCCCGGCGGCAAGATCGAGTTCGGTGAACGCACGGCCGACGCGGCCCTGCGCGAACTGAACGAGGAGACCGGCGTCACGGCCCGGTTGGTCGGCCTGGTCGACGTGGTGGACGGGATCTTCACCTCGCGTTCGAGCGGCGATGTGACCCGGCATTATATCCTTTTCGACTACGCGGCCGTGTGGCTGTCCGGCGAGCCGGTCGCGGGTGACGATGCCGCCCATGCCGAATGGATCAGCCCGGACCGCCTCGCCGCCCTGGAGATCTGGGACGAAACGCGCCGCATCATCGCGGCCGCCAAGGCGATGGTTGCGGCAAGCCAAACTGGCTCTTGACCGCCCCTTACGTCACCCATCTTGTGTGACACCAGACAATCAGGAGGAAACCCAACATGGCTTACGCCCCATTCAATCTTTCCGGCAAAGTCTGCGTCGTGACCGGCGGCAACAAGGGCATCGGCCTCGGCATGGTCGAGGCGCTGGCCGCTTCCAACGCCGATGTCGTTATCTGGGGCCGCAAGGAGTCGGACAATGATGCGGCCGTGCAATCCGCTTCCGGACTCGGCACCGGCAAGGTCAAGGCCTGGAAAGTGGATGTCGGCGAGGAAGCCGAAGTCGTCAAGGCCATGGCCGAAGCGGAAGAGGAATTCGGCCGCATCGATTGCTGCATCGCCAATGCCGGCGTCGGCCGCGGCGCCCCCGCCTTCGAACAGATGACAATCGAGACCTGGCGCTACAATGAGCGGATCAACGCCGAAGGCGCCTTCTACACGCTGCGCGAGGCCGGAAAATCCATGGTCAAGCGCGCCAAGGCCGGCGATCCGGGCGGCAGCCTGGTCGGCACCGCATCGCTCGCCGGTATCGAAGGCGCAGCCCGCAACCAGGCCTATGCCCACACGAAGGGCGGCCTGATCGCCATGATGAACGCCATCGCTACTGAATATGGCCGCTACGGCATCCGCGCCAACTCGATCCTGCCCGGCTGGATCGCGACGGACATGACCGAAGCTGCTCAGGGCGCGGAAGTGTTCAACACCAAGGTGATTTCGCGTGTTCCGATTCGCCGCTGGGGCGAGCCGGCCGATTTCGGCGGCATGGCGGTCTATCTCGCCTCGGACGCCTCGAAGTACCATTCCGGCGATACGCTGATCATCGACGGCGGCTATTCCAAGTTCTGAGCACGAATCAAAAGGGCCGCCCCTTTCGGAGCGGCCCAATCGTTCCCGAAGGAAGCAAACCCGTTACTCCGGGGCTTCTTCCGTTGCTTCGTCAGCAGCTTCGTCAGCAGCTTCTGCAACAGCGTCAGCAGCGTCGTCAGCAGCTTCCGTCACAGCGTCGACAGCTTCGTCGGTTGCAACAGCAGCAGCATCGGCAGCTTCGTCAACAGCCGGTGCAACTTCTTCAACCGTCGTTTCTTCAACGGCCGGAGCCTCTTCGACGGTTGCCGGAGCTTCTGCAGGTGCGCAGGCCACGAGGACCAGGGCAGCAGCGCCCAGAGTGATGATGTTCTTCATTTACTTACCCCTGTTAGTGGTCATTCGACCGATCGGCGTCATAGCATCCGCCAAGCCTTACGAATAGTTCATTCAGCAGGTTTTTCTTGATACCTGTAAACCCCTGAACAGAACGAGCCCCCTCCGGTTCCCCGGAAAGGGCAGAAGTTGGGCAACCGGACCAATTCCCGGGCAGGCCCGCCGGCCGGTTGCCGCGTCCTTCGTGAAGCCGGGACCAGTCCATCGGACCTGTCCGGATGGCTTCCGCGCATGACGCCAGACCGGCGATTCTGCCAGTCCATGGACAATTCTGGCGTGAGAACACGGCGGGAATGGGGCGGAGACGCGGCGCGGTTGCGGAGCCTCTTGCGTTGACGTTGCGACCGGGCCCTAGCGTGCCGCCCATAACGACACCCAAGGAGAGGATGCCCGCCATGGCCCTGAAGACCCGCCTGACCGACCTTCTGAACGTCAAACACCCGATCATGCTGGCCGGCATGGGCGGGGTTTCCTATGCCGAAGTCTGCGCCGCGATGTGCAATGCGGGCGGCTATGGCGTGCTCGGCATGGCCGGCACCTCGCCGGATTTCATTGCCGGCCAGATGAAGCGCGTCCGGGAACTGACCGACAAGCCGTTCGGTGTCGACCTTCTGGCCGCCAGCCCCGAAAGCCTCGAGGAATCGGTGGACGTCATCATCAACGGCGGAGCGGATTCCTTCGTGGCGGGCCTCGGCGTTCCGATGCCGATCATGGAGCGCCTGAAAAAGGCCGGCCTGAAAGTGATGGTCGTCGGCGGCGCGGTGAAACACGCGATCAAGGCCGAACAGGCCGGGTGCGATGCGGTCATCCTTCAAGGTGGCGAAGGTGGCGGACATACCGGCCTCGTCGGCACGATGCCGCTCGTCGCGCAGGCGGTGGAAGCGGTGAAAATCCCGGTCATCGCCGCCGGTGGCATCTATGACGGCCGCGGTCTCGCGGCTGCCCTCGCCCTCGGCGCGCAGGGCGTCTGGATGGGGACGCGCTTCATCGCTTCCGACGAAGCGCATGCCGCGAACATGTACAAACAGGCCGTGGTCGGAGCGGAAGACACCGACACGACCCGCACGCGCTGCTATTCCGGCAAGCCGATGCGCTGCCGCACGAACGACTATATCAACGACTGGGAAAGCCGTCCGCAGGACATCCAGCCGTTCCCGTTCCAGGCCATCCATTCGACCAAGACCGGTGTCATCGGCGGCATTGGCGGCATCACGGACGAGGCGAAACTGTCGATGGACAATTCCTGCTTCGCCATGGGACAGTCCGCCGGCGGTGTGCACGAAGTGAAGCCTGTGGCCGCCATCGTCGCCGACATCATGCGCGATGCCGAAGCTGCCATCGACCGCGTGGCCGGCCTGAAAGCGAAAGTGGACGCCTGATCCGGCGCAGGTGCCGGCGGCGTCCTGACACTCAGGCGCCGCCAGGCTCCGTCCACAGACTTTCTGCCATGAGCGCCTTCACCGCGGCGGCGATCCGCGCATGCGTTGTTTCGCGCTCGCCAAGGCCGATGGTCACCGTCTCCACCCAGTAGAGATAGGCCGCGACTGCGGACGCTGGCTCACCCTTGCGGATCATGCCGGCCGCATGCAGCAGGTAGGTGTCGTACTCGTCCGCGAATCCAGCCGTGTGCCAATCCTCGTCCGCTTCGAGCAGGCCGATCGGATCCCAGAGCCGCCAGCCAATGTCGCGGAGCCGGTCCAGCCTTGCCCTCGGGTGGCGCGCCATGGCCGCGTCCTCAGTCCTCGAACACTTTCGGGTCGACGAGATGCTTCAGCGGCTCGCCCGCCAGATAGCGGTGGAGGTTTTCGAGGAAAGTCTCATCTGCGCGCAGGATCGTGCCGATCGTATCGGAGGAATCGTGCGGCGTGATACGGATCTTCGGATGATGCCAGAGCGGGCTTTCCGGCGGCAGCGGCTCTACCCGCGTCACATCCAGCGTGGCAAAGGCCGGCTTGCCCGCGTCGAGCGCCGCCACCAGCGCGTCCTCGTCCACCAGCGCGCCGCGGCCAAGATTCAGGAACAGCGCGTCCGGCTTCATCCGTGAGAAGAAGGCCGCATCGGCCATGCCTTCGGTATCGGCCGTGTGCGGCACACAGAGCAGCACGACATCGGCCTTCGGCAGTTCGTCCGGCACCAGCCCTGCCGGATAGATCTCGTGCGCGCCCGGCGCCGGTCCCGGCGACCGGCGGAGGCCTGTGACGTGTCCGCCAAGCGCACTGACCCGCGTGCCCACCGCCTCGCCGATCGACCCGTATCCGACAATCAGCCAGCGGCTGCCGGCAATCTCCCGCGCGCGGACCCGTTTCCACTCGCCGGCTTCCTGCTGTGCGCGGTGGACCGGCCCCTCCCGCAGGAAGTCCAGCGCCGCCCAGAGCGCCCATTCGGCCATGGCCTCGGCCTGCCGGTGATTCGTTGTGTAGTGCTTCGCCGCCTTGCCGATGGATTTCAGAACCGCATTGTCGATTCCCGCGGCCGGAGACTGGAACCAGTCCAGCCGGTCGGCCTGCAGGACCGTCGCCACGAACTGCCGTGCGGCCGGGCCATAAAAATTGTCGAGACTGCCGAACACGATGTCCGGCTCGACCTTGTCGGTCACCACCCGGCTGCCGGCATGGTGGAACCGCCCCTCATCGGTCATAATGAGGACATCAAGTTTGTGTTCTACGTCCTTGAGACGCGGCGCAAGGCGGGCATAAGTCTTTTCATGAACAAGGCACGTTTTCATGCCATCCTGCTTAGCGCCCTCTTGCTCTGTGGCGCAAGCGCTGCGCAATCGGGACTTCCCATGCGCGGGCCCGACTATTTCCGGGATGCGGCCGATCTCGCCGCGGCGCTCGGCTCAGCCCATGCCATCCGCGTGCGCTGCAATGGCCGGGACGACCAGTACTGGCGCCACTACATGGCCGACATGCTGACCTATGAGGCCCCCGAACGCGGCAATCTCCGCTCAAGCCTCGTGGAACAGTTCAACGACGCGTACCAGGACGTCAGCGCCGAATACCTCAAATGCGATAACCGCGCGGTCGAGGCCGAGGCGCAGTTCGCCCGCCAGGGGCAGGAAATCGCCGAACGCATGGCAATGCACTACTTCCCCAAACGTCCCGACTGACCCCTGACGGCACAAGCGCCCGGAAGGCTTCGCGCGCACAATTCAGGATTTCTCCAGAATATCTCCAGACGCCCTTCAAGCGTGCGGTCTCCGGCGCGGGTATCCGGTGTTCATCGGCCATCACGCCGTGAACCAACGAACCCATCCACGGAGACTTCCATGAATATTCACATTCCCGCGCTTCCCGAAGCGCCAGCATCCCTTCCGCTCCACACGCTCATCATTCCGAGGGCGATTGCGGAGGCCTTTGCCCGACCTGCGTACACACGCGTGCAGATCGCCCCGGCAGCCGAGCCTGAGCCGCAACGGCTGCGCACGCTGGAACGGCGTCGCCGCCGCCGCAACCGGCTTGAAGCACGGCGCTGAGGTTCAGGGCTCCAGGCTGACCTTCTCCGCCGTCATCACGAATCGCGGACCCGTTCCCGCTGCGCGGGCGCGGTCTTCCGGATTGTAGAGCTGGCAGGTCTTCAGGCTGAGGCAGCCGCAGCCGATGCAGCCGTCCAGCCGGTTGCGCAGCCGCTCCACCATGGCGATGTGGTCGTCGAGCCGCTTGCGGAAGCGCTGGCTGATGCGCGTCCAGTCAGCCTTGGTCGGCGTGCGCTTGTCAGGCAGGTCGGCCAGCACCTCGCCGATCTCCTCGATGGTGAGCCCCATCTGCTGTGCGATCAGGATGAAGGACAGGCGGCGGATGTCGGCGCGCGCGAACTCCCGCTGGCCGGAGGGGCGCCGGTCCGGCTTCACCAGCCCGCGCGATTCGTAGAACCGGATCGCCGAGACGGACAGGCCCGTACGCACTGCGACATCCCCAATGGAGAGTCCTTGTTTTTGCACTTCTTTTTCTCCTCATTCGGCGCTTGACCTCAACTTAAGTTGAGGAATTACACAGGTCAAATCCGAACCAAGAAAAAGCAAAACCCGAGGAAACTCCGATGAAACCCGCCCTGTTCGAACACGTGAACGTCACCGTCTCCGATCCGAAGAAAACCGCCGCCATGCTGGTCACCCTGTTCGGCTGGCATGTGCGCTGGGAAGGCCCTGCGAAATATGACGGCTACACAGTCCATGTCGGCACCGACGAGCGCTATCTCGCGCTCTACACCCTGCCGAAGCAGGACCGGCCAGAGCAGGAAAGCTATCTCCGCACCGGCGCCGTGAACCATTTCGGCATTCTCGTCGATGATCTCGATAGCGCGGAAAAGCGCATCCTCGACGCCGGCTACAAGACGCACAGCCACCAGACCTACGATCCCGGCAGCCGGTTCTACTTCCACGACCATGACGGCATCGAATGGGAAGTCGTGTCCTATGCCTGAGGGTCTCGTCCACGCCTTTCCCGAGGCCTTCCGTCCGGGCGCGCGCCATCACGATTTGCACTTCCGGCCCGCGCAGGACTCGAAAACCCGGCGAAGGCCGCTAAGGTCGCCCGCAGACAGCGGAGGTGACGATCATGAAAACGGCCCGGACAATCCTGGCAGCAGCGCTCGCAGCCGGCCTCGGCGCCTGCGCCACGCCTGAAGCCACCCCCGCAAGCAAGACCGTCACGGTGACCGAAACGGTGACGGTCATCGAACCTACCGCACCCGGGCCAGGCGACCGGATGCCGACCGGGCGGGCCATGGGCGTCCGCTCGGCGGTCGTCGCCCCGCACGCGGCCGCTGCGACCGCTCATCCGCTCGCGACGCAAACGGCGCTCGATGTGATGAAGCGCGGCGGCTCGGCCGTCGACGCCGCCATCGCGGCGAATGCCATGCTGGGCCTCGTGGAGCCGACCGGCAACGGCATCGGCGGCGACCTCTTCGCCATCGTCTGGGACCCGGAAACGCAGACGCTTTACGGCTACAATGGTTCCGGCCGCAGCGCGAAGGGTGCCACCCTCGCCGACATGCAGGCCAAGGCCGACGCCTATATGGACGGCAAGGAAATCCCGCCATTCGGCGCTGCCCCCGTGACTGTTCCGGGTACGGTCGATGGCTGGTTCGCCCTGCACGACAAGTTCGGCAAGTTGCCCATCGCCGACGACCTGAAACCCGCTATCACCTATGCCCGCGACGGCGCGCCAATCCCGGAGGTGATTTCCTTCTACTGGAATTTCGGCCCGAAACGCTTCGAGCCCGCCTATGAGAGCGGCATGCTGGAAGAATACGACAATGCGAAGAACCTCTACTTCTCACCGCCTCCGCACGAAGGCACCATCTTCCGCAATCCGGACCTTGCCGACACGCTGAGCAAGATCGCCGCGGGCGGACGCGACGAATTCTACAAGGGCGAGCTTGCCCACCGGATGGACGCCTATTTCCAGCGCATCGGCGGCTTCCTGCGCTATGACGATTTCGCCACCCATACCGGCGAATGGGTCGATCCGCTGTGCGCGGAATATCGCGGCGAAGTGAAGGTCTGCGAACTGCCGCCGAATACGCAGGGCGTGACAGCGCTCCAGATGCTGGAGATGCTTGAGACATTCGACATCCGCTCCATGGGCTTCGGCTCACCCGACTCGCTCATGGCGCAGGTCGAAGCGAAACGCCTCGCCTTTGCCGACCGGGCGAAGGGTTATGCAGATCCGGATTTCGCCGACATTGATCCCAGCATCTTCCTGAAGGAAGGCTACAATGCGGGACGCGCCAGTCTGATCGACCTCGACAAGGCCATGACGAGCGTGAAGGCCGGCATGGAATTCCCGGAAGCCGACGCCAAACTGAAAGACGGCGACACGACCTATCTCACCGTCGCCGATGAGAACGGCATGATGGTGTCGCTGATCCAGTCGAACTATCGCGGCATGGGCTCCGGTCTCGTGGCCGACGGCATGGGCTTCATGTTCCAGGACCGCGGCCAGCTGTTCAGTCTCGACCCCGCCCATCCGAACGCATGGGAACCGGGCAAGCGGCCCTTCCACACGATCATTCCGGCTTTCGCCTTCAGGAAGGACATGCCGGGTTGCCAGGTCCGCGCCGTGGCGATCGAGATGGCCTGCCCCTATGAGCCGTGGCTGAGCTTCGGCCTCATGGGCGGCGGCATGCAGCCGCAAGGCCATGTCCAGATCATCCTGAACCTCGTCGATTTCGATATGGGCCTTCAGGAAGCGGGCGATGCCGCGCGCTGGGAGCATAATGGCGGCTGCGAGCCAACGAACGATCTCGTCGATGAGGCCTGCGAAGCCGACATCGGCGTCGTCTCGCTCGAAAGCGGCATCCCGCCGGAAACCCGCGCCGAACTGGAACGCCGTGGACTGACCATCGAATGCTGCAGCGCCAATGCGGGCGGCTATCAGGCCATCATGCGCGACTTCGACACCGGCGCCTGGATCACCGCGACCGAAATGCGCAAAGACGGCGTGGCGGACGGCTACTAGGCCGCTTCCAGCCTCAGTTTCACGCCTGCAATCGAGACGGACCTGCCTTCAACCGGCAGGTCCTTTTCTTTTGCCCGGACCAGCGCGGCGTCCGGGTCCGGCAGTTCGAAACTGAACTCGACCAGCCGGTCGGCCGGGCCTTCGCGGAACTGCAGCATCGCATCGGCAAGGAACAGGCGCCGCCTGTCGGCGGTGAGCCCCAGGACCAGCCCCCACTTCTGGGCGAGCGCATCCGGGTCCGGCGTTTCCAGCACGGCGCCGGTGAACCGTCCGGGCGCTGCCCGCTCGCGCCAGCCCGGCCCGCCCCAGCGCCAGCTTCCCGCCGGGCGCGCCTCGTCCACCGAGACGATGGCCCCGCCGAGGTCGCCGGGGTGGAGATGGCTCGCGGAAATGTCCGGAAGGTCGATGTTCCACACCCGCCGCACGCCCAGCCCGTCGACCCGCGCACGCAGGCTGGCGAGGTCATCGGTCTGGAACAGGACCATGTAGCCGCCTTCCCCGCCCCGCCGGATGAATCGCTCCGCCGGCGCCGTCTCCGCCGTCGGCACCACGACTTCGAGGAACTGGTCGCCGATGGCAAACACCGCATTCACCAGCCCGAACTCCGCCACACCGGGGTCCGGAAACGGCTCGCCGAGGCCCAGCACGTCCCGCACGGCATCGGCGGTCTCAAGGCTCTTTGCGGCAATCACAAGCTGGCGCAGGCGCGGCGGGCTCATCGGCTTCTCCCCTTTTTGGCGTATTTTCCGGGCAACCTAACACAGATGCCGCGGCTGCAACGCGCAAAAACCGGGCGGCGCCGGAACGAAACGCTATTACACTCGAATTGACCTCAGGCGGAAAGGATTCCACCCCGGCTGTATGACCTGCGACCTGAATGCCCCCAAGCCGACCTGCACCGGTGACCACGATCATGCGCACGAGCATGACCACGATCATGGTCATGGGCACGGCCATGGGCATTCGCACGCACATGGCGCGCATCACGATCACGGTCACACGCACTCTGCCGACATGACGACCGCGGATTCACGCCGCCGGGTTGCCATTGCAGCGGTCCTCACGGCAGCCTTCATGTTCGCCGAAGTCGCCGGCGGCCTGATCTCCGGATCGCTCGCCCTGCTGGCCGATGCGGCCCACATGCTGACTGATGCCGGCTCCCTCGTCCTCGCCTGGGTCGGCTACAAACTCGCCGAACGCCCGGCCGATCCGGCCCGCTCCTACGGTTTCGGCCGCATGAAGGTGCTCGCCGCCTTCACCAATGGCATCCTGCTGGTGGCACTGGCCTGCTGGATCGTCTGGGAAGCCATCCACCGCCTTCTGGACCCCGCCCCCGTCCTGGGCGGTATCATGCTGTGGATCGCAGCGGGCGGGCTTGTGGTGAACATTCTCGCCGCCTGGGTCCTCCACGGGGGCGACCAGCACGACCTGAACCTGCAGGGCGCCCTGTGGCACGTCATTGGAGACCTGCTGGGCTCGGTCGCCGCCATCGCCGCGGCTATCATCATCCTCACCACGGGCTGGATGCCTGCCGACCCCCTCCTGTCGATGCTGGTCGCAATCCTCGTCCTCGTTGCAGGCATCCGGATTGCCCGCCAGTCGGGCCATATCCTGCTGGAAGGCACACCGGAGGGCCTCTCGCCGGACGACATAAGGCAGGACCTGCTCGCCCATGTCGGCAATGTGGAGGCCGTTTCGCACATCCACGCCTGGGCGCTGACCGAATCGAAACCGCTGGTCACACTGGAAATCACCGCAAAGACGGGCGCCTGCGTCGAAACGCTCCGCCGCGACGTGAAAGCCCGTCTCGCCGAACGGTTCGAGATCTCCCACGCCACCGTCGAAGTCGTCTCGGACCCGAGCTGAGCTTCGGCGCATGCTTCACATTGATATGAGCGGCCGGGGCCTTTAAGCCTGCCCGGGCCCGCCCTATCTGCGGGAACTGATTCCAAAGGGCGCATCCGGAGTACCGACATGGCCGAGACCAAGCATGTAGAGATCCTGATCATCGGCTCCGGCCCGGCGGGCTGGACCGCAGCCATCTATGCCGCCCGCGCCCTGCGCAATGTCCTTGTCGTGACCGGCATCCAGCCGGGTGGCCAGCTGACCATCACGACCGAAGTCGAGAACTATCCGGGCTTCGCCGAGATCCAGGGCCCCGAACTGATGGTGAAGATGCAGGAGCACGCGGAGAAGATGGGCGCGAAGGTCGAGAACGACCATATCGCCAGCGTCGACTTCGATGTCCGCCCCTTCCGCGCTGTCGGCGAGAGCGGCACGGTCTACACGGCCGATGCCGTCATCGTCTCCACCGGCGCCCAGGCCAAATGGCTCGGCCTTCCGACGGAAGAGAAGTTCAAGGGCTTCGGCGTTTCCGCCTGCGCAACCTGCGACGGCTTCTTCTATCGCGGCCGTGAAGTCATGGTCGTCGGCGGCGGCAACTCGGCCGTCGAGGAAGCCCTGTTCCTGACGAACTTCGCGTCCAAGGTCACCGTCGTGCACCGCCGCGAAGGCTTCCGCGCCGAGAAGATCCTGCAGGACCGCCTGTTCAAGAACCCGAAGGTCGAAGTGGTCTGGAACCACACGCTTGAGGAAGTCGTCGGCGACGAAAACCCGCTGGGCGTCACCGGCGCGAAGATCCGCGATGTGAACACCGGCGAAGTGAAGCTTGTCCCGGTCCACGGCGTCTTCATTGCCATCGGTCACGCCCCCTCGACCGAACTGTTCAAGGGCAAGCTGAAGATGAAGGACAACGGCTATCTCATCACCGCGCCCGACTCGACGGCCACTGACATTCCGGGCGTCTTCGCCGCGGGCGACGTGACCGACGAGACCTACCGCCAGGCTGTCACGGCTGCGGGCATGGGCTGCATGGCTGCGCTGGAAGCCGAGCGCTTCCTCGCCGAGCATGAAGCCTCCGCGGAAGCCGTTCCGGCGGAATAGAAAGCGGCCGCCTTAGTCCTGCTTGAACGCAAGCGGATAGGTCACGCTGACCAGCCGCTTCGGCTGCCCGTTCAGCACAAACGGCTTGAACCGAACGTCTTCAGACACTGCTCTTGCGGCTTCCTCGGTAAATCCCGGATCCGAGCAGGCGGTCACGAGGTTTTCCGGCACGCCCTCGACGCTGACATCGAAATAGGTGTTGCAAGTGCCTTCACGACGGAGCCGGGCCATTTCCTCCGGATAGGCCGGAGCAGGCGGCGCAATGGGCTCGCCGTCGGCCGCCCGGTCGAATGAGCGCGCCATTACCATGGCGAACACGGACACATCCGCGAACTCATCCAGAACCGGTCCGGCATCGCGGCCGAGTTGGTCGCTGAGCCGGGCGATGACGGCACGCCGGTCTTCGGCATCGCCAGACACATCCGTCAGCCCAAACCGCACCCATCCCGCAAACGGCATGACGCCTTCGGGCACCTTTTTCACGGCCTCGTCGAGCAATCCCTGGGCGACTTCGCGCGCTTCCTCGTTCTGGCCCATAAAGGCAAGGAGCACGGCGAGCTTCTGCCGGAAGCCCTCGTTTTCCGGGAACTTCTCCACCGCCAGCCTGACCAGCGAAAGCGTGGTCGGATATTCCCGCGCGGCATAGAAGCGTTCGATCAGCCGGTTCATCATATAGGCTTTCTCGCCTTCGGGCACCGACGCGCGCATGACGACCGGCAACGCTTCAACAGACTGCTGGAGCGGCGCTTCATTGACGTCGATCAGGGCGATGGCGAACTCGATCGTGTCCATGCCAATGCAGGTGCGCTCATTCTTGCGGAAGCCTTCGAGCTTCGCCCGCTGGCTCTCGAAGCCGGTCTTACCGGCCAGAATATCCGCATGAACATCCTTCGCCACATAGGGCGCAGCGCCCTGAAACCTGCCCTTGGTACAGGCCTGTGCCGCTGCAGACGGCACAAGGCACAGGGCGACCGCGCTGAACACGAACAGCCTGAACGTCATTGGAATTCCCCTGAAATCGCGCCCGTCTTAAATTCCGGCAGCGTTTCCGGCAATCGGCATTTCTGCGGAAGGCGGCGCCCTAGAGCATGTCCTGCGCCCGGGCGCTGGCAGCTTTCGGGCCGGCCGTATCCAGCACCTGTTTCAGGGTGCGGGCGCGGGTCTGCATGACCAGTTCGAGATCGCTGTCGACCGGTGCGGCGAGGGCTGCGCTGAGCGAGGTTTCGATCTCGCCCCGATACTTCTTCGCATTGAGCGCCGCGAGAACGCGCGCCCATTGCCAGTGGATGGCCGCATCGCCCGGCGCGAGGGCCGAGGCCGTCCGGTAATGCTCGCGCGCTTTCTCGAGGCTGGCGCTCATCAGCATCGCGCCGACCGGACCGCCGCGGCGGAGGACTTCGACATTCCACACCGCCAGGAAGCCGTGGGCGTAGAGGTTCTCCGGGTCCTCGGCCAGCACCGCTTCGGCGAGATTGCGCGCTTCCTCGCCCCAGCCGCTGCGGCGGACTTCATTGAGGCTCATCGGGCGGCTGATCAGCGACAGGGCAATCGCCTTCTGGAGGCGGCCCTCGATATGGCCCGGCTGGCGGGCAATCGCCTGATTGGCTTCGTCGAGGGCGCTCTGCAGCAAGGAGTCCGGCGGCTGGCCATCGACGCAGACGGCTTCGGCAAGCAGGACCCGGGCGGCGAAGGCGCGGGAGTCGGCGTCGGTCGCATTGGCGGTGCTGTCGAGGGCGGCCTGGTAGTTTCCGGCGGCATAGGCCTCCATCGCGTCCTTGCCCTGCGCGGCGGCAGGCAGGGAAAGGCTGATCAGGACCAGCCCGGCAGTCAGGGTCAGGACACGCTTCACGCCCCGAGACTAAGGCCGCGACCGGGACGGTGCCAAGGGGGCGGGCCGGGAAATATTGCGGCCCAATGGAGTGCAGGCGACCGTCTTGCGGGGTGGCGCGCCCGCGTGTATGAGGCCCCTTCGTTTCGACGAACGGTTCGGTAGCTCAGCTGGTTAGAGCGCACGACTCATAATCGTGAGGTCGAGAGTTCAAGTCTCTCCCGAACCACCATTCGCCTCCGGGTTTCCCCAGAACAAAGCGTTGAATCCAAAGCTATTCCTGGCTTCCGGACGTCTTGCCCATCGACCAGAGTGCGGTCATGAAGAGGGCCTTCACCAGCGGCAGGGCCAGCATCACGGCGCCCGTCACGGCGAGGGCGGCGGCGGGCAGGGTCATCCAGAGCGGCAGGCCCGACAGCGAGACGATGAAAGTCACCCCGACCAGGAACGGGCCCAGCATCAGGACGGTCAACCAGGCCGGGCCGTCCTCGGACGGGATCTGGCCCAGCGGCTCGCCGCAGTGGGCACAGGCCGCCACAGGCTTCAGGTAGGCCCTATAGAGCGCGCCCTTCCCGCAGGCCGGGCACTTCATCCGCGCCGCCCGCAGGAGCGCGATCGGCAGCGGCGGTTTCGGCGGCGGACTGGATGACTGGGGCATGCGCCACCCTAGGAGGCCGCCGGCGCCCCGGTCCAGCCGGGAGGCGATGGGCCGCATGCCCTCTCCCCATCCCCGAACCTGCGCCAGCGTCCGGCACATGCGGTCTGCATGCCCGGCGAAAGTGTCTGTGCTACGGTGCGGGGACCAGGACGTATCGGGCCGGAATGCCGCCACAGGGCGCGCGACGCACGCGGCCCAGAGACCGGCAAGGCCGAAACCGAATGACGGGCGGAAGGGGCGCGGCACGCGGCGGCGATAGCCGCGCGCCATCATCCAGGCCGCCATGCGGGCGGCTTCGGCTTCGGTCTACGTCAGCGCGTGGCGAAGGGCTGCAAGGCGGCGGTCGAAACGCAGCTCGGCACCGGCACGCGGCCTGCGGCGCCGTCCGGATGGACAGGCCGCCCCGAGGCGTACTGCTGGCCGCCGGGCGAGCTGTTTCAGGTAGAGGGAAAAGCGGGGCGTGCGGATCGTTACATCCATCACAGCCGGAGCGTCATCCGTTCCGAGCGGGTCTTCCAGCTGCCCGGAAACACCCCTGAAAATGCCCGGAAAATGCCCGAGCGCAACCGGGCATGCCCGAACATGCACGCGCATCTCCAGAAGGAGGCAACGCACCGCCATCTCGAGAATTCCGAGGGCGCCGGTCAGCTCGCGGATGAATCCCGCGCGCAGGCGTCCGGCCGGCAGCGCCTTCGCTGCCAGTTGCATCGCGATCCGCCAACGGACGGAAAAGCGCACCAGCCGCCAGAAGGCGCGGTGCGTGAAGCCTCCGATGCGTGGCCCGTCGGTCTGGACTCTCTGCCGGTTCATCGCGCCAAGCATGCGCCGGGACCTTATCCGGTAGGATTGATCCACCCTGCTCGCCCGCATCTGCGGCACATGTTCCTCCGGAAAGTGCTGGATAGACCGTTCAGAACCAGAGGTCTCGGACGCAGCGGCCGTCCCGCGGGAGGTCGTCGAATGTGTCGAGGCCGTCGAAACGGTCGATCGCGAGATCGGCCACGGCTTCCGGCGGCGCAAGGCGGACATTCACAGCGATGCGGCGCCGGCCATCTTCCGGGGGGCGAAGGCCTCGCCAGGCGAGCACGCAGGCGCAGGTGGGACAGAACATGATTTCGAGCGAAGGGTCTTGCTTGCCGGCCCGTGTATAGGACGACATGGGACCATGCACCTCGATCCGCTCATGCTCGTAATCGTAGGCCCAGAGCGCGCCGTAGCGCCGGCAGAGCGTGCAGTTGCAGGCCGTGACAGAGCCGGGATCGCCTTCCAGCGTCCAGTGCGCGGCCCCGCAATGGCAGGTGCCGGTCAGCACTGCCTCAACCGACTCTTGCCCAGGCTGCGGGGGAGTCGCCGGTCATCAGGATGTCGGCAAGGGTGGCGACCAGCGCGCGCGGGCGGATCGGCTTCTCGATCAGGGCGATGAAGCCGGCGCCCTTGCAGGCTGCGCGGCGCTGGTCTGTCAGGTCAGCCGTGACGGCCAGGACCGGCACGTCGGCATTGGGGCCGGGACGGGAACGCAGCACACGGAGGATCGTGTCGCCGGTCTCGTCCGGAAGGTGAATGTCGGTGAGGATCGCCTGGTAAGGCACGTCGAACACATAGTCGAGCGCCACAGCGGCGCTCGGCGCGTGGTCCACTTCCCAGCCGGCGGCGCGCAGGGCCTCGGTGATGACGAGGGCACTGGCCGCATGGTCCTCGGCGACGAGGATGCGGCCGAGTTCGAACTTGCCGACCAACGGACGCACGGTTTTCGCGGGCGCGGCGCTGGCGATGAGACGCGGGCCCGCCTTCTGCACCGGCAGGTCGACCGTGAAGATGCTGCCGCCTTCCGGATTGTCGGCGAGCGAGATCGTGCCGCCCATGGCCTTCGCCAGCGACTTGGCGATGGCGAGGCCGAGGCCGGAACCGCCATGTGTGTGCGCCGTCGCGGCATTCGCCTGTTCGAACGCCTCGAACAGGCGCGCCTTGTCCTCGTCGGAGATACCGCAGCCGGTGTCGGACACGGTCATCTGCAGGCGGAGCGATCCGGCGGCCTCAAGCGTTGCAAGGCGTACATCGACATGGCCGCGCTCGGTGAACTTGAGGGCATTGCTCATCAGGTTGAACAGGATCTGGCGGAGGCGCAGCGCGTCAGCCTCGATGCGCGGGGCGGCATCGTCCACGCCGATGCGCAGGTCCACCCGCTTGCCGGCCGTGCGCGGCTGCCAGACATCGCGCGCCTCGGCGGCGAATTCGTGCAGGTCGAACGAGGCGACGTGGAGCGGCATCTTGCCGGCTTCGAGGCGCGAGAGATCGAGCAGGTCGTTCAGCAGGCGTTCGAGATGGTGGCCGCTTTCGGAAATCGTGCGGGCAAGGCGCTTCGGCTCACCGCCGGTGACGCTGTCCTGCAACAGGTCGGCGACGCCGAGGATGCCGGTCAGCGGGGTGCGGATCTCGTGGCCGAGGAAGGCGAGGAAGTCGGCACGCTCGCGGGCGGCCGACGAGAGCTTCGCCTTCGCGGCTTCCATGCGGCGCGCGGCCTGACCGAGCGTGCGGGCGCGGGTGGCGTTCTCGTCGGCGATGACGGACAGGAGGCGCGTCGGGCTGACAAGGCCGCGATAGACGCCGTCTTCCATGACGATAAGGCCCTCCGTCAGCACGGAGGGATGGTTGCCGGAGGCGATGCGCGCGGCAAGGCCGGCTGCGGTGCCCGCCTCGACGATCATCGGCGCTTCGGAGGCAAGATAGGAGACAGGGCGCGAGGCCCAGATCGTGCGCGCATCGGGGCCGGCCATGGCTTCGGTCACGGACATGCGGGTGACGAGCGTGATCGCATTGTCTGCGAGACGCAGCGGCAACGCGAACAGGGTCCGGTCCGACAGGAACAGGCTGAGGGCGGCCGAACAGGTCGTATCCGCCGGAACCGGCGATATGGGCAGACAGATATCGTCGACGCGCGCGAGCATCCGGGCGGTCTCTCTCCTAACAACGGGTAGGAGAGGATCGCCCGGAAATATTTAGGCGGCGCTAACTTTTGGTTAGCGGGAGGTTAATCGGGCAACCTGCCGGAGATCAGACGATCTCGCTGCGGTGCTTCACGATCTTGCCGACGAGGCCGTAATCGACGGCTTCCGAGGCGCTCATCCAGAAGTCGCGGTCGGTGTCTTCCTTGATCTTCTCGTAGGACTTGCCTGTGGCTTCCGCGAAGATGCGGTTCAGGCGCTCGCGCATCTTGATGATCTCGCGGGCCTGGATTTCCACGTCCGTGGCCTGGCCGCCGACGCCGCCGCGCGGTTCGTGCAGCAGGAAGCGGGTGTTCGGCAGGGCGTAGCGGTTTTCCTTCTTCGCTGCGGCATAGATCAGCGCGCCGGCCGAGGCGCACCAGCCGGTGCCGAGGATTTTCACCGGGGCCGGCACGAACTTGATCATGTCGTGGATCATGTCGCCGGATTCGACGTGGCCGCCGGGCGAGGACAGGACGAGCAGGATCGGGTCGGTGCTGGCGGACGACAGTGCGAGCAGGCGCTCACACACGCGGCGGGCCTGCATGAAGTCGATCCCGCCGGTCAGCAGGATCGTGCGGGCCTTGAACAGCGCTTCCTCGAGGAAGGCGTTCGGCTCGGCCACTTTCTTGTCTTCTTCCTCATCGTCGAGGCGGGGCTCGCGGAAATAAGAGGTCATGATGTCTCCGGTCACGGCATTCTTGCTAAGCCATAGGTGCGGTGCCCCGGCGCCGGGGTCAAGGGCGGGGATGCGCTGTTCCACAGGGGGATCAGGCGGCTTCCTTAACGATGCGGGCGACGTCTTCGGCGAAGCGCTGGGCTTTTTTCTCGCCGACGCCGCTGATTTCGCGGAGGGCGTCGGGGGTTTCGGGCCGTTCGCGGGCGATTTCGGCGAGGGTCCGGTCGTGGAAGATGACATAGGGCGGCACGCCGCGGGCCTTGGCCGTTTCGGTGCGCCACTGGCGGAGCGCCTCGAACAGGGTCTGGTCGCGGGTGGAGAGGTCGTCGGCCATGGCGCTGCTGGCGACGCGGCCGGTCTTGCGGCGGCGGGCCCCGGCCGGATCGGCGCGCAGGAACAGGGTCCGCTCGCCCTTGAACAGGGCCCGCGCGGCATCGGCATCCGGCACGACCACGATGGGCCGCATGGCATCGCCCGCCTCGGCGAGGAGGCCGTCATACAGCAGCGCGTCGAACACGCGGTTCCAGCCCTGTTTCGGCAGGTCCGTGCCGATGCCGAACGTGGACTGGGCGGAGAGTTCCTCGTCGAGCGCATCCTTCGCCTGGCCGAGCAGGTGCTGGATCAGCCGGCCGCGCCCGACGCGCTGGCCACAGCGCAGCACGGCAGAGGCGGCCATCTGCGCCCAGCGGGTCGCGTCATGGCTCTCGCCCGTCTCGCCGCGGCAGACATCGCAGGTGCCGCAGGTCTCGGTCGTCTCCTCGCCAAAGTACCGCCGCACGGCGCGGCGGCGGCATTCGTCGCCATCGAAAAAGGCGAACAGCTGGCGCGTCTTGGTGATCTGGACGCGCTTCACCTCTTCCGGCGCATCGCTCTCATAGGTCCAGGACAGGGAGCGGCGCATGTCGGCGGGGCCGTAGAGCGCGATGCCTTCGGCCGGCTCGCCGTCGCGCCCTGCCCGGCCGACTTCCTGCCAGTAGGCCTCGATCGTTTTCGGCGGATCGGCATGGATGACGAAGCGCACGTCCGGCTTGTCGACGCCCATGCCGAAGGCGACCGTCGCGCACATGACGAGACCGTCCTCCAGCAGGAACCGCCGCTGGCGCTCGCTGCGCAGGCCCGCCTCCAGCCCGGCATGATAGGCGAGAGACGGACAGCCGGCTTTCTCAAGCGCCTCGGCCAGGTCTTCGGTGGCGTTACGGGTGGCGCAGTAGACGATGCCGGACAGGCCCGGCCGAGCCTTCACGAGCGAGACGACGCGGGCGGCACGGTTCCCTTCTTTCGGCTCGGCGGCGAGCGTCAGGTTCGGCCGGTCGAAACTTGCAACGTGCACGGACGGCTTCGTCAGGTTCAGCTGCGCGAGGATGTCCTCGCGCGTCCGCGCATCGGCCGTGGCTGTGACGGCGAGGCGCGGCACGCCGGGGAAGAGGTCTTTCAGGCGGCCGAGCGCGCGGTAATCCGGGCGGAAATCGTGGCCCCATTGGCTGACGCAGTGCGCCTCGTCCACCGCGATGAGGGAGATGCGCATCTTCGCGAGCCGGTCGGCGAGTCCGGTGCCGAGCGCTTCGGGCGAAACGTAGAGCAGGTCCATCTCGCCGCGCTGGGCCGCATCGAGGGCGTCGGCGCGGGCGGTGAAGTCCATCGAACTGTCGAGCCGTTCGGCCCGCACGCCCGCCTGCTTCAGCGCGTCCACCTGGTCGGCCATCAGCGCGATCAGGGGCGAGACGACAAGGCCGGTGCCGGGGCGCAGCAGCGCCGGGATCTGGTAGCAGAGCGACTTGCCGCCGCCGGTCGGCAGGACGGCCAGCGCATCGCGGCCCGCCAGTGCGTCGGCAATCACATCCTCCTGCAGGCCGCGGAACGCCTCATAGCCATAGACGCGCTTCAGGAGCGCGCGGGCGTCGTCGAGGGTCGGGGTCGCAGGCATGCCCCGTTGTGGCGGGGCAGCTGAGTCGGGGCAAGTGGGCGGGTCAGTCCACGAAGTCGATCCGGGTTTCGCGGATGACATAATTCCAGCTGCTGGCCTTCACGCGGCGGGTTTCGAAGGCGAGGAAGTCCACGATGTCCGCGCGCTCCGACAGTGGGCGGCCAGTGACGGATTCCCAGCTCTCCGGCGACGGCAGGTCGATGCTGAAGTGGACGCCCCCGGTGCACATCTCGTGATAGAAGGGAATCCTTATGTCGCCTTCGACATAGGTGATCGTGCCGGCGCGGAATGTGCCGTCGAATTCGAGATGGCGGCCGAAACGCGCGGCGAGACGCGCCTGCAGGGTCTTGCGGAGCTCAAGGTCTTCGTCCGGGATCACCTTGCCGAAGCCGTCGCGATAGACGATGGGGCCCGCGGAGGGCTCCGGCTCAGGCGGTGGCGCGGCGGGCCGCGCGATGCCTTCGGCCAGCTTTTCCAGCGTCAGCGTGTGGGACCAGCCGTCCTTGTGGGCGATCTCGACGCGATAGGCGCCGGGCGGCCAGGGGAACGTGTCGGTGAGCACCTGGACGCGGCCGTTCAGCCTGCTTCCGATGGGCCCGTCTTCCAGCGTGCCGCCGGGACCGGCGATGGTGAGGCGCGTATAATTCTGCGGCCCGTCGGCAGGCAGCCAGAGCATGAGCTGCTGGCAACCGGGATAGCGCACGAAACGGGCGGAAAGCTGGCCTGCGCCGGCGGGCGCGCCGGGGCTCGCCGGGGCGTCCAGCACGATCTCGCCTTCGAAACCGGTTGCGTCTGACATGACATGATCTAGCGCCGCCGCCAGCCTGCCGCCAAGGGGAATCCGATTTACCCTTGCAGGTTGCGCGCGGTTCCCCATGTCAGGATTGGAGGGCCAAGCAAATGTCCGACGACCCGGTACGGCACACGAATTCCGAACAGTTGAAGAGGCTGCTGCGCCGCCGAGGCCGGCGTCACAAGGTGGGCGCGAATACGGGCGAGAAAATCCACAGCTGGGCTGAGTACGGGCGGGTGAACTTCACGCCGAGCGGGGACCGGTCGGGCCTGGGGTATGTCTTCGCCGGCATCGGAGGGCTTGGGGCGCTGCTGGCCGTGCCGCTGATCTTTGCGCTTGCGGGCTATGACAAGGCCGGCACAGCGATCCCCCTTACGCCATACCTGTCGGAGCTCGCCAGTGGTGTCATCGTTATCGCCATTCTGCTGATGTTCTTCGGCTTGCCCGTGTTCGCCGGGCTTTGGCTCTATTCCCGGCTCGACGGCGACGGGAGCAAGGACCGGGAGCGGTTGATCGCGGCAGCGGACAAGCTGCGGGAGAAGCAGGCTGAGGCGCAGGACGAGGCTGCGAATCACGGCAATTAGCCTTGTATGAAACACGCTCCCTGCCCGCCTGAAGCGCCGAAGGATTGCGCGCTGTGTCCGCGCCTTGTGGAATACCGTGAGGCTGTCGCCGTGAAGGAGCCGACATGGTTCAACGGCGCGGTGCCGAGCTTTGGCGACGAGGGCGCGGAACTTCTGGTCATCGGCCTCGCGCCGGGCGTGACCGGGGCGAACCGGACGGGGCGGCCGTTCACGGGCGACTGGGCCGGAGACCTGCTCTACGCCACGATCGACAAGTTCGGCTTCTCCAAGGGCACGTTCGCGGCAAGCGCGGATGACGGCCTGAAGCTGACCGGTGCGATGATCACCAATGCGGTGCGGTGCGTGCCGCCGGAGAACAAGCCGGTCGGCGCGGAGATCAATGCCTGCCGGCCGTTCCTGAAGTCGCGGATTGCGGCGCTGCCGAAGCTGAAAGTCATGCTCTGCCTCGGCAAGATTTCGCACGACTCGACGGTGCGCGCGCTCGGCCTGAGGCTCGCCCAATATCCGTTCGGGCACGGAACAAGGTATGAGGTGAATGTGGACGGGCGGGACTACCTGTTGGTCTCGTCCTATCACTGCTCCCGCTACAACACGAACACCGGGCGCCTGACGGCGGAGATGTTCGAGGATGTGTTTGCAATGGCGCGGGAAGCGATTGGGTAGGCCCTTATCTGCGACTCCGCGCAGTCAACCCCGCAGTGAGCAGTACCACAAGAACCGGGAAGCCTAAGACCAAGCCCAACGCGATCCACCACGGCGTATGGAACGCGACGACAAGAACACCGGTCAGGCCGCAGATCGCGAAGGCCAACCAGGCAGACCAATGAATGTTCGGCACCCTCACCCTTCCTTCAGGATGCGGGCTTTCTGGCGGTTCCAGTCGCGCTTGGCTTCATTGGCGCGCTTGTCGAAGTTCTTGCGGCCGGTGGCGGTGCCGATCAGGATTTTCGCGATGCCGCGGTCGTTGAAATAGAATTTTAGCGGCACGATGGTGCGCCCTGCCCGTTCGACTTCCTGGGCGAGTTTCGAGAGTTCCCGGCGGGAGACGAGCAGCTTCCGCTTGCGGCGCGGCTCGTGGTTGAAGCGGTTGGCGCCCTTGTAGGCCTGGATCTCGCAATTGATCAGCCACAGCTCGCCATTCTCGGGGCTGACATAGGCTTCGGCGATATTGGCCTTGCCCTCGCGCAGGGATTTCACCTCGGAGCCGGTCAGCATGATGCCGGCCTCGAGCGTGTCCTCCACCTCGTAGTCGCGGCGGGAGCGGCGGTTCTCCGCCACGAGTCCATCGGAGCGGCCTTTGGTTTGCGGTGTCTTTGCCATGGGCCCTATTTAGGCATGAAGCCCGGCAAGTGCCATGGCTGCATCGATCTGTTCGCGCGCGTGAGCATCCGGCGGGGTCAGCGGCAGGCGTACGTCCAGCTCGCAAAGGCCCAGCCGGTGAAGCACGTATTTCGTCGGCCCCGGCGACGGAGAGCAGAACAGGGCCTTGTGAAGGGCGATGAGACGGCGCTCGATGGCCTGTGCGGTGGCAAGGTCACCATCGGCATAGGCCTTCTGCATCTGGGCGCAGGCTTCGGGCATGACGTTGGCGGTGACCGAGATGCAGCCCTTGCCGCCCATGGCGAGGTGGCCGAGCGCAATCGGATCGTCGCCGCAGAGCTGTACGAACTGTTCCCCTTCCCCGATCAGGGACGCGTGGAGCGTCACCCGGCCGAGGTCGCCGGAGGCATCCTTGATGCCGACAATGTTTGGCAGGCGCGCGAGGCGGGCGACCGTTTCCGGCGTCATGTCCACGACCGTACGGCCGGGCACATTGTAAAGAAGAACCGGCATGGCGACGGCGTCGTTAACCGCCTTGAAGTGGGCGTAGAGACCGTCCTGATTTGGCTTGTTGTAGTACGGGCAGACGATCAGCACGGCGTCCGCGCCGGCCGCTTTCGCGTGCCGGGTCAGGTCGATGGCCTCGTCCGTAGAGTTCGAGCCGGCGCCCGCGATGACAGGCACGCGTCCTGCAGCAACTTCTACACAAAGCGAGACAACCTCCTTGTGCTCCTCGGTCGAGAGCGTGGAGGTCTCCCCGGTCGTTCCGACGGGCACAAGCGCGGCCGAACCACCGGCGATCTGGCGCTCGACCAGATTGGCGAATGCCTTCTTGTCCACGGCCCCATTCTTGAATGGAGTGACCAGTGCTGGGATTGAGCCGTGGAACATCGTATTCTTGCCGTGATTCAGGTGTTGTTTGGAATGATCCATATATGAATCGCCTCTGCCTTCCCACGCTTTGGCTCAGAAATAAACACCCGGTGACAACTCACATGATCCGACCCGTCGCGCTCTTCCTGTTTGCTGCTGTGGCCGTCAACGGCGCTGCTGCCGCTGCCTTGCCGGAAACCCCGAGCCTGAAGCCGGCGCGGACCTACACCTCCACGGCGACGGACGAAAAGAACGCCGAGATCCTGTACAAGGCGCTGGCCGCATCCGAGCGCTATGACTGGAACGAAGTGGCTCGTCTCCAGCGGCAGGCAACCGACCCGGCCGTGCGCGACCTGATCCTGTGGAAGCGGGCGAGCGAAGGCGTGCCCGGCATGGGCTTCAGCGAGGTCGACGAGGCCCTGACCCGCCTGCACGACTGGCCGAAGACCGGCAACATGCGCGCCCGCGCAGAAGAGATCATCGAGCTGTCGAGCCTCACGCCGACGCAGCGCATCGACTGGCTGAAGAAGTCCGGCCCGCGCACCGGCGAAGGCAAGGTGGCGCTGGCAAATGCCCTGCGCGAAGTGGGCAAGTCGGCCGAAGCCGAGGATGTCGTCCGCGATGCCTGGCACAACAATTCCATGGACCGCGACCTGGAGCGCCAGGTCCTGGCCCGGTTCGGCGGCAAGCTGACCCAGGAGGATCACCGCGCCCGCGTCGAGTTCCTGCTGTGGACCAACCAGCGCACTGCCGCCTCGAACCTGAAGCCCCTGCTGACGCCCGACTGGCGCAAGCTGGTGGATGCGCGCATCGCGCTGGCCGGCCGGTCCAAGAATGTCGACGCACTGGTCAATGCCGTGCCGAAGGAGCTGCAGGACAACCCGGGCCTGCTCTATGACCGCGCCCGCTGGCGCCGCGCCCGCGGCAACCAGGACGGCGCCATCGGCCTGCTGACCGGGATCGATGGCAAGGATATTCCCGAAGCCGGCCGCTCCAAGCTGTGGAAGGAACGGTCCATCGCGATGCGGGAAGACCTGAAAGACGGCAACTGGACCCGCGCCTACCAGCTCGCTTCGCCGCACGGCATGACGGACGGCTCGGACTTCGCCGATGCCGAATGGGTGTCGGGCTGGATCGCGCTGCGCCTGAAGGGCGACCCGGCGCGCGCGCTGCAGCACTTTGAAACCATGTCCGAGGGCGTATCGACGCCGATCAGCCTTGCCCGCGGCAAGTACTGGGCCGGACGGGCGGACGATGCACTCGGCGATGCCGACGGAGCGCAGCTCGCCTACCTGGAAGCTGCCGGCCACAAGTCCACCTATTACGGCCAGCTCGCCGCCGAACGGATCGGCGACCGCCAGCTCTACTTTACGCCCACTCCTCCGCCGACGGAGGAAGAGATCGCCGCCTTCGAAGCCCGCCCGATGGTGAAGGCCCTGCGCCTTCTGGGTGAGTCGGGCGAGACGCAGATGTTCCGCGAGTTCGCCTATCATATCGACGACCTGCTCGAGACCGAGGCCGACTATATCCTCCTCTCTCAGCTCGCCTCCGAATACCATGTGCCGGATATCGGCGTGCGCGGCGCGAAGGCCGGGCTTGCCAAGGGTATCGTCGCGCCGGATGCAGCCTATCCGGTTGTTTCCTACCCGCTGCTCAAGGAGCCGAAAGTCGAGCGTTCGCTGATGCTGGCCCTGTCGCGTCAGGAAAGCGAGATGAACCCGGCCGCCGTGTCCTATGTCGGCGCGCGCGGCCTGATGCAATTCATGCCGGCGACGGCTTCGCGCGAAGCGAAACTCTCCGGCCTGCCCTATCGCCAGTCCTGGCTGACCGACGATCCGGGCTACAACATGACGCTGGGCGGCCAGCACCTCGACTACCTGCTCAACCGGTTCAACGGCAGCTACATCATGACGGCGGCGGCCTACAATGCCGGCCCGACGCGACCCTCGCAGTGGATCGCCGACTATGGCGACCCGCGCGCCGGACAGGTGGACCCGATCGACTGGGTGGAGTTCATCCCGTTCAGCGAGACGCGCAACTATGTTCAGCGCATCCTCGAGAATACGCAGGTCTACCGCTCGCGCCTTTCCGGCAAGCCGGAAGAGATCCGGATCCAGGAAGACCTGGAGCGCGGGAAGAACTAACCCTTACAGCTACCGCGCCGGGACGTGCGCCGCGATCAGTTGCGGGCCATCGGCGGCGAAAGCGCGTTCGAGGGCCGCATCGAACTCCTCGGCCGTCCAGGCGTCCTGAGCTTCCACGCCCTGCGCTTCCGCCAGCTTGACCCAGTCGATCTCCGGCTGGCCAAGTTCCAGCATGGCTTTCGCTGTCGGCCCGGGATTGCCGGCGCCGGTGCGGGCCAACTCGATGTTCAGGATACGGTAGGAATGGTTGACGAAGACGACGTTGACCACGTTCGCATTCTCGCGCGCCATGCTCCACAGCGCCTGGTTCGTGTACATGCCCGCGCCGTCACCGGTGAGGCACAGCACTTTCCGGTCGGGCGCAGCCACTGCGGCCCCGAGCGCGAGCGGCATGCCCTGCCCGATCGCACCGCCGGTCAGCATCATCCACTCGTGCGGCTGGGCGCGCTGGGTCATCAGGAAGCACGGCAGGCCGTTCGAGACGCCATCGTCGGAGACCAACGTGCCTTCCGGCATGTGCCGGGCGAGCGACATGCCAACTGTCATGGCGTTGAGATCGCCTGACGGCATGCCGGGCGTTTCGAGCGCAGCGGACTCCGCAGTGTCCTTCGCGCCGATGGCATCGGCCAGCGCCCCGAGGATGGCGGCGCTGTCGCTTTCCGGTCCGCCGATGATGTAAGGCGTGCAGCCTTCCGGCACGAGCACGCTCGGCTTGCCCGGATAGGAGAAGAACGCGACCGGCACCTGCGTGCCGGCGATGAGCATCAGGTCGGAGCCTTCAAGATCGGCCATCGCGCCTTCGGCGAAATACTGCATCCGGTCAGGGATGAATGTGCCGGCGCCGCGGGACTGGCGCGGGAAGAAGGTGTCGGTGATGACGCGGATCCCGGCGGCCTTGAGGCGCGCGCCCTGCGCGAGGCCGGCTTTTGTGAGGGCAGAGCCATTGATCAGGACGACCGGCTTCTTCGCCTCTTTCAGTTTCTTCGCGGCAGCTTCGATGCGTGCGGCGTCCGGTTTGCGGAGGGACGGCTTCGCGCGTTTCTTGCCCGGCTTGCCGCCTTCGGTCCAGGCCGTGTCGGCGGGCAGAAGCAGGCTGACCGGACCGGGCACAGGGCCGAAGCTCGCTTCCCAGGCCTCGGCGGCGAGTTCACCCGCGGAGGCGACCGTGTCGGCCGACTTGATCCAGTTCGAGTTCGGCCCGGCAAGGCCCATGATGTTCGAGGTCAGCGGCGCATCATAACGCAGGTGCGGCACGGCATGGTCGCCGATGACGTTGATCATCGGGGTCCAGGCGCGCTTGGCATTGTGGATGTTCGCCCCGCCGTTCAGGT
Organism: Hyphomonas sp.; assembly: GCA_041398365.1. Classification (GTDB taxonomy): domain Bacteria; phylum Pseudomonadota; class Alphaproteobacteria; order Caulobacterales; family Hyphomonadaceae; genus Hyphomonas. The sequence goes on along the minus strand of JAWKUV010000009.1, from coordinate 88,113 downwards.
AGCCGGCGCCGAGGTGGAGCAGCGTCATCGCCGGGCCGCCGGTAACGCGCGCATGGCCGTCCGCCGCGCCGGTGGCGACGCCTTCGAACAGGCAGAGGACCGAGCGGATGCGCGGCTCATGGTCGAGTGCGGTGACGAGGTGCATCTCGGACGTGCCGGGATTGGCGAAACAGGCGGTGACGCCGTGATCGGCCAGCGTGGAGACGAGCGCCTCGGCGCCCGTCATGGTTTGAACATGCGTGTCGGCGGCCATGGCGTTTCCTTCCTGTCTTCTCTTTCAGCCTGTCTACCCTGCCGGCGGCCGGGATCAATGGCTGAGGTCTATGACATCCGCGGCGGGCGCTGCGGCATATAGCTTGTCGACCTCTGCGCGGCGGAGGTCCTGGGTGCGGGACTGGTTGATGTAGCCCTTCTCGGTGATCTCGCCGGCATCGGCGCGCGGCTGGACCGGCTGGAGCAGGATGCGGGCGATCCGGCCGGCCGGGTTCGGGTGGGCCTTGTTGTGCGCCTGAAAGCTCGCGCGGATATGTTCGAGCACTTTCGGATGGCGGGTGAGCTGGTCCAGAGGCAGGGCCTCGCCGACATGTCGCTGGCACCAGGCCTCGTTGAGGAAGCCCAGCAGCGTGACATCCGCCTGGTTGAGGCCGCAGACGACTGCATCCGACAGTGCTCCGCCGGTCGCAGCGACGGCCTGCACGCGGACGGTTCCTGCGGAAACCCACGTACCGTTGGAGAGCTTGAACTCCTCCGCCGTGCGCCCGTCGAAGGCGAGACCGCGTTCGGGGTTCTGCGGGTCCACGAATTTCACCGCGTCGCCGAGCTTGTAATAGCCTTCCTCATCGAAGGCCTCGGCGGTCTTGGCGGGGTTGCGGTAGTATCCGGGCGTGATGTTCACGCCTTTCACGCGCAGTTCCAGTTTCTCGCCTGCCGGCACGAGCTTGAACGTATTACCCGGCAGAGGCAGGCCGATCAGGCCCATCCGGTTGTTCGGCCAGTGGACGTTGGAGGCAGTCGGCGAGGTCTCGGTCGCACCATACCCGGCGGACAGCGAAATGCGCTCGCCCGTCGTGCGCACGGCGACGGCCTGGATGCGCTCGTAGATGTCCTGACCCATCGAGGCGCCGCCATAGGCCATGCAGATGAGGCGCGAGAAGAAGATCTCGGCAAGGTCCTGGTCATGCTCCAGCTCGGTGGCAAGCGCGGCCCAGGCCGCCGGCACGGTCGTATGCTGGGTGGGCGGGATTTCCTTCAGGTTACGGATCATCGCCTTCAGGCGCGCCGGCGTCGGGGCGCCTTCGTCGATATAAAGTGTGCCGCCCCAGTCGAGCATGTTGTGCAGGATCGAATGGGCGCCATAGGTATGGCTCCACGGCAGGAAGTTGCACATGACCTGCGGCCCGCCGGTGATCTCGTCGAGACGTTCTTCGTCCCAGACGGAGCGGATCATCTTGGAGTTCGAGGCCACCATGGAGTGAAGGTTGATCACGGCCTTGGGCTCGCCCGTGGAGCCGGACGTCATCATGTAGGTGGCGACTGTATCCGGCGTCAGGCGCGCATAGGCGGCTTCGACTTCCGGGCCGGGCGAACGGCCGAATTGTTCGGTGCGCACGGCATCGCAGCGCTCGGGCGCATCACCGCCATGGAGCACGACGCGGCCCTCCATGCCGAGCCCGTCGAGCGCGCGCTGGTAGGCCGCGCCATCCTCGACAAAGATGAATTTCGGCGCGATCAGCTGGTCGATATATTTCAGGCGGCCAAGGTCTTCCGAGAGCAGCGCATAAGCCGGCGTTACCGGGACGACCGGGCTGCCGGCCCACATGGCGGCATACTTGACGAGCGCATGATCGACCGAGTTGGCCGACAGGATCATGGTCGGCGCGTCCGGTCCGGCGCCCGCGTCGAGGAAGCCCTGCGCCAGCCGCTTCACCGTGGCGAGGCCCTGCGCATAGGTCACTTCCCGCCAGCCTTCGCCGCCTTCCCGATGGCGCTCGGCCAGCCAGATCCGGTCCGGCGCTTCGGCAGCCCACTTCACCAGCGGCGCCAGCATGTGCGGCGGGCACGCTTTCAGCGGATTGCCGTTATCGAGATAGATCGTGCCGCCCGGCCGCCGGTCCACTTTCAGCTTCAGCGGCAGGTAAGGCACTTCGCGGAACGGAATATGAGCTGTATCGGCCACCTCGTGGCACTCCCTGATTTTATTATTGTTCCGGCCTAGACGAGGCCGCGTGTCGGAATGTGGACCACATGGCCGCAATGCTTGCAATGGACCGCATCACGGTCATGCATCATCAGCCCGCATTCCGGGCATTCATACTCCACCTTGTCGTTCGGCTCGATGATCGCCTTCAGGAGCTGCAGGAACAGGGTGAGACCGAGCGCCATGATGACGATGGAGAGGATACGCCCCCAGCGCCCGATCATCAGGACGTCGCCATAGCCGGTCGTGGTCAGGCTGGTGACGGTGAAATAGAGCGCATCGAGATAGGAATGGATGCTCGGGTTGATGCCGACCTGGGTCGCGTAGACCAACGCCGACATGATGAAGACGAACACGACGAGGTTGGTCACCTTGTCGATGACCCGTTCGTGGCGCTGGAAGAACGGTGTCAGGATCTTCACCCGCCGGATGAAGGTGAAGGCACGGATGGCGCGCATTGCCCGCAGGACGCGCAGGAAGGCGAAGTTCGACACCAGCAGCGGCGCGAACATTGTCACAACGACGATCAGATCCGCCAGGTTCACCGGCCGGAAAAAGAAATTGAACCGGTGCCGGGCAATATAGAACCGAGCCAGGTAGTCGATCGCGATTACGCCGCCGATGACGTAGTCGATCCAGACGTGGCGATGGCCGCGCAGCTCGAATGGCGCCCAGAGAAAGTAGGCAATCGTCACGAAATCGAAGATCAGGAGCGCCCAGCGGAAGATGAAGGGCCACCTGCCATGACCTTCATACAACCAGAACAGGGCCCGGTTCAGGCCTTTGCGATGATGTGTCATGACCCCGGCTCCAACGCCCCTACGGCACGCGCCAGATTCGCCCGTGCCTGTGCGTCCCACTCTGTATGGGCGATGTCGGTGAAGTAAAGGCGCGGGCGGGCAAGGAAGTCCTTCAGGATTGTCCCCCGTCCGGCCCGGTACGCCGCTTCCGGAACGAAGGCATACTCCGCGCGGATGTCCTGCTCGTACCGGTCATAGACCGGCTGGGGTGCGCCAAGAATGGAGAGGTCCATGTCGAGGAAGAGGGCGAGGTCCTCGGCATCGCTCGCAGATAATGCGTCGGGCACGGTATGGGTCGCGGTGGCACGGATGATGGCTGCCGCAAAGGTCATGTCTTGCGGCGACAGGTGGCCGGCCGCGTCGCGCAGCAGAAGCTGCGCGCTCTGCTCCTCATTGTCCTTTGCCTGCGGATCGTAGACCGCGTCATGCCAGTACAGCGCCCACAGGACCGGACCCGGCCGGTTCAGGTATCGGACCCAACGGCGGTAATGGCCCAGCAGCGCCTCGATGTGCGCCCATGTGTGATAATGGCGCTGCGGCTCACCATAGCGCGCGCGCAAGCCATCCATCACCCCTGCTGGAATCAATTGGCCGGCTCCAGGGTTTCATTGAAGCGGACCGGTTTGCCGCCGCCCTTCTTCACGATCTCGCCGTCGCGCATGACGAAGCCGCCGCGGATGATGGTGGCAACCGGCCAGCCAGTAGCCTCGAAGCCGTCGAATGGCGTCCAGCCGCATTTCGACTTCGACCAGTCATTGGTGATCGTTTCCTTGCGCTTCAGGTCGACGACCGTGAAGTCGGCATGATAGCCCTCGGCGATACGGCCCTTGTCGGCGAGGCCGAACACGCGTTGCGGCCCGGCGCTGGTCAGTTCGACAAAGCGCTGCAGGCTGAGCTTCCCGTTGTTCACATGCGTCAGCATGATCGGCACCGTCGTCTGCACACCCGGCATGCCGGAGGGGCTTGCCGGATAGGGCCGCGCCTTTTCTTCCTTCGTGTGCGGAGCATGGTCCGACCCCATCACGTCCACGATGCCGGCATTCAGGGCGCGCCAGATGGCGTCCTGATGGCGCTGCTCGCGGATTGGCGGGTTCATCTGGGCATAGCCCTTGAGACGTTCGTAACATTCCGGCGCTGCGAGGGTCAGGTGCTGCGGCAGGCACTCGACGCTGGCGACGTCTTTTGCGTCGCGCAGGATCTCCATCTCCTCTGCGGTTGAGATGTGCAGCACGTGGATGCGCTTGCCGACCTTGCGGGCAAGGCGCAGGAGGCGCGTGGTGGAGGAGACAGCCGCCTCGACATCGCGGACCACGGGATGGCTGCGCCAGTCGCCGGTGACGGCAAGGCTGCGGCGTTCCTCAAGGCGGTATTCGTCTTCGGAGTGGAAGGCTGCGCGGCGCTTGATGGCGCGCAGGACAGCCTCGACGCCTTCGTCGTCCTTGATCAGCAGGTCGCCGGTGGAGGCGCCCATGAAGACCTTTACCCCGCAGCAGCCGAGCATGCGCTCCATCACGGGCAGCAGGTCCACGTTCTGGTGGGTCGCGCCGGCATAGAAGGCGTGGTCCACATCCATGCGGCCCGCAGCGCGGTTCAGTTTGTCCTGAAGCAGTTCCGGCGTCGTTGTGGCGGGATTGGTGTTCGGCATCTCGAAGACGGCGACGACACCGCCAAGGGCGGCGGAGCGCGCCTCTGTTTCGAGGTCTGCCTTGTATTCGAGGCCCGGCTCGCGGAAGTGGACCTGGCTGTCGATGATGCCGGGCAGGATGTGCAGGCCGGCCGCGCCGTAGATTTCGCCTGCCGAGGCGCCGGACAGGTCGCCGATGCGGGCAATGCGCTCGCCCCGGACGCCGATATCGGCCTGCATCTCGCCACCGGGAGTGACGACAGTGCCGCCGCGAAGGATCAGATCATAGGTCTCGCTCATGCGCCCCTATATGCGCCCGGCGGCCGCGCCTGTCACCCGGTGTCCCTGCAGACAACGTGACGTCGGGTGACGCTTGGCTGCCCCCCGCTTTACGCGTACGTTGTCCCCCAAATGCGGGACACATCGCGTCGGGAGGTATCGGGAATGCCAAGGTTGAAGGAGGCCGGACGCGAGGCCGGAAACGAGTATGCGAACAGGATTTTCGATCTCCTGTTCGGCGACCGGGACCCGCTGACCCAGCCGGGCACCGCGACAGGGACGCCCGGCAACTGGTGGACGGTGTTCAACATCGTGCCCGATGCATTCCATCACACGACAGAGGGGTTCCGCTTCTACCGCTCGCCTGCCCGCAAGCTGAGCGCGAAACTGCGCGAGTTCGGCCAGATCCGCGCCGGCTATGCCGTCGGCAGCCAGTTCGTGTTCTCACAGCACTGCAAGGCGGCGCGCGACTGCGGCTTTACCGAGGAACAGGTGCAGGCGATCCCGCACTGGCAGGTCGCCGATTGCTACAGCGAGGTCGAACGCGCCCTGCTCGCCTATACCGATGCGCTGGTGCTGGACCGCGGGCGCGTTCCGGACGGCGTATTCGAAGCGATGAAGCGCCACCTCAGCGACGAGGAAATCCTCGAATTCACCTACATCACCTGCACCTACATGATGCACGCCATCATGAGCCGGGCCCTGCGCCTCGAATATGACGATGTCGATGAGCGGGTGGTCGAGATCCCCGCCCCCACCGGCGACAGCGCCGATGTCATGAACATGGTGGACACAAAGGAGGACTGACATGAGCTATCATCACCTCGCCCTCGCCGCGAAAGACATGAAGGCGACGCACGATTTCTACGAACGCATCATGGGCTTTGAACTGGTGAAGGTCGAAGTCGGGCCGATCCCCGGCGGCGGCTGGGGCAAGCATTTCTTCTATCGCATGGACGGCGACAACAACCGGTTCATCGCCTTCTGGGAACTGCACGAAACGGCCGGGCAAGACAGTTACAAGTACGACCTGAACGAGGCCGGCGGCCTGCCGCCGGGGACGAACCATTACTCGTTCACGGTCGATACGGTTGAGGAATTGCTGGCATGGAAAGACCGCTGGAATGCGGCCGGGCTGGATGTCCTGGAGATCGACCACAACTGGTGCCACTCGGTCTACACGCGGGACCCGAACGGCAACATGGTCGAATTCTGCGCCACCACGGGCAAGTTCACGCCGGCCGACCGGGAACGCGCCCTCGCCGCCCTCGACGAGACCGAATTCAAGCCCTCCCCGCCGCCCGCGAAGTTCCAGCCCTGGCCGGCCAGGGAAAAGACGAGCGCCTGAACGCCTCCGCACCGGCAGGGCCCTGTTAGGGAATTCCGTCTAGTCTGGCCGGATCTGCAGCCAGCACGGGCCCTTGGATGCGAATGACGATCGACGGCGAAGCGGCCAGGCGGCTCCGGGACAATCCCGGTGCACGCTATTTCGCTGCCAGCCTCGCAGCCCTGGCGGCTGACTATCTCCTGACGATGGTGCTCTATCACGTTGCGCGGCTGGACCTGTCCGTGGCGGCCGCGATCAGTTTTTTCACCACCGGATCGGCATTCTATCTCGTCCATGAGTTCTGGACGTTCCGCGAGGAAAGTTCGGGATTTTCAGCAAAACGGATGGCTGCAAACGTCGCCGTCCTGTGTGTGGCGGGACTGGTACGGGTTGGCATTATTGCCGCGCTGGAACATATGCGGGCGCCGGACGGTCTCTGGGTCAGCCTCTATTTCGCGATGGGCGTCGGGGCTTCGTTCACCACGAACTATGTCCTCAACCGCTATTTCGTGTTCCGGCGCTAGGCACCCCGCCATTGCGGCGCACGGCGGAGCGGCCTAGATCAGGCGCATGAGCCGCCTCCCGCACCGCACCCTGATCCGCCTTGCCGGCCCCGACACCATCGCCCTGCTGGAACGGACAGTTACAAACAGCGTCCAGGACTGGGATGAGGGGCAGATACGCTATGGCGCGCTGCTGACCCCTCAGGGCAAGGTGATCGCAGACTATCTCACGCAGCGAACGGCCGACGGCGTTCTGCTCGACGTGCATGAGGATGCCGCAGAAGACCTTATGAAACGCCTGAAGCTGTTCCGGCTACGGGCGAAGGTGGACATCGGCATTGATGAAACGCTGGCTGCCGTCACGTCCAAGGAGGGTGACGATGACCCGCGCAGCCTGAAATTGTGGTGGCGCTGGTATGTGCCGGCTTCGCAAGCCGATGCCGAGCCCCCCATCCCGCCGGAGCGCTGGCGCACGACGGCTATCGCGGCAGGCGTGCCCGAATGGGGCGCGGACTATCGCGCGAGCGAGGTGTTCCCGACCGACATCAACATGGATGTGATGGGCGGAGTGGACTACAAGAAAGGCTGCTTCGTCGGCCAGGAAGTGGCGAGCCGGATGAAGCGCCGCGGCAAGATCCGCAAGCGCACGCTGGTCGTGCACGGGCCGGCGCTGGAGGCGGGCGCGGACATCCTCGCCGCCGCTCCCATTGGAACGGTGACCAGCGTTGCGGGAGACACCGGCCTCGCGCTGGTGCGCACCGACCGGCTGGCGAAGGCGCTCGAACAGTCCCAGATACTGACCTGCAATGGCCATGAGGTCCGGTTCGACCTGCCGGACTGGGCAAAGGCCGAAATCGAGGCCCTGACGGAGGACGCTTCCGGTGAGTGAGACAGTTTGCTGTGCCTGGGCGCCGATGGAGGACAGCCTCTACCGCGCCTATCACGACGAGGAATGGGGCGTGCCGGAATATGACGGGCGGGCACTGTGGGAGAAGCTGCAGCTGGACGGCATGCAGGCCGGCCTCTCCTGGATCACGATCCTGCGCAAGCGCGAGTCGATCCGCGAGGAGTTCGACCAGTTCGACCCGGAAAAGCTGGCCCGCTGGACGCCGAAGCGCGCCGAGAAGGCGCTGAAGAACCCGGGCATCATCCGCAGCCCGAAAAAGATCGATGCCGTGATCGGCAATGCGCAGGCCTACCTGGCCATGGAAGAAGCCGGTGAAGGCTTCTCCGACTATTGCTGGGGCTTTGTCGGCGGCAAGCCGATCATCAACAAGTGGAAGAACTTCCGGACCGCGCCGACTTTTACCGACTGGTCCACGGCCATGTCGAAGGACCTGAAGAAGCGCTGCTTCAAATTCGTCGGCCCGACCATCGTCTACGCCTGGGCGCAGGCGGTTGGCATGGTGAATGACCATGAGGTAACTTGTCCGCGTCACCGCGACGTGCAGAAGGTCTGACATGAAAAGATTCCCCGCCCCCGCGCTCCTGATCGCCCTCGCCCTGCCGCTGATGGCGGGGTGCGTTGCGGCCAGCAACAATGAAGCGAACCAGGCCGAGGCCTATTCCCGCTGCAGCTACACGCCGGGGCCGAAAGAGCGCGCGGCCTGTATCAAGACCGAACTTGCCCTGATCGAGGCGCGTGAACGCCGCGATGCCGAGAAGGTCCAGACCGACCGGGAAGCGGCCGAACGGCGCCAGGCCGAGCTCGAGGCCTCCGGCCTTTCCAGCGAGGATGCCCGGCAAACCGTCGATTCCGGCCTCAGCCTGCCCCACTGACGCGGTACCTCGACCGCCCGGCCAAGGCGCGCTAGAGAAAATCGGAATAGGAATCAGGACCTTGCCGCGCGAACCGCGCGCGGACCGCATCTAAGAGGGCACAATGAAAAACGCCGTCATCTCGTCCACGGGACTGTGGACGCCGCCATATTCGATTTCCAATGAAGAACTGGTCGCCAGCTACAATGCCTGGGCGGACCTCTGGAACCGCGAACGCGAGGCCGATATCGCCGCCGGCCTGATCGAGCCGAAGACACATTCCTCGGTCGAATTCATCGAGAAGGCCTCGGGCATCAAGTCACGCTTCGTGATGAACAAGACCGGTGTGCTGAACCCGGACATCATGGCACCGCGCATTCCGGAACGCCCGAACGAGCAGATTTCCGTCCTCGCCGAGATCGCCGTCAATGCCGCCCGGGACGCACTGGAACGCGCCGGCCGCAAACCGGAAGATGTCGACGCGGTGATCTGCGCCGCCTCCAACATGCAGCGCGCCTACCCCGCGATGGCCATCGAGGTTCAGCAGGCGCTCGGCATCGGCGGCTTTGCCTTCGACATGAACGTCGCCTGCTCCTCGGCCACATTCGGTATCCAGACGGCCGCCGATTTCGTGCGCACCGGCTCAGCCCGCTCGGTGCTGATGGTGAACCCGGAAATCTGCTCCGGCCACCTCAACTTCACCGACCGCGACAGCCACTTCATCTTCGGAGACGTCGCCACCGCCGTGCTGGTGGAAGAGGAGAGCTTCGCCCCGGCCGGCTACTGGAAGATCCTCGGCACCAAGCTGAAAACCGAGTTCTCGAACAATATCCGCAACAATTTCGGCTTCCTGAACCGCGCGGCTCCGGAGGGCGTCGATGCGCCGGACAAGCTGTTCAAGCAGGAAGGCCGCAAGGTGTTCAAGGAAGTGGTGCCCATGGTGGCGAACATGATCGTCGACCATATGGACGAGCTCGGCCTTCAGGGTACGGATCTTCGCCGCCTCTGGCTGCACCAGGCCAACGCCAACATGAACCGGCTGATCTCTTCCAAGGTGCTGGGCCACGAGGCCAATTCCGACGAGAGCCCGACTGTGCTGGATACCTATGCCAATACGTCCTCGGCCGGGTCGATCATCGCCTTCCACAAGCACTCGCAGGACTTCAAGCCCGGCGAAAAGGGCCTGATCTGCTCGTTCGGCGCTGGCTATTCGGCCGGCACGGTGTTCGTGGAAAAGACGGCGTAAGACCTAGTCTTCGTCGTCGGCGAACAGGTCGCCCCAGAGCGCTTCGCGGCTGGACCGGGCGGCTTCGACCACGATGACGATGCCGCCCATCAGCAAGACGCAGAAAGCCATCACCTGCCAGGGAGCAATCTGGGTCATCGCGTCGAGCATGGTCATCACCTTCTTTTTTTGCGGCCGCCGGGGGAACAGGGTGCCGCGCTTTGGTGATGCGTTTTTGCCCCAAAGGCCTTAACAGCGCATTTGAAATTCGTGGCAGAGACAGGGCGGGTTCGTAACCAGATTGCCTTGCTTTCTTTACCCTTGCTACCAATGCCTTAAGGATGGGCCGGATGACTGCGCGCACAATGCAATCCGTTAAGGTTCCGAGGGTCTGGCAGCGCATGCTGTCCGGACGGCGGCTGGACCTTGCCCACCCCTCGCCCATGGATGTCGAGATCGAGGACATCGCCCATGGCCTTGCCCGTGTCGCCCGGTGGAACGGCCAGACCAAGGGCGAGCACGCCTTTTCCGTCGCCGAGCATTCGGTGATCGTGGAACGGATCTGCCGCAAGCTCGATCCGTCCCTGACGGCGAAACAGGGCCTGACCGCCCTGCTGCACGACAGTCCGGAGTATGTGATCGGCGACATGATCTCGCCCTTCAAGGCGCTGCTCGGCGAAGGCTACAAGGAGATCGAGGCCAGGCTGCAGGAGGCAATCCATATCCGGTTCGGCCTGCCACCGGTGACCCCGGCGACCCTCAAGAAGGCAATCAAGAAGGCCGACATGATCTGTGCCTGGTTCGAGGCGACGCAACTCGCCGGGTTCGAGGTAGAGGAAGCGAACCGCTTCTTCGGCAAGCCGCCGGAAACCGTTCGCCTTCGCCTTGCGCCGAAATCCGTGCCGGACGCGCAGGCCGCCTTCCTTGCCCGGTTCGGCCAACTCATGAACGAGATCGGCGCCCCATGATGCGTTCCGCTTCCCCCCTGCTGATCGGCCTGTCGGCCGTGATGGTCGCCATCGAGGACGAGACGCCGCTGGTGCTGGTGACGAGGCGCGGCAGCGAGGATGCGCTGCCCTTCGGTCCGTTCCACCCGGACCGCCACCGGACGTTCGACCTGTCGCTGCGCGGCTGGGTGCGGGAGCAGACGGGTTTCGAACTCGGCTATGTCGAACAACTCTACACGTTCGGCGACCGTGACCGGGAGACGCCGGAAGCGACGCTGACCGATGCCCCGCCGCATGCGCGCGTGATCTCCGTCGGCTACCTGGCGCTGACGCCGGACGCCCGTCCGGCCGGGGTCGGCTTCGAGGCGCGCTGGCAGAACTGGTATCGCTACTTCCCCTGGGAGGACCATCGCGGCGGACGGCCGGCCATGCTGGACCAGCAGATCGCGCCGCGGCTCTATACCTGGGCGGCCGGAAAAGACATGCGTCTGGAGCGGGCGAAGATCGCCTTCGGGCTCGACGGAGCCCGCTGGGCCGAGGAGCGCGTGCTGGACCGTTATGAGCTGCTCTACGAGGCGGGCCTGGTGGCCGAATGCTCGCGGGATGCGAACCTCGCCCAGCCGGACATCTGCCTCGGCGAAGCGATGGCGTCGGACCACCGGCGGATCCTCGCCACAGCGATCTCGCGCCTGCGGGGCAAGATCAAGTACCGCCCGGTCGTGTTCGAACTGATGCCGGAACGTTTCACGCTTTCCGCCCTGCAGCGGACGGTGGAGGCCATTCTCGGCCTCGGCCTGCACACGCAGAACTTCCGCCGCGCGCTGGACAAGACGGGATTGGTGAAGGGCACGGGCGCGATGGAGACGGGCACGGGCGGACGCCCGGCGGAGCTCTACCGCTATTGCCGCGAGCAAGCCGCCTCGACCGGCGCGCCGGGCCTTGCGACCCCGCGCCGGTCTGCGGACTGACCTATTCGGCGGCGACGTCCTCGGTCTCGAATTCCTCGTCTTCAATGCCCTGCGGCTGGCCGACGGCGATGAAGAGATATTTGTCCGGATCGAGATATTCGGCTGCGACGCGGTTCACGTCTTCCAGCGTGACGGCGTTCACCATCGCGTTGCGGCGGTCGAAATAGTCGATGCCCATCTCGTCCTGGCGCACGCCCATCATCTGGCCGGCGATCTTGGCGTTCGAGTCGAAGCCGAGCGGATAGGAGCCGGTGAGATAGGCCTTGGCATCGTCGAGTTCTTCGGCGGTCATGCCCTGGTCGACCAGCTTCTGCATCTCTTCCTTGATGCCGGCGATGAATTCCCCGGCGCTCTCGTTCTTGGTCTGGCCGCTGCCACCCCAGGTCTGCAGGTGCTCGCCATAGGAGAGGCCCGTATAGATGCCGTAGGTCAGGCCCTTCTGGACGCGCAGCGTGTCCATCAGGCGGCTGGAGAAGCCGCCGCCGCCATAGGTGTAGTTCAGCACGAAGGCCGGGAAGAAGTCAGGATCTTCGCGCTTCAGGCCGGGGCCGGTGAACTGGACGAGCGTCTGCGGCTGCGGCAGGTCGACGACAACCGGACCGGCGGGCTCAAGCTCCGGCAGGAAGATGTCGGCGGTCTCCGGCAGTTCGGACGTCTCCGGCAGGCCGGCAATCACTTCATCGATCATCGGGGCGAGCTGCTCCGGCGTCACGGCGCCGACGGCGGTGACGAGGAGGCGGTCCTTCACCATCAGCTTGCGCATCTGCTCCTTCGCCAGTTCCGGCGTCAGCGCGGCGATGCTTTCCTCGGACTTGATCCGTGCATAGGGATGGTTCGGGTACAGAGCCTGCGTCTGGGCCTGCCAGGCGAGGAAGCCGGCATTGGTCTCGCGGGTCTTGAGGCCGACCTGCTGTTCACGCCGGAAGCGCTCGAACGGGCCCTCGTCGAAGCGCGGATCGGCAAAGGCTGTCGCGACGAGCGCCATCGCGTCTTCGGCATTGTCGGTCAGCATCGAGGCCGAGCAGGACGTCCAGTCATTGGAGGCCTCGCACCCGAAGCTCATGTTGAGGTCTTCCATGCGCGTCTGGAAGGCGAGCGAATCCAGATCGCCAGCGCCTTCATTCATGTTGTAGACGACCGCATCGGCAAGGCCTTCGAGACCATCCGGATCGGCTGCTTCGCCGCCTTTCCAGGCCATTTCGAGCGACAGGATCGGAATGGACGGCTCGGAGACGAGCCAGACCGAAGCCCCGCCCGGCGTCGTGAATTGCTGGATCTCGGCAAAGTCGCCGGAATGGACGGTCACTTCGAGCGGCGCCGGTTCCGGCGCGGTGACGATTTCGACCATAGCGGCCGGTTCGGCCGGCGGCGGATTGAATGCGGCACAGGCGGTGAGACTGGTGGCCAAGAGGAGGCCGGCAGCAAAGGTTGCGTATTTCATCTCAGTTCTCCTCGTCGGCCGGCAGCGGGCGGGCTTCGATATAGTGCCGGTCGGGACCGAACACCTTGCGGACGGCGGTGATGGCTTCCTCGGTCGTGATCGATCTCACCTCGTCCGGATAGTTGAGGATGTCGTCGATCGTGCCGCCCTCGGCGAGCGTTTCGCCGAAAATGTTCGCCATCGTGGACTGGCTGTCGCGGGCATAGATGGCCTGCGCGGCGAGCTTGTTCCGGGCGCGGATGACTTCCTCGTCGGTGAAGCCCTCATCCAGCGTCTTCTGGACCTCGGCCATGATCGCCGCTTCGAGATCGTCCATGCTGACGCCCGGCGCGGGGCTGCCCGAGAGGACGGCCGGGCCTTCGTCGTGCAGGTCGGTCCAGGCGTAGGACGCGGCATTGATTGCGACCTGCTGGGTTTCGACGAGCGACTGGTAGAGCCGGCTGGTCATGCCGCCGCCGAGCACTTCAAGCCCGACATCGAGAGCGAGCGCCTCATGCGGCGTGCGGTATTGCGAGACGCCATTGTAATATCGGCTCCAGACCGGCTGGCGCACTTTCGGATCGGAATGTGAAAGCGAGACGTTCTCGGTGAGCAGCGAGACGGACTGCCACTTGCGCTGGCCGTGGGCCGTGCCGGTGGGAACGATCTTGCCGTAATGCTCCTCGGCCAGCGTGCGGACCTCTTCCGGGGTCACGTCGCCGGCGACCACGAGGATCGCGTTCTCCGGGCTGTAGTATTCATGGTAGAAGTTGAGACCGTCTTCCGGCGTCAGCGCGGCAACCTCGTCCATGTTGCCGATCACGGTGATCTCGTAGGGATGGCCTTTCCAGAGCGTGGAGAGGACCTGTTCCTGCAGGATGACGCCCGGATTGTTGTCGATGCGCTGGCGGCGTTCTTCCTTCACCACGTCGCGTTCGGAAATAAGGCTCCCTTCGGATCGTCGTCGATGACCAGATTGACCATGCGGTCGGCTTCGAGCGCCATCATCGTGCCGAGCTGTTCCTTGGCCACGCGTTCGAAATAGGCGGTGTAGTCCCAGCTGGTGAAAGCGTTCGACTGGCCGCCGTTGCGCGAGACGATGTCATCGAACTCGCCGGGCGCCAGGTTGTCGGTCTGCTGGAACATCACGTGTTCGAACAGGTGGGCGATGCCGCTCTTGCCCGGTGCCTCATCGACCGCGCCGACCTTGTACCAGACCATGTGGGTGACGACGGGCGCGCGGTGATCGGGGATGACCACGACCTGCATGCCATTGTCGAGATTGAACAGTGTCGGCGCCCAGGCCTCCGCCGGCTCTGCGGCGGTGTCGGCAATCGCGGGCAAGGCAAAGACGGCAAGGGCCGCAAGCCCTCCGGTCAGTGTCCGTTTCATGGGCTTGGTCCCTTGCTGGAGTTGGAAAACAGGACTGGAACGGGCGATCAGGTGCCCGGCAGCTTCAGGCGCGGCTTGGCGGACGAGCTGTCGATTGTCACTTCGCCATTGCCCGTCGCGTTATCGGTTGCGGCCGAAGCAGCATCTTCCGGATTGTCCTTGCGCCAGAACAGGACCCGGTCGGCGATGCTGGTCGACTTGCGGATGGTCTTGGTGGACTCGTAGTCGAGCTGCGTGCGGATCATGGGGCTGACGGCGTTGGCACCGGCGGAGGCCACGAGCGCGCGCTCGGAAGCGCTGGCATTCGTGCCGGACGAGGAGCCGAAGGCGGAGACGTTGTCGGACTGGGCAGCCTCGACCTCGGCCGGGACCGACTGGCCGGCGCCCGGCGGACGCAGCGAATAGTCCGGCGGCACGGTCAGCGGCGCCTTGGTAACGACCCGGAACTCGTCCGGCGTGCGTGCGCCGGACGCGCCCGACGAGCAGGCTGCCGTTGTCAGGCACGCGGCGCCAAGGGCCAGAAGGGAAAGCTGCGTCTTCATGGGGCGTCCTCGCCTTTACGTTACACTTGTCTAGCTGGGGCTTTTGGCCTGCTTGCGGCCAGAGAGTACGAACTGATCGAAAAACAGCAAGACCGCACCAACACTGATTGCAGCGTCGGCAACGTTAAAAACCCAGGGAAAATGAAGCGCGCCGGCATTGATGAAGTCGACCACGGCGCCAAAACGGACCCGGTCGATCAGGTTTCCGAAGGCCCCACCGATGACCAGCGCCAGCGATAGTCTCAGGAAACCGTCCTTCGCCACCAGCAGCCAGCGCAGGAAACCGAGCGCGATTACCAGCATGATGGCCGCCAGGACCCAGCGCCCCATGCCCTCGGACTGGAACATGCCGTAGCTCATGCCGCGGTTCCAGACCATCGACAGGTCGATCGGACCGGGCAGCTCGATCATGCCGCAAGCGGACTTGTCGTGGAAGCATTCCATCGCGTGGAAGCGGGGATTCGACAGGACCCAGTATTTGCTGACCTGATCGGCAATTACGGTCACCGGAATGAGGGCCAGCGGCCAGACCTGAGCGGGTTTCATCTGCATGCGGGGAGATTGCAGCTAGTTCCCCGCAGATCAAGCGATTCCGTGCAGGAAAGGGCTTCATCCCTGTGGGAGATGAAGCCCCTGTAATGTCAGGCGTGCGCCTTGTCCCAGGCCTTTACGGCCAGGGCATCGCGGGGCGTGATGTCCGGGAAGGCCGGATCGGCGGCAGCCGGGTCGAAATATTTCCAGCTGCGGCGGCATTTGATGCCGGCGGCTTTCTCCGGATAGACGACAACGCCGGGCGTATCGTCCAGTGTGAAGCCGCCGCCCTTGCCTTCGGCCGTGTTCACCAGCGTCGAGCCGGACGTGATGAACAGGTCGGCGGCATCTTCGCCGTCAAAAGCCTTCACGAGCGACTCGTCGGCGATGTGCACGACCGGGGTCGCCTCCAGCGAGGCGCCGATCCGCTTCTCGCGGCGTTCGACTTCCAGCGCGCCGGTGACGACACGGCGGACGGTGAAGATCTTCGCCCAGCGGGCGGCCAGCTCCTCGTTGCGCCAGCCGTCCGGGGTTTCCGGGAAGAGGAGCAGGTGAACCGAGGCCGCCTTGTCCTTCAGGTGGCTTTCGAGGAAGGCTTCTTCCGTCGTGAACGGCATCACCGGGGCAAGCCAGGTGAGCAGGCGCTCGAGCACGGCGGCCATGACGGTGCGCGCCGCGCGGCGGCGATTGCCGAACACGGCGGTCGCCTCGTCCCAGGCTTTCGCGGTGTCGAAGCGCGGGTCGCAGTAGAGGCTGTCCTTGCGGATGTCGAAATAGACGGCCGACAGGTCCACGCCCGCGAAGTTGATCAGCAGGCTCATGATCCGCTTGAAGTCGTAGACTTCGTAGGCGGCCTTCACCTGCGCATCGAGTTCGGCGAGGCGGTGCAGCACCCAGCGTTCGAGACCCGGCATCTCTGCCGGTGCGACCGCTTCGGCATCCGTCCAGCCATCGAGGGCACCGAGCAGGTAGCGCACGGTGTTGCGCAGCTTGCGATAGGTCTCGACCGAGCCCTTGATGATCTCGTCGGAGATGCGGAGGTCTTCGGTATAGTCGCCGGATGCCGTCCAGATACGGAGGATTTCGATCCCGTACTGTTTCTGGATCTCTTCCGGCTCGATCGTGTTGCCGATCGACTTGGACATTTTCTTGCCTTCGGCATCGACGATGAAGCCGTGCGTGAGGACCTGCTTGTAGGGCGCCATGCCGCGCGTCGCGCAGCATTCCAGCAAGGACGACTGGAACCAGCCGCGGTGCTGGTCGGAGCCTTCTCTGTCGAGGTCCGCCTGCCCGGTCTCGGCGTCGATGATGCCACGTTCGCGCAGGGCGAAGGCGTGCGTGGTGCCGGAGTCGAACCACACGTCGAGCACGTCGGTCACCTTGTCCCACTCGCTAGCCGAGAGGCCGTGCGGCGTCAGGAAGTCATCCGTGGGCGTATCGAACCAGGCCTCGACGCCGCCCTTGGTGATCGCGGCGCGGATGTCGGCGTTGAGGGCATCGGCCTGCGCTTTCGGCAGCGCGGCGGTGTGCGGCTCGCCCGACTTGTTGACGAAGATCGTGATCGGCACGCCCCAGTTGCGCTGGCGCGAGATCAGCCAGTCCGGGCGGCCTTCCACCATGGCGCGCAGGCGGTTGCGGCCGACGGCCGGGAAGAACTCGGTCGCGTCGATGGCGGCGAGGGCGTTCTCGCGCAGGCTCTTGCCGTTCGGGCCGGGCCTGTCCATCGAGATGAACCATTGCGGCGTCGCGCGGCGGATGACCGGCGCTTTCGAGCGCCACGAGTGCGCATCGCGGATCGTCGTCATGCCGCGCGCGAGCAGGTTCCCGCTCTCGGCAAGGGCGGCGATCACCTCATTGTTCGCCTTGCCCGGCTCGCCGCGTTTCTTGCCGCTGGTACGGATGATGTCCATGCCCGCAAAGCGCGGCACGTCCGGTGTGTAGCAGCCATCCGGATCGACGATCTGGCGGATTTCCTGCGTCGTACGGCCGGACTCGACCCAGACGTTGAAGTCGTCCTCGCCGTGCGCCGGCGCCGTGTGCACGAAACCTGTACCGGCATCGTCGGTGACATGCTCGCCGGCAAGCATCGGAATTTCATGCGCGAAGAACGGGTCCATCGCGTGAAGCGGGTGGGAAAGCTTGCCGATCGTGGACGGATCGAAATCGCCGAGCCGCTTGTAGCCGGACACTTTGGCGCCATCCATCGCTGCGGCAGCAAGCGCATCTGCAAGGATCAGCTTGTCGCCCGGCTTCGCATAAGGCGCAAAGCCCAGCTCTTCCCCGCTCATCACCGTTTCGACCTCGTAGAGGCCATAGGCGATGCCCGGATTGTAGCTGACGGCCTGGTTGGCCGGGATCGTCCACGGTGTGGTCGTCCAGATAACGACGGACGCATCAGCGCCCTGAACCGGAAACTTCACCCAGATCACCGGCACTTTGCGATCGTGGTATTCGACTTCCGCTTCGGCCAGCGCGGTGCGTTCCACGGGGCTCCACATGATGGGCTTCGCGCCGCGGACCAGCGAGCCGGTCATCGCCATGCGGAGGAATTCGCCGACGATGGAGGCTTCGCTCTCGAACTTCATCGTCAGGTAGGGATTGTCCCACTCGCCCTCGATGCCGAGATTGCGGAATTCCTTCTTCTGGATGTCGACCCATTTGCCGGCATAGGCGCGGCAGGCGGCGCGGAACTCGGCGGCCGGCACGTCATCCTTGTTCTTGTTGTTGGCGCGGAATTCTTCCTCGACCTTCCACTCGATGGGCAGGCCGTGGCAGTCCCAGCCCGGCAGGTAGGAGGCGTCGAAGCCCGCCATCTGGTGCGAGCGGACGATGATGTCCTTGACGATCTTGTTCATCGCCGTGCCGAGGTGGATGTGGCCGTTCGCGTAAGGAGGGCCATCGTGGAGAATCCACTGTTTCGCGCCGCGGGCCTTCGCGTCGGCGCGCAGGCGCTCGTACAGTTTCAGCTCGTCCCAGCGGGCAATCCATTGCGGTTCGCGCTGAGGCAGGCCGCCGCGCATCGGGAATTCCGTCGCGGGCAGGAACAGGGTGTCGCGATAATCTCGGTCGGTCAGGGAGTCTGTCATGGGTCTTTACTGAACGGATTTGAGGGGGACGTCAGGGCTCGAATACGAAAATCCCGGCCTGGCCCAGACCCTTCGGAGGGGTCAGCGCGCAGCCGGGCGGCTAATTCGAATGGTGTATATCCGTTCCATCGCCTGCGCCTTAACAGGCAGAGGTTAACCTGTCACTAGGGCGATGGCGGCGGTCCGGCGGGCCCATAGGACAGGCGGTCGGCCACCTTGGCGCAAAGGGCGTCAAACACGGCGGCGTTTTCGATCAGGTTCCCCCAGGTGATCCCGTTGTCGAGGATCACGTAACGGGACACGTGCACCGTGTCCGCATCGGCCTTGTAGACCGAAACGGCGCTAAACGACCGGTCGATCTCCATGACCTGCCCGTCCGGCAGGATAGAGCCAAAGGCCGCCATGAACTCGACACCCCGGCAGTCGGTGGCCGCCGTATCGGAGCAGACCGAATAGATGCCCAGCGTCAGCCCGTCCGGAAGGCGGGCAAAGACAAAAGGCGAGCCGGATTCATTCTGTCCGGCGGCCAGGAAGGCACCGCCCATCTCGTCCACGATCAGGCGGAGGTCATCCAGCCGGATATTGGAGATCAGGACATCCGGCGACCGGGCCGGCCGTGGCGGCGCTTCAGGCAAGGCGCCATCCATGCCCTGCGCCGCAGCCGTCCCGCTGCCCAGCGCGATCAAACCCGCTGCTGCCAAAGCCTTACGCAAAATCAGCCTCTGTCTGCCACATTCCACCGATGCGAGCATATTCTGCCCGCGTTCCGTGTCAGCAATATGGCGGCAGCGGTCGCCGGGACCTTACTGGTCGTCGTCGTCGAACATCCAGCTGTAGTCGTCTTCGTCATACGGCCAGATGACATCCGCCACGAGCGGGCCGAGGGCCAGCGCGTTCTCGACGTTGATCTTGAGGTTTTCCATCCGCTGGCCGCCATCGAGGATGACATAGCGCGTGACGCCCACGGTCGCGCCTTCCTTGTCCCACCAGGTGGAAACTGCGGCATAGGTGATGTTCGCGGCGTTGATGCTTTCCATCGTGACGTCTTCGTCGGAATCATAGCGAACCTGGACCATGAATCCGAGGCAGTCGTCCGAATATTCGGTCTCGCAGGCCGTGCCGATCAGGTGGAAGATCAGGCCGTCCGGCGTCGTGGCGCGCAGCGAGACATCGCCGTTTTCCTGAATGGCGTTGATCGTGTGACCCTCGGCCACGGCAATCGCCTTCAGGTCCTCGAGGTTCACGCTTCGCACGACGCGGTCATTGTCTGCCAGTGACGTGTTGGCTGAGAGGTCGTCTGCAAACGCGTTGAGCGAAATGGCAGACGCCATTGCTGCGATAGCGAGGAAGGTGCGCATGGAAAACTCCGTATTCATGTCCCCAGTTCGCGCCAGAATGGCGGGGTGCGGTCACGAAGGGAAGCCGTATTCTTACTATTTTTTCAGGTTCCGGAGCCGCGCGCGCGCTTCTGCAGCGTCGGCGTGCATGGCTTCAACCAGAGCGTCCAGAGACGGGAATTTCAGCTCCGGACGGATATAGGAAATCAGCTGGACCTCCAGCCATTTGCCATAGAGGTCGCCCTCGAAATCGAAGATGTGCGTCTCCAGCAGCGGGTCGCGGATGCCGGTCGTCGGCGTGCGGCCGAAATTGGCGACACCGTCCAGCCAGTCGCCCTGCCGGTCGATCCGGGCACGCACCGCATAGATACCGTGCTTGGGATGGATCAGTTCGCCGAGGTGCAGGTTGGCGGTCGGGAAGCCGAGCGTGCGCCCGTTCTTCTCGCCGCTCTCGACAACACCGTCGGCAATCCACCAGGAGCCGAGCAATTCCGCAGCCGTCTCCGGCTCGCCGGCGTGGAGCGCCTGCCGGATGGCGGTGGAGGAGGCCTTGGCCCCGATCTCGATCACTTCGTCAACGATGGTGACGCCGAAGCCAAGCGCCCGGCCAAGGCTCGCTAGGCGCTGGGCATGGCCCATCCGGCCGCGGCCGAACCGGAAGTCGAACCCGACCGAGACATGCGACACGCCCAGCCCGTCCACCAGGACGCTGCGGACAAAGCCCTCATCCGTCATCGAGGCCATTTCGCCGTTGAAGGGCAGCTCGAATACCGTGTCCGCGCCGGCCGCGAGGATGGCCTTGTTGCGCCGGTCGGGCCGGAAAATGCGGAAAGGCGGGTCGGTGGGGCGGAAATAGGCGCGTGGGGGCGGCTCAAACGTCGCGACGGAGAATTTCCCGCCACCCGCCTGCCGCGCCGCGTCCATCACGGCCCGGTGGCCGGCATGAAGTCCGTCAAAATTGCCGAGTGCAACTGAGGCGCCCCGCGCACTGGCGGGCAGGCCCCGGTAGTCGGCATAGACGGCCAATCAGGCCTCCCGGCTCGGGGCGACAACTTCGGCTTCGCCGGTGATGACCCGTTTGCCATCCACAATGCACTCGATCTTCAGGACGACCCGGTTGCCGCGCGCGATCTTCTCGGCGACTTCTGCCCGTGCGATCACGGTGTCACCGATATAGACCGGACGGCGGAAGCGCATGTTCAGGCCCACGAACACCGAGCCCGGTCCCGGAAGGTCGTTGCCGAGGATGCCCGAAATATAGCTGGCAGTCAGCGCGCCATGGGCTATGCGCCGCTCGAACATGGTCGTGGCGGCATATTCGTCCGACATGTGCAGCGGGTTTTTGTCGCCGGAGACTTCGGCAAAGCGCGCGATGTCGTCTGCGGTGATCGTGTGCACGGTTTCGTGCGACATGCCGATTTCAAGGTCTTCAAACTTGTAGCCGGTGAATTCAGTCATTCCGGGAGTGCTCCGATTCTTTAGCTGGCCTCGATACACGCCTAGAAGCGCGACGTCACCACCTCAAGCCCGTCATGGCCCAGGTCGCCTGTTCCCCGTACGTTGCCAGCAATTCGGCCACTTCTTCCTCGAAATCGTCGCCATGCTCCTTGAGCCCGGTGCCGACATAGAGGCTGTCGAAGCCCTGGATGCTGGCGCCGCGCACGTCCGTGGCCGGGCTGTCGCCGATGCAGAGGATACGGTCCCGGGCGATCACCTTGCCGCCCATCAGACGCTCGAGCCGCTCGATGGCGAGCGTATAGATCGGCGGATGAGGCTTGCCGGAATATATCACCTGGCCGCCAAGGTCCTCGTAAACGTCGGCCAGCGCCCCGGCGCACCAGTAGAGCCGGCCGCCGACGCGGACCTGCTTGTCCGGATTGGCGCAGATCATGGGAATACCGCGCTCGACCCCGGCTCGCAGCTCGTCGCGGTAGTCTTCCGGATGCTCATTGGCGTGGTCACGCAGGCCAATGCAGAGGAGGAGATCGGCCGTGTCGGCTTCGGCAAAGGAAAGGTTCAGGCCCTCATAAAGGTGGCGGTCGTGTTCCCAGCCCTCATCCGCGCCGAGCCGCCAGACCTTCTGGCCCTTGCGGCGGGCAAGTTCAGCCCGGGTGGCATCGCCCGATGAGACGCAATCATCGAAGGCTGAGTCCGGCACGCCGAGCGGAGCGAAATACCGGGTCACCTGTGCCTTCGGCACCGGGGCATTGGTGACGAGGCAGACATGGCCACCGGCCCGGCGGAACCGGACCAGCGCCTCGCAGGCTTCTGTGAAGGCGCTGCGGCCATTGTGGATCACGCCCCAGACGTCGCACAGGATGGCGTCGTAGCGGCTGGCGATTTCGGACAGGCCTTGCGGGAATTGCGGTGCACTCATGCGCGGCGAGGTAGGGCCTGCCGGTCAGCCGGTCAATCGCCGAAACCGCAGGCGCTCGCCGGAAGCGGGTTCAGGATCCACCAGACTGCCGTGGGGATCGAGGTGGCGTGGGCGAAATAACAGCCCTTCACCCGGGTAACGTGGCCGGGATCAAGATCGCTCATGTACTGCGGCGCGTAATCACACGAAACAAGGTTTGCGGCGTTGAGCTCCGGCGTGCCGACGCGGACCTCCAGGAGCATGTGGTTGGATCCCGTGCTGACCGAGACGGATTTCGCATCCACCGGCCCGTGGCCGTCGCACTGGTTGTCGGAATAGGTCCCGTCGGACATCTCGATCGAAGGTTCCAGCGACGGTGTGATGGTCAGGTCCAGCCAGACGACGCCTTCCTGCATGTCCTGCAGGGCTTCCGGCGCCTCGAACTCTTCGTTGCCGGGAAGGTTCGTCACCACTTTCTGCACATCCGCTGCCGCGGTCCCCACCGACCAGGCCGCCAGGGCCAGGATGATCGCACGCATGCCTTTTCCTCCGCATCTATGCAGAGGACAGGAAATGCCGGGATTGGGGCGATTTGAGGGACGCCGCCTTAGCCGAAATTCGACAGGCGGTTGACGATGTCCTGCGGCGGAGCCGTCTCTTCCATCAGCGAGGCCTTGATCGGGCGCGGCGCACCGAAGACATGACCCTGGCCGTAGGGGATGTCGTATTCGAGAATTTCCACGACGCTCGCCTCGTCCTCGATCTTCTCGGCCACCATGGTGATGCCATAGCGCGAGAACACGGCCGAGACTTCCTCGCCATCGACGCGGCGGTTGATCGAGGAGACCGGGCGCGGACCCGCGGGATCGCGCAGCTGGTCGATCAGCGCATGGCCGTTCATCTTCACGAAGCGCACGCCGGCGGCCTGCAGGCGCGGCAGGTCGAGCCCGAGGTCCGGGGCATGGTCGATGGAGAAGCGGAAGCCGAGAGCCGTCAGCTTGTCCATATTGTCCCGCATCAGGCGCGAGCGCGTCTCGAACCGGTCGGCGCGGATCTCGAAGATCACCGCACCGGACAGGTCGCGGTTCTGGGTCATGAAGTTCAGGAAGAAGGGAAAGAAGTTCGAGTCTTCCAGTGAGCTTGCGGCGATGTTGCAGAACACGCCGACGCGGCGGTCGCGCTCGGCGAGGCGGCGGACGATCTGCACGCAGCGGAACAGTGTGAAATTGTCGATCAGTCCCATCAGGCTCGCGCGGCGGGCAGCGTCGAGGAATTCCGCCGGCAGGATCAGCGATCCGTCCGGACGGCGCAGGCGCGTGAACCCCTCATAGAAGGAGACTCGGCGCTGCGGCAGCGACACGATGGGCTGAAGGTGAAGGTCCACCCGGCCATCCTTCAGGGCGTCGCGCACATCGCGGAGGATGGCGTCCTCCTGCGGGGCGACAGCCGGATTGGCGGCGGACTGGGACAGCTTGGCCTCGAAGCTGCGCGACAGGCGGTCGATCAGGCCTTCGAGCTGTTTCATCTCGGAGACGAGCGCGTCGCGGCGCTCGGTCAGCTCGTGCTTGACGGTTTCCTCGACCGCATCGGTGCGCGCTTCGGCAACGTCCATACGGCGCGCAGTGTCCCGCGTCTCGCGCTCGACCGCGACCAAGCGCTCGTCCAGTTCGCGGCGATTCCGCCCATTCGAGACCAGGACATGAATCTGGCTGAGAACCGCGGTGGTGATCACGCCCGCGCCGACAGAAATCGGCAGGCCGAGTTCAAGTACCGACCAGCTGGCATACCCGGCGCCAGCGCCAGCCGCCATGTACAGGAGGAACAAGAAAACCGTCATCAGCTCAGCACCCGAAACAATCCATCAATATTAACAGATAAGGTCAATTAGTTAACGAATTGCATGGATTTGGCCCAATTTGGGGGTCCCGGCAATCCCGCCGCTCATTGTTGCCGAGGGGCCACATGACACCGCCACTGTCATTATGAAGGCGTTCCCTTGCTGGACAGGCCCCTGAGCGGAGTATAGCCAGATAACACGTCCCGGCACCACCGGTCCGCGGCCATCTTATTGGCCGGAGCGGGGGCAGTCTCGGGGGAGACCCGGGCCGCGCAGCAATGTGCGGCCCGGCCTTACTCTCCAGGCTACGGATTCGCCCCCTGCACCAGAAACTTCAGGTTCGTGAGCGGCCAGCGGCTACCGCCCTCGCCGCCGCATGTGACGGTGAACGACTCGACCTCGTTGAAGCGGACCGCATTGTCCATGCCGCAGGGCTGGAGCACCACCCGCTTGCCGCCATAGTCGATCCAGTAGCCGGCCATGCCGTCTCCGGTCTCGATCTTTGTGACGACGAGGTCGCCTGTATCGAAGACACGGCCCTTCGCATCGCCCTCTCCGGGCAGGACACCGAGCAGGGCCGCGCCGAATCCGCCGCGGGGCGGTGTCTTGACGAAGATCTGGGCGTCGGAGAGCTCGTAGGCCTTGTTGAGGGCGGCGGCGGTGTCACGGGTTCCGGCCGGGCCGCCGACCGGCAGCGGCCCCTCGCGCCCGGCGGTCCAGCCTGCATTGCGCACCTCGTCCAGACCTTCGACATCCGGCCCCTGCAGCGAGAACAGCAGGACCGCGTCAAGGCTGGCGAGCGTGTCCGGGTCCAGGCCGGCGCGGAGGCCGGCCGGGGTGCCGAAAAGGAGCCGCTTTCCGCCCGCAACCGCCAGCACGCACGGCGCATCCGGCATCGACGGCGCGCACGGCAGGAGGGCGAAATCCGTGCTCCTGATGTCGGCAACGGTGATCCTGTGTGATCCATCGTGACCGGATGTGCCCCCGCATGCGGCGGCGAGCAGCAGGCACATGACGGTTACGAGTGAGCCGAAGCGCGGCACGGGCAGTTCCCCCGGATCAGCCAATCACGGTCTGACCCGGCTCTGTCACGATTTGGTTCTCGATGAAACCCAGCCCGTCGATCTCGACCCGGACCGTGTCGCCGGCCTTCAGCCATTTCGGCGGATCGAAACCGGCGCCGACCCCGGCCGGCGTGCCGGTGAAGATCACGTCGCCCGGTTCCAGCGTAAAGGCGGCAGTCAGGTGCGCGATCTGGGCGGGGATGTCGTGGATCATGTCGCGGACATGGCCGGACTGGCGCTGCTCGCCGTTCACGTAGGAGCGGACTTCCAGCGAGGAGAGGTCCGCGATCTCGTCCAGGGTGACGAGGGCCGGGCCGAAGACGGCATGCGTGTCGAAGCCCTTGCCCATGATCATGGTCTGGCTGGCGCGCTGCCAGTCCCGCACGGAATAGTCGCAGCCGATACAGATCCCGGCGACGATCTCCCACGCCCGCTCGCGCGGCACGTGGCGCCCGCGCTTGCCGATCACCACAACCAGCTCGCCTTCATAATCCAGCTGTTCCGAGACTTTCGGCAGGTGTACGTCTGCATACGGATCATTTACCGCGGTCGCCTGCTTGTTGAACCACTTCTGCACGTCCGGTTTTTTTGTATCAACGAAGCTGACGCTCTCGGCGGCATGGGCGGAATAGTTCACGCCAATGCCGAGGATTTTCCCCGGGCGTTTGACGGGCGCCAGGATTTCAACTTCGGAGAGCGGAACGGGCGGCCCGGAAACTGCAGCAGTCAGGGCAGCTTCAAGCGTTTCGGCACCCACGGGAATGAAGGAGTCCCCCTCCAGTCGACCAAATTTTTCGGTACCGCCCTGCTTTACGCGAACCAATCTCATATCGTTACCCTCTCGTCACACTTCAGACAGAAACACATTGCACGCGGTTCATCTCGCGTTGTGATGGGATTTGGCAAGGGCTAGTGAGAGGGGCGAGTAGAGGGGTATCCAGAATGGACCAGAGCATTGAGCGCGGCATCGATCTTGGCGTGCGCGCGCAGGAAAGCTCCGTCAGAATGATTTTTGCGCCCGGCGAACAGCTGCGCATGCCACCCTACCAGCGCAGCTATTCCTGGGAGGCCAAGGAAGCCAACGAGCTTCTGACCGACCTGATCGATTCGGCCGAGACCGGCACGCCGCACTTCGTCGGCGCCATCGTGCTGATTCACGGCAGCGAAAATGGCGTGCTTGAGATCGTCGACGGCCAGCAACGGCTGACAACGCTGACAATCCTGCTGGCCGTGCTGCGCGACCTCGAGACCGACAAGGCCCGCGCCGCCGCCCTGCACGCCCTGATTGCAGACGATGCCCGCCCGATCCTCGGCGAAGGCGCCAACTGGCGGCTGACGCTGAACCATATGGACGGCCCCTTCTTCCGCGACACGATCCAGACGCCGGGCGCGACCCGGACCCTGGACAAGGAACCGAGCGAACCGGTGGAGAGCGAAAGCCAGCAGCGCATGGTGCGCAACGCCAGCGCGTTCGTGAGCCGGATCAAGGACATGACAGACGAGGAGCGGCGCTCGCTCGCCGATATGGTGATGAATCATTGCGCACTTGTCCGGGTGGTCGTCGGAGACAAGGAACAGGGCTTCAAGGTGTTCCGCGTGCTCAACACGCGCGGGAAGGAGCCGGACGCCCACGACATCATCAAGACCGAACTGTTCCAGCGCGCCCGCTTCAGCGACGAGGAAGCGAGCGCCTATTCGGAGCGCTGGGCCGAACATGAGGCGGCGCTGGGCGGGTCTGCGTTCGACGACCTGCTGCGCCAGATCCGCTCGATCTATGACAAGTCCGGCAAGGGCGAGCTGATCTCGGCTTTCCCGAAAGCGGTCCTGTCCAGGGTCGAGCCGCGCAAGTTCCTCGACGATGTCCTGCCGCGGTATGTCGAAGCCTACCGCCTGATCACGACCGGCGAAGTGCAGGACGGGCCGAATGCGAAGATCATCAGCGACAAGCTGAACCAGATGCGCGCCCTCGACCAGAACAGCTGGCGCGCCCCGGCCCTGAAATTCCTGGTGGAGCGCGGCGCGAGCGATCCGAAGGCCCCGGAATTCTTCAGCCTCCTCGAGCGGCTGTCCTATGTCATCATGCTGGTGATCAGCGAACGCGACCAGCGCAATCGCCGCTTCAACAAGGTGGTCGATGCGATCAGCAGCGACCGGATCCTGTTCGCCAAGAACGGCCCTTTCGCCATCGACCGGTCGGAAGCCAAGAAAACGCGCGAGCGCATGCTTGGCCGTTTCGCCACGTTCGGACAGCGGCGCGCGATGGCGCTGCGCCTCAACGCTGCGCTTGAGGGCGGGGTGACCTATCCGCCGGAATCCGACGCCACGGTGGAGCACGTCCTGCCGCGCAACATCCACGAGGAAAGCCACTGGCTGACCGTTTGGCCCGATCCGGCCAAGCGCCGCGAACAGTGCGACACGCTCGGCAATTTCGTGCTGCTGACCCACAAGGTGAACCAGAAGGCCGACCGGCAGGACTATCGCGCCAAGAAGGAAGTCTACTTCAATGGCGGCGGCGGCATGGACTTCGCCCTCACCCGCGACCTGCAGGACCAGGATGCCTGGACCGCCGATGTCGTGCGCAAGCGCACCGACATGCTGGTCGACATCCTCTGCGATGAATGGGGCATCTGACGCAGGCCATTCCCCAAGGTTACCCCCTAGCGGCCCCGTGCCGGAGGGCCTAGCCTGCGCCCCGATACAAAAACTTCAGGGAGCGCTGCCATGAGCCTGTTCGATCTTACCGGCAAAGTCGCCGTCATCACCGGATCCTCGCGCGGGATCGGCAAGGCCATCGCCGAAGCCATGGCCGATGCCGGCGCGAAAGTGACGATCTCGTCCCGCAAGCCCGGCCCGTGCCAGGAAGTGGCCGCCGAGATCAACGCGAAACACGGCGACGGCACGGCCATTGCGGTGCCGGCCAATATTTCGTCCAAGGAAGAGCTGCAGGCCCTGGTGGACGCCACCAACAAGGCCTTCGGCAAGATCGACATCGTCTGCTGCAACGCGGCGTCGAACCCGTATTACGGGCCGATGAGCGGCATCGAGGACGATGCCTTCGCCAAGATCCTGCAGAACAACATCATCTCCAACAGCTGGCCCGATCCAGATGTGCGTCCCACTACCAGATGCGCAGGCGCAAGGATGGCGCGGTGATCATCGATCTCCGTCGATTGGCGGCCTGCGCGGCTCGCCGGTCATCGGGGCCTACAACATCTCCAAGGCCGCAGACTTCCAGCTTGCCCGGAACCTCGCCGTCGAATTCGGGCCGGACAATGTGCGCGTGAACTGTATCGCACCGGGCCTGATCAAGACTGATTTCGCCAAGGCCCTGTGGGACAATCCGGAGACGCTGAAACGCAGCCTGACCGGCACGCCGCTGAAGCGGATCGGCGAACCGGAAGAGATCGCCGGGGCGGCGGTGTACCTTGCCTCCAAGGCGGGCGCCTACATGACCGGCCAGATGATGGTCGTCGATGGCGGGGCCACGTCCTCCTGATGCACCTGATCGATGCGCCGGATGCGCCCTCCACCGCGGAGACCGACTTCGCGACCTTCCGCGAGATCGACATCCGTATCGGGACGGTGATCGAGGCCGCGCCTCTGGAAGGCGCGCGCAAACCTGCCCTGAGGCTGGTCATCGATTTCGGACCGGGCGTCGGCGTGCGGAAAAGCTCGGCGCAGGTGACAGTGCACTACACGCCGGAAACGCTGGTCGGCAAACAGGTCGCCGGCGTCGTTAATTTCCCGCCGCGCCAGATCGGCAAGTTCATGTCGGAAGTGCTGACGCTCGGCTTTGCCGATGCGGACGGCGCCATCGTCATGTTCTCGCCGGACCGGCCGGTCCCAAACGGAGCACGACTCGCATGAGCCGGACCGAACTGTCAGACCAGCAAAAAGCCTTCTTTGACCGCCTGAAAAGCGGCAAGTGGGAATTGCCACCGGGCATCCGCAACATGGGCATCCGGCCGGACCTGTGGCTGAAGGAAGTCAGCTATGGACATACGCTGTACGAGTGGCCGAACGAAGGCGACCGCGACATCAATGACGGGCGCGTTTTCGGCGGATGGGTCGCCGGGTTTTCCGATCACATCGTGTCGATGACCATGGCGAGCGCGCTGGAAGACGGCGAGTGGTTCACCACGATGGAACTGCAGACGCGCATCCTGCGTCCGGTGCCACACGGCCTGATCACCATCGAAGGCCGCCTCGTCAGCCGTGGACGGACGACCGGTCTTGTCGAAGCAGACTGGCGCGACGATAAAGGCCGACACCTCGCCCGCATCACCGCGGCGAAAGCCATCCGTGAAATGACGGAGCTTCGCCCGGATGTCGCTACACAGCTAAGGAAGTAGCAGGCTGGCGTCGCCGTAGGAGTAGAAGCGGTAGTCGTTCGCGATGGCGTGCGCGTAGGCGGCGCGCATCACATCGGTTCCCATCAAGGTGCAGACGAGCATGAAGAGGCTCGAGCCCGGCAGGTGGAAGTTCGTCATCAGCGCGTCGGTTGCGCGAACGGCATCGCCCGGCTTCAGGAAGATGTCGGTCGGCCCCGTGGCGGCATGGAGCACTCCGTCCGCATCCACACAGCTTTCCAGCGTGCGCATGGCGGTGGTGCCGACCGGCACGACACGGTGCCCGCCTGCCCGGGCGGCGTTAAGCCGGGCCGCCGTTTCCGGCGTCAGGCGGCGCCATTCCTCGTGCAGGCGGTTCTCGGCAAGCTGTTTCTCTTCCAGCGGCTTGAACGTGCCGAGGCCGACATGCAGGCGCACGGTATCGCGCGCCAGCCCGGCGGCATCGCATTCGGCCAGAAGGCGCGGCGTGAAATGCAGGCCCGCCGTCGGTGCGGCGACAGAGGCAGCATCCTCGCCCGCGAATTTTGTCTGGTAGGTCTCGCGGTCCTTCGCATCGGCCGGGCGGCGGCGCGCGATATAGGGCGGCAGCGGCATGGCGCCATGCTGATCCAACGCGTCCGTCAGCGCTTCGCCTTCCAGCGAGAAGCGAAGCTCGATTTCGCCGCCTTCATGATGTCCGGCGATCCCGGCGCTGAAGCCTTCGGCGAAGACGATCGTGTCGCCATCTTTCAGGCGGCGGCCCGGCCGGGCCAGCGCGCGCCAGGTGCGGCCGTCGATCCGCTCAGTCAGGTTCACATCGCAGGCGACGTCCTGGCCGGTCTCGTCCCGTGCCGGACGCACGCCCTTCAGGGCAGCGGGCAGGACGCGCGTGTCGTTGAAGACCAGCACATCCCCGGCGTTCAGGTAACGCGGCAGGTCGCGCACGACCGCGTCTTCCAGCCGACCATCGCCATGAACGACCAGCAGGCGCGCGGCGTCCTGCGGCTCAGCCGGACGCAGCGCGATCAGGCGCTCGGGCAGGTCAAACTGAAATTGCGTCAGGTCCATGGGCCGCCCGTCTCGCAGAAACGAGCGGACGGCGCAACACGGCCGCGGCAGACCCTATTTGCTGACGACAGCCGGAACCGGCGGCAGCGAGCAGACGTCCACGTCATCCTTGTCGGCAATGGAGGCGCGGAAAAGCGGGCCATCGGTACGTTCGACCCAGACCTCCGGGCGCTCGGCGGCCGGCAGGTCTGCCGCAACCGTCGCCGTTTTCAGGATGTCGGGATTGTCGACCAGACCATCGCGCGCGTCCGGCCCGTGCTTTATGGCGAGGACGACGTCCACGCCCTGCACCACGCGGCCCCAGGCCGTGTACTTGCGGTCAAGGTGTTCGGCCTGGTCACGCATCAGGAAGAACTGCGAGTTCGCCGAATTCGGATCGTCCGTCCGCGCGGTCGAGACGATGCCGCGGCAGTGGGGAATGAAGCTTTCGACCATGCCGTCGACTGACATCTCGGCGAAGAAGCTCGCCTGCGTGGCGACCGGGAAACCCTTGATGTAGCCGAAGTGCGCCGTGTCTTCCGGGCCGATCGTGGAGTCGAGCGGCAGGGCAACCGGGTCGCGCCGGAAGGTGAACTCGCCGGGGATGTCCGGCAGGCCTGACTCACGGCCCTTGAGCGCGAAGATGTCGCCGCCCTGGTCCATGAAGCCTTCGATCACGCGGTGGAAGCTGGTGCCATTGAAATCGCCGGAGCGGATGATGGCAGAAAACTGGGCGTAGTGTTTCGGCGCGACGTCCGGAAAGGCCTCGATCAGGATGCGGCCCTTGGTCGTGTCGAAGATGAAAAGATTCTGCGGATCAACCTTCCGCCAGTTGGCAGGGTCGGCCTTCGCTTCCGCAACCGTCACGGTGGCGGGGGCCGGTTCGCTCGCTTCCGTGTCAGCGAGCGCCATGTAGGAAAGCGCCACGGCAGATGCGGCGAAGGCCAGGGAGGCAAGTTTCAGGGGGGTAGGCTTCATGGTACGCAACGTCTCCATCCTGAGCGCCGGGGCGGCGCCTTCCGACAAGAGGCAATGTCTGCCATCGCCCATGAGGTTTCAACGGCGGGAGGCAGTTGATCCGTCGCGCGTCTACTGCCGGGAGTATTTGGACAGAAGCGCCTCTTTCACCTCGGGGGTGACGAAGGGCGTGATATTGCCGCCGAGGCTGGCGATTTCCTTGACGAGGCGCGAGGCAACCGCCTGGTGGCGCACATCGGCCATGAGGAAAACGGTCTCGATGTCGGGATTGAGCTGTTCGTTCATCGCCGTCATCTGGAACTCGTATTCGAAGTCCTGAACGGCGCGCAGGCCGCGCACGATGATCTGGGCGCCGCAGGCCTCGGCGAATTTCATGAGCAGGCCGTGCATGGGCATGACCTTGATTTCGGCCATGCCGGGACCGTTCAGTTTCTCACATTCAGAGCGCACCATTGCGACGCGTTCTTCCAGTGAAAACAAGGGCTTCTTGGCCTCGTTGATGGCCACCCCGATGATCAGCGTGTCCACTAGCTTCCGCGCCCGGCCGATAATGTCGATATGCCCGTTGGTCGGCGGATCGAAGGTGCCAGGATAAAGGCCTACGCGGTTCATATCGGCCCTCCCGGCCCTGTTCTGTCTGCAGCGGCGCGCCCTATTTCGCGCCGCCGTCCCCATCCATAGCGGTTTCGCCGTCTTCCACAAGGCGCGCCACCGAAACGACCCGTTCTTCGCCCGTCGTCCGCAGCACCCAGACGCCGCCTGTGGAGCGGCCGGCGATGCGGATCTGGTCCACCGGCGTACGGATCAGCTGGCCGCCATCGGTGACCAGCATGACCTGGTCGCCATCCCCGACAGGGAAGGACTGGGCCACTTTCTTGACCGGGCCCTTCTTCTTGTCACGGCCCCAGATGTTCTGGGCGACGAGGCCTTTGCCGCCACGGCCGGTGACCCGGTAGTCGAAGGCGGAGGAGCGCTTGCCCATGCCGTCGTCGGCGATGGTGAGCACGAATTCCTCGGCCGCGCCGAGTTCGACAATCCGCTCCGGCGAAAGCACGGTTTCGCCGACAGCATCATCCTCGTCCTCGTCGGCGGAGACTTCCTCTTCCTCGCCCGTCGCCGCGCGCCGCATGGCCGCCGCGTGCTTGAGATAGGCGCGGGCCTCTTCCGACGTGACCTCGACATGGCGCAGGATGCCCATCGAGATGACCTCGTCGCCATCGCCGAGACGGATGCCGCGCACGCCGGTCGAGTTACGGCCCGCGAAGACGCGTACATCGGTGACCGGGAAGCGGATGCACTGGCCGAGTGCGGTGGTCAGCAGGATATCGTCCTTCTCGGAACAGATCCTCACGCTGACGATGCTGTCGCCGCCGGTCTCGTCTTCCAGCTTCATGGCGATCTTGCCGTTACGGTTGACGCGCACGAAGTCGGCCAGCTTGTTCCGGCGCACCGTGCCGGAGCGGGTGGCGAACATGACGTCGAGGTGTTCGGTCTCCGCCTCGCTCTCGGGCAGCGGCATGACGCTCTCGATCCGCTCGTCGGCGGCCAGCGGGAAGATGTTGACCAGCGCCTTGCCGCGCGAGGTCGGCCCGCCGACCGGCAGGCGCCACACCTTCTCCTTGTAGACCATGCCGGCCGAGGAGAAGAACAGGACTTCCGTATGCGTCGTGGCCGAGAACAGTTCGACGACGAAATCGTCTTCCTTCATCGACACGCCCGCGCGGCCCTTGCCGCCGCGATGCTGGGTCCGGTAGGTCGAGAGCGGGGTCCGCTTGACGTAACCGCCATGGGTGACGGTGACGACCATGTCCTCGACCTCGATGAGGTCTTCGTCTTCCATATCGATGCCGCCGGCGGTGAATTCCGACCGGCGCGGCACGGCGAACTTTGTTTTCACTTCCGTCAGCTCACCCTTGATGATGTCACGGATGCGCTGGCTGGAGCGGAGGATGTCGAGATAGTCGGCGATCTTTTCCGACAGGCCCTTGGCTTCGTTGCCGATCTCGTCGCGGCCGAGGCCGGTGAGGCGCGAGAGCTGCAGGGCGAGGATGGCGCGGGCCTGCTCGTCCGACAGGTAGATCGTGTCGCCATCGCCCTTGCGGGTGCGGCGGTCGGCGATGAGGTCGAGCAGCGGGCCCATATCCATGATCGGCCAGGCCTTTGCCAGCAGGGCCTCGCGGGCGCTGTTCGGGTCCGGCGAATAGCGGATGATGCGGATGATTTCGTCGATATTGGCGACGGCCATGGCAAGTCCGACCAAGACGTGCGCACGGTCACGCGCCTTGTTGAGCTCGTGCTTGGTGCGGCGGACGACGACTTCCTGACGGAAGGCGATGAAGCAATCGAGCACCTTGCGCAGGTTCATCAGCTCCGGCCGGCCGCCGTTCAGAGCCAGCATGTTGACCGGGAACGAGGACTGCATCTGGCTGAAGCGGTAAAGCTGGTTCAGCACGACGTCGGCGCTGGCATCTTTCTTGACCTCGATCACGACGCGGATGCCGTGACGGTCGGATTCGTCGCGCAGGTCGGCGATGCCTTCGACGCGCTTCTCACGCACGAGTTCGGCGATCTTGGTGATCATCGCGGCCTTGTTCACCTGGTAGGGAATTTCGGTGACGATGATGGCCTGGCGGCCGTTGCGGGCCTCCTCGATATCCGTCTTGGCACGGATGATGACGCTGCCCCGGCCGGTCAGCAGCGCCTTGCGGCTGCCGGACATGCCCATGATGAGGCCGCCGGTCGGGAAGTCCGGACCCGGGACGATGTCGCACAGGGCCTCGTCGGTGATCGTCGCATCGTCGATCACCGCGATAGTGGCGTCGATGATCTCGCCGAGATTGTGCGGCGGGATGTTCGTCGCCATGCCGACCGCGATACCGCCGCCGCCATTGACGAGCAGGTTCGGGAACTGGGCCGGCAGCACGACCGGCTCTTTCTGGGAGCCGTCATAGTTCGGCTGGAAGTCGACCGTGTCCTTGTCGATGTCGGCGAGGAGGTAGGTCGCCTCCTTG
Organism: Hyphomonas sp.; assembly: GCA_041398365.1. Lineage (GTDB taxonomy): Bacteria > Pseudomonadota > Alphaproteobacteria > Caulobacterales > Hyphomonadaceae > Hyphomonas. The sequence goes on along the minus strand of JAWKUV010000009.1, from coordinate 53,556 downwards.
GTCATGCGGCTCTCGGTGTAACGCATGGCAGCCGGCGGGTCGTTGTCGATCGAGCCGAAGTTGCCCTGGCCGTCGACCAGCATCACGCCCATCGAGAACGGCTGAGCCATCCGGACGAGCGCGTCATAGATCGCGCTGTCCCCGTGCGGGTGGTAGTTACCCATCACGGCGCCGACGATATTGGCCGATTTCTTGTAGGGTTTGTCCGGCGTGTTGCCGCCCTCGTTCATCGCGTAGAGGATACGCCGGTGCACGGGCTTGAGGCCGTCGCGCACGTCGGGCAGCGCCCGCGAGACGATGACGCTCATCGCATAGTCGAGATAGGAGCTTCTCAGCTCCGACTCGATCGAAACAAGCTCGATTCCGTCCGGCAGGCCTGCGCCACCACCGCCATTCTCGGGGGTTTCCGGCTCGTCCGGAGGGGTCGTCTGGTCACTCATGAGGAACTCGTGTCTGCTACGGAAAGCGCGCGGAGAATCGCGCGCAGGAATGCTCCCTTTTGTCTAGCATTCCGGGGCCGCAAAACAAACCGCAAAGGCCAGTATTTGCAGTAGAAAAGCCCCCTCTGGCGCACCTGCGCCGGAGGGGGCTGTTTATCCGGGAAATATGGCGTTCCGGGACCCTGCCGGGGCCAGCCCTAGAACGGGATTTCGTCGTCCAGGTCGTGGCTGGCGAAGCTTTCCTGCGGGCCGCTCATCTGGCGGGCGCCGCCGCGGGAATAGCCGCCGAAATCGTCCCCGCCGGCTGACCGGCCGCCGCCTTCACCGCGGCTGTCGAGCATGGTGAGGACGCTGTTGAAGCCGCGTAGCACGATTTCGGTCGTGTAGCGGTCCTGGCCGTCCTTGTCCTGCCACTTGCGGGTCTCAAGCTGGCCTTCGATATACAGTTTCGAGCCCTTCTTGACGTAGTTCTGCACCACGCGGACGAGGCCTTCATTGAACACCGCGATCCGGTGCCACTCGGTGCGCTCCTTGCGCTCGCCGGTGCTCTTGTCCTTCCAGGTCTCGGAGGTTGCGAGCGAGAAGCTGGCGACCTGGCCGCCGTTCTGGAACTGGCGCACTTCGGGGTCCTGCCCCACATTGCCGACGAGGATGACCTTGTTCACTGATCCTGCCATGGTTCCAACTCCGCTCCGATCTGATCCGTTTCGTTCTCGATTCGACTCTTGTACCCTGCCCCGGCGCCGCTGTCGCCTGCGCCATCAGCCTGATCCACAAGAGTCCGCTGCTGCCACCTTTTTGCAGCAACCCCGAATTGTTCACACTTTGTTCTTGTCGTCAAGCTGGACTCAAGCCACACATAAGCACTAGCAAAATCATCCACCCCCGTTTCGCAGACGTAACGAGCAAGAAGCCCGAAAGAGCCCTTCATGGCCGAATCTCCCTTCATCCGCGTGCGCGGCGCCAAGGAACACAACCTCAAGAACATCGACGTGGACATTCCGCGCGGCGAGCTGGTTGTGATGACGGGCCTGTCGGGCTCCGGCAAATCCTCGCTGGCGTTCGACACGATCTATGCCGAGGGCCAGCGCCGCTATGTCGAGTCGCTGTCGGCCTACGCGCGCCAGTTCCTGGAACTGATGCAGAAGCCGGATGTGGAAAGCATCGAGGGCCTCTCGCCCGCGATCTCGATCGAACAGAAGACGACCAGCCGGAACCCGCGCTCGACCGTCGGCACCGTGACCGAGATCTACGACTACATGCGCCTTCTCTGGGCCCGCGTCGGCGTGCCCTATTCGCCGGCCACCGGCCTGCCCATCGAAAGCCAGACGGTCAGCCAGATGGTGGACCGGACGCTGGAACTGCCGGAAGGTACCCGGCTCTACCTGCTCGCGCCGATCGTCCGCGGGCGCAAAGGGGAATACCGCAAGGAATTCGCCGAATTGCTGAAGAACGGCTACCAGCGCGTCAAGGTGAACGGCGAGTTCTACGAACTGGAAAGCCCGCCCAAGCTCGACAAGAAGTTCAAGCATGACATCGACGTCGTGGTCGACCGCGTGGTCGTGCGCGAAGGCATGGAACAGCGCCTTGCCGAGAGTTTCGAGACCGCGCTGAACCTGGCGCAAGGCATCGCCATCGCGGAATTCGCCGACAAGACGGACGGGAACACCGAACCGCGCCGGATTACCTATTCGGCAAACTTCGCCTGCCCGGTCTCTGGCTTCACCATTCCGGAAATCGAGCCCCGCCTCTTCTCGTTCAACAACCCCTTCGGTGCCTGCCCGACCTGCGACGGCCTCGGCGAGCAGCTGAAAGTGGATGCCGGCCTCGTCGTGCCGGACAAGGATCTCGACCTGCTGAACGGCGCCATCGCGCCCTGGGCAAAGTCCACATCGCCCTATCAGACGCAGACCCTGCAGGCGCTGTCGGCGCATTACCGGTTCGACCTCAAGAAGCCCTGGAACCAGCTGCCGCAGAAGATTCAGGACATCGTCCTCTACGGCACCGGCGAGGAAGAGGTGAAGTTCGTCTACGATGACGGCATGCGACGCTACGAGGTGAAGAAGACGTTCGAGGGCGTGATCCCAAACCTCGAACGCCGCTATCGCGAGACCGACAGCCAGTGGGTGCGCGAGGAAATCGCCAAATTCCAGGCCGCGGCGCCCTGCCCGGCCTGCGGCGGCAAGCGCCTGAAACCGGAAGCCCTCGCCGTGAAGATCGCGGGGCTCGACATTTCCGACGCCGGACAATTCTCGATCCGCGAAGCGGGCACCTGGTTTGCCGGCGTGCACAAGACGCTGACCAAGCAGCAGAACCAGATCGCCTCGCGCATCCTGAAGGAGATCAACGACCGCCTGGTCTTCCTCAACGATGTGGGCCTCGATTACCTGAGCCTTGCGCGTGCGTCCGGCACGCTGTCCGGCGGCGAGAGCCAGCGCATCCGCCTTGCCAGCCAGATCGGTTCCGGCCTGACCGGCGTCCTCTATGTGCTGGACGAGCCGAGCATCGGCCTGCACCAGCGCGACAATGAACGCCTGCTAGAGACGCTGAAGCGGCTGCGCGATCTCGGCAATTCGGTCATCGTGGTGGAGCATGACGAGGACGCGATCCTCACGGCCGACCATGTGATCGACATGGGCCCCCGCGCCGGCGTGCATGGCGGGGAAATCATCGCGGAAGGCACGCCTGCCGAAATCCTGAAGGCGAAGAACAGTCTGACGGCGGATTACCTGAACGGCACGCGGGAGATAGCGATCCCGAAACGCCGTCCGGTCGAAAAGGCGAAGCGCAAGATCACGCTGAAGGGCGCGACCGGCAACAACCTCAAAAACGTCTCGGCGACGATCCCGCTCGGCAGTTTCACCTGTGTTACGGGCGTATCGGGCGGCGGCAAGTCCACCCTGATCATCGAGACGCTGTACAAGGCGCTCGCCCGCAAGCTGAACGGCGCGTCCGAAGCGCCGCTGCCCTATGAAAGCATCGAGGGGCTGCAGCATCTCGACAAGGTGATCGACATCGACCAGAGCCCGATCGGACGCACGCCGCGTTCAAACCCGGCGACCTATACTGGCGCCTTCGGTCCGATCCGTGACTGGTATGCCGGCCTGCCGGAAGCCAAGGCCCGCGGCTACGCGCCGGGCCGGTTCAGCTTCAACGTGAAAGGCGGGCGCTGCGAGGCATGCGAAGGCGATGGCGTCATCAAGATCGAGATGCACTTCCTGCCGGACGTCTATGTCACCTGCGAGACCTGCAAGGGCCAGCGCTACAGTCCGAAACGCTGGGCTGAGTTCGAGCCAGTCATCGCCGACGTGCTGGACATGACCGTGGAAGACGGCGCGAAATTCTTTGCCGCCGTGCCGGCCACATCGCCTCGAAGCTGGAAACGCTGAACCGGGTGGGCCTTGGCTACGTCAAGGTCGGCCAGCAGGCGACGACCCTGTCCGGCGGTGAAGCGCAGCGCGTGAAGCTCGCCAAGGAATTGTCGAAGCGCGCCACCGGCCGCACGCTCTACATCCTCGACGAGCCGACCACGGGCCTGCACTTCGAGGACGTGAACAAGCTGCTGGAAGTGCTGCATGAGCTGGTCGACGGCGGCAATACAGTTCTGGTGATCGAGCACAATCTCGACGTCGTGAAGACGGCCGATTGGGTGCTGGACATCGGCCCTGAAGGCGGCGACGGCGGCGGCAAGCTGATCGCCTCCGGCACGCCGGAGGACATCGCCGCGACGAAGGAAAGCTGGACCGGGAAATTCCTGGCTGAAACCTTCCGCCGTCAGGACGAGCGCCGCGCTGCACGCAACAAGCGCGCGAAGCCGGCGGCTGCAGAGACGGCCGAGAAGAAGCCGGCCCGCAAGGCGCCTGCGAAAGCGAAGAAGCCAAAAGCGACCAGCGCCGCAAAGTAGCCGCGCTGGAAGCGGATTGCCTTAGGTCAGCTGAACTCTCCTGCCAGGTCCATGCCCGACCATGCCGGATCGGTCCGCGCAGCGAGTGCTGCCGGGCCGCTGAACACGTGCATGAACGCGGCCTGCACCAGCATGAAGACGAAGAGAAGGCCCAGCATCGGCCCGAAGAAGGCCGGCGAGATAACCGCCGCCACGATCTCGGACTGGTCGTGCGAGCCGTCATTGAAGTCCGGTACCTGCGCGTTGATGAGGCTCCAGCCGAGCGCTGCCGCAGCGACATAAAGCACAACATAGACAAACAGCATGATCAGCATCAGCACGACCCATGAGCCGAGGATCGTCCAGCCCTTGCCCTTCGTGATCCTCCAGGATTCGAAGAAGCGGATCTGCCGGTCACGGACGGTCAGTGCCGCTGCTGCCGAAAGCCGTGCAGCGATCCACAGGACCAGAAGGAAATAGCCGGCAATGATCGCAAATCCCAGGAGGACGGAAATCCATGCGCCGTCGGCTCCAAGGGTCAGGCCCATGAAGATGGGAATGATGATCGAGATGGCGAAGCCGATATAGATGGCGATGAAGAAAGCCATCCAGATGAGACCAACCACGAAAAGGCGACCTTCATCCGCGCCGATCCGCAAGCGGAAGCCATCTCCGCGCATGTAACGCCGCTGGTTCGCACCCTCGAAAACCATCCACAGGAGAATGCCGAGCGGCATGACCAGGAGGCCACGAAGACTCGCCATCGCAGAGATGTTGTTCAGGTCCTCCATATGGGACTCCATGTCTCCGCTGTCGGTGATCATGCGCAGGTAGATTTCGTAGATCGGCCATTGCAGCCAGACCGACATGGCCTGCGTCACGCAGGTGAACAGCGCATAGGCCAGCGCGAACTTCCAGAGGAAGCCGCCGGGACCGCCGGTTTTCGTATAGTGCGAGATCGCATTGCCGAAGCTGAACGGGATCGGATTCATCGGGCGAAGCTCCTAGTCGAAATCGGCGATCCTCAGATGGTCGTCCACACCGCCGCGCGGATCGTGCCTCGCGGCAAAAGCGGCCGGCCCGTCCACGGCGTGCGCCAGCAGACCAGACAGGAAGTAGCGAATGAACATGTAGACCAGCATCGCGATGATCATGACGGGCGAGAAGAAGGACCGGAAATCCGGAACGTCCTGCATCATGGCCGGCGAACTCATCATGGCCGGCATCAGGATGAACTGGGCAATGGAGCCCGCAAAGCTGACCACCATGCCACCGACCACGGCGATGATCAGGTAGGCGCCGAGGATCGGCCAGAACCGTCCCCGCGATACGATCCAGGCATCGCCGAAGGCGATCTTGCCCTCTTTCACCGTCATGGCGAACACAGGCGAGAAACGCGTGGCCAGGAAGGCATAGAACGGAAACAGGACAAGCATGAACAGGAAGACGATCCCCATGCGGCCGATCATTTGTCGCGCAAATTCGTCTTCGGTTATGTCGCCGTTTTCGTAGCCAATGGCTGTCGTGAAGATCGGCCAGATGACGATCAGCGGAACGATGGTGAGCACCCATTGTGCCGCGTACCAGACGAATCCCACACCCATCATGCGGACCTCGTCCGGTCCGAAACGGAGATAGAAATCCTCGTCGCGGATATAGCGGCGCTGGGTGGCCGTCGAGAACATGGCCCAGACGGCCCAGCTGACCAGCATGCTCAATACCAGCCAGGGGGCGAGCGGAACCAGAAGCTGGAACATGGTGCCGAAGATCGTCTCCATGTCCTCCACGCCAGAGGAATCCAGCGCCTCCATCGCGTCCATGAAGTCGAACAGGACGCCACGAATGAGGAACAGGAGCAGTCCGGTCAGCACCGTGCCGACGATCGCGAAGGTGAGCGCGTATTTCCAAATGAACGAGCGCGCATGCGCCGCATTGAAGGGGAACATCAGGGCCCCGTCGAACGTAAAGCCTCGGTTCATCCTGCATCCCTCCGATTGCCCCGCGGGGAGACTAATCCGCTTTGGCGGGCCTAGGCAACGTCCGCGGAAACCGGTTGCGCCGGCAAGGCGGCGACGGCGAGGCCGTGACCGGCCAGCAGGAACGGAACCTGAAGCGCGAAGCCCGTGATGCCGGTGAAGAAGATCGCCGGCTCACCGTTCCCGAGCGCATGGATCAGCACGAGATTGGCAAAGGTCCCGATCAGGAATGGAATGACATGCGTGAACAGGCTGGCCAGGCCGAGGCCAAGCGCCCGCCCCTTCGTCCAGCCCCAGGTCCGGAACACCATGACCCGCCCGGTCTGTACGGTCGCGGCCCCACACAGCAACAGGCGCAAGGCGAGTAAGCAGAGGCCGGTCAGGCCAGCCGCGTAAACCGCCGCCAGCGCCATGCCATAGGGCGTCGCCATCATCGCCCCAAGCGCGGACTGAACCTGCCTATCGGCGCCTTCGGCGGCGAGGTCCACCAGGCCCGACTGCTGCAGCATCAGCACACCAAACGCGCCGACAAAGAAGAAGACGAAGAAGCTGACAAAGAAAAAGGCCAGATAGATCGCGAGGTTTGCATGGGCGAGCGCCATGAAACTGCCCCTGGCACCGGGGATCATGGCCCGATAGGTCGCCAGCGAGGCCAGAACGCCAGCGATGAAGACGCAGGTGAGCGCCCCGAGAATCAGCATCGTCCCGCCGGTTCCGGTGGCCAGGGTCCATCTGTAGAAGCCGCCTGCCAGCGCCAGCAGCGCCATCCACGGAAGAGCCGGTATGGCCGCCCGGACGGCATTCTGCCAGGCCGCCGCCACCAGAGCCGGTACGGAAAGCAGGGCTGCGGGAGTGGAAGCATTGGAATCCATGAGGTTTCCCTATCCTCCCCCCGCTTGCGCCGCAAACCCTATCTTGACGCGCGGGGCCGGCCTGCGCATGTCCCCCGGCATGAGCATCAAGCCTATTCATATCATCGGCGGCGGCATGGCCGGCTCGGAAGCAACCTGGCAGGCGGCGAATGCCGGCGTGCCCGTGATCCTGCACGAAATGCGGGGCGTGAAAGGCACCGAGGCGCACCAGACGGACAAGCTGGCGGAGCTGGTTTGCTCGAACTCCTTCCGTTCGGACGACCATGAAACCAACGCCGTCGGCGTGCTGCATGAAGAAATGCGCCGCGCGAACGGCCTGATCATCTCCACGGCGGCCGAACACCAGGTGCCCGCCGGCAGTGCCCTCGCCGTCGACCGGGAGGGCTTTGCCGAGGCCGTGACCTCGAAACTGGAAGCGCACCCGAACGTCACCATCGTGCGCGAGGAAATCGCCGGCATCCCGCCCGAGGACTGGGACAGCGTAATCGTCGCCACCGGTCCATTGACGTCCATCGCGCTTGCCGAGGCGATCCGCGCGCATACGGGCGAGACCGATCTTGCCTTCTTCGATGCCATCGCGCCGATCGTCTATTTCGACAGTATCGACATGAACAAGGCATGGCGCCAGAGCCGCTACGACAAGCCGGGTCCCGGCGGCGACACGGCGGCCTATATCAATTGTCCGATGACGGAAGACCAGTACAACGCCTTCCTCGACGCGCTGCTCGCCGGCGAGAAGACGGAATTCCGGGACTGGGAAAAGGACACGCCCTATTTCGAAGGCTGCCTCCCGATCGAGGTCATGGCAGAACGCGGCCGCGAGACGCTGCGCTTCGGCCCTATGAAACCGGTCGGTCTCACCAATGCGCACCAGCCGGACGTGAAGGCACATGCTGTCGTGCAGCTGCGGCAGGACAATGCGCTCGGCACACTGTGGAACATCGTCGGCTTCCAGACCAAGCTGAAATACGGCGCGCAGACAGACATTTTCCGCATGATCCCCGGCCTCGAGAAGGCCGAGTTCGCGCGGCTGGGCGGCATTCACCGCAACACGTTCCTCAACTCGCCGAAACTCCTCGACTCCAGCTGCGCATGAAATCCATGCCGCGGCTTCGCTTTGCCGGACAGGTGACGGGCGTGGAAGGCTATGTCGAGAGCGCCGCCATGGGCCTGCTCGCCGGACGCTTCGCCGCCGCCGAACGCCTCGGCCGCACGCTGGATGCACCGCCGCCGACAACGGCCCTCGGCGCCCTCGTCACGCATATCACCGGCGGCCACCTCGAAGGCGGCCAGACCTTCCAGCCGATGAACGTCAATTTCGGCCTCTTCCCGGACATCACCGAATTTTCGAAGACCGACGAGAACGGCAAACGCCTCCGCGGCAAGGACAAGGGCCGCGCCAAGAAACGCGCCCAGGCCGCCCGCGCTCTGCGCGATATTGATACGTGGCTGGCAGGGCAATCAGATCTGCTCGAGACAACCGGGGCGCTCGCCTAAAAATGATCGAGTGTAGCGCTCACGGCTCCAACGAAGAGACCTTTGTCTGCTCGCACATTCTGGAAACGCTTCAGAAGAGAATACCCAAAGGATTTCATTGGATATTGGACCACGATGGCTGCATTCAGGCGTTTTGCGATGCCTGCTGGAACGCGACTGACGAGGAATGGGCCGAGACAAGCGCGACTGTCTGCCGCCTGATTTGTCTTGTCTGCCTAAAAGACGCAGCCACCATCAACGGTATCAATTTTGATCCGGAGCCTTACCGGAACGACACAGGCAAGAAGTGAGCTGCTGCTCCATGGCAGAGACCGCCTAGACCTGCCCTGTCCGGATGCCTTTCAGGATGCTGAGGCGTTTGAGGACCGGGTTCGGTTCGCCCTTTTCGCTATAGTGCTTGCGCAGCCGATAGTGGGCGACGGCGGGGCGGATGGCTTTAGGAACCGGCTTCACGTGCGGGCCGAAGGCCTTGGTCTCCGAACGGCGCAGGGCGGCATAGGCCGGGGCGACATCGCGGATCTCCTCGGCCCAGTCGTGGTGCGAGATCAGGACGCTCGCCGCGGTCAGGGCGAGCCAGGCTTCCGGCTCCTTGCTGCGATCTTCGGCAATGAAGGCCGCCTCGTAGCCATCGACCAGCTTCTGCAGCGCGCCGAGCTTCAGCCGCCCCCCGGCGACCTCTTCGGCGACGGCGAGGCAGACATCGTGTTCCCGGGCAGGCTTGCCGGCAGCCAGTTCCGCAAGCGCTTCACGCCACCACTGGAACCGGATCAGGCCCAGCGTCTCTTCCGATACGGCGAGGCGCACCCGCGCCAGTTCGTAGGCCAGCGCATAGAGCGCCGTCAGGGCCTGCCGCTCGGCGGCAGGGGCGTAACGGCTCGAAATCCATCGGTCCTCATCGACCTTGCGCACACGCTTGTCGATTGCGGCCCACTGTGATTTGGAGAGGGGGGTGGTCTCGTTCGGCATGGAACCCATATGTCGGATGACGCGCTTCTCTACCAGATACTCACCTGCAAGAAAGGTTTTCCAGATGCCCTTCACACTTCCCGACCTCCCCTATGGCCGTGATGCGCTCGGACCGCATATTTCCGAAGAGACCCTGAACTTCCACTATGGCAAGCACCATCAGGCCTATGTCACCAACCTGAACGGCCTGATCGACGGCACCGACCTCGCCTCGAAATCGCTGGAAGAGATCATCAAGATCTCCGGCGCCGACAAGTCCAAGGCCGGCATCTTCAACAACTCGGCCCAGGTGTGGAACCACACCTTCTACTGGCACTCGATGAAACCGGGCGGCGGCGGCAAGCCCCACGGCAAGGCTGCCGAGCTGATCGACCGCGACCTCGGCGGCTATGACGAGTTCGTCAAGGCGTTCAAGACCGCCGGCGCAACCCAGTTCGGTTCCGGCTGGGCCTGGCTCGTCCTCAAGGACGGCAAGCTCGCGATCACCAAGACGCCGAACGCCGAAACCCCGCTGACCGATGCCGGCACCACGCCTCTGATGACGATGGACGTGTGGGAACACGCCTACTACCTCGACTATCAGAACCGTCGTCCGGACTATATCGACACGTTCCTGAACAGCCTCGTGAACTGGGACTTCGTGAACCAGAACCTCGCTGACGCGGGCGCCTGATCTGTAAAGGATCCCTCCGTCCCCGGGGCGGAGGGATCTTTGCTCTTTCCGCTTCGCTCAGGCTTGCTGGCGCCGGGCGAGGCCTTCAAATCCGGTCATATCGGGCATTGCCAGGACCGGTGCGGACTCCAGCGACAACACTCTCTCACGGTACAAATTCAGGTACGCCTGACGTTCATCTTCGCCGATCCGGCCAGGGGCGTACACGATGAAGGGTTCGATCACGCTGAAGCCCGTGAACTGCAGGATTCCCCGGTGGATCGGATACAGGATCGCATCGAGGTCGCCGTACACGCCCTGTTCCGAATATACTGGCTGTTGGCCGCCGACGGTCACCGACAGCATCGCGCGCTTTCCACGGAATACGCCGCCTTCAAACCAGCGCCCGCCGCCATAAGCCCGTCCGACCGCAAAGACGCGGTCGATCCAGCCTTTCATGATCGCCGGCATGCCCAGCCACCAGATCGGGAACTGGAATATCAGGACATCCGCCGCCGCCAGCTTGTCCATTTCGGCCTGAAGGCGAGGCTCAAACCCGTCTTCGCGGCTCGCAAGCGCCTCTTCGTCCTGTTGTCGGAGAACATCGGGATCGCGGACGCAGGTGAAATTGCGCCGGTCGGACACCGGATCGAACCCCATCGCGTGGAGGTCAGAAACCGTTACGCGATGGCCGGCCGCCGTCAGCGCTTCAATCGCGGTGCGGGTCATCGCGCCGTTGAAGCTGGTGGGTTCGTTATGGGCGTGAACGATGAGCACTTGCATGGGCGCCATGTCGGCCCGCGAAGTCCAAGCACAAGCGGGCACACGCAAAGTTGAAGCCGCCCCCGACCCGGACACGGCCCAGCCCGCCGCCCTCACTCCGGCTCCTGAACGCAGGGCCTTCACCTTTGGTCCGAAATACACTATGTGCAGCGCACAAGACGCTCCGGGCATGGAAAGCGCCCGGTCCGTGGACCGCACAAGGGTGTGCGCAAAGCGGAATGTTGGCGGCCATTCGGGCCGCACCGGGTAACAACTTCCATCTCAGGAACGATACACTTTGACCGAAACGACCTTCGCTGAGCTCGGCCTCAGCCCCGACATCCTCAAGGCTCTGGACGAAGCCGGCTACAAGACGCCCACCCCGATCCAGGCCGAAGCCATCCCGCATGTGATCGCCGGCGGCGACGTTACCGGCATTGCCCAGACGGGCACCGGCAAGACCGCCGCCTTTGTGCTCCCGATGATCCATCGCCTGGCCAAGGGCCGCGCACGGGCCCGCATGCCGCGCTGCCTGATCCTCTGCCCAACGCGCGAACTTGCTGCGCAGGTCGCAGAGAACTTCGAGAAGTATGGCAAATACCTGAAGCTCACCATGGCGCTGCTGATCGGCGGCGTCAGCTTCAAGGACCAGGAAGCCCTGCTCCAGCGCGGCGTCGACGTGCTGATCGCAACGCCCGGCCGCCTGCTCGACCAGTTCGACCGCGGCAAGCTGCTGCTGATGGGCGTCGACTATCTCATCATCGACGAAGCGGACCGCATGCTCGACATGGGCTTCATCCCCGATATCGAGAAGATCTGCTCGAAACTTCCGGCCAAGCGCCAGACGCTGCTGTTCTCGGCAACCTTCCCGACCGACATCCAGCGCCTCGCGAAAACCTTCCAGCGCGATCCGGTGAAGATCGAGGTAGCCCGCCCGACCGACGCGGCAACAACGATCACGCAGCACGTCGTCCACATCCCGACGAACGATGCAAAGGCGAAACGCACGGCGCTGCGCCGCGTGATCGAATCCTGCGACGTCAAGAACGGCATTGTTTTCTGCAACCGCAAGGTCGAGGTGGACATCGTTGCCGCCTCGCTCAGCAAGCATGGCCATGACGCCGCACCGATCCATGGTGACCTGCCGCAATCCGTCCGTACCGAGACGCTGCAGCGCTTCCGCGATGGCGACCTGAAGCTGCTTGTGGCATCCGACGTGGCCGCTCGCGGCCTCGACATCCCGGATGTCGGCCACGTGTTCAACTATGCCCCTCCGCCGAAGGACGAAGACTATATCCACCGCATCGGCCGTACCGGCCGCGCCGGACGGACGGGCGAAAGCTACACGATCGTGTCGCCGGTCGATGAAAAGTCCTGGGGCTTCGTCCTCAAGATGATCAAGAAGGACGTGGAAGAGTTCATGCCGGAAGGCCTTCTGGAAGAACTCAAGAACCTGCCGCCGGAAGAAAAATCCGGCCGTGGCCGTGGCGACCGTGATGGCCGCCGGGGTGGACGCGGAGAACGCGGCAGCTCGGGCCGTGGCGAACGCTCGCGCAGCCGCCGCACTCGCGAGGACGACGCACCCAAGGCTGAAGAAGCCGTGGTCGCCGAAGTTGTTGAAGCCGTCCGTGAGGAGGCCCCCGCCCTTGAGGAAACCCGTCCGGAACGTGCCGAGCGGCCGAAGCGTGAGCGCGCCGAGCGCACGGAACGTACCGAACGCAGCGACCGGAACGAGCGCAGCGAGAAACCGCGCCGTGAGCGCGCCGATCGTGGCGGCGACCGCAAGCGCAAGGATGACGACCTGATCCTCGAACCCGCACCCGAAAAGGTAAAGGGCTTCGGCAATGACATCCCGGCCTTCCTGAAGCGCTGACCGCAAAAGACCCAGAATAAAAAAAGCCCCTCGTCGGATGGCGAGGGGCTTTTTGTTTGACGAGGCAGCGCGGCCTTTAGCGCTTGATGCGGCCCTGCACCTGCTTGCGGTATTTTTCGCCATAGGGCGGACGCATCATCGCCAGCATCTCGCTGCCGGTTTGTGTGTACACGGCCTTCTTGTGGCTGAACTCCAGGAAGCCTTCGCGGCCATGATAGGAGCCCATGCCGGAGGGACCGACACCGCCGAAAGGCAGGTCTTCCTGCGCGACGTGGAAGATCACGTCGTTCACGGTCACGCCGCCGGAGGTCGTGTTGTTCAGCACCATGTCTTTCTCGGCAGCGTCCTCACCGAAGTAGTAGAGGCCGAGCGGGCGGTCATGGGCGTTGATATAGTCCACAACCTGCTTACTGTCGGAATAGGATTTGATCGGCAGGATCGGTCCGAAAATTTCGTCCTGCATCACTTTCAGGTCGTCGGACGGGTCGACGATGATGTGCGGCGGAATCTTGTGGTGCGGCTGTTGTGCGAAATTCTCGCCGGTCGGGTTGATCTCGACCACCTGCGCGCCTTTGGATTTCGCTTCCTCGATATAGCCCATGATCCGGTCGTAGTGACGCTGGTTCACGATCGAGGTGTAGTCGTCATTGTCCTTGAGGCCGGTCGGGTACATCGTCTCGACGGCCTTGGTGGCGGCAGCCACGAACTCGCTCGTCTTTTCTTTCGGCACGAAGGCATAGTCCGGCGCGAGGCAGATCTGGCCGGCGTTCAGCGTCTTGCCGGCCATGATGCGGCTCGCCGCTTTCTGCAGGTCTGCGGAACGACCGAGCACGACCGGGCTCTTGCCGCCAAGCTCCAGCGTCAGCGGCACCAGGTTGTCGGCCGCTGCGCGCATGACATGGCGGGCAATGGAGGTCGCACCGGTGAAGAGGATATGGTCGAACGGCAGTTTGGTGAACTCGGCGCCGACTTCCGGACCGCCGGTCACGACCGCGACTTCTTCCTCGCTGTAATACTGGGCGATCGCCTTGCGCATCACTTCGGACGTCGCCTCGGTGAATTCGGACGGCTTGATCATGCAGCGGTTGCCCGCCGCGAAAATGCCGGCGAGCGGCGTGAACGTGAGGTTCACAGGGAAGTTCCACGGGCTCAGCACGCCGATCACGCCTTTCGGCTGGAACTGAAGCTCGGCCTTGGAGCCGAGCAGACCAAGCGGGAATTCCGGCTTGCGCTTTTCCGGACGCATCCATTTGGCGACATGCTTCTTCGCGTGCTTCAGCGCACCGATGGAACCGCCGATATCAGTCAGCGCGGACTGGTCCTTCGAGCGGTGTCCGAAGTCCTGGCACATCGCATCGTTCAGTTCGTCGCCATAGGTGACCAGAAGGTCGATGGACTTGTCGAGCCATTCGATCCGTTTCGCCAGCGACGGAATCCCGTCGCGGATATGAGCGGCCTTCTGGCGGGCGAGAATCCCGGCCATGCCGGTGGTGGGGGCGCTGTCGAGGGCCATGAATCCGATCTCCCTGCTATCGGTAAGTGAACAGTGTAGCGCACGTTCAGCGCTTAACAATGGGCTTGATCGCTTGTCGTTGGGTGAGGCGTTCACAAGGGGGGCGGGCGGGGTAGATTGGGGGGGAGAATAGACACCTGCGCCAGAGGGAGGGCGACATGAGCTACGAGCTGATATCCTACGAATTGAAGGGCAATATCGCGATCATCGCGTTCAACGACCCGAAGACCATGAATGCCTGCGGCGTCGACACCGCGCAGGAACTGCTGCACGCCCTCGAGAAGGCCGCCGGCGAAGCCCGCTGCACGGTGATCACGGGCAATGGCAAGGGCTTCTGCTCGGGCGCCAATCTCGGCAAGGTCTCCGGCCCCGCCCTCAGCCACCCCGGATCGAAGCCGGATGCCGGGCGCCCGCTGGACACGCACTATAACCCGCTGATCGTCGCCATCCGCGAGCACCCCCACCCGGTGATCACCGCCATCAACGGCGCCGCCGCCGGCGTCGGCTGCTCGATCGGCCTGATGGGCGACCTCGTGGTTGCCGCCAAGAGCGCCTACTTCCTGCAGGCCTTCCGCCGCATCGGCCTCGTCCCGGACGGCGGCTCGACCTGGCTGCTCGCCCGCACCGTCGGCCGCGTCCGCGCGATGGAAATGGCCCTGTTCGGCGAAAAACTGCCCGCCGAGAAGGCGATGGAATGGGGCATGGTCAACAAGGTCGTCGACGACGGCGAACTGATGGACACCGCCCTCGAATGGGCGACCGCCCTCGCCACCGGCCCAACCGTTGCCCTCGCCGGCATGCGCAAGCTGATCTGGGACGCCTGCGAAAGCGACTTCGGCGACGCCCTGCACGCCGAGCGCCTCGCCCAGCGCACCGCCGGCCGCACGAAGGACTTTGCCGAGGGGGTCCAGGCCTTCCTGCAGAAGCGCCCGGCAGAGTTCACAGGAATGTAACCTAAGATTTATGACAGTTACCCCCTGTCTTTAAGATTAGGGTAATTCCTTGGCGGTATTCCCTCCCAAACCGGGAGGTGGGGATGGGATACCGCTTAATTCATTTCAACTGCGCGCGCCCGATGGGCGTGTTCAGCCTTGAGAATGAATTTATTCGAGTTTTTGTGAGCATCATGCCGCGCATCTTCGCCGATGCCGCGGACTTTGACGGCTTGCACTTCCACCAGCACGGCGTCCGCCGGCCCGACGGAATCTGGATGCCGCTGGACGGCATTTTCCCCTATCCCGAAAACATGGGCGCGCCCGACGTTTCCACGATGGGCGGATGGCAATCCCTCGAACACCTCAAGGCCTTTTCCTATTCCGGCCGCACCCACCCGCCGAGCATGCGGCGTCTGGCAGCAGAAATCGACCGTTCCACCGGCCCCGGCTTTGTGATGTGGTGGGCTCCCCGCCATGAACGGGTGACGCTGGAGGACGGATGGAACAAGCTGCAGCACCTGCGCCAGCACGGCCCGACGCCGGAAGCCTTCTCGCTGGACCAGCCGGCCGCCCGCCCCGTGGCGGCATGAGCCTGACCCGGCGCGCCGCCGCGCTCGCCGCCTTGTCCTTCCTGACCCTTGGCGCCTGCGCCAGCTCGTCCACCCCGCCCGAAACCACGATCTACCTGGTCCGCCACGCGGAAAAGGAAGTCGGTGACAACCCGCCGCTGACCATCGTGGGCCGGGCCCGAGCCGATATCCTGGCAGAGGAATTGTCCGGCGCGGGCCTGACGGCGATCTGGTCGACGGACTACACCCGCACCCGCGAGACGGCGAAACCGGCCTCCAACCGGACCGGCCTGCCGATCCAGATCTATGATCCGTCCCGCCTCGACTCCTTCGCCGCGCGCCTGAAGGCGACCCCCGGCACATTCCTGGTGGTGGGCCATTCCAATACAACTCCAGACCTCGTCAAACAGCTTGGCGGCAAGCCCGGCGCCCCGATCGACGAAGCCAGGGAATACGACCGGCTCTATGTGGTTACGGTTACCCGCGGCCACGTAAACACCGAGATCCGGCGCTACGGCGGTTAAGAGGTCTCCACCTACCGGCGCATTTTCCGGGGGTCTTATCCCACGAATAAAAATCCCGCCCAGGCCCTCGAATGGCCTGCCCGCGCCGTTCCTGACATGTCCGGAAAGATGCCCGGCCGGGGCCCGGATGGAGGGGTGTTTTGCCCGGACGCAGACGGATATTCCGCCCCCTGGCCCGGAATATCCGGGACCGGAGCGCCCTATTTCCGTGATTTCGGCTTCGGCTTTGCCGGCGTCCTGGCCTTGGCCGCGAGCGCCACGGCGAAGGCCTTGCGGCCCCATTCGCTGGCAAGGTCCGGCTCGTCCATCGCGTCCGTCGGCAGGCTGACATAGCCGAGATCGACTTCCTTGCCGTCGCTCGGACGGACCCAGATGAAGGGCGCGCAGCCCTCGGCTTCAAGCGCGGCGCGCAGGGCAGGATCGGCCTTCAGGAAGACGGTGTCGTCGGCGATGAGGGCGAACATCAACCCTTCCTTGAAGACACCCGCGCCGCCGAACATCCGCCGCACGCTGACCGGCGCCATCGGCCCGAACAGTTCCAGGACGAATTCGTGGAACGGATCGGGCGGCTTCGCCATCAGGCCCCTGCCGGCAGGCCGAGGCGGTAGACACCCTTGAACGTGTCGGGATCCTCGACCGGCTTGCCTTTCCGGTAGATCAGGACGGTGCCGGCCTTATGCAGGCGAACGGCCTCGGCGCGGACGTCGCGCAGGACGCGCTGGAAGTTTGCCTGGCTGACGGCGCGGGCCGCCTGTTCGGCGCTGATCGTCTTGCCCGGACCGCAGGCAGCGGTGAGTTCAAGGATCGCGTCGCGGACGGCGTTGACGGATTCGCTCATGGATGTCTGGCCTCAATCAGGTGATCGACAAGATCGGCGAAATTCTCCGGGAAGACCGGTTCGGGCAAGTGCCGGATGTCAGCGGAACTGAACCAGTCCACCCGGTCGATCATCTCGCGCTCGACTTGCTCCCAGCGGGAGCGGTCGATGTCGGCGCCGTCGGCCCTCAAGCAGAAATAGCGCTCGTCCGCCTCGACCCGGTTGCCGAAGGGGCCGGTGAAGACGGTGTAGCGCCGGTGGACCTCAGCCGAGAGATCGCCGGCGAGGCCGGTCTCCTCGGCGAGTTCGCGGCGAGCCGCCTGTTCATAGGTCTCGCCCGCGTCGACCGCGCCGCCGGGCGTTGCCCAGAAGGTGCGGTCGGGAAAGCGGAAGCGGAACAGGAGCGCGCGCCCGGCCCGGTCGAGGATGACCAGACGGGCGCTCGGCCGCCGTTGCGGGGCGGGCGCGTCCGCCACCGGCCTACCAGTCGATGGCCGCGTAGGCGAGCTGCTGGAGCTGCGCCCGCAGCGGATAGGTGGAAGACGGCATCAGCTGGGTCATCTGGATACCGATGATTTCCTCTTCCGGGTCGATCCAGAAAAAGGTGGAGGCGAGACCGCCCCAGCTGAACGTGCCTTCGCTGCCCGGCTGCTGGCTGGCGACGACATCCTGCACCACGGCGCCGCCGAGGCCGAAGCCCGAACCTTCGGCGAAGACTTCGGTGAAGGCGGACCGGCCCATGCCGCGGGTCGTCTGGCGGCCCGGCAGGTGGTTCTGGCGCATGAATTCCCAGGTCTTGGGGCTGATGATGCGGGCGTCGTCGAGCGTGCCGCCGCGCAGGAGCATGAGGCAGAAGCGGTGATAGTCGCGCACGGTGGAGACGAGGCCGCCGCCGCCGTTCAGCAAGTGCGGGCGCTTCGAATAGAGTTTCGAGGCGTGGCCTGCGCCGTCGGCGAGTTTCACCTCGCCGGTCAGGGCGTTGCGCTCATAGCAGGCCATGAGGCGCGGCAGCTTTTCCTCCGGCACCCAGAATTCGGTATCGTCCATGCCGAGCGGGCCAGTGATCCGTTCCCGGAAGAACTGGTCGAGTTCCATGCCGGAGACGATTTCGACGATGGCGCCGAGCACGTCGGTCGAGTGGCCGTACCACCATTCCTCGCCGGGCGAGCATTGCAGAGGCAGGCCGGCCAGGCGCTTTGCCATCTGCTGCAGCGTCTCGTCGGGGCGGCCGATCTTTTCCTGGCGGTAGAGGGCGTCGACCTCGGACTGCATCATGAAGCCGTAGGTGAGGCCGGACGTGTGGGTGAGGAGGTCCAGCACCTTCATCGGGCGGTCGGGCTTGCGGGTGTTGTAGTCGGCGCGGGTGCCGTTGTCGAAGACCTGTACGTCGGCGAATTCGGGAATGTAGCGGGCGACGTCATGGTCGAGCCGCAGCCGGCCTTCCTCGAACAGGATCATCGCGGCGAGCGAGGTGATCGGCTTGGTCATCGAGTAGATGCGGAAGATCGTTTCCGGGCCGATGGGCGTCGGGCCGCCCATTTCGGTCGAGCCGGTATAGGATTCCAGCGCGACCTCGCCATTGCGCGAAATCAGCGTCGCCACGCAGGGCAGCTTGCCGGTGTCGAGGTAGCCTTCCTGGAAATAAGCCGGGATGGCCGCGAGGCGCTCGGCATTGAGGCCGACCTCATGCGGGTCGGTAGGGTCGTGTTCGAACATGGCTAGAGGTCTTTCATGATTTCTGCGTGGAATTTGTACAATTCTTCGAGCTCGACGGCGACCGGTTCCATCAGGATGGCGGAACTGCCGTTGCGCTTCCAGTCCTGATACGCGGCTTCGAAATTCGGCGAGGGTTTGCGTCCGGTGGCGGTCAGTTCCCTGACGGAAGCTTCGACCGCTGCGCGAAGGAATGGCATGTGGGACGAGGTACCGTCATGGAGCGAACCGTCGGGCAGTTCCAGGTGCGGCATGCCCGTCACCGAGACGTGCACGCAATCCACCACCTGAGGGACACCGTCCGGCTCGATCGTCGTCTTGTCGAACCGCGCGATGGTGATGCGGACACGCGCCGAAACATCGTTGTGGATCGACCAGACCTGGCCGGTCCTGAGCCCCGGCGGACGCGGCTGACCATCCGCGGGCGCAGCGCCCCTGAACAGCGACCGGATCCGCCCGATGAGGCTCACAGCTTCCCGACTTTCGCAGCGCGCGCGAGTTCGCGGGCGATGATGATCTGCTGGATCTGGCTGGTGCCTTCGTAGAGGCGGAAGATGCGGACGTCGCGGTAGAATCGCTCGATGCCATAGTCGGCGACATAGCCGGCGCCGCCAAAGACCTGCACCGCGCGGTCGGCGACGCGGCCGCACGCCTCGGTGGCGAAGAGTTTCGTGGAGGAGGCGAGCAGGGTGACGTCCTCACCCGCATCGCGGCGGCGGGCGGCGTCCATGATCATGCACTCGGCGGCATAGGTCTCGGCCTGGCTGTCGGCGATCATGGCCTGGATCAGCTGGTGCTCCATGATCGGCTTGCCGAACTGCTTGCGTTCGAGGGCGTAGTTGACCATCTCGCGGATGAGGCGTTTGGAGACGCCGGTGGCGACGGCGGAGATGTGCAGGCGGCCTTTGTCCAGCACGCTCATCGCCACCTTGAAGCCCTCGCCTTCCTTGCCGATCATGTTGGCGGCGGGCACGCGGGCGTCCTCGAAGATGACGTCGCAGATATGCGCGCCCTGCTGGCCCATCTTCTTCTCCGGCACGCCGACGGAGACGCCGGGCGTGTTGCGCTCGACGACGAAGGCCGAGACGCCCTTGGCGCCCGGATCGTCCGGGTTCGTGCGGGCCATGACGGTGAAGATGTCGGCCTTGTTGGCGTTGGTGATGTACCGCTTGGTGCCGTTGAAAATGTAGTGGTCGCCGTCGCGGATGGCTTTGGTCTTGAGGCCGGCGGCGTCGGAGCCGGCTTCCGGCTCGGTGAGGGCGAAGGACGCGATCAGGTCGCCCGAGGCGACGCCCGGCAGCCAGCGCTGCTTCTGCTCCTCGGTGCCGAACAGGACGAGCGCCTGGGACCCGATGCCGATATTGGTGCCGGCGACGGACCGGAAGGCCGGGGACGTCTGGCCGAGTTCGAGGGCGACGAGACACTCGGTCTCCATGTCGAGCTGAAGGCCGCCGTACTCCTCCGGCACGGCGATGCCGAACAGGCCGAGCGACTTCATCTCGTCCACGATGGACTGGGGCACCTCGTCCTTTTCGGACACTTCGGCCTCTGCGGGCACGCACTTCTCGGTCACAAAGCGGCGGACCTGTTCAATCAATGCATCCCGGATCTCGACGTCGAACGGCATCCCGATGCCTCCCTTTCATGACTGTTTCGGGCCGCAATCTATTCCCCAACGACACGCTTGTCGAAGGGTAACCGTGCGGTATCGTGCCCGCGGATTGCAGAGGGTACTGGCGTGGCGACAACTGTAGAGACTTCGGGGGAATTTGCGGGCTGGACGACCTGGGCGGAGGAGCCGTTCGAGCACGAGACCGCGGGCCCGTTCTATTTCCGGGTCGACGAGAAAGGCCCCGTCGCCGCCTTCCGGGTGGAGCGCAAGCACATGAACGCCGGCGGCGTGGTGCATGGCGGCTGCCTGATGACCTTTGCCGACTTCTCCCTGTTCGCCCTCGGCCATGAAGCCATGGAAGGCGCCTATGGCGTGACCGTGGCCTTCACAGCCGAATTCATCGACGGCGCCATCGAGGGCGAGCGGCTGGAAGCGCGCGGCGACGTGCTGCGCAAGGGCGGCTCGCTCAGCTTCGTCCGCGGTATCGTCACCGGCGAAGACGGCCGCATCATTCTCAACTTCTCCGGCACGATAAAGAAAAAGAGGAAACAGCCATGACCCAACCTCCCTATGAAGCGCTCTCGCGCTCGATCAAGGGCAAGACCGCCCTTATCACCGGCGCCGCCAGCGGAATGGGCCGGGCGACCGCCCACCTGTTTGCCCGCGAAGGCGCAAATGTTGCCGTCACCGACCTGAAGCAGGAAAACGTCGACGCCGTCGTGGCCGAGATCAAGGCTGCGGGCATCGACCATGTGAAGGCTGGGCGATGGACGTGTCCGACGCGGCCACGATCAAGCGCGTGGTGGACGAAGCGGCGGCGCATTTCGGCGGACTGGAAATCCTCGTCAACAATGCCGGCTTCGCCATCCCGGCCAATATCGCCGAAGAAAGCTATGAAGACAGCTGGGGCCCGAGCATCAATGTGATGCTGACCAGCCACCAGCGCGATCCGCGCGGCTCTGCCCTACATGCGCAAGGCCGGTTACGGCCGGATCGTGAACGTGGCGTCCACGGAAGGCCTCGGTGCAACGCCGGGCAACTCGCCCTATGTCGCCGCCAAGCATGGCGTGATCGGTCTCACCCGCGGCCTCGCCGTCGACCTCGGCCGCGAAGGCATCACGGTCAACTGCATCTGCCCCGGCCCGATCAAGACCGGCATCACCGCCGGCATTCCGGAAGAGCACAAGGAAATCTACGCCAAGCGCCGCGTGCCGCTGCGCCGGTACGGTATTCCGGAAGAAGTGGCGAACATCACGCTGTCCTGCGTGCTGCCGGCTGCAAGCTTCATGACCGGCGTGTTCATTCCGGTCGATGGCGGCCTGACGATCAAGAACGCTTAACCGCAGAAGGTCAGGGAGCGGCGAAAGCCGCTTCCAGATCGGCCTGCGTCGCTTCTTTCTGCGCCATGCAGAGCGTGATCGCCTCACGCGTCTCGGACAGGGCGCGCTCATAGCCTTCGGCGAGCGATCCGTAGTCGGCGAAGAGTGCGTTCAGCGAGTCGAGTTCGTCGGCGCTGCAGAACTGGCGGGCCAGCCGCGGCGTGGTTCGCTGCCACTGGGTCGGCACGGCCTTCACGAAAGCCGGGAAGTTCGCCTGCAGCCAGGCCCAGGTGGCGGCGCGGGTTTCCGGCTTGTCCATCTGGCCCGAGGCCAGCATGAAGGTCTCGCGCGGGCCAAGCTCCGCGGAGGCGATCAGTTCCCGAGTCCGCGCGGCCTGGTCCGGATCGGTGACACCGCCGAGCGCCGTGGCGGCAGCCTGCCCGAAGGCCGGATCGTCCACCTCGCCATAGGCCTTCAGCACACGGTCATAGGCGGCAAGGCCACCCTCATCCAGCAGGACGGACAGGCCGGCGCCATAGAGATCGCTCGAGAGCGCCGTGTCCGCTTTCGGATCGGTCAGCCAGCGGTCCATGTCCGTTGCAAGCCTTGTCCGGGCATCGTCGCGCTTCAGAACGAGCGCGTCGAACTGGATCAGCGAGGATTCGAGTTCCGGATCCACGGCACCTGCCTCAAGGCGCGCGCGCAGGAGGTCCGACGCGGCCAGCGCATCGGCGCGCAGGCCATCAGCGCCCGTACCGGTGAGACGCAGCATGAGATCGGCATAAAGGTTCAGGACCGCAGCGGAGACGGCGGAATCCTCATTCTCCACACCAGCCATGAGCAGCGCGCGCAGCGTTTCGGCATCGAGCTTTCCGGCGGCGAAGGCGGCCTGCCCGCTGTCGATGGCCGTCAGTGCCTCGGTGGCGGAGAGAAGCGGCAATGCCTCGACCAGATTGTCCCAGCCACCGCCGGTGTAGTTGAAGCGGTAGTATCCCGTGCCCCCGGCGTTCGGATGGTACATGTCCGGGCAGGTTGCGCCGTCGAGCGAGACGACCTGGCGGCTGGTGCGCATCAGGGTGCAGGAACGGCCGGACGCATCGCCCTCTTTCCAGGACAGGCAGACCGGGATGATCCAGCGCCGGTCCGGATCGGCGGAGGAACCAAGCGGGCGGTAGCGGCTCTGCTGCAGGACGACCTTTGCGCCGGCATCCGTGCACTGAAGTTCGGTCTCCAGCAGCGGGACGCCGTTCTGCTTGACGAAGGATTTCAGCGAGCGGCCGATATCCTTGTTGCCGGTGACCCGCCCGATCGTCTGGAAGAATTCCTCACTGTCGGCGGCCTTGTCGGCGTATTTCGCCACATAGTCACCGAGCGCGGGGCGGAACTGGTCCGGCCCGAACCAGGCGTCAATCATGGCCAGAACGGCCTGCCCCTTGTTGTAGGTAATCGCGTCATAGGCGTTGCGGATGTCCGAATTCTGCGAGATCGGCTCAGCCACCGCGCGGGCGCTGGCCAGGCTGTCGAGGCGCATGGCGGAGATAGCATCGGAGACGGCGAGGACGTCATGCCCGCCCGACGGTTCCAGCGTGCCGAGCACGGCCGGCTCGGCCCAGCTCGCCATGCCTTCCTTCAGCCAGAGATCGTTCCACCACGGCGGCGTGACGAGATCGCCGAACCACATGTGCGACAGTTCATGCGCATGGATGCCCTTCATCGCACGCAGGGCGAAGGCGCCGGACTTGTCGTTGATGAGGATGCGGCTTTCCCGGTAGGTGATCGCGGCGGCAAGCTCGGTTGCGCCCGAGGGCCATTGCGGCGCGGCGATGATGTCGAGCTTGGCATAGGGATAGGGCTGTTCCAGCGCGTTCTCGAAGAACTGGACCATGGCGGGCGTGATCGCGAGGATCGCCTCCAGCTCACCGCCCTTGCCTGCGCGCGCGTAACCGGTCAGCGGCAGCGGCCAGTCGCGGTAACGGTTGGGCGGGATCGTGCCGGCCGAGACCTTGTCGAAATTGCCGACCGCGACCGAGAGGAGATAGGTCGACAACGGACGGGTGGGCAGGAAGGTGACGCGCTCGAAGCCCGGCGCAGCGGCGACGCGCGTCGAGACCGGCGTGTTGCCGATGGCGGTCATGCCTTCCGGCACGGTGAGCGACATGCTGAACGGCGCCTTGAAGCCCGGCTCGTCGAAGCCCGGCAGGAAGCGCCGCGCCTGGATGCTCTCGGACTTGGCCAGCGCATAGGCCTCGCCCTGTTCGTCGACGCGGAAGAGGCCGGCGAGGTTCACGTCGAAGGCGGCGGTATAGTCCACGGTGAGTGTCACGGTGCCGGCATGGACGCGGTTCGGGAAGCCGACCCAGACGACGCCGGTCGGGTCGACCTCGGTCCAGGTGGCGGGGCGCGTCTCGCCGGCGGCCGTGACGGTGACCGAGGTGACGGTGAGGTCGTCGCCGTGCATCCAGACGCCCGTGGCGGCGGTCTCGAGGTCCACGTCGATCTCGACATGGCCGGAGAAGCGCGGCTGGCGCGGGTCGACGGTCATGTCCACGCGGTAGGCGAGCGGGCGGGCGACGCCGGAGAGACGCCCGGCCGGGGCGGCAGCCTGCAGCTGTTCCGGGCTGACCGTGCGCACGGCAGGCCCGAAGGCCGATTGCTGGGCACAGGCCGCGAGGAACAGGAAAAAGGACGCCGCCAGGTACCGCATGAATCGTTTCCTCGTCTTGTTTCTCGCCCATCCATAGCGCATCGGGCCGGGTGTGGAACCCGTCCTGTGGCGTATGGCGGTGGGTCGTGCCCTAGCCCGCGAAGCCCCGTGCGGCCATGGCATCGTACCAGCGGCCGAGGTTCGCCTGTTCCTTCTGCGGTGCCCACTTCATCACCCGGCAGAAGCCGCAGGCGATGAAGAGGGTGATGTCGGCGATGGAGAAACGGTCGGCAGCGAGGAATTCATGGTCGGCGAGGTGGGCATCGAAGCGCTCGACCATTTTCCGCGCGGCCTTCTCACCCTTGGCGGCGGCCTCGGCGCTCTGCGGCACTTCCAGGGGCGCCATGGCGGGGTGCGCATTGCGGAACCAGGTGGCGAACTGGATGAAGAACATCAGCTCCACGCGCCGGTCCCACATTTCGATGATGGCCTTCTCCTTCGGATCGACGCCCATCAGGTTCGGCTCCGGGAAGATGCCTTCGAAATAGGTGCAGATGGCGCGGCTCTCGGTGATCTTCGTACCGTCGTCGAGGATCAGGGCCGGGACCTGCGAGAAGGGTGAGACTTCGCGGTATTCCGCCGTCTTGTGCTCCTGCTTCATGATCGAGACTTCCTCAAGCTCGACAGCATCGAGCTTGCCCTTGGCGCGCAGGAAATAGACGACGCGGTCCGGGTTCGGGGCCTGCGGGCTGTGATAGAGCTTCATGGGTTCCTCCTCGTGATCTTGTTCTAGAATTTCCGGCTGATGCCGATGGTTGCGTTCACCGGTTCGCCGGGGAAATAACGCGGCGTACCGAAGGACACGTCGGCCCGGTCGGCATAGCGCTCATCCGTCAGGTTACGGATGTTGATCCAGACCTCGTTATTCTCCATCCATTCCCACGCCGCCCGCGCACCGAGCAGCGTGTGACCGGGATACGAATTCACATTGCCCGGATCGGTGAAGTACTCGCCGACATGTTCGACATTCAGCGACAGGAGCAGCCGGTCCGTCGCCTGCCAGTCGAGCCGCGCATTGGCCAGCCATTCGGGCGCCGTGTCGATCTCGTTGCCGTCGAGGATCGTGTCGCTGGCCGAGGCGACGATCCGGTCGAACGTGTAGGTCTGGTCGGACCATGACACGTTTCCGGAGACGGAGAGTGCATCGGTGATGTCATAGGCGGCCGAAAGCTCGACGCCTTTGTGCTCGGTCGAGCCGTCCGGCACGTTGAGGCCGGCGGAGTCGCGGAAGAAGAAGTGTTCCTTGTCCATCCAGTAGGCGGCGAGGTCGAACACGAAGCGGCCATCGAGGACGGCGCCGCGTGCGCCGATCTCGATGCTGTCGAGCGTTTCGGTCTCGACCTGCCCCGGCACCTGCAGGCTCTGCAGGCGGTAGAGATCCGACACCTGCGGGGCGCGGGCGCCGCGGGCATAGTTGGCGTAGAGATCGACCTCCCCGGTCACGCTCCAGACCGCGCCGAGTTTCGGCGTGACGAAATCGTAGGAGTCGGAGCGGTCGGCCGGCACGTTGAACCGGCCATTGATGCCGACCGGCGCGCTGGTCGTGTAGTCGTAATCCTGCGTCTCACCGCGGAGGCCCGCAAGGATACGGAACGTATCGGACACGGACCATTCCAGCTCGCTCCAGAGCGCGGCGACACTCGTGTCGACATCATAGTCATAGTGCACGCCCTGCGGGAAGTTCGGGCTGGGGTGTGGATCGGGCTGGATTTCGCGGAGATAGCCGCTGGCAAGGTCGCCGTCTGCGCCGACGCGCCAGGTGAGCCGTTCGGAAAGCGGCTGCTCGTAGCGCACCATCAGGCCGCCGCCCGTGTGGCCGTTCTTCTCGACGCCGCCATAGGGCAGGAAGTGCTGGGAGAAAATCATCGCCTGCGAATGCGCGTAGGGCAGAAGGGTCAGCGTTCCACCCGCCAGCGGCCGTTCGAGGCGCGCGCCGACACGGGCGGACCAGGCATCGCGATAGGCATCCGGATTGGCGTTCGCCTTGGCGAGGTCCTCGTCCTTGTAGGAATCTGCGCCGGTGACATAGCCGCCGGATTCCTGGTTGAGGTTCTGGCCGGAAAGCCAGACGGTCGCGTCCCAGAGGCCGGGATTGAACTTGCCGACGATTGAGAGCTTCTGCTGGTCGACGCCGGTATTGTCGCGCCAGCCATTGTCTTTCTGGATCGAGAGATTGACCAGCCAGTGCCGGCCCTCGTCCAGTTTCATGTCGGTGCGCCAGCGACCGAGCGTGCCGTAGGAAGCGCGGATCTCGCTGCCCTCGCCGGGTTCCGGCAGGATCACGTTGATCAGTCCGTGCACTGCGTTTGAGCCATATTTCGCACTGCCCGGCCCGCGCACGACTTCGATCGCGTCGGCGATCTCATGGTGCGGCTCGATCAGGGAATTGACGTTGCCGAAGCCCGGCGAGCGGGTCGGCACGCCATTCTCGAGAATAAGGAAGCTTCCCTGCCCGGCCCCGCCGGTCAGCACCGGCGAACGGATGGCGATCAGATGCTCCTGCCCGGAATTCATCTGCACGTTCACGCCGGGCAGCTGGTTCAGGATTTCGGCAGGGTGATCTGCGGCGGTGGAGGCAATTTCGGAAGCGGTGGCGGCGGAGAAGCTGCCGGGGTTGGTGAACTGCCGATCGCCGTAAACTTCTACAGACCCCATTCGCCATACAAAATCGTCGAGACAATCAGCAAAAACTCTTGGACGCACCAAATCCAAATCGCGCTTCGCTTCCCTTAATTCCACGCCAAAATTCACGCACGTGGTTTGGTCCAGCCCCGGCGAATCTTCTTGTCCAAGCGCCGGGAACGCACCCAACAGACTTGTCATCCCGGCCGCTGCGCAGAGCGCCGAGAGTCGAGCCCCAGTGGCCAGTCGGAATGAAAAAGGCTGGGTCCCGGATAAACGCTGCGCGTCTTCCGGGATGACGAAGCCGTTGGTACGATACATGCGCGCCTCCTCCAAAGCGGACGCCTGGTGTTTCGTACGTGCCGTAACGGTACGCAAGGGCCAGTCGGTCACGCCTGCGTGTCAGGCTTTTGTCAGCAGATCAGCCGTGGGCGCCGGCGAACAGCTGGTAGGGGAGCGCACCGACGACGGCGGCCGAGAGGCAGGTCGCGAACGTGCCGGCCACCAGCGTGCGCCAGGAGAGCGCGAGGAAATCGTCCCGCCGGCTCGGCTCGATGATCGAGAGGCCGCCGATCAGGATGCCCATGGAGCCGAAGTTCGCAAAGCCGCAGACCGCGTGAGCGGTGATCATGCGGGTGCGCGGGTCCATCGCATCGGCCGGCACTTCGGCGAGCTGGAGGAAGGCCACGAACTCGGTCAGCACGGTCTTCACGCCCATCAGCGAGCCGGACTTGGCGGCCTCGTCCAGCGGGACGCCGACCATGTACATCAGCGGCGCGAAGATCCAGCCGAGCACGCGCTCAATGGAGAGTGGCGCGCCGGCAACGTCCGGCAGGGCGCCGAGGCCGGCATTGACCAGCCAGAGCAGGGCCAGCGCCGCGATCAGCATGGTCGCGATGTTGAACACGATCTGCAGGCCGTCGGTGGCGCCGCGGGAGAATACGTCCATCGTGGAGGCGTGGTTGAAGTCCGGCTCCTTCATCCGCTCGGTGGCGGGCGTGGTTTCGGGATCATGGTGAGCGCGACGGCGACGGCGGCCGGGGCGGCCATGATCGAGGCGGTGAGCAGCTGGGCGAGCGGGTTCGCCATCTTGCCTTCCAGGAACGATCCGTAGACGACCAGGACCAGGCCCGCGATGGTCGCGAAGCCGGCCGTCATCATGATCAGCAGCTCGGACCGGGTCATGCCCTTGATATAGGGGCGGATGAGGACGGGCGCTTCGGTCATGCCCATGAAGACGTTGGCGGACACGGCGAGCGAGGTCGCCCCGCCCAGGAGGCCCATGCCGCGCCGGAAGATGAAGGCGAAGCCGTTGGTCACCATTTCAGGATGCCCCAGTGCCAGAGCATGGCCGAGAGGGCCGCCACGACGATCACGATGGGCAGGATCTGGAAGAAGAAGAGCGGCGGGGGTGTGCCCTTCCATCAGCTCGGCACCGGCCACGTTGTCGCCGACATAGCCGAACACGAAGCCCGTGCCGGCGCGCGTCGCGGCCTGCAGGCCGTCGACCACGTCATTGGCGTGGAACAGGATGGAGCGGACGAAGGGGATGCCGAACAGGATGAGCGCGAAGGCGAACTGAAGCACGGTGGCGCCGATGACGACCTTCCACGGGAACAGCTTGCGCTTTTCCGACCAGGCCCAGCAGATGCCGTAGATGAGGGCGATGCCGATCAGCGCGCGGGCATTGTCCCAGCCCCACTCGAAACCCATGATGTTCATGCGAGCCCTGTCTCCCTTCCCCGAAGATACGAGCCATATGGATTAAACGTGACATCGCCGGAGGGGAAGCATTCATCTGCGCGTGAGGTGCAACCTGCCGCAAAACGGGCAGTCCCCGCCTCCCAAAAGGCCGCAGCGCCCCGCGTTTGACGCGAAGGAGCCGGATGGATAGGTTTTCGCCTTAGATATCAAGCGTCTGGTCACGATTGCGGACGAGATTGCCTGCGAAATCCCGAAACTTGCGGACGGAGAGACAAGAATGCGCGCCCTGATGATGGCCCTGCTGGTGGCGGCCGCTGCGCCGGCCTTTGCCCAAACCCAGACCGCCGAGGCCCCCAAAGCCGAAGAGGCCAAGCCAATCCCCGATCCGGTCATGTTCGAGACGAAGCATTCCGGCACGTTCGGCGGCGTGAAGATGGCCTACACGGTCGAGGCGGGCGAGACCTATATCAAGGGCGAGGACGGCGAGCCGGCCGCGAGCCTGTTCACCACATCCTATATCGCCGACAAGGCCGGCCCCTCCCGCCCGGTGACCTTCGTGTTCAATGGCGGGCCGGGCTCGGCCTCGGTCTGGCTGCATCTCGGCCTGCTCGGCCCGAAGCGCGCCGTGGTGGCGAGCGACGCCGACAAGGATGACGGCGCGGCGCCCTATACGCTGGAGGACAACCCGCTCTCCCTGCTCGACCAGACCGATCTCGTCTTCATCGATCCGGTGGGCACGGGCTTCAGCCAGCCCATCGGCAAGGGCGAGGGCAAGGATTACTGGAGCGAGGCGGGCGACAAGGCCTCCATCGCCGAATTCATCCGTATCTGGATCACCAAACACAAGCGCTGGAACGCGCCGAAATACCTGATCGGCGAGAGCTTCGGCACGACGCGGGCGGCGTATCTGGCGAACGAGCTGACGGTCGGCGATGTCGACATCGCGCTCAATGGCATCGTGCTGATCTCGCAGGCGCTGGACTATGAGGGCTCAACCTCCGTCCACGACAACATGTATTCCTACATCACCTACCTGCCCTCCATGGCTGCAACCGCGCAGTATCACGGTAAGGCCGGCGTGGGCGTTCCGCAGGCAGACTTCCTGGCCGACGCGCGCGCCTTCGCCCGCGACGAATACGGCCCGGCCCTGATGAAGGGAGACCGCCTGAGCGAGACGGAGCGCGCGCATATCCGCGAGCGCCTCGCCTATTTCACCGGCCTTGAGCCGGACTATATCGAGACCTCGGACCTGCGTATCCTGATGCACCGGTTCCAGAAGGAACTGCTCCGCGACGAGGGCGTGGCGCTCGGCCGGCTCGACGGGCGCTATCTCGGCGACGAAGCCGACGATGCCGCCGAAGGCCCGGAAGACGACGTGTCGAGCTATGCCGTCAGCTCGGCCTATTCGGCGCTGATGAACCAGTATCTCGCCACTGACCTCGGCGTCGAGATGGACCGGCCCTACATGGTCTCCAGCCCCGAGGCCGGGTCGCAATGGAATTTCAGCGACGTACCGGAAGGCGAATATTCAGAGCCGCATTACGTGAATGCCGGACGCAAGCTGACGACGGCAATGCGGCACAACACGGCGCTGAAAGTGATGGTGGCGAGCGGCTATTTCGACCTGATCTGCCCCTTCTTCGACGGGGAGATCACCTTCGCCCGCTACGGCATCCCGCAGGACCGCGTGGCCATGACCTATTACCAGGGCGGCCACATGATGTACCTGAACGAAGGCGCCCTGAAGGCCCTCGCCGCCGACATCCGCAGCTTCTACGCGGGGAAACTGGAAGATCAGCGGCCGGATTAGGCCCGAACAGAAAAGCCCCCGGACGCAAGGACCGGGGGCTTCTTGTTTGTGTCCTGGCCGGGCTCAGCCCAGTTTGCAGACGCAGATCTTGTTGCCGTCGGGGTCGCGGAAGTAGGCGCCGTAGAAGGTGGGCATGCGGTTGCCGGGGGCGCCTTCGTCTTTCGCGCCGAGTTCCATGGCCTTCTTGTAGACCCGGTCGACGGTTTCCTTGTCGGCACAGGCGAGGGCCGGCATGACGCCGTTGCCGCAGGAGGCCGCTTCCTTGTCATAGGGGTCGCCGATGGCGATCATCGGCTGGCCGGGGCCGACGCCGTAGAACTGAAGCCGGTCGTTGGCGAAGAAGCGTTTCGCGCCCATTTCGCCGAGAACGGCGTCGTAGAAGGCCAGGGCCTTCTCCTTATTGTTGGTGCCGAGCGTAACGTAAGCGAGCATGACGTTGTCCTCCTCCATGCATTTTGACGGGACGCAATCACGCCGCGACAAGTCGCGCAAGGCATGACGCAGGGGATGCGCTTGACGTTTACGTGAGCGTCTGGTCTGACACCGCCAGTGTTTCTGCAACTCTTTTCAGGAGATAGCCCATGTCTGACATCCGCTTCGACGGCCGCGTTGCCATTGTGACGGGTGCAGGCGGCGGTCTTGGCCGCTGCCACGCCCTCGAACTCGCCCGCCGCGGCGCAAAAGTCGTGATCAACGACCTTGGCGCGTCCATGGATGGCTCGGGCGGCAGCTCCGCTGCGGCTGAAGCCGTTGTGAAGGAAATCGAGGCCCTGGGCGGCGAAGCCATCGCCAACGGCTCGTCCGTCGCCGACGAGGCCGGCGTGCAGAAAATGATCGATGACACGATGGCCAAATGGGGCCGTATCGACATCATCATCGCCAATGCCGGCATCCTGCGCGACAAGTCCTTCTCGAAAATGACCATCCAGGACATCGACCTGGTTCTGGCGGTTCACCTGCGCGGCACCTTCCTGCCGGTTCACGCCGCCTGGGACATCATGAAAGCCCAGAACTACGGCCGTATCGTCGTGACGACCTCCTCGACCGGTCTCTATGGCAACTTCGGCCAGGCCAACTATGGCGCCGGCAAGCTGGGCGTGGTCGGCATGATGAACACGCTGAAAATCGAAGGCGCGAAGAACGACATCAAGATCAACGCCGTCTGCCCGGTCGCCGCGACCCGCATGACCGAAGGCCTGATGTCGCCGGAAGCGCTGGAGCAGCTGAAGCCGGAATACGTCACGCCGGGCGTGATGAACCTCGTGAAAGACGATGCCCCGACCGGCATGATCCTGTCGGCCGGTGCCGGTGCGTTCTCGATGTCCCGCATCGTGGAAACCCGCGGCGCCTTCGTTGGCCAGGGCGAGGCGCTGACCGCCGAAGCCGTCGCCGCGAAATGGGACGAAATCACCGACACGAGCAAAACCCTGCCGGCGTTCACCTCGGGTGGCCAGCACGGCGGCAACATGTTCTCGCTGGTGGCGGAAGCCGCACAGAAAGCCTGATCCGGACCTGTCCGGACAAGACTTGTCAAAGACGCGAGCGAGGCGCAGGCTGTTCTCCCAAATGGAGAATGCCATGCGCCTCGCCGTTCTTTCCCTCTCCCTGATCCTCGTCACCGGATGTGCCTGGTTCCAGAAGCCGGGTGCTGTGCCTGAACCGTCCGCCGCACCGGACATGCTCGAGGCCCCTGCCGGCAGACCGGTCGCCCAGGACGGCGGCATGTGCGGCGGCATCGCGGGCATCCAGTGCGCCGACGGCCTGACCTGCATCTATGAAGACGGCGCCTGCCATTCCATCGCGGACGCAGCCGGCACCTGCATGGCGATCGGCCCGTTCTGCACCAAGGAATACCGCCCGGTCTGCGGCTGCGACGGGGAAACCTATGGCAACAAGTGCGAGGCCTATGCCGCCGGCGTCAGCGTCGCCTTTCCGGGTGAGTGCGACGTGACCGGCAGCTGAAAGGCAAACGGCCCGCCCCTGACCGGTGCGGGCCGCGAGCTGGCATTGTTCGTCTGCTGACAGACTATTCGGCGGTCTTCATCGCCTTCAGGTACATGGAATTCTTCGGCTTCGAGAAGACGCGCTCGACCATGGGCGCGAAGAAGTCGAGCGGCTGGCTTTCATAGTCGGGGTCGAACGCGGCCTGATCGTACTTGTGGCAGAACTCGGCGCAGCGCTGGTAGTGCGGGCTGTCCTTGAACTGCTCGCGCATGTTCTTGTCGAGGCCGAGATATTCGAAGAAGTAATAGCCCTGGAAGGCGCCGTGATTGGCGACCATCCAGAGATTTGCCTCCGACACGAACGGTTTCAGGATTGCGGCGGCAACGTCCGGATGGTTCATGCTGCCCAGCGTGTCACCAATATCGTGCAGCAGCGCGCAGACGACATATTCCTCGTCCCGGCCGTCACGATGAGCACGGGTCGCGGTTTGCAGGGAATGCTGAAGCCGGTCGATCGGGAAGCCACCGAAATCGCCGTCCAGAAGGCGCAGGTGATCGAGCACGCGCTTCGCCAGCCCCTTGTTGAAGATGCGCGAATTCTCCTTGATGATGTCCCAGTCTTCCTGCGTGCCTTCCATCATCTCGCGGAATTTGGCGCGCGGGCCTGCGGCGTGTCCGTCAGCCATTCTCGTTTCCTCCTTGTTTTTCCGGCGGCAGGATATCCCGCCGCCGGCTTGTTGGTTAGTCCTGCCGGATCAGATTGGCGGCAGCGCGGTTGGCGGCACGTCCTTGTCTTCCTCGTGAACCTCGACCAGGCCACGGCCGACATGGCTGCTGTTGCGGCTGTAGAGGAAGTAGATCAGCAGGCCGATGGCGCCCCACACCGGCAGAACCATTTTCGCGATGAAGGGCAGGTTCAGGTAAAGGCCGAGACAGCCGAGGGCCGCAATCGGTGCGATGACCCAGACCAGCGGCGTGCGGAACGGACGGAAACGCGTCGGATCCTTGTGGCGCAGGATCATCACCGCAATCGCCACCATGAAGAAGGCGAACAGGGTGCCGGAGTTCGAAATGTCCGCCAGCTGGCCGACCGGGAAGAAGGCGCCGGCGACCGCAACGCAGATGCCGGTGAAAATAGTCATTTTCCACGGCGTCTTGAATTTCGGGTGCACGTCGGCGAGGCCTTCCGGCAGGAGGCCGTCACGCGCCATCACGAAGAAGATACGCGTCTGGCCGTAGATCATCATCAGGATGACCGACGGCAGCGCGATGGAGGCGGCGAGGCCGACAAGGTCGCCCACCAGGCCGAAGTCCATGCGGCGCAGCGTTTCGGCGAGCGCCTCTTTCGAACAGGCGATGGGCGCACCGGCGGCGGACGCAGCCAGCTCGGCACAGCGATTGGCGAAGTCCACACCGTCCGGCGGCAGGACATTGCCGGCCAGGTCGCGCACCGGCTGGGCACCGACCGTGCCGATCACGCCGGCAGCGACGAGCAGGTAGAACACGGTACAGATGGCGAGCGAGCCGATGAGGCCGATCGGCACGTTGCGTTGCGGGTTCTTGGTCTCCTCGGCCGCGGTCGAAACCGCGTCGAAGCCGACATAGGCGAAGAAGATCGACGCCGCCGCACCGATCACACCGAGCCCGTTATGGCCCATCAGGCCGGTGGGCATGAAGGGCGTGAAATTCTCGCCCTTGATGATGGGCAGGCTGATCACGATGAAAGCGGTCAGCGCCACGACCTTCACGGCGACAAGGACAGCGTTCACGGTCGCGCTCTCGCTGGTGCCGATGACGAGCAACCAGGTCACGGCTGCCGCCACGATGATCGCAGGCAGGTTGATCACGCCGTGGCTGAAATCCACGGTCGGCACGAATCCGTCGAGGCCCCATGCCGGCCCGCTACTCAGGAATACTGGTAATGAAAATCCGGTCGTACTGTGGATCAGCCCCATGACATAACCGGACCAGCCGACGCACACCGCCGACGCGGCCACCGCATATTCGAGCACCAGCGCCCAGCCGACCATCCAGGCCAGAAGCTCGCCCATCACGGCATAGGTATAGGTGTAGGCGGAGCCGGACACCGGCACCATCGACGCGAGTTCGGAATAACAGAGTGCTGCCACCGCGCAGACGAAACCCGCCACCATGAAGGAGATCATCATGCCCGGGCCGGCCTTCTGGGCGGCGGCGGCGGTCAGAACGAAAATCCCTGTCCCGATAATGGCGCCGATGCCCAGCATGGTCAGCTGGAAGGCGCCCAGGGATCGGTGAAGGGACTTCTTTTCGGCCGTCGCCAGGATGGCGTCGAGCGGCTTTACGCGGTCAAATAACATGGGGGATTGCTCCGGTTTCCGCGGCGGAGCCTAGCCCCAATTCCGGCAGGCACAAGTCACTTCCATAAAGGAAACGCCTTCCCGTTGCCGGGAAGGCGTCCCTTCAGGCCCTGCACGAGCGGGCATTTCAGTCCCACAGCGAGCCCAGCACAAGGCGGTCACGCCAGGTGTCGCGCTGGGGCACGTGGGCCGGTCCGCACCGCTGGCAGCCATGTTCGTGCAGGCGGCGGGCGAGGGCCCAGGTGGACTCCCCGGTCCGCCCGCCTGCCCGTTCCACGGCCTCGACAATGAACTTCAGCGTTTCGTCGCCGAGGTCGTAATTGTCCTTGGCCTTGGCTTCGGCGAGCCGCCAGCCGGCGGGATCCTGGCGCAGGGCCAGGACCGCCCGTTCGATCCCGTCACGGAGAACGTAGACCGCCATCCGCCCGATCGCGATATCGCTGGTGAAGTCCCGCAGGCAGTTGCGGAACTCGAGCGATACCGCCTCGAGCATCTTGCGGTCGGTGACCCGGACGAAGGCCGCCGACAGTTCCGGCGGTTGGACCTGCCCGCCGAACCGGCCGGGCTGGAGGTCTTCCGCCGCCATGTCGAACAGGCGAAGGGCCGATCCGGCACGCTCCCACCGCTGGGCGATGGATGCAGCCGCGGCTTCCCCTTGCATCCGCACCGCGAGGCGGAAGGCGTCTGCAAGGTCGTCTGCTGCCCCCGGCAAATCCGGCACGTTGGCGAGGATCCGCGGAACACGGAGCTTCACTGGCAGCCGCCGGATCATCTGCAGGGCGTGCGGACGGATGTCGCCCGTGTGCCGGAGCACCTGGGCGGTGGTCTCGTCGGAGAAGAGCGAGAGCAGCAGGTCATAGTCTGCCGGCTCCCACAGAATCTCCCCGAGCCGTCCGAGCGCCTTCATCAGGCCGGCCGGTGCCTCCCCGTGCATGAGGAGACGCGCGACATCGCCGTCGCGGGCACGCTCGATCACGCCGGCAATGCCTGCTGGAACATGCTCGCGGCCGAGCAGGATCGCCGCGGCATGGCGCCGTGCCGACGGCAGGGTGAGAAACCCCATGTGCGGCGCAGGCCAGGCATCGGCAATCGTGTCTGCGTGCGCCCCAACCAGATACCGCAGCAAGGGCGTCGCTGCGCCCGCGCGGCCATGCGGCAGCACGAGACGCGGGGTCATGGGAATGCCCATGATCCACCTCCTTCAAATTCGTCCGGTGGCCGATCTGTCTGCCAGCGGATTTATCGATGTGTTTTCGAGGTCAGATGCCCGCCGGCCAACGCGCGGGGGACACTGAGTGCGCTCCCCATCGTGTGAGGAGCAGGAGACTGGTTTTGCATACCTGCTTCATGGCGTTGTTCCGGTTGGTCTTGCGAGGTGCCGCAAGCCCTCTGTATGCAGAGCGCTTGCGGCGGGTTTGTGGCCGATAACGGATGATTGCGGGGCGAGTCAAGGAAGTTTGAAAAATTTCCTGGTCCCGCCGCGCCTCCTAGCGGCTTGGCGTTCGAGGTTCGGATCGATCCACCGGATCGATCTGCCGCGCTGAACGCGGACGCCTCTCACCCTTTGACGCATACAACCTGCTTCAGCGTGTGGACGATTTCCACGAGGTCGGACTGGGCGGCCATGACGGCGTCGATGTCCTTGTAGGCCATCGGCGTTTCGTCGATGACGCCGGCGTCCTTGCGGCATTCCACGCCCGCCGTGGCGGCGAGGTGGTCGTCCAGCGAGAACGTCCGCTTGGCTTCGGCACGGGACATGGTCCGCCCTGCACCGTGCGAGCACGAGCAGAACGAGTCCGCATTTCCCTTCCCGCGCACGATGAAGGATTTCGCCCCCATCGAGCCCGGAATGATGCCCAGCTCGCCCGCCTTCGCGCTGACCGCGCCCTTGCGGGTGACCCAGACATTCGCACCGAAATGATGCTCCTGCTCCACATAATTGTGGTGGCAGTTCACCGCCAGCTTGTCGAGCGTGAAGGCCGGCAACTGGTCGCGCAGGGCGATCAGCACACGGTCCATCATCACCTCGCGGTTGAGGCGCGCGTAATCCTGCGCCCAGCCGACGGCCATCACGTAGTCGTCGAACAGTTCCTCACCTTCCACGAAGAAGGCGAGATCCTTGTCCGGCACGTGGTAGCCGAGCACCCGCTTCTCCAGTGCCTCGCGGGCCTCCTGGATGAAGTAGGTGCCGAGAATGTTGCCCGTGCCGCGCGAGCCGGAATGCAGCATCACCCAGACGCGGTCCGCTTCGTCGAGGCAGAGCTCGATGAAGTGGTTTCCGCCGCCGAGCGTTCCGAGCTGTTTCGCGAAAGCCGTGCGCTGGATGCGCTTGTGCTTTCCCGTGATCTGCTCGAGCCGCTCGTCGAGGCCCGACCGGCGCAGCGCGGAAGCCGCACGTGCCGGAGCGTCCTTGTGGTTTCCGCCCGGCCCGTTGCCGACCGGCACCTTCCGTTCGATCTCGCTACGGACGGCCGACAGGCTGTCCGGCAGCTGGCTCGCCGTCAGGCTGGTACGCACCGCCATCATGCCGCAACCGATGTCGACACCGACAGCGGCCGGAATGATCGCGCCTTTGGTCGGGATCACCGAACCAACAGTCGCCCCGCGGCCGAAATGCACATCCGGCATCACCGCAAGATGCGAATGCACGAACGGCAGGCCGGCCACATTCTCGAGTTGTTCGCGCGCGGCATCTTCCACCGGCACGCCTTTCACCCAGGCCTTGATGCGCCCGCCGGCGAAGGTTTCGAAGACTTCAAACTCACTCATGATCTCACACTGTGGGCAACCTTGCCCCTCCTCGTCCAGCCCTCCGCGCGGCCCCTTTGGATTTCAGACAAGAAAAAACCCTCCGGGCGAAACGCGCGGAGGGTGCAGAAAGCCCTTTCGGGCACCGGGCTGATTGTCAGCCCTATCCAGCAACCTCCATGCAGAATCGTGCGCCACCCTCAAACAGGGCCGCATCCTTCCTTGGCTGATTGGGGTACCGACTGGTCATCGGGCCTCTCCGTTGCTGATTGGACGCGCCGTATGATGGAAGCGGAGAGATGCGTCAATCCCCCTTGAATAAAAAACCCCGGACGAGATCGTCCGGGGTCTGTCTATATTCCGGGAAACCGCGTTTCCCGCCAAGGGCTTGCCCCTAGTTTGCGATGCGCGCACTTTTTTCGAACCGGGCACGGAAATCTTCCAGCACGATCGAATAATCATCTTCATCGTGGAAGGCTTCGTCCGACAGGTCCGGCTTTTCGTGCGCCTTGTACCAGGCGGCGTATTCCTCCGTGTCGCGGCTCGCCTTCTTGTAATAGGTCGAATAGGTATCGACCGTCATCACCGGCACATCGGCACCGAGGTCGAAGCGCATCAGGCGCATCCAGCCATCGCCGATGCCCACCGGCCAGGCGGATTTCACGCCGGCATCGATCGCGGTCTGGCCGCGGTCCTGATAGTCCGCAAGAACCTGCCAGACCTTGTGGCCGCTGGCATTGTCATCGACGCGCCAGGCCTGGCCGTGCTCATGCCCGCAGAGGACGAGGAAGATCTGGTCGTTCTGGCTGATCAGTTTCTCCCACACCATTTCCGGATTGTTGTGGATCGGGTCTACCGCATGGCCATCGACGATCGGGTTCGGCACGCGCTCGCCTTCCTTGGTCATGTAGTCGTGCGTGGAGACGATGGTCGGCAGTCCGGGATACTGCGAGATGACGGAGGCCGCCCAGTCGAGCGTGGCATCCGGCGGATCGAACTGCAAACCGATATGCAGGAAGCGGTAGCCGCCGGCCTCGAATATCTGGGCGCTGTCGGCGCCGCCATCATGCGAGGAGACATACCAGGGCTGGTCCCTGAAGAAGGCCGTGTCGGCGCCGAAGACGGAGCGGAAATTGTCGAGCCCGGCCGGATGCAGGACGCCCAGCGAGGCGCGGAGGTCCTTCGGGTCGACTTCCATCGGGCTGGTCGCCTTCGGCGGAAACTTCGAGTCGGTGAACATGGAATCATAGTCGTGATTGCCCGGCACGACCGAGAACGGCGTCTTGCCGGCGATCAACGAAAAGCCCTCGTGCGCCTTCGGCATCTCGACGGTCTTCACTTTCGGCGTGGGCGCAAAGTGCGCGTCCATGACCGGGTTCGGCGCCGTCTTGAAGCCGCGGGCCTTGTGCTCCTCGTCCATGTCGAGCGTCTGGTGCTGCCACACATCGCCGAGCGAGGTGACGAATGCGATGTCGCCGCCTTCGCTCTCCAGATTGTCGGCCACATACTGCATCTGCTCGAGGAACAGTTCGCTCGCCTCGAAGGGAAAGCCCTCCGCGGTCTGGTGCGTATAGTCGAGATAGTTCTGCGTGTCGGGCAGGACGGCGATGGTGAATTCGGTATCGGGCGCGACGGCCGGCGCCGGTGCAGCAGCCGGTGTCGTGCAGGCGGCCACCAGGCCGAGCGCGAGGGCAAGCACGGGCAGGCTCGCTTTGAGAAGAAGTCTGGAGGGGCGGGTCATGGGTCTGTCTCCTGTCGTGGCGCTTTCAGGACCTGACAGCCGCCTACCGGCATTGGGTGACAGTTTCTTGCGCCCGGTCGCCCGGCCGGAAGATTTCAGGCCGCCTGCCTTCCCGCGTCGCTGATCCGCGCACCCTCAGAACAGTCTCGGTCCATCCAGAAACCCCTTCCAGAGAACAACGGCGAGCCAGTGCGCCGCGACCGGCGGCCAGAGCGAGCCGGTCTTCTGCCAGAGCCTCTGACAGGTGAGGCCCAGCAAGGCCACGATGAGCAGAAACCTCGCATCGCCAAACAGGTCCTCGGCCTGAGGAAAAAACAGGCGGGCATTGATCGGATGCCAGACGACGAACAGCGCGATAGCGGTCGCGTTGCGTACGAGATCGGATTGCTTTCCGGCGAGCAGACC
The DNA here is from genome assembly GCA_041398365.1 of Hyphomonas sp. Lineage (GTDB taxonomy): Bacteria > Pseudomonadota > Alphaproteobacteria > Caulobacterales > Hyphomonadaceae > Hyphomonas. The sequence goes on along the minus strand of JAWKUV010000009.1, from coordinate 13,617 downwards.
GCGAAACACGAATTCCTCACCCAAGGCCGGGAGCAGGATCGCGATCAGCGCGACTTTCAGGAGCCCGGAATCGAGCGCCGGCGCATAGTGAAAAAGACCCGTCCCGAAGCCGATTGCCGAAGCCACGACTGCAAAGAACAGAAACACGCCTCCGGCCGTCAGCCAGTTTCCCATCGGGGGCCAGTGGCGCAGACCGCGGATGGCGCGAGCGATTGAAGTCCGGATGGGGACAGGCAGAGGCATCCGGCTAGTGAGGCGGCCAGCGCCGGTTCCGTCAATCGCTTTCGCCCGGAGACACGCGCGCAAACAAAAAGCCCCGGAGCGAACTCCGGGGCTTTTGAACTGGCTTTGGGCCTGGCGATTATTCGCCGGCTTCGAGCTCTGCCTCGTGGCGGGCCTTGTCGGCGGCGCCTTTGGCCGACTCGTCACGGTCGACGAGTTCCAGAACGGCGATCGGTGCGTTGTCGCCATGGCGGAAGCCGGCTTTCAGCACGCGGGTATAGCCGCCGTTACGTTCCTTGTAGCGCTCGCCCATGACGTCGAACAGCTTGCGGACGGCGTCCTCGTTGCGGACTTTCGCCAGGGCCTGGCGGCGGGCAGCAAGGTCGCCCTTTTTGGCCAGGGTGACCAGCTTGTCCATCAGGGGCGCCATTTCCTTGGCTTTCGGCAGGGTCGTGACGATCTGCTCGTGCTCGATCAGGCTTGCGGCCATGTTGGCGAACATCGCCTTCCGGTGGGAAGTCGATTTGTTCAGGATGCGGTGTCCAAGTTTATGGCGCATTGTTGTTATCCTTCAGGAGGTGGTCAGGCCCCCGTCTGCCGGGTCCTATAGGTGGTCGTCGTATTTCTTGGCAAGGCCTTCGATGTCTTCCGGCGGCCAATCCGGCACTTCCATGCCGAGGTGGAGGCCAAGACCAGCGAGGACTTCCTTGATTTCGTTCAGCGATTTGCGGCCGAAGTTCGGGGTGCGAAGCATTTCCGCTTCCGACTTCTGGATCAGGTCGCCGATGTAAACGATGTTGTCGTTCTTCAGGCAGTTTGCCGAACGCACCGACAGTTCCAGCTCGTCCACCTTCTTGAGGAGGACCGGGTTGAAGCCGAGATCGGTTTCTTCCGTGGCGGTGCCGGCCTCCAGCGTCGGCTCTTCGAAATTGATGAAGAGCTGCAGCTGGTCCTGCAGGATGCGGGCGGCGTAAGCGACCGAGTCTTCCGGCGTGACGGAGCCGTCGGTCTCGATGTCGAGCGTCAGCTTGTCATAGTCCAGAACGGTGCCTTCGCGCGTGTCTTCGACCTGGTAGCCGACGCGGCGAACCGGCGAATAGATCGCGTCGATCGGAATATAGCCGATCGGTGCGTCTTCCGGACGGTGCGCTTCGGCCGGGGCATAGCCCTTGCCGGTGGCGATGGTGAATTCCATGCGGACTTCGGCGCCGTCGTCGAGCGTACAGATGACAAGATCCGGGTTGAGGATCTTCGTGTCGCCCGAGGTCTCGATCTGGCCGGCTTTCACTTCGCCCGGACCTTTCGCCTTCAGCACCATGCGCTTCGGCGTGTCGCTTTCCATGAAGATAGCGACCTGTTTCAGGTTCAGGACGATCGTGGTGACGTCTTCACGCACGCCCGGGATGGCCGAGAATTCGTGCACGACGTTGTCGATCTGGACGCCGATGATGGCAGCGCCTTGCAGCGAGGACAGCAGAACGCGGCGCAGGGCGTTGCCCAGCGTCGTGCCATAGCCACGCTCCAGCGGCTCGATAACGAGCTTCGCCTTGCGCTTCGGGTCGTATCCGGCCTGAACCACCGGACGGTTCGGGCGGATCAGTTCTTTCCAGTTACGGTCGTTGACGGCGGTGTTCTCAGGCATGAGGCATCCTCAGAATGAATAAGGCGGCGCGGATGGCGCGCCGCCGGGAAGGCTAAGGTCCGTTAGACGCGGCGGCGTTTCGGCGGACGGCAGCCATTGTGCGGGATCGGCGTCGTGTCGCTGATCGCGGTGACGGTGAGGCCGGCAGCCTGGAGGGCGCGCAGCGCGCTCTCACGGCCGGAGCCGGGGCCGCGCACGAGCACTTCGACGGTCTGCAGACCGTGTTCCATGGCTTTCTTGGCGGCGTCTTCAGCGGCCATCTGGGCAGCGTACGGGGTCGACTTACGCGACCCCTTGAAGCCCATCGTGCCCGAAGACGACCAGGAAATCGTGTTGCCCTGCGCGTCGGTGATGGTCACCATCGTGTTGTTGAAGCTGGAGTTCACGTGAACAACACCCGAAGTGATGTTCTTGCGTTCCTTGCGGCGGATACGGGTCGTCTCACGAGCCATGATGAACTACCCCTTACTTCTTCTTGCCGGCGATCGGCTTGGCCGGGCCCTTGCGGGTACGGGCGTTGGTGTGCGTACGCTGGCCGCGGACCGGCAGCTTGCGGCGGTGACGCAGGCCACGATAGCAGCCGAGGTCCATCAGGCGCTTGATGTTCATCGACGTTTCGCGGCGCAGGTCGCCTTCGACCATGTAGTCGGCGTCGATGGTTTCGCGGATCTTGATCACTTCAGCGTCGGTCAGCTGGTTCACGCGGCGCGATTCCTCGACGCCCACCTTTTCGCAGATTTCCTTCGCGAAGGCCGGGCCAATGCCGTGGATGTACCGCAGCGCGATCACGACGCGCTTGTTGGTCGGTATGTTAACGCCTGCAATACGGGCCAAGGCCGTTTCTCCTCAAGCGGACTGTTCAAACATTAAAAGCGCGCCGAGCCGGAGGTGTCCGCCTCGCGCGCCGGCGATTAAGCCTTAAGCTAAGAATGGAGGCTTATAGCCGCGGAAATTAACGCGTCAACAGCGGAATCCCAGCTTTATGCGGTCTCTTTCAGCGCCGCATCGATCTGCGACGCCACGGTTTCGATCGAGGCCATCCCATCGACCTCGGCGAGGATGCCGCGTTCGGCATAAATCGGCACCAGAGGGGCCGTATCCTCGTAATATTTCTCGAGTCGCTTGGAAAAAGTCTCCGGATTGTCGTCCTTGCGCCCCTGCTCCTGGAATCGCTTGGTGACTCGTGCGAGAAGCTGCTCGTCGTCCACGACCAGCCGGATGACACGGTTAACGGTCGATCCACGCGATTTCAGCAATTCGTCGAGTGCAGCGGCCTGGCCTACCGTGCGGGGGAAACCATCGAAAATGAAACCCGCGGCACCCTGATGGACCGTTAGCTGCTCATCGATCAGGGCGATCACGATCTCGTCCGAGACGAGGCCGCCTTCATCCATGATTTTCGCAACCCGCTGGCCGAGATCCGAGCCGGAAGCCCGGGCGGCGCGCAGCATGTCGCCGGTGGAGAGCTGGATGAAGCCCCGCTCCTCGACCAATCGTTTCGCCTGCGTGCCCTTTCCGGCCGCAGGCGGCCCGAACAGTATCAAATTCATTTCTTCCGGCCCCCGAGTTTCGACTTCTTGATCATGCCTTCATATTGATGCGCGATCAAATGCGACTGTATCTGCGTCACGGTGTCCATGGTCACCGAAACCACGATCAGCAGCGACGTTCCCCCGATGTAGAACGGGATCTCGGGGAAGTAACGGCGCAGCAGTTCGGGCAGAACGCAGACGAAAGTCAGATAAAGCGCACCGATCATCGTAAGGCGAGTCAGCACATAGTCGAAATAGGCCGCCGTGTTCGAACCGGGGCGGATGCCCGGGATGAACCCGCCATACTTGCGGAGATTGTCGGCCGTTTCCTCGGGATTGAACATGATCGAGGTGTAGAAGAACGAGAAGAAGATCACGAGAACGCAGTAGGAGATGATGTGCGTCCAGGTGCCGGCGGAGAAGTTCGCCGCAAGCCAGGCAAGCACTCCATTGACCTGACCGTCGCCGCCACCGGCCGCGTTCCCGCCAAGGAAACCGACCACAGTGAGCGGCAGCATCAGCAGGGCCGATGCGAAGATCGGGGGAATCACGCCCGACGTGTTGATCTTCAGCGGCAGGAAGCTTTTCTGCCCCTGCGCGAAGCCATGCGCCTGCTGGCGCTTCGGATACTGGATCAGCAGCCGCCGTTGCGAGCGCTCCATGAACACGATGAACACGACAAGCGCGATCACCATCGCAGCGATCGCGACCACGAACACTATGTTCACGGAGGTCGCGCGCGCCTGGCTGACGAGGTTCACGATGGCCTTCGGAAGTTCGGCGACGATACCGGCGAAGATGATCAGCGAGACACCGTTGCCGATGCCGCGCGCGGTGATCTGCTCGCCCATCCACATCAGCAGCATCGTGCCGCCGGTCAGCGTGACGACGCCGGTCAACACAAAGAACGGCCCGGAAATGCCGTCGATCCGGACATGCGAAAGACCGGACGAAATGGCGAAGGACTGAACCAGCGCGAAGGCCAGCGTCAGGTAGCGGGTATACTGGTTGATCTGCTTGCGGCCCGCTTCGCCTTCTTTCTTGAGTTTCTCAAGAGTCGGCGATGCCTGGGTCATCATCTGGATGATGATGGAGGCCGTGATGTAGGGCATCACGTTGAGCGCGAAGATCCCCATCCGCTCCACGGCGCCGCCGGCAAACATGTTCATGTTGCCGAGAAGGCCGCCGGACTGGCTCTGGAAGATGCTGGCATACTGGGCCGGATCGAGACCCGGAATCGGAATGAACGTACCGAGGCGGAAGAGCAACAGCATGCCCAGAGTGAACAGGATGCGGTTCTGCAGGTCCTTCGCCTTGGCGAAAGTCCCGAAGTTTACATTGCGAGCCATCTGTTCTGCGGCATTGGCCATCGACGCTCGACCTCCCTGAAATGCATACGCCGCCAAAATCGGCGGCGCAGCGGTGTTTGTGAAGGGGTTCCGGTTAAAATCCGCTGCTTATTCTGCAGACGTGTCTTTCGCGGCACCCGTGACCGTGACCTTGCCACCGGCCTTCTCGACGGCTTCGATAGCGGCCTTCGAGGCGCCCGTCACCGTGATGTTCAGGTTTTTCGGGGCACTGCCCTTTGCAAGCAGGCGCACGCCGTCGCGGACGTAGCGCACGAGGCCGGAGGCCACGAGGGTCTCTTCGGTCACGTTGGACGGGTCCAGCTTGCCGGCTTCCACAGCCTTTGCGATACGGCCGAGGTTGACCCAGGACGTCGTCTTCTGGCCGTACGGCGTGAAGCCGCGCTTCGGCAGGCGCATGTAGATCGGCATCTGGCCGCCTTCGAAGCCGTTCACGGCAACGCCCGAACGCGCCTTCTGGCCTTTCACGCCGCGACCGGCCGTCTTGCCCTTGCCCGAGCCGACGCCACGGCCCACGCGCATGCGGTTCTTGGTCGAGCCTTCGGCGGGGGACAGTTCGTTGAGTTTCATCGTTCTATCTTCCGATACGTCTTGCGGTCAGGGCAGCGGCGACAGGCCTTGGGGGCCTTATTCGCCGACAACCTCAACCAGGTGGGCCACTTTGCGGATCATGCCGCGCACAGCCGGGGTGTCTTCGAGGTCCTTGGTACGGCCGAGCTTGTTCAGGCCGAGGCCGATCAGCGTCTGGCGCTGTTCCGGCTTGCGGCCGATCGGGCTGCCGATCTGGCGGACGGTGAGCTTGGAGTTTGCCATGGCGCTATCCTTCTCTCGTCTTACGCGTCAACAACGCCGGCTTCCGACGCGCCGTCCGTACGGCGACCGACCACGTCCTGCACTTTCAGGCCGCGCTTGGAAGCGACCGTGCGGGGGCTGGCCTGGCCCTTGAGGGCGTCGAAGGTGGCGCGAACCATGTTGTACGGGTTCGACGAGCCGAGCGACTTGCCGACGACGTCATGGACGCCGAGGACTTCCATCACGGCACGCATCGGACCGCCGGCGATCACGCCGGTACCCGGAGGCGCTGCGCGGAGCACGACCTTGCCAGCGCCCCAACGGCCTTTGCCGTCGTGATGCAGCGTGCGGCCTTCGCGCAGCGGAATGCGAACCATGTTGCGCTTGGCTTCTTCGGTCGCCTTGCGGATGGCTTCCGGAACCTCGCGGGCCTTGCCTTTGCCGAAGCCGGCGCGGCCCTTCTGATCGCCGACCACGACGAGTGCGGCGAAACCGAAGTTCTTGCCGCCCTTCACGGTCTTGGCGACGCGGTTGATGCCAACCAGCTTGTCGACGAGTTCGGAGACTTCCTCTTCGCGATCGCGCTCACGCTCGCGGCGACGTCCCCTGCCTTTCTCTTCAGCCATCTGGCCTCTCCTCAGAATTTCAGGCCGCCCTCGCGGGCAGCGTCTGCCAGGGCTTTCACCCGGCCGTGGAACATGTAACCGCCGCGGTCGAAGACAACGTCTTCCACACCGGCTTTCTTGGCGCGCTCGGCCAGGACCTTGCCGACGAGTGCGGCAGCAGCCTGGTCAGCACCGGTCTTCGCACCGCCGAGAACGTCTTTCTCCAGCGTCGAGGCCGAGGCGAGCGTGATGCCCTTCTCGTCGTCGATGATCTGGGCAGAGATGTTCTTGTGGCTGCGCGCAACCGAGAGACGCGGACGCCCTTCGGCGACCCGGCGGAGCTTGGCACGGACGCGCTGGGCGCGGCGCTGCATCTTATCGCGTGGGCTTTTCATGGCGTTACTTCTTCTTGCCTTCCTTGCGGCGGACATATTCGCCCTGGTAGCGGATACCCTTGCCTTTGTAGGGCTCCGGCGAACGGTACTTGCGGATCTCGGCAGCAACCTGACCGACGACCTGCTTGTCGGCACCGGTGATGACGATCTCGGTCGGCTTCGACGAAGCCAGCGTGATGCCTTCCGGAGCCGCGTAGACCACATCGTGCGAGTAGCCGAGGGCCAGTTTCACGTCCTTGCCCTGCATCTGCGCGCGGTAGCCGACGCCGACGAGTTCAAGCGTTTTCGTGTAACCGGTCGCCACGCCATCAATGAGGTTGGCGGCACGGGCGCGGGCGGTGCCCCACTGCGTGCGGGCAACCGGGTCCATCGCCTGGGCCAGCGTCGGCGGACGCTTGCCACGGGCCTTTTCGGCTTCGATGCGATCGGTGGCAGCCTTCATGATGTCGTCGCGCGGCGAGAGCGTGAGCTCGTTGCCTTCCAGCTTCGGCGTGATGACATCGGCAACCGTTAGGGTGAGTTCACCCTTCGGGCCTTTTGCCTTGATCGTCTGGCCGCTGACGGACACCGTGGTGCCGGCGGGAACAGTGATCGGGAGTTTTCCAATACGTGACATGGTACTCTCCTAGAAGACCCGGCAGAGCACTTCGCCGCCAACATTCTCGGCGCGGGCGACGTTGTCGGACATCACACCTTTCGAAGTCGAAAGGATGGAGATGCCGAGGCCGTTACGCACCAGCGGAATGTCGGAGACCGACGAGTACACGCGGCGGCCGGGCTTGGAGACGCGTTTGATCTCCGAGATGACCGGCTGGCCTTCGTAATACTTGAGCTCGATTTCCAGGTTCTTGTGACCGTCTTTCTCGATTTCCGTGTAGCCGCGGATGTAGCCCTCCGACAGGAGAACCTCCAGCACGCGGGCCCGGAGCTTGGAAGCCGGGGTGACAACTGCAGACATGCCGCGCATCTGAGCGTTACGGATGCGGGTGAGCATATCGCCGAGGGGATCAGAAATGTTCATGTGTACCCTCCTCTCCTACCAGCTGGACTTCACGAGGCCGGGGATCTGGCCTTGCGAGCCAAGCTCGCGCAGCGCGTTCCGCGACATTTTGAGTTTACGATAGTACGCACGCGGCCGGCCGCTCACTTCGCAGCGGTTGCGCACGCGGTTCGCAGCGGAATTGCGCGGCAGCTCGGCCAGTTTCAGGCGAGCCTTGTAGCGTTCTTCCAGCGACAGGTTCTCGTCCATCGCAGCTGCTTTCAGCTTGGCGCGCTTGGCAGCGTAGCGATCCACCATTTTCTGGCGTTTCGCGTTTTTCTCGATTGCGCTCTTCTTTGCCATATCAGCAGTCTCCTCGCGCGCTAGTTCCGGAACGGGAAGCCGCACTCAGCGAGGAGTGCCTTGGCTTCTTCGTTAGACGGGGTTCGTATGCCTTAGACATCGATGGATTCCCCAGAGCGTTTTGCAAAGCGCGTCTTGCGGCCATGCTCATCGGTTTTGAAACCCACGCGGACGGCTTTGCCATCGCGCGGAGCGGCGATTGCGACGTTCGAGACGTGAATCGGAGCCTCGAAGCGCTTCATGCCGCCAGCATCGGTCTGGGACGGCTTCTGATGGCGCTGGGCGATGTTCGTCAGACGATCAAGGAACTCGTACATCCGGTCGCGGCGCAGGGTGACCTTGCAGCCGATCAGCATGCCTTCGCGAAGCTTGAAGCCGGCGATCGACTTGCGGGCTTTGGTGGCAACCGGCTTCTGACCAGCGATCTTCTCGAGTTCGACCAGGGCCGACTTGATCTTCTTGGAGTCAGACACAGCCTCGCCGACGCCCATGTTGATCACGACCTTGTCGAGTTTCGGGATCATCATCGGGTTCGAATAGCTGAACTGGTCCTGCAGTTTCTGCCGGATCTGCTCGCGGTATTTCGTCTTCAGACGGGGTTCGTATGCCTTAGACATCGATGGATTCCCCAGAGCGTTTTGCAAAGCGCGTCTTGCGGCCATGCTCATCGGTTTTGAAACCCACGCGGACGGCTTTGCCATCGCGCGGATCGGCGATTGCGACGTTCGAGACGTGAATCGGAGCCTCGAAGCGCTTCATGCCGCCAGCATCGGTCTGGGACGGCTTCTGATGGCGCTGGGCGATGTTCACGCCACGCACAACGACGCGGTTCTCATCCGGGATCACCTTCAGGACTTCGCCCTTGGTGCCCTTGTCGCGGCCGGCGATCACGATGACCGTATCGCCCTTCTTGATCTTCGCAGCCATGTTACAGGACCTCCGGGGCCATGTTGGCGATCTTGACCTGGTTCTTGGCGCGCAGTTCGCGCGGAACCGGGCCAAACACGCGGGTGCCGATCGGTTCGCCGTTGTTGTTGATCAGAACGGCGGCGTTGGTGTCGAAGCGGATGGTCGAGCCGTCCGCGCGGTTGATGTCCTTGGCAACGCGAACGACGACGGCCTTGCGGACGTCACCTTTCTTCACGCGGCCCGTCGGGATCGCTTCCTTGATGGAGACGACGATCACGTCGCCGACGGAGGCGTAACGACGGCCTGCGCCACCCAGCACCTTGATGCACTGGACGCGGCGCGCGCCGGAGTTGTCAGCCACCTTGAGGTTGGTCTGCATCTGGATCATGCGTCACTCCCCTTCGCCGGCGACGAGTTCCCAGCGCTTCAGTTTGGACTTCGGCGGGCACTCGCGGATTGTTACGGTCTGCCCTTCGACGGCGACATTGCCTTCGTCGTGGGCGTGGTATTTCTCGAGCGGCGAACGATTTTCTTCAGCACCGGGTGCGTGAAGGTCCGTTCGACGCGGACGATTGCGGTCTTGTTCTGCTTGGCGGAGACCACGACGCCTTCCATGATACGCTTGGGCATGATCCCTCTCCTTACGCCTTGCCTGCCTGGGCCTTCTCGCGCATCAGGGTCTTGACGCGAGCGATGTCGCGGCGGACTTCCGAAACGCGGGCCGTCTTCAAGCTGGCCGGTGGCCGCCTGGAAGCGCAGGTTGAACTGTTCCTTCTTCAGCTTCACCAGATCATCCTTGAGCTGGTCAGCCGTTCTCGCCTTCATATCCTCGAGGCGTGCCTTGGTCTTGCGAGCCATGATCAGATCCCCTCGATACGCTTGACGATTTTGGTCTTGATCGGAAGCTTGGCTGCGCCGAGGCGCAGGGCTTCACGGGCGATGTCTTCCGGCACGCCGTCGATTTCGAACATGATGCGGCCCGGGGCGACGCGGGCGACCCAGCGGTCGACCGAGCCCTTACCTTTACCCATACGCACTCCGATCGGCTTCGCCGACACCGGCACGTCCGGGAATACGCGGATCCACACTTTGCCCTGACGCTTCATCTCGCGGGTGATGGCACGGCGGGTCGCTTCGATCTGGCGCGCGGTGACGCGTTCCGGCTCGAGCGCCTTCAGGCCGAACTCGCCGAATGCCAGCGAGAAGCCGCCTTCGAATTACCGCTGATCCGGCCCTTGAAGGCCTTGCGGAACTTGGTTCGTTTCGGTTGACGCATCTCTTATGCTCCGGCGGTCTGTGCGCCCGATGCCGGGCCGCGCTGGTTTGCATTCGCACGTGCGCGGGACTGGCCGGACGTTTCCAGGCGCTTGTCCTGTGCCATCGGATCGTGCTCGAGGATCTCGCCTTTGTAGACCCAGACCTTGATCCCGATGATGCCATAGGTGGTTTCGGCTTCGGCCGTGCCGTAGTCGATGTCGGCGCGCAGCGTGTGCAGCGGGACCGAACCTTCAGCATACTTCTCGGTGCGGGCGATCTCTGCGCCGCCGAGACGGCCGGAGACCATGATCTTCACGCCTTCGGCGCCCAGGCGCATCGCGGACTGGATGGCGCGCTTCATCGTGCGGCGGAACGAAGCCCGGCGCTCGAGTTGGCGTGCGATGTCGTCGGCGATCAGCGTGGCGTCGATTTCCGGCTTGCGGATCTCAACGAGGTTCACGCGGACTTCGTCGTCCGTCATCTTCGCAAGGTCCTTGCGGAGCGTTTCGATGTCGCCGCCCTTCTTGCCGATCACGAGACCCGGACGCGCCGTGTGGATCGTGATGAGGCATTTCTTGTGCGGGCGCTCGATGATGATCTTCGAGATGCCGGCCTGCTTCAGACGGACGCGGATTTCCTTGCGGATCGCGATGTCTTCATGCAGCAGGCGGCCGAAGTCGGCGCTATCCGCGTACCAGCGGCTGTCAGACGTCCGGTTGATGCCGAGACGCAGACCGATCGGGTTAACTTTCTGACCCATCAGGCAGCCTCCGCTTCCATGCTCGTGTCGCGCAGAACGATCGTCAGCTGCGCAAAGGGTTTCTGGATCGGTGCGGCGCGGCCACGGGCGCGGGCCCGGATACGCTTCATCACCAGGTTCTTGCCAACATGCGCCTCGGCGACGACGAGGCTGTCGATGTCGAGGTTGTGGTTGTTTTCAGCGTTCGCGATGGCGCTCTGCAGCAGCTTGCGAACGTCCTTGGCCGGACGTTTCGGCGAGAACTGCAGTTCAGCCAGGGCGCGCTCGACCGGCAGACCGCGGATCTGCTGAGCCAGGAGGTTCAGCTTCTGCGGGCTGGAGCGGTACATGCGCAGCACGGCGCGCGATCTGTTCGCTGCCTGCTTCGGAGGATCTTGGCCTTACCCATGGCTTACTTCCTCTTCGCTTTCTTGTCCGCGCCGTGGCCGTAGTAGGTACGCGTCGGCGCGAATTCGCCGAACTTGTGACCGACCATCTCTTCCGACACGGTGACGGGGATGAACTTGTTGCCATTGTGGACCTGGAAGTTCAGGCCAACGAATTGCGGCATGATCGTCGAGCGGCGCGACCAAGTCTTGATCACCGCGCGCTTCTCGGAAGAACGGGCTTCCTCTGCCTTCTTCAGCAGGTAGCCGTCGACGAACGGGCCTTTCCAGACAGAACGGGGCATGTCTCGGGGCTCCTGTTAGCGTTTCGCGTTGCGGCGACGGATGATCAGACGATCCGTTGCCTTGTTGCTGCGGGTCTTCGGACCGCGGGTCTTCTTGCCCCACGGAGTGACCGGGTGACGGCCGCCGGACGACTTGCCTTCACCACCACCGTGCGGGTGGTCGACCGGGTTCATGACCACGCCGCGGACAGACGGGCGCTTGCCCATGTGACGCTTGCGGCCGGCCTTCGAGAGGACCTGGTTCATGTTGTCCGGGTTGGACACGGCGCCGATCGTGGCGAGGCAGCTGTCGAGGACCATGCGCAGTTCGCCCGAAGCGAGCTTGATCTGGGCATAGCCGCCGTCGCGGCCGACGAGCTGGGCGTAGGTGCCGGCGGAGCGGACCATCTGCGCGCCCTTCTGGGGCTTCAGCTCGATGTTGTGGATGATCGTACCGACCGGGATACTCTTCAGCGGCAGCGTGTTGCCCGGCTTGATGTCAGCCGTTGCGGAGGTGACGACGGTGTCGCCGACTTCCAGGCGCTGCGGCGCGATGATGTAGGACAGCTGGCCGTCCTCATACTTGATCAGCGCGATGAAGGCCGTGCGGTTCGGATCGTATTCCAGGCGTTCGACGGTTGCCGGGATGTCCCAGCGGTTACGCTTGAAGTCCACCTTGCGGTAGGTCTTCTTTGCGCCACCGCCGATGCGGCGGGCCGTGATGCGACCATAGTTGTTGCGGCCACCGTTCTTGGTGAGGCCTTCGGTCAGCGCCTTGACGGGCTTGCCCTTGTAGAGCTCCGAACGGTCGACCAGAACGAGCTGGCGGCGGCCGGGCGAAGTCGGGTTGAAAGTCTTGAGTGCCATTTTCTTCGTCCTTCCCGCTTACAGGCCCGTCGTGATGTCGACAGATTGGCCCTCGGCAAGCGTCACGATGGCTTTCTTCATGTCGGAACGACGTCCGGCGAAGCCACGAAAGCGCTTGGTTTTGCCCTTCTGGACGATCGTGTTGACCTTGGTCACATTGACCTTGAACAGGGCCTCGACGGCATCCTTGATCTGGTTCTTGTCAGCGTCGAGCGCGACTTCGAACACGATCTTGTTGTGCTCGGCGACCAGTGTCGACTTCTCGGTGATGAGAGGACGGCGCAGAACGTCGTAATGATGGGGTTTCACGTCAGCCATGACGATCAGGCCTCCTTCGATCCGTCGAAGCGAGCCTGGATGCCCTCGGCTGCTTCCTTGGTGATGACCAGCGTCTTGCGGCGCAGGATGTCGTAGACGTTCAGGCCGGCGACCGGCAGCACGTCTATGTTCGGGATGTTGCGCGCGGCGCGGGCGAAGTTCTCGTCGACAGCCACACCCGAGATGATCAGGGCGTTGTCGATGCCGAGACCTGCGAACTGGCCAGCCAGTTCCTTCGTCTTCGGTGCCTTCAGAACGGCTTCGTCCAGAACGATGATCGCATCGCCCTTCACTTTCGCGGAAAGCGCGTGAGCGAGAGCCATCTTGCGGATCTTCTTCGGCAGGTCGTGAGCGTGGCTGCGCACGCGCGGGCCGTGGGCTGCACCGCCGCCGACGAAGATCGGAGCGTTACGCGAGCCGTGACGGGCGCCGCCCGAACCTTTCTGGCGGATGTACTTCTTGGTCGTGCGGTTCACTTCGCCGCGCGACTTGGCCTTGTGCGTGCCGGCCTGACGGCGGGCGAGCTGCCAGCGCACGGTGCGCTGCAGGATGTCGTCGCGGATCTCGTCGATGCCGAAAATCGCATCATCGACCGTGATCTTGCCGGCGGCCTTGCCGGCCAGGGTTTTGACAGCGAGTTCCATTATTCGGCGCTCTCTTGCTTGGCGGTGCCTTCCGGAGCCTTGAACGAGCCGGCAGCAGGTGCGTCGGCGTGCAGGGCTTTCTTCACAGCATCGCGGATTTCCACGAATGCACCGTCATGACCCGGGACCGATCCCTTCACGAGGATCAGGCCGCGGTCTGCGTCGGTGCGCACGACTTCGAGGTTCTGCGTGGTCACGCGCTCGACGCCGTAATGGCCGGCCATTTTCTTGTTCTTCCACACGCGGCCCGGGTCCTGGTTGGAACCGGTCGAACCGTGCGAACGGTGGGAGATCGACACGCCGTGCGTGGCGCGCA
>JAWKUV010000008.1:0-120009 GCA_041398365.1 Hyphomonas sp. | reverse complement strand
GCGGCTCGTTGGCACCGGCTGCCGGCAGGGACGGTTCCGGCAATTTCACCGGGTCTGGCGCCGTGCAGCGGATCACCCAGATATCGTAGACCGGGTGCTCCAGCGCGCTGAGGCCGGGCGAGGACGCGAACATCCAGCCGGAGAACAGGACCGGATTTTCGTCGTTGACCGTCTTTACCTTGTTGGCGTCGACAGCCCCTTCCATCGTCTCCACAGCGACCGGCTGGGTGGATGCGATCTTCAGGAAAGCGGCGCTTTCCGGGGCCTCTTCAGGCGGCGTCTGATAGCAAACTTCCAGCTCCACCTTGAGGGAGCCGAAAACGACCGGCTGGCCGACGAAGACTTCGATGTCCGTCGAACGTCCGGTGATCTTGTCGAGCGCCCGCAGTGTCGCCCGGTCTTTCTGGACATAAGTCGCGGCATGCGCCGCGCCGACAAGTCCGGCAACCAGGGCAATCGAAGCGAGCGATCGCAACATCATTCATTTCCTTCCAGAGGATAAGGATCGTCTGCGGCTGCATCAGGGGCCTTGGCCGCAGACGCGTCGCCGCTCTCACCATTGCCACCGCCCGATGCGAAGGACGCGAACAGGGTCAGCAGGTCCACGCTGCCGCGCGTGTACTGAACCTCGCCTGTGCCGTCCTGCGGGAGATTGTCGAAGCTACCGCCCGGTTCCAGCGCCACATAGGCGCCGCCGAGCAGCCCGTCGGTCGAAACGCGCGCATCGGTGTCGTCGGGCAGGACCCATTTCTTATCGAGGCTCATCGTGAGAACCGCCTCGAAACGCTGCGGGTCGCCATCGATGGACTTCACAACACCAGCTTTCACGCCCGCGATGCGCACGTCAGCGCCGCGTTCGATGCCGCTGATATTGTTGAACCGCGCTTTCAGATCATAGCGGTCAGGGCCGGCCGAGGCTTCTCCGCCGCGCGCAATCGCAAACCAGAGGAAGACACCGGCAACGGCAACGACGACAGCCCCGACCAGGGTTTCAAACAGAGACTCACGCATCCGGGGACCACGCTTCGTAGTCGCCGGTTGCTTTCTGGCGGTGACCCGTACCCGACAGGCTGCCTTTCGGCTTGGTTGCCCAAGGGGTGCCGGTCATGTTCGGTTTGTGATCGGTTTCCCAGTCACGGCGCGTCAGCGGCGATTTGGTCGGCGGATCGTCTACGGTGTGGTGCAGCCAGCCATGCCAGTCCGCAGGTACTTTCGACGGTTCTGCGAGGCCCTTGTACATCACGTAACGGCGGCGGCGGCCCTCGATGGAAGGCTTGCGCTCCTCGTAGTAGCGGTTGCCGTATTCATCGGTGCCGACATAGTTCGACCGGCGTCCGATATCGAACGCGGCGCCCACCGTGTATCCGCTCCACCAGGTAAAGAGTTGCTTCAGCATCGTGTCGCCTGTCCTGCCGTGTGTTGGTGGCCGCAATATGGCGGCTCAGGGGCAACTAATCCATAGCGCCGCCGCAGGCAATGCGCCGCAAATTCCTGTGTGCAGGCGGGCCTTCTTGCTGTGGAAAGCTTGCCCCGGCGAGCCTCAGACGTCACGCTGGCACAGGTGATTCGCTGGGAGAAACGGCATGGACGACACCCAAATCACGGAAATTCTCCGGGCTGCCGAATCAGACGGGCTGCTTTCGGTCGAAACAGCCCTCTCGGACCTGTACCGGGCAGCCGGGCGCCACCGCCGTGTCCTGACCCCCGAAGCCCTGAAAGCGACCACGGCCGCCTGCTCTGCCGCCGCATTGGTCAGCGTCTCTCAGCTTGCCGCGGCTGAAATGCTCGAACGGTTCGGCGATGCTCCACGCAACGCAGAACTTGCAGAGGCTGTCGCAGCCGGCCTGCCGCAGGACGTGCTGGAAGAGGCCCTCCGCCAGCCCGGCGGCTTCCAGCGTACGGCAGATGCCCTGCGCGCCGCAGCCGTCGGTATGCCCGCCCCGCCGCCAGCGGTCTTTCGCCCCGCCGCGATCGATCCGGTGCTGGAAGGTCTGCTGATCGAATCGCTGTCCGAAGGCGCAGAGATCGTTCTTGCACAGGACGACCTGCCGCACGCTGACACGCCGGCCCGAATCCTCGACATGGCCATGGCCGTCGGCCCAGCCGGGGTCGAAGCCGACTATCTCTGCGACGCCCTTGAGGCCACAGCCCGCTCCATGCCGGGCGGCGTGATCGTGATTGCCGGCCTGTCTGCCGCCGTCATGTCCCTAGGACTGGACTATGCGGCACCGGAAGGCGCCGCTGCCGCGGCAGCTCTCTGTGTCTTGGCCCGGTCCGGCGCGACGGGAGCTGCCTTGCCGGCGGCCCATGCAAAGGCCCTGAATATCCAGCCCCGCAAAGCCTCCGGCAAACGCAGCTGCGATGTGCTCGTCCTTCCGGTCACCGATCTTGGCGCTTTCCTGCCGGACTGCGAAAGCGACGGTACTGCCCCGCTTGCGACGGTGCTGGCCTATGGGGACGACACTCCGACCCTTTCTCGCGCCGCTCGGCTCGGCATTGCCCACCATGCGCCGGAGCGCCTGCCCAAGGCGCTGGAACGTATTGCGGCCTCGGGCGAGTCGGACCTCGACCGCGCTCTCGGTCTCGCCCGCTTGCGCGACCGCGGCTTCAGCGACGAGGCGCTCGACCGCGTGTCGAAGGCGCTCGGCGAAGGCCTGCCGCTCAACGCCGCTTTCTCCCGCTGGGTCTTGGGCGACGAGATCATTTCCCACGATCTGAAACTGCCGCCCGAGAATTTCGACGCAGATGGTGCGGGCCTCCTCTCGGCAATCGGTTTTTCCCGCAAGGATATCCAGGCTGCCGAGACAACGATTGACGGTGTCGATGGCGACGCCACCACGGAAATCATGGCCGATTGCGGCCTGCAGGTAGGCGCCACGCCGGAGGCCGAAGTCACCTTCGCGGCCGCCTGCGCCAAGGCGCTCGGTGGCAGCGTCACCCTGTCGGTCGGCGGCCGAGGCGGGCTCGACATGGCCGAGGCTGCTCTCGAGGCTGGCCTTTCGGTGCGGCTCGTCGGTCACCGGACCCCGCCTTCGGACGACGTCCGGGAGCGGATGGACCACATCGCCACGCTCGCAGAGGAAATCGCCGCCGAGGCTGAGGCGCCATCTCAGAGCCCCGTCGGGACAAACCCCAGCACCGGCCACGTTGCCGCCCGCACGCGCCTGCCGGATCGCCGCAAGGGCTACATTCAGAAGGCCTCTGTGGGTGGCCACAAGGTCTACCTCCATACCGGCGAGTTCGAGGACGGCTCGCTCGGCGAGATCTTCATCGACATGCACAAGGAAGGCGCCGCCTTCCGCAGTCTCATGAACAATTTTGCCATCGCGACGTCGATTGGCCTGCAATACGGCGTGCCGTTGGAGGAATTCGCGGACGCGTTCGTGTTCACCCGTTTCGAACCGGCCGGCGCGGTCACCGGCAACGACCGGATCACCCGTGCAACCTCGATCCTGGACTACATTTTCCGGGAACTCGCCGTGTCCTATCTTGGCCGGGACGATCTCGCGGAAGTCGATGTCACACATGACGGCCTCGGCCGCGGAGCTGGCGACGCTACCCGGACACAGCCCGCCCCGTTCACCGAAGAGGCAGCCCAGATCATTTCACGCGGCTTTTCGCGCGGCCAGCTGCCCGACAATATCGTCATTCTTGACCGCAAGCGCGCCGAAAAGCTCGCAGAGGAAGAAGCCGAAGCTGCAGCAGAAGCTGCAGAAGAGGATGAACTCGAAGCTCCGGACTACCTCAGCGATGCCTGCCCGGTCTGCGGCAGCTTCACTCTATTCGAGATCAGTGAGGACGGCGACATCGAATGCGACACATGCGGCGAGGAATCCCGTCACCAGCGATAGACCTGCAAGCTGCGCCATTATGCAGGGATAAGCAGGGCGCTTGTCACAGGCATGGCAATTCTGCAACACATGTGACTATCAGGCAGTAGTTACAGCTTGTTCAGTTTTGAGCCCGAAAACAAAGCGCTATCCAAATACGCATGAACCGAGTCCTGCTCAGCCTTCTTTCCCTAGCGGCAATTGCTGCGACTGAAGCCAATGCGCAGGAACAGCCCCAACCGAGCCAACCGGTCGCCTGGGCGCCCAGCTATGTCGGCTCCTGCAGCGGCTGCAATCTCTCCGGACGCAACCTGACAGGCTGGACGCTGAGCGGCGCAAACTATCGCGAAGCCAATCTCGAATTCGCCTTCATGCGCGGCATCCAGGCCAAGGAAACCAATTTCGAGGGCATCGCCGCCAGCGGCGCTGACATGCGCGGAGCCGTGCTCACAACGGCCAAGATGTCCGGCGCAAACCTCGCCAATGCCCGCCTGCAGGCCATTCAGGCCTCCGGCGCTGAATTCAAGCAGAGCGTGTTGCTGGGCGCGAACCTCCAGGGCGCGATGCTTGTTGGTGCGAACTTTGCCGCGGCCAATCTTTCCTCCGCCCTTCTGGAAGGTGCGGACTTCTCCGGTGCGAACCTGACCGGCGCCGATCTTTCCGGTACTGCGCTCTACACCGCCGTCTTCAATGGCGCGAACCTGTCCCTCAGCAAGATGGACGGCGCCAATGCCAAGGGTGCCTCGTTCAAGGATGCCCGCTTCAGCGACGCGGACCTGACAGGCCTCGTCGGCTGGCAGGAAGCCGATTTCGAAGGCGCCTGCGTGTCCAAGCGAACACTCCTGCCGAAAGGCCTGCGACTGCCCGACTGTAACTAGGCCGAATGCAGACCTGGGAATTTAAAAACCCCGCCGGTTTTACCGGCGGGGTTTTTCTTTAGGCCTTCACCTGCGGCGCTAGCCGGATGTTCAGCTCTTTCAGCTGGCGGTCTTCGACCGGGCTCGGCGCGCCCATCAGCAGGTCGCGGGCCTGCTGGTTCATCGGGAAAAGGATGACATCGCGCAGGCTGTCCGTTTCGGCGAGCAGCATGACGATCCGGTCCACGCCCGGGGCGATGCCGCCGTGCGGCGGGGCGCCAAAGCGGAACGCATTCAGCATGCCGCCAAATTTCGCTTCCACGACTTCCGGGCCATAGCCGGCGAGCTCAAACGCCTTGAGCATGACTTCCGGACGATGGTTCCGGATAGCGCCGGACGACAATTCCACGCCGTTACAGACGATGTCGTACTGGAAAGCTTTTAGTTCGAGTTGCTTCTCGACGGTGTCTGCGGTCAGCAGCGCGTCCATACCGCCTTGCGGCATCGAGAACGGGTTGTGGCTGAAGTCCACTTTCTTGTTGTCTTCGTCCCACTCATACATCGGGAAGTCGACGATCCAGCAGAAGCGGAAGACGCCGGGCTCGATCAGGCCCAGCTCTTCGCCCACGCGGATACGGGCAGCGCCCTGAAGCTTCACAGCAGCGGTCTTGTCCCCTGCCGAGAAGAACAGAGCATCACCGGCCTTGATACCGGCCCGCTCAGCCAGCGCTGCCAGCGCTGCAGGTTCGAAGAATTTCGCGATCGGGCCGGTTGCGGCCAGCGCGCCGTTTTCTTCCACGAAGCGCATATAGCCAAGGCCCGGCGCCTGCATTTCCTTCTTCGCCCAGGCATCCATCTTGTCGAAGAAGCTGCGCGGCTGCTCCGCCGAATTCGGGGCCGGAATGGCGCGAACAATGCCGCCGCCCGCCACGATTTTCTTGAACACGGCGAGGGTCACGTCCTCGCGCGTCACGATGTCGGAGACATCCGAACAGATGATCGGGTTACGCAGGTCGGGCTTGTCGACGCCGTATTTCAGCATGGCTTCGGCATAGGGAATGTGCGGGAACGGGCCTGCCGGAACCGTACGGCCCTTGCCTTCCCAGTTCGCGAACTCCTCGAACACGCCGCGCATGACCGGCTCGATGGCGCCAAACACGTCATCTTGGGTGACGAAGCTCATCTCGATATCGAGCTGATAGAACTCACCCGGCGAGCGGTCCGCGCGGGCGTCTTCGTCCCGGAAGCACGGAGCGATCTGGAAGTAGCGGTCGAACCCGGAAACCATCAGCAGCTGCTTGAACTGCTGGGGCGCCTGCGGGAGGGCGTAGAACTCGCCCGGGTGGATCCGCGACGGGACGAGGAAGTCGCGGGCGCCCTCAGGGCTCGAAGCGGTCAGGATCGGCGTCTGGTACTCGGTGAAGCCCTGCTCGATCATGCGACGGCGCAGGCTCGCGATCACCTGGCTGCGCAGGATCATGTTCTTGTGGAGGGTCTCGCGGCGGAGATCCAGGTAACGGTGCTTCAGGCGGATTTCTTCCGGATAGTCCGGTTCGCCAAACACCGGCAGCGGCAGCTCGGCCGCCTCGGACTGGACCGAAACTGCACCGGCAACCACTTCAATCTCGCCCGTGGCGAGGTTCGGGTTCACGAGGCCTTCCTCGCGGGCCACGACCTTGCCTTCCAGCGTGATCACGCTCTCGGCGCGAAGGCGTTCGACCACGGCAAAGCCCGGCGAGCCCGGATTGAAGACGATCTGGGTCAGGCCATAGTGGTCGCGCAGGTCAATGAACATGACCCCGCCATGGTCGCGGCGGCGGTGCAGCCAGCCCGACAGTTTGACGGTTTCGCCCACTTGGGCCTTGCGAAGCTCCCCGCAGGTGTGGGTGCGATAGGCGTGCATCGGATCGGTCTCCGGAAAAGGTCGGTCGTGTAATTGTTAACGGGAGGCAATAGCCTCTCGCATTTGTTCTGGCGATGCGATACGCAAGCCCGCGATGACTGACAACACCCTGACTCCCATTACTGAGCAGTCCGCGCTGGAAGATTTCTGCGGAAAACTGGCAGAAAGCGACTTCATCTGCGTCGACACCGAGTTTCACCGGGAAACGACCTACTGGCCGGAACTGTGCCTGGTACAGGCTTCCGCGCCTGGCGTGGAAGGCCTGATCGACCCTCTGGCCGAGGATCTGGACATTGGCCCGTTCCTGAACCTGATCGCGGCGGACAACCGCACAAAGGTGTTCCACGCGGCCCGGCAGGACATAGAAATCTTCAATCGCCTGATCGGCCACCCCCCAGGCCCGGTCTTCGATACCCAGGTTGCCGCCATGGCCCTCGGCTATGGCGACTCGATTTCCTACGACAACCTGGTCCAGCGCGTCCTGCGCCGCCAGATCGACAAATCCAGCCAGTTCACCGACTGGATGCGCCGTCCCCTGTCGCAGAAGCAGTTGGTTTATGCCCTTGGGGACGTGACCCACCTGCGCGACGCCTACCTCATCATGCGCGACAAGCTGGAATCCAGCGGCCGCCTGCCCTGGGTACGCGAGGAAATGTCAGATCTCGAAGACCCGTCGAAATATGACACCGACCCGGCGAATGCCTGGCAGCGCCTGAAACTGCGCATGCCGAAGAAGGACTATGCGGCCGTGATCGTCTCCGTCGCCGCCTGGCGCGAGCGCGTGGCCCAGGAACTGGACAAGCCCCGCCGCCGCATCCTGAAGGACGACGCCATCCAGGAGATCGCGAGCCAGAAGCCCCGCACCGAGGGCGACTACAACCAGCTTCGCGCTGTGCCGAACGGGTTCATCCGGTCCAAGCATGGCCAGGGCCTGATCGAAGCGGTGCAGGCCGCGCTCGACAATCCGGGCGCCTTCGCGCCGGAACTCGAACCGCGCCAGCACAACGCGCAGATCCCTGCCGGCGCGCCGGAACTGCTCAAGGTCCTGCTGAAACATGTGTCGGACGAACACGATGTCGTCCCACGTCTCATCGCCAACGCGGCCGATATCGACCGTATCGCGCGCGGCGAGACGTCGGAAGACATCCCGGCGATGAGCGGCTGGCGCTACGACATGTTCGGGAAGAAGGCGCAGGCTCTCCTGTCCGGAAAGCTCGCCGTCTCGTTCGAGGGCGGGCAAGTCCGTCTGTTCGACGTCTGATCTATCCGATCAGGATTTCCGGCTGAAGGCGCAGGGCGCTGGCAGTCTGCGCAAGGCGACGTGACACGGTCTCCGAGACCATCGCCTGGTCTGCCTTGGCGACGCTGAGGCACAGCTTGTCCCCGTCCCGCGACAGTTGCGCCCGGCGGAGGATCGGACCTGACCGGCCGGAGAAGACCGCTCCCAGCCGCATTGCGCTGCCAAGCTGCCTTGCCCGCTCCGACTGCGACTCGGACGTCAGGCCGACATATTCCGACGGCCGTTTGAAATCCTTCTCATACCGGCACCCGACCGCATAGGCGATCATCGCCCGTTCCGGATGCGTGACCCCCGAATAAGGTGCCCGCAGCGCCTGATCGTAGGCCATCAGCGCACGGTGATCGGGATGAAACCGCCCGGCGCTGTCTGCCATCATGCACGCCGCCTTCTCGATCCTCAGGTCAGCCGCCGGCGAACCGAAAAGATCCGCCTCCGGCGCAAAAGCGGGCGCAATGAAGTCGTGCAGCGCCTGTCCGAAGGCGATCTGGTTATGATCAAGCCGCGCAAAAGCGATCACCCCATCGAGGAGCGGATCGGAGACGGCAGCGCCTGTCAGATCCGTCAGCACACCCTCCCGCAGACCGGCAGAGGAGATCGTGATCCCCTCGAACTTGCCCATTGAAAGGACTTCCTCAAGGATCATCGCGGCGATGGGCAGGTGCCTTGCCCGGCGTTTGTCCAGTGCTTCGAGCTGGGCGCGGGCGGGCGGGCTGCTGAGCGAGTCGATGCACAGTTTTGCGGCCCTCGCGACCTGCCCCTGGTTCATGTGATAGCCTTGCAGCACCTGCAGCGCGTAGTTCTCGAGCTGCATGTTCAGCTTCGCAAATGTCCGCCACGCGCCGCCGACCGCGTAGAAACGACCTTTGGCACCGTCGAGCACCTTGGACTTCTTCAGCTCCGCCTTGATTGCCTTGCGAAGCTCCTTCGCGTCGTCTGCAACATCGCTGAGCGACAGCGGACCGAGCATCAGGCTTTCGCCACGGCCCTTACCCTTGCCAATCTGCATGAATTCGAGACTGGAGCCACCAAGGTCGCCAATCACACCCTGCGGATCGTGAAAACTTGCCTCCACGCCGAGCGCGGAAAGACGCGCTTCATCTTCGCCCGAAAGCACCGACACCGGCCGGCCAAGGACGCGGTTTGCCTTGCGGATGAAATCCGGCCCGTCTTCCGCCGCGCGGACGGCCGCTGTCGCAACAGCAGTGAAATTCCGGAGATTGAGCGCTTTCAGGATGGCGCGATAACGGGCGAGTGCCGACAGGGCAGACTGCTGGCCCGGTTCTGACAGCCGGCCCGTCCGGGTGAGCCCGACGCCAAGCCCGGCCATGACCTTCTCGTTGAACGTCGGCAGGATCGACGCGCCGAGGACGTCGAAAATAACGAGGCGGACCGAGTTTGACCCGATGTCGATGATCGCAGCGCGATGCGAATTCGGGAAACTCATCCGCCCTTGCTCCCTTTCGGTTGGAGCCTCGGCGGCAGGCTGACCTCAAGGGCGCTTCCACGGCCGGAAAGGCTGGGATTGTCCATGAAATAGCGGTGCGCCGAAAAGCCTGTACCGTCCTTGTCGGGCTTCGCGCGTTCATAGGTGCCGTCTTCGTGCATCAGCCAGCTCTGTTGCTCGTCATTGAGGTTGGCGACCATAATCTGGTTCATCACCTGCCGGTGAACGGTCGGGTTCTCAATGGGCACCAGTGCTTCCACGCGCCGGTCCAGATTGCGCGGCATCCAGTCAGCGGAAGAAATGAAGACCTTTGCCTCAGGCGACGGCAGTGGCTCGCCATTCGCACAGCAGAGGATCCGTGCATGCTCAAGGAAACGCCCGACAATGCTCTTGACACTGATATTGTCCGACAGTCCCGGCACGCCCGGCCTCAGGCAGCAGATGCCGCGCACGACCAGATCGATGCGCACGCCCGCCTGGCTCGCCTTGTAAAGCGCGTCGATGACATCGCCATCGACCAGCGAGTTCATTTTCGCCCAGATACCGCTCGGCCGCCCCTTCTTCGCGGCGGCCGCCTCGGCTTCGATCATGCGGAGGAGATTGGTTTTGAGGTTCAGCGGCGACATCGAGATTTTCTCGAGCATCGGGCCGACTTCAGGCGGCTCGCGATAGGCCGTCACGAAATTGAACAGGCGGTTGGCGTCGCGCCCAAGTGCCGGGTCGGCAGTGAACAGAGACAGGTCGGTATAGATCTTCGCATTCACAGGGTGGTAGTTGCCCGTGCCGAAATGCGTATAGGTCCTCAGCTCGCTGCCTTCTCGGCGCACGACGAGCGAAACCTTCGCATGGGTCTTGTACTCGATAAATCCGTACACGACCTGTACACCGGCGCGTTCCAGATCGCGCGCAAGACGTAGGTTCGCCTCCTCATCGAACCGGGCCTTGATTTCGACGAGTGCCGTCACGTTCTTGCCGCTCTCGGCGGCTTCGACCAGCGCCGCAACGATCGGCGAATTGTTTGTCGTCCGGTACAGCGTCTGCTTGATCGCAACGACCTGAGGGTCGGCAGCAGCCTGACGGATGAACTGCACCACCACATCGAAACTCTCGAACGGGTGATGAACAAGGATATCCTTCATCCGGATAGCCGCGAAACAATCGCCGCCCATTTCGCGGATGCGCTCGGGATAGCGCGGATCGTAGGGCGGGAATTTCAGATCCGGCCGGTCGTCAACAATCAGCTCCGAAAGCTGCGCCATGCCGAGGATGCCATCGTACAGGACGACATCGGCATTCTCGGCACCGATCTCGGTCGTGATGAATTCGCGCAGGTTCTGCGGTGCGCTCGACTGCATACGGAGGCGGACGATCCGGCCCCGGCGCCGTTGCTTCAGCAGAACCTCGAACTCGCGGATCAGGTCTTCGGCTTCTTCCTCGATCTCGATATCGCTGTCGCGAACGATCCGGAAAAGGCAGCGGCCTTTCTCCTTGAAGCCCGGAAACAGGTCCCCGACGAAGAGGCCGATCACGTCTTCCAGCGGAATGAAACGAAGCACACCTTTCGGGTTACGCGGCAGGCGGATGAAGCGCCGGACAAAAGCTGGCAGCGGCACGATCCCGATATGGCCCACGTCACCATGCAGGGACACGAGGTCCAGCGCGATCGAGAATCCAAGATTCGGGATAAACGGGAACGGATGCGCCGGGTCCACCGCCAGCGGGGTCAGGACCGGGAAGATATGGCTGCGAAAGAACTCGTCGAGATCCGCGAGATCCTTCTTGCCGAGATCGGCGGCTGAAAGAACGCGGATATTCTCGGTCTCAAGCTCTTCCTTCAATTGCCGCCACCGCGCCTGCTGGTCGGCAATCAGCTTCAGCGACGCGGCTTCGATCTGCGACACCTGGGCGGCGGGTGACAGACCGTCCTGGCTCGGCTTGGTGATCCCTGCCCGCACCTGTTCCCGCAGGCCGGCATATCGCACCATCTCGAATTCATCGAGGTTGCTCGCCGAAATCGACAGGAACCGCAGGCGCTCCAGCAGCGGATGGTTCAGGTTGGCCGCTTCCTCGAGCACACGGCGGTTGAACTCGAGCCATGACAGCTCACGGTTCAGGAAACGCTCCGGCGAGACCATCAGCTGCTTCGCGGTCTTGGCTGCGCCCTCCGCCATCAGTTTCCCCTTTGTCTACCCCGGTTCAGATATGCGACGGCTCGTCAGGGGCCGCCAGCCCCATCGCCTCCATTACCTCTTTTGCCAGAGGAACTGAAGGCGCGCGACCTGTCGTCGTTACGCCATGACTGAGCTTCTCGGCGAAGGCCTCAATGGCTTCGTAGGTCAGGTCAAGGCGCGGGGAAAGATACGTCACGACTTCCGGCTCAAGTTTCAGGAAATGCCGTGCCGCCGCCGCTTCAAGCCGCCCGACGAGCATGGGCTCGTCCGGCGCATGGATTTCGGCGACAGGCATCGAATTGAGGCGGGACTTGAGGTCCGGCGAGGTGACTGGCCATTGCGACGGGCTGCTGGAGGCGGCCAGCAGCAGGCGCCCGCCCTCCTCACCCGTCCGGTTGATGAGCGTGAGCAACTTCTCGTTCGGTGTCACCCGGTCGGCATCGTCCACGGCAATACGTCTGCCGGATAGTCCTTCCAGTTCGGCCGGCTTCAGCTTCGAAAAGTCCGCCGCGGTGAAATATGCGCCCGACATTTCCTCGCACCAGGCGCGGAGGATTGTCGACAGCCCGCAGCAAAGCGGACCGGTAATGCAGATCGCTGGCATCGGCCACTTGGCCGGCTGGCGCACGATGCTGATGGCAGCCTGGTTTGCCGGCGTGACGACCATGCCCTCAAAGCGCAGCGGCCCTGCCGGGAAGGCAAAGCTCAACTGGTCTGGCTGTCCTGTCGGTACGCTGGGCCGCCTGCTCACGGAACCCCTGCGGAAGACACAGCCGAACGAAGCACCCAGCCCGCCCCCGGCTCATCGCCCAGTGCCACGCCGCGCTGAAGGAGTTCGTTCTGCAGCCTCGGCGGATCGCCGACATAAGCGAACGTCACCAGCGCACCGTCGCGCGCGACAGCCGTCGTCCGGAAATCGGAGACCAGCGGAGACCGCGCTAGCGCCCCGCGCAGCGTGTTCCATTCGGCCAGCGACGTGTAGCGCACTGTAGCGGTCGCCTGCGTCCGCGTGCCGCCCCGGATGATCGAGGACCGTTTCCAGTTTTCTTCCATCATACGCGTTGCTGCGACGACGGCATCCCGGAGCGTCGGCATGGAGGACGTGGTCCCGACCGGTTCGGTCCCTGCGGCCGTCACGGTCGACAGGCTGACCCTCCAGGCGCCATCACGCCCCATGAGTTCGGCCAGCACACCGCGCCGCGCCCGAAGGCTGCCGGCTTCCGGAGAGATGGCGTTCCAGTCGCTGAAGCCCGAATAGCCCCCGAGGTTCGAGGTCACATAGGGCGCCAGGGCACGCGCATTGCCCGTTCCGAGCGCCTGACGCCAGGCCGCTTCAAGGTCGGGCGTCGATGCGATGGGAACCATCAGGCTCAGTGGGGCCTGCGTATCCACGTAGGGCACTTTCAGCGCCTCGAGATGCGCCCGCACCATGCGCGGATTGTAGACAACCTGAAGTACACCCTTGTAGCGGCCCGCCCCGGCGGTCTCCTCCGTCACATCGACGGCGGCCGACAGACGGTTCGCAAGTTCGGCATCGAGTGGAATGCCACCGGCAGCCGCGCGGTCTTCGGCCAGCGTGATCTTGTCGATCAGGATCCTTGCCCCGGCCAGGCGGGCCGATGCCATCGCCCGTTCCCGGGCTTCGATCAGCGAAGCGGCCGTCTCATCAACCTCGAGACCCGGCACCGTATACACGTCCTGCGTGTCCGCTGCGGCCCCGAAGACCACCACAAGGGCTGCGAGAGCGGAAGCAAGAAACATACGAATCATGGTCAGAGACCTCCTCGGTTGGCGACCTTGTAGCAAGTCCGGTCCATGGCTGGAACCGCGCGCGGCACTGGCCGAAGTGATTTCCCCATGCTAACGCGCGAGACATCATGAGCGACCCGTCCAAGACTTCCCTTTCTTACCGCGATGCTGGTGTCGATATTGAGGCAGGCGAGCGCCTGGTCGATGCGATCGGCCCCATGGCCAAGGCCACGCGACGCGCCGGCGTCGTGGGCGGCCTTGGCGGCTTCGGCGCCCTGTTCGACCTCAAGGCTGCCGGCTATTCGGACCCGATCCTCGTCTCCGGCACAGATGGCGTCGGCACCAAGCTGATGCTGGCCTTCGAGACCGGCATTCACAACACGGTGGGCATCGACCTCGTGGCCATGTGCGCCAATGACGTGCTGGCCCAGGGCGCCGAGCCCCTGTTTTTCCTGGACTATTTCGCGACCGGCAAGCTTGAAGGCGGTATCGCCGAAGCCGTGATCGCCGGTATCGCCGAAGGCTGCCGGCTCTCCGGCTGCGCGCTGGTCGGCGGCGAAACGGCCGAAATGCCCGGCATGTACCCACCCGGACACTACGATCTCGCCGGCTTCGTGGTCGGCGCCGTGGACCGGGACAAGGTCCTTCCGCGCATGGACACGATGGTCGCCGGCGACGTCCTGATCGGCATCGCCTCCTCCGGCCCGCACTCCAATGGCTATTCCCTCATCCGCCGCATCGTGCAGCGCGAAGGCCTGTCCTATGACGCCGCCTCGCCTTTTTCGAACACGACGCTCGGCGAAGCGCTGCTGACGCCGACCCGGCTCTATGCCGGCGCTGCCCTGCCGCTGATCCGCAAGGGCGCCATCAAAGGCCTCGCCCACATTACGGGCGGCGGCCTGACCGAAAACACGCCCCGCATGTGTCCGGACCACCTCGTCCCCGCGATCGACCGCTCGACCTGGACACCGCCCCCTGTCTTCCAGTGGCTGCAGGATGCCGGAAACGTCGCAGAAGACGAGATGCACCGCACCTTCAACATGGGTATCGGTCTCGTCTTCGCGGTGGCGGAAGCGGATGCGGACGCAGTCTGCGCCGACCTGAAAGCTGCCGGTGAAGCCCCGGTCGTGATCGGGCGCCTCGCCCCTGCATGAAGCGGCTCCGTCTCGCCATCCTGATTTCCGGCCGCGGCTCCAATATGGAGGCGTTGCTGCAGGCGGCCGCCGATCCGGCCTACCCGGCACTGCCCGTCCTCGTCGCATCGAACCGGCCGGACGCGAAGGGTCTCGAAACGGCCGGATTGGCCGGCATCGCCACCGCCGCAATTGACCACAAGATCTATGGCAAGGACCGCGAAGCCTTCGAACGCGCCCTGGACGCGGAACTCGAAAAAGCCGGCACCGAGATCATCGCCCTCGCCGGCTTCATGCGCGTGCTGACCCCCTGGTTCGTGACCAGATGGGAAGGCAGGATGATCAATATCCACCCGTCCCTGCTGCCGAAATACAAGGGCCTGCACACCCATCAGCGCGCCATTGATGCCGGTGACGCCGAGGGCGGTTGCTCGGTCCACTGGGTCTCCGCCGGCGTCGACGAAGGCAAGGTGATCGCACAGGCCAAGGTGCCGATCCTCCCGGACGACACCGAAGACACCCTGTCTGCGCGCGTCCTGGCGGAGGAGCACAGGCTTTACCCCTGCGCGCTCGCACTGGCGTGCCAACAGGTCGCCGGCCGCACCGCATCCTGAGTCCCCCGGCACGTCGTGGTCCGGCGAATAGATGCTTTTTCTGCAACTATCCTATTCGGACCGGCGCGATACCGGCCGGATGCGCCTGCCTTACCTGTCGCTCATCGCGTGACGCTCTCGCCACGGCGACCGAACACAGGGAAAGACAATGACCAGACTTATCAAGATCGCGCTGCTCGCCAGCGCAACGCTCCTGCCGGCCGCGCTGGCCCACGCAGAAGACCAGGGGCTCTCCGCGACGGTTCTGGAAGAACTGGCGCAATACCAGGCGCAGGACGCCAAAATCGCTGGCCAGCTCGACACTTTCGATACGCTCGATTTCGAAGTGTTCACGGGCCAGAAGTGGGACCGCCTCCACGAAAGCCACTCAGACGACATCCTCGTCCACTGGCCTGACGGCCGCACGACCAAGGGGCTGGAGGCCCATATCGCGGATCTCTCCGCCCAGTTTGTCTACGCGCCGGATACCCGCATCGAAACGCACCCCGTTCGCATCGGCAATGGTGAATGGACCGGCGTCATCGGCGTGATCGAAGGCACCTTCACCGAGCCGATGCCCATTGGCGACGGCAAGACCATCCCGCCGACCGGCAAGCCTTACAAGCTGACCATGGCCACCATTGGACACTGGAACAGCGACGGCGTCATGGACGAAGAATACCTCTTCTGGGACAATCTCGCCTTCATGAAGCAACTCGGCCTCGCAGAATAAAACTGCGGCGAATGATCAGCCTAAAAGAAAAAGCCCTCATCAGATGATGAGGGCTTTGTCGTTTTCGAAAGCGACTGATGCGCTTGTGGCTTAGCCGGCGATGTCGGCTTCCGAGAAGAACTGGACGATTTCGAGCGCGGCGTTTTCGGCCGAGTCGGAACCGTGGACCGAGTTCTCGCCGATCGACTTCGCGTAGAGCTTGCGGATCGTACCTTCAGCGGCGTCGGCCGGGTTCGTGGCGCCCATCACTTCGCGGTATTTCGCGACGGCGTCTTCGCCTTCGAGGACCTGGACGACCACCGGGCCGGAGGTCATGAACTCGACCAGTTCACCGAAGAACGGGCGGGCGCTGTGCACGGCGTAGAAGCGCTCGGCCTGTGCCTGGGTCATCTGGATACGGCGCTGGCCGATGATGCGCAGGCCGGCCTTTTCGATGACGGCGTTGACGGCGCCGGTCAGGTTACGCTCGGTCGCGTCGGGCTTGATGATGGAAAAGGTACGCTGGACAGCCATGGGAGGTTCCTGTTGTGCGGGAAATGGAATGTTGGCGGGCCTATAGCGGCGCCTGATCGCCGGGGCAAGGACAGAGCGCCGCGTTGCGCGCGCTTGTTACAGGGCGTAGGGGCCGGACAGCATCAAATCCGCAAGGTTCCGTCATGAATACGCTCCCGCCCTGCCCGAAATGCGGCTCCGCCTATACATATGAAGACGGCGCCATGCTGGTTTGCCCCGAGTGCGCGCACGAGTGGTCGCCCTCCGATAGCGCGGCCTCGGACGTGAAAGTGGTGAAGGACTCCAACGGCAATCCGCTCGCCGATGGCGACACGGTCACCGTGATCAAGGATCTGAAGGTGAAGGGCAGCTCGCTGGTCGTGAAGCGCGGCACCAAGGTGAAGAACATCCGCCTCGTCGATGGCGACCACGACATCGACTGCAAGATCGACGGCATCGGCCAGATGGGCCTCAAGTCCGAGTTCGTGAAGAAGGCCTAAGCGCCAGCCTCTTTCCAGCCGCCGCTGCCGGTTTGCTGGAAGTACCGGGTCACGAGGCCCGCATCTTTCGCGGCCTTGAAGGCTTCGCGCGCAGCGCTGCGGGCATCCATGTCGCCATCGTCGAACATCATCATGCAGCGTGTGTAGGGCGCATCGACCGGCGCTTTCACCCCGTCCATCAGGAACAGGGCCGCGGCGCCGTTCCTGTTGTCGGCCTTGGCGGAGATCAGGACCGGCTGACGCGAGGCATCGAGTCCCGGCGCCTCGGCCTGGCCGTGCGGCAGGAAGGAACTGTCATCGTAAGTCCACAGCGCGGCATCCAGCGCCGCGCGCCGGTCCGCGCTCGGGCTGACGGCGAGGACGCGCCAGCCCGCTTCAAGACACTTGGACATGAGGGCGCCGCCGCCTGCTCCAGCGTGGTGCGGGAGAGGTGGTAGAACCACCATTCCGGCTTCGGCGCCTCACCCAAATCCTAGCCCTCGTAGTTGTCCGCGATCCAGCGATCCAGGAGGCGCGGGCCGTAGCCGGAGGCCCAGCTGACGTCCAGCGCCGTCTTCTCGCCCTCGACCCAGGCCGTGCCGGCAATGTCGAGGTGCGCCCAGCGAACACCGTCCTTCACGAAGCGCTTCAGGAACTGCGCGGCCGTGATCGACCCGCCCGCGCGGCCGCCGATATTGCGCATGTCGGCAAATTTCGACTTCAGGAGCGCGTCGTATTCCGGCCCCATCGGCAGGCGCCACACGCGCTCGCCCTCGGTCAGGCCCGCCTTGGTCAGCTCATCGGCCAGGTCGTCGCTGTTCGTAAACAGGCCCGCATGGTGGTGGCCAAGCGAGATAATGATCGCGCCGGTCAGCGTGGCGAGATCTACGATCGCCTTCGGCTTGAAGTTCTCCTGCGCGTACCAGAGCACGTCGCACAGGACGAGACGGCCTTCGGCGTCGGTGTTCTGCACTTCGATGGTCTGGCCGGAGGCGGATTTCAGGATGTCACCGGGGCGGATGGCATTGCCGTCCGGCATGTTCTCGACAAGGCCGATCAGGCCGACCACGTTGACCTTCGCCTTGCGTTCGGCAAGCGCCTTGATCGTGCCGGTCACAGCGGCCGCGCCGCCCATGTCGCCGCGCATCTCTTCCATGCCCGGGCCCGGCTTCAGCGAGATACCGCCGGTATCAAAGCAGACGCCCTTGCCGACCAGGATAACCGGATCCTCACCTTCCTTGCCGCCGTTCCATTTCATGATGCCGAGCTGGCTTTCGCGCACCGAGCCCTGGCCGACGCCGAGCAGCGCGCCCATACCGAGCTTCGCCATCTGCTTCTCGCCGAGAACTTCCACCTCGACGCCAAGATCGGCGAGTTCCTTGATCTTTTCCGCGAAGGTCTCCGGGTGGAGGTCGTTCGGCGGCATGTTCACAAGGTCGCGGGCGAGGATGGTGCCGCTCGCCGCGGCGTCCAGCGGCGCATAGGCAGCCTTCGCGGCCTTCACATCGTCCACGACCAGCGACACGGCGGTGAGGCTCGGCTTCTGGTCCGGCTTCAGCTTGGTGAAATAGGTGTCGAAACGATAAGCAGCGAGCTTGGCACCCACGGCAATCCGCGCGGCGTCTTCTGCACTATCCGCGTGAATGGCGAGCGATTTGAATCCGCTGAGGCTGAATGCCTTCACGAGATTCGCGCCGAGGCCTTCCAGGACCCGCGCATCGCGCTTCTTGGCCTTGCCGCCACCGATCAGGACCGCGCGGCGCGCGTCAGCACCTTTCGGCAGCACGACAACAGCCTGCTGGTCTTTCTTGCCGGTGAACCGGCCGTCGATGGCTTCGGTCAGGAGCCCGCCGGTGGCCTTGTCGAGATCTGCAGCGGCTGCCGGAAGGCCGCCATCTTCATCGACGATAAACGCAAATACATCGGCCTTTGCGGCGTCTGCGAAGGTGATTTTCATGTGAGGAATCTCCGTTTGAGACGGAAACTAAGCATCGACGCGCGCAGCGCAACTCGTTAGGCAGGGAAAATATGCCTGTTAACTGCCAGTTTCTGCTTAATTTCCCGGCTAGCCTCCCGCGATGACGAAAGTACAGTCCTATCTGTTCTATGAAGTCCTGCGGGCGGTCGCGATCATCGTCGGCGGGCTGGCCCTGCTGGCGCTATTGGCACAGGGCCTGTCGCGGACCGACCTGATTCTGGAAAACCGGCAGTCGGCGCTCACCTATTTCTACATCGTCATGCTGGGCGCGCCGCAGATCATTGCCCTTCTCACCCCGCTCGCCCTGTTCGTGGCAGGCGTCTGGGCGCTGAACCGCATCCACAAGGACAGCGAGATCGTCGTGGCGCAGGCCGCCGGCATGACCCGCTGGCAGATCGCCTCGCCCATCATGCGGCTTGCCGTACTGTGCGCCATCGCCCACCTCGGCGTGAACCTCTGGGTTCAGCCGCTGGCTCAGCGCACCATGCGCGAGACCGTGGCCGTCGCCCGGGCCGACCTCGCCGCCGCCCTGATCCGCCCCGGCCAGTTCACCACCAATGGCGAGCGGCTCACCTTCTATGCCCGCGAACAGGTCGGCGGCGAGCTCCGCGGCGTGCTCATCTCAGACATGACCGATCCCCAATACCCGACGGACATCCTCGCCCGCAGCGCCGCGCTGGTGCAGGTCGACGACCATCCGACCCTTCTGCTGCGCGACGCCATCAGCATGCAGCTCGACGACAACCAGCAGCTATCGATCCTCGAATTCGCCCAGTACCCCTTCGATCTCAGCGACTACATGAAGGAAGACTCCGAGCTCGCCCTCAAGGCCTCGGACAAGTTCCTACATGAACTCTTCTTCGTGGACCGGACGAACTATTTCGAAATGAAGGACGCCGACACGTTTCTGGCAGAGGCAAACACGCGCCTGTCGAGTCCGCTGCTCAATATTGTCATGGCGCTGATCGCGGTCGTTGCGGTCCTCGGGGGCGACTTCAGCCGCAAGGGCTATGGCAAGCGGATCGCCTTCGCTTCGGCCGGCGCCATCACCGTTCTGATCGTTCAGCTTGTCGCCCAGTCCGCTGCGGCCGACGACCCGGCCATGAACGCCATGCAGTGGATCCTGCCGATCTCGGTGACGATGGTACTCAGCTACATCTATTTCCGGCGCGGACGGCACCTGGGACGGATCGAGCGTCCCTCGTTCAACCTGTTCCAGCATCCGGGCGCAGGGGGCGCGACCGCCTGATGCCCCTGACATCCCGCATCCAGATATACATCCTCAAGGAGTGCATCTCCGGCCTGTTCCTCGTTCTGGGTGTCCTTCTTATTGCCATCCTGATGATCGACGTCGTGGAGCAGCTGCGCACGGTCGGCGGCGACGTGAGCCTCAGCCTGCTCGGCGCGCTGCGCCTGTCGCTGATGAAACTGCCGCAGATCATGGAACAGACCCTGCCCTTTGCGCTGCTGGTCTCGTCGATGATGGCCTTCACCCGGCTCAACCGGCGCTCTGAACTCTCGATCATCCGGGCAAGCGGCATTTCAGCCTGGCGTTTCCTTGCGCCTGTGATTGCACTTGGCCTGATGGTCGGCGTGCTGACCACCACGGTCCTCAATCCCTTCGCGGCGAAGCTGACCGAGAGTTTCGAGGTGTCCCGTGCCCAGCTGCTCGACAAGGGCCGCACGGCGATGGCCGTCTCGGACACCGGTGTCTGGCTGCGCCAGGGCGACGACACGAACCAGATCGTCATCCATGCCCAGCACGTCGATCAGGGCGGCGTCGTATTGCGAAATGTGAAGATGATCGAGGAGGAGCGTCTTTATTCCGGCAGCCAGCCGACCAGCGACTTCGCCTTCGCCCGCCGCATCGACGCGGACCGCGCCACTCTGCGCGACGGATTCTGGCAGCTCGAGAATGTGGTCGAGAACATTCCCAACATGCCGCCGGAGCGCAAGGCGAACCTCGCGATTCCGTCTTCGCTGGATGCCGTCACCCTGTTCGACAAGTTTGCCTCGCCGAACACGATCGGCTTCTGGCGCCTGCCGCGATTTATCCGCCAGACGCAGGCCGCCGGCCTCGATGCTCAGCGCTACCGGATGCGCTGGCACGCCCTGATGGCCACGCCGGCCCTGTTCGTTGCAATGTCGCTGATCGGGGCGGTCGTGTGCCTCAGATTGCAGCGCATGGGCGGCACATCGCAGCTGCTCGCCATCGGCGCACTGGCGGCCGTGGCGCTTTATTTCTTCACGCAATTTTCGACCAGTCTGGGCGCTACAGGTGCAGCGCCGCCTATTGTTGCAGCCTGGAGCCCACCGCTTTTTGTGCTGTTCTGCACGCTGGCTTACATTGCATACAGGGAAGACGGCTGACACGCATCCAGCCTTGACATTGCCTCATCCTCGCGGCCATCACTCCGCCCCTTGAAGAGGTAACCCGTATGAAACTTGTCGTTGTCGAGTCGCCCGCGAAGGCCAAAACGATCAACAAATACCTCGGCAAGGACTATAAGGTCCTGGCGTCCTACGGGCATATCCGGGACCTGCCCTCCAAGAACGGATCGGTCGATCCGGAGAATGATTTCGAGATGGTCTGGGAGGCTGACTCGAAGTCCGCCAAGCGCATTTCGGACATCGCGAACGCCCTCAAGGACGCCGACACGCTGATCCTGGCGACCGACCCCGACCGCGAAGGCGAGGCCATTTCCTGGCACCTCGTCGAGGCGCTCAAGAAGCGCCGCGCCCTGAAGAAGGACACGCCGGTCGAGCGCGTCGTCTTCAACGCAATCACCAAGAACGCCGTCACGACGGCGATGGAGCACCCGCGCCAGATCGACGCCGAGCTGGTCGATGCCTACCTCGCCCGCCGTGCGCTGGACTATCTCGTCGGCTTCAATCTCTCGCCGGTCCTCTGGCGCAAGCTGCCGGGCTCCCGCTCGGCCGGCCGCGTCCAGTCGGTCGCGCTGCGCATCGTCTGCGACCGCGAGAACGAGATCGAAATGTTCAAGCCGCAGGAATACTGGAGCGTCGAAGCGCAGCTGCGTGCTCCGGACGGCACCGATTTCCAGGCTCGCCTGCATGCGCTCGACGGAACGACGCTGAAGAAATTCACGCTCGGCAACAAGGGCGATGCCGATCGCGCGCTCGAAGCCGTGCGCACAGGGGGCTATTCCGTCACCTCGGTCGAGGCAAAGCCCGTCAAACGGAACCCCGCCCCGCCCTTCATCACCTCCACGCTTCAGCAGGAAGCCTCGCGCAAGCTCGGCTTCACCGCCAAGCGCACCATGCAGGCCGCCCAGAAGCTCTACGAGGAAGGCCGCATCACCTATATGCGTACCGACGGCGTCAACATGGCCGAGGAAGCCTATGTCGCCGCACGTTCGATGATTCAGTCGAACTATGGCGCGCGCTACCTGCCGGAAAAGACGCGCTACTATTCCTCCAAGGCCAAGAACGCCCAGGAGGCGCACGAAGCCATCCGTCCGACGGACTTCAATCTCCGTCCGGAACAGTACAATGGCGACGACGACCTGCGGAAGCTCTACACACTGGTCTGGCGCCGCGCCGTGGCCTCGCAGATGGAAGCCGCCGTCTTTGAACGGACGACCATCGACCTGACCACGAAAGACAAGCGCGCCGTGCTGCGCGCCACTGGCCAGGTCGTCGTGTTTGACGGTTTCATCAAGCTCTACACCGAAGGCCATGATGCCGGCGACGAGGACGAGGACGGCGAAGGCCGCCTGCCGAAAATGTCCGAAGGCCAGCACGCGGACCTCCTGAAGGCCGACGCGAACCAGCACTTCACCGCCCCGCCGCCGCGCTACACCGAGGCCTCGCTGGTCAAGCGCCTCGAGGAACTCGGCATCGGCCGTCCGTCGACCTATGCCTCCACGCTCTCGACCCTGGAAGACCGCGGCTATGTCCGCCTCGAGAACAAGGCCCTGATCCCGGAAGACAAGGGCCGCCTCGTCACCGCCTTCCTCGAGAACTTCTTCCAGCGCTATGTCGAATACGACTTCACCGCCGCCCTTGAAGAGAAGCTGGACATCATTTCCGACGGCAAGCTCGACTGGAAAGCCTTCCTGCGCGAGTTCTGGCTGCAGTTCGCCTCCGACATCGATCAGACCAAGGACCTTCGCGTCTCGCAGGTGCTCGATGCACTGAACGTCGCGCTCGCGGCGCACGTCTTCCCGGACCACGACGCCGACGGCAACCCGATTGCCAATCCGCGCCTCTGCCCGCTGTGCAAGGAAGGCGAGCTGTCGATGAAACTTGGCAAGTTCGGCGCCTTTGTCGGCTGCTCGCGCCATCCCGAGTGCAAGTACACGCGCCAGTTCTCGTCCGACGGCGGCGACGCCGGTTTCATCAATCCGGACGGCAACGAACTCGGCGTCCACCCGGACACCGGCGAGACGATCTGGCTGAAGTCCGGCCGGTTCGGTCCCTATGTCGAGATGGCGAACGGCGAGAAGCCGAAGCGCGCCTCGCTGACCAAGAACGACACGCCGGAAACGCTCACCGTCGACCGCGCCGTGGAACTCCTCTCCCTGCCGCGCGAAGTCGGTCCGCACCCGGAAGACGGCGAGATGATCTACGCCAATTTCGGCCGCTTCGGGCCTTACGTGCAGCACGGCAAGACCTATGCGAACCTGAAGGATCCGGCAGACGTCTTCAATATCGGCCTCAACCGAGCCGTGACGCTGATCGAGGACAAGAAGGCGCGCGGCTCGGCCCGTGGCGGCGCCGCGGCCCTGAAGACGCTGGGCGATCACCCGGATGGCGGCCCGATCGAGGTCTATGAAGGCCGCTACGGCCCGTATGTGAAGCACGGTAAGACCAACGCCACCCTGCCCAAGGACGTGACGCCCGACGCCGTCACCCTTGAACAGGCCATCGAGCTGATCAATGCCCGCGCCGAAAAGGGCGGCAAGAAGAAGGCGCCTGCCAAGAAGGCTGCCGCGGCCAAGAAGCCGGCTGCGAAGAAGAAGGCCCCGGCGAAGAAGGCCGCCAAGCCGAAATCGTCGGACAGCTGACGAAGCGGCGGCACGCGACAGGTCGACCCAGATGCCCGGCAAGCACATGTTCGCCATCTTCGGAGCCCTCGTGCTCGCGTCGATCCTGGTATCACAGGCCCTGTCGCGGCAGGTGGCCGAGGCGCGCACCCTGCCGGCGTCGGCATCCCGCCCGGCCATCGGCGTCGAGCCCAAACCCGACCTCGACACGTTGGCGCGCCTCAACAGCGTCACGCCCACCGTCCTCGCCCTTGGCCTCGAACGCCAGACCTATCTCGAAACGCTGAAGGCCTGCCCGGGCCTTGCGCCCGCCCATGCGCAGGGCGTCGGCCGCGACCTGGTCATCACGGGCTTCCGGCCGGCCGTTCTGGTCGCCGGCCGTGTCCGCCTCGCCGCCGCGCCGGTCAGCGAGGGCTGCGTCTCGTCGTCCTTCGGTGTACGGAACGGGCGCCTGCACAAGGGCACGGACTATTTCAGCAAGGTGCCCGTCCCGGTCTTTGCGGCGGGCGACGGCAAGGTCCGCAAGCGCGAATACCGGCCCGACTATGGCAACATGATCGTCATCGACCACGGCCACGGCGTTTACACCCGCTATGCCCACCTCGAATCCTTCGGCCATGTCCGCGTCGGCGATCGCGTGGCGTCGGGCGACTATATCGGCACGATGGGCAACACGGCCTCGATCACGCTGCCCCGCCACCTCCACTACGAAGTCCTCACCGGCCGCTGGGGCCACGACACCGGCTCCTTCGCGCTCACCCCGGTCGATGTGATGACACTGCCGGCAGCGGATTGATCCGGCGACCTCTCTACACTTTCCCCGCGCATTCCCCCCCGATTCGGCCTATATGGGGCGGATGAGCTTTCCAGACCGACAGACCGTCCTTGCCTTTTTGAAGGACAATCCCAGCGCCACCACCAAGCAGGAAATCGCCCGCGGCCTCGGCCTCAAGGGCAAGGAACGCGCGATCCTGCGCGACATCCTGAAAGAGATGGAGACCGACGGCACGCTCGAGCGTACCGGCAAGCGCGCCTGGGCCCAGGCCGACCGGCCGCCGCCCACGGGCGTCGTCGAATTCACCCGCCTCGACAAGCAGGGCGAACTCTACGGCCAGTGCGCCGGCGACAAGGGCCTGTTCGGCCCCGAAATCCGCTATGCCGGCCCCTCGGGCAAACCCAAGGCCAAAGCCCCCGCCGTGGGCGACCGCGCCCTCTGCAAGATTTCCGAGCGCGACGGCGAATGGCTCGCCCGCGCCATCACCATTTTCGAGAAACGCCTCTCCGACAAGCTGGTCGGCCTCTACAGCCAGACCCCGCGCGGCGGCCGCGTCACGCCCTCCTCCCGCAAGGAGAAGCGCGAATTCGTCATCCAGGAAGCCGACCGCAAGGGCGCGAAGGATGGCGACCTCGTGATCGCCGAGCCGAAGCCCGTCGGCCGCCGCCAGTACGGCCCCGCCTTCGGCATCGTCACCGAGGTCATCGGCCACATCACCGATCCGCGCTCGGCGAGCCTCCTCGCCATCCACGCGCACGACATCCCGACCGAGTTCCCCGAGGCCGCGCTGGACCAGGCGCGCGATCCGCACCCGGCCGAATGCCCGCGCGAAGACCTGACGCAGATCCCGCTCATCACCATCGACCCGCACGATGCGCGCGACCATGATGACGCCGTCTGGGCCGAGGAGCTGGAAGACGGCTGGCGTGTGATCGTCGCGATTGCTGACGTCGCCGCCTATGTCACCGAAGGTTCGCCCCTCGACAAGGAAGCGCTGAAGCGCGGCAACTCCACCTATTTCCCGGACCGCGTCGTGCCGATGCTGCCGTTCGAATTGTCGGCCGACGAATGCTCGCTGCGCGAGGGGGAGCTGCGCCGCTGCATGGCGGTGGAGATGATCTTCGACAAGTCGGGCACCAAGCGCCGGCACCGTTTCATCCGTGGCATGATGAAGTCCGCAGCCAAGCTCGCCTATGAGGAGGCGCAGGCCGCCATCGACGGCAAGCCGGGCGGCAAGGCCGGCGAGCTGCTGGAGACCGTCCTGAAACCCCTCTGGGGCGCCTATGCGGCTCTCTCCAAGGCCCGCGAGAAGCGCAGCCCGCTCGACCTCGACCTGCCGGAGCGTCGTATCCTGTTCGATGCCGAGGGCGAGATCCAGGGCATCATCACCAAGGAACGCCTCGACGCGCACAAGCTGATCGAGGAAATGATGATCCAGGCCAACGTCGCCGCGGCCGAGACGCTGGAAGACAAGAAGAGCCCGCTCGTCTATCGCGTGCACGATATCCCCACCGAGGCGAAGATCGCGGCCTTTGCCGAGTTCCTCCAGACGCTGGACATCAAGTGGCACATCGGCGAGCGGCCGCAGACGCACCGCTTCAACAAGCTGCTCGAGGATATCCGAGGCGGCGCCTATGACGAGATGGTCACCCAGATGGTGCTGCGCTCGCAGGCGCAGGCGATCTATTCCGAAGAGAACCTCGGCCATTTCGGCCTGAACCTCGCCAAGTATGCCCACTTCACTTCGCCCATCCGGCGCTATGCAGACCTGATCGTCCACCGGGCGCTGATCCGCGCGCTGAAGCTCGGGCCGGACGGCCTCGGCGACGAGAATGCCAAGCGCCTTGAAGAGATCGCCGAGCACATCTCCACCACCGAGCGCCGGTCCATGGCGGCCGAGCGCGAGGCGACCGACCGCTATCTCGCGATCTTCCTGGCCGACCGGGTCGGCGCGGAGTTCGAAGGCCGCATCATGGGCGTCACCGCCTCCGGCCTGTTCGTGGCCCTCGCCGGCTCCGGCGCGGACGGGTTCGTGCCCATCTCCTCGATCTCGGAGGACTACTGGGTCCTCGATGCCGGCGCGATGGAGATCTATGCCCGCGGCAGCGGCAAGACCTATGCCCTCGGCCAGACGGTGCGGGTGCGCCTGAAAGAGGTCACGCCCCTGCAGGGCGGCCTGCTCCTCGAAATGCTGTCCGATCCGCTGTCGGCGCCGAAAGGGCGCGCGGCGGCCCGACAGAAACTGGACGCCGAACGCCATACCTCTCCTCGCGGCAGGGGTGGACCGCCACGCAAGGGTAAGCCCAAATTCAACAAAAAGACGCTTCCCAAGCACAAGCGGAGGAGCCGGAAGTGACATCACGCGCATCGTCCACGGCACGCACGATCACCGTTGCCGACACTTCGATCACGGCTGCCGACAGCCCGATCACGGCCGCAGGCATGGTCCCGTCAGCTTTCGACAAGGAAGGCGACGACGACGTCATCCTGAAGAATCAACGCTCTCCCCGTCCGAAGGACGCGGCGACCCTGATTCTCGTCCGCCGCGACGGCCCGAAACCCCGCGTCCTCATGGGCAAACGCTCCGGCGGCCATGTCTTCATGCCGGACAAATATGTCTTCCCCGGCGGCCGTGTGGACCCGGAGGACAGCCGCGCTGTCTCCTGGTGTGAACTCAGGCCCGAGGTGGAGGACAAGCTGCGCATCCAGACCCGCCGCAGCCCCCGCGCTTTCGCCCTGACAGCCATCCGCGAGACCTTCGAGGAGACCGGCCTCCTCGTCGCCCGGCCGGCCGAGATGCCGGATTCGGCCCCCAAAGGCTGGGCCCGCTTCCACGAGCTCGACGCCGCCCCCCATCTCTCGCCGCTGACCTTGATCGGCAGGGCCATCACCCCACCCTACCGCCCCCGCCGCTTCGATGCCCGCTTCTTCATGGCCGACGCCGAAGAGGCCCTGATCGACAAACGGCCGCCCGTAGACGGGGCAGAACTCTCGGATCTTCAATGGGTTACGCTGGATGACGCCCTGGACCTGGACCTGCCCAGCGTCACGCGATTCATGCTGGGGGAGATCGGCGAGCGCCTGTCTGTCCGGGATTTCCGGAAAGGCCCGCCCTTCCTGCGCTGGACCCGTACCGGCCACAGCATGGACCGGCTTTGACGGCAGCAGCAACAGGCGCTTGACTTCGCCCACGCACCCCGTCATTAAGCCGCTTTCCGATTTCAGACGCTAGCACAAGCGAGCCCGCGCCATGGCAAAACCCGCCACCATCAAGATCCGCCTCAACTCGACGGCAGACACCGGCTTCTTCTACGTGACCAAGAAGAACCCCCGCAACATGACCGAAAAAATGGTGAAGCGGAAATACGATCCGGTTGCCAAGAAGCACGTCGAGTTCAAAGAAGGCAAGATCAAGTAAGCTCTTGATCCTTTTGGACTTTTGAAAAGCCCGCTCCCTCCGGAGCGGGCTTTTTCATTGCACCTCGTCCCGGTGCAGGTAGCGCGTGGTGCGGATGCCCGGGAACAGGAAGGCCCAGATCGCCGCCACGCCGATCGCCGCTGCGCCACCAGCCACGACGGTAAACACGGCGCCGAAGAAGTGCGCCATGAAGCCCGCACGCGCCTCTCCGAGCTCGTTGGAAGCTCCCAGGAAGACCGAGTTCACAGCACTGACCCGCCCGCGCACCTCGTCCGGCGTCCAGAGCTGCAGCAGGATCTCGCGGATATAGACCGACACCATGTCGAAGGCCCCGACCAGTGCCAGCGCGATCACCGACAGCCAGGCCAGTGTCGAACCGCCGAATACCATGGTCGCCAGCCCGAACAGAGCCACCGAAACGAACAGGATTATTCCTGCGTGGTCCT
Organism: Hyphomonas sp.; assembly: GCA_041398365.1. Lineage (GTDB taxonomy): Bacteria > Pseudomonadota > Alphaproteobacteria > Caulobacterales > Hyphomonadaceae > Hyphomonas. Next base: position 91,699 of record JAWKUV010000008.1, on the reverse strand, counting down.
TGATCGGGAAGGCCGTGATAATGCCGATCATCACGACAGCCCCGACACCTGGCGCCGCCCGAAGGATACCGAGGCCGGAGGCGCCGAGGTGGAGGATGTCCCGCGCATAGACCGGCATCAGGGCCACCGCCCCACCCAGCAGGACGGCAAACAGGTCCAGCGAGATCGCCCCCAGGACGACCTTCTCCTTCCAGACATAGGAGAACCCGCCCAGCAGGGTCGACAGCGTCGTCGGCTCCCGCGTGACGCGCTGTGGCGGCTTCGGGATCGTGAAGATCATGGTGCCCGCGAACAGGAACAGCAGGACCGCCGTGCCATAGGCCACCGGCCCGCCCAGGCCATAGAGGAGCCCGCCCAGAACCGGCCCGAGAATCGATGCCAGCTGCCAGGATGTCGTGATCCAGCCGACAGCGTTGGCGAAGTCCTCCTTGGGTACGAGGTTCACCGCAAGGCTGGACGAAGCCGGGGCGTAGAAGGCCCGAGCGACGCCGAACACAGTCAGCGCAGACAGGACAAAGACCGGATCAAAATGCCCCGACAGGGCCAGCGCCAGGATCGCCAGCGCACAGCCCATCTCCACAAGGACGGCGAGCCCCATCACGTTGCGGCGCCCGAACCTGTCGGCGGTGACACCCGTCACAACCACAAGAACCAGCGCCGGCAGGAACTGGACGAGGCCGATCCAGCCGAGCAGCGCCGCGTTGCGCGTCTGGTCGTAAATCTGCCAGCCGACCGAAACCGAGACGATCTGTGCGGCCAGCGAAGTGCAGAAGCGGGAGATGAAATACCGGCTGTAGGATGAATGCCGGAACGCCGAAAACCTGTCGGACACGCTGGAACCCCCGTGCTGTCCGTCACAAGTGCGGACAGCCGGTGTTCAAGTCAATCAGGCGGCTGTGCTCTCGACCCGGTTCCGGCCGGTCGTCTTGGCCTGATAGAGCGCCTGGTCGGCCCGTTTGGTGAGGTCCGCAATCGTGTCCTGCTCACCGGCAATCGTGGATACACCGACGCTGACCGTGATCGGGATCCGCAGCCCTGCCCGGCCGACGACGAACGGCGCCGCGGCCACGGCACGCCGGATACGCTCTGCAGCAGCGCACGCGAGGTCCCCCGGCGTTTCCGGCATGATCACGAGGAATTCCTCGCCACCCGGCCGGCAGACGATGTCCATCGGGCGGACGTTCTCGCGCAGGCGGCTTGCGATCTCTGCCAGCACTTCATCGCCCGCATCGTGGCCATAGGTGTCGTTGACCGACTTGAAGTGGTCGATGTCCGCCATCATCACGGACACGGGACGGCCGCCCATCACCGACCGCTGCATGAACTGGTGCAGCTGGTTCATCATGTAACGGCGGTTGTAGAGGCCTGTCAGCTGGTCGATGACCGACAGTTCGAGGCCCTTGTCCACGCGCTTGCGCAACATCTCGATATAGCGGGCCCGGCGCGCCTGTGTGCGCACGCGGACCAGCAGCTCCTGCTTGTCCACCGGCGTCAGGATCACGTCGCTGGCGCCGATCTCCAGACCCTTGGCCGCGCGCTCGCGATCGTCCGGATCGCAGATCAGCAGGATGGAAATCGCCCGGGTCGATTCCGTCACCTTGAAATGGGCGCAAAGCTTCAGCGCATCGAAGGACTTGCTCGGCATCGACAGGATCATCAGGTCCACGCCCAGCTGCGCGAGATCCGACATGCTGCCGGCTTCGGCCAGCGTGACAACGGTATGCCCGGCCTCGCGCAGGACGGATGCCAGCCGCGCAGATGCCCGCGGATTGTCGTCGACAACAAAGATACGCGCCGGGGGATCGGCTTCTTCCTTGCCCGACTCATGGTCGAGGCCGCCACCGAGCCCGTTTGCCTGACGTTGGCGCAGTTCCGAAGCGACGGCATTGTAGCGCATCAGCGCACCGACACGGGACATCAGCGCGAAATCGTCGACCGGCTTGGTCAGGAAGTCTTCGGCGCCGGCTTCAAGGCCCCGGACGCGGTCTTCCGTGTCGCTCAGGGCGGTCACCATGACGACCGGAATGAAGGCTGTTGCGGGATCGTCCTTCAGGCGGCGGCAGACTTCGTAGCCATCCATGCCCGGCATCATAACGTCGAGAAGGATGATGTCCGGACGCTCCTTGCGGACGACCTCGAGCGCCTGCGGGCCGTTCTCGGCCTGGATCACCGTATAGTATTGCGCCTCCAGCTTGGCTTGCAGGAGGCGCCTGTTGGCTTCGATGTCATCGACAACAAGGATCCGCGCACTCATGCGGCCTCCTTGGGCATCAGCGACTCCACCGCCTTGATGAAGGTCATGATCTGGATCGGCTTGGACAGGTAGCCCTCGCACCCGGCTTCGCGCACGCGCTGCTCGTCGGCGCGCATGGCAAAGGCCGTCACGGCAAGGACCGGGATATGCGAGACTTTCTCGTCATCCTTCAGCCAGCGGGTGATATCCAGGCCGGAAACCTCGGGCAGCTGGATGTCCATGATGATCAGGTCGGGCTGCTCGCGGCGGGCGATCTCGACCGCTTTCGCGCCGTCCCGGCATTGGTAGGTTTCATAGCCATAGGCTTCGAGCAGGTCGCAAAAGAGGCGCATGTTGAGTTCATTGTCCTCAACAACCAGCACTTTTCTGGCCTTGGCCTCTGCCATTTTTCCCCACGACTACGAGCGATTCGGGCCGGTTGATCCGGTATAGTCCAGCTATACGCCAAAAGCTTAACGGGTATTTACGGGCGCCTCCAGATTGCCGGCCGGCGCGGAACATGGCATGAACATCATCGCGATGACGCTCGTTTGCAGGGATTGTTTCCACTTTGACGACACAGACGGCGCGGCCTGCCCTGTCTGCAGCAGCCGCCGTGTCCTCTGCCATCCTGCCCTCCACCGGCTCGGAGTCGCCCATATCGACTGCGATGCCTTCTTTGCCGCCATCGAGAAGCGCGACGATCCGAGCCTGAAGGATAAGCCCGTCATCGTTGGCGGCGGCGAGCGGGGTGTCGTGCTGACCTGCTGCTACATTGCCCGGCTCTACGGCGTGCGGTCCGCCATGCCCATGTTCCAGGCCCTGAAGCTCTGCCCGGACGCCACCGTCGTACGCCCCAGCCGGGGAAAATACTCCGAAGCCGCCGCCATTGTCCGCGAGAAGATGGAAGCGCTGACGCCGCTGGTGCAGCCTGTCTCCATCGACGAGGCCTACCTTGACCTCACCGGTACGGCTGCGATCCACAAGGCCCCTCCTGCCGCATCGCTGGCGCGCCTTGCCGCGAGCATCGAACAGGTCCTACAGATCACCGTCTCGATCGGCCTTTCCAGCAACAAGTTCCTCGCCAAGACCGCCAGCGAACTCGACAAGCCGCGTGGCTTCGCCGTGATCGCACCGGAGGAGGCCGAAGCCCTTCTGGCGCCGCGACCAGTCGGCTTCCTGCACGGCGTCGGACCGAAATTCGCTGCCAGGCTCGAGCAGGACGGCTTCGAAACGGTCGGCGACCTGCAACGCGCAGACCTGAAGGCCCTGATTGGGCGCTACGGTGAGACCGGCATGTGGTTGAAGCAGGTCGCGCATGGCGTGGACAACCGTCCGGTACGGATCGATGAGGACCGCAAATCGGTCTCGACGGAAACGACTTTCCGGACAGACCTGTCAGACGCCGCAGTCCTCGAAGACCAGCTCTGGCAGCTCTGCGTCAAAACGGCCGACCGTGCGAAGGCCATTGGCGTCGTCGGGTCGGTCATCACGTTGAAACTGAAAACATCGGACTTCCGTCCCCTGACACGCCGGGTCTCGCTGGCGGAGCCGACCCAGATTGCGCAATCCATCTTCCGCGCGTCCCGCCCGCTGCTTGCGAAAGAGGCCGACGGCCGGCGCAGGTACCGGCTCATCGGCGTCGGACTGTCGGAGCTTGCCGATCATCGCGCCGACGAGGTCGACTTGCTCGACCCCCGCGTCGCCAAACGCGCCGCTGCGGAGCGCGCGTCGGATGCAGCCCGCGCGAAATTCGGCAAGGATGCCGTCATCACGGGCCGTGCCGCGCGCATGGAGAGCGGCAAGGACGAATAGGTCTTCCGCGCTTGCGATGCAGCCCGGCATGCGGCAAGTCAGCGGCAGACCAAAACCCCGGAGAACAATCATGAGCACACCTGAAGCCCGCCTCGACGCCCTCGGCATCGCCCTGCCCGAGCCGATGAAGCCGGTGGCGACCTATGTTCCCTACGTGATCACCGGAAATCTGCTCTTCGTGTCTGGCCAGGTCAGCGCGACGCCCGAAGGCCGCATGCTCGGTCGCCTTGGCGAAAACATGGAACTCTCCGCCGGCCAACAGGCTGCGCGCCAGTGCGGCATCAACATCATCGCCCAGATCAAGTCCGCCGTCGGCGATCTCTCCCGTGTGAAGCGCATCGTGAAGCTCGGCGGTTTCGTCAACGCCCACCCGGATTTCGTCGACATTCCGCAGGTCATCAACGGCTGTTCCGACCTGATGGTCGAAGTCTTCGGCGATGCCGGCAAGCACGCCCGCTCGGCTGTTGCCTGCCCTGTCCTGCCGCTCGGCGTGGCCGTCGAGGTTGATGCGGTCGTCGAGATCGACGTCTAGGCCATGGCAACACCGTTCGACCCCCGCAAGTTCCGGTACGCCCACCGCGGGCTGTGGGGGGCGAATGGTGCGCCGGAGAATTCCCTGGCCGCCTTCCGGCTCGCCCGGACGGCCGGCCTCGGCATCGAGTTCGACGTCCGCCCCGCACGGGACGGCACGCCCGTCGTCTTTCACGACGACACGCTCGACCGGATGACGAAACGCACCGGAAAGTCGGAAGACCTGAACGCCAAAGAACTGGGCCGGCTTTCGCTGGGCGGCACGTCCGAACATGTGCCGACCTTCCTGGAACTGCTCCGCATCTGGCCCTACCAGCTGCCGCTGCTGACCGAGCTGAAAATCGACGGTAAGACCGATCCGGAGGCGTTCGCCAGACGGGTCGGTGACAGGCTCGTGCACTGGAAAGGCTTCGCCGCAGCGATGAGCTTCTCCGAAAAAGCCGTCCGCGCCCTTCCCATGGGCGTGATGCGCGGCCAGCTGATCGGCCCATCCACCAAAATCGGCGAAGACGAATTCGACGCCGTGCTCGGCCGCGCCATCCGGGACCGGATCGACTATCTCGCCGTCCAGTGCGCCGATGTGGAGCGCGCCGTCCTGAAATCGCAGGGCAGCCGGCTGCCGGTTGTGGTGTGGACGGTCCGCTCCGAAGACGATCTTGACCGCTGCGCCGCTCAGAAAGCCGCCGTGATTTTCGAACATCTGGATCCGGAACTGGTGTCGCGCCGCCTCAGCTCCTAGATTGGGGTTCATGGACGACACGAATTTCCGCATCGACATCGTTCCGGGGCTTGCGGAAGTCGATCCTGCGGAATGGAATAATGTCGCCAACCCACCTGGCCTGAGGCGCGATCCCTTCCTGAGCTGGGAGTTCCTCGAAGCCATGGAAAGCTCCGGCGCGGCCACGCCGGACACCGGCTGGATCCCGCGCCATATCCTCGTCCGCGATGCCGGCGGAGCGCTGCGTGGTGCGATGCCCCTCTATGGCAAGACCCATTCGCGCGGCGAGTTCGTCTTCGACCATTCCTGGGCCGACGCCTTCGAACGCGCCGGCGGAGCCTATTACCCCAAACTGCTCGGCGCAGTTCCCTTCACGCCGGTCACGGGCCGCCGCCGGCTTGTACCGCCCGGTCCGGATGAGGCGCGCATCAAGGCCCTCCTGCTCAGCGCGGCGATCAGCTTTGCCGAACAGAACCGGATTTCATCCCTGCACATCAACTTCGTGGAGGAAGAGGAATCCGAGGCCCTTACGCTGAACGGCTTGCTCTGCCGGACGGACCAGCAGTTTCACTGGTTCAACAACGGCTATGGGAGCTTCGACGATTTCCTCGCCGAACTCTCATCGGCCAAGCGCAAGAACCTCCGCAAGGAGCGCGCGAAAGCACAGGAAGGGCTGACCTTCGCCCACATCCGGGGCGATGACGTCACCGAAGACCATCTCGACATCTTCTTCGAGTTCTACATGGACACCGGCAGCCGCAAATGGGGCTCGCCCTATCTCAACCGGGAGGCCTTCTCGATCCTGCGGGAACGGATGGCGGACGACATGCTGTTCATCTTCGCCATGGAGGATGGGCAGCCGATAGCCGGCGCCCTCAATATGATCGGCTCCGACACGCTCTATGGCCGCTACTGGGGCACGCTCGACGCCCGCCCGATGCTGCATTTCGAGACCTGTTACTATCAGGCCATCGACTATGCGATTGCCAATGGCCTCGCCGTGGTGGAGGCCGGCGCGCAGGGCGGGCATAAGCTCGCCCGCGGCTATGTGCCCGTGCTGACCTATTCGGCTCACTGGATCGCCCATCCCGGATTGCGCGCCGCTGTCGCAGACTATCTCGAGCGCGAGCGCGACGCCGTTGAGAGCGATCTGGACTACCTTAGCGAGAGAACTCCCTTTAAGAAGGGCGAATGAGCCCATCCGTTGTCATCCATCGCGCGCAGACCATTGAAAGCGCACTGGTGTTCGTCAACTTCCTGCAGTCCCATGGGCTCGATGCCAGCCTCGACAATGCTGGACTGGCGGCGCTCCACTGGGCGTACGTCCCCGCTCTGGACGGAATCGCGGTCAGGCTTCCCTATCAGCTGGACGAAGCCAAGGATTTGCTGCGGACAGCACTGAAGGAAGCGAAGGCGGATCCCGGCTCTGGCAGAGCCAGCCCGCCTGCGCCCTGCCTGGCGAAAGCGCGCTGGCCTGGTCGATGCTCGCGCTCTACACCGGTATTGATTGCCTTATTGCTGGCCCCGCTGACAAACCTGCTCTTGCCCGATCTGATCCCGGATCTGAGACCGCCCCCCCCCGGAAGCCTATTACGAAACCTATGGCCTGGATCATATAAGAACTCCGCCCCCTGGCGACGAACTCCGCACATGGGGATGGGTGGTGCTCGGCTTTGTCGCGTTCCTGATCCTTCTGGAACGCGTTACACGTCCAACAGCACAGGTAGAAGCCACGGGCGAACACGAATGACCCTCCACGACACCTACGACCCGAACAACATCTTCGCGAAAATCATGCGCGGCGAGATGCCGAGCATGAAGGTCTACGAGGACGATGTCGCGCTCGCCTTCATGGATGTGTTCCCTCAGAGCGAAGGCCATACGCTGGTCATTCCGAAACAGGCGCAGGCCCGGAATTTCCTCGACATGCCGTCCGATTATCTCGGCCAATACATGCTGAAAGTGCAGAAGGTCGCGCGGGCCGTGGAGGCTGCGCTGAAGCCAGACGGCTTGCTCGTGTCGCAGTTCAACGGCGCTCCGGCCGGGCAGACCGTCTTTCACCTGCACTTCCACATCATCCCGCGCTGGGAAGACAAGCCGCTCGGCCGCCACGCAAGTGGTGGCATGGCCAAGCCGGAAGAGCTTCTGCCTGTCGCCGAAAGAATTCGCGCTGCGCTGCAGGCCTAGAGGCCCAGCTTCGCCTTCAGGATCTCGTTGACGACCTGAGGGTTGGCTTTGCCGCCCGAGGCCTTCATCACCTGGCCGACGAACCAGCCGAGCGTCTGCGGCTTTTCTTTCACCTTCTCGGCCTGCTCCGGATTCGCCGCGATGATCTCGTCGACGACCTTCTCGATGGCGCCCGTATCGGTCACCTGCTTGAGGCCGTGCTTCTCGACGATGTCCGCCGGCTTGCCTTCACCTGCAATCATCCGGGCAAAGACGTCTTTGGCAATCTTGCCGCTGATCGTGTTGTCCGAGATCAATGCGATAAGGCCGCCGAGGTCTGCGGCAGAGATCGGGCTCTGCGCCAGTTCGAGGCCTTCCTTGTTGAGGTAGCCGAACAGTTCTTGCGTCACCCAGTTCGCGGCGAGCTTCGCATCGCGGCCCTTCGCGACTTCCTCGAAGAAGGCCGCCTTGTCTGCATCCGCGGTCAGCACGCCGGCATCGTAGCGCGACAGGCCATAGTCGGCTTCGAAACGGGCCCGCTTCTCGTCCGGCAGTTCCGGCAGCGAGGCACGGATTTCCTCGATCCAGGCCTGCTCGATTTCCAGCGGCAGCAGGTCCGGGTCGGGGAAATAGCGATAGTCGTGCGCGTCTTCCTTGGAGCGCATGGACCGGGTCTCGACCTTCACCGGGTCGAACAGGCGGGTTTCCTGCTCTACCTTGCCACCGCTCTCGATGATCTCGATCTGGCGGCGCGCCTCGTATTCGATGGCCTGCTGGATGAAGCGGAACGAGTTCATGTTCTTCAGTTCGCAGCGCGTGCCAAGATGGCTGAAGTCGCCCGTCTCACGGAATTTTTCGTACTGGCCGGGACGGCAGACCGAGACGTTCACGTCGGCGCGGAGGTTGCCTTTCTCCATGTCGCCGTCGCAGGTGCCCAGCGCGATCACGATGGCGCGCAGCTTCTTCACATAGGCCGCCGCTTCGGCGGGCGTGCGCACGTCCGGCTTCGACACGATTTCCATGAGCGCCACACCGGAGCGGTTGAGGTCCACATAGGTCGCGTTCGGGTCCATGTCGTGGATCGATTTGCCGGCATCCTGTTCCAAGTGCAGGCGCTCGATACGGCACGGGAAGGAATAGGCCTCGCCGCCATGGGCCGGCTCGACATCCACCTCGATCTCGCCCTCGCCCACGATGGGGTGCGCGAACTGGCTGATCTGGTAGCCCTGCGGCAGGTCAGGATAGAAATAGTTCTTCCGGTCGAAACGTGAATACGTGTTGATCTGCGCCTTCAGGCCGAGGCCCGTGCGGATCGCCTGTTCGACGCAGAACCGGTTCAGCACGGGCAGCATGCCCGGCATGGCGGCATCCACGAGGGATACGTTGCAGTTCGGATCGGCCCCGAAAGCGGTCGCAGCCCCGGAAAACAGCTTGGCGTTGGAAGACACCTGCGCATGGACTTCAAGGCCCATGACCAGCTCCCAGTCACCAGTGTCGCCCTTGATCGTATAGGGGGTGCGTGCAGACATCGTTGCCTCGACTAATAACAGCAGAATTCGGCCCTTCTAACCCCCGGCGGCGGGCCATGTCGAGCCACGCTGACACCGGAACGGACCCGGCAGGGCGCACCGGTTTCCAACTACGTAGATGTAGGGGTTTTCTGCCCGGGCATTGTGCGGCAAATTCACGGTGACGCTGCAGAGCGCCTGATCGGGATATGCGCCATGCTCTTCAAGATGATCCTCGAAAGCGCCAGCGAAGAAGAGCGCCCCATTGCCCGGGGTTTCCTGCGGCACATTATTGCCGGTTTTGCCATCGGCCTCGCCTGCGGGGGCCTCCTGTTCGGCCTGATGTTCCTCATGCTGGGCAAGCTCGACCTGCATGTGCCGCTCCTATTCGTCGCGGCGGTTGTCGTCCAGTTCGGTCCGATTGGCGGCCTGATCGGCGCAGGTATCCATGTGACGCGCATCACCGATCGCGGCAAGGACGACGGGGACGATGATGAGCCGCGCGGCGGCACGAAAGCGCCGGTCACACCGGTGAAGATCCCCGCCGCGGCGGAGATTCGGAAGACTAAATCTTCCCCTCTTCCTTCGCCCGCCTGACCCGTTCGGCACGGGCAGCCATACGGTCCTTGATCGGGGCTGACTGGGAAACACGCGTCGGCGCGCTACTGTCCGACGGCTTGACGGGCTCAGGCACCGGGTCCGCCTCAAGCTTGCCCTCGGCGATCAGCTGTTTCCGCTTTGCAGCCACACGGGCTTCCCGCGCCGCATGACCGGCAGACGCCTTCGGCGCGAAAAAGTCGAAACCCGATTTGCCGGGCGCTGCCGGATCTTCCCCGGCGGCCCTGTTGCGCCGGCGCAGGATGCCGTCGATGCGCCAGGAGACATAAGCCGCGACCAGAACGGCCACGAGCACCATTGGCGTCATTTTCGGGTCAAACAGACTGTAGCCGTTCTGGGCCAGCAGCGCGCCCATCAGCGACATGGCAATAACGAGGAGAATTCCGAAGATAACAAGGAAGCGGGTCATGCGCGAACCCTACCACCACTTCTCCGGCTTGGCCACGAAACCGGCTGCACGTTCCAGTTCGCCGCCGACGCGGAAACAGGCCGCCTCGTCCAGCGCCTTGCCGATCACCTGCAGGCCAAGCGGCAAGCCGTTGGAAGACAGCCCGGCCGGCACGGAAATGCCCGGCAGTCCGGCGAGGTTTGCCGTCACCGTGAACACGTCGTTGAGGTACATTTCCACCGGATCACCGCTCTTCTCGCCGAAGGCAAAAGCCGGCGACGGGCAGGTCGGCGTCAGGATTGCGTCGCAGGACTCGAACGCTTTCACGAAGTCGTTGAAGATCTTCGTGCGAACCTTCTGGGCCCGGATGTAATAGGCGTCGTAGTACCCGGACGAAAGCACATAGGTGCCGATCATCAGGCGGCGCTGGACCTCACGGCCGAAGCCGCTGGCGCGCGTGGATTCATAGGTTTCGGTCAGGTTGCCACCATCGACGCGGGCGCCGTAGCGCATGCCGTCATAGCGCGCGAGGTTCGACGAGGCCTCGGCGGGTGCCACAATGTAGTAGGCTGGCAGGGCGTACTTCGTGTGCGGCAGGCTGATCTCAACGATTTCGGCGCCGGCAGCCTTCAGCCAGGCGATGCCCTGATCCCACAGCGCGGTCATTTCATCGGACAGGCCATCGATCCGATATTCCTTCGGAATGCCGATCCGCATGCCCTTCACGCCCTTGCTCACATCGGCGCGCCAGTCCGGCGTCTCGATGTTGAGCGAGGTCGAGTCTTTCGGGTCATGGCTGCACATGACCTGGAGCAGGATGGCGGAATCCTCGACCGTCTTGGCGATCGGGCCGGCCTGGTCCAGCGACGAGGCGAACGCCACCATGCCATAGCGGCTTGCGCGGCCATAGGTCGGCTTGATGCCCACGGTGCCGGTGAAGGCAGCCGGCTGGCGGATCGAACCTCCGGTATCGGAGGCCGTCGCGGCGAGGCAGAGATCGCCGGAAACAGCGGCCGCAGAGCCGCCCGACGAGCCACCCGGCGTCAGGCCGATATTGTCGCCCTTGCGGCGCCACGGGTTGATCGGCGGACCGAAGCGGGAAGTCTCGTTCGAGGAGCCCATCGCAAACTCGTCCATGTTGAGCTTGCCCAGCATGACCGCCCCGGCATCCCAGAGGTTCTGGGTGACAGTCGACTCATAGGTCGGCGTAAACTCGCCGAGGATGCCGCTGCAGGCCGTCGTGCGGACGCCGCGCGTGCAATACAGGTCCTTCACCCCGATCGGCGCGCCTTCCAGCAGACCGCCCCGCCCCTTGGCCAGGCGGGCATCCGCCGCATCTGCCATTTCCAGCGCCTTTTCAGGGGTCTCGACGACATAGGCGTTCAGCACGCGCGAGCCTTCGATGGCCTGGATAAAGGCCTGCGTGATCTCCCGCGATGAAAAAGACTTCGCCTTCAGGCCGTCGAGGGCATCTGCAAGGGTCAGCTTTGTCAGGTCGGTCATCTGGGCGGCACTCCGGGCAATTCAGACCGCCTGCTATGACGGCTTGGGGGGAAAGTTCAAGTCTCTGTGAGCGCCTTGTCAGGCAGATGTCAGTCCGGCACACAAGGATGTGAGGCGAATAAACCCGGAAGGAACAGACCATGCGTCCCAGTTTTGCCCTTGCCGTCGCCTGTCTTGCCCTGGCTGGCTGCGCGACCGCTGCAGATAACGAACCCAAGCCCAAAGGCGTCGCGAAGTATGAAGGCGACCCGCGCCTCGGCGAGAAAGTCGACAAGCTCTGCTTCACCTCGAACATCGACAGTTTCGGCAACAATACCCGTGACACATTCACCGTGCGCGAGGGCCGGGACTATTACCTAATCGAAGTCTTCGGCAGCTGCCTGAGCCTGGAACATGCAATGACCGTCAGGCTGCCCACATCGTCGATCTGCCTGCGCCCGGGCGATCATGTCATCGTGTCCGACTCCCTGACCGGACATGGCGACGGCGCTTTCAGCACCCAGCGCTGCACGGTCAACGCGATCTACAACTGGGACCCGAAAGCCAAGGACAAGGTCGACGAGGAAAAGACCGGCGAAGAATCTGAGGCTCCGGCCGAAGAATCCTGATGCTGGCAATTCGGCGCCATGATAAACGGGCGCCATGCTCTCAGAAATTCAGACCTCGTTAGTCGAGGTGAAGCAATCCCCCCTGCATGGCCGCGGCCTGTACGCGGCTGTGCCCATTTCATCCGGAACCATCATCGGCACCTATCCGATCCTCATCCTGAGCGCTGAGGACACCGAGCGCCTGAAAACGACGCGCATCTATCACTATGTTTTCTTCGTGGACGAAACACCCGATGGCGCGATGCGCGCCGCCGTAGCCTTCGGACCGATCTCGATGTGTAACCATAGCCGGAATGCGAACGCACGTTTCGCCGTCGATGCGATCACCGCTACCGTCACATTGACCGCGTCCCGCAACATCGCGGCAGGCGAGGAAATCCTGATCGATTACGAAGACTTCGCCGAAGAGGCGATCTGAGTCCTATTCGACAGACTTCGGAACGACAAAAAAGCCGTCTTCGGTCCGCGGGGCATTCGCCAGGACCTGATCCGGGATATTGCCGTCGGTCACGACATCGTCCCGCATCGGCAGTCGGGTTTCGACCACAGACGTCAGCGGCTCGACGTCGGAGACGTCGACCTCGTTGAGCTGGTCGATCCAGCCCAGGATGCCGTTCAGCTCGCCGGCCAGTTCCTCGAGCCGGTCCTCAGGCACAGCGATACGCGACAGGCGCGCGACCTTGCGGACATCATCCTTGCTGACACTCATGAGGCTCTCCGGAACTGCTGGGGCCCGAATACGCCATAGGCAACGCCCCTTCAAGGCGCTATGTGGGCAGCCCATGCCAGTCGTTGATGCCGCCGATTTCCCGCGCACCGGTCCGCTGCTCGGCCTCGACCCGGGGACGAAGACGGTCGGCGTCGCCTCCTGCGATGCGCTCCGCATGATAGCGAGCCCCGTGGAAACAATCCCGAAAGGTCGGCGCCTGACACCCGTGCTTGAGCGCCTGTTCGCCCTCTACGATGCACGGCGCGCTGTCGGTCTCGTCTTGGGCCTGCCTCTGAACATGGACGGGAGCGAGGGCCCGCGCGCCCAGTCTGTCCGGGCACTGGCCTGGAATATCCTGAAGTTCCGCGATGTGCCGATCCTGCTGCAGGACGAGCGGCTCTCCACTTTCGAGGCGGATGCCATCATGGCGGATGCGGAACTGTCCCGGAAGCATCGCGCCGAACGGATCGACGCATCCGCGGCTGCCGTGATCCTGAAATCGGCAATCGACCGGCTGGGGAAAAGCGCATGAACGGCTTCCTCGTCGCGCTGATGCCGGTCATTGCGATCGCGACGCTTGGGCATGTCCTTTCCATCCGGCGCTGGATCCCGCCTGAAAGCTGGCGCGCCATCGAACGCCTGTCCTTCCTGATTCTCCTTCCGGCTCTGGTTGTGCGGACGCTGGCCAATGCCCCGTTCGAGACGGCGCCGTGGAAGCTCGCGACAGCCCTCATCGTCGCCCAGTTTGCCATGGCCGGCGTCGGCTGGCTTGCACGCTACCTGCCGGGAATGCCGCGGCCGGCTGTCGGGTCCATCATCCAGTCCAACGTCCGCTGGAACACGATGATCGGCCTGTCGATCGGCGGCCTTCTTTATGGCGAGGAAGGCCTCGCCCTTGTTGCAATTGCGGCGGCGGTCATGATCCCGACCGCGAATATTCTGACGGTCTATGCGCTCGTCTCTCACGCCGACCAGCCGCATGGCCCGGCACCCAAGCCGCTTCTGGCGCTCGTAAAAAACCCGATTGTTATCGCCTGCGTGATCGGGCTCGGACTTGCGACCGCCAATGTCGAACTCCCGGACCTGCTGGACGACTGCCTGAAAATCCTGGGCGATGCCGCTGTCGCCCTCGGCCTGCTCTCCGCTGGCGCAGGCGTGGACCTGTCGGCCCTGAAACGGGCTGGGCCGCGCACATTCACCTGGGCGACAATCCGGCTTGTCGGCCTGCCGGTCTTCGCCGTCGCGATCTGCCTGGTCCTTGGTGTCACGGGCATTCCGTTGCTGATCGCAGTGATCTGCGCCGCCACGCCGACCGCGACGTCTTCCTATATCCTGGCCAAGGAACTCGGCGGGGATGCGCCTCTGGCGGCGAACCTCCTGGCCGTCGAAACCCTGCTGGCCATGATCACGATGCCTCTGCTCTACTTCGCCGCATTGCTGCTCCCTGCCGCCGCCGGGGCTTGAAGCCCGGCGGAATCGGGCCTAAACCGCCAAAAATCGAAAGGGCCTCCATGACCCGGGCGGCATATCACTACAGCTTCGATCATGAGCACCTGCTCAGTATCGAAGGCCTTTCTCCTCTCGACATCACCCATATTCTCGATCTTGCAGACCAGTACGCCGAAGCGACGCGTGCAGGCCGCCGGCCGGACCCGATCCTAACCGGCAAGACGGTCGTGAACCTGTTCTTTGAGAACTCGACCCGCACGATGAGCAGTTTCGAGATCGCCGCCCGCCGTCTTGGCGCGGATGTGGTCTCGATGCCTGTGGCCGCTTCGAGCGTGAAAAAGGGCGAGACCCTGATCGATACGGCCATGACACTCAACGCGATGCGGCCCGACGCCCTGATTGTGCGCCACTCCGCATCCGGCGGCCCGAAGCTGCTCTCCCGAAAGGTCGACTGCGCCGTGATCAATGCCGGTGACGGCACGCACCAGCACCCGACCCAGGGCCTGCTCGACACGCTCACCATCCGCCGCACCAAGGGCCGCATCGAAGGCCTGAAGGTCGTCATCTGCGGTGACATTGCGCATTCGCGCGTTGCCCGTTCCACGACGCAGGCGCTGCACCTGATGGGCGCCGAAGTCCACCTCTGCGCCCCGCGCACACTGCTGCCGTCCGGGACGGACACCTGGGGCGCCGCCAGCGCCACAACGGATTTCAACAAGGTCCTGAAAGGCGCGGACGTCGTCATGATGCTGCGCCTCCAGCTGGAGCGCATGGACGGCGCCTTCCTGCCCAGTCGGCGGGAGTACTTCCACTTCTTCGGCCTTACCGCCGAACGCCTCGCGCTCGCCAATCCGGACGCGATTGTCATGCACCCCGGCCCGATGAACCGGGGCATAGAGATCGAGAGCGCCATTGCTGATGGCGATCGCTCCGTGATCACCGAACAGGTCGAGATGGGCGTCGCCGTGCGCGAAGCAGTCCTTCACCTCCTCGCGGGGAGCCGCGCATGAGCCTCAGCATCTACAATGCCCGCCTGCTCGACCCGGCCACGGGTCTCGATACGCTCGGTGCCATCTTCGTCGACCGCGGCCGGATCAAGGACATCGCGGAGGGGCAGACCGGCCCGCACCCGGATGCAAAGGCCTCCATCGACGCGAATGGCCTTTGCCTCGCGCCCGGTCTGGTGGACCTCCGGGTGAAGACCGGAGAACCCGGCTTCGAACAGAAGGAAACTCTGGCGACGGCGTCCCGCTCCGCCCTCGCAGGCGGCATTACCAGCTTCGTCGTCATGCCGGACACCAAGCCCGTCATCGACGACGTCGCGCTTGTCCGTTTCATCGCGGAGCGCGCCAGGGCAAGCGCCGGGGCTCGTATATACCCGGCAGGCGCACTGACGACCGGTCTCAAAGGCGAGGCCATGGCCGAGATCGGCCTGATGGCAGAAGCCGGCGCGATTGCCTTCACCAATGGCGACTGCCCGGTCGCCAATGCCTCGCTTCTGAAACGCGCGATGTCTTACGCCGCCAATCTCGGCGCCACCATCATGTCCCGTCCTGACGAGCGGGCCCTCGCTGGCTCCGGCGCCATGAATGCCGGCGCGCTGGCGGCCCGGATGGGCCTTTCGGGCATCCCGGTCGAGGCCGAATGGATCGGCGCCATGCGCGACACGGCGCTCGCCGAAGCAACTGGCTGCACGCTGATCCTCGACCAGGTTTCAACCGTCCGTACTGCCGGAATCGCCGCCGAAGCGCGCGACCGCGGCGCGAAAGTCCTGACCACCGCCGCCGCGCACAGCTTCTTCTTCAATGAGCGCGACGTCGGCGACTACCTGACCTATTGCAAGGTGAACCCGCCCTTCCGCGATGAAGACACCCGGCAAGGACTGATCGAGGCCTTGAAACGCGGCGAGATCGACGCGGTCGTTTCCGCGCACGATCCGCAGCCGCCGGAAGAAAAGCGCCTGCCCTTCGGCGAAGCGGCCTTTGGCGCCGCCGGGCTCGAGACGGTCCTCCCGGCCATGCTCAGCCTCGTCCACGACGGCCCGCTGAGCCTGCTCGAGGCGCTCGCTCCCGTTACATACCGGCCTGCCGCCATGCTGGGCCTTCCTCAGGGCCGCCTTGCCGTCAACGCACCGGCTGACGTTATCCTGTTCGATCCGGGCAAACCCTGGCTCTGCGAACGTGAGCATCTTCGCTCCCGCTCCACCAACTCACCCTTTGATGGACGGCGCCTTCAGGGCCGCGTCCTGCGGACGTTCGTGGCTGGCGAGGAAGTCTTCACCCACGAAAGCATTGCCTGAATACGCTTGCCCGTCTGCGCGGCACTGCCTACCACTGACGCACGACTTTGGAGCAGGGCATGTCCGCATACCTAATCTATCCCCTTGCCGCGCTGACCGGATACCTCGCAGGATCAATCCCGTTCGGGTTGCTGATCACCCGCATGGCCGGGCTGGGGGATATCCGGCAGATCGGTTCTGGCAATATCGGCGCAACCAATGTTTTGCGGACCGGCCGCAAGGACCTGGCCTTGGCGACCCTCGTTCTGGACAGTTTCAAGGCCGGATTTGTTGCCTTCGGCTTCGGCCTTCTTGGCGGCCCTAAACTCGGGCTTGTCGCGGGCGTGTCGGCCTTTATCGGACACTGCTACCCGATCTGGCTCGGGTTCAAGGGCGGCAAGGGCATTGCAACCTTTGCGGGCCTACTGCCTTTTGTTTCTCTGCCGGCCTTCTGCGTTGCCGCGCCGATCTGGTTGAGCATCTTTGCCGTAACGCGGATTTCCTCGCTGGCGGCTCTGACCGCCGCTGCGCTCGTCGCTCCGGGCGCCTGGCTGGTGGAGACTGTCCTGCACCGGCAACATAACTGGTTCGTCCTTGGTGGGCTCGCCTTCCTGTCAGCCTTTGTGTTCTGGACACACAGGGCCAATCTCGGCCGCCTGCTCAAGGGAACCGAACCCCGCTTCGGCAGCTCAAAGGCCAAACCCAGCACATAAGCGCAGACGGCGAACGGCTCGACAGGATCCGCCTCGCCCGAACCAACAGTATCGGCCCGGTCAGCTTCTTCCAGCTGATCCACCGCTTCAAGACAGCCACTGCCGCGCTCGAGGCGTTGCCGGACCTGTCCGGACGATCGCGCCGCGCGCGACCGCTCGCACCGCCCGCACGCAGTGAAGTCGAGGCGGAACTAAAAGCGGTTCAGCGCTATGGCGCGCGGATCATCCTGAGTACCGATGCCGAATATCCCCAGCTTCTGCGCGATCCGGGGCCGCCCCCGCCCATCCTGACCTTGCTGGGCAAGGCAGACCTGGCCGCCCGCCCGACCGCGGCGATTGTCGGCGCCCGCAACGCCTCTGCCGCCGGCCGTAAGATCGCCCAGGACATGGCTGCAGAGCTGGGCCGGAACGGGTTCACGATTGTCTCCGGCCTAGCCCTCGGCACTGACGGAGAAGCCCACGCAGCTAGCCTCTCCACGGGCACGATTGCCGTGCTCGGCGGTGCCATAGATCACGTTGACCCGCCCCAGCATGAGCGGCTCTATGCCGAGATCGCGGCATCCGGTCTCGTCATTTAGGAAAGCCCCTTCGGGTATCGGGCCAAGGCGCAGGATTTCCCGCGGCGAAACAGGATCATCACGGGCATGTCCCTCGGCACCGTGGTCGTCGAGGCCGCGGAGCGGTCGGGCTCCCTGATATCGGCCCGGATGGCCGCCGAATGGGGGCGCGAGGTCATGGCGGTGCCCGGCTCTCCGCTGGACCCGCGCGCAGCCGGCACGAACGGCCTCCTGCACCAGGGCGCAACGCTCGTCCGGCACGCCGGGGATGTGCTGGATGTGTTGTCGTCATTGGATCGGCGCCGGGTATCCGCTCCACCGCCACGCCCGTTCGATTTCGACCCGGTCAGCGGCGAACCCAGCGAATCCGACCTCAAAAAGGAGTTGAATGCCCTCTCCCCGCACCCGATGCCCATTGATGAGATTGCCCGCGCGAGCAGCCTTCCGGCGGCCCGGTGCGCCGCCATCCTCCTGGAGCTCGAAATCTCCGGAGAGGCGCAGACCCTGCCCGGCGGCCTTGCGGCCAGGGCTTTTTGATACCCGGCCGCCTGTGACCCTGTTGCACCGCGGTCCTGATGAAAGTTCAGCCATAGGCGCTCGGTGGCTGGACGATCTGGGGGGTTCCCTCTAAGCCTCGAAAATCGAGACAGAATATCCGTATTCCGCAGCCTGAGAGCTGCCGTGGGGAAGAAGCCGAGGAAGCCCGTTTTGGCAAACTGGTATCACTACGCCGCAGCCTTGGCCCTTGCAGCGGCCCCGTCGCTTGCAGCGGCCGCGCAGGACGAAGGCTTGGCGCCGGAGTCCACGCAGGCATCGCGGGAACAGGTCATCCTCGAAGCCGACTATGTCTACGAGATCCGTGACGAGAACTCGATCGTCGCCGAAGGCAACGTTGAGGCGCTCTATGACGGCCGGACCCTTCGGGCGGACCGCCTGATCTACAACCGGACCACGGAACGCGTTCGTGCCACCGGGAATGTCGTCATCATCGACCAGGACGGGACGCAGCAATTCTCCGACGAGGTGGAAGTCGGCTCCAACCTGACCGACGGCTATGCCATCGGCTATTCGGCCCGGCTGCCGGACGGGGCAACCATCGTCGCAAATTCCGCCATTCGCCGGTCTGACGGCATCAACGCGATGGACCAGGTGATCTATACCGCCTGTCCGATCTGCGAGGAAAAGGGCCAGACGCCAACCTGGTCGCTCCGCGCGCGCCGGGCTGTGCTCGACCAGGAATCCCAGATGATCTCGTACCGCGATGCGGTCCTGGAAGTCATGGGTCTGCCGGTTTTCTATTTCCCCTACCTCGCCCACCCGGACCCCACATCCGATCGCCGTTCGGGCCTGCTTATTCCCTCAGCCGGCTTCTCCTCCAAACTCGGCGCCTTCTATCAGCAGCCTTACTATTGGGTGATCTCGGACTCGTCGGACCTCACCGTTTCGCCGCTCCTGACCGAAAACGTCAATCCGATGCTCGAGATGGATTACCGGAAGCGTTTCTATTCCGGCGCGCTCCGCATCAATACAAGTTTCACCCGGGAACAGGATTTCGACAGCGACGGGATAAAATTCGGGGAAGAAAAATGGCGCGGCCACCTCTATGGCAGCGGCCGCTTCGCCCTCAGCCCCGACTGGCAGTGGGGCTTTGGCGTCGAGACCCAGACCGACGACCTGTACGATCGCCGCTACGACCTCAGTGGCCAGGGCGAACGGCGCGGCATCTACCTCAGCCAGCCCCGGCGGCTCCTCTCGCAGCTTTATGCGGTCGGCCAGGGCGAAGATTACTATACCGACGTTGCGCTCCTGTCTTTCCAGGGCCTCCGGGCAAGCGACACCGATGGCAGTCTGCCCACGGTGACGCCGCTGTTCTTTGGTGAAAAGTTCTGGAACCTGGGCGACTTGGGCTTCGCAAGCGTCAACGCGTCGACCGCCATCCTGACGAGGGATGTCGGCGCGGACAGCCAGCGCGTCAGCGTCGGCGCCGAATGGTCGGACTATAACATCCTTCCCGGCGGCTTCACCTTCGAACCGTTTGCCGAGGTCCGCGGCGACTATTACGCGCTCGACCAAGCCTATTCGGGCAAGGACAATACGTCCCGCGTTGTCGGCAATACAGGCGCCCGCGTCGCTTATCCTCTGGTGCGCCCTGGCGAGACCGTGGACATCATCGTCGAACCGGAAGTCATGGCGGCCTGGGGCTTTTCCAACGTCAACGATCCGATCATCCCGAACGAAAGCTCGCTCCTCTTCGAAGCTGACGAATCCGTCCTTTTTGAAGCCAACGGGGCGTCGGGCTACGATTTCTATGAAGGTGACGGCAAGCTGTCTGCCGGCCTGACCGCCCGCGCGGTTTGGAAAGATGGTCCCGAATTGTCGGCCACCTTCGGGCGCCGCTGGCGCTCGCGTGCCGACACCACGTTCAATGCCCTGTCGAACCTCGACGGCACGGCTTCGGACTGGGTGGCGGCAGCCTCCGCCGATTTTGGCGGGCCGTTCAAGATCGAGACCCGCATGCGCCTCGACGATGACAGTCTTGAACTGAACCGCATCGATGCCCGCATATCGACCAGTACCAAGCGGTTCCGCGCAACCAGCGAATACTACAAGATCAGCGAGCGCATCAGCCCGACCGGCCAGCCTGACGAGGGCATTTTCATGCAGGGCGAACTGAGGCTGACGAAGCGCTATTCGGTGATCTACGGACAGTTGCGCGACATCGCCGCCAATCTGAACGCCCAGAAGCAGATCGGTATCGCGTATGAAGACGAGTGTTCGCGCCTGGAACTCGTCTATTCTCGCTCCGAACTCACCGACCGAACACTGGGCCCGTCCGAGAATATCCAGGTCCGCTTCTCGCTGAAAACCCTTGGCCAGTTCGGATCAAGCAACTTCGATTGATTCGCCCGTTTGCCTCTGAAACGCCGCGAACCCTAAATATCCGTAAGATTTCAGGGCCGACTGCGTGCCTGCGTTGCGCGACGCAGCAGGATTTGTATGGTCGGCTGGAACACATGCCTGCCCGAATGCAGGCGCGATCTGGAGACCCTTGATGGTTCGCAATCTCATCGCCGTTGCTGCCGTACTGGCACTCCCATTTGCCGGCTTTGCGAACGCGCAGGATGCCACCTCGGAAAGCCTGACCCTTGAAGGCGTTGCGGCCGTGGTTAACGACCAGCCCATCTCATTTTCCGACGTCCGCCAGCGCGCCCGGATGCTGCTGCTCAGCCTCGGCGGCGCTCAGCCGACCCAGGAACAGGTCCAGCAGATCACCGGCCAGGCGCTGGAACAGCTCATCGACGAACACCTTCAGCTCGAAAAAGCGAAGGAATTCGACCTCGAAATCGACAAGGCGGAAATCGACGACGCCGTCGATGGCATGGCGGCGCAATCCGGTCTGACCGGCGACGCGCTCAAGTCGCAGCTACTTGCGGCAGGCATCAATCCGGCCAGCCTTGAAGACCAGATGCGCGCTGAGCTCGCATGGAACCGGGTGATGAGCGGTCTTTATGGCTCGCGTATCCGCATTTCCGACAACCAGGTCGACGACCAGATCGAACGCATCCGCTCGGCATCGCAAAAGACCCAGTACCATATCTCGGAAATCTTCCTGTACGCCCCGGACCCTGAAACGCGGACGCAGGCCGTCGAAGCGGCAGGTTCCATTGTTGAGCAGCTGAAAGCCGGCGCGGACTTCCGGGTCGCCGCCCAGCGTCTGTCCTCTGCCCCGACCGCGGCCACGGGCGGCGACATGGGGTGGGTATCGACCGCCGACCTTTCCCAGGAGCTGGTGCCCGCCATCGAAGCCGCACCGGGTCCCGGCCTGCTTGACCCGATCGTGGTCGAAAACGGCGTCTATATCCTGTTCGTTGAGAACAAGCGCGAACCGGCAGAAGCGACGACCAAGGTCGATCTCATCCGCCTCGTGTCGAAAGACGCGACGGACGACGCCCTGAAGGCGGCCATGGCCCGGATCACCTCCTGCGACGACGTCCAGTCGGTTGCCAACACAACATCCGGCCTGCGCGCCCAGCCTCTGGAAGACATCAACATCGAAGAACTCGGCCCCGAGGGCAAATCCCTGGTCGAAAACGCAGAAATCGGCAAACCGACCGACATCTTCGCGGTCAGCGGCGGTCTCGGCACGATGTACGTCTGCCGCCGCGAGGAAGGCGCCGAAGCGCTGCCCTCCCGCGACGACCTGAAGAACAGCCTGAAAGGCCGCGAGCTGAACATGATTTCCGAGCGCGAGCTACGGAACCTCCGCCGGGACGCAACGATTATCTACCGCTAAGGCTTGCGCGGGGCTCGGTTTGGCGCGACATGCCGCGCGTGACCCTGACTCAACAACTCCCCCTCGCCATGTCCATGGGCGACCCTGCCGGGGTCGGCCCGCTTATTACCGTACAGGCATGGCAGGCGCTGAGCGACGATCCGTCCCTCACATTCTACGTCATCGGTGCGCCGGAACTTTTTGACGGCAAATGCCCGGTTCAGGAAATATCTGAACCATCGGAAGCGGCCGCGATCTTCCCCTCGGCCCTGCCCGTGCTTTCGACCGGTGCAATTCCGGCAATCGTGCCAGGCACACCCGATGCCGCAACGGCGCCGGCAATCATCTTGGCAATCGAGACCGGTGTCCGCCACGCGCTGAGCGGAAAGGCCGCCGGGATCGTGACCAATCCGATCAACAAGGCCCTGCTCTACGGCGCAGGCTTTCGGCATCCCGGCCACACCGAGTTTGTCGCCGAACTCTGCCGGCCGGACGGCGGCAAGCCCCTACGGCCGGTCATGCTGCTGACGGGCGGCGGTCTCCGCGTCGCGCTCGCCACGATCCATCAATCGCTGGCTTCCGTGCCGGAGAGCCTGACACAGGACGGATTGGTCGAGCTCGGAACGATCGTCCACGCCGCGATGAAATCCGACTTCGGCATTGCTTCGCCGCGCATCGCCTTTACCGGACTGAACCCGCACGCCGGAGAAGGTGGCGCGCTGGGCCGCGAGGAAATCGAGATCATCAACCCGGCCGCAAAGTCCCTCCGCTCACGGAATATCGACATCTCCGATGCCCGCCCGGCCGACACGGTCTTCGCCGAAGCGCTGACCGGCCGGTTCGATGCGGTCATCGCCATGACCCACGACCAGGGGCTGATCCCGGTCAAGACACTGGACATCTGGGGCGGCGTCAACATGACGCTTGGCCTTCCCATCGTCCGCACGAGCCCGGATCATGGCACGGGATACGATGCCGCTGCCGCCGGCACGGCGCGGCCGGACAGCCTGATCGCAGCCGTTCGTGCGGCCGTTCAGGTGGCAAGAAACAGGCAAAACGCATGACCGACGACAACGATCCCGAACTGACACAGGCCCCGGCCCGCAAGGCCCTCGGCCAGCACTTCCTGTTCGATCCGAGCATACTGCATCGTGCGGCGACGGCCGCCGGCCCGGTCAAGGGCCGCACCGTGATCGAGGTCGGACCCGGCCCGGGCGGCCTTACGCGCGCCATCCTGAAGGAGGGTGCCGCCAAGCTGATTGCCGTGGAGACAGACCCGCGCTTTGCGTCCGCCCTGCTTGACTGGCCTGAAGCGAAAGACGGACGCCTTGTCGTGATCGAAAAGGACGCCCGCAAGGTCAAATGGCAAAAGGTGCTCGAAGAGGCCGGTGCCGAAACGCCCGCGATGGTCGTCGCCAACCTGCCTTACAATGTCGGCACAATCCTCCTGATCGACTGGTTGAAAGCCGGCGACTGGCGCGGGGAGATGGCTCTGATGTTCCAGAAGGAAGTCGCCCAGCGCATCTGCGCCGCTCCTGATACGGAACACTACGGCCGCCTCGCCGTTCTCGCCCAGGCCGTCACGAAGCCGCATATCGCCTTCACCCTGCCGCCCGGCGCGTTCAAGCCACCGCCGAAAGTCGACAGCGCCGTCGCCGTGCTGATACCACTCCCGGAAGCCGAACGCTTTCCGCACCTCGACAAGCTGGAACAGGTCGCCGGCGCAGCCTTCGGCCAGCGCCGGAAGATGCTGCGCGCAGCTTTGAAGCCATTCGCCAAGCGCCACGGCCTCAAGGCGGAAGAATGGCTCAAGGACCTTGGTATCGACCCGACCGCCCGCGCCGAAACGCTGACGCAGGCAGAATTTCGGCGGATGGCCACCTCTATCGCCAAATAAAAACGGCGTCCCGGTTTCCCGGAACGCCGCTGTTTTTAGCTCGCAGATGCGCCTAGAGGTCGAAGCGGTCTGCGTTCATCACTTTCGTCCAGGCCGCCACGAAGTCCTTCACGAACTTCTCTTTGGCATCGTCCTGGGCATAGACTTCCGCATAGGCGCGCAGGATCGAGTTGGACCCGAAGACGAGATCCGCGCGAGTAGCGGTGAACTTCGTCTGACCCGTCTTGCGATCGACGATGTCATAGGCGTTGGAACCCTTCGGAACCCAGCGGTACGACATGTCCGTCAGGTTGACGAAGAAGTCGTTGGTCAAGGCGCCGACACGATCCGTGAACACACCATGCTTGGTGCCGCCATGGTTGGTGCCCATGACGCGCATGCCGCCTAGAAGCACAACCATCTCCGGACCGGTGAGACCCATGAGCTGAGCGCGGTCGAGAAGGAGCTCTTCCGGCTTCACGGCGTAGTCCTTCTTGAGCCAGTTGCGGAAGCCGTCCGCCAGCGGCTCAAGCACGCCGAAGGAATCCGCGTCTGTCTGCTCGGCCGTCGCATCGCCACGTCCCGGCGAGAACGGCACGGTGACTGTAACGCCGGCCGCCTTGGCAGCCTGCTCCACACCGACATTGCCAGCCAGGACGATCACGTCCGCAAGGCTTGCACCGCTTGCCTTGGCAATCGGCTCAAGCACGGAGAGCACCTTCTGGAGGCGGGCCGGTTCGTTGCCCTCCCAGTCCTTCTGCGGTGCAAGGCGAATGCGGGCACCGTTGGCACCGCCACGCATGTCCGAGCCGCGATACGTGCGGGCACTGTCCCAGGCGGTCGAGACCATGTCGGCCAGCGAAAGGCCTGAAGCAGCGATCTTCGCTTTGACGGCGGCCACGTCGTACGACTTGCTGCCGGCCGGGATCGGATCCTGCCAGATCAGGTCTTCCTTCGGCGCGTCCGGACCGATGTAGCGGGTACGCGGACCGAGGTCGCGGTGGGTCAGCTTGAACCAGGCGCGGCCGAAGCAATCCGAGAAGTAAGCAGGGTCGGCCATGAACTTCTGGCAGATGGCGTTGTAGACGGGGTCCATCTTCATCGCCATGTCAGCGTCCGTCATCATCGGCATGACGCGCTTGGTCGCATCCGTCGGATCGACCGGCTTGTCTTCTTCCTTGATATTGATGGGACGCCACTGGTTCGCGCCGGCCGGGCTCTTGGTCAGTTCCCAGTCATAACCGAACAGGAGTTTGAAGTAGCCCATGTCCCACTTGGTCGGATGGGTCGTCCAGGCGCCTTCGATACCGGAAGTGATCGCATTGGCTGCCTTGCCACCCATGTTGGGGTTCAGCCAGCCGAAACCCTGGGCCTCAAGGTCGTTGCCTTCCGGCGCCGGGCTGAGCGCACCTGCATCGCCGTTGCCATGCGCCTTGCCGACGGTATGGCCACCGCAGGTGAGTGCTGCAGTCTCTTCGTCATTCATGGCCATGCGCGCAAAGGTTTCACGAACCTGCGCCGCGGACTTCAGTGGGTCGGACTTCCCGTTCACGCCTTCCGGGTTCACATAGATCAGGCCCATCTGCACAGCGGCGAGCGGGTTTTCCATGGTCTCCGGTTTAGAAACGTCCGTGTAGCGCTCATCAGAAGGCGCGAGCCATTCCTTCTCCGCGCCCCAGTAGACATCTTTCTCCGGGCCCCAGATGTCTTCGCGACCGAAGGAGAAGCCAAAGGTCTTCAGGCCCATCGACTCATACGCCATCGTACCTGCGAGGAGGATCAGGTCCGCCCAGGAGATCTTGTTGCCGTACTTCTTCTTGATCGGCCACAGCAGGCGGCGGGCCTTGTCGAGGTTGCCGTTGTCCGGCCAGGAATTCAGAGGCGCGAAGCGGATGTTGCCCGTACCACCGCCACCACGGCCATCGGCAAGGCGGTAGGAGCCGGCCGAGTGCCAGGCAAGCCGGATCATCAGGCCGCCGTAATGGCCATAGTCTGCCGGCCACCATTCCTGGCTGTCAGTCATGAGGGCGAGCATGTCCTTCTTGAGCGCCGCGAAATCGAGCGTCTTCACCGCCTCTCGATAATCGAAGTCCTTGCCCAGCGGACTGGTCTTGGTGTCGTGCTGGTGAAGGATGTCCAGGTTCAGGGTTTCCGGCCACCAGGCGGTGTTGGATTCACCCGCCACCGTGATCGCGCCATGCATCACCGGGCATTTGCCGCCACCCATATCGTTTCCATCCATGTTTCTCTCCCTCGTGTCTGAGATATCTTCAGGCTGTTGTGTGAGGAGCCTCGGGGCTCCGCGAAATTGGGAACGAAGCAGCCGCCAATGGCCGTTTCCGGTTGGAGCCGCCTTACAATGGAACCTTGATACGCCAATCGCGAGAATAGAACCAATTGATTGAAGGCTGGGGTGCTATAGTATTTATCTATATTATAAATATTCCAGACAAAACAAAGGCCCCGGAGCGCAATGCCCCGGGGCCTTCAACAAAATTTCATTCAGCCTCAGAGGCCGGCGAGAACCGCCAGCAGGAGAAGCGCCACGATGTTCGTGATCTTGATCATTGGGTTCACGGCCGGGCCGGCGGTGTCCTTGTAGGGGTCACCGACCGTATCGCCCGTCACAGCAGCCTTGTGGGCTTCCGAGCCCTTGCCGCCATGATGGCCGTCTTCGATGTACTTCTTGGCGTTGTCCCATGCGCCGCCGCCCGAAGTCATCGAGATGGCAACGAACAGGCCCGTCACGATCACGCCGAGCAGCATGGCACCGACTGCCGCGAAGGCTGCGCCCTTCCCGGCAATGGCCAGGATAACGAAGAACAGCACGATCGGAGACAGGACCGGCAGAAGCGACGGCACGACCATTTCCTTGATCGCCGCCTGCGTCAGCAGGTCGACGGCACGGCCATAGTCCGGCTTCACTTCGCCTTTCATGATGCCCGGCATTTCGCGGAACTGGCGGCGGACTTCCTCGACCACGGCTTGGGCCGCACGGCCCACAGCCATCATCGACATGCCGCCGAACAGAAACGGCAGCAAGCCGCCGAACAGAAGGCCGACCACGACGTAAGGGTTGGCGATCGAGAAGTCGACAACCACACCGTCGAAGAAAGACCCGCTCGCGGCGCGTGCCGAGAAGTATTTCAGGTCTTCCGAATAGGCCGCGAACAGGACGAGCGCGCCGAGGCCCGCAGACCCGATGGCGTACCCTTTGGTCACAGCTTTCGTGGTGTTGCCCACGGCGTCGAGCGCATCCGTCGTGTTCCGCACTTCAGACGGAAGTTCCGACATTTCAGCGATGCCGCCCGCATTGTCCGTAACCGGACCAAATGCATCGAGGGCGACGATCATGCCCGCCAGCGCCAGCATCGTGGTCGTCGCGATGGCGACGCCGTAGAGACCTGCGAGGTTGTAGGTGGCGATGATGCCCGCGATGATGGTGAGTGCCGGCAGCGCGGTCGACTCAAGCGACACGGCGAGGCCCTGGATCACGTTCGTCCCGTGGCCGGACTCGGATGCCTTGGCCACAGACCGCACCGGACGGTATTTCGTCTCGGTATAATAGGCCGTGATGACCACGATCAGACCGGTCACGACGAGGCCGAGCAGGCCGCAAAGGAACAGGTCCGCACCGGTAATCTCGCCCGAAAGGCCGAGCGCCGCAGCCGCACCGTCCATGGTGCCAAAGCCATTCGGAAGAACCTGGCTGATCACCAGCGCGAGCGCGCCGATGGACAGGACGCCCGTCACGATAAGGCCCTTGTAGAGCGCGCCCATCACGTCGGTCTTGCCCGGGGCGAGGTTCACGAAGAACGTCCCGATGATCGAGGTGATGATGCAGACGCCGCCAATGGCGAGCGGCAGCAGCATGATGTCTGCGATGTAGGGCATGCCGGCGAAATAGATTGCGCCGAGCACCATCGTGGCCACGAGGGTCACGGCATAGGTCTCGAACAGGTCGGCTGCCATGCCGGCACAGTCGCCCACGTTGTCACCGACGTTGTCAGCGATCGTGGCTGCGTTGCGCGGATCGTCTTCCGGGATCCCGGCTTCCACCTTGCCAACCATGTCGCCGCCGACGTCCGCACCCTTGGTGAAGATGCCGCCGCCGAGACGGGCGAAGATCGAGATCAGCGAAGCGCCGAAGCCGAGTGCCACCAGCGAGTCGATCACTTCGCGCTTCTGGTGCTCATCGGTCAGGCTGAGGCCCATGACCATGGTCAGGAGGCCGTAATAGAGAACGATACCGATCAGGGCCAGGCCGACCACGAGCATGCCGGTGATGGCGCCCGATTTGAAGGCCATCTTCAGGCCGGCATTCAGGCCGGACTTCGAGGCTTCCGTCGTACGGACGTTCGCCTGGACCGAAACTTTCATGCCGATGAAGCCGGCGGCGCCCGAAAGGACGGCACCGATCACAAAGCCGAGCGGCTGCTGCCAGCCCTGGAATGCTGCGGCCAGAAGCACGACGACAAGAACGCCGACGATGCCGATGGTCCGGTACTGACGGCCGAGATAGGCGTTTGCGCCTTCCTGGATAGCTGCCGCGATTTCGCGCATTCGCGCGTCACCTGCGGGGGCGGCCTGGATGGATCGGGCCTGAATGAACCCGTAGACAACCGAGATTACGCCCGCCGCGAGAGCGAGATAATACCACATGTAACTTGTTTCCTTCCCTAACCTGAGCTGAACCGGTTCTCCCGGCCTCTCCTGAGCTTCGATTATTATTGTTATTAGGGACTTGCCTGCCATCCTGAGGCGTGAGGTGCAAGATACATCACGTTTCAAGCGAGTCAGGCCAGCCCCGACTCATCCATGCTCGAAGCCCAGGGTTTCCGGTAAGTTAACGGGCGCCCCGTCCAGAGTGACAGAAAGGCCCGAACCGGAGGTCAGGGCGCCGATCCGGGTCACCCGTAATCCCGTTTCTGCCGCTTCAGATGCAATCAGTGCGGCAGATGTGGGCGGCGCCGCGAACAGAACCTGATAGTCGTCTCCCCAGGTCGCCAGTTCGAGCTTTTCTTCGATTCCCGGCGCATGGGCGGCAAAGGGAACTGCGCCAAGGTCCAGTTCAGCCGCAAGGCCCGAGGCCGCCGCAAGCGTGCGAACGTCTCCCAGAAGGCCATCGGAGACGTCCATGGACGCCGTTGCGTGGTCCTGCACCAGGTCAGCAACCGCCAGCGGGGCGAGGCGCGGTACGCGATAGGCCGGAATCCAGGGATCGCCGGCCCTCCGGGCCTGCAACGCCCTGAAGCCGAGGCAGGCGGCCCCAATCTCGCCCGTCACCCAGAGGGAATCGCTCTCTCGTCCGCCACTCCGCCTGACAGGCCCTCTCGGGCCGCACGCGCCGGTCAGGGTCAAGGACAGGTAAAGCCCCTGCGGGCTGGTCGTCGTGTCGCCGCCGATCAGCTGCGCGCCCCAGAGGCCGAGTTCATCGCCGAGCGCTTCCGCAAACGCGGCGAGGTCCGCCTCCTCCCTGCCCCTCGGCCATCCGAGCGACAGGAGCGCCTCGCGCGGGAGGGCCCCTTTCGAGAGGATGTCTGACACGTTCACCCGGACGAGCTTCCGGGCGATGCTCTCAATCGGGTCGGAGGACAGGAAATGGACGCCCTCGATCAACGTATCGGCCGTGATGATCATCGCGTGATCCGTCATGGTCAGCGCCGCAACATCGTCGGAAAGCGCCGCCGCACCCCGCGACGCCGCGAGTGGCTTGAAATACCTGGCTATCCAGTCCCGTTCGCCCACGCTCACTCCGCCAGAGGATGTTTCACCCCATCCAGCACAACGCCCCAGACCGGGATAGTCTCCCAATCCGCACCGGGCGTCTCCAGCGGGTTTGCACCAAGGATCGTGAAGTCGGCGCGCTTGCCGGCTTCGATGGAACCGATCTCGCCCTCAAGGCCAAGCGCCCCGGCAGCGTCCAGCGTGATTGCCTCCAGGGCGTCGTACGGCTGAAGCGCCATTTCCACTTCATAGGTATCGCCCTCCCGCGTGGCACGGGTCATGTGGACACCGGCAGCCCGCAAGGGGTTCGGCGGCGCCAGCGGCGCATCGCTGTGAACAGCGACCGGCACGCCGGCCGCTGACAATGCGCCCAGCGGCGAGATCCACTGCGCCCGGACGGCTCCGAGCGGTCCGGCATATTCCTTCGCCATGTAGAATACATAATGGCTGGCCGCCGACGCGCGCGCGCCAAGCTCGCCGGCACGCTCGACCTGATCCGGCGAGAACAGGCCACCATGCTCGATCACAAAGCTGTTGCCGGAGCCATAAGAGCGCAATTGTTCGAGCGCATTGAGCGTCGCGTCCTGTGCCGCATCGCCATTGGAGTGGATGTTCACGCCCAGCCCGGCATCCCAGTAGGGCTGGATCGCCGGAACGAGCCCGTCCGGCCCGCCGACCCAAAGGCCTTCCGAACCCTTGGACTGGCCCGACAGGTAGCCCGGAGGCGATAGGCGCATCGTCTGGCTGTAGAAGGCCGCATCTGTGAAGAATTTCACCCGCGGCAGGACAGGCGCCGGCGTCGGATGCGCCCCGCTCACCATGTCGAGCACCGCCTGCACCTTGCCGTCGCCATAGGTCCGCTCCAGCGAGCGGTATTCCGGCACAAGGTAGAGGTGATACCCCGCCTCCTGCGCGCTTCCCCAGTTCGCGCGCATGTTGGCGTCTTCCATGTCCCAGCCAAAGAGGCCGTAAGCCATTTCGGCTGTCGTCGTGACGCCTGCTTCACGCAGCATTTTCGAGAAGCCATGGAAGCCAGCCGACACATTGTCCGGTGCCAGGATCACGCTCGCATATGCCTGGATCACCAGCAGCGCCGCATCCTCATAGATGCGCCCCGTCAGTTCGCCGGCCTCATCCAGATCGACGCCGTGGAACTTCTCCGCCAGCGCAGGCGTGAAACCCGCCACCTTGATGGCCGCGCTGTTCAGATAGAAATCGTGCGAGGAATAGTGCCAGACGACCAGTGGCTGGTCAGGTGCGATGGCGTCAAGATCGGTCCGCGTCAGGTCGCCATGAACCAGATTGTGAAAGCCGTACACGACGACCGGCTTCTCCGGATCGGAAGCGGCAACGATGTTGCCCAGCTCAGCCAGAAACGCCTCACGCGTCGGCAGGCCCATCTTCATCCCGCTGGGGGTTGCCATCGGCCATGGCGGCGTGATCGGCAGGTTATACTGAAGCGCGCCGAGCACGACATGCACGTGCGGATCGATCAGGCCCGGCACGATGACCTGTTGCTCGAAGCTCGTATCCACCACTGCGGCAGGCATCGCACGGGTCAGTCCGGCAGTCGTCCCGGTCGCAACGATCCGGTCTCCGGAAACGGCGACGGCTTCCGCGACATTGCCCTCTCCCGCCATCGTCACCACGGCTTTCGCCGGATAGATTACGACGCCTTCGCCTGGTTTCGGATCCTTCGCCGGCGCTGCGCACGCAGCCACGCAAATGGCTGCCGCCATCATCATGTATTTCATCGGGCCCTCCCCCTGTTCTTTACAGGAAGCGTGGCGCGGGCCGGTCCCGAATGCAAGCTTGGTCAGAGACCTTCGCGGCCGATTGCGTAGAAGCGTTCCGCCCGTTGCCGCCGAAGCTCGGCCGGCGAAAGGCCGTCGAGTTCCTTCAGCGCCGCATCGAGCGCCTTCGCAGCCGTCGCCATCGCGCGCTGAGGATCACGGTGGGCGCCACCCACGGGCTCCTTGACGACATCGTCGATCACCTTCGTGCGCAGCAGATCCGGCGCGGTGATCTTCATGGCTTCTGCCGCGTCCTTCGCCTTGCCTGCGTCCCGATAGAGGATCGACGCGCAGCCTTCCGGCGAGATCACCGAATAGATCGCGTGCTCCATCATCAGCACCTTGTTGGCGGCCGCGATGCCAATGGCGCCGCCGGACATGCCCTCGCCGATGATCAGGGTCACAAAGGGCACGCCCAAGGTCAGGCCACGCTGAGTGCCGCGCGCAATCGCTTCGGCCTGCCCACGTTCCTCGCCGCCCTTGCCGGGATAGGCGCCCGCCGTGTCCGGAAAGCTCAGGACGGGCAGGTTGAACTTCTCGGCCAGGTCCATCAGGCGCACGGCCTTACGGTAGCCTTCCGGGTGAGCCATGCCGAAATTGTGCTTCAGGCGCTTCTCGGTCGTGCGGCCCTTTTCATGGCCCATGATCACGACGGGGCGGCCCTTGAACCGCGCGAGACCACCAATCACGGCCTCGTCGTTGCCATAGACGCGATCGCCTGCAAGCTCCTCGAAATCCTCAAAAATGGTCTCGACGAAGTCGCTGAAATGCGGGCGGTCCGGATGGCGGGCAACCAGCGTCTTCTGCCAGGCGCTGAGATCCGAGTAGGTGTCTTTCAACAGCTTCTGGGACTTCGCTTTCAGCTTGGTGAGCTCGTCCGACAGCGACGGACCATCCTTGCGGCCCGACAGCGCTTCCAGTTCGGCGATCTTGGATTCGAGTTCCGCAATCGGCTTTTCGAAATCGAGATAAGAGACTTTCATAGGCGGTAACCTAGCAACGGCCGGCTGACTCGCCTAGTGCCGACCTCAGAAGAGCACGCCCTGCATCTTCGCGATGGCCGGCAGGATGAGCACCCCCAGAAGCACCGGAAACACGAACAAAATCAATGGTAAGGTCAGTTTCGCCGGCAGGGCCATGGCTTTTTCTTCTGCCATCAGGATACGCCGCTGGCGCATGTCTGCCGAGAAAATCCGCAGCGTGGCGCCAAGACTGGTGCCCATTTCCTCGGCCTGGCGCAGCATGGTTGCAAGCGAGCCGGCCTCTTCCAGGTTCATCCGATCGGCGAAGGATCGCCAGGCCGTCTTGCGCGACTTGCCGGCACGCAGCTCCAGCGACAGCGTCTTCATGTGGCCCGCAATGATCGGGTGCCGGAGCTCCAGTTCCTCACCGACACGCTGCACCGAAGCGTCCAGGCTGAGCCCCGCTTCGACGCAGGCGACCATCAGGTCCATCATGTCCGGGAATCCCTGCGAGCACTGGGTCTGCCGGGCAGAAATCAGGTTATCGACATAGAACGAAGGCGCCACCAGCCCTATGACAAGAAGCGCGACGCTCGCAAACAGAGGGACCGTCGGCGGAAATCCCGAGAGGTAAGGCAACGCAAACAGAAGCAGGACCTGCGGAACGATCACGCAGATCAGCCGGGCAAGATAATACTGCCCGACAGCGCTCGGATGGGTCAGCCCGGCAAGCTGTAGCCGCGCCCGCGCTGCGCTGACCGTTTCCTCATTCGTCGGCGCAGCCTTGTCGGCGACCTTGAGCACGAACCCGTCGAGCGGACTGACACGCGCCCGCGGCTCCATGAAGCTCGTTCCCCTCCGCTCCAGGCGGCGCTCGACGTCTTCCTTCGCCTTCGCATTCCGCCAGACCGAGAGAATCCCCGGCACGGCAATGCCAATCGCCGCGACCAGCATGAGCGCTGGAAGCCAGATATCCGCAAGAGCAAGACCGAAGATCATCACACCCGCCTACATCTTGAAATTGATCATCTTGCGCATGACCAGGTTGCCGATGAACATCCAGATGAAGAGCCCCGGGAAGGAGTACTGGATCAGCGGCTTGTCGATCACGTCGCCATAGAATTCCGGACGCAGCAGGTGGATCGCCAGCATGACGATGAACGGTGCTGCCGTAAGGATCATCGCAGACGCCCGGCCTTCCGACGACGCCGCCCGAACCTTCAACCGCATCGTCTGCCGTTCACGGATGGTCGATGTATTGGCCTTCAGAAGTTCCGTCAGGTTGCCGCCCGTTTTTTCCTGAAGGCGGACCGTCGCGGCGAACAGTTCCACGTCAGGATCGCCGGCGCGCTCGGCCATGCGCTGCACGGCATTGGTCAGCGACATGCCGTACGACACCTCGTCGGCGGTCATCCCGAACTCGGTGCCGATCGGGTCGGGCATCTCACGTGCCACCAGCGCGATGGCGGTTGCAACGGGATGGCCGGCCTCAAGGCTCCGGCAGGCAATCTGCATCGCATCCGGAAGCTGCGACGCCAGTTTCTTCATGCGTTTTCCGGCCACCATCTTCAGCGCAATGATCGGCGCCATGGCAAAGATGGCGATGGCGAGGCCGCTCGCCGTAAGGATCCCGCCGGCATATTTCATATAGGCAAGGCCGACGACGGCACCGGCAGCGCCCGACATCAGAAACCACCGCAAGGGCTGGTAGGGCAGGCCTGAGCGCACGACTAGATGGTTGAACCATTGAAGCGGCATCGCGAAATTTCCGAGCTCATCAAGCCCACGGCTCTTGCGAAGCTCGATCATCGCCTCGTTCGTGGACTCGAAGCGCTCGTTGAATTGCAGCCGCCGGTTCACGATGCGCTGGGTCTGCGCCGTCGTGACGAGACCCATCACGGCCTGGATCGCCAGAAAAAAGGCCCCTGCCGCCATGACCACCGGGATCATGATCGTCACATTGAGACTGGAAAGGTCAGGCAATCCCGGCAAACGCTGCTCCCTAGAAGCGTGTGGACGGATCGAACATGCCGGGCGGCATGTGCACGCCGCGGCGTTCCATTTCATCGAGGAATTTCGGACGCAGGCCCGTCGCTGCGAAATGCCCTTCGACCTTGCCGTCGTCACGCGTACCAGTGCGCACGAACTGGAAGATCTCCTGCAGCTGGACGACCGAACCTTCCATGCCGGTAATCTCCGCAATCGACATGACTTTCCGTGAACCGTCCGAAAGGCGT
Source organism: Hyphomonas sp. (assembly GCA_041398365.1). Classification (GTDB taxonomy): domain Bacteria; phylum Pseudomonadota; class Alphaproteobacteria; order Caulobacterales; family Hyphomonadaceae; genus Hyphomonas. The sequence continues at coordinate 57,037 of JAWKUV010000008.1, read as the reverse complement.
GACGCCTGGACGATGAAGTTCACGGCCGATGCGATCTGCCCACGGATTGCCTGCTCCGAAATTTTCATGCCCCCGATCATCACCATCTGTTCGAGGCGGGTCAGCGCATCGCGCGGGTTGTTGGCGTGGATCGTCGCCATTGAGCCTTCGTGGCCGGTGTTCATGGCCTGAAGCATGTCGAATGCCTCTTCGCCGCGCACCTCGCCCAGGATAACCCGGTCCGGACGCATGCGCAGGGCGTTCTTCACGAGTTCCCGCTGCCGGATCTCGCCCTTGCCTTCGATATTCGGCGGGCGCGTTTCCATGCGCGCAACGTGCGGCTGCTGCAGCTGCAGTTCGGCCGCGTCCTCAATCGTGATCAGTCGCTCATCGGGACTGATGGCAGACGACAGCGCATTCAGCAGGGTCGTCTTGCCGGAACCGGTACCGCCGGAAATCACGGTGGACGCCCTGCACTTGACCGCGCCGAGAATGAAATCGGCGACCGGACGCGGAATGGCGCCGAACTCGACCAGCTTGTCGATGGTCAGCGGGGACTTGGAGAATTTCCGGATCGACACCAGCGGTCCGTCGATGGCGATCGGCAAGACGGCGGCGTTGACGCGGCTACCATCGGCAAGGCGCGCGTCGACCAGCGGCTGGCTCTCGTCCACCCGGCGGCCAACAGCGGAAACGATACGCTGCACGATGCGCAGCAGGTGATCGTTGTCGGCGAACCGCACCGGTGCCAGCTGGAGCTTGCCGTGACGCTCGACATAGACCTGGTCGCATCCGTTGATCAGGATGTCGGCGATGGATTCGTCCTTCAGGAGCGGTTCGATCGGACCAAGGCCGGTCATCTCGTCCATCACGGCATCGGCAAAGGAGGCTTCCTCCGCAGCGGAAAGCGCCATGTCTTCCTTACGGATGATCTCGGCGATGATGCTGCGTACACGCCGGCGAAGCGTCTCGTCGTCGAGCTTCTCCAGTGCCGAGAGATCGAGCACATCGATCAGCTGGGCATGAACCTTGAGCTTGGCATTCAGCAGGTCGAAGCCGCCCGTCTCCTGCTTGCCGCGTGGCGCGGCCGGCTGCGGGGCCGGACTGGCCGTTGCCGCCGGAGCAGACTGTGTTTGAGCAGGCGCCTGAGTGGCGGTGGAAAATCCAAAACGGCTCATCCGCGGCGTCTCCGCTTGGTTTCAACCGGCATCGCGGCCTGCGCCTCCTCCGGCAGAAGCATCTGAACGAGGCGCGAGACATCGGCGACGAGAGGACTTTTCGGAACGACTTCCGCAATCGGCCGCCCGAGATTGACAGCCGTACGCGCGGCATCCCAGTCGGACGTGATTGTGGAATCTATCTTCCGGTCGATAGCGCTCTCCGCCTTGTCCAGCGCGAACTCGGCACGCAGCCTTTTCTTCTGGAACATGCGGTTCAGAACCAGCTTCGTCGGCGTCCGCTCCCGGCGCAGGACGTCGATTTCGCGGCACATGTCTGCGGCGGCGTGGAGGCTCGGCACCGTCAGCTCGCTGATGACGATCGTCTCATCGACCGCACCCATTACGGCCTTCGTCCACGGCATCATGTGCCGCGGTACGTCAACGATCGTGTATTCGAACACGCTGCAGGCAACATCCAGTAGGCGAAGGATCGCTGGCTCGCTGGCAAGCGCGTCGCCATCCAGATTGCGCGGAGCGGCGATAACGGAAACACCGCTCTCATGCTGGTAGCACCAGGCTGCAAGAAGACGCGGGTCGAGCCGGTCGGGCGCGGCCGACAGGGCGTTCAGGTCCAGCTTCGGCACCGCCTCGAGAAAAGACGTGGTCATCCCGTCCGCGACATTGAGATCCACCAGGCAGACCCGTCCGGGTCCGACACGGCGCGCCATTTCGAACGCGCTTTCAATCGCCAGTGTGGTGACACCGGCGCCGCCGACAGCGCCCCTGAATGCCCAGCAGACGCTGGAGCCCGAAACGCCCTTGCTCACGACATCGCGAAATTTCGCGACCGCCTCTGCAATATCATCGGCTGTGGCAGAGTTCGGCAGGATGTCCGAGGCATCGAGCTTCATCAGCGCCCGCACCATATGGCCCGGGATCTGGTCCGAGAGAACGATCACCGCCGTCGAGGGACGATCCACGGCGAGTTTCAGCAGGAGCTGATCCCAGCCCGGCATGCCCTGCTCAAGCAGGATGATGCCGCTGCCGAATTTCAGCGCCGCTTCCGATACGGTCAGGCTGGTGAGATCCGCGAGCTCTACGCAGACTGGCCGCAAGGACGCCATGCGCTCGGCAGAGGCAAGCGCCGCGAGATGCGGAATGATGCGGCCTTCGCCCGCGGGACGCGGTGCTTGTGACTGGGCAGGCTGGGTCATCTCAGAGCGACTCCCCGGCACCGCTAACGGCAGATGGCGCAAGTTCCTTGCGCTTGCCTTCGTTCAGGGCGCGCACCGCATTCGCTGCCCGGACGCCGGACGCAGATTGGTTGTGCTCGGAGTTCGGAACGGACACGTCACGGATCGATTGTTCCGCGATATTGGTGCGCGTCGCTTCACCCAGCAGGTAGCTGTCGCGATTGTCGAGCGACGCGCAGGCCGGAAGGACGCAGAGCGCAAGAATTGCGAGGCTGAATTTCATCTTACCCATCTTTTTATCTCCTCCTCAATTCGAGAGTCGCGGCGTCGCCGTCTTGTCCATCAGGAAGAAGTCCGACTCCGTCGGCTCCCCGATCGTGTCCAGCGGCGATGCAATCATGTCGGGGTGCGGCACCGGCTGAACGAGGCGTGGGGTCACGATAATGACAAGTTCGCTTTCGTTTCGCTGGTAACGCTTCGACGAGAACAGGGTCCCCAGAACCGGCACGCTTCCGAGCCAGGGCGTCTGGCGGACATCGTTCGAATAATCGTTCTGCAAGAGACCTGCGACGGCAAAGGCTTGACCGTCACGCAGCTCGATCGTGGTATCCGCCCGGCGAACGGAAATCCCCGGAATTTCGATATTGGCTGCCCGGATCCCGTTCGCGCGGTCGAGTGCAGACACTTCCGGGCGCACACGGAGGTTCACTAGGCCGTCGCCCAGGACCGTCGGCGTGAAATCGAGACCGACGCCGAATTTCTTGAACTCGACGGTAATCTCGCCATTGCGCGCCGCCACCGGGATCGGAAACTCGCCACCGGCAAGAAAGCTCGCCGTATCGCCTGACAGGGCAACAAGGTTCGGCTCTGCAAGCGTCCGGATCACACCCTTCTGCTCCAATGCGCGCAGGCGGACGTCGATGTTCTCGCCGCCGACATTCGTGAACACCGCCAGTGTCTTTTCCGCGAGCCCCGATATCGTTCCGGAATCGGTCGTGGCGACGACATCGTTCGCATTGATCGTATTGCCGAACCCGATCTCTTTCACCGCATTTCGGCTCGCTTCAAGGAAGCGGACTTCGAGCAGCACCTGCTGGCTCTGTCCAACCGAGAGACCGTTGGCGACACCGCCCGGCACGTAGCGCTCGGCAACCTGCAGCGCCATTTCCGCGGCAGCCGCAGTCGTCAGCTTGCCATCGAGGAACACGCCATCATGAACCGGATAGACCTGAATGTCCTCACCCGGCAGAAGATTGGAAAGATCGGTCCGCAACTCGTCGAGGCCGAGTTCAACTTCGACATCGATCAGTTCCGCAATCTTGCCGTTCGATCCATAGACAAGAACCGTGGTCGATCCGGGCTGCTTGCCGCGCAGGAAGAAAGACTGGTTGGATGTCGCCATGGCCTCGGCGATTTCCGGGTCGGCGACGACGAGCGTCGAGAAAGGCGCGTCGGCCTCGACGACCGCGGAACGGCCTTTCTCCACGACGAGCATTGCCGCGTCGGGGCCGGCAGTCCGCTGCGTCCAGGCGGTCGCGGCAGGTACCGAGAATATCAGCGCCGCCAGCCCAGCCAGTATCATGCGATTGAACATTACCATCAGCCTGCCACCTTTTTCGGAGGATTGCCTTCACTCACCGGCGCAGAAACCTCCGTCTCCTCGCTGCCGTTTATGACTCGAACCCTGGCCGTCGTGGGTGCCGCCTTGCGCGGAGCGCTACGGACAACCGCCGGCTTCCGGGACTCTTCGATCCGCGTCTCCACGACCAGTTCCGCTTCCTCGTCCCGGCCGATCAGCGCAAGGCCGAGCGCGCCACGCTGGCTCGCCGCACCGAGCGCCAGCGAGCCTTCGGGCGTCACTTCCAGCGTCACGGTGTTCGACGGAAGCGCACCTTCCAGGTTCGGATCGAAGGTCTGGTCGACAGCCAGAACCGTAACATTGCGCAGCACCGGACGCGCGATCAGGTCGCCGGAAATGCGCATGTCCTCGTTCCCGCGGGCATAGGTATCGCCCTGCCCGTCGCGCGGGATGAATTCGTTCACGTCCACGCGGTCGCCCGGCAGCACGAAGCCTGCAACGCCCGTATCGTTCTTGACGACGATCGAGACGGCCCGCATGCCCGGCTTGATCGCGCCTGCCAGCGTCAGCGACGCACCGCTCGTGTCCAGTTTCTCGAGCATGATCGGCTCGCCGGCAACGATCAGTCCGCGCGCATAGGCCTTGGGCGGAACATCTTCCGGCGCAGCGAGCACGCCCTCCGGGATGATGTTCTCCGGCCATTCCATGCGCTTCAGCATGGACACGTCGATCAGCGTGCCGGTCTCGATCGTATCCGCCGCCACCATCACACCAGCCAGCTGCACCACCGGTCTGTTGGTCGCCGCTTCTGCACCCGAACCGTCGCGCGCCATGTAGTGTCGGCCGAGCCAGACTGCGCCCGCTCCCAGCACAATCGACAATCCAAGGCTGATTAAGGGTGTCGCCTTCATTGTTTTTCCCTCACTGCGCCGTTCTGGCGCGCCTGCTCTGCCTGTCATGCTTAAGGGGCAGACGGTAAGGTCCGTTGAAGACGTGCGGGAAAATCTGGAAACTTGGCGGAACGACGCGTTAACCACGCAGCAAGGTGAATTAACCGGTGGCAAACCATAAACACCGAATTGCGGTGCGGGTTTTGCGCTTTTCCGCCTGCGATCTGATCACGCACCAGTATCCGTGCGCGGAAGACCTGCGGCCAATTAATGACGAATGGTGGACGCGCGCCCTATCGTTCAGGCCGCCGTCAGGACCCTGGCATACAATTCCGCGTCCACGTTGCCGCCCGTTACCAGGACGCCGACCGACTTGCCCCGCATGTCATCCGGGAGGCCGCCGATGACAGTGGCCAGCGCTGCCGTACCGCCAGGCTCTGCAACGATCTTGAGATACAGGAAAGCCATCCGCATCGCCTCGGCGACGTCCGCGTCCGTCACCGTCAGGCCGCCCGCCAGCAATCGCCTGCCGATCGCGAACGTGATGTGCCCCGGCTCCGGTGTCAGGATCGCATCGCAGAAGGACCGCGTACCGGGCGCGTTCCGTTCGATCCGGCCGCTCTTCAGCGAGCGCGCCCAGTCGTCATGTTCTACAGGCTCGGCAGTCCAGATTTTCGTTGCCGGCGACACGCCCTCGAAGGCCAGCGCCACCCCGGTGATCAGGCCACCCCCCCCGGCGCAGCAGATCAGGTGATCGAGCGGCGTCCCCGCCTCCGCCATCTGTTCTGCGAATTCGAGCCCCGCCGTGCCCTGCCCGGCGATGATATACGGATCGTCATAGCTCGGTACGAGCACGGCGCCGCGTTCCCGTGCGATCCGAGAGGCGATCTCCTCGCGATCTTCCGTCGTCCGGTCGTAAAGGTAAACCTCGCCGCCGTCCGCGCGAACGCCGTTGACCTTAACGGCCGGCGCATCCGAGGGCATCACGATCAGGGCCGGCATGCCGAGGAGCCGTGCCGCCCTCGCGACGCCCTGCGCATGATTGCCGGAAGAAAACGCGACAACCCCGGCTGCCCGCTGCTCCGGCGCGATCTGGCGTAACCGGTTGGTCGCCCCGCGTATCTTGAAACTGCCCGTCTCCTGCAGGCATTCCGCCTTCACGAAGACGCGCGCACCCGCCCTTGCATCGATGGCGTCATGACGCAGCACCGGCGTGCGCCGGACGAGACCATGCAGCCGCTGCGAAGCAGCGACCACGTCGGCATGGGTAGGCAGGGAATCAGGAACCATGGCGCCCTGCATAGCGCGCCCGGCGGCCGGCGGAAATCCGCCCTAAAGCGCGGCAGCGGCCTTTCGCACCAGCTCGCGGGCACCGTCAGCGGTTTCTTCATTGGCGAGCGCGTAGGCCAGCACCGCCTCGAAATACCCGACCTTGGAGCCGCAGTCATACGGCGCGCCTTCGAACTCATAGGCATAGAATGCCTGCTGCTCCATCAGGCGGGCCATGGAATCCGTCAGCTGGATCTCGCCGCCGGCACCCTTGCCCTGGTCGGCCAGCAGGCCGAAGATTTCGGGCTGGAGAATGTACCGGCCGGTGATCGCCAGGTTCGATGGCGCGGACTCGACCGGCGGCTTTTCCACCATGCCCGACATCCGGATCAGGCGTCCGTCGCGCTCCACAGGCGCGATCACGCCATACGAGGACACGCGCTCCTGCGGTACCGGGTCGACCGCGATGATATTGCCGCCGACCTTGTCATAGGCGTCTACCATCTGCGCGAGGCACGAGGGCTTGCCCTTCACAAGCACGTCCGGCAGCAGGATCGCGAACGGCTCGTTTCCGATCACATCACGGGCGCACCAGATGGCATGGCCCAGACCAAGCGGTTCCTGTTGCCTGACGAACGTGGCCGTACCGGCCGGAAGGCGGGTCGCTTCGACCTGCTGCAGGATCTTGTCCTTGCCCTTCGCCCTCAGCGACGCTTCCAGTTCGTAGGAATGATCGAAATAGTCCTCGATGGCGCCCTTGTTGCGGCCCGTCACGAAGACAATGTGCTCGATTCCGGCTTCCAGCGCCTCATTGACCACATACTGGATGGCAGGACGGTCCACGACGGGCAGCATTTCCTTCGGAATGGCCTTCGTCGCCGGCAGCACCCGTGTGCCAAACCCCGCGACCGGAAGAACTGCCTTTCTTACGCGCATGACGAATCCATTTCTCGTGTGTCAGGTGAAACTCTGCGGCGTTTCATAAGCAAATTGCCTGCCAAGGTCATCCCATGCAGGTGCTATGGGCCCTGAAGGTCCGGCTTCAGTGAGACGTAAGAAGGCTCAGAGCCGCGATGCTCATGGACAGGCACATGACCAGAACGGTCGCCAGCGTCGCTCGGAGCGACAGTTGTTTCGGGCGTTGAAGGCGGTCGGCCAGCTCGGTCTGCAGCTTGCGGGCCGGAGAATGCACGCGCTGGTTGGCCTTGCCATCCGGATAGCGCACATGCCCCTGAAGGGCCCGGCTGGGGGTACCCTCGTCCTTTTTCGGATCGTGGTTCGGTTCCTGTGGGGCCCTGACTGCGGACACGGCTTACTCCTGAAAACTCCAGGCATCTGCCCACACAGTCACTAAGGCTTGGCTAACGATATCCGAACTATTCGATCCAAGCGGGACTAAATCCGCTCGAGGACGCCACCCGCCCCACGGCGGACATGGAACACGTCCGCAAGGACATCTTCGCCGAGCGCGACCGCAGGCGCCGCATCGCGGACGATCCGCCCCTGATGCAGAACCACCATCCGCCCGCAGTAACGCGCCGCCAGATCGAGATCGTGCACGGCAACCAGGACCGTCCGGCCGGATGCCACCTCTTCCGACAGCACATCCATCAGGCCGATCTGGTGTTCGATGTCGAGCGCCGCGGCCGGCTCATCCAGCAGCAGGACATGCGCCTCGCTCGCCAGGATGCGCGCCACATGCAGCCGGGCAACTTCGCCGCCCGACAGCTCGTTCACGCCCCGCCCGCGCAGGTGACCGGCCGACATGCGCTCCATGGCGCGGTCAACCGCCTGCTTTCCAGCCTCATCGAGGCGCGCATACACGCCGGCACCGGATGCGTAGCGCCCGAGCGCGACGAGGTCCTCGCCCCGCAGGTTCCAGGCGACCGGCCGCACCTGCGGCAACCAGGCGACCCGCGCGGCACGCTCAGTCGCCGACCAGTCTCCGGTCGCGCGGCCATCGAGCGCAACGACGCCGTTTGAGGGTTTCAACAGTCCGGCCGCAAGTTTCAGGAGTGTGCTCTTCCCGGCCCCGTTCGGTCCGACCAGCGCAACCAGCTCTCCCTGCCCGACAGTGAGGTCCACTCCGTGGAGCACAGGGCGGCCTGCTAGGTCCACAGACGCATGTTCAAACCGGATCATCGGCTCAGGCTCCCGATACGGGCCGCGATCCAGATAAATACCGGAGCGCCGAACAGGGCCGCGGCAACGCCGAGCTTCAGTTCCTGCGAGAACGGCAAGGTCCGCGCCGCAAGGTCGGCCACGACCAGCAGGCCGCCGGCAAGCAATGCGGAAGGAATGAGGATCCGCGCCGGATCGTACCGCATGAACGGGCGGACGATATGCGGGGCGACAATCCCGACAAAGCCGATGGTGCCCGCGAGGGCGACACTGCCACCGGCCAGCAACGACGTGCCGGCAATCACCAGAAGGCGCGTGCGTGCCGGATCGCTGCCGATGGAGGCGGCGGTTTCCTCGCCCAGCGTCAGCGCCCGCAAGCCGGGAGCGGCGACCAGAATGGCGACCGCGCCGATGACAAGCGCCGGCGCGACCGTCAGCGTGTCCGTCCACGAGCGGTTGGCCACGGATCCGAGCATCCAGTTGATCAGGTCCGCGAGACTCCACGGATTGGGCGCAAGGTTCAGCGCCAGAGAGATGAGCGCACCCGCGAAACTCGACAGGCCAATGCCGATCAGGAGGAGCGTCACGGAACTCGCGCCGCGCCCCGCCGCTGTCAGCAGGATCACGACGGCAATACCGGAGAACAGGATCGCCGCAACCGGCACGCCGAGGCTGCCCGCACCCGCGATCCCGAAATAGATCGCGATCACCGCCCCAAGCGATGCGAAGGCCGATACGCCGAGCACGCCGGGCTCAGCGAGCGGGTTCTGCAACAGGCCCTGCATCGCCGCTCCGGCAAGTCCGAGCGAGGCTCCGACGATAAACGCCGCGACCGAGCGCGGCAGGCGGATTTCCCAGACGATGATCCGCGCCGCATCGCTTCCCTGCCCGAAAAGGGCTGCCAGCGTGTCGCCCGCGCTCATCGGCGCCGTCCCGGCAAAGGCCGAGACGCCTAGGGCGACGACACAGAAGATCGCGAGCGCCAGAACGGTCTGGTTCATCGCGCGCCTCCCAGTTCTGCCGACAGGTCCGCCGCCTCGTCCGCAACGAACCATGCCGGACAGGTCAGACGGCTTTCATCCATGGCATAGGTATCGGCATCGTTCAGGATACGCTGGAGGACCGGATGGCGCGCCGCACTCCACTGGTCGGTCGCATCCGCATCGAACCCGAAGAAGGCCGTCAGCACCGCTGTCGGCGGAGCCTGCACGAGGCCCTCCAGGCCAATCGAGTGCCAGCCGGGGTTTGTCTCCGCATTGGTCAGGCCCGCCGCCTGAATGATGGCATCCACCATCGTGCCCGGCCCGGCCGTCACGCCGCTGGGCGTCAGATAGAGCGTAGTACGGCCCTCGGGCGCTTTCGGCGCTGGCATGGCGGCGACCAGCGCGTCCGCACGCGCCGCCTGTCCGAGCGCGGCACCTGCTTCCTGCGTGATCCGCACGGCGCCTTCCAGATCGGACGCGTAGCCGATCTGGAACGTATCGATGTCGAGCGACTTGTAGAATTCCAACGCACGCGCATCGCCGCCCCAGCTGCGGATCACCAGATCCGGCTGGAGGGCGATGACGTCTTCCGCTGTGTTGCGGATCTTCCTCAAGCCCGCGGCCTTGTCGTGCAGGTGGCTGAAGGGCTTGTCGGCATCTTTCGACACGGCGAGGATCTGGTCGCGATCAGCAAGGCCGAGCACGAACTGGTCCGCGCAATAGTCGAGCGAGACGACTTTCGGCCCTTCCGCCGCTGCACTTCCTGCGGCTAGCGCCGCGGACAGGAGGAAGACCGCCAGCCTCACCGCAGCTTCAGGCCGAGATAGACGGCCGCACCTGGCGTGGCGTAGCCGTAGATATCCGAAATATCCTCATCCAGCAGGTTCTCGCCGCGCAGCGTCAGCGAAATCCGGTCCGTGACCGGATATTCCGCATTGGCCGAGACGAGGAAGAAGGAGTCCAGCGTCGCACGCCGGCTCGGGAAGCTGCCGAAGTCGAAATCGTCCTGCTCGCCGACAAAGTCGACCGCCGCGCCGGCATGCCAGCCTGCGTCTTCCGGCGCCCACAGGACGGCCAGCGAGGCCGTCTGCTTCGGCACGCGGATTTCATCCTCGCCGGTGTCATTCGTGCTGTCGAAGACGCTGACCTGCCCGGACAGGGTCACGGCATCCGTCAGCGCCATGCGCGCCTCCGCTTCCACGCCAGACCGTTCGCTCTTCGCCGCGCGGTTGGCCGCTGTGGACGTGAAATCGACATTGTAGGCCGTGTAGATCTCGTTCTTCAGCTTTGCCGAATAGTAGACCACCGATCCGGATGCCCGGCCAGCCTGCCAGTCGAAGCCGGCCTCCCAGGAGGTCGACTCCTCCGGCTTCAGGTCCGGATTGCCGACAAAGCTGCCGGGGAAAAATCCGAACAGTTCCGTGAACGTTGGGTTCTTGACGCCCGAGCCAGCCGATGCACGCAGGCGGATCACCTCGCCCGGCAGGTTGTAGGCTGCCCCGACGCGCCAGGTATCGGCATCCTCGAAGCGGCCGTCATTGTCGTCATGTCGCAGCGACGCGACGAGATTCAGCGCGTCGGTGTCAAACCGGTATTCGGCGGCGATGCCCAGCGTATCGAATTCCTCCGACGCATCGCTGAGGCCGCCATACTGCACGTCATGACGGTCGTAGTTTTCCTTCTCACTATCGAGCAGGCCGGTCAGCGTGTGGGCACCCAGCTTGTAGCTCGGCTTCCACGAGAGTTTCGTCCGCTCGCCGGTTGCCGTGTCGAGCAGCTGGCCATCGCCCTTGTTGTCCCGCACGACCTCGCCATAGCTCGCCCGGAACTCCTGTCCGAATGCACCGTATTCGGACGAAAGAACTGCGCCGAACAATTGCTGGTCCCCCTTTGTCTCGAGATCGGCGTCATCCAGCAGGCCGTCATAGTCGGAATCGGTATCAAGCTGAGCCTCCGACTGGCGCACCAGCGCAAGACCGCTCAGAGACCAGTTGTCGTTGAGGGCAACCGTCCCGCGAAGCAGTCCCGACAGGGCCTCCGAACCGTCCTTCTCGCCGCCATTGCCAGAGACGTCGATCCCGTCCGTCGTGAAACCAGACACGGCCGCAGAGAGGAGGCTTCCGGTCCAGCCGGCGCTTCCAGAGGCGGTGTTCATCGAACCGCCCTCGATCCGTCCGTTCCAGCCTTTATCAGAGCCCGGAAAGAGATCGACCACGCCGCCGATCGCATCGGAGCCGTAGATGGACGAGGCCTCGCCGCGCAGCACCTCGATCCGGCTCGTCGGCAATGCCGTCAGCAGGCCGAAATCGGTCTCGCCATTCACCGGGTCGGACACCTCGAACCCGTCATACAGAACAAGCGTATGGTTCGCCTCGGCGCCGCGGATACGCACCTGGGTCAGGCTGCCCACCCCGCCGGAGCGGGAGACGGCCACACCGGCTGCAGCACGCAGCTGGTCGGCCGGGTTCACGGATTGACGCACAACCAGGTCCGCTTCCGTCAGGACACTGACACTGTCGGTCAGTTCGGCTACGGACGGGGCCGACAGGCCGGCCACTTCCACGGGATAGAGGCGCAGCGGTGCCTCGGATTTTCCGGAACAGTCCTGCCCTTCGCAGGAATCGGCCAGGGTTTCAGCAAAAGCAGGTGTATTGATCAGCGCCAGCGCAGCGCTGGACATGAGGAGTCGGCGGAGCATCTTTCATAACCTTCCGTCGGCCCGGCGAACCGGGCGGTTGCACACATGTCGTATGAACGGAAGGAATGCCTCCGCTGCCTTTGGTCTGGACCCGGACCACGGGCAAACGACGGCAAAGGCAGGTCTCCTGGCTTCGCGGATCGAGGCTGGCAGGCCGCCTTCCCGGGTTGCCCCAGTGGCTTGGATGGCCTGCCAGCTAACCGCTGACAGTTACGGGCATAGCGCCGGAATTACACCGGCTTCCCTTTTCACCCGGTTTTACCCGGGCACCTTTGCGTGAGGGTTCTGTAGTCGCGCTTTTGCTGCGCCGCAAGATCAAAGCGGGATGAGGAGTTGCCCGCCATCCACGACAAGGGACGACCCGGTCATGAAGCTGCCTGCGTCAGACGCCAGCAGAAGCAGGGCGCCGTCGAGTTCGTGATACTCCCCGAAACGCCGCATCGGGATGCGTTTGCGCATCGCCTCGCCGGCATCGGAGTCCAGATAGGCGTCGTTGATATCGGTCTTGTAGTAGCCCGGCGCGATGGAGTTCACCCGGATTCCGTACCGCGCATTTTCCAGCGCCATTTGCCGGGTCAGGTGTTCGACCCCCGCCTTCGAGACGCAATAGGCCGTCGTCATCATCTGCGGACGGTGCGCCGTGATCGAAGCGATATTGATGATCGCGCCTTTGACGCCGGCCGCAATCATCGCGTTCGACCCATGCTTGCCGACGCGCCAGACACCGCTGAGATTGGTGTCGATCACCGCGTTCCAGTCTTCCTCGCTCTGCTCGCGGAACCAGGTGTCGCGCGACATGCCGGAATTGCTGACGATGATATCGCAGGGGCGGCCGAGGGCTTCCTTGATTTCCGCGAAGGCGCCGCTGATGCTCTCGTCGGACGTCACATCCATTTCCACCGGCAGGGCACGTCCGCCCTTCTTGCTGATCTCTTCGGCCAGCGCTTCCAACCGGTCCATCCGGCGTGCCGCTACGACAACGTCGGCCCCTGCCTGCGACAAGACGCCCGCAAAGTGACGCCCGAGTCCGCTGGAGGCACCCGTTACCAGCGCGGTCTTGTTAGACAAACTGAACAAACTCATGCCCCATACTCCAAAATTCTTGTTGCACCGCGCAATAAATTCCCGCTAGTCCTCAGCTCCATGAAAATATCAGTGCTGAGGGAGAGACGTCCCGGTGAGACCCGTGTGGCCGCTACACCGGAGACCGTCAAGAAGCTTGTGGCCAGTGGCCACACCGTAACCATTGAGTCGGATGCCGGCAAAACCGCTGGCTTCCTGAACTCCGCCTATGAAGCGGAAGGGGCGTCGATTGCGACCGATGCCGCTGCTGCCGTGAAGGGCGCCGACATCGTCTTCAAGGTCCGCGGGCCTGACAAGGACGAGATCGCGCTCCTGCCGGACGGCACCGCGGTCATCGCGCAGATGGAGCCGTTCGCGCTCGATCCGGCCGTGGTGAGCGCCCTTAACGCGAAGAAGATCGCGTCGCTCTCGATGGAATTCACGCCCCGTATCACGCGGGCCCAGAGCATGGACGCACTGTCGTCCCAGTCCAACCTTGCCGGCTACCGCGCCGTCATCGAAGGCGCACAGATCTATGGCCGCGCCATGCCGATGATGATGACCGCCGCCGGCACTGTCGCCCCGGCAAAGGTATTCATCATGGGCGCCGGCGTTGCAGGCCTCCAGGCCATCGCCACCGCCCGCCGTCTTGGCGCGGTCGTCACCGCAACCGACGTCCGCCCCGCCGCCAAGGAACAGGTCGCCTCGCTCGGCGCGAAGTTCATCGCCGTCGAGGACGATGAGTTCAAGGCCGCCGAAACCGCCGGCGGCTACGCCAAGGAAATGTCGAAGGACTACCAGGCGAAACAGGCCGCGCTGACCGCCAGCCACATCGCCAAGCAGGACATTGTCATCACCACGGCCCTCATTCCCGGCCGCCCGGCCCCGGTGCTCGTCACCGAGGAGATGGTGAAGTCGATGAAGCCCGGTTCGGTGATCGTCGACATGGCCGTGTCGCAGGGCGGCAACTGCCCGCTCTCCAAGGCTGACGAGATCGTCGATGTCGGCGGCGTGAAAGTGGCCGGTTTCTCGAACCTGCCCGCCCGCCTGCCCGCCGACTCCTCGTCCCTCTACGCCAAGAACCTGCTCGCCTTCCTGCCGCTCGTGACGGCCGAGGGTGGCGCGCTCAATCTCGATACGGATGATGAAGTCGTTGTCGCCATGCTGCTCACCAAGGGCGGCGAGACGGTGAACGAAAGGATCAAGTCATGAAACGCGCACTCCTGACCCTCGCTGCGGCCAGCTTTGCGCTGCCCGCCTTCGCCGATGGCGGCGGCATCAATTCCACGGTCTTCCTGGCCGCGATCTTCGCGCTCGCCTGCTTCGTAGGCTACTACGTCGTCTGGTCGGTGACGCCGGCCCTGCATACGCCGCTGATGGCCGTGACCAACGCCATCTCGTCGGTGATCATCGTCGGCGCCCTCGTGGCCGCTGCCGCGACGGGCCTCTCGTCCGACAACTGGATCGCCAAGATCCTTGGCGCAGTCGCTGTGGCGCTCGCCAGCGTCAACATCTTCGGCGGCTTCCTCGTCACCCAGCGCATGCTCGCCATGTACAAGAAGAAGGGGGACTAAATGTTGGACTCCTTCCACTCCACCTGGGCGCCGCTGCTCTACCTGATCGCCGGCATCCTCTTCATCCTGGCCCTGCGCGGCCTGTCCAGCCCGGCCACCAGCCGCGCCGGTAACCGCAACGGCATGATCGGCATGGCCATCGCCGTCGGCACCACGCTGGCGCTCCTCTATACGCAGGGCAATATCGACGCGGCGACGCTCGGCCTCATCGTCGGCGGCGTTGCTGTTGGCGGCACCGCGGGCGCTATCATCGCCCGCCGCATCTCGATGACCTCGATGCCGCAGCTCGTGGCGGCCTTCCACTCGCTCGTCGGCCTCGCAGCCGTTCTGGTCGCCTCCGCCGCACTCTACGCGCCGGACAGCTTCGGCATCCTCGGCGCAGAAGGCATCCACACGAACTCGCTGATCGAGCTCGGCCTCGGCTCCGCCATCGGTGCACTCACCTTCACCGGCTCGGTCATCGCCTTCGCCAAGCTGAACGGCAACATGAGCGGCGCGCCGATCCTGCTGCCGGCCCGCCACCTGCTCAACATCGCCATCGGCGCAGGCATCGTCGCCCTGCTCGGCATCCTCATCGCCAGCCATGGCGAGACCCAGTGGGCCTTCTGGGGCCTCACCGTCCTCGCGCTGATCCTCGGCATCACGCTCATCATCCCGATCGGCGGGGCGGACATGCCGGTCGTCGTGTCGATGCTGAACTCCTATTCGGGCTGGGCCGCTGCGGCGCTCGGCTTCACGCTCGGCAATTTCGCCCTGATCATCACCGGCGCGCTCGTCGGGTCCTCGGGTGCAATTCTCTCCTACATCATGTGCAAGGGCATGAACCGCAGCTTCGTCTCGGTCATCCTCGGCGGCTTCGGCGGCGAAGATGCGGCCGCAGCCGGCGGACCGGCCGCCGACCGCCCGTACAAGAAGGGCTCTGCCGACGACGCGGCCTTCATCATGAAGAACGCCTCCAAGGTCATCATCGTGCCGGGCTACGGCATGGCCGTCGCACAGGCCCAGCATGCGCTGAAGGAAATGGCCGAGAAGCTGAAAGAGGAAGGCGTCGAAGTGAAGTACGCCATCCACCCGGTCGCCGGCCGTATGCCTGGCCACATGAACGTGCTCCTCGCCGAAGCGCAGGTACCCTATGACGAGGTCTTCGAGCTCGAGGACATCAACTCCGAGTTCGCGGCGTCCGACGTCGCCTTCGTCATCGGCGCCAACGACGTGACCAACCCGGCTGCCAAGACCGACAAGACCTCGCCGATCTACGGCATGCCGATCCTCGACGTCGAGAACGCCCGCACCGTGCTGTTCGTGAAGCGCTCCATGGGCTCGGGCTATGCCGGCATCGACAACCCGCTCTTCTTCCAGGACAACACGATGATGTTGCTCGCAGACGCAAAGAAGATGGTGGAAGACATCGTCAAGGCGCTCTGAGGCGCCCGGTACTATTCGACGACAGCAGAGCCACGCAGTTGCGACACGCGCTGCGTGGCTTTTTCGTCTGGCTCGCACATCTGGTCCGGCACATCCGCACGCAGGTACCGCGCCAGATCGGCCACCTCCATGCCGTCGATCACCCAGTCCGGCGCAATCTCGGACAGCGGCTCCAGCACGAAACGGCGCTCCACCAGCCGGCGGTGCGGAATCGTCAGGTTCGGCGTATCGAAGTCCACGCCGTCGATAAGCAGGACATCCACGTCGATTTCCCGCGGCCCCCAGCGCTCGGTCCGGGTCCGCCCGATCAGCATCTCGACCTGCTTGCAGGCCCGCAACAGCTCCTCAGGGTTCAGCCAAGTACTGATCTGTACGCAGATATTCAGGAACTCCGGCTGGTCCGTGATCCCCCAAGGCGCCGAACGGTAGACGCGCGAGATCTTTCCGATCTTGACGCCTTCCGTCTCCGCAAGGAGGTCCAGCGCGCGGGCCAGATAGGCTTCGCGATCACCCAGATTGGTGCCGAGTCCGAGATAGGCTTCAGTCATGCCGGCTCCGCGTGATCACCACGCCCACATGGTCGACAAAGTGCCGGATCGGCGCCGACGGCTTGCGCACCGTCACGGTCACCCGCTGCACCAGCGGCTGCTCGTCCAGCACGGCCAGCGCGATCCGCTCGGCAAAGGTTTCGATCAGGTTGAACACGGTCTCGGCCGACAGGCGCTCGGCCAGGTCGCACAGCGCGCCATAGTCGACGGCCTCGCTCATCGTGTCGTTGCGGGCGGCCTGCGGCTTCAGCTCGCAATCCATGTCGATATAGAACTTCTGGCCCAGCGATTTCTCGGCCTTGTGGACGCCATGGAAGCCGTGAAGGCACAGGTTCGAAACGAATACACGGTCGGTCATTTCGCCCTCTCAATGGCTTCCAGCATGTCCAGCGCCTCCCGGTGCGGGGCGACATCGTGCACCCGCAGGATCGAAGCGCCTCTGTGAATACTGTCAAGATTCGCGGCAAGCGTGCCAGTCAGCCGCTCTTCCACCGGCTGGCCTGTCAGGCGCCCGATGAAAGACTTCCGCGACACGCCCACAAGCACGGGCCGGTCCGTCTCGCACAGCACATCCAGGTTCGCGAGCACGCCGAAATTCTGCTCGTACGTCTTCCCGAAGCCGACACCCGGATCGAGAATGATGTGCGCATGCGGAATGCCATGCGCGTGCGCCACCTCGAAACTCTGTTCGAAGAAATCCGCCATGTCGCTGCGCAGGTCGATGGCGGCATCCGCCACACCGCGATTGTAGGTGATCACCACCAGCGATCCGGTCTCCGCCACCACGCGCGCCAGCTCGTGATCGCGGGTCATGCCCCAGACATCGTTGATAATCACCGCGCCCGCTTCCGCCGCCCGCATGGCCACCGATGCCTTGTACGTGTCGATGGACAGGGGCAGCTGCCCGGCCGCCGCGATCGAGGCGATCACGCCCGACACCCTGCGCCATTCCTCGTCGGCGCTCACTTCCGCGGCGCCGGGGCGCGTCGACTCTCCGCCGATGTCGAGAATGTCCGCGCCCTCGATCCGCATCTGTTCGGCGCGTTCGATCGCGGCCGTGAGACTGTCGTGCTGGCCGCCGTCAGAGAAGGAATCCGGCGTCACGTTGAGAATGCCCATGATCAGGACGTCCCGGCCTGACAGCCGGTGCAGCAACTCATCCCGCATCCTGTAGCGCTCGGCGCGTTCCATGCCAGCCTCCTACGTGAATCTGGCTATATCAGCCCGCGGCGGTGCGGCAACTGTTGCGGCTGCCATAGATTGCCGGACGCCGGGAAGGCTGTAAGTTTGGGCATCTCTACGAGGAGCCTCCCATGAAATATGCCCTGCCGTCCATCAGCCTGTGCGCCGCCTTCCTCCTGTTCGCCGGGCCCGGGACGGCGCAGGAGAAGCGCCCGATCACCACCGACGACCTCCTCGCGATCAGGGACGTGGCCGATGTGGCCCTCAGCCCGGACGGCAAATGGGCGGCCTACACCGTCACCCGGCACGACCTGAAGAAGGACAAGTCCTTCACGCAGGTCTGGATGGCCTCGACGGATGGCAAGTCCGTCCTGCCGCTGACCGGCGACACCTATTCCGCCAGCGATCCCAAATGGAGCCCGGACGGCACGCAGCTCGCCTTCCTCGCGGCGCGTGACGATCTCGACGAGGAAGCTGTCTCGCAGGTCTGGACGCTCGACATGCGCGGCGGCGAGGCGCAGGCCTATACCGATGTCGTTCAGGGCGTGAACGCCTTCGAGTGGGCTCCGGACAGCCAGCGCATGGTGCTCCTGATCACCGACGAAAGCGAGAACGCCAAAGCCGACCGGGAAGCGAAGGACAAGGGTGACGACGCACCGGAGCGCCCCTTCGTGATCGACCGCCTGCAGTTCAAGGAGGACGGCACCGGCTATCTCGACCGCACCTACACGCACCTCTACGTCATTGCAGGCCGTGATGCGGCGCCGGTTCAGCTGACCTTCGGCCAGCGCGACGACAGCGAGCCGGACTGGAGCCCCGACGGCACCGAGCTCGCCTATATCAGCAACCATACCGACGACCAGGACGCGAACTACAACACCGACGTCTTCGTCATTTCGGCCACGCCCGTGGAAGGCTCCAACGGCCCCCGCCAGCTCACCACCAATCCCGGCGCCGAAGCCTCGCCCGCCTGGAGCCCGGACGGCCGCACGATCACCTATACAAGCGTCACGCAGCCAGAGCTGATGTGGTACGCCACCATCCACCTCGCGACCGTACCGGCCGCCGGCGGCGAAGAGCGCGTGCTGACCGCGGCGCTCGACCGCAACGTCTACGCGCCCGCCTTCTCGGCCGACGGCAAGTCGATCTACTTCTTCACCGAGGACGGCGGGGCCCAGCCTGTCTTGGCCTATGACCTGAAGAAGAACACGATCCGCCCGGTCATCGCCGGCAGCCTCGCGGTCAGCAATTTCGACGAAGGCCCGAACGGCACGATGGTCGCCGTCGTCTCGAAGCCGACCCTGCCACCGGAAGTCTTCCTGAAAGACAAGAAAGGCAACGTTTCGCAGCTCACGCAGACCAATGCCGCCCTCCTCGGCCAGCTCAGCCTGTCGGAGCCGCAATTCGTCGCCTATGACGATCCTGACGGCATCACAGTCCAGGCCTTCATCTACCCGCCGCTCAGCTTGGACGCGGGCACGCCTCCGCCCGCCATCCTGCGCATCCATGGCGGCCCGGTCGCGCAGTTCGACTTCAGCTTCGATCCCTTCGCCCAGATCTATGCCGCCAGCGGCTACACGACCGTCATGGCCAACCCGCGCGGGTCCAGCGGCCGCGGCCAGACCTACGCGCAGGCGATCTGGGCCGACTGGGGCAACAAGGACTTCGACGACGTCATGGCAGGCGTCGACAAGGCGGTGGAACTGGGCCTTGCCGACGAAAACCGCCTCGGCGTCGGCGGCTGGTCCTATGGCGGCATCCTGACTAACTACGTCATCACGAAGACCGGCCGCTTCAAGGGCGCCGTCAGCGGCGCGGGCGAAGCCAACTACACCGCCAACTACGGCCACGACATCTACCAGCGCGAATGGGAGTTGGAGCTGGGCCTGCCCTGGGAGAACCAGGCCGCGTGGGACCGGATCGCCCCCTTCTTCAAGGTCGGCGACGTCACGACGCCCACGCTCTATCTTGGCGGGGCCGACGACTGGAACGTGCCCGTCATGAATGGTGAGGAAATGTACCAGGCACTGAAGCGGCGCGGCATCGACACCGGTCTCGTCGTCTATCCGGGCGAAGACCACTCGATCGGCCGCCCGTCCTTCCAGAAGGACCGGTACGAGCGCTATGTCGGCTGGTTCGACAAATACGTGAAAGGCGCCGAATAGGCCGTCAGGCTTCGAGGCCCATGTCGAGGAGGGCGTCCCAGATTTCCTGGGCGCTGTCCACGATCCGGAAGCGGGTGAGGTCCTCCGGGCTGATCATGCCGTATTCGGCGAGCGCTTCGATATTCATGACGCGCTTCCAGAAGGCGCTGTCATAAAGCACGACCGGCATCTGCGGGGCCTTGCCCGTCTGGGTCAGGCACAGCAGCTCAAACAGCTCGTCCATGGTGCCGAAACCGCCGGGGAAAATGACCAGCGCGTTCGCACGCATCGCAAAGTGCATCTTGCGCATCGCGAAATAGTGGAACCGGAAGCAGAGCCCTGGCGGGATATAGGGGTTCGGCGCCTGCTCGTGGGGCAGCGTGATGTTGAACCCGATGCTCATGGCGCCGGTATCGAAGGCCCCGCGGTTCGCCGCCTCCATGATCCCCGGCCCGCCGCCGGTGGCGATGACATTGTTGTGCCAGCCGCCTCGCATCGCCAGCGCCCCGCCCTCTGCCGAGGCAAGCCGGGCGAAGGTCCGCGCCGCATTGTAGGTCCGGACCTGCCACTCATTGCCGTCCTCGCGGATACGGGCACTGCCGAAGACGACGATCGTGGACCGTATCTTGTGCAGGCGCAGATGCTCTTCGGCCTTTTCGTACTCCATCATGAAGCGCGCCCCGCGCATCGAGTCGCCGAGGATGAAATCCTCGTCCAGCGCGGCAAGACGGTAGGTCGGGTCCTCGTCGCGATTGTATTTCGGGGTCATGAGCCTATCCTGCTTGCTTGGGGCCGGTCTCGCGCCATAGAGGCCGCCGGACGGCGCAATGGCAAGCCTTCCGGCAGAGCTCCGGAAGAACGGCCTGAGGATTTCAGGGGGGGAGGATGGTGTGCCCAGCAGGGTTCGAACCTGCGACCTACTGATTAAAAGTCAGTTGCTCTACCGGCTGAGCTATGGGCACGCCGAAGCGGCCCATTTAGAGAAGGGTTTGAGGTGGGTCAACACCCACCTGCACCCATCGGCAACATGTCGCCATATTTATCCGTGCATTGTGAAAACCATGAGACGTTATCTGCCCATTCTGCCCGCCCTGGCCCTGCTGGCCGCCTGCGCCAGCCAGCCCAAGCCTGACGCCACGGAACAGCCCGCCGACTCGCAGGGCCTCGTCAAAAACTCAGAGGAAGCGGCCGGAACAGCCTATTCGCAGACCCGCGACGGCCTGCCGGACGCTGCCATGTCCCCTCTGGAGGACCTGAATCTCAAGCGCGACCCGATTCCCCCGGTCCTGGCGGCCATCAAGAACCCCTACGACCTGCCGGAAGACGTCTCCTGCACCGATATCACCCTGATGCTGGCCGAACTCGACGCCGCGCTCGGCCCCGACTGGGACACCGAAGACCCGGACGAGCGCCTGCGCACCGAAAAGCTGGCTGATTCGGCCTCCCAGGCCGCCCTCGACACGGTCGCCTCCGAGGCGAGCAGCCTGATCCCCTTCCGCAGCCTCGTGCGCCGGGCTTCCGGCGCCTATGCCTACCAGAAGAAGTACAACCTTGCTTACAAGATCGGCGCCCAGCGCCGGGCCTATCTCAAGGGGATCGGCCTGGCGAAGGACTGTCCCTATCCGGCCCGGCCTGCCCCGATCACCCCCACGCCGGACGAGATCGTCTTCAAGGGCGATGCGCCCCGCTAGGCCTTATTCGGCTCGCGGCGAGGACTTCGTATCCGCCCAGTCGGCCTGCAGCCGCTCGCGCAGCGCCTCGAACCGGCCCTCGGCAATCGCCGTGCGGATCTCCTGCATCAGGGCCTGGAAGAAGGCCGTGTTGTGCCACGACAGCAGCATCGGCCCGAGATATTCCCCCGCCCGGAACAGGTGGTGGTAATAGGCCTTCGGATAGTCGCGGCTCGCCGGGCAGTTCACCGCCTCGTCGAGCGGCGACAGGTCCTCGGCATACTGCGCATTCTTCACATTGATCGGCCCGGCCCAGGTCCAGGCCTGCCCGTGCCGGCCGGACCGCGTCGGCAGCACGCAGTCGAACATGTCGATGCCGCGCGCAACGCTCTCCACAAGGTCGATCGGCTTGCCCACGCCCATCACATAGCGCGGCAGGTCGTCCGGCAGGAACGGCACCGTCATGTCGATGGTCTTGCACATCTGCTCATGCCCCTCGCCCACGGCGAGGCCGCCCAGCGCGATCCCGCCAAAGCCCTGCGACACGACACCCTTGGCTGAGCGCTCCCGCAGGTCGGCATAGTTCGAGCCCTGAATGATGCCGAACAGGGTCTGCGTGTCGCGCGCGCCGAAGGCCTCGAGGCTCCGCTCGCCCCAGCGCAAGGACAGTTCTAGGCTCTCTTCGGCCTCTTCATGCGTACACGGAAAGTTCGTGCATTCGTCCAGCTGCATGCAGATGTCGGCGCCCAGCAGGTCCGCCTGAATCTCGATGCTCCGCGCCGGGGTCAGCCGGCGGGTCGAGCCGTCGATATGGCTCTGGAAGGTCACGCCATCGGCATCCATCTTGCGCAGCTGCGCAAGGCTCCACACCTGGAAGCCGCCGCTATCGGTCAGCATCGGCCCGTTCCAGTGCGCAAAGGCGTGCAGGCCACCCAGCCGCTTCACGCGCTCGGCGCCGGGGCGCAGCATCAGGTGATAGGTATTGCCGAGGATGATATCGGCGCCGGCCGATTTCACCTGGTCCATGTAGAGCGCCTTCACCGTGCCGGCGGTGCCGACAGGCATGAAGGCGGGCGTGCGGATGTCGCCCCGGCTCGTGCGCAGCACGCCGGTCCGCGCGTTGCCTTCGCGCGCATGGATTTCAAAAGGAAATTTCGTCATGGCGGGCGTATAGGCGACCTCTCCGGCCGCGGAAAGCCCGCGCCGTCAGCGTTTCGCGATCACAAGCGACTGGATGGCCCGGCCGAACAGGCCCCGCTCGTCCGCCAGCTGGCCGAAGGCGAGCCCCCGTCCGTCCGGCCCGATCCAGGAATTCGCCGCCAGCATCATCCACTCGCCCACCGGCTCCCGCGCGAAATGCAGCGTCAGGTCGGCATTTATATAGGTCCACTCCTCGAAGTTCAGGGGTGAGCCAAAACCGTTGCAATAATCTCCCGTGGCTGCCGCCCGCATAAGCGGCGTCGTCTCCATGTCCTGCCGGAACGGCCGCTCGATATGGAACCAGACATGCCGCGCCGCCTCCGGCACAGGGCCCTTGCCGGCCTCCAGCATCTCCACCGTACTGTTGAACCCGGCAGACCGGGCGAACGGCGCCGCCTGGCCGGTCACTTCCAGCGGCGTCTCACGCAGGGCGGCGCCTTCCGGCAGGTCCAAAGCCTCCTTGCGCATCTTGAGCGCCGTGGCCCGCACCACCTGACGTCCGCCGGCGGACAGGATCACCTCGGATGTCTGGATATTGCGCCCCTCGCGGATCACCGTCACCGATACATCCATCTCACCCGTTGGCACCGGTCTTTGCAGGTCCACGGTGAGCCGCGTGACGGACATCGGCACTTCCGTCGGCAGGGCTTCGACAAAGCTCGTGATCAGCGCCGTTGGCGCGCCGCCGTGCAACATGTTCGGATCCCACGGACCGGCCCCGTGCGGCGAGGCAATCACCTTGTTGCCGTCGACAATGAAATAAGGTTCCAAGGTTCACGCCCTCCCGCTGGCGTATCGTTATCTGCTTCTGGCCCCATCGCAACCGGGCTCACCCAACGGAGGTCAAGCTCCCGCTCTGCGGGATTGATCGCCCCAATCCACCACCTGCTCCCAATCCCGGTGGGCGATGTGGCGCGCTCTATCCTCCCGGACAGCGCGCTGCATCATATTCGCGGGATCATGGATCCGCGCTATCGCTCCCTCTTCCAGCATGTCCTGCCGCTGTTCTGGCCGTGGCTGTGGTGGAACCTGTTCCGTCTCGACGCCTTCCGGCGCCGGGTGAACCGGAACATCCTGATCCAGACCGACCGGATGGGAAATATCCGCATTCTCCTCATCGGCGATGCACCGAAGCCAGACAATCTCTATTCATACGCAGCCCCCAAGGTCACGAGCCGGGACCGGCTCGCGCCAGGCTTCTGCCTGCCGGAAGCTGAACCTCAAACGCCTGAGCGCGTTCGCACGGTCTGCGCTCCTGTGCGGGCGGCGTTGGCTCATCCCGTGGCCACCGACGCGCTCGTCCGCGGCCCGCCCTAGCGCGCGAAAATACCTGAATTGAGCTTCTTGCACCGGACGGCCCTCGCCGCGCCGGGCAAACGTGCTGGCACCAGCCCCTACGCTTCCACCGAATACACTTTCCGAGCCGTTCCCGCGAACAATGCGGCCTTAGCCGCTTCCGGATAAGGCGCTGCAATCTTCTTCATGGCGTTCCAGTAGACGGAATAGGACATCGACCAGCGGTCCATCGGGAAATTGCTCTCGAACATGCACCGTTCGGGCCCGAACAGCGCGATCATGTGGTCGTACCAGCGTCCCTGTTCCGCCACGACCTCGTCCGACCCCGGAGGAACATCGCGGCTTTCCCAACCGAAGCCATTGTCCGGCATGGCCAGGCCGCCGAGCTTTGCGAACACGTTCGGACACTTGGCAATCGCCGCCATGTCGTCCTTCCACACTTCGAAGATTTCGTCCCGCTTGCCTTCATAGGGCCCGATGCCGATCGGCGTCCCGAAGTGGTCGAGGATCATCGTCGTCTCCGGGCAGGCCTTCGCCAGTTCCAGATAGTCCCGGTTCTGATGATGGTAGTGCCAGGTGTCGTAAGTCAGGCCGCGCTCGCCCAGATGCCGCACGCCCCGCTGGAAATCCGGCTCATGATAGAGTCGCGGCGGAGCATGTCCGGGAATGCGCAGCGTCGCGCCGCTATTATCGCGCGATCCGGCATGGCGGATGCCCCGGAACAGGCCCTTCGCCGCTGCCTCGTGCGCATTCAGCGCCTCGTCCAGCAAGGCCAGCTCCAGCCTCAGGTCCGCATGCGCCACAAGCGCCGCGATATAGGGCCCGCCCGCCGCCTTCATCCTTTCGGAGGCTTCAGCCACGAACACGGTCTCGCCGACCGGCTTCAGGTGGTCCGGCCCATCCTTGCGATAGGACGCCCCGCATTCCATGAACACGGTCTGCACCACATTGTGTCCGGTGGTCAGGTCCGCCGTCAGCTCAGGCACATTGTAGCCCATCTTCGCGCTCGGCCAGAGATGGTGGTGCGGATCGACGATCTCGCGGTCCGGATCGAGAACCGCTTCCTTCACCTGCGCCAGCCAGTCCGTATTGCTGAACATCTATCCCCTGCCTCCCTTGTCTCTTTTGGGAGCAAGATTGGCCGTGAAAAACGAAGAAGGCCAGCACCCGGCCGGCCTCACCTCGCGTCAGTCGCGTTCAGAATCAGAAGGTGATTTCAGCGCCGACCAGTTCCGGCAGCTGGAGCACGATGATCAGGTCGCGCATTTCCTGGCGCGCCGCCACATGGCTCATCGTGAAGGACACGTTGGAGCCCTTCTCCGTCAGGTCCAGCAGGGTCAAACCCGCCGGGAAAAGTTCGCGATAGATCACGCGCTCGGAAAGGCCCGGCGCGAGACGGAAGCCGATCCGCTTGGACAGGTTGTCCAGCGCCTCGCCGACGCGCTCCTTGTTCCGTGCCGCCAGCGGCGACATCCGGTTGCGCATCACGATCCAGTCGATCGGACGGCGCGAGGTCTGCGCCTTCTTCTTGCGGCAGGACCAGACCATTTCCGAATAGAAGCTCGGCCGGATCACTTCCAGCGTCTGCGGGTTCACATCGCCCAGCAGGTCAAAGTCCACGAAGCTGTCGTTCAGCGGCGTGATCAGCGTATCGGCATGCGTGTGCGCCAGGCGAGACAGGAACGTGTCCCCGCCCGGTGCATCGATGATGATGAAGTCGCAGGATTTCTTCAGCCGCTGCAGGCTGGTGACGAGGCGATGGGTCTCTTCCGCCTCGGCCTTGTCGAGGTCGCGCTCGGTGGACGCATCCACGCGCACTATCTCCGGCATCGGAAGGCGCGCGCCCGTGGACTGCATCCAGCGAAGCCGGTTCTCGAGATAGCGGGTCAGCGTGCGCTGGCGGACGTCAAGGTCGATCACGCCGACCTGTTTGCCCATCCGCATCAGCGAGACGCAAAGGTGCATGGATACGGTCGACTTGCCGGCTCCGCCCTTTTCATTGCCGACCACGATGACTCGGGCGTCCTTCTGGGGCACCGACAGGTCCGGGCCACCCACGAGAGCGGAAGGCGCGAATCCATCAGGCATGTCAGAAAGCTCCAGGTACGAGGTCTAGTGAAATCAGGTCAGTGTCAGGTCAGGCGACGCGCGGCATGTCCGCGTCAGCCGCCCAGGCCGAACGGCCCGCCGGCATGTCGTCGAACAGGTCGGCATCTTCGGCCAGGATGCCGAATTGCGCCGGCATCGGTTCGCCGTCGAACAGAAGGTCGTCCGATACGATCGGACCGAAGGCCGCGCGAACCGGGAGTTCCTCGGTCTGCGGCGCATGCATCGAGATCTGCGTCAGCAGCGAGCGCAGGCCGGTCAGCGCGCCGGAGACGCGAGCCGTCTCGCGGGCATACAGTGCCGCCATTTCCGTGACCGGATTGCCGTCACGGTCGAACATCCACTCGTCGATCTCCATCTCCGGGTTCAGGTGCCGGGTGACCGGCTCCGGAGTACCCTCGCCGGGAAGACGCGACTCGCTGGCTGACACGCGGAACGCGGCCGTCAGCACGAAGGATTTCAGGGAAGAAAGGATGCGCTGTGTCATGTCTTCAAAATTCCTCCGAACAGGTTAACAACGCGTTTACACAATCCAAAGCCGGAGCGAATTGAAAGTGAAATCGAAGACAGGTGAATTAACGCCCGGCGTCCGCACGAGAGCCCAATTGCTGCAACAGGTTACGGCCTGGAAGCAGGCCGGCGAGCGCGTCGGTTTCGTGCCCACGATGGGGGCCCTTCACGGGGGGCATCTATCGCTTATTGAAAAGGCTCGGGAAAAGGCCACTCGAATCGTTGCGAGCATCTTCGTGAACCCGACTCAGTTCGCACCGGGAGAGGATTTCGACACCTATCCCCGCGACGAGGAAGCCGACCTCGCAAAGCTCGCGTCGGTCGGTTGCGACCTCGCCTACCTGCCAACTGTTACAGAAATGTATCCCGAAGGCTCGGTCACCAATGTCCGCGTCGAGGGCATGTCGGACCTTCTGGATGGAATCTACCGGCCGCATTTCTTCTATGGCGTCACCACCGTGGTCGCCCGGCTGTTCCTCCACGTTCAACCCGATGTGGCGGTCTTCGGGGAGAAGGACTACCAGCAGCTGCAGATCATCCGCCGCATGGTGCGCGATCTCGGCTTCCCCATCGAGATCATCGGCGCCACCACGGCCCGCGACCCGGACGGCCTCGCCCAGTCCTCGCGCAACCTCTACCTGAAGCCTGAGGAACGCCGCAGCGCCGGCGCGCTACAGGCCGCCCTGCACCGCGCTTCGGTCCGCCTCGCTGTCGGAGAACCGCCATCGGTCGCCCTGGACGAAGCTCGGGAACTGCTCGCGAAATCCGGCTTCGGAAAGATCGACTATGTCTCGCTGGTCGATCCGGACACGCTTCAGGACCTGCCCGACGCGCCCCTGCCCGAAGGCACGGTCTCCCGCCTGCTCGGCGCCGCCTGGATGGGCCGCACGCGCCTGATCGACAATATCAGTGTGACGCGGTGAATGCGGCCAGAAGCGCCAGCACCGTCTCGTTGTCTTCTGCCGTGCCGACCGTGATGCGCAGCCGCGTCGGCAGTCCGTAACCGGCGATCGCGCGGACCAGCACATTGTTGGCCTTCAGGTACTCATTCGCCGCCTGCGCGCGTTCAGCTGTGCCGAAATCCGGTATCACGAAGTTCGCATGGGAAGGCGGCGTCGGCAGGCCCATCGCGTTCAGGCGCATGACATAGGTGTCCCGCCACTCGGTATTGTGACGGCGGCTCTTCTCGATGAAGTCCCGGTCGCTGATACTGGCGATACCGGCTGCCACGGCGAAGGCGTTGATATTGAACGGCGGCCGGATGCGCTGGAAGGTCGCCGCGATGTCGGCCGGGAAATACCCCCAGCCAAGGCGGAGCGCTGCAAGGCCGTAGATCTTCGAGAACGTGCGGATCATCACCGTGTTCGGCCGGCGGTCCACGAGGTCGCGGATCTCCGCCTCATAGGCCTCGCCGACATATTCGGCATAGGCGCCGTCGATCACCAGCATCACGTGTGGCGGCAGGCTGTCCTGCAGGCGTTCCAAGTCCGCCAGGCTCATCATTGTGCCCGTCGGGTTGTTCGGATTGGCCAGGAACAGGATCCGCGTCCGCTCCGTCACGCCGCCCAGCAGCGCATTGGCACCAGCCGTGAAGTCCGTTTCCGGCACCGTTACCGGCGTCGCGCCATGGCCAAGCGCCGAAACATTGTACATGGAGAACGCATGCTCCGTGAACAGAATCTCGTCGCCGGGGCCGGCATAGGCCTGCGTCAGGAGGTGAATGATCTCATCGGAACCGGCCGCCACCGCGACGCGTGACACGTCCGCAATGCCCTTCGCCTCGGCGATAGCCCGCCGGAGGGCGCCGTAGTCGGGGTCCGGGTAGATGTGGACCTGTCCGGCAACATCCTTCATGGCCTCGATGGCACGGGGGCTCGGCCCGAAGGGGTTCTCGTTCGACGCCAGCATGATCACCGGTCCCGCCGCACCATGCAGCTTGCCGCCCGGAACGTAGGGCTTGGTCTTATCGATGTGCGAGAGAGGACGGATGCTGGTCATGCAGGCGCCATACAATACCGGCCAGATGCTGGAAACAGGTTTCGCGCGCCCTCAGGTCCGTGGCGGTGCGGTGGAATCGCGCGGCACCATCCGGTATTTCAGCAGGTGCCGGCGGGGTGTTTCGCTGGGCGAGGCGATTTCCTCCAGCAACAGGCCAACCGCCTCGGAGGCTAGTTCCCGGCTCGGCTGGTAGATCGTGGTCAGCGACGGGCTGATGGTCGACGCGAGCGGCGTGTCGTCGAACCCGGCCACCGACAGGTCGAGCGGGATCTGGATGCGCCGGCGATAGCAGGCTGCCAGCACCCCGGCAGCCATGTCGTCGTTCGAGGCAAAGATGGCGGTCGGCCCTTCTGGCAGGTCGAGCAGCTTCTCGGCCGCCTCAAGCCCGGAGTCGAACGTGAAATCGCCTTCCACGACCAGCTTCGGATCGAACGGGAGGCCCGCCGCCTCCAGTGCCGCCTTGTATCCCTCGTACCGGAACCCGGCCTGGGCATGCGTGGGCGCGCCGCGGATGAAGCCGATCCGACGGTGGCCGAGGCCGATGAGATAGGCGGTCATCTCCTCCGCCGCTGCCATGTCGTCGATCGCGACATCACGGCCGTGGACACGGGTCTCCGATGGCGCGATCCGCACGAACGGCACGCGGTGATCGCGCAGCTGCTGGATGATGACCGGATCGTCCGACAGCGGCGGCGTCAGGATCGCGCCCGCGAGCTGGTTTTCGGCGCGCAGCGCCAGGACGGCGCGGGTATTGGTCGAGCAGTCCTCGGTGATCAGGCTGTAGCCTTCCGTCTGGCAGCGCTGTAGCGCGCCGAGATGGACCTCGCCGACATAATTGCGCGACGGGTTGGCGTAGAGAAGGCAGATGATCCGGCTCTGGCGGGCGCGCAGGTTCCGGGCATTGTGGTTGGTCCGGTAGTCCAGCGTCTTCACGGCATTCATGACGCGGGCCTTGGTCTGCTCGCGCACATTGGTTTCGCCGTTCAGCACGCGGCTGACCGTCTTGAAGGAAACGCCGGCTTCGCGGGCCACGTCGATGATGGTAGCCGGCCGGGGGCCGGCATGTCTGCGGGGCATGTCTTGCCTGCGGCAACGTTTTTTTTGTCCAGTGGACAGGATTAAGGGCGAAATTCCTTATGTCCAATGGACAAATTCCGCTGAAACCCGTGTTTTCCCCTGTCAGGGGAAGATTTTTGCAGTCCGCCGGGCATGACCGGCCCCGGCGGGCACAATCGTGCGACTTAGCCGCAGATTGCCGGCGCACGGGCCCCACGCCCACTGCGCCGGCGACTGCTCCCCTACCGGATCGACCGGTTGACGAGATTTTCGAGGTATTCCTGACGGCCGGATGCATGCTCCGGATCGTCGTTGCGGGCCGCGGCCGTATCCGCAATGCCGGCCAGCGTCGCGCCGTCGGAAAGCATCATCTTGCCGAGTTCGCTCCCTGTCCAGCCGGCGTAACGTTTGGCTTTCATCGCAGCGATCTCGCCCTTCTCGACAAGGTCGGCCGCCGCCAGCAGTGCCCGCGCCAGCGTGTCGACCCCGCCGACATGCGCATAGAACACATCGTCCAGGCTGCTCGACTGGCGGCGCACCTTGGCGTCGAAATTGAAGCCGCCGGTATCAAGACCGCCCGAAGGCAGAAGCTCAAGAAGCGCAAGCGTGATGTCACGGAGGTCCAGATTGAACTGGTCTGTATCCCAACCGTTCTGGTAGTTCCCGGAATTGATGTCGATCGACCCCATGACGCCCAGGGACACGGCGGTTGCGATCTCGTGCGCGAAACTATGCCCGGCCAGCGTCGCATGGTTCGGTTCGATGTTCACATGCACTTCGCCTTCAAGGCCGAAGCGCTTGAGGAACCCGTAGACCGTCGCCGTATCGAAATCGTACTGGTGATACATCGGCTCATGCGGCTTCGGCTCAATCAGGATCTTGCCCTTGAAGCCGATTTTGTACTTGTGCTCGACCACCATCGCGAGGAAGCGGCCAAAATTCTCGAGTTCACGGCCAAGGTCGGTGTTCAGAAGTGTGTCGTAGCCTTCCCGGCCACCCCAGAGGACATAGTTCGCGCCGCCGAGGCGATGGGTCGCCTCAAGGCAGTCGCGGATCTGGCGGATCGCACAGGCCGCAACTTCCGGATTCGGGTTGGTCAGGCCGCCGGCGCCATAGCGCGGATTTCCAAAAAGGTTGGCCGTACCCCAGAGAAGCTTCACGCCGGTCGCTTCCTGGTAGGCGCCAAGCCGGTCGGCAGCGCGCGCAAAATTGTTGGCCAGGTCGTTCGGCGTTGCAGACGCCTCCGTCACGTCCACATCGTGGAAGCAGTAATACGGCAGGCCGAGCTTGGTGAAGAATTCGAATGCGGCCTGCATCTTGTGGTCGGCCGCGGCCCGGTCGTTCATCGGGTTATGCCACGGGCGCTGGAACGTGCCCCCGCCGAAGATGTCGTAACCATCCCAGCAGAACGTATGCCAGTAGCACACAGCCATGCGCAGATGGTCTTCCATCCGCTTGCCGAGAACCACGCGGTCTTTGTCATAGTACTGATAGGCGAGCGGATTTTCCGAAGACGGACCTTCATACCGGATCGGTTCGATGTCCCTGAAAATCTGTTCGCCGTCGATCTGGATCGGTCCGTCGGCCATGTCAGTCTCCTTTGAAGGCTTTTTTTATCGTGTGATAGAGCGCCGAGAACTTCTCGTATTTCGGCATGAGCATTTCGATGTCGCCTTCCCGCGGCTCGACCACGTCGAGCACTTTCGGTGGCGTGAACATGTCGTCGATTGCGCCGCCCTGAATATGGTAACGCGCAAGGCGTGCGGCGCCGAAAGCTGGACCGGTCGCCGCACCATCGCGATAGACCAGCGGCAGGTTGAGTGCGGCCGCGAGGATCCGCCCCCAGTAAAGGGACTGCGCGCCCCCTCCGATCACGGAAATCTGGTGGACGTTCACGCCAGACGCCATCAGCGCCTCCAGCCCGTCCGCCATGCCGAAGGCTACGCCCTCAAGAACCGCCTGACCGATCTGCGCGGCGCCGGAATCATGTGTCAGCCCGAACAGAACGCCGGACGCGTGCGGATTGTTGTGCGGCGTACGTTCACCGGAAAGATAAGGTAGGAATATCTCGCGGGTCTTCAGCCCCGCATCCTTTTCCGCGCGGTGGATCAGGTCAGCGGCATCGCGCAAGCCGGTGAGACGCACGGCCCAGTCAATGCAGCTCGCCGCGCTGAGCATGACCGACATCAGGTGCCACCGTCCCGGCAGGGCATGGCAGAAGGCATGCGCCGCAGATTCCGGATTGGAGCGGAACGTGTTGTCCGCCACGAAGATCACACCCGACGTCCCGAGGGACATCAGCGCATCCCCTTCGTCCGTCACACCGACACCGACGGCACCGGCCGCATTGTCGCCCCCGCCGGCGATCACCGGCACGCGGCCCATGCCCCAGGCCTCGGCCGCTTCGGCCCGCAAGGTGCCGGTTGCCTCGTGCCCCTCAAAGAGGAGCGGCATATGATGTTCTTCGAGACCGGTTGCATTGAGCAAATCCGGCGACCAGCGCCGGTTTGCGACATCCATCCACAAGGTGCCGGAGGAATCCGACATGTCGGAGGCCAGTTCGCCCGTCATCCGGAGCCGGACATAGTCTTTCGGCAACAGCACCTTCGCGACCTTGCGGAACACATCCGGCTCGTGCCGGCGGACCCACTCGAGCTTGGGCGCAGTAAACCCAGGCATGACAAGGTTGCCACCTACGCTCACAAATTCAGGCGTGCTCGCCTGAAGATCCGCGCACTCCAGAAAGCTCCGCCCATCGTTCCAGAGAATGGCCGGCCGAAGGGGTTTCAGCGCCTCGTCGAGAAGGGTTGCCCCATGCATCTGCCCCGAAAGGCCGATCGCCTTCACCGCGTGGCGGCGGTCAACATCGAGCCGCGCGACCGCCATGTTGGTGGCGGTCCACCAGTCTGATGGATTCTGTTCGGACCAGAGCGGTGCCGGACGGGAAATCGGCAATTCGGCCTGGGCCACTTCAACAGGCTGGCCGGCCTCGTCGATCAGCGTTGCCTTGACGCTGGACGTACCGATATCGACACCAAGAAACACTCGCCCGTTCCCTCCTGCCTGTGCCTGGATACTCGGTCCGGCCTCAGAATGATAACGCTATCATTCGTGTTTTCCATAGGCAAGGTTTGATCCTCATCTGATGCAGTCCCTCGTCAGCGGAATTCCATCAGTACGGGCGGTTTCAGGCAGTTCCGGGCGCAATTCCTGCTTTCAATGTTAGCGTTCTCATGCTTCACAGACCAGAAGAGGCCCGGGAGCGGCCGCACGCGCGGGGCAGACCGCGTCCGAGGGGGCACAGGAGACGCACATGGATGTCGTGATTGAGCGGAATGGCTTCCACCTCGTCCTGATGCCGGAACTGGGCGGCAGCGTCCGGTCCTTCACCTGGAATGGACAGGACATCCTTCGCCCCGCCCTGGAGCCTACCCCGGCCAGCCTGCTGGATACGGCAGCCTTCCCGCTCTTCCCCTTCTCGGGACGCATCGACCATGGACGGTTCAGCTGGAACGGCCGTGATGTACAGCTCCGGGCGAACTTCCCGCCGGAACCCCACGCCATTCACGGACAAGCATGGCTTGCCCCCTGGAGCGTTGAAGAAATCCACCCGGCCGCTGTGAGCCTGGCCTATCTTCACGCACCGGGCCATTGGCCATGGGAGTATCGGGCGATCCAGCGCTTCGAGCTTCTCGACCATGGCCTGAAACTCCGCATGGAGCTCATCAATCTTTCAGACGAAAACATGCCCTCCGGCCTCGGCTGGCACCCCTACTTCCCGCGTGGCGACGCGGAACTCAATGCAAATGTCAGCGACATCTGGGTCGCCGAAAGCGGCATGATCCCGGACCGGCGCGCGCCCCTCGGCGCCGGAACGGACATCCGCTCCGCACGGAGGATCGACGAGCTCGATCTCGACAATGCCTTCACGGCCCGGCCGGCGAATGCAGAGATCGTGTGGCCTGCGGTGGAAACTTTCGTGAAAATCACTTCTTCCCCCGAGCTTGGCCATCTTGTTGTCTACGTGCCTTCCGGACAAGACTTCTTCTGCGTCGAACCGGTTTCGCATTCGCCCGACGCCATAAACTCCCTGCACGAAAGAAGCGTGACGGGGCTGCGCACGCTTGCGCCTGGCGAAACGCTCAGTGCAAGCATCATCATGGAAATCGGAAAGAAGGCCTGATCGCGCTCAGCGCGCTTTGACCGTGTCGCGTTCCACGATCGACACATCAAGCACGAGATTGCGCTCTGGCTTGCGTCCGTCCGTGTCGCCGATCACTTTCGCGAGCAGGTTCACGGCCTGGTAGCCCATTTCGGCAATGGGCTGGCGGACGGTGGTCAACTGAGGCCACATCGCGCTCGCGATGGCCGTATCGTCGAAACCAACAATCGAAACATCCTCGGGAATCCGCTTGCCGCGGCGCTGCGCTGCGGCAATCACACCAGCCGCCATATCGTCGTTGCTCGAAAAAACGGCCGTCGGCGGATTTTCCATGCTGAAGAAATGGTCGCCCGCGACCATGCCGCTTCTGTAAGTATAGTCGCCCTGCATTACGAGCGCATCGTCAACGGTCAGGCCATTGCGTGCCATGGCCAGATCGAAGCCGCGATAGCGGCGGCGCGACGAGGACTGATCAGTCGCACCGATGACAAAGGCAATGCGGCGATGTCCGCGGTCGATCAGGTATTGCGTGATCTGATCCGCAGCCGCCACGTCGTCGATGGAAACGCTGACACTGTCGGCAGGCGTTTCGCGCGGTGCAATCAGGACTGTCCGGAGACCCGCGTCGCGCAGCTTCGCAAGAATGACCTCATCCTCGCTGACGGGCGGCGCAACGATAATGCCATCAAGGCCCGCGCCGCTGATCCGTTCAATCAGCGCATCGATTTCCTTGTCGCGCGATGTAGTCGAGAAGTCCTCGATCACGAGATGGTGTCCCGCTTCGCGGCAGCGATGCAGCGTACCGACGAGGAGTTCGCCGAGATAGTTGTTGCTGGGGTTGTTGAAGATCAGACCAATGAACAGCGACTTGCCGCCCGCAAGACTGCGGGCGAGAAGGTTCGGACGGTAATTGAGAACCTGGATCGCCTCTTCGACCCGTTCACGCGTCGCCTTCTTGACTGTTTCCCTGCGGTTCAGGACCCGCGAAACGGTCATCTGGGACACGCCGGCCATTTCGGCGACTTCACGAATGGTCGCGTGCTGCTTTTTTCCGGTTCGGGGCGACGCGTTTTTCATTTTTCTTCAGCCGATCCTTTCCGAACTCCGGTCCCGCATATTCCCGATCACTACTCGGCGCAACACAGCCAAAGTCAATGACGGCACGGTTTTGGTGAGCGTCCCTGACGTACCGGACAACTCCCTGAAAACAATCCTCTAACGCAACATCGCCCTGCAAGAAGCATGCTGGGACAGGGTATTCTGCAAAGTGCGCAAATCGGAAGTCCATTGCACTGCGGCATAGCACAGCACGTCCGGGGGCCGTCCCGGCGTCACCCGGAACGCGTTCGAATGCGGATCAGCCCTCCCTCACAGCGGTTTCTTGTTCGTCTTTTAACGCCTTGCCGGACCAGCCAGCAGACTTATTGATAGCGCTACCACATCTTTTCCGCCAAGGTCCAGATGATCCGCGCGACAGGAAGGATGGCATGTACCTGAGAAGAATCGGGCCAATTGCAGCATCGGCAATCCTGGCCCTGCTTGCGGGCTGTTCAGTCGAAGCCCCCCAAAACGCCAGCTCCGCGCCGGCCCGGTTCAGCTATTTCACCTATTCCGGGAATGACCCTGTATTTGGTGGCGAACCGCTTGCCGCCGAAGAGATGCACAATCCGGTGCTGGCCGGCTTCTACCCCGACCCAGGTATCGTTCAGGTCGGCGATGACTATTACCTCGTGAACTCCACCTTCTGCTACTTTCCCGGCATCCCGGTCTGGCATAGCCGCGATCTCGTGAACTGGACCCAGATCGGCAATGTGATCGACCGTCCGGACATGCTGGATTTCGATGGCCTCACCCTGTCGCGCGGGGTCTTTGCCCCGACCATTTCCCACCATGACGGAAAGTACTATGTAGCGAACACGTGCGTCGATTGCGGCGGAAATTTCATAGTCACGGCCGATGACCCCGCCGGCCCATGGAGCGACCCAGTCTGGATTCCCGACGTCGGCGGCATCGACCCCTCTCTGTTCCGGGACAGCGACGGAAAGCTATACCTGATGAACAATGACGAACCGGCCGGCGGTTCGACTTATTCCGGGCACCGGGCCATCTGGATCCGTGAGATAGACCCGCAGACCTTCCAGCCGATATCCGAGCCCGTGATGATCATCGATGGCGGTGCACGCCCTGAGGATAAACCGATCTGGATCGAAGGACCGCACATCTACAAGATCGGAGCCGAATACCTGTTCAGTGCGGCGGAAGGCGGCACGGCCAGCGGGGCACTCCCAGGTCGTGTTCAAGGCACCATCTGTCCTTGGTCCGTACACGCCCTATGAAGGAAACCCTATTCTCACCCAGCGGGACCTGCCCGCAGACCGCCCCGACCCTGTTACATCCGTCGGTCACGCAGACTATGTGACGGATGCTGAGGGCAATTGGTGGGCAACCTTTCTCGGCGTGCGCCCTTACCAGGATGACGATTACAATACCGGACGGGAAACCTTTCTCCTTCCGGTCCGGTGGAAGGACGGCTGGCCGGTCTTCCTCGAAACCGGCGAGACTGTTCCCTATCGCATGAAACGACCCGCCCTGCCGGAGCAGCCTGCCCCGCCCTTCCCGACCTCGGGCAACTTCACCATTACCGAATCCTTCGACGGCGAGAAGTTGCCGCCCTACTGGATGACCGTACGTGTACCTGAGGGCGATTGGTATGCGCTCGAAAACGGATCGCTGATTCTGCCGCTCAAGCCGGTCGGCCTCGGTGATTTCGGACAACCGGCTTTCGTCGCCCGGCGGCAGCAGCACATGTATGCCGAATCCATTACAGAGGTGGCATTCACCCCCGCATCGCCCACGGACGAAGCCGGCCTCGCTGCTTTCCAGAACGACGAATATTACTACGCGTTTGGCGTGTCTCTCGATTCGGATGGCCGGAAGATTGTCCGCTTGCGGAAGCGCTCCGGCCCCGGCACTGTTCCGGACGGCGAAGTGGTTGCAGAGGCACCGGCACTCTCGACCGGAGACGCATCAGTCATCCTGAAGATCGTGGCCCGCGGCGCGGCCTTGGACTTCTACCAGGCGGGCAGCGACGGCGAATGGCATTCCGTTGCGATGGACCAGGATGGCAGCATTCTCAGCACGCGCGCAGCGGGCGGCTTTGTCGGCGCCGTATTCGGCATGTATGCCGGCACCGACACGGCCCCGGCATACATCACCCAAAACTAGTCTGCCGGGCAGGCCGGCGGCTGGCCTTCGCGCACGGCAAGGTGCACGTCCGCGATGGCGACCTGGCCCGCGCCCTCCATCGTGAAAGCAGCAACCACAGGCACCGAGGTGACGTCCGTCATCCCGACGCAGGCAGCCGGAATGCGGATCTCCGTCCATCCCGTATCCGAGACCGGCAATGAGCGTGCGCCCGCGCAGCCCTGCTCCATGGTGCAGCTGCCCGCAATCATCAGCTTCTGTTCCATGCCATCCGGAGAACGGGCCATCATCACGATATCAAAGGCACCGCCTTCTGCAGACAGGTCCACCGGCCCAAGCGGCGACACAAAGGCGAGCGATGTTCCGCCTCGCGACCAGGTCAGCATCAGCGCGTCTTCCTGCACCGCATAGTCTGTCCGCGAGACTGTCAGGCCGCCGAGATAGGTGGTCCCGGCGGTCAGCTGCGCCAGCTGTCCGTCTCCGAACAGACCAGCGGTCCAAGCAGCGCCGGTCTCGCCGTCCGCAAAGACCTTCAATAAGTCATCATCGGCTGAAGGCTCGTTACCCGGGTCTTCGGACAATTCACCGAGGTCCGGTGTATCCGTCGCGTAGGACAAGCCATAGCCAAAGGCGAACAGCGGATCGTAGCCCACATCTTCCTTGTTCAGCGGCAGGGAGTCTGCCGTCTTTGGCCACGAGAATGACAGCCGGCCGGTAAAGTCGAACTCCGGATCCGTGCGGAAGAGGACATCTGCTACGCCGCCACCTTCCGTGCCGGGCTGCCATGCCGCGACAAAGGCATCGGAATCGTTGATTTCCGGATTCACCCAGAGCGGCCGCCCGGACAGGAAGACCGAGACAACGGGAAGACCGCGAGCTCTATACGACTCCAGCTTCTCCGTATCGAAACCATTCGGCCGGAAGTTCAGGGTCCGCAGGTCACCGATGCCTTCGGCATAGGGATTTTCGCCATAGACGGCGATGACCACATCGGCAGCCTCAACGGACGTGCCCTTCGGATCGAAGATCACCTTGCCGCCGGCGCCCTCAACAACATTGCGGATGCCGTCGAGGATGGTTTCCCCATGCGGGAAGTATTCATTGCCATAGTCCCCGCCCTGCCAAGACAGGGTCCATCCGCCTGCCTGCTTGCCGATATTGTCGGCACCATCGCCCACGACCAGCACGGTCTGAGCGGGTTTCAGCGGCAGGACATTCCCATCGTTCTTGAGCAGGACCATGGACTCGCGCACGGCCCGCCGCGCGACTTCGCGATGTTCCGGCGAGCCGAGCAGGCTTTCATCACCCGCCCCCGGCCGGGCGCTCGGCGCGCCCTTCTCGAACAGGCCATAGGCGATCTTCACGCGCAGGATCCGGCGCACCGCATCGTCGAGGCGCTCCATCGGGATATCGCCCGCTTTCACGTGCGCGAGCGTGGACTCGTAAAGCCCCTTCCAGCTGTCGGGCGCCATATACATGTCGAGCCCGGCATTCAGGGCCTGCGGGCAGTCCGTGTTCGTACAACCCGGCACCTGCCCGTGCGCATTCCAGTCCCCCACGATAAATCCGTTGAAGCCGAACCGGCCTTTCAGCAGGTCCGTCATCAGCGCCTTGCTGCCATGCACCTTGGTTCCGTTCCAGCTCGAGAAGGACGTCATCACGGTCTGCACGCCGGCAGGCAGCGCAGCAATATAGCCCTGCGCGTGGATGTCCCTCAGCTCTTCCTCGCTGATCTGCGCATCGCCCTGGTCGTGACCGTCCTTCGTGCCACCATCGGACAGGAAGTGCTTTGCGCTGGAAATCACGCGCCCGTCGCCCAGCCAGGTCTCCTCGCCCGGACGCCCCTGCAGGCCATAGACGATCCGGTCGGCATAGGCTGCGACGATCTCGGGCGATTCCGAGAAGCCTTCATAGGTCCGCCCCCAGCGATCGTCGCGCGGCGTCGCAAGCGTCGGGGCGAAAGTCCAGTCATGACCGGAGACGATCAATTCCGACGCGGTGATCCGCGTGATCTCCTCGATCAGGTCCGGGTCGTGCGCGGCGCCGAGGCCGATATTGTGCGGGAACACGGTGCCCCCCAGCAGGTTAGCATGACCGTGCACCGCATCGATGCCCCAGATCACCGGAATGGCGATCTCCACGCCCTCCGGATCGACGGAGGCGTTGTAGTAGGCATCAGCAGCGGCAAGCCAGGTGGCCGCGTCGGCAAAAGGCTTGTCACCCGGTGCGGAGTTTCCCCCGCTCAGCACCGAACCGAGACGATATTGTTTCACCTCTTCCGGCGTCACGGAGTCATTGTCCGCCTGAATGACCTGACCGACTTTCTGCTCCAGCGTCATCTTTGCCATGATCGCATCGATGCTGGCTTCGATGGCCGGATTGAGCGGCGGCCCCTTCAGGGCCGGCCAGATTTCCGGATGGATCGTGACGTCATCCTGCGCAAGCAAGGGTGAGCTCACGGGATCAGCAGAAAGCTCGTCAGTCTCACCGGATCGCTCACCGGACACGCAGGCAACCAATCCCGTAAGGGCAGCCACAAGCGCGAATGAGGAAACAGTACGGCTCCAGGAATTCAGGCGGTTCATAAGTCCCTCCATCGGTCAGATATTCCGGACTCTGAACGTCTTGAGGGACTCACCTCGCCCCGATAGCGCTCACAGAGTCGGGCAGGAAAAACCCCGCCGGCGCATACCGGCGGGGCTGAAAATCACTCGGTCATTTCTTCGAGTTCGAGCCCCTTCGTCTCGCGCACATAGCGGGACACGAAGAAGACCGAGACGAGCGCGCAAACCGCATAGAAGCCGTATGCGCCGGTGAGGCCGATGCTGGCGGTCGCGAGCATGATCGGGAAGGTCATCGTGATACCGAAGTTCGCGATCCACTGGAAGAAACCGGAGACCGCCAGCCCGGCGCCGCGCACCTGGTTCGGGAACATCTCGCCGAGCGCCACCCACATGACCGGCCCCCAGGATGCGTTGAAGAACACGACATAGATGTTCGCCGCGAGGAGCGCGATCACGCCGTAGCTGCCCGGAAGGGTCACTGCCCCGTTCACCGTGACCGCCTGCGAGAAGCAGAAGGCAAGTATCGCCAGCGTGACGGTCATCCCGACCGAGCCGACCCAGAGGAGCGGCTTCCGGCCGATACGGTCGATCAGAAGCAGCGCCACGATCACCGCAAGAATGGACAGGCCGTTCGAGAGCACGACGATCAGCAGCGAATCCGCTTCCGAGAAGCCGACCGCCTGCCAGAGCACCGCGCCGTAGTAGAACACGACGTTGATCCCGACGAGCTGCTGGAACACGGCGAGGCCGATGCCGACCCACACGATGCCCTTGAAAACCGTCCCGCCGCCAAACGCATCCTGAATTGACGGCTTGTGGTCATTGGCGAGCGAATTCTGGATTTCCCGGACCTTCCGCTCTGCGCCCGCCGCACTGGACAGCTTGGCCAGAACGCCGACCGCTTCATCCCGCTTGCCCCGCGCCACAAGGAAGCGCGGGCTTTCCGGAATCGCGAGAAGCGCACCCAGAAAGACCACGGCGGGGAGAAGTTCGATCCAGAACATCCAGCGCCACGCGGTCACGCCGAACAGCCAGGGATTCAGGGCCGAACCGGTCGCCTTCGCGATGAAATAGTTCGAGACGGCTGCCGCAAACAGGCCTGCAATGATCGCGACCTGCTGGACCGTTGCCAGCCGTCCGCGATGCTTTGACGGCGCGACCTCGGAAATGTAGGCGGGTGCCATCACGCTGGCCGCACCAACAGCAAGGCCGCCGATCACGCGATAGATCACGAACTCCAGAGATGACTGCGCGATCCCCGATCCCCAAGCCGAAACGATGAAGAAGACGGCCGCGACAAGCATCATGGTCCGCCGGCCAAACCGGTCCGACATGGTGCCGGCCAGGGCCGCGCCGAGGGCACAGCCGAGGAGCATCGAGGCCACATTGAAGCCCGTACCGATGCTCTCCGAATGGAAGGCCACCTTCAGCCCGTCGACCGTGCCGTTGATGACGCCTGAATCGAAACCGAACAGGAAGCCGCCAATCGTGGCGACAGCAGAGACCAGGATGACCTGACCCATGCGGGTCTCGGTATGCGCCGGCTCAATTTGTGTGACTGCGTCGCTCATCGCGCGCGTTCCTCCCTAATGTTGCGCTGCGGGTTCTGTTGCCCGCCTGTATTTTTGTTAGCGCAAACAACCATTGTTTCCGCTTGGGCGCAACTGGGAAACTAAGCGCAGCCGGAGTTCACGTCTGCAATCTTTGCAAACGCGCAAATGGCGACCGGTTTTGGAGGAGCTGAACCTACTCTTGCGGCGTGCAGGACTGGTTGAAGGCCAGGATATCGGCGTTCAGGCCCGAAACGGCGGCCTGCAGGCCTTGCTCCATCCGGATCAGGTCCGCTTTCGCCGCGTCATAGTCGGCCTTGGCGGTATCGGCTGTCTTTGCATGACCGGCCGAAGCATTGCGCAGCACTTCGACATCGTCCCAGGCTTCGCCTTTGGTCTCGACGATCTCGGCCTGCGCATCGCGGGCCTCCTTCATCTTCGCGATCTCTTCCTGCTTGGGCTTGAAGGTCGCCGACATGGCCTGGCAGCGGGCAAGGTCCCTGGCCGACGAAGCCGCATCCGCAGCTGCCACGGGCGCAGCGATGGCAATGATGGCAGCGATCAGCAGTCGGTTCATGAGGAAAGCCCTTTCTCACCTGTTGCCTGCACCATCGCTTCTGTCACCTGAAGCCTTACTGAACGTTACCGCCCTGAAATTGCCCAGATTGCCACCGGAATTCAGCCCGGCGTCCCACCCTGCCCGTTTCTGCGGCGACGATTGGCATTCGTGGTGTCGATGATGTGGAAAACGGCCGCAAAATCCTCCAGCAGCTCTCGCATGCGGGAGGGGCTGTCGAGCGGTGTGAACATGCTCCCCGGCTCGAACAGGTTTCCGCCCTGCAGCGTGATGAACAGCTCTCCGCCATCGAAACAGCATTTCAGTTTGCCGCCATGGAACGTCTTCTCGAGGTCGACCAGTTCCTGCATCAGGTCCGGCGTCAGCAGGTAGCGCGACTCGACCTGGTCGGTCGTATAAACTTCGAAAATCTTCTCGAATTCCGGGTCTTCCAGCGCGGCGCGCTGCATGCCGTTGCCACCACCAAAGCGATTGAAGAACCCGGCATCCCGCGTCACCAGAGTCCGGCCGTAGAAGGTCTTCTCGAACTTGAACCGCAGGCACTGCCCCTTGAACACGGTGACCCAGGTCGTGGTCGTCCGGCCTTTGGAGTCCGTCGACGTCCGCTTCTCCTCCAGATGCGCCTCGAACAGCTCGAACTCGACATTGTCGCGCACACCCGTCACGCGGTCTTCATAGCTGGACCGGTCCCACCCGGGCACCACGCCAACCCGCTTGTGCTGGTGGATGGAGGCCACTTCGCCGGGCGCCGGATCGAAAGTCAGGTTGAAGTGCCGCGCCACCGGCTCGACGATCAGCAACTTCGCCTCCTTGCCGAGCCGCTGGATGTCCTGCGCGCCCCAGGCACCGAGGCCGAAACCGACAATCACACCCAGGAACGCCCCGAATGGCGACTTGAAAGCAAGAAAGCCGATTGCTGCGATCGCGATGCCGACCGCGAT
This sequence comes from Hyphomonas sp., assembly GCA_041398365.1. GTDB lineage: Bacteria > Pseudomonadota > Alphaproteobacteria > Caulobacterales > Hyphomonadaceae > Hyphomonas. Next base: position 14,396 of record JAWKUV010000008.1, on the reverse strand, counting down.
CCCGATGTAACGGTATTTGCGCGCCTTCGCGACGGCCTGCTCCCGCTCAGCCTCACGCGCCTGGAGAGCGGGCTGGATTTCATCCTGGTAGACGCGGGCAAAGCCGGCAAACTCCTCAGTCAGGCCATCCATGGCTTTCAGGATGGCCGGATCGATCTCTGGCAGGTCTGTCATTCGCGCGTCCCGTAGATGTCCCGGCGCAAGTTAAAACCGGTTCGAATGGCACGCCAACCCACGATCAGAGCGCCAGCCGCAGCAGGAATTCCAGATCCTCATGCCGGCCCACCGGGAAGATGAACTCCTTCACCTTTTCCCAGCCGAGCCGGTCGTAAAGCCGTCTCGCTTCAAAATTCTCGGAATAGACGCTGAGATAGATTTCCGGCGCACCTTGCGCCCGCGCCCAGGCAAGCGCCTCGTCGATGAAACGGGATCCAAGCCCACGCCCTTGCAGCGAAGCATCGACATAGACGCGCTTCAGTTCCACCGATCCCGGCATCGGGTTCTCGGCGGGAAGCGAAAGCGGACTGCAGAGAAGATAAGCCTTGAGGGTGCCGTCCTCCTCTTCCGCCACGCGGATCAGGTTCCGCGGATCGGCCAGCCAGCGGCTGTAATTCGCCTCGCCGTGCGACTCCCCGAGGAAACTCGCCAGGTCCTCCGGATGATAGAGATGCGCGAACTTGTCGGAGAAGGTCTTCTTCGAAAGCGCGACAAGTGCCGGAAGGTCTTCCGGCACTGCATCACGGATCGTCAGCGAAGGAGCGGTGTCACGCGTCATCGAGAACCTTCATGTCATCGGCCGACAGTTTCAGCGAGGCCGCGGGCATGATCTCCTTCAGTTGAGCAACGGTCGTGGCGCTTGCGATCGGCGCCGTCACCGAAGGTTTGTGCATCAGCCAGGCGAGCGCGACCTGCGCGGGCGTTGCGCCATGACGGTCCGCCACCGCATCCAATGCCGCGAGCACTTTGGGGCCACGCCCGGTCAGCAGCTCCTTCATCCGCATACCGCGCGGACTTTTCTTCAGGTCTTCCTCGCTCCGGTACTTGCCCGTCAGGAAGCCGCTCGCGAGCGAGAAATACGGAATCACGCCTAACCCTTCCCGCACGCAGACAGCTTCGCGTTCCCCTTCGTACTCGTTGCGAACAAGCAGGTTGTAATGCGGCTGTAGCACTTCATAGCGAGCCCGGTTGCCGCCCGCCGCCTTCATGGCGGCCTCAAGGCCCGGACCATCATAGTTGGACCCGCCGCAGGCCCGCACCTTGCCCGCCTTGATCAGGCGCTGGTGCCCCTCCAGCGTTTCCTCGATCGGCGTTTCCGGATCCGGGAAGTGCGACAGGTAGAGGTCGATATGGTCCGTCTGCAGGCGCTTCAGCGAGCCCTCGCACGCTTCGACGATATAGTCCGCGCGCAGGCCCTTGCCGCCCTCACCCATATCGGAGCCGACCTTGGTGATCAGGAGCGTCTTCTCACGGCGCCCGCCGCCGGTCGCAAACCACTCGCCCATGACCGTCTCGGACTCACCGCCAGCATGGCCCGGGATCCATCGCGAATACACGTTCGCCGTATCCACGGCATTGAACCCACCGTCAAGAAAGGCATCCAGGACAGCAAAAGAGGTCGCGCGATCCGCCGTCCATCCGAACACATTTCCGCCCAGCACGAGCGGTGCTGTTTTGAGACCGCTGCGACCTAGATCTCTCATTTCCATCGTCATTGCCCTTCCACCTCGTCTCCGTAAATCGCCGTCCACGAACCATCGGCATCGATCCATCCGCGGTACATGCCTTCGCTGTTGAAAACGAAATCGGCCTTGCCCGTCCCGTCGATCAGCACGACGCCGCCGTCGCCGCCAAGTTCGGCCACTTCGTCCAACGCCACCTGCGCAGCATCGCCGATACGCTCACCTGCCAGTTTCACCCGGTCGCAGATCGTCTTGGCGACACCGACCCGGATGAAATACTCGCCATGGCCCGTCGCAGAGACGGCGCAGACACCGTTCTCGGCATAGGTTGCCGCGCCGATCAGGGGTGAGTCACCGACGCGTCCGGCCGTCTTCGCGGTCATGCCGCCGGTTGTCGTTGCAGCGGCAAGATTCCCATCCTTGTCGATGGCAACGGCTCCGACGGTTCCGTGCTTGTCGGCAGCGGTGCGCGCCTGCGTTTCCAGCACGCGATCCAGCGCCTGCCGGCGCCAGTCGGTGTCGAAATAGGTGTTCGGCACGATCTCAAGTCCGTGCAGGCGCGCGAACTCATCGGCGCCCGGCCCGGCAAACATCACGTGTTCCGACTCGTCCATCACCGCTCGGGCGGCGAGGATCGGGTTCTTCACGACGGTCACCCCCGCCACGGCACCTGCATTCCGGTTGCGGCCATCCATGATCGAGGCATCCAGCTCATGCGTACCGGCAGCGGTGAAAACCGCGCCCTTGCCGGCGTTGAAGATCGGATTGTCCTCCATCGGGATCACCGCTGCCTGCACCGCGTCCACGGCGCTGCCGCCATTGCGCAGCACCTCGGCCCCGGCTTCCAGCGCCTGCTTCAGGCCCGCCTCGAATGCCGCTTCCTGCTCGGGCGTCATGCTGCCCCGCGTGATCACGCCGGCGCCGCCATGGATGGCGAGCCGCCATCCGCCTTCGGGCGCAACCGCCTGAGGCTCAGGCACAGCCTGGCAGCCCGCGAGGAAAAACGCGGCTACCGCGAGAAGCGGCCGGAAAGTCATGGTGAAGCCTCCTGTCCATCTCAGGACAGGTTGGACCCGAAGGTCAGAGACCTTCAAGTCCTTTCCGGGCGGAATGGAGTTTTTCGCGTCGGGCTTTCCAGTCGATCACGCGCTGGCGGTTTTCCTCCACGATTTCCTCGGGGGCACGGGAGACGAAATCCGCGTTGGCGAGTTTCTTCTCGGTGGAGGTGATGTCCTTGTCGAGCTGGGCGAGTTCCTTGTCGATCCGCTTCAGCGCCTCGGCCACGTCGATGAAATCCACGATGGCAAGGGCCGCAACCGTCTCGCCGATGACGATGGAGATCGTGCCCGGCGGCGCGGTATCGGTGATGGCAATGTCTTCCAGGCGCGCGAGGCGTTTCAGCACTTCTTCGTGACGCATGGCGCAGGCTTCGACGTCCGCGCCTGCCCCGACAAAGGCCAGCGGCACTTTCGCACCGGCCGGCACGTCGAGATCGTTCCGCATCGAGCGGATCTCGGTGATCAGGTCGATGACCCAGTTCATTTCCTTCGCCGCGGCCGCATCGTGGAAACCAGTGAATTCCGGCCACTTCTGCAGCATCAGGAAGCCCTTCTCATAGGCGCGGCCGGTCGCCCGGCGCTCCCACAGCTCTTCCGTGATGAAGGGCATGAACGGGTGCAGCAGCTTCAGCGACTCGTCCAGCACATAGCCGCACACCATGCGCGTCTCGGCCTTCGCGGCATCATCGACGCCGTTCAGCAGCGGCTTGATGAGCTCGAGATACCAGTCGCAGAGCGTGTTCCAGATGAAGCGGTAGAGCGCCCCGGCCGCATCGTTGAAGCGATAGTCCTCGATGCCCTTGGTGACGTCTGCCACACAGGCCGACAGCTCGCCGAGGATCCAGCGGTTCACCGGGCTTTCGACGGCAGCGAAGTCGATCTCGCCCGGCGCGCCGCACTCGTTCATCTCGGCGAAGCGGGCGGCGTTCCAGAGCTTGGTCGCGAAGTTGCGGTTGCCCTCGACCACCTGTTTCGACAGGCGGATGTTGCGGCCCTGCCCGGCAAGGCGGCTCATCGCGAAGCGAAGCGCATCGGCGCCGTACTCGTTGATCAGGTCCAGCGGGTCCATGACGTTGCCCTTGGACTTCGACATCTTCTGCCCCTTCTCGTCGAGGACGAGGGCATGGATGTAGACGTCTTTAAAAGGCACCTGATGGGTGAATTCGAGGCCCATCATCATCATCCGGGCGACCCAGAAGAAGATGATGTCAAACGCGGTGACCAGCGTGGCCGTCGGATAGAAGGTTTTCAGGTCGTCCGTCTGTTCCGGCCAACCCTGCGTCGAGAACGGCCAGAGCGCGGAGGAGAACCAGGTGTCGAGAACGTCTTCGTCTCGTACAATGGGAATCGGGCTTCCCGGCTCTTCATCCCACAGAGCTAATACAAGATTGCCCTCGCGGATCTCAACGGAGCGTCCATAGAACGCTTGTGCTTCTTTGAGAGCCTCACTCTCACTTTCTGCAACAAAGAGAACCTGTTTGGTCCTATCGTTCAGATCAGGCCCATACCAAACTGGAATCCGGTGCCCCCACCATAGCTGGCGGGAGACACACCAAGGCTGGATGTTCTCCATCCAGTTGTAATAGGTCTTCTCCCAGTTCTCGGGCACGAAGCGCGTCTTGCCGTCGCTCACCGCTGCGATGGCCGGCTGGGCGAGCGTCTTGGCATCGACATACCACTGGTCGGTCATCCACGGTTCGATGACGACATTCGAGCGATCACCGAAGGGCTGCTCGATCTTCACGTTCTCGATGTGGTCCAGTAGTCCGGCCCGCTCGAACGAAGCAACGATCTCGTCCCTCGCCAATTCACGCACCAGCCCGCGCATGAGGTGCGGAATTCCTGCAAGATCAGCTTCCTCGCCACCGACGATTTTGGCCGTTGAATCCAAAATGTTCAGCTTGGCCAGCCCGGCACGCTCCCCGACCTGGAAGTCGTTGAAGTCGTGTGCCGGCGTGATTTTCACCGCACCGGAGCCCTTTTCCGGGTTCGCATACTCGTCCGCAATGATCTGCACGCGGCGGCCGACAATCGGCAGTTCCACGAACTTGCCGACGAGGCCCTTGTAGCGCTCGTCGTCCGGGTGCACCGCGACGCCGGTATCGCCCAGCATCGTCTCAGGGCGCGAGGTGGCAACGACGATATAGTCGCGCGTCTCCGTGCCGGTGACGTTGCCGTCCGCGTCCTTGACCGGGTGCTCGTAGGTCACGCCATCGGCCAGCGGATAGCGCAGGTGCCAGTAATGGCCGTTGACTTCGCGCTGGTCGACTTCGAGGTCCGAGATCGCCGTCTGGAAGTGCGGATCCCAGTTCACGAGCCGCTTGTCGCGATAGATCAGGCCCTTGTTGTAAAGGTCCACGAACACCTTGGTGACGGCCTTCGAGAGGCCCTCGTCCATCGTGAAACGCTCGCGGGTCCAGTCGCAGGAAGCGCCGAGGCGCTTCAGCTGCTTCACGATGGCGCCGCCGGATTCCTCTTTCCAGGCCCAGACGCGCTCGACAAAGGCATCGCGGCCCATGGAGCGGCGGTCGATATTGCCTTCGGCGGCCAGCTGGCGCTCAACGACCATCTGGGTCGCGATGCCGGCATGGTCCGTGCCCGGCTGCCACAGCACGTTCTTGCCGCGCATCCGCTCGAACCGGATCAGAAGGTCCTGCAGCGTATTGTTCAGGGCGTGGCCCATGTGCAGCACGCCGGTCACGTTCGGCGGCGGGATCACGATGGAATAGGCCTCTGCGGACGTATCGCCGGACGGCTTGAAGCAGCCCTCTTCTCCCACGCTTCGTACAGGCGCGGTTCGGCTTCGGCGGGGTCAAATCTTTGGTCGAGCATCGGTTCGGGCGTATTCCAGATAAAGAAAGGCGCGCCGGTGGCGGCGCGCCCTTCCCTATAAACAATTTGGCGGGAGAGGCTAGCGCGCCATGCGGGAGATGCGCGCTACCTCTGCTTCGACCTTTTCCTCGACAATGGCGGCGAGGTTGGCATCGAGCCATTCCTTGATCATCGGGCGCAGCATCTCGCGGACGAGGCCTTCCAGCGTATGGTCGCCGCCAAGATCCATCTTCGAGATCAGCTTGCCGAGAGCGCCGGCAGCGGCGTTGGCCGTGGAGTCTGCCGTCAGTGCGGAGGTTTCGTAAGCGGGCGAAGCGGGCATGGGTTTCTCCTTGGGCGCCGGAGCGGGCGCCGGGGTCGGTGCAGGCTTGGCGAAGACCGGGGCCGCGGCCACCGGGGCCGGTGCGGGCCGCACAGGCGCAGGCTGCGGTGCGGGCGCCGGCTCGAATTGCGCAGCGCGGGAGGCGCTGACCAGCGATTCGAAGCTGTCGGCAGCCGTTTCGACTTCGTACTCTTCCTCGTCGTCGATGAATTCCTCGACTTCGAGTTCAGCCGCGGTTTCGCGGGCCTCTTCGTCGAACATTACCTCTTCGAGCGTCGCGGCCTCGTCATCGTCGTCGTTGGCGATTTCGGGCTCAGGCGCCGGCGCAGTGGCGGCGGGCGACGAGGATTCGTCGGAAATGATCTTGCGGATCGACGCGAGGATTTCCTCCATCGTCGGTTCCTTGTGTGCTTCGTTGGCCATCAAAGCCCCCTGATATGCTTAAGCGTCAGCGATTCCATCAACGACCGCTAAGGCGATTGGGTTAACAAAGGCCTGACAATATTAACCCCTTTCGGGGCGGTCAGCTACGGCTGGGTCAGCTGGCCGGTCGCGCGGAGCAGCTGGTGGGCAGCCACATAGGCGTTCCGCTCGGACTGGACGAGCGAGAGGCGCGCCTCGAACAGCTGTTGCTCCTGGTCGAGCACGTCGAGCGTGGTGCGTACGCCGACCGCCAGCTCTTCCTTGGCGCCGTCATAGGCAATCTCGGCGGCTTCGACCTGGCGCTTGGACGCCTCGATCGACCGCAGCGTCGCGTCGTAGCCATACCAGGCAGAGGCGACCTGGGCCCGGATCGAGCGGTCGAGCGAATCGATCTGGCGGCGCGCCTGGTCACGGCGAAGGCGGGCCGACTTGGTCTGGCTCTTCACCAGGCCGCCGGTCACGATCGGGATGGAGCCCTGGATCACGCCGGACACGCTCGATTGGGTGACGTCCCGGGAGGAATAATAGCCTTCCTGGGACTGGGCGGTGCCGACGAGGTTCACCGTCGGACGGCCCTGCGCCTTGGCGGCTTCGATGGCTTCATTGGCAGCGCGTTCATTGTGACGCGCCGCGATCATGTCCGGGTTGTTCTCGAGACCGATACGGGTCGCCTCTTCCAGCGATGCCGGCAGCGGCGGCACCGGCGGCGGCGGCGCAAGCTCGCCCGGGGTCAGACCCGTCAGGAAACTGTAATTGGCGTTGCTGGCTTCGAGCGCGGCTTCAGCGCTGGCAAGGGCCGCGCGGGCGCCTTCGAGATTCGCGGTCGATAGAGAGACGTCCGTCCGCGTGACCACGCCGACCTCGAACCGGTCCTTGGCGGCACGCTCCTGCTCGGCGGCCACATCGACATTGTTCTGGCGGATGGCGACCGTCTCGCGGTCGCGGCGGAGGTCCATGTAGGCGGTGATGACCTGCAGGATCAGGTCCTGCTCGGCGCCGGCGTATTGCGCGTCGGCGGCGTCGATCCCGGCCCGGGCCTGGCGCACACCGGCGGAGACTCGCCCGCCCGTGTAGATCGGCTTGGTCGCCTGGACCTGCGCCGACAGGGAGCCCGAGTCGCCATTGTTCAGGCTGAAGGGCGAGTTCGTATCGGTATACTGGTAGCCCGCCGAGGCGCCGACGCTGACGGTCGTGCGGCCGCCGGCGCGGGCCTGCTCGAGGCTCTCGCGGGCGATCTCGGAAGCGACGCGCTGGGTGTCCAGCTGCGGGTTCGACTGGATGGCCGAGGAGATGGCGTCGGAGAGCGTCTCGGCCGAAGCGGCGCCAGTCGACAGCAAAACGGCCAGGGCGCTGCCTGCCAGGATACGAAACTTCAGGGTCATGCGAGGCTCCTCAGGTGCCGTAATACGGATTACACTCCGTTATATAGGGCAAGCACCGCCAGAGAACACCGTTCACTTTTCTGGGGAGTTAACGATGTCGCCGTCAGGCTCAAAAAGTCAGAAGACAAACGCCTTCTTGCGGTCGAACCGCGAGAATTTCGGCGGGAACGCATCGAAGCCGTAGCGGGCCGACACGGTGTCGCCAGCACGGGTGTAGACCTTGCCGCGGCCGACGCCATCGGGATCGAGCTGGACCAGCGCCAGGCGGCCGCCTTCGGCAAGCTGCTTCGCCCAGGCATCCGGCACGGTTTCGACCATGCCGCAGACATAGATCACATCGAACGGACCCTGATCGGCGAGGCCGTCTTCAAGCTTGCCGTCGACGGCCACGGCGCGGTCAATGCCCAGCACCGCGAAGCGCTCCGACATCGCATCGACCAGGGCGGCCGATTCTTCCAGCGCGATCACCGTCTCCGCCATGTGGCTGAGCAGCGCCGCCTCATAGCCGGCCCCTGCCCCGATCACGAGAACGATGTCGGTCGGCTTGACCTGCGCCATCTTCAGCAGCTTGCCGGTATCGCGCGCGGTCCACAGGGCGCGGCCCTCGGACGTTTCGATCTCGAGCTCGGAGTAAGCGACCGGCTTGCGCGTGGCAGGCACGAAGGCCTCGCGCGGCGTACGCATGAACGCGTGGACGATCTCCGGGTCGGACACGTCGTTCGGACGGACCTGGCTGTCGACCATGATTTCGCGTGCGGCATCGAAGTTCATGTGCTCTCGCCTTTCGGGGTGCGAATGTTCCTCAGTCGTGCCCTTTAACATGCGGCTTCGCACATGCAATCGGCGATAAACGCGCAGCAGCGTGAATTCGGCAGATTGCACCCTTCGCGGAAGGTTGCTAGGGACGCCTTCCGGCATGGCCCTATGGCGGAGTGGTGACGCAGCGGATTGCAAATCCGTGCACCCCGGTTCGATTCCGGGTGGGGCCTCCAAACCTTCCTAACATCGCAAATTCCCTGAAGAATCACGCGCTTCCGCGTGTCTGCCTACGCCTGCCCCGCATCTGTGGAAGGTATTGACGGGAAAATCCGGATTTCCGGCTATTCGTTTAGATGATGTTAACCATTTCCGGAGATCGTTAACGTGTCTTCTCTTGGAGACACCCACCATCACCCAACGCCTCGGCGGGAGACATCATCTCCCGCCCTTTTTTTTGCGCTTTCCGGCATCCTGCTGAAAGAATTGTGCCTTGCGCAGCATCAGAGGGCTTGAACCGGTGGATCGGTCTGGTAATAGCCCCTCTCCGGCTGTTCCGCGATAGCTCAGTTGGTAGAGCAGGCGACTGTTAATCGCCCGGTCGTAGGTTCGAGTCCTACTCGCGGAGCCACTTCCTTTCCAACAGCTTATCCAACACCTGTACGCGCTTTCCGGTGCCCGACCGGGGCCCGAACACAGGCCCTTTTTGCCCGAACACAAAGGCAAAATGCCCGGATATCCGGGCATCTCGCGGACCGCAGCAGTCATTGCGCAACCACCGCACACGCCCTCTCGGCGCGGCCCCGATTCCCGATCCGCCGGACGCAGCCGATCTGCTAGAAACGGTTTTGCCGCTCATAAGTTGAGGTTAACGGTGTCCCCATGGATGGGATTCACACGCAATCGAGGGTGGCGGATTGAGAGCGGTATCTGCACTATTGCTGCTGGCATTGGCCTGCCTGCAGACCGCTTCAGCTGCGCCGCCCACAACGCCCGTGAGCGTTCCCTTCGGCGAAGGTGCTGAGTCCGAGGCGCGGGGGGCCGCGCGCATGGTCGGGAACATCCTTGAGTACACCCGCTGGCCAACCAAACCGGAACGAGTCGGCATCTGCGTGGTTGGTCCGACCCATCACGCAAGCCGCCTCGGCGACATCTCCCTGCCCGACGGAACACCGGTTTCCCGTTACTTCCTTGCGCCGGACACGGACATCGTCCCCGATACCTGCAATGCGCTCTATCTCGGCAACATGGCGCTTGAAGATTTGCAGCGGTGGACAACGACTGTCCGTGGAGCGCCTATTGTCACCATTGCAGAGAACGATCCGGACTGCCGGAGCGAAGCCATGTTCTGCCTGGTGCTCCTGAAAGATGCCATCGCCTTCCAGCTCAACATTGACGCCGTGTCACGGTCCGGAGTCCGGATCGACCCGCGGGTCCTGCGCATGTCACAGGGAGGGTACAACTGATGTCCGATCAGACCGCCTCCCGTTTGCCGACCCTGCGCGACGTGCTTGCACGGGCGCACCTGCGGCTGATCATCTTTTCCGTGGCAATGGCCGGGGTCGTGCTCTTGTTCAGCGGCATCATCATCATCCGCGGATATGTTGAACGCAACCTCGCCCTGGTGGCCCGCACGGCCAGTTACACGATCGAACCGGCTGTCGTTTTCGGCGATGTCGATGCCATCCGGGACGGTCTGAATGAAATTGCCGGCATGAACGATGTGCGCCAGATCGACATCGTTTCAGTCGACGGAACACTTATCGCACGCTGGCAAAAGCCCGGCAGCGGCAAGCCTGCAGGCATTGAACCTGTACAGAGCAATATCCTCTGGCCCGGCCCGGCGACGAGCCCGATCCAGCGTTCAGGCAAGATCATCGCCGAGGTGCGTGTGCATGGCGGGATCGGCGGGTTCCTGCGCTTCCTTCGTTCCGGTCTGCTTGTGGCCATTTCCTGCCTCGGCCTTGCAGTCGTCGCAACTCAGATGCTTGCCCGCCGCCTGAGGAACGACGTTCTCGATCCGCTTGCGCGGGTCACCGAGGTCGCACACGACGTGCGCACCAACCGGACATTCGGCAAGCGCGTGCCGGCTTCAGGCATTTTCGAAATCGACCAGTTCGGCCAGGACTTCAACGCGCTCCTGACGGAGCTGAAAGGCTGGCACACGACCATCACACACGAAAACAAGGTCCTTTCGCATCAGGCGACACATGACAACCTCACAGGACTTGGAAATCGCGCCTATTTCGAGCGCAAGCTTCAATCGGCCGTCAACGAAGCCGAGCGCACCGGCGCTCCGTTTGCCGTGCTCTATGTCGATGCCAACAAGTTCAAGCAGATAAACGATACGTATGGGCACAATGCAGGAGACACGATCCTGCAGAATATTGCCATGCGCCTGATGGCCAGTATCCGGAGCAATGATTTTGCATTCCGTCAGGGTGGTGACGAATTCGCCGCGATTCTCGGCGCATCGGTTACCCGCACCGATGTCGAACGAGTGATCGAACGCATCGCGCGGCTGATGGCTCAGGAAATCGAACTTCCCGACGGAAAGAAGATTTTCAGTTCCGTCAGTGTTGGATACGCACTCTACCCCGAGGACGGGCGGACGGTTGCAGAACTCGTGCACAGCGCCGATGCGGCAATGTACAAACAGAAAACCAACCAGCATTAAACTGGACATGAGGAAAACAGGCCGTGCGTAGAATTTTGTTCGCCGCAGCACTCGCAGTCACAGCTTGCCAGAGCGCACCGCCTCCGGCCGCGTTTACTCCGGAACAAATCTCGGTTTTGCGGGACAACGGTTTCGAACAGGTCGGCGATGCGTGGGAACTGGCGTTTTCAAACAAGTTGCTCTTTCCGTTCGACCAAAGCGCGCTCGCCGACGGGCAGGCCGAGAACATCGGAACAATGACGGGGGCGCTGCTCGGGGTTGGCGTCCACGGCGCAAAGGTTGTCGGACATACCGATTCAGACGGCCCGGCCGAATACAATGACGAACTATCGCTGCAACGGGCGCTGGCGGTGAAATCAGCCATGATCGCCGCGGGCATGAAGTCCGGCAGCATTGAGGCCGAAGGCGCCGGAGAACGCTATCCTGTCGAGACCAACGACACGGCTTTGGGACGGCAGGAAAATCGCCGTGTGGTCGTGATTGTCACTTCGATCGATGCATCCTGAGGCGCGCCCTGTGAGGGCACCGGTCTACGTCCACCAGGGATAGCCTTCCGGCATGTCGGCCGAGACCTTGCCGGGGAAATGCGGCGCACGTTTTTCCAGGAAGGCCGTGACTCCCTCCTTCACGTCCGGCGACGATCCGAGACTCAGGGCGAACTTGCCGTCGACCTTCAGGAGGTCGAACGGGTGCGCCGCCGGCCCGAATCGCCAGAGCAGCTGACGGACGAGCGCGACCGAGACCGGCGCTGTATTCCGCGCGATTTCAGCGACGATTCGCTTGGCGGCAGGCAGCAGTTCCTCCGGCGGATGGATCTCGCTGATCAGGCCGCCTGCCAGCGCTTCCTCGGCTTCGAAGACGCGGCCGGTCATGCACCAGCGCAGCGCCTGCGGCAGGCCGACGAGCTGCGGCAGGAACCAGGCGCTGCCCGCTTCCGGCGGTAGGCCGCGCTGGGCGAAGACGAAGCCGAATTTCGCCTTTTCCGATGCGATCTTGATGTCGGTCGGCAGCATCATCGTGATGCCGACGCCGACTGCCGCGCCGTTGAAGGCCGCGATCAGCGGCTTCTGGCAGGCGTACATCGCACCGATGAAACCTGCCCCGTCCCGATCCTTGCCGGGTTCGGCCGTGCCGAAATTCTTCGCGCCCGATCCGCTCTTTGTGTCGAACGCATCCGCACCATCTGAGATGTCCGCCCCGGCGCAGAAATGCCGGCCCGCGCCCGTGATGATGATGCCGCGAACGTCATCATCGGCATCACAGGCACGGATCGCATCGGCGAGTTCCCGGCCAAGCTGGTTCGTGAACGCGTTCAGCTTGTCCGGGCGGTTGAGGGTGATGATGGCCGCAGGGCCATCCTTTTCAAGAAGCACCTGCTCGTAAGCCATATGACCCTCCCCGCTTATTTGATCATCGACTCGAGGCGGCCCTTGATGATCGCTTCGGCGTCGGCGACGATGCGGTCGATCAGCTCTTCACGGCTTCTGGATGTCGTGGATCAGGCCCTGATCATGCCGGCCGACCAGATGCCGCCATCTGTATCGCTCTCCGCCATGGCCTTGCGGCCGCGCACACACCGGCAACGAGGTGCTGGACATCCTCGAACTTCGCCCCGCCCTTGCGCTCGATGGCGACCACCTCGTCGGAGACGGCGTTCTTCATCACGCGGGCCGTGTTGTGCAGGGTACGGAAGATGAGGTTCGTGGCGCGTTCGTCATTCTCGACCATCTGGCGCTTGAACGCCTCGTTGATCGGCGCTTCCTTGGTGACGCAGAAGCGCGTGCCCATGTTGATGCCGTCGGCACCGAGGGCCAGCGCCGCCGCAAGGCCGCGTCCGTCGCCGAAGCCGCCGGAGGCCAGCATCGGCACTTTCACCTTGTCGGCAGCCGCCGGGATCAGGATCAGGCCCGGAATGTCATCCTCGCCCGGGTGGCCTGCACATTCGAAGCCGTCGATGGAGATCGCGTCGGCGCCCATGCGTTCGGCCGAGAGGGCGTGGCGGACGGCTGTGCACTTGTGGATGATCTTGATGCCGTGTTTCTTGAAGTCGTCGATATGTTCCTGCGGCTTGTAGCCGGCCGTTTCGACGATCTTCACGCCGCCTTCGATGATGGCCTGGCGGTATTCCGCATAGGGCGGCGGCTTGATGGCCGGCAGGATCGTGAGGTTCACGCCGAAGGGCTTGTCAGTCATTTCGCGCGTGCGTTTGATTTCCTTGGCGAGGTCTTCCGGCGTCGGCTGGGTCAGCGCCGTCAGGAAGCCGAGGCCGCCTGCATTCGCCACCGGCGCCACCATCTCGGCATAGCCGACCCATTGCATGCCGCCCTGCGCGATCGGGTGCTCGATACCGAACAGTTCGGTAAAACGCGTCTTGAGTGCCATTCATTTCCTCCTGGATATGTCTTGTCTGGTTTTTCGTGGTCAGGCGTTCTGGAGCGAGGGCCGGCCGGCAGCAGCCAGAAGGCGCGCACGCTCGGCCGGGCTTTTCCAGAGAAAGGAGCGCGGCAGGCCGAGGCGTTCGCTGGCATGCGCGGCGGGCGATGTCGGATCCGGTATTTTCTCGGCGAGACGGCCCATCATCTTCACCGTCGCCTCGCCCTTCCATGTGAGGTCGTATTGCGGCCCGAGTTCCAGCCGTTCACGGACGGCTTTCGGCAGGATGTCGACCGCGGCATGGACGAGCGCGCTCTGCAGGCCTTTCGGCACGCCGGGGGCGGCACGTCCGGAACACATGATGTCGAGGAATTCGGTATTGATCGGGTGCGGCTCGAAGCGCGGAAGCAGTTTCTGCAGCATCGCGTCGAAATCCTCGAGCGAGCGGATCGGGTTCTGGACGCCATAGAGACGTGAGACGGGAACGCCTTCCTCGAAGAAGCGCTTCTTGTCTGCATCGGAAACCGGCTTCACGAAGCGGTCATAGGCGGTGAGGAAGCCGAAGCCGGCGGTCGCGCTGACCCAGTCGAGCAATTCCACGTCGAGCGCCTTGTAGGCCTCGCCGGAGGGCGTCGTGCCCTGCACTTTCGAGTGCATGTTGGTGACGCCCTGGATGACGCGCCGGGCCGCGGCCTGCGGGCCATAGACGCCAACCATGGCAGCAGTGCCGGTCCGCTTCGACCGGCCGATCGGGTCGGTCTTGAAGACCGAGTGATCCCACACGCCGGAGCGGATGCGCGCGTCGGCGAATTCGAGCAGGACCGCCGCCACACCGCCGATGGCGAGCGCGATCGGGTTCTTGAACACCTGCCATGACACCGAGTCCGGGCCGGC
>JAWKUV010000007.1:0-127856 GCA_041398365.1 Hyphomonas sp. | reverse complement strand
GAGCGCGATCTTCCGCACCCGCATCGTATTGTAGAGCTCCGCCACGGCATCCGCGCCATTGTCCCAGACACTCGCATAGGGATGACCGGTGCCTGCACCGCGCGCTTCCGGATCGTCGACGAAACGCAGGCCGCCGGCATAGGCCGCACGCAGCAGCTTGTCGCCCTCGACATCGTCATCGGCGCCTGCCGGATACTCCGCATAAAGCCAGGTGGCAGCCACCTTGTCCCACTCGCCGATGCCCGTGGCATAGGCCTGCGAGAAATCGAGACTGCTGTCACTCTTCACCGTCACCCACGGCGCCGGATAGTCCATCACGGAGGCGCGGTCGTTCGAGGAGGCTGCGAAATTGTGCGCGAAGCCGAGCGTGTGGCCGACTTCGTGCGCGGCCAGCTGGCGGATACGGGCGAGCGAGATCTGCACCGGATCGTCCGCCGCGCCCGTTCCGGTTTTGGAGGCGCCGGCAAGGCCCTCGAAGATCATCCGGTCCTGCCGCACGCGCTGGCTGCCGAGGATCACGTTCGCCTTCAGCATTTCACCCGTACGCGGATCGTAGACGCCGCCGCCATAGGACCAGCCGCGCGTCTGGCGGTGCGTCCACTGGATGACATTGTAGCGGATGTCGAGCGGATGGGCGCCTTCGGGCAGGACTTCCACGCGATAGGAGTCCGGGAAACCTGCTGCCGCGAACGCATCGGCCCACCAGGAGGCGCCTTCGATCAGCGCATCGCGGATTTCCTGCGGCGCGCCGGAATCGACATAGAAGACGAGCGGCTTTTTCGCCGGGCTGCTGGCCGCGGCCGGGTCCTGCTTCTCGAGGCGGAAGCGGCGCGCATAGGCCTGCCGCACCTGGCCGTCCAGCGGCGCGGAGAAATCGTAATAGGGCACGTCGATGCCGCCGCCCCGCACGTCGAAGGCGCGCGGCGTGTAGCCATCATCCGGCAGGCGCACGAGCGAGACATGCTGGACCAGCGTGAACGCATGCCCGTCCGCGGCCGTCGCCAGAACTTCCGATTTCGGCTCGTCGCTTGTGAGCGTCAGGTAGGCATCGAACTCGACATTGTCCGGAAAGGCGAGCGCCGCGGAGACATCCGGCATCGACCGGTCGGCCGCGATGGCAAACACGCCCGCCTTCGGATTGTTCTTGAGGATGCCCTTGATATCCAGCGCGTCGCGCGTGAGGAAGCCGGACAGGTCCACCAGAAGTTCGCCGCTGTCGCTCTCGGCGATGACGTCGCCGGCCCAGACGAAGGAGCTGGCGAAGGATTGGCGCACGGCCTTCTTCTCCAGCGGATTGTCGGCGCTTGCGGTGTAGGACCAGTTTTCCTTCTCGGCGATCAGCTTGCCGCCGACGCGCCGGAATGCGATCAGCGCGCCGCCATCGAAAAAGCCGCGATCGAGCCCGATCGGGTTGGAGCCAAGCCCCGCGGTCAGGCCCGTCGCCTGGATCGCGCGGAGGGAAACGCCGTCTTCATCCGGCTTCGGGAAGGCGGCGAGGATGCGCCCGCCCTTCACGTCCGGATAGTAAGGCAGGAAGCCCTCGGCGCGGGTCAGGCCCTTCGTCGCCTCGCCCCAGGTCTTCGGCGCGTCGGCCGTGGCCACCCCCGCCCAGACCAGCGCCAGAACCGAAAACAGGAAAGCCGCAAACCCGCGCATCTTTGAACTCCGAATAACCCGCAACGCGCCGCACGGTGCCGCAAGTGGGGAATGGGTTCAAATGGTTTTCCGTCCTGCAACTGCAGGACCATCCAGATGCAGGGAAGCCTTTGCGTTCCGGCTACCCGCCTTTGCAGGTGCTCGTCTGGTCCTGGACGCCGATCTGTTTCACCTTTCCGGTGTCATTGTCGACTTCGAAATAGATATTGTCGTAGTCGTAGAGCGTGACCGTATCGCGCGTGACGACGCATTTCGGCTTGCCATAGATGGCGCGCGCATAGATCTGTTCCGACCCCTCCGCGACGCCGTCGATCGTGTGAAAGCGCGGATCGCGCGCAATGATCCAGTAGACCTTCTCGTCCGCCGCCACCATCAGGCCGTCGAAATAGTAGGTCGTCGCCCGCGTGTCCGGGATCGGGATCGTCCGTATCGGCGCGCCCTGCATCGCCAGGAGCGAGGACAGCGACATGCCGATCTCGACATTGCCAACCCGCTCGCCCGGCACAATCAGGTTGTCGTTCAGGTTGGGCGGCGCGCTGGCGCAGGCCCCCAGCGCCACGAAAGCTGCAAGGGCTATTGTTCTGTGGACCGCTCTCATGGCCGGACCTCCTGCTGATCCGCCCCTCCAGAGCCTCAGATCAGCGCGCCGGGAGCCATTTGTCGAGACAAAACAAGCAAGAAACCGCCCCTATGCACGCGATTCCGGCACAATTTTCTGTAATGTTCTGCCGTGTCAGCCTTTCAGCAGGTCCCGGCTGATGATCACGCGCATGATCTCGTTCGTGCCTTCGAGGATCTGGTGGACCCTCAGGTCACGGACGATACGCTCCACGCCATAGTCGGCGAGGTAGCCATACCCGCCATGGATCTGCAGCGCGTCGTTCGCCACCTTGAAGGCCGTATCCGTTACGAAACGCTTCGCCATGGCGCACCAGCGCGTCGCGTCCGGCGTCTTACCGTCGAGCCGCCCGGCGGCTTCGTACAGCATCACGCGCGCGGCCTGCAACTCGGTCTCCATGTCGGCCAGCTTGAACTGTGTCGCCTGGAAATCCGCAATCGCCTTGCCGAACTGGCTGCGCTCCTTCGCATAGGCGAGTGCCTTGTCGGCGCGAGCTGTGCTCCGCCGAGCGCGCAGGCCGCGATATTCAGCCGCCCGCCGTCGAGGCCCGCCATCGCGAACTTGAAGCCGTGGCCTTCCTCGCCCACGCGGTTTGCCGCCGGCACGCGCACGCCGTCGAGGATCACCTGCCGCGTCGGCTGGCTCTTCCAGCCCATCTTGCGCTCGTTCGCGCCGAAGCTGAGGCCCGGCGTGTCCTTCGGGATGATGAAGGTGGAGACGCCCTTCGCGCCGTCCTCCGACGTGCGCGCCATCAGGACATAAATGTCCGACGTGCCCGCGCCCGAGATGAACTGTTTCGTACCGGTGATGACGTATTCGTCGCCCTCTCGCACGGCCTTCGTCTTGAGGCTCGCCGCATCCGATCCCGCGCCCGGCTCGGTCAGGCAGTAGGAAGCGATCAGTTCCATACTGGTCAGTTTCGGCAGCCAGGCCTTGCGCTGGGCCTCCGAGCCGAACGTGTCGATCATCCAGCTCGCCATGTTGTGGATCGACAGGAACGCCGCGGTCGACACATCCCCATAGGCGAGTTGCTCGAAGATCATTGCCGCATCGGTACGGGTCAGGCCGGCGCCGCCGACATCCTCCTTCACATAGATGCTGGCAAAGCCCAGTTCCGCGGCAGAACGGATTACATCGACCGGGAAATGGCTGTTCTGGTCCCATTCGTCCGAATGCGGCAGCAGCGCGTCCTCGGCAAACTTGCGAGCCATGTCGCGGATCATCAATTGTTCTTCGGAAAACAAGGCGCTCATGTATTTCTGCTCTGACACACTCTGACACAACATAAATGTTGCAACCCGAATTCCTCTGAGTAAGCGTCCTTGTCAATGCAACTGGCTCGGACCTCTCACCTGATCTCCCCGGCGCAAGCGGAGGATATTGACGCCCTGATCGCGATCGATCTGGCGGCCGGCCAGCTGTTTGCGCCGACCGGGCTGATCTCCGACGACGGGCTGCAAGACCATGTGCCGTGGGCCGTGTTCGAGCAGGCCATTGAAGTCGGCGACGTGTTCCGGATCGACCGGGACGGAACGCCAGCCGGCTTTGCCCTCGTCTCCCAGCGCGGCGGCACACTCTATCTCGACCAGATCAGCGTCCGCCCCGACCATGGCCGCCAGGGCCTCGGCGGCGCACTGGTCCAGCATGTCTGCCAGGTCGCACGGCAGCGGCGGCTGAAGCAGGTGACCCTTTCTACTTTCCGTGACATTCCCTGGAACGGTCCGTTCTACCGGGCGCTCGGCTTCCGCGAACTCGCCCGCAAGGAGATGGCCGACTGGATGCTGGAACTGGAGAAAATCCAGGCCCACAGCCTCGACGTTTCGCAGCGCTGTTTCATGGTGCGTAAAATTGGCTGGTTGTAAGCGGCCGCGACCGGGCGCAAATGAGGGCCCATGACACACCATTTCCCCCAATCCTTCCCGTCCACGCGCATGCGCCGCCTGCGCCAGTCTCCCTGGGTGCGCAACCTCGTCGCCGAGAACACCCTCACCCCGGCAGACCTTGTCTGGGCCATCTTCGTGCATGACGGCGAAGGCCGCGTGCCGGTGGGCAGTCTGCCGGGTATCGACCGGCTGAGCGTGAAGGAAGCCGCCCTGACGGCGAAGCGGGCGGAAAGCCTCGGCATCCCGGCCATCGCGATCTTCCCCTATATCGGCCCGGAAGGGAAAGACGAGACCGGCTCCGGCGCCCTCAACCCGGACGGCCTCGTGCCGCAGGCCCTGCGCGCCATGAAGGATGCCGCCCCCGGTGTCGGCTTGATCACCGATGTCGCGCTCGACGCCTATACGAGCCATGGCCATGACGGCCTGCTCGACGCCGACGGCACGATCCCGAACGATGCGACGGTCGAGAAGCTGATCCAGCAGGCCCTCGCCCATGCCGCCGCCGGCGCGGACGTCGTCGCCCCGTCGGACATGATGGACGGCCGCATCGGCGCGATCCGCACCGCCTTCGACGAGGAAGGCTTCACCAACATGATGATCCTCGCCTATGCCGCGAAATACGCGAGCGGCTTCTACGGCCCCTATCGCGACGCCATCGGCTCGGCCAAGGCGCTGCAGGGCGACAAGAAGACCTACCAGCAGGACCCGGCCAATTCCGACGAAGCCCTGCGCGAAGTCGCGCTCGACCTCGCCGAAGGCGCCGACATGGTGATGGTGAAACCAGGTCTTCCGTATCTGGACATTGTGCACCGCGTCTCATCCACGTTCGGCGTGCCAACGCTCGCCTACCAGGTCTCCGGAGAATACGCCCAGATCATGGCCGCCGCCCAGAATGGCTGGATCGACGGCGACCGCGTGATCATGGAGTCCCTCATGTGCTTCAAACGCGCCGGCGCGAGCGGGATCATCACGTATTTCGCGGAAAAGGCGGCGGAGGCATTGGGCGGGTAGAACCCGGCTATCGGCAGAATTTCCCGCACGCAGTTTTGACGCAGTCATCGAAGCTACAATACACTGTGCCTTGGCACTCCATGCATATGGGCGGAACCTTGTATTTGTATCCCATCGGGGCCACGCCTCCCTTGTTCTGCCATCCCCCGCCTGGCTGCAACCGCACCGTCTCATCGTCGACACCTGAGTAATTGACGCCGTCATCGCCAAAGGTGAGTTGGTATGGAACCCCGTCAATGTATATCTTTAGGCTGCTTGCATCCGTTGTGACTGTGTAGCTGTTCCCGTCGATTTCGAATTCGTATGTCTTGGACATGGATGCACCCTCAGTTTTCGACCTTGATGTTCAATTCCTGCTTGGCGTCCATTGAAACGGGTTCGTTCTTGTCGTTGTCCCACGGGAAGACGATCAGCTGAATCTTGTCTCCCTGGATATCCCTGGCGACGATCTCAAAGGAACTGTCGATTTTCGCGACAAACCCATTGTCGATGACATCTTGCTGAGACCGGGCTTCCACGGAACCATGGATGCTTTTAACGCCGTTGGCGGGCAAGATTGTTCCGTTCTTGAGAAGCACACGGAAATACTGGCTAGCAGGCGACACTCCCTTTACGGACTGTACATAAGCCGTAATTGCCGCCCGCTTTTCCTTCTGATCGTTGCTTGCAGACGCCAGCACAGATTCCGACAGAACGCCCGCCTTGAAAGAAGGCTTGGGTTCTGCGGGCCTACCAGATTTCGTGGTATTTTTTGCGATGGGATAGCATTTCATCATGAACGTGGAACCGCAAACCTGGGTCGTTTCCAGTCTTAAATACCAGTTCGGAGACTCCTTCTGTAATGCGATCAAGGACGGGAATGTAACGCTCAGCACACGATCTTTTAGCACCACGTCATTCGCAGCCAGTATATCGTCCACATCGTTTGTTGATGTGCCGTCGTTTACGACAGCTCCCGGATACAGGAAGTTGTTAGCTCCAATGCAAACGGCTGCACCATTCGCGAGCGTCGAGGCGGCATTCTTGTCCCGCACCAGATAGGCATCGAATTCGTCATTGGGCAAGTATTCGGCGCCGGGTATGTCCAACTTGGTCGAAGATGTGCCGTCATCGACGTACACTACCGTCTGCTGCGGCGGGAGGATGCTCTCTATCGGAAGCAACGGGACGTCAACGCGTTCATACCCCGGTAGCAGGGGCAACGGATTGCCAGATGAGTCGACTTTTCTGTAGTTCAGGTATCTGCCAGTATCGGCGTCAATCATCCCCCACTCAGTGGATATCGTCAGAGTCTGATCCGCCTTGTCGGCGCCACTACACGTTTCCTCGACATAAGCCAGAAGTGTGATCGTGTAGTCCTGCTCTCTCGCTTCGTATCCTGAACGAGGAGAAAAAGCGGCAGGCAGACTGAGCCGCACCTGGTTTTGATTATGAACACCGACAGAGATCCTGGTATTTATATCGACCCCCGATTGCTCCATCAGCTTTTCAAGCCGGCGTTCGAACGACGCGCCGAGCCCCGTGCCACCCGCAATCGCCGTTATGTTCGCATAGACCTGAGCCAGTTTTGCGAGCGAATTGGTGTAGTTGGATGCCTCATAGTTGCCCGTCGCAAACAAGGGCACGAGCCGCACCTTTCTGGCAATGTCATTTCCCGTCGCCGAAAACGTGAGGTTTGCCCGAACATCGTAAGGCATGTCGCGGACATAGGGTTGAACATTCACTTTCAGCTGAACAACCCAGGCTTCGTAATTGTCCTGGGACAGATCTAGATCGTAATAGGTGTCTGTAAGTTTGGCGTTTGTGTAGATGTAATTGGCTGCATCAATCGCGAGCTGCAGATCCAGCTCCGAGGAAAAGTTGGACAAATTCCAGGCGTTCGATCCCATATCCGGAGCAGATGCGGATGCGTCAGGACGCTCTCCAGATTCGACCGAGCGCTTGGATTCACTGGCCGAAATTCCCGTCGACGACGTCACATTATCGGTTGTCGTCGAGGTTGTCGTTGTGGAACTCGATTTGGCCTTTGTGACTCCCGGAAGGTTGGCGCTGACGCCGCCACCGATCGAGGAGCGCGAACTCTCTAAAATCGACAGGGTGCGTTCAATGCTGTTGTCCCTGAATTCGCTCGCCGATTTGGCTGGATCGTTCGGCTTCAGACGACTGCGGATCAGATCGAACTGAATCGGTGGAAGGGCTGCAACCGAAAGACTTGCAGCATCTGACTGGTCGGCCGGCTTATTTGCATACCGGTTCGCCCGGCCTTCGTCGCCCAACTGGCATCCGGCCAAAAACATCGCCGCAACGACGGAACCAATGATACCCGCCCTCACCTATGCCCCCACCGCTCACGCAATATTCGGTTGCATCTTATCAACCCTAAAGTTCCGCAATTTAGCGTTGCAGTCAAGCACAATCTGACCGGGTCAACCGACCTTTAAGTTCCGCTTTCACCCCGCCAGCCGCTGCAGGTGCCCGTGCAGCATCTGAAGCGTCATATCCCGCGCCCGACTCTCCGGTTTGCCAATCAGTCTGCCTAATGACGGTCCGAACAGGCCCGCCGCGGACTATCCGCCCCGGACGCTACAAAAGCCCGTTCCGCGAGCCTGTCTCCCCTCGCATGGATCAATTCTGCGCAGCAGAAATACGCTCGCGCAGAAGGGCCTTTGCGCCGCCCGGGCCTTCGAGATAGTCGAACCAGCCATTCCCGGCCGTACTCAGATAGAACAGCATGTCGCGCGTCGCCTGATAGCCGTCCTGCGAGTAGATGCGCCGCAGGTCAGCCATGGGCAGCAGGTCGTCAATCGTACCCGGCGTGATCGCTTCCATCATGAAGGTCTTGCCGTCCTTCCCAGAGGCGACCGCCGTCTGGCAGGACGCTTCGTCCCAGACGGTCGAAGGGTTGCAGCCGATGCCCGTGAAACTGATCTGCCCGACCGATTTCAGGCCCGCGCCGCCGGAGATTGCCTGGAAGTAGGCGCGGCCGATGGCTTCGCCGTCCCACAGGACCATCTGCTGTCTCAGCACCTGCTTGGCTTTCCCTTCGCCTTCGAACTGGGTGAACCAGCCATTTCCCGGCGTGCTGAGGTTCTGCAGCATGGACCAGGTATCCCGGTAGGCCGGGTCGGTGCTGATGCGCATCAGGTCGCGGCGCGGCAGTAGGTCATTGATCGTATCGGGAGTAATGACCCCCATGAGGAAGGATTTCCCGTCCTTGCCGTCGAGGACGACCTTCTGGCAACGCGCCTCGTCCCAAACGGTCGACGGGCCACAACCGAGCCGGTTGAAATCCACGACACCGTTCGCCTTCGGACCACTCCCGCCCATGATCGCCTGGGCATAGGCCTTCCCGATTTGGTAGGGGTCTCCAAGTTTGAGGTGGTCACGCAGAAGCTGCTTTGCCTGGCCAGGCCCTTCAAGGTAGCTGTACCAGCCATTGCCGGGCGCGCTGAGATAGCCAAGCATTTGGCGGGTGGGCTCGTATGTCGGGTCGGACAGATCCGCATAAATCCGCTTCAGGTCTGCGATGGGGAGCAATTCGTCGATATTGTTCGCAGACAGCGCATTCATCATGTGCGTCTTGCCATCTTCACCATCGGCAACGATCGCCTGACAGCTGTTTTCGTCCCACACCGTTGCCGGCCCGCAGCCCATCGCGAAGAAGTTGACGTCACCGGCAATGCGGGACCCGCCACCGCCGGAAATGGCCTGGAAATAGGCTTTGCCGACGGCCTCGTATTGCGAGAGGCCTTCGCGCGATTCCGTCAGCACTTCCTTCGTGCCGGCCGACATTGCAACCGGCGTCGGCGCGGCCGCCTGCGCATCGCATCCGGCAAAGCAGATCATCTTGTAGATCTTGTTGTCGGTCCACGGACGCTGCCGTTCACCGCTCTTCTGGGCGACCTGAAGCTGCGTGTTCAGGAAGGCGATCCCGGAGCTGACCATCGGACGGCGGAGCTCGCTCGCGAGGATCGGTGCGTACAGCCCCTCCTGCGCCACATCACCGGCATCGGTGGCGTAGGCGATCAGCATGTTCGTCTGGGCGGTGGTTCTCGAAAGACCCTTTGTGCCGGACTTGAAACCCGGCAGCGACGGCACGTTCCGGCACGCATCGAACACCATGAAGACCGCCTGGGCGCCGGTCGCGGCAAACAACGTTTTCTGCTCGTCGAGGCTGATGCCATAGCGTGCGAGGTCAGACGGCACTTCGATATCGGAATCGATCCCGAGCAGGAAGCTTTCGCTGGTCTCCGGATTCTGGATGCCATGGCCGGTATAGTACACGAAGCCGATTGCGTCCGACCCGGCCCGGTCCACCTTCTTGCGGAAGGAATCGAGCTCCGCGTTCAGCTGGCTCCTTGTCAGGTTGCGGGCCCGGCTCACCGCGAAACCTGTAGCAGAAAGCGCATCCGCGATAGCGTTGCCTTCCGATTCCGCCGAACTCACGCGGGACAGGGTCGAGTTGTTGTATTCCGTCTGACTGATGACGAGCGCCATCCGCGTTTCCGCTAAGGCGCCCGCCGAGAAAAAGGCGAACAGGACCGAGACCAGGAACCACCGCATTGTTTATCTCCCACCTTTTTTGCGAGCAGATAAACACAATCCCCTGAGTTTAGATAGATAAACCGCCGCGCTGGCCGTTTCCGTCCGGTTCCGGTCAAACGCTGGTTGAAAGCACGCGCGCTTTCAGCCGTTCACCCCGCCAGCCGCTGCAAATGCCCGAGCAGCATCTGAAGCGTCATTTCCCGCGCCCGGCTCTCCGGCTTGCCGATCAATCTGCCCAATGACGGTCCGAACAGGCCGACGCCGAGCGCCAGCGTGACGCTCATCAGGATCATGTCCTCCGCGACATCCGCCGGCACGCCGGCGCTCGCGATCTTCTTCTGCGCGACTTCCTGCACCGCCTCGCGCACCACGGTGAGGCGGCTCGTCTCGTCGGTCAGCTCAAGCCAGGCGGCGAGCCGTGCCGCGCCCGGTGTCTCCAGCGCATCGAACAGGGTCTTCAGGCCCGCCGCGCGCGCCTCGGCCGGGGCATCGGCTGGAATGTCGATGGCCATGATGCTGCGGACCAGATCGCCGATCATCCGCTCCATCAGGGCCTTCTGAACTGCGTCGATGGTGCCGAAATGGTGCAGCACGGTCGCATTGGCGACGCCGGCCGCCTTCGCAACGTCCGCAAGGCGCAGCGATTGCGGCCCCTGTTCCACCAGCAGCGCCTCGGCAGCCGACAGGATATTCGCGCGCGATTCCTCGGGCGTACGGCGAATTCTCGGAGTGTGTTTATCTGTTATTGACATTTTTGTCAGTAGTAATATCCATAAGTTCAAATTTCGTAACCGGTCCCCTCCCACAAGGCACGAAACCCCATGACGAACAAGCGCACACCCGACGACGTGACGATTCTGCCCCGCGACTACCGCTTCGACATGAGCGGCGCGGACAATGGCCCCTGGCTGGACGGCGACCCGGTCGCCACCGCCATCTTCAACGCCATGTCGCTCACCTTCCCGGACGGCGAACGCATGTTCATCGATGCCGTGAAGGCCTATCGCGGCGAGGTCTCCGGCAAGCTGGCGCAGGACGTGAAGGATTTCATCGCACAGGAGGCCATCCACTCGCGCGAGCATCACCTGCTGAACAACAAGATCGACCGCGCGAAATACCCGGTCGATGCCATTGAGGCCCGGATCCGCGAGAAGGTGAAATTCGCCTATGACGGCGGCCGCTTCCGCATGCTGATGGCCACGATCTGCCTTGAGCACTTCACCGCCATGATGGCCGAACTGATCGTCAGCCTGAAGACCGATTACGGCCCGCTGTTCAGCAAGTCCGATCCGTCGCTGGAGCGCCTGTGGCGCTGGCACGCCATGGAAGAGACCGAGCATAAGGCTGTCGCCTATGACGTCTTCCTCGAAGCCACGAAAGACTGGTCACCGCTGAAGCGCTACTACCGGCGCTGCATGTCCATGCTGATCATTACCAGCAATTTCACCGCCAATATCGCCTCCTATGCCACCATGCTGCTCGTGGCCGACGGCTACACGCAGGAAGATGCCGAGCGCCAGGTGAAGGCCTTCCTCTGGAAGAAGCCCGCCCTGTTCGGCAAGGGCTGGAAGACCTGGGCCTCCTGGTTCAAGCCCGGCTTCCACCCCTGGGACCATGACAACCGCGCCGAACTCGCCGGCCTTATGGACAACATGGCGCCCGTCCCGGCGGAGTAGACGCCGACGCGATCGCCTGAGGCTCAGGCTGCCGGATTGATCGATATGAGTTCGATGGCGAAGGTCAGGTCACGGCCGGCCAGCGGATGGTTTGCGTCCAGAACAATGGCCTGGTCATTGGCTTCGACGACGGTGACGGGGATCGTATCCCCGGTCTGCGTCTTCATCTGCAGCTGAGTGCCCACTTCAGTCGGAATGTTCGGCGGGATTTCGCCACGCGGAATGGACTGCCGCATCGCCGGATTGACCGGGCCATAGGCCTGGTCACACGGCACGTCCACCGTCTTCGTGTCGCCGACGCTCATGCCCGGAATGGCGGCATCGAGGCCAGGAATGATCTGCCCGGCGCCAACCTCGAACGCCAGCGGCGCGCGGCCTTCCGAACTGTCGAAGACAGTGCCATCCTTCAGTGTGCCTTTATAGTGGAGGTGTACGGTATCGCCGTTTTTGACCTGCGTCATGATATGTCCAATCTTCTGGGAGTTACTGGATCAAGGGCCGTGCCGGTCTCACGCAGGCCCTGCGGAGTATTTCGCCCGGAGGGTACGGCTTCGGGCCGGGATGTAAACCCGCCTCACCGAAAAGGACGCAGTCGCGCTAGAGCGCCTTGCGCATGTGGATGATCGTCTTCACCTGCCCGTTCTCGCCGGTCATCACTTCGCGGTGATATTCCGTATACCCACGGGCGCGGTAGAGCGGCTCGCCCGGCACGGTGGAGCCGAGTTCGATCGTGCGGAAGCCCGCCTCGCGCGCCGCTGCCTCGCCCAGCGCCAGCAACAGGGTGCCGACGCCCTTCCGGGCAAAATCCGGATGCGTGTACATGGCGCGGATACGCGCGGCATCAGTCGCCGGATCGGACAGGCTGTCGTCCCGCCAGGTCGCCTGGTCGCCGCCATAGAGCGTGCGCCGCTTGCCCCAGCCGCCGCACCCGGCCACGCGCCCGTTCGAGGCGATGATCAGGAAATACGTCCCGTCCGCGATCAGCGACCGGTCCAGCCCCATCGTCTCGCGCGCAGCAGCAATCTCCTCCGGCGAGAGGAAAGCCTTCATGTTCTCCTCGATGGCCGCATGCATCACTTCGCGGATCGCAGGAATATCCGCCTCGGTCGCAATCCGTGAGCGGAACGCCGGCTTCTCATTCATCGTAGGTCTCGTAGTTCGCACGCAGGAAATCCATACCGGCTCCGACGATCTCGCCCAACACGTCCATGTCGATATCCGACAGCTTGTTCACGTAAAGGCAGCCCTTGCCGGTCTTGTGCCTGCCAAGCCGGGCAAGCTTCTCCTGCATCCCGGCGGACTCGTAACCAGGCATGATGTAGAAGACGAGGCCTGCCTTGCGGGGCGAGAAGCCGGTCATCAGCATGTCGCCCTCGCGGCCGGACTCATACCTGTAATGATAACGGCCATAGCCGATCAGGCTCGGCCCCCACATTTTCGGCTTCAGGCCCGTCGCCTCGCTGAACCAGTCCAGCAGGACCTTGCCGTCCGCCTTGCGCTGGGGATGGTCCAGGGCGTCGACATAGCCTGCCGGCGACACCGCCGTCGGCTTCGTCTTGTTTTCCGCCTTTGCCATCCCTGCCTCCCTAGCGCTTCAGACGCGCGAGCAGGCTGGACGTATCCCAGCGATTGCCGCCCATCGCCTGCACGTCGGCATAGAACTGGTCGACCAGCGCCGTCAGCGGCAGGGTCGCGCCATTCGCCCGCGCGGTGTCGAGCGTGATGCGCAGGTCCTTGCGCATCCAGTCGACGGCAAAACCGTGCGTGTAATGATCGTCCACCATCGTCTTCCAGCGGTTTTCCATCTGCCAGCTCTGGGCCGCGCCGCCGCTGATCGCCTCGATCACCTTGGCCGCATCGAGGCCGGACTTTTCAGCGAAGTGCAGCCCCTCGGCGAGGCCCTGCACGATGCCGGCAATGCATATCTGGTTGACCGACTTGGCGAGCTGGCCGGCGCCGGCGCCGCCGATCAGCGTCATCTTCTTGCCGAAGGCCGCCATCACCGGCCGCGCCTGTTCGAAGGTCGCCTCGTCGCCGCCGCACATGATGGTCAGCGCGCCATTCTTCGCGCCCGCCTCGCCGCCCGAGATCGGCGCGTCGAGGAAGTGCGCGCCCTTCGTCCGGCAACGGTCGTAGAGGTCGCGCGCAAGCTGCGCCGAGGCAGTTGTATGATCCACCACGGTCATGCCCGCGCCAAGGCTCGGCTCGAAGGCGGTGAACACGTCGGCCACGTCCGGATCGTCGCCGAGGCACATCAGCACGAACTCCGCCCCGAAGACGGCAGAGGCCGGGTCTTTCGCCACCTCGCCCTTGTGCTGGGCGGCCCAGGCTTCGGCCTTGGCGCCGGTCCGGTTCCACACGACCACGTCATGGCCCTTCGCGGCGAGGTGCCCCGCCATGTGATAGCCCATCACCCCGAGGCCAAGGAATGCCGTCCGCGCCATGTCGATTCTCCTGTTGTACCTGTTCCAGATAGATCGAATTTCATCGAAATCCCACCGTTCGCGCTGAACTGGCCTTCACCAAGACCTGCTAGAAGGACCAGACCACTCAGAAGGAGAGGGCACGAGCGAGCAGATGGCATATGCCACTTACTCTTCAGAAGGCGCGGGCAGAATGCCCGTTGCGCCCGTCCGCAAGACGGGCACATGGAAGATGGCCTATGCCGACTTCCTGACTGCGCTCATGGCGTTCTTCCTGTTGATGTGGCTGGTCAGCGGCGTTTCGGCCGAGGGCCGCAGCGAAATCGCCGATTATTTCCACAATCGCACCCCTGTTCCGGCTGCACCTGCAGTTGTTGCTGCACAATCCGGCCCGTCAGAAGCCGACCGCGTATTCGCTGCGCTCAGCGAAAACCCGGACCTTGTGGCCGCCGGTGACAGCATCGTCCTCACCCGGGATGCCAGCGGCCTACGCATCGACCTGGTTGATACGGCCGAGCGGCCCCTGTTTGACCGCGCGGACGGCCGTTTCACGCCGGAAGGTCTCGATCTGGCGCGCAAGACCGCCCTCGCGATCACCGCTACCGACAGCTCGATTACGCTCGAAGGCCATACGGACGCCTTCCCCAGCCTGACGCCGGGCTATTCCAACTGGGAACTTTCCTCCGACCGGGCCAACGAAGCCCGCCGGGTGTTCGAGGCCGCCGGCTTTGCGCCGGACCGGATCCGGGGCGTCATGGGCCTCGCCGATACGCGGCCGCTGCTACAGGGCCAGCCGCACTTGCCCGTTAACCGCCGGGTTAGCATACTGGTCCAGTTTGAGGGTTAACCCCTCCGCTTGCGGGGGCCCGTAACAGACCAGTCCCGGAGCCCCGATGCTCGCCTACCTCCTGACCACCTGGCCCATGTGGGCAAGCCTCGCCGTGGTCTGCGCGGCTATCGGCTTCTACATGAGCGACCGATGGTCGATGGAACTGGTCTCGGTCTGCGTCATTGCCGGCCTATTGGTCCTGTTCACGCTGCCCGGCGCGCATGGCGCAGACGGCGCCCCGATCACGGCGCAAGACCTTCTCTCCGGCTTCGGCAACCCGGCCCTGATCACGATCATGGCACTTCTGGTTGTCGGCCAGGGCCTGTTCCAGACCGGTGCGCTGGAGGGGCCCACCAAGGTGCTGATCTCCGGTTATGACCGGCGCCCGGTCTCGACGCTGATCCTCGCCTTCCTCGCCGTCTTCGTGATCAGCGCCTTCGTCAACAATACGCCGATCGTGATCATGTTCCTGCCGGTGATGAGCGCCATCGCCCACCGGATGAAGGCCCCGGCTTCCAAGCTGATGATGCCGCTGAGCTTCATTTCCATCTTCGCCGGCATGACCACGCTGATCGGCACCTCGACCAACCTGCTCGCCGCCGAGGCCTACCAGCGGATCGAGGGCCGCAGCCTCGGCTTTTTCGACCAGACGCCGATGGGCCTGATCCTCGCCGGGGCGGGCATGGTCTATCTCATCCTGTTCTCGAAATTCCTCCTGCCCGTCCGCGAAGGCCTGACGGAGGACATGGCCCCCACGTCCACGAAACAGTTCCTCGCACAGATCGAGGTGACGCCCGGCCACTTCCTGCAAGGCAAGAAACCCATTGCCGGCATGTTCACCGACCTGCCGGACATGACCGTCCGCATGATCCAGCGCGGCGAGCGCGCCTTCTTGCCGCCCTACGAAGACCTCTCCCTCCGCCCCGGCGACCTCGTCATCGTGGCCGCCACACGCGCCGCCATCCAGAACGTGCTCAGCCGCCAGCCGGACTTCCTCCAGCAGGTCTGGCAGTCGGCCGGTGGCGATGTCGACGACAGCGGCCGGCCCTACCGGCTGTCCCTGACCGAGGCGGTCGTGGCGCCCGGCTCGCGCATGGTTGGCCGGACGGTGGAAATGCTCGGTTTCCGCCGCCTCACCCGCGCCGTGACGCTCGGCATCCAGCGGCGCAGCCGCATGATCCGCTCAAAGCTCGGCGAGATCCGCCTCGAGTCCGGCGACACGCTCCTCCTGTGCGGACCGCCCGAGGCCTTCCTCGAACTGCGCCAGAGCCGCGACCTGATCCTGCTGGAATGGTCGCAGACCGAGATCCCGCTCACAACCAAGGCACTGGCCGCACGGGCGATTGCCCTCGCCCTCGTCGTGGCGGCGGCCTCCGGCCTTGTGTCGATCCTGCATGCCTCGGTGCTCGGCGCGGTCGCCATGCTCGTGACCGGCTGCCTCAACTACCGCCAGGCCAGCCGCTCGCTGGACCTGCGCATCTTCCTCGTCATCGGCGCGGCCCTCGCCATGGGCATGGCGCTCGAGAAGACCGGCGCGGCCCAGATGATCGCCCATACGGTGGTCAACCTCGCCTCGCCCTATGGCACGCTGGCGGTCCTGTCGGCCCTGTTCCTGGCCGTCGCGCTGCTGACCAATCTGCTCTCGAACGCCGCGACGGCCATCCTGTTCTCGCCGATTGCCCTGTCGGCAGCGACGGAACTGAACGTGAGCGACCCGCTGCCCTTCCTTCTGGCCGTGATCTACGGTGCCAATTGCAGTTTCGCGACGCCGATCGCCTATCAGACGAACATGCTGGTCATGGGCCCCGGGCACTACCGTTTCGGCGATTTCATGCGCTTCGGAGGCCCCCTGGTATTCCTGCTTTGGTGCGTCTTTACGATCTTCGCCCCTTGGCGGTTCGATCTGTAAGTGTAGAGTCACTTCATGAAATTTACGGACTCGAAGATCCTGCCCCCCGGTCTGGAGCGGTCGTTGCGCTTTTACGTGACGAATCCGAGCCCTTGCCCGTACCTGCCGGGCCGGCGCGAGCGGAAGGCCTTCACCAACCTCTCGATCACCGAATCGGATCTCGTCCACAACCTGCTCAGCCAGTCCGGCTTCCGCCGCAGCCAGACCATCGCCTACCGGCCTGCCTGCCCGCGCTGCAATGCCTGCCGCAGCGTGCGGGTGCCGACACGGGACTTCGTGCCCTCCCGCAACGACCGCCGCGCCATGCAGCGCAATTCCGGCCTCGTGCGCCGCCCGGTCGAGGCTGCGGCCACCCGCGAACAATACGCCCTGCTGCAGGCCTATGTTCAGTCCCGCCATGAAGGCGGCGGCATGTCGGACATGACCTACCGGGACTATTCCGCCATGGTCGGCGGCAGCCCGGTGCAGAGCCTGATCTACGAATACCGCGACGGTCCCGAGGAAGACGCCCCGCTGGTCGCCTGCGCCATCACCGATGTGCTGCGCGACGGCTTCTCGATGGTCTACACCTTCTTTGACCCGGCGCAGGAATCACGCGGCCTCGGCCACTACATGATCCTGGACCATATCCGCCACGCGCAGGACCTTGGCCTGCCGCACGTGTATCTGGGCTACTGGGTCAAGGGCAGCCCGAAAATGGATTACAAACGCCGCTACAAGCCGCTCGAAGTGCTCGACGGCGACCGGTGGCGATTGCTCCAGGACGACGAATAGGTCCATCAGAGGCCGGTCCGGGGTAGCCCAGCAACGGGTTTGGGGAAGGAAACGATGATCAACAGACGCAACCTCGTCGGTGCGGGCGTACTCGGCCTTGGCGGCGCGGCCGCGGCCTTTGCCAATCCGAGTTCCACCCCGCTCCTCGGCGCCCCGGCGATCAGCCGTAACCGGCGCCGCCTGAACATGGTCACGACCTGGCCGAAGGGCCTGCCCGGCCTCGGTGAAGCGGCCGAGCGCGTCGCGCGCCGGATCATGGAAATGACCGACAACGTGATCGAGGTGAAGGTCTTCGCCGCCGGCGAACTCGTGCCCGCGTTCGAGTGCTTCGACGCCGTCGCGAACGGCTCGGCCGACATGTACCACGGCGCCGAGTATTACTGGACGGCCAAGTCCCCGGCCTATCCCTTCTTCACCGCCGTGCCCTTCGGCATGTCGGCACAGGAGATCATGGGCTGGATCGACTTCGGCGGCGGCCAGCAGCTCTGGGACGAACTCTCCGGCCAGTTCGGCGTGAAATGCTTCCAGGCCGCAAACTCCGGCCACCAGATGGGCGGCTGGTTCCGCAAGGAGATCAACAGCCTCGACGACCTCGTCGGCCTCAAGATGCGCATTCCGGGACAGGGCGGCGACGTGCTGCGCGCCCTCGGCGGTTCGTCCATCGCCATCCCCGGCGGCGAGATCTACCAGGCCCTGCAGACCGGCGCCATAGACGCGACCGAATGGGTCGGTCCGTGGAACGACTATTATCTCGGCTTCTACCGCGAGGCGCCCTATTACTATGGCCCCGGCTTCCACGAGCCCGGCTCCAGCCTCGCCGTCGGCATCAACCGCCGCGTCTGGGACGACATGACGCCCGGCGAGCAGATGATCATCCAGGCCGCCTGCGAGAGCGTGAACCACACCTCGCTCGGCGAGTTCACCTACCAGAACTCGGTCCACCTCGACCTGCTTGTCCGCGAGCATGGCGTGCAGTTGCGCAGCTTCCCGCCGGACGTAGTGAAGGCCATGGCCGAAGCCGCCTGGGACGTGCGCGCCGCCTCCGGCAAGGACGGGATCGAGAAGCGCATCTACGAAAGCTTCGAGACCTCGCTCAAGCTGATGCGCGGCTGGGAAAAGATTTCCGACGGCGCCTATTACGCCGCCCGCGACGCGAACAAATAGTCCGTACGCCGCGCCATGGATCCCGCCTTCTTCCTCCAGCTCGGCACAGTGCTCAAATGGGTGGGCATCGCCCTCCTGCCGCTGTTCCTGTTGCCCCTCGTCACGCTAGTCCTGCCAGGCCTGTTCGAGCGGCTGGCCAAACCCGTTTCCGGCCTCATCGACAAGGTCAGCGGCGTCGCGCTTGGCGCGGCGATCTTCTGCGCCATCGCGCTCGTCCTGTTCCAGCTGGTCGTGGTCGTGCTGCGCTACACCTATGGCATCTCCTACACATGGCTGAACGAGCTGGTGATCTATGCCTTCGCCGCCATGTTCATGCTCGGCGCCTCGTCCACCCTGCGCGACGACGGCCATGTCCGCGTGGACATCTTGCGCCCCCGTTTCGGCGCGGACGGACGCAACTGGATCGAACTAGCCGGCATCTATTTCTTCCTCTTCCCGATCTGCATCCGCATCCTGACCGCAGGCGAGCAGGGCCTCGCCCGTGCCTGGGCCCTGTTCGAAGGTTCGCGCGAATCCGACGGCCTGCCCTTCCTCTACCTCTTCAAGACGCTGCTGCCCCTGTTCGCCGTGATGATGCTCACCCAGGGCCTCTCCGAAGCACTGAAGGCCGCCCTGCGCCTCACCGGCCGGATGCCGAACGAAGTTCCTGCCACCTCCACGACGGAGAGCGCGCATGGAGCTTGAAATCATCCTTGCCCTGTTAATGTTCGCCACCGCCATCGGCGCACTGCTGGCAGGCTATCCCGTCGCGCTGACGCTTGGCGGCGTCGCTCTCATCTATGCCCTGATCGGCATCGGCCTCGGTGTTTTCCCGGAACCGCTGCTCCGCTCCCTGCCCAGCCGGATCCAGGGCGGCTCGATCATGCAGAACACGACGCTGATCGCCGTGCCCCTGTTCGTGCTCATGGGCGTGATCCTCGAACGCTCGCGCGTCGCCGAAGACCTGCTCCACATCGCCAGCCGCCTGCTCGGCAAACTGAACGGCGGGCTCGGCTTTGCGGTCGTCCTTGTCGGCACGCTGCTCGCCGCCTCCACCGGCATCGTAGGCGCCACCGTCATCACCATGACGCTGATCGCCCTGCCCTCCATGCTGCGCCAGGGTTATGACACGCGCCTCGCCACCGGCACGATCGCTGCCTCCGGCACACTCGGCCAGATCATCCCGCCCTCCATCGTCCTCATCCTGCTCGCCGACGCGATGTCGAACGCAGCCAGCCAGGCCAGCCTCTCCAGCGGCGGCAAGTCGCTCGTCGTGTCGGTGGGAGACCTCTTCGCCGGCGCCCTCATCCCCGGCTTCCTGCTGGTCGGGCTCTACCTCGCCTGGATCGCCTTCAACGCCATCGTGCGGCCCCAGCGCTGCCCGGCCGTTACGCTTGATGACGGCACCGCACCTCTCACCTTCAAGGAAGTCGCCTTCGGCTTCGGCGCCCCGCTCGCGCTGATCTTCGCCGTCCTCGGCGCGATCCTCGGCGGCGTCGCCCCGCCCACCGAAGCCGCCGCCATCGGCGCGGCCGGCGCCATCCTGCTCGCAGGCCTCCGCCTCGCCCGCGAAGCGAACAGCCGCCTCGCCCCGGTTATCCTCGCCGGCCTCGCCAGCCTCATCCTGATCCTCGTCGTCCGCAACGCGATGGACCTTCGTCTCGGCGTCGCCCAGATGAGCACGGCCAGCATGGCTGGCGTTGCGGTCACGCTGCTCGCCTCGGTCGTCTTCTTCGCGGCCATCGGCGCCGGCCTGCTCGTGCTGCGCCGCATGCGCCAGCTCCTGCCCGCGCTGAAAAGCGCTACGCACATCACCTCGATGGTCTTCCTCATCCTGATCGGCGCCTCGCTGTTCAGCCTCGTCTTCCGCGGCTTCGGCGGCGACGACATCGTGAAGGACATCCTCCACTCCATGCCCGGCGGCAAATGGGGCGCCCTGTTCATGACCATGCTGGTCATGTTCGTCCTCGGCTTCTTCCTCGACTTCATCGAGATCGTGTTCGTGGTCGTGCCGCTGGTTGCCCCGCCGCTGATCCTGCTCGGCTTCGATCCGGTCTGGCTCGCCATCCTCATGGCGCTGAACCTGCAGACCAGCTTCCTCACCCCGCCCTTCGGCTTCGCGCTCTTCTACCTGCGCGGCGCGGCTCCGCCGGAAGTCACCACGCTGCAGATCTGGCGCGGCGCCGTGCCCTTTATCCTGCTGCAGCTTGCGCTCCTCGCGCTCGTCGCGGCCGTTCCTTCCCTCGCCACCTGGCTCCCCTCTCTCGTCGCAAAGTAATTTCCCCATGGGACAAGACATCGATCCGTTCCGCGCGATCTCGATCAGCAAGCGTGCGCATGACCTGAAGGAACAGGGCCGCCGCATCCTGCACATGGAGTTCGGCCAGCCCTCCACCGGTGCGCCCTCCGCCGCCATCGCGCGGGCGCACGACGTGCTGGATTCCGACCCGATGGGCTATTGGGAAAGCCGCCCCCTGAAGGACCGGATCTGCCGGCACTACAAGGACACCTACGGCGTCGACGTGGCCCCCTCGCGCATCGCCATCACCTGCGGCGCCTCGCCGGCGCTCGTACTGGCGCTCGCCACCGCCTTCTCGCCGGGCGACCGCATTGCCACGGCCCGGCCCGGCTATGTCGCCTATCGCAACACGATCCGTGCCCTGAATTTCGAGGCCGTCGAAATCCCCTGCGGCGAGGAAACGCGCTACCAGCTCTCCGCCGCAGCGCTCGACGCACTGGATCCGGCCCCCGCCGGCGTCATCATCGCCAGCCCGGCGAACCCGACCGGCACGATCATCCCGGCAGAGGAACTCGCCGCCATCGCCGCCGTGGCGAAGGCAAAAGGCATCCGCATCATCTCGGACGAGATCTATCACGGCCTCACCTACGGCCCGGAAATCCATTCCATGCTGGAATACGCGCCGGATGCCTACATCGTGAACTCGTTCTCGAAATACTTCTCCATGGCTGCCTGGCGCCTCGGCTGGCTCGTCTCGCCGGAAGACGGCGTGAAGCGGACCGGCGCCTATATCGGCAACCTCTTCCTCACCGCGCCCTCGCTTGCCCAACATGCAGGTCTCATCGCCATGGACTCGCGCGAGGAACTCGACGCCCATGTCGAAGTCTACCGCAAGAATCGCGAACTCCTTCTGGAGGCGCTGCCGAAGATCGGCCTCGGCCGTATCGCCCCGCCGGACGGCGCCTTCTATATCTATGCGGACGTGTCGCGCTTCACCAATGACAGCCTCGCCTTCTGCCTGAAGCTGCTGGAAGACACCGGCGTCGCCACCGCGCCCGGCGTCGACTTCGACCCCGTGGACGGCAACCGCTTCATGCGCATTTCCTTCGCCCTCTCGACGCCGGAGATCGAGGAAGCGCTGGCGAAACTGATCCCCTGGTTCCGCGCCCTCTGACGCAGGCGCCTTCAGGCCTTCGCGTTGATCCGCGACGCGAGCCACGCATGCCCGTAGACCATGCGCTTCACCTCATCCGCCCGCGGATTGAGGTCCCAGTCGCCCTTGCCGACCGAC
This sequence comes from Hyphomonas sp., assembly GCA_041398365.1. GTDB lineage: Bacteria > Pseudomonadota > Alphaproteobacteria > Caulobacterales > Hyphomonadaceae > Hyphomonas. The sequence goes on along the minus strand of JAWKUV010000007.1, from coordinate 105,858 downwards.
CCGCCGAGCAGGATCCCCGTCTTGCGCGGGAAGGAATACAGAAGCCCGTATTCCTCGGTGCCACCGGCATAGCCGTATTCGATCTCCTTCTGCGGCAGCAGGAAGCTCAGCTGCCCCCGCGCCGGGATGATCTCTTCATCCCCGAACACCTTGCCGGAACCGAGGCCCATGCAATTGACGATCGTCGCATCCGGCAGCCGTTCGAGATCGCCCTCGGACTCGAACGTCATTTCCTGCATCCGCCCGCCCGCGCCGAGGAAATCGTTCACCAGCGCCCGCAGGTAAATGTCCGGATCGATCATCAGCGTGTAGTAGGCATCGTAATAGGCAAAGCCGAACGGCCCGCCCGGCCGGTTCCGCACAAGACCGGGATAGAGCGCGTCGCCCCCGACATATTCGTGCGATGTATTCATCGGCGTCTCGCTGATCGAGTATTGCCGGATCCAGTAGACGCCATAACCCGGATCGTTGGCGAAGCGGATGAAGCGGTTGAACGCAATACGTGACGCGAGGTCGAGCATCTTCAGCGTCCCGGGCGACACCCTGTCGTTTTCGAACAGCGTCACCGGATGCCACATCGCGCCCGCGATATTCGACGTTGTATAGGGCGGGAACTCCTTCGCGCAGATCGTCACCTCCGCGCCGGATTGTTGCAGCACAAGCGCCGTCGACAGGCCAATCGCCCCGCTCCCCAGAACGGTGACGCGCGGGCGCCCGAAATCCTTCGCGAGCGAGGCCGCCAGCTCCGCCACGCCCCAGGACAGCGAAACGCCGCCGCCGCCATGACCGTAATTGTGCACCACATCCTTGGTGCCGACTTTCACCGCCTCCAGCCGGGGGCCCGGCTTGCGGAACGGCCGCAGGCCCACAATCGTGCGCGTCACGCGGTCCATCGACGACCGGATCGGCTCCATCGGCGCCCCGATGGGCCGGACGAGGTCATCGCGCCCAAACTCCGCAGCGGGTGCAACCGTCGAGGCGCACCCGCCCAGCGCGGCAACACCCGCGCCCATGCCCGTAGCAAGGAAATCCCGACGCCGCATGACACATCCCTTCTTCAGGCTCTTCGTTCGCGCCAGTTGGCGGGCATTGGCCGCGCAGGTCAAGTAATTGAAATCCGCCTGTCCCGGTACCGCGTCTTCCGTACCCGGTACATATGAGAGGGGCATGTTGGCGCTCCCGGCGGCACAGCCCGAGGCCCCCCCCTCAGGCCAGTTCCGGATGGACCGGACAGGGCCCTCAAGAAACTCTTTTGACAGGCCAAAAGACCGGTGTTACTGAAAGTCGATATTATCGTTTATCGGAAAAAGTCTTGCCATCATGCCCAAGCCGCCCCTGAAGGATTCCCGCCCCTCGGCGCCCATCCTGCTGTCCCTGCTCTGGGCCTCGTTGATGTCCCTGTACATCTATAACGACTATTTCAGCCTCTACCTGCCGGGCACGGTCGAGAACATGGCTGCCGGCCGGATGGGTCCCCTGGGTGATGCGACCGATACGGTCCTGATCTGCGTCGCGCTGATGCTGGCCATCCCCGCCATGATGATCTTCCTCTCATCCCTCCTGCCCCCGGTCATCAGCCGCTGGAGCAACGTCGTCTTCGGCCTCGCCTACACGCTGATCGAGATCATGACCTTCATCGGCTCGCGGCCCTTCTACCAGATGGTCGTGGCGTTCGAGATCCTCGTCACCCTCATCATCATCTGGACCGCCCTCCGCTGGCCGCGCGCGGACGTTTCACAATGAGCTACACGTCCATGGGCCGGCTGACCGGCGCCGTCTATCTCGTCGTCGTCCTCACCGGCATCTTCACCCTCGGCTATGCGCCCTCGCACCTCATCGTGAAGGGTGATGCCGCCGCCACCTTCGACATGATCTCGAATGCGATGCCGCTGTTCCGGTGGAGCGTCGCGGCCTCCTTCGTCTGCTACTTCGCGTTCCTCATCCTGCCGGTCCTGTTCTACAAGCTGCTTCACCGGCACGGACCGCTCGCCGCGAAACTGATGGTCGCCCTCGCCGTCACCAGCGTACCGGTCATGATGTCCAGCCTGACCCACAAGCTCGGCATCATCGATATCGTCAGTGGAAAGAACGGCCTGATCGCTGCCGCTGACCGGCCCGCCGCCGTGATGCAACACCTCTACGACTACAATGACGGCGTCTTCGTCGCCACCCTGTTCTGGGGCGCCTGGCTGTTCCCTCTCGGATACCTCGTCTTCCGTTCGCGCGTCCTGCCGCGCCTGCTCGGCATCTTCCTGATGCTCGGCTGCCTCGGCTATACGCTGAACTTCTTCGGCCCGCTCCTCATGCCGGGCTTCAGCCAGACGACGCTGTCAGACCTTGCTTCGATCCCGTCCTCGATCGGCGAAATCGGCACCTGCCTCTGGCTTCTGGTCATGGGCGCGAAGCAGCAACCCGACAGGGCCATGTCCGGCACGGACTGACGCAGCGTCCCGCCTCATTCCTCCGCGTTGGCATGATGCGACTCGCTGGTAACCAGTGAGACAACCCGGTTCATGATCGACGAATAGAACCAGCCATGGAAATGCCGGCGGTATCGCATCAGGTCGGCTTCCATTTCATCGCGCGAATACACCCGGCCATCCGCTACGACGAAAGCCCACCGGTCGAGCGCGCCAAGATCCGCAACCGGATCTTCCCGCAGGAGAAGGATGTCGGCCCGCATTCCGCGCGCAATCACGCCCACCCTGCCCGGGTCGATGTGGTCGCCATTGACCCGCGTTGCAGCTTCAAGCGCCGCTTCATTGCTTCCGAAGGCCATGGCAAGTTCGCCGATTTCCTGATGCAGGGATGCACCGGGCATGACCCACGGCATCAACGTATCCGTCCCCGCCAGAACGTCGATCCCGCGCGCACGCGCCTGCCCGACAATTTCCCGGTACCGCGGAACGGAGTCCAGGCGCCGCTCGATCCCCTCCTCGCCGGTCGGATGACCGGTCAGGGTCTGCCAGACGCCCGGCCAGAAATCCGGCAAGTCCCCATGCTCCGGCGGCGGGAAGCGCGCCGAGTCCGATGCCGAGAGCCTGAGGCTCAGGTTCGCAAGCGTCGGTGTGAACGAAATGTTGTTTGCCACCGCAAGATCGAGCGCCCGGATGACGTCTTCGTCCGTCATCGCCAGAACGTCATCGTCGCGGATATCCATGTTGAGTTCCGGACGCGGGTGCGACAAGTACGGAAGGCCCGTCATGTGCTGGCTTTCAAAATCCCTCACCCCCTTCAGTCCGACCGGGTGCGGAACATGTCCGATCAGGGGCAGGCCATGACGGCGCGCAGCCTCAGCCACCCCCTGAAAAGCGTCGGCATTCAGTTCGTTATAGACCTTGATGCAGTCGACGCCGGTATCGGCCATGCGATCCACGGCCGTGGCTGCATCGTCCTCCGTCTCGACCACAAGTGCGGCTGGCCACGACGCGGGCGCGCTCTCGATCACCCGGCCGCAACGATACATGTGCGGGCCCAGCATCCGCCCGGAATTCAGCCGGCCGGCCAGGCTCTCCACGGAACTGTCCGCCTCTCCGGTATCGCGGACGCTGGTAACGCCATGCGAAAGATAGAGAAGCGAGAACAGTGCCTGATTTCCGACAATCGATTTCGGTGGCGTGTGTACGTGCGCGTCGATCAGGCCGGGCATGGCAATGCAGTCCTCGCAAAGCGGCTGAGGGTCTGACGGATCGCGCGGGCGCACTTCCACGATCTCCCCGGCACGCACCACGATTGTCTGGTCCTCGAGCCGCGCAGCCCCCGGATTAAAGACCGTCACACCGGACAGCACGACGTCCTTCGACGGCGCTACGACCAGGGCTGGCGGGAACAGCGCAAGCACTGCGGCAAAAAGGCCGACGGACAGCGCCGCAATCAGGCCAGCCGTGATCAGAATCCATTTTTTCATTTTGCAGTTTGTTCTTTCCGGGGTCTGGCAGGCACGGTTTCGCAGGCGAGCGGAAAACGCGCCGCATATTCATGATAGTGTCAATAACGCGAAAATGGTCCGACATCAAGATGCGCTGAACCGGCGCCCCACCGGCCTTGTCGTCCGTACCCGGCGCATATGATCAGGACATGCCGTCCGGCACCTCCGCACGCCCCGGTCATGGCATGACAACAGGTCAGGGCAACAGACGCGCCCTGCCTCGAAGACTAGGACCTGAAGCAAATGCTGGCAGCCATAACGAGCCATGCACAAAGCGTGGCTGCTTCCACCCAGCGGAGCCGGGTCGCGGCCCGGGCCAGTTCATGGTCATCGAAATCCTTGCACTTCCGGCTATGAATGAACCGAGACAAGGCGCTGCCTATGAGCCAGGCATTCCGGGAAATTTCAGCCCACACATCCGGATGATTTTCCACCAGTCTCCTCCGGAGACTGCGATTCAGAGAAAACTGAATGATGCCGCAAGCAACAAAGACGGCGAACGCCATGAATCGAATGGGGAGCATGGAAATCCTTAAATCAGGCGGGCACATCCTGACGTCTGGATTCAACTTCTGCAATTGGAAATTTTCAACGCGTCGCCGCACGTCTCGATTTATCCAACACTCCGCCTCACGCCCCCTGCTGTACCTGTTGCCGCAAAAATAAATCCGTCCGACACCTCCGTATCCGGACGTATGATACGGGTATGTCGCTGCTCCATCCGCCTCCCGGATTCCCCGCGCACCTCGCCGTGATCTGGCCCCTCATCTGGGTCCAGATCCTGGCGCTGCGCGCCTATGTGCGGGCGACGTGGGGCAAGGGCACGAAATACCACTGGAGCGTGACGCCTTATGGCCGCGTCTTCCTCGCCAGCATCGAATGGGTCCCCGGCCAGACCGAGGCGCCCGCTTGGGCGAAACCCGCTCTCCACGAAAACAAGCGCATCGCCGCTGCCCTCAGCGGCGAGCTGATGCTGCCCGAGGCCCTCCGCAACATGCCCGAACTGTTCGGGGTGTTTCCGGGGTGCGTTCGGGCAATTCCGGCGCGTGTTCGGGCATGTCTCCGGGCACCTTCAGGTCTGCCGATCCCGGATTCCTAGGCAGCAATCCGATCCCGAAAACCCGAAACCATCGCGCGGCGCCTTCACGGGCGTCGCATGTGCTGGCGGCAACGCGGGATCAGGCCAGGTTCAGCTGCCAGGACACGCCGAACCGGTCCTCGATCCAGCCGAACCGCTGGCTGAATCCATAATTGTCGAGCGGCATCATCACCCGCCCGCCTTCGGAGAGTTTCGTGAAGGCCGCGTCCATCGCGGCAGCATCGTCGAAATCCACGAACAGCGACGTGGACGGCGTGAAGGTGAAATCGTGCACGGGCGGGCTGTCGACCAGCATCACGTCATGTCCGGCAAGCCGCCAGTCGGCCATGTAGACCGGGCCTTCGCGCAAGCTGGATTCGCTCTCGGGAAACACTTCCGTATAGAGCGCAAGTGCCTCGGCGGCCTCACCGGTAAACATGAGATAGGTGGAGACTTTCGAGATCATGGCGTCACTTTCCCCGCAATCGTAATCCGCCAGCGCACCGCCGTCCGGCGTGCGTTCGACCGATGCAACAACGCACCCTTCCGGCGCGGCTGCCTTCGCCGCCTCGGCAAGCTCCTCGTCGGTCGGCGCTCCGCCGCTGGCAATGCCGAAATTGCCGTCGGTCTTCACCGTGAATTTCAGCTTGAAACCCTGCCCCTCGGCCGGCGCGGCATAGAACTGGTAGCCGCCGCCATAGACGTTCTGCGTGGCGAGCCCGTTCCAGGTCGAGGCGCTCCAGCCGCCGCTGCTGCCGGATGCACAAGCGGCGACAGCCAGGACCGTCGCCGCCAGAATAAATCGTTTCATGGACACCTCCCTCGGTTTCCCGAGGCGTATCACATTCCGCCGGCCGCTAGAACTTCACCTGCGGCGGCTCGCTCATCGAAGCGCGGCCTTCGACGCCGACATCGAAGAAGTCGCGGCCCTCGAAATTGAACATGCCGGCAATGATCGAGCCGGGGAACTGTTCGCGGGACGTGTTGTAGTCCTGGACCGCCGAGTTGTAGAAGCGGCGCGCCGCGGCCAGCTTGTCCTCGATGGCCGACAGCTCGTTCTGCAGCTGGATGAAGTTCGTATTGGCCTTGAGGTCCGGATAGGCCTCGGCCAGGGCGAACAGCTTGCCCAGCGCGGCGGTCAGCTGGCCTTCGGCCTGGCTCATCTCGGCGGCGGTATGGGCGCCCTGCGCCGCATTGCGGGCTGCGATCACCTGCTGGAGCGTCTCCTGCTCGTGCTTGGCATAGCCCTTCACCGTCTCGACGAGGTTCGGGATCAGGTTCTGGCGCTGCTTGAGCTGCACGTCGACGTCGGCGAAGGCCTGGTTGACCCGCTGCCGTTTCATCACCAGCCCGTTGTAGATGAGAATGACGAAGCCGGCGATCAGTACGATAATGCCCAGCCCTACGAGAAGCGGATTCATGTGGGTGTCCCTCTGGATGCCTTGATCTCAAACGCCTAACCGGCACTGGGCCATCGCGCAAGGAAAACCCGGCCAGGCGGGCAATATGCGGGCTTGACCCGGCGCCCCGGCTTCGCCACGCAGGACATACCGTTCAGGAGATGCCGCAGGAGCCCCCCATGGCCGAATCCCCACCTGTTTCCGAAGACACCTATATCCACACCGAACACCACTATTTCCAGCGTGTGGGCTGGCTCCGGGCAGCGGTGCTAGGTGCCAACGACGGCATCCTGTCGACGGCCAGCCTCGTGATCGGCGTCGCCTCGGCCGACGCCACACCGGGCGCGATCCTGACGGCGGGGCTTGCCGGTCTTGTCGCTGGCGCCATGTCGATGGCCGCGGGGGAATACGTCTCCGTCTCCTCGCAGGCCGACCTCGAAAAGGCCGACCTCGAAGTCGAACGCGCCGCGCTCAAGAGCCATCCGCAAGCCGAACTTCAGGAACTCACCGAGATCTATCAGGCCCGCGGCCTCAATGAGGAAACCGCCCGCGAGGTCGCCCGCCAGCTGACCGCCCATGACGCACTGGAAGCCCACGCTCGCGACGAGCTCGGCATGAGCGACATCGTCGCGGCCCGGCCGGTGCAGGCCGCACTCAGCTCGGCGACCACTTTCTCCATCGGCGCCCTGCTGCCCGTTCTGGCTGCGGTGGCTTCGCCGGACCGCCTGATCACGCCCATTGTCGGCGGCACATCGCTGGTGGGCCTTGCCATTCTCGGCGCCCTCTCGGCCCGGGCCGGCGGCGCCAGCAAGAGCAAGGCCGCGATCCGGGTCGTCTTCTGGGGCGTCGCCGCCATGGTCGTGACCGGCGTCATCGGCAAGCTCTTCGGAACCGTCGTCTAGCGCCCGCGCTGTACCGGCAACGGTCCGCAACAGGAAGCAGGAGACACCGGTTTGCAGGCCATCGCGATCAGCGCAACAACGCTCGCGGCCCTCGTGGCGCTGATGCTGCCCGGCCTCCGCAAGGCACCGGCCTGGCGCGCGACCGTAACGCCGCTCGCCTCCATCATCGGCAGTGGCTTCCTCGTCCTCGGGCCGATCCTCGCGCATTCCTACGGCAAGTATGCGCCGCTGGTCATGCTGCTCCTGTGCGTCGCCGCCTATGCCTTCGGCTCGGCCATCCGGTTCAACATCCGCAATATCGACGCACACCCGAACCGTTCAGCGCCGGAGCGGCGAACCGAGCGTTTCTCGTCCTGGGCGCTTGCCTTCGCCTATTGCATCTCGGTCGCCTACTATCTCAACCTGTTCGGCGCCTTCGCCGTGAAGATGACGCCGTTCAATTCACCCGTCATGGCCAAGGCCGTGACCAGCGCGGCGCTGATCCTGATCCTCGCCGTCGGCTGGCTGCGCGGCTTTTCCGCCATGGAGCGCATGGAACAGGTCACCGTCAGCCTGAAGCTCGCGATCATCGCGGGCCTGCTGATCGGGCTCTGCATCTATTTCGCCCAGCAGGCAGGCCTCGGCCAGCTGGTGGAGACGGTTCCGGCGGAGACCGGCTGGACCGGTATCACGCTGGCCTTCGGCCTGATCATCACCGTGCAGGGTTTCGAGACCTCGCGTTATCTCGGCGACGAGTACAAGGCGCCCCTGCGCATCCGCTCGATGCGCTATGCGCAATGGCTCTCGACCGCGATCTACATGGCCTATGTCCTGCTGCTGACCTACGCCTTCGACGCCAGGAGCGTGCCGCTGACCGAAACGGCGATCGTCGACATGATGAAGGTCGTCTCGGTGATCCTGCCGGCGCTCCTGGTCGTTGCCGCGCTCAGCGCCCAGTTCAGCGCCGCGATTGCCGACACGAGCGGTGCAGGCGGCCTGGTTGAGGAACTCTCGAAAGGGCGCGTCCCGACGCGGGTCGCCTATGTCATTCTCGTCCTGATCGGGCTCGGCCTGACCTGGTTCTCGCACATTTTCGAGATCATCAGCTTCGCATCGAAGGCCTTCGCCTATTACTACGCCCTGCAATGCGGCATCGCTGCGTTCGGCGCGTTCCGGGAAGCGAAGGCCCCGGTCCGCGGCACGCTCTATGCCGCCTTCGCGCTGCTAGCCGCCGCGATCCTCATCTTCGGACAGCCGGTGGAGGGCAGCTCCACACCGGGCTCGTCCTGACCGCACTTCAAAGTAGCGCAGCCGCTGGAATATCGTGTAACATCCGGAACATGTCTGATGCCGCCGAAGCCCTTGCCAGCCTGATCTCCCAATGCCGCCGCGCCGTCGTTTTCACCGGCGCGGGTATCTCTACCGAAAGCGGCATCCCCGACTTCCGGAGCCCGGGCGGCGTGTGGAGCAAGATGTCGCCGATCTATTTCCAAGACTTTGTCAGCTCCCGCGACATGCGGCGCGAGGCCTGGAACCGCGTATTCAACCGCACCGCCGGCTGGACCGGCGCCGAGCCCAATGCCGGCCACTATGCTGTCGCCGACCTCGTGAAGATGGGCAAGGTTTCCAGCGTCATCACCCAGAACGTCGACAACCTTCACCAGGCCTCCGGCATCGCAGACGACCGGGTGATCGAGGTTCACGGAAACGCCAGCTACGCCCGCTGCCTCCAGTGCGGCAAGCGTTACGAACTCGAAGACCTTCGCCCGCGATGGGAGAAGGACGAAGACATCACCTGTATTTTCTGCACCGGCCTCGTGAAGACCGCCGTGATCTCGTTCGGCCAGGCCATGCCGGAAGCGGAAATGACCCACGCAATGGAAGAAGCCGCCCTGAGCGACCTCTTCATCGTGCTCGGCTCGTCGCTCGTCGTCTACCCCGCTGCCGAACTGCCCGTGATCGCCAAGCGATCGGGCGCGGCCGTGGTGATCGTCAATCGCGAAGAGACCGACCACGATTCGTATGCGGACCTTGTCCTGCACATGGAGATCGGCGACCTGATGAAGCAGGTCGTGGCGCGGGTTTACTGATCAAACGGGCCGACCGTTGAGCCCATCATAAGCCGTAAATTTTCGCTCCATCAGGCCCAGCGCGCGGGCAGCGTCACGCCAGGGCTCAATGTGCGGCGCCGTCAGGTGCGCCATCAGGCTCGCCTCGTCGGGCCACTCCTCGGAAAACCGGATCAGTCCGGGATCGAACAGGTCCTCGGCGACATCGTAGGCGATGCAGCCGTCCTTTGCGCGCGTCGTCTCGACGAGTGCCCGGATATGCGGCCGCAGCGCCGGAATACTCTCTGGCGGAAACCTGAGAATTCCGATGACGACCACCGTCATGTTCGACTAGCCCGTAAACGTCCCGCTGCGCGGGAAGCCTTTCGGCACAACCTTGCCGGCCTGTGCGCGCTGGCCCTTCCACTCTTTCCATTCCGGGAATGCACGGTGGCGGTCGCCGGTCATGACGATCAGGCCGTCGCGCTTGTCGAACGTAATGAGGTCGGCGAGCTCAGCCTTGCCGCTATAGGACTGCAGCTTGTTGCCCTTGCCGCGCGCCATTTCAGGAAGGTCCGACAGCGGGAAGATCAGCATCTTCTTGTTGGTGCCGACGACGGCGATCATGTCGCCTTCCACAACGGGGCAGCAGACGAGACGGCCATCGCCCGTGTTCACGGCCTGCTTGCCGGCCTTGCGGTTCGACTCCAGCTCCTTCTCCTCGACAACGAAACCGTAGCCACTGGAGGACGCCATCACGCGTTTGCGGTCCGGCTCGAAGCGGAACATCGTGACGATATCGACACTGTCTTCGAGATCGATCGACAGGCGGATCGGTTCGCCATGGCCGCGCCCCCCGGGCAGCTTGTCGGCCTGCAGAGTGAACGAGCGGCCATCCGATGACATCAGGATCAGCTTGTCCGTACTCATCACTTCCTCGATGAGGAACAGCTCGTCGCCATCCTTGAACTTCACCGAGTCCGTATCGAGGCCGTGGCCCTTCATGCCGCGGATCCAGCCCTGGCGGGAGAGAACCACCGTCACCGGCTCTTTCGGCTTGGAGGCTTCGAGCGCAGCGGCAAGGTCCACTTCCTTCACGTCGGAGAAGGTCGCGCGGCGGCGGCCAAGTTCCGAGTCCGGATCGAACGCTTCACGGGCAGCTTTCAGTTCCTTCGAGACTTTCGTCCACTGGCGGCGCTCCGACCCGATCAGCTTGATCAGTTCCTCGCGCTCTTCCGTCAGGTTCTGGTGCTCGCCGCGGATTTCCATCTCTTCCAGCTTGCGCAATGCACGCAGGCGGAGGTTGAGGATGGCTTCGGCCTGCACATCGGAAAGACCGAACCGCTCCATGAGCACCGGCTTCGGCTCGTCCTCGGTCCGGATGATGCGGATCACCTCGTCGATATTGAGATAGGCGATCAGATAGCCGTCGAGCAGGTGGAGACGCTTCTCGATCTTGTCGAGGCGGAACTCCGCGCGGCGCACGACGACTTCGCGGCGGTGATCCAGATAGGCCTGAAGCACATCGCGCAGGCCCATGACCTGCGGCGCGCCCTTGTGCAGCACGTTCATGTTGAGGCTGAAGCGCGTTTCGAGATCGCAGACCTTGAACAGGCTTTCCATCAGCACGTCCGGCTCGACCGTCTTCGAGCGCGGCACCAGGACAAGGCGCACATCCTCGGCGGATTCATCACGCACATCGTCCAGCAACGGCAGCTTCTTCGCTTCGATCAGCTCACTGAGCTTCTCCAGAAGACGCGACTTCTGCACCTGATAGGGAATTTCCGTCACGACGACCTGGTAGGTACCGCGGCCGGTATCCTCGACTTCCCAGCGCGCGCGCATGCGGAAACTGCCACGTCCGGTCTCGTAGGCATCCAGCATGGATTCGTAGGGCTCGACGATGATGCCGCCGGTCGGGAAGTCCGGCCCCTTCACGAAGTCCATCAGTTCGGCAGTGGTCGCCTTGGGCTTTTCGATCAGCAGGCGCGCCGCATCGATCAGTTCGGCCGCATTGTGCGGCGGGATCGAGGTCGCCATGCCGACGGCGATGCCCGTCGCGCCGTTCGCCAGCAAGTTTGGGAAGCCCGCCGGCAGGACGACCGGCTCCTCGTCGTTCTCGGCATAGTTCGGCCGGAAGTCGACCGCATTGTCGTTCAGGCCCTCGAGCAGCAGCTCGGCGGCCACCGTCATGCGCGCTTCGGTGTAGCGGTAGGCAGCGGCACTGTCGCCGTCGATATTGCCGAAGTTCCCCTGGCCATCGACCAGCGGGTAGCGGACGGTGAAATCCTGTGCGAGGCGGACCAGCGTGTCATAGATCGAGCTGTCGCCATGCGGGTGGTAGTTACCCATCACGTCGCCGACGATCTTCGCGCATTTGCGGAAACCGCCTTCCGGGTCGAGCTTCAGCACGCGCATGCCGTACAGGATACGCCGCTGCACCGGCTTCAGGCCGTCCCGCACATCCGGCAGCGCCCGCGCCGTGATCGTCGAGAGCGCATAGGCGAGATAGCGCTTGGACAGCGCTTCGCTCATGGGTTCGTTGATGATCCGGTCTTCCGGCTCGCCATCCTTGAGGTCGGACATTCTGGCCCCTTCGCAGTTCGTGCCACATTCTGGTGCAGGTCCGCGGGCAGAATCGCCCTCGAGTCGCGGACTCGCGTAGAGTTAACAGAAACCGCCGTTTGGTTAAGGAAATCTCTAAGTACTGACTGCAGAATGCCTCACCTGCGCGCCTGGCTCATCCTGTTGACGGTGCCCGCCCTGTGCGTGGCGCTGTTCCTGTATCTGCTGCCACCCCGGCACAACCCGTTTGCCCCGGTCGACCTGACCGGAAGGCCCGGCCTCGGCACGGCCCACCAGCTGGCCCACGCGGCCCGCCATCCGGAGGTTTGCTTCGCCGCCCTCGATGCCGCGGATGTGCTCTACACGCCGCTCGATGAAGCGCCGAAGGGCGAAAAGTGCGGCCTTTACAATGCCCTGACACTCGATCGCTCGCTCACGCCCTATTCCGCCACCCTGCGGATGACCTGCGGCGAAGCGGCGGCGCTTTATGCCTGGGAGCGCCATGTCGCCCGGCCGGCGGCTGTGGATATCCTCGGTTCGCCCATCGCCCGGATCGAGACCTACGGCAGCTTTTCCTGCCGCAACATCGCCGGCTCCGGCCGCCTGTCGGAGCATGGTCTCGGCAACGCGATCGACATATCCGGCTTCCGCCTGGAGGACGGGCGGCTGATCAGCGTGAAGGATTTCTGGGGAAAACGGGGCAAAGAAGCCACATTCCTGAAGCGGGTGCATGCAGGCGCCTGCGACTTGTTCTCCGTCACGTTGGGGCCGGAGTACAACGCCGCCCACAAGGACCATTTCCACATGGACATGGGCCCCGGCCATGCCTGCCGCTGAGCCTCATTTCGGCCAGTGGACATATTCCAGCTTCAGCCCATCGGGATCGGCAAAGAAGACTGCGTAATAGCCCGGCCCGTAGCGCGGATAATCCGCCGGCGAATCCAGAATGGTCGCACCGATATCGAGCAGCAGCTGGTACATCGCGTCCACATCGGCCCGGTCGGCTGCGGTCCACGCCAGGTGGTGCAGGCCCGGCGCGTAGCGGTCATGCGGACGGCTCGCGCCGTCCTCGCTCGCCCGGACAATGCCGATGGAGCAGAACACGCCCTCCGGCGTGGTGAGATCGAAATCGACGCCCCGCTGATGCGCGCTCGAAACCGCATAGCCCATATGGCCCAGCACGGCCTCATAGAAGGGCCGCGAAGCGGCAATGTCCTTCACCGTCAGGTCGACATGATTGACCAGGCCGCGCATGAAAGATCCTCCGGAACCGGGCGCCAGTTAGACCTGTGCCCGGCCCGCAGGCAACGCCTAGTCGGCGTTCGTCTTGCAGGAATAACCGTCCTCGGTCACTTCTTTCACGTTGGCCTCTCCGCCGCACACTCGCACGGCAAGATCGGTGTTCGCCCGCACAGCATCCTCGTCGTGGACACCGGTCACTGCGATACAGCCCGTCAGCGACAGGGCGAGCAGCGCCCCCGCAATCATTGAAACTTTCATGGCATCAGCCTCCTGGAAGGAAACGCCCGTCTACCCCGACGTCACATATGACGCCGCCGCCTGAACCGATTATGAATGTCCGGAGACCCGCGAACGCCGGGCACAGATATTCTGGGAGGAAGCACATGAAACTCATCAATTCGGTCGGCCCCAACCCGCACACCGTGCGCATGTTCATGGCCGAACGCGGCATCGACATTCCGCTGGAAGAACTCGACATCCGCGCCGGCCTGAACCGCCAGGCGCCCTACCTGAAAACCAACCCCGCCGGACAGACGCCGTGCCTCGTGCTGGACGACGGCTCCGTCGTCACCGAAATCACCGCCATCTGCGAATATCTCGACGAGAAATTTCCGGGCAAAAAGCTGATGGGCGACACACCCGAAGCGCGCGCGCAGAACCGCCGGTGGACCCGCTGGGTAGACCTCAACATCGTTGAGCCGATGGCCTCTGGCTTTCGCTATTCGGAAGGCCTGCCGATGTTCAAGGACCGGATGCGCTGCCTTCCGGAAGCATCCGATGGCCTGAAGGCCTGCGCGCAGGACAAGATCAAGTTTCTCGACGCCCGCCTCGCCAGCCAACCCTTCGTGGCCGGCGATGAGTTCGGTCTCGCCGACATTCTCCTGTTCTGCTTCCAGGCATTCGGCAATGTCGTCGGCCAGCCGGTGAACCCGGAGTTCAAGAACTACGCAGCCTGGTTTGCGAAAGTCGGCGAACGGCCAAGCGCGAAGGCCTGATCCTCAGCCTGCCAACCTTTTCACCAGCCGCTCCCGCTCCGGCGGTAGGGCGCGGTTCATGGCGTGGAAGACGCGTGCCTCGAGGAAATGCCCGGTGAGCTTCAAGCCGTCGGCAATGTCTTCCGGCGTCACCGGCGCGGCAGGGGAAATCAGGAAGGCCGGCAGGCGCAGGAGGCGGGCGACATAGTCCTCCGCCTCCGACCCACGCACCGCGCGGCCTGTGCGTGGCGACACGTGCGTCAGCCCGTCATTGGCGCCGCTGATCGCGCATTCCTGAAGGTCCAGCCCGAAGCCGAGCGAGGAGAGCAGGCCGAGCTCCCAGCGCACATAAAGCGCTGGCCACACGTCCCGCGCCTCGATCTGGTCGAGCAGCACTTCCGTCGCTTCGAACATCGCGGAGCCCGCGACATCGCCCTCATCCAGTGACGCGCGCAGGATGGCCGTCACGGCAGAAACGGCGGCGAGTGCCTTCGGATCGTCCAGCACGTGCGCGGCGCGCTCGCGGCTTGCCTCGGCCACATCGAACCGGCCGAGCTGGTCTTCCAGCCGCCCCGTCCATGACAGCGAGACGGAATTGCCTGCCTCGTATTGTGCACGGCGCTTGCGGGAATTGCCGCCATACACAAGCCCGGACCGGCGGCCCTTCGTGCGCGTCAGGACATCCAGGATAAGTCCGCCTTCACCGAAGCGGCGCCCTCCAAGGATAATTCCGTCATCGGACCAGTTCATCGCACCTAGACGTCGAACTCCAGTCCGAGCCCCTGATAGCTTTCACGGCGTTCCTGCCAGCGCTCATCCACTTTCACGAACAGGAAGAGATGGACCTTGCGCTCGAGCATCTCCGAGAGTTCCTCGCGTGCCAGCCGCCCGATCTCCTTGATCGTCGCGCCGCCCTTGCCGAGCACCATGGACTTGTGATTGTCGCGGCCGACAATGATCACCTGCTGGACACGGACGGAGCCGTCCTTGCGCTCTTCCCAGCTCTCGGTCTCCACCATCAGCTGGTAAGGCAGCTCCTGATGCAGGCGCAGCATCAGTTTTTCGCGCGTCACTTCCGCCGCCAGAAGGCGCATCGGAAGGTCTGCCACCTGGTCCGGCGGATAGAGCGGCGGGCCTTCCGGCATACGCGCGGCAATCGCCTGCTCCAGCTTCTCGACGCCATCGCCATTCTCGGCCGAGATCATGTGGATCTCGTCATAGACCCCAGCCTCATTCAGTTCCGCGATGATCGGCAGGACCTGGTCGTGGGGGAACAGGTCGATCTTGTTGAGCGCGAGGATGGCCTTCCGGCCGCTATGTTTCAGCTGTTCGATGACGCGGCGGTCGTCCTCGATGGAGTGCTTCTGCGCGGCGGTCACCTTGCCGGCCCGGTCGGACGCCCAGGCAGAGGCATCGATCAGGTGCACGACTGCATCGGCGTCTTCCGCGCCGCTCCAGGCTGCCTTGACCATGGCCCGGTCCAGCCGGCGCTTCGCTGCGAAGATACCGGGCGTGTCGACCAGAACGATCTGCGTATGGCCGGTCTGCGCCACGCCGCGGACCGGAAAGCGCGTCGTCTGCACCTTGTGCGTGACGATGGCCACTTTCGCGCCGACCAGCGCATTGGTCAGTGTGGATTTGCCGGCATTCGGCGCGCCGATAATGGCGCAGAAGCCGGCATGGGTGATGTCTGTGTCGCTCATGATTGTCCTGCAAGCGATTGGAGGAGCAGTGCGGCTGCGCTGCGCTCGGCTTCGCGTTTGGAAGGCCCGGTCGCCACGGCCGTGCCGCGCCCTTCGACCCTCGCTTCGATTTCATAAAGAGGTTCATGGTCCGGGCCGGACCGGCTCAGCACGCCATAGTCCGGCAACGGAAGACCCTGACCCTGCGCCCATTCCTGCAGCAGGGTTTTCGGATCCTTTGTTTCGGCAGGCGCAGAGGCAAATTGCGGCGCCCAGGCCTTCTCGATGAACTTGCGTGCGGGGCCGAGCCCGCCATCCTGGTAGATCGCGCCGATGATCGCCTCGCAGGCATCGCCCAGCGTGGATTCCCGCGCGCGCCCGCCCGCCGCTTCCTCGCCATCGGACAGAAGAACATAGCCCTGCAGCTTCATGTGGCGCACGGCTTCGGCGCAGGCACCCTTCTTGACCAGCCGGTTGAGACGCGGGGCGAGATCGCCCTCGCTCTCTGTCTTGCGCCGCTCGATCAAGCGCTCGGCGATGACCAGGTTCAGCACCCGGTCGCCCAGGAATTCAAGCCGCTGGTTGGAATCGCGGATCGCATCGCCGCCCTGCACGGCACTCGGGTGCGTCAGCGCGCGGACAATCAGCGCAGCATCCTTGAAGCGGTAACCAAGCGCTTCCTGCAGGGCCTTCAGGCGCTCGTCCGACAGGGTCGGCGCATCCACCTTGCCCTTGCTGCGAAGCCGGGTGCGTTTGGGGCGCGCGGGCTTCATCGGCCACTCACCGGCAGCGCTTCGATGATCACCTGTGCCTCGGCCCAGGGATGATCGTCTGTGATCGTCAGATGGATCACGACTTCATGGCCGACAGGCGTCAGCGCTTCCAGACGCTTCGCCGCCCCGCCGGTCAGCGCCATGGTCGGCTTGCCGGTCGGCAGGTTGATGACGCCCAGGTCTTTCCAGTGCACCCCGCGGCGCGGCACACCGGTACCAAGCGCCTTGGCGCAGGCTTCCTTGGCGGCAAAGCGCTTGGCATAGGTCTCCGCTGTGCGTCGCCGGCGCCGGGCAAGCGCGATCTCCGTCTCGGTAAAGACACGGTTCTCGAACCGCTCACCGAAGCGCTCCAGCGTCTGCTCGATCCGCTCGATATTGCAGAGATCGTTGCCGATACCGATGATCATCCGCTTACCTTGCTTCTGGCCTCGTCCATGCAGCGCCGCATCTCGCGGATCGCCGCTTCAAGACCGATGAAGATCGCCTCGCCGATGATGAAGTGGCCGATGTTGAGCTCTGCAATTTCCGGGATGGCGGCAACAGGACCGACATTCTCGAAGGTCAGGCCATGGCCGGCATGCGGCTCGATCCCGCGCTTGCGGGCTTCGGCAGCAGCAGCCTGCAGCCGCCCGAGCTCCGGCGCAGCCGCTTGCGCCCCACCCTCGATCCAGAGTTCGGCATACTTGCCCGTGTGCAGCTCAACGACCGGCGCGCCCAGCACTTCAGCCACCGCGATCTGCACCGGGTCCGGCTCGATGAACAGCGATACGCGTGCGCCAGCGTCTCTCAGACGGCGGACGATGGGCGAGATCTGGTTGTGCAGGCCCGCAACGTCCAGCCCGCCCTCGGTCGTCCGCTCCTCGCGCTTTTCCGGCACGATACAGGCCGCATGCGGACGGAAAGCGCAGGCGATGTCCGTCATCTCGTCGGTGGCCGCCATTTCCAGGTTGATCGGCAGGCTGCACGCGGCGCGGATGGCTTCAAGGTCTCCATCGCGGATATGGCGACGGTCCTCGCGCAGGTGGATCGTTATGCCGTCAGCTCCTGCAGCCGCAGCGATGGCGGCAGCCCGCGCCGGATCGGGGTGCGCTCCGCCACGGGCGTTCCGAATGGTCGCCACATGGTCGATGTTCACCCCGAGGCGCAGCCGCCCTGTCATCAGGCGAGCCCCCGCGAGCCCGGCTTCACGGCCGGCATGGCAGCGAGTTCCGGCGGCAGGTCGTTCGCGTCATAGTCCGGGAAGTCCACGGCGGCGAGCGAGACAAGCTCGCAGCCCACGTCCGCACGCCCGCCCGAACGGTCGATGATGCACGCCCCGCCGACCACTTCGCCCGGAAGCTTCTGCAGCGCCTCGACCGTCTCCCGGAAAGAGAGCCCGGTTGTCACGATATCCTCGGCGATCAGCACGCGCTCGCCCGGCGCGATGGAAAACCCGCGGCGGAACTGCAGCTGTCCATCGACCCGCTCGGCAAAGATCGACCGGCAGCCGAGCTGGCGCGCCAGTTCATAACCCGGAATGATGCCGCCCACAGCGGGCCCCGCGACCACGTCGATCTTTCCGAATTTCGCCGTCAGCTTCTTCGCGAGTGCCGCGCAGAGCTTCTCGGACTTGTCCGGCTGGGAGAAGACGAGCGCCTTCTGCAGGAATACCGGGCTGCGGCGCCCGGACGAGAGGATGAAATGCCCCTCCAGCAGCGCGCCTGCCTCGCGGAAAACCGCGAGCACGTCATCATTGGTCATTCTCACCCTCCTGGTCGCGTACCGCCCGGTCGACCACTGCGAGCGACCGGAGCGCGGCCAGTATCTGCGTCAGGCGTTTCAGGTCTTCAACCTCAATTTCCATGACCAGTTCGGTGAAGTCCTTCTGGCGGTCCACAGTCTGGATGTTGACGATATTGCCGTTCGACTGGGCCACGGCCGCGCACAGCTTGGCCAGCACGCCCCGCGTGTTCGCCGCATTGATGCGGATCCGGCCCACGGCCATCGCATCGGTGCGGGCCAGCTCGGTCCATTTCAGGTCGACCCAGAGTTCCGGCTTGTCGTCATATTCAGCCAGTTTCGGACAGCTCGCGACGTGCACCACGACGCCCTTGTCCGGCACCTGCACGCCCATGATCCGGTCGCCCGGCAACGGGCAGCAGCACTGGCCGAGATGCATCGTCACGCCGGGCGTCAGTTCGCTGCCCGACACGAGCAGGCGCGCATGTTCGGAATCGACCTTGGTCTTCGACGGGTCGCCCATCGGCTCGGCCTTGTAGCCGGGGAACGCCGCCTGGATCACGTCGGCCGAGCTGATTTTGCCCCGCCCGACCGCCTCGGCCATTTCCTCGCGCGTCGCAAAGCCGGCGAGGTTGGCGGTGTGGGTCATCTTCACGTCGACCGGGTCGATGCCGGCGCGGCGCAAGGCCTGGTTGATCAGGCCTTCGCCGAGGCGGCGGAAGTCCACCTGCTCACGCTCGCGCACCAGCTTGCGCATGGACGAACGCGCGCGCCCGGTAATCGCCAGCGCTTCCCAGCCATGGATCGCCGCCGGCGCCTTGCCGCGGATGATGTCCACCACGTCGCCATTCTTCAGGGGGCGGCGCAGCGCTTTCGCCTCGCCATTGATCTTCACGCCGACACAGCTGTCGCCGACGGCCGAGTGAACCGCATAGGCGAAGTCCAGCGGCATCGCGCCGGCAGGCAGGATGATCAGCTTGCCCTTCGGCGTAAAGGTGAACACGTGCTCGCGGTACATTTCGAGCTTGGCGTGTTCCATGAACTCCTTGGCATCGGCGCCGTCCTGCAACAGGTCCGTCAGCGCTTCCAGGCTGGAGGCCGGATCGAGGCCCGCGCCCTTCGCGGACTCGGCATCGAAGCCGTATTGCTTGTTCTTGTAGCCCCAGTGCGCGGCGACACCGAATTCGGCGGTCTGGTCCATCGCCTCGGTACGGATCTGAAGCTCGACGCGCCGGTTGCCTGAGGCACGCACCGTCGTGTGCAGGCTCTGGTAACCGTTCGGCTTCGGCACCGAAATGAAATCGCGGAACCGGTCGGGAATACAGGCCCACAGCGTGTGCACTTCGCCGAGCACCCGGTAGCATTCTTCCGTGGTCTGAACGATGATCCGGAAGGCGAACAGGTCTGCCACGTCGCGGAACGAGATCGACTTGCGCTCCAGCTTGCGCCACAGCGAATAAGGCGCCTTCTTCCGGCCTTTGACGCGGCACTTGATGCCCGCCATGTCCATCAGCTGTTTGAGGTCGGCGCGGATGCGCTCCAGGTCGTCGGCATTCTCCAGCGCCAGTTCTTCCTGGCGGTAGAGAATGGCGCGGCGCGCCTCCGGGTTCAGCTCCTCGAAGGCGAGGTCCTCCATCTCGGCAGCCAGCTGGTAAAGGCCGACGCGCCGGGCGAGCGGGGCGTAGATGTCCATGGTCTCGCGCGCGGTCCGCTGGCGGCTCTCGGCCTTCTTGCGGAAGTGCAGCGTGCGCATGTTGTGCAGACGGTCGGCCAGCTTCACCATCAGGACACGGATGTCGCTGGTCGTGGCCAGGATGAACTTCTGGAAGTTCTCGGCCTGCGCAGCCTCCTTGGAGGAGAATTCCAGCTTGTCGAGCTTGGTCACCCCGTCGACCAGTTCGGCCACGTCGGCGCCGAAGCGCACCTCGATCTCTCCGATGTCGATCTCCTCGACATCCTCCACCACGTCATGCAGCAGGCCCGCGACGATGGTGATCTCGTCGAGCTTCACATCGGCGAGCAGGCTCGCGACTTCCACGGGGTGGGAATAATAGGCATCGCCGGAATCGCGCTTCTGCTCGCCATGATGCTTCTTGGCGAAGTCGTAGGCGGCGCCCAGCAGTTCGGATTTTACGCGCGGGTGATAGGCGCGGACTTTCTGGATCAGCTCTTCACGTGACAGAACGTGATGTTCGCCCACGGCCGTACCGGCCGGTGGTGCCTCGCCAGCCCCTTTGTCCTTGGCGGAAAGGGCGCTGCCGTCCATTGAACCTCCTAGAGCCGGTCGTCGCGTCCGGATTCGAGCTCAGCCTGGTAGGCGCGCATGACATCTTCCTCGGTGGCGGCCGGCGCGGCCTGGAGGGCCAGACGGTCTGCCTCGCGCTCCATTTCCTCGCCCGGACGGATGTCCTGCAGGCCGGAGATGAGGGCTTCCTTGACCACTTTGATGTCGACCGACTCGTCGGCGATTTCGCGCAGGGAGACCACCGGGTCCTTGTCATTGTCGCGGTCCACGGTGATCGGCGAACCTTCGCGGATCATGCGCGAACGGTGCGCAGCGATCAGGACGAGATCGAAACGGTTCGGGATCTTTTCGATGCAGTCTTCGACGGTCACACGGGCCATGGGCGGGGGTCTCCTTAGAACCGCCCCTTATATGCAGCGCAGCAAGCTGGCGCAACCCGTCCCTTGCGCCCGAATGCAGTGGCCCGTAATCTCGCCCCCTATACTTAACCAGATACCTTGCTGACGACGTTTTCGCGGATTTTCCGAGGCATATCATGGCGTTTTACAAGGACGAGCGCCTTGCGCTCTTCATCGATGGAGCCAACCTCTATTCCGCCGCCCGGGCGCTCGGACTGGAGATCGATTTCCGCAAGCTGCTGAAAGAGTTCCAGGGCCGCGGGCGCCTGCTCCGGGCGAGCTATTATACGGCTCTGGTGGAAAGCGACGAGTACAGCCCGATCCGGCCCCTGGTCGACTGGCTGGCCTATAACGGTTTTAACGTGGTCAAGAAGGCCGCCCGGGAGTTCACAGACCGTGACGGCCGCAAGCGCTTCCGGGGCAACATGGACGTCGAGCTCGCCGTCGACATGATGGAGGCCGCGAACCATGTGGAACACATCGTACTGTTCAGCGGCAATGGCGACTTCCGCCGCCTCGTCGAGGCCGTGAAGGCGAAGGGCGTCCGCGTCTCGGTTGTCTCGACCAATGCCTCCAGCCCGCCCATGGTGGCCGACGACCTTCGTCGGGAGGCCGACGCCTTCATCGACCTTGAGGACATTGCCGAGCTCATCGCCCGCCCCCGCCGCGATCAGACCGAGGCCCCGCCCCTCGACGACGAGGATTGATGCGGCCAGAAGGCGCCCTTGGCAGGGCGGCAAACCTTGTTACGCTTCTCCGGTAACCTCCGGAGATCTGCTCATGCTGCGTCCAGCCCTCGTATCCGTCCTCGCCCTCAGCCTCGCCCTCGCAGGATGCAGCAAGAAGGACGCATCCACGCACGGAGAGCCCACCAGGATCACCGACACTGGCAGCAAACAGACAGCTGCCGTCACCGGAGACGCCGCTGTCATGCCCGCATCGGCCATGTCGGTCCGGGAAGTCGGCGCCCCCGAACCCTCGCTGGTCGAGATGTACTTGAAGCTCCACCAGGCCCCGGAACTCTCCTTCAAGGAAGCCCGGACCTCCGCCATGCTGGCGCAGGAACTGCAGTCCCTGGGCTTTGAAGTGACCACCGGCGTCGGCCAGCAATGGGTTGTCGACAAGGCCATGAAGGACATCGGCGAAGTGAAGCCCGGCGTCGGCGGCTACGGCGTCGTCGGCGTCCTGAAGAACGGCAACGGCCCGACCGTCCTGATCCGCACCGACATGGACGCCCTGCCCGTTCCGGAACAGACCGGCGTCTCCTATGCCTCGACCGTCCAGTCGCAAACCTGGACCGGCGTCGACAGCCCGGTCATGCACGCCTGCGGCCATGACGTTCACATGACCGCCTGGCTGGGCACCGCCCGCGCCCTCGTCGCGCAGAAATCCAAGTGGAAAGGCACGCTGGTCATGATCGCCCAGCCGGCCGAGGAAATCGGCCTCGGCGCCCAGGCCATGCTGGACGATGGCCTGTTCGATCGTTTCCCCAAGCCCGACTACAACCTCGCCCTGCACGTCTCGGCCGATGCCCCCTCGGGCACCGTCGTCTACTCGACGGGCTATGCCATGGCGAACGTCGACAGCGTCGACATCCACGTCAAAGGCAAGGGCGGCCACGGCGCTTATCCGCAGGCGACCCGCGACCCGATCCTGATCGGCGCGCATATCGTCACCGCGCTGCAGAGCCTCGTCTCGCGTAACACCGATCCGCTGGACAGCGCCGTCGTCACCGTCGGCTCGTTCAAGGCCGGCGCCAAGCACAACATCATCCCGGACGAAGCCGTCCTGCTTCTGACCGTGCGCTCCTATGACGACGATACCCGGCAGATGCTGCTCAGCGGCATCGAGCGGATCGCCAAGGCAGAAGCCGCCGCCTTCGACGCGCCGGAGCCCGAGATCACCATCGAGCCCGATTATACGCCCTCGACCTATAACGACCCGGCCGCCACCGCCCGCGTCATGAAAGCCCTCGGCAAGAAACTCGGCACCGAGTACGTGCGCGAAGTCAAACCGGTCATGGGCGGCGAGGACTTCTCCCAGTTCGGCCGCACGCCCGACAAGATCCCGAGCGTTCTGTTCTGGGTCGGCGCGGTCGATCCGGCCAAGTATGCCAAGGCCAAGGCCGACGGCATGCCGCTCCCGTCGCTGCACTCGTCCCTGTTCGCACCGGACTATGAGCGCACGATCCAGACCGGGATCGACTCGATGAGCTCCGCCGCCATCGAACTCTTCAAGGACTGATCCGCAACCGGTCCGGGCCTGGCCCGGACCGCCTTTGGGCGCAGTTTCCATAAAGTCTGGATTAACTCACCAGGGCTTGCTTTTGAGCGGTCAATTCGGTAAACACCCTTTTGCTCAGACTGCGCAAAAGCTTTTAACCCGTGTCGCACTTGAGCCCTGATCCCGGACGTTTGAAGGCACCCTCCTTGAAACGTTCTTTTTCAGGCCCACATTATACTCAAATCGAGCAAAAGAGCTCGATTGGTCAAAGGAGGATGTGACATGGCCCGTCTGATCGATTCCGGTCCCGGCTGCCCCACCCCGACACCGCTGCGCGGTCCCAACGCGGCAGAGGCACGCGGCCTTGCCTATGACGACGCGGTGCGCGCAGAGACCGATCATCTCTATCCGCTCGTGAAGGATTTCGTGACGCCGATGGAATGGCCGGCGATTGCCCCCTTCGTGGCTGCGATCAACCGCCTGAAGAAGCAGAAGAACGCCGTCATCCTGGCGCACAATTACATGACGCCGGACATTTTCCGTCTCGTCGGCGACTTCCGGGGCGACAGCCTCCAGCTCGCCCGCGAAGCCGCAGCTGTCGATGCAGAGATCATCGTTCAGGCCGGCGTGCACTTCATGGCCGAGACGTCCAAGATCCTGGCGCCTGAAAAGACTGTCCTGATCCCGGATACGCGCGCAGGCTGCTCGCTTGCCGCTTCGATCACCGGCGCCGACGTGCGCCTGATCAAGCAGAAGTTCCCCGACTATCCGGTCGTCACCTATGTCAACACGACCGCCGACGTGAAGGCCGAGTGCCACATCACCTGCACCAGCTCCAACGCGGCGCAGGTGGTTGAGGCGATCGCCAAGGAATGGAACTCCGACACCGTGATCCTGGTGCCGGACCAGTACCTTGCCCGCAACGTCGCCGCCCAGACCAAGATCCGCATCATGACCTGGCCGGGCGCCTGCGAAGTGCACGAGATGTTCAGCGCCGATGACGTGCACCAGCTGCGCGAAGCTCACCCGGGCGTCATTATCCTGGCCCACCCGGAATGCCCGCCGGACGTGCTGGAGGCGGCCGACTATGCCGGTTCCACCGCCGCGCTCGCCAACTATGTGGCGGACCGTCACCCGGCCAAGGTTGTGCTGCTGACTGAATGCTCGATGAGCGACAACGTCGCCGCCGAGAATCCCGGCACCAACTTCATCCGTCCCTGCAACCTGTGCCCGCACATGAAGCGCATCACGCTGGAAAACATTTATGACTGCCTCGTCACGGGCAAGCATGAAGTGGTCATTCCGGAAGACGTGCGCGTGAAGGCGAAACAGGCCATCGACGCGATGCTCGCCCTGCCGCGGATGGAAAAGCCTCTCGACTTCGTGACCGGACTTGAGCCGATCGAAGTCGAAATGGTGGTATGAGCTTCCGGGGCGTTGGCGAAGGCTGCGGACGGGTCTAGGCTGCGCGTGTAAGGATGAACTGGAGTGGCATCATGACCTCCCGCCTGGCACGCATGGCCGCCCTCGCGCTGGCAGGAGTCCTGCTCGCCACCGGCCCCGTTTCCGCCGGTACCGACAATGACCCGTCCGATGTCCTCGGCACCTGGAGCTTCCGGACCAAACCCTATCGCGGCGGCGAATGCCTGATGACCGGCACCATGTACCTGTCCCCGCATCCGGAGAAAGACCAGTACACGTGCGAGCTGACCGCCGTGGAAGTCTGCACCGCCTGGGGCCGCTCGGTCGTGCGCCAGTCCTGCAAGGCCCGGCGGTTCGGCAACCAGCTTTCCATCCGGTCAGAGATCGAGGAAATGCTGGAATCCAAGGTCGAGGGCCTCATCTACGTCCCGGACAATTTCACCCTCACCATCGAGTCGCAGAACCGCATGTTCGGCGCGCTCGTCTCCGCGGTGACGGCACCGGCCGAATTCCGGCGAGCGAGCGACGGCATTTCCTGACTTGGCAAACAATGGGCACCTCCAGACCCTGACGGCAGAGGCAAATGCCGGCAGTGACGTCCTGATCGTCGGCGCAGGCCTAGCGGGCCTGTTCCTGGCGCTGAAACTTGCGCCCCGCCCCTGTCTTGTGATCTCGCCTGCGCCGCTTGGCCAGGCGGCGTCCTCCGCCTGGGCGCAAGGCGGTCTCGCCGCGGCGCTCGACCCGGCCGACAGTCCTGAACAACACGCCGCCGACACGATTGCCGCCGGCGCCGGACTCGTCGACCCGATCATAGCCCGCCTCATTGCCGAGGAAGGCCCGGCCCGCGTGCGCGACCTGCTCGAACTCGGCGTCCCGTTCGACCGCACGCCGGATGGCGCCCTCGCCCTGTCGCTGGAAGCGGCGCACTCCCACCCCCGCGTTGCCCGCGTCGCCGGAGACCTCGCTGGCAAGGCGATCATGGACGCCCTCGTCGCCGCCGTGCATGCCGCGCCGAGCATCCGCATCATTGAAGGCCTGCGCGCCGTCGCGCTGCTGCAGGACGACCACCTGAACGTTGCCGGCGTCATCCTGCGGGATTCGGCCGGGCGCCTGTCGGTCCAGACGGCCCGCGAAACCGTGCTCTGCACCGGCGGTTCCGGCGGCCTGTTCCAGGTGACGACCAATCCGCCCGAAGCCCGTGGCGACGCCATCGCCATGGCCTGGGAAGCCGGCGCCCTCGTCGCCGACCTCGAATTCGTCCAGTTCCACCCGACCGCCATCGACATCGGGCGCGACCCGGCCCCGCTCGCCACCGAGGCCCTGCGCGGAGAAGGCTCGATCCTGCGCAACCGGGACGGCACGGCCTTCATGGCAGGCTATCATCCGCTGGCGGAACTCGCCCCGCGCGACGAAGTTGCCCGCGCCGTGCATACCGAACGCGCCTCCGGCCGCGGCGCCTTCCTTGACTGCCGCGATGCAGTCGGCGCGCATTTCCCCGAACATTTCCCCACCGTGTTCGCGGCCTGCAAGTCCGCCGGCATCGACCCGCGCACAGACATGATCCCGATCGCCCCGGCCGCGCACTACCATATGGGCGGCATCGTGCCGGACTTCTGGGGCAAGTCCTCGCTCGACGGTCTGTCCGTGTGCGGCGAATGCACCTCCACCGGCGTGCACGGGGCAAACCGCCTCGCCTCGAACTCCCTTCTTGAAGCCGTCGTTTTTGCCCACCGCATCGCCGAACGCCTGCGCGAAGCCAAACTGTCGGACATCCGCTCCAGCCGCGGCCACGTGCCGGACGCCCTGCCTTACGAAGCGCTGCAAAGCCTGCGCGCCGCCATGTCGCTGAATTGCGGCGTGGTGCGTGACGCAGCGGGTCTCGCAGAGGTCGCCGCCCTCATCGCCACGCTGCGTGAACGCCACGGCCCGGCCCGCGCGCTGACGTCCGCGGGCCTCATCGTGCAGAGCGCGCAGGCCCGGCACGAAAGCCGCGGCGGGCATTACCGCTCCGATTTCCCCGACACAGGCGAACCGCATCGCCAGTTCATCCAACGCTCCTTCGATGAGAGGGTCACGTCATGACCATCGTCCCGCCGCCGCTGCCCGAGATCATCCTCGATCCCATCGTGCGCCTTGCCCTCGCCGAGGATCTCGGCCGCGCCGGCGACCTGACGACCGACGCGACCATCGCGCCGGACACGCAGCTGAAAGTCGTGATCGCCGCGCGCAAGCCGGGCGTCGTCGCCGGCCTTGATGCCGCGGCCTATGCGCTGAAGCTCGTCGATCCGGCCGTGTGCATGGTCGTCGAGAAGCCGGACGGCTCCCACCTCGTGCCCGGCACGATCATCGCACGCATCGAAGGCCCGGCCCGGTCCATCCTGATCGCCGAGCGCACGATGCTGAACTTCCTCGGCCGCCTCTCTGCGGTCGCCACCATGACCCGCACGTTCGCCGACAAGGTCGCCCACACGAACGCCCGCATTGTCTGCACACGGAAAACGACGCCCGGTCACCGCGCCCTTGAAAAACGTGCCGTTCGCTGTGGCGGCGGCACCGCCCACCGCTACGGCCTCGACGATGCCATCCTGATCAAGGACAACCACATCGCGGCCTGTGGCGGGTCTGTCGCCACCGCCCTCGAGCGCGCGAAGGCCTATGCCGGCCACCTGCGCATGATCGAGATCGAGGTCGACTCGCTCGACCAGCTACGTGAGGCGCTGCCGCTTGGGCCCCACGCCGTCCTGCTCGACAACATGACCACCGACATGCTGCGGGAAGCGGTCGCCATCGCCGGCGGCAAGGTCGTGCTCGAGGCCTCCGGCGGCGTGAACCTCGATACCGTTGCGTCAATTGCCGAGACCGGCGTCGACTTTATTTCGGTCGGCGCGCTCACGCATTCGGCGCCGAACCTTGACCTTGGAATGGATGTGGTCTGACACTGCGCGCCAAGGGGCAAAGCCCCGCTCGCAGGAGGGATCAGACATGGCCAGCGCGAACGGCCGCAAGAGCATATTCATCACCGGGGCAGCCTCCGGCATCGGCGCGGAAACTGCACGCCTGTTCTCCAAGAAAGGCTGGTTCTGCGGCCTGTATGACATCAACACTGCCGGCCTGGCAGACGTCGCAAACGAACTCGGCACCGGCAATTCCGTCTACGCAAAACTGGATGTCCGCGACCGGGCCGACTGGGCGCTGGCGGTCAGGAGCTTTGCCGAAGCGACGGGCGGCACGATGCACGTCCTGTTCAACAATGCCGGCATCGGCCGCCATGGCTGGTTCGAGGATATTGCCGGTGAGGACAATGATCTCGTCGTGGACGTCAACGTCAAAGGCGTCATCAACGGCGTCCAGGCGAGCCTGCCGCTCCTGAAGGCCACCTCAGGCGCACGCATCGTCAACACGGCCTCCACAGCCGGGATGGTCGGCTCACCGCGCCTGGCCGTCTACTCTGCCACCAAGTTCGCCGTCCGTGGACTGACAGAAGCGCTCGATGCGGAGTTCCGGGATCTCGGTATCCGCGTGACAAGCCTCATGCCCTGGTTCATCGACACGCCGATCCTCGACATGGGTGCCTCCGAGGGAGCCAATGCGAAGATGGCGGACGAATTGCGCGACAACGGGCAGAATGTATATCCCGTCTCGCTCGCAGCCCAGCGCGCCTGGGATGCCGCACATGGCGACGACATCCACTACATGGCCGGCAAGGACGCCGAACGTGCGAAATTCCTCAGCCGCTGGGCGCCCGGCCTGATCCGCAAACAGGTGAAGAAGATGGTGCCGCCGCGCACCTGATTGCCGCACACAAGGCGCCAAAAGAAAAAGCCGCCGGTTTGCGCCGGCGGCTTTTTGCTGTTCGGTCCGGAAGGGCCTAGCGCAGGGCGCCGGCACCGGTGGAGGCCGCCAGGGCTTTCGCCGCCTGGGCTGCCGTATAGGCCGCAACTGCGTCCATGGCCGAGTCGTTCGAGGCAACCTCGTAGGAGGCCTCGCGAGCGATCGTCATGCGCGGAGCGCCGTTCGTGATCGTGCGGGTCGACGTGGTCACGGTTGCCGGGGCGACGGACGCCTCCAGGATTTCGGCATCCGGCAGGTCTTCCGACTGGGCCGTCCGCAGGACCGAGAGCGCAGCCGCGCTGCGGTCACGCGTATCGTCGGCGGCCGTCAGGATCGGAGGCGCACTCGCGGAGCGCACCTTGGCCCATTCGGAACCGCGCGGGAAACGATAGAACACGTGCAGGCCGATCTTGTCGGTCTTGATCAGGCCTGCGCTCCACACCGGGTCGACATAGGTCGCGTGATAGTGCGTCGCGCCACCCGTCTTGTCCTCGGCGAGGTTCATCAGGACGTGCGCTGCGATCTCCTTGGCCTGTTCCCAGGCAAGGCCCTTCGGAGCGCGGTTCATCGCGCCATCGCAGGTAAACGTGAACTGGCAGCCGGTGGTGCGCGTTGCACCCTGGAAGACGACGCCGCAGGCGGTATCCGGATAGCGATGGTCGCGCATCCGGTTGGAAATCACTTCGGCCACGGCCAGCTGGCCGGCCAGCGGTTCGTTGCGCGATTCATAATAGACGGCCTGCGCCATGCAGCGGGCTTCGGCGTCCAGCGCTTCGGCGCGCTTCAGGTGCTCGGGCTTGAAGGAGACGAGCGACGCAAGGGCTGCGCCATCGCGGTCGCGCATCGCATACCGGCTCATCGAGGAGTCCGTATCGCGCTCGAGCGTGTATTCGACCGTACGGATCCAGGGCGTGTCGAGCAGCGCGGGCGTATGCGAGGCAATCCGCACACTCGCACCGCCATCCTCGACCTGCGCGAAGCGCTGGGCCTGTTCCTGGAAATCGGCCTGGGCACGGATATCCGACTGGACCGAGCCGATCACCGGCAGGGTCACGGTGGCAGCCACGGCACAGACCGCAACGGTCGCACCGCGGATAATGATATCCCGCTGTTCCTCGTTCGTCATCGCCATCCACCAACGCCGGAGCTTCCCATGGAGCCCACGCATTGAGGACAGCGTCGCTGTTCCTGGTTTCTGAAACCTTAACATCACCGCTCCCCACATCCCGGCAGGCGATATGACTCCGCCCTAATTGTGCAATTCCGGGATTATCTGGTTTGACTAGTTAGTGGCGGCCCAGACCGCCCGAACTGGGCGGAATATGCTGCCGGAGAGCTACGTAGCAAGAAGCTCGCCAGTCCTGGGAGTGACAATTCTGTCAGGTTAGTTTCGCCCTACAGGCGAACCTGGCGGACCACTTTTACGCCTACGGTTCCAACTTGTTGATTTTGTGTAAAAATTGTTCCGACCGGATTAAGACATTGCTGCGATGCAAAAAAGCGGCTGTGGCACGATTGCCACAGCCGCCCGCATTCGTTTTGGGCTCGATGCCGCTTATTTGGTCGATTCCCGGAGGGCGGCGTGTGCCGCTGCGAGACGGGCGATCGGCACCCGGTACGGCGAGCAGGACACATAATCGAGCCCGGCACGGTGGCAGAAGCCCACAGAGGCCGGATCGCCGCCATGTTCACCGCAGATGCCGAGCTTGATGGCCGGACGCGTCTTGCGGCCCCGTTCGGCGGCAATCTTGATCAGCTCACCGACGCCCGCCTGGTCCAGCGTGACGAACGGGTCTTTCTCGTAGATGCCCTTGTCCTCATAGATCTTGAGGAAGCGGCCTGCATCGTCGCGCGAAATACCGAGCGTGGTCTGGGTCAAGTCGTTCGTGCCGAACGAGAAGAAGGCAGCGGACTGCGCAATCTCGCCGGCCTGCAGCGCAGCGCGCGGCAGTTCGATCATTGTACCGACCGTATAGTCGAGCGTGACGCCGGTCTCGGCGAACACAGCCTTGGCCTGCGCATCGACGACAGCTTTCAGGATCTGCAATTCGCGGTGCGTGGCGACCAGCGGGATCATCACTTCCGGCACCGGCTTGCGGCCGCTTTCGTTGGCGATGTTCACGGCGGCTTCGAAAATTGCGCGCGCCTGCATCTCGTAGATTTCCGGGTACGTAATACCCAGGCGGCAACCGCGATGGCCCAGCATCGGATTGCTCTCGTGCAGGTCGGCCGCGCGGCGCTTCAGTTCGTCGACGCTGACGCCGGAGGCTTTCGCCACTTCCGCCATGTCCTCATCCGTGTGCGGAAGGAACTCGTGCAGCGGCGGATCCAGAAGACGGATCGTTGCCGGACGGTCTTCCAGGATGCGGAAGATTTCCTCGAAGTCGCTGCGCTGCATCGGCAGCAGCTTGGCCAGCGCCTCGCGGCGGCCCTTCTCGGTGTTCGCCAGGATCATGGCGCGCACTTCCGGAATGCGGTCTTCCTCGAAGAACATGTGCTCCGTGCGGCAGAGGCCGATGCCTTCGGCACCGAACTCGACCGCCGTGCGGGTATCGAGCGGGGTCTCGGCATTGGCGCGCACTTTCAGGCGGCGTGCCTTGTCGGCCCAGGTCATCAGCGTGCCGAAATCGCCGGAGAGGTCCGGCTGCACCATCTCGACGGCGCCCAGCATCAGCTGGCCGGTCGCGCCGTCAATGGTCACGACCTCGCCCTTCTTCACTTCGCGGCCGTGTACGCGGAACACGCCGGCCTTGCCGTCGATCTGCAGGCCACCGGCACCACAGACGCAGGGACGGCCCATGCCGCGCGCCACAACGGCGGCGTGGCTGGTCATGCCGCCGCGGGCGGTCACGATACCACGGGCCGCGTGCATGCCTTTGATGTCTTCCGGGCTGGTCTCGACGCGGACGAGGATTACGTCCTCACCCTTTTCGGCGAGGTGGAAGGCTTCCTCGGAGTCGAACACGACCTTGCCGACCGCCGCGCCGGGGCTCGCCGGCAGGCCGACGACCAGCACGTCACGCTTGGCGTTCTCGGCGATGGTCGGGTGCAGCAGCTGATCGAGCTGCGAGGGCTCGAGGCGCAGCACGGCCTCGTTTTCCTTGATCAGGCCTTCGCGCGCCATGTCGACGGCGATCTTCAGGGCGGCAGCCGCGGTCCGTTTGCCGTTCCGGGTCTGCAGCATGTAGAGCTTGCCGTCCTCGACCGTGAATTCGAGGTCCTGCATGTCTTTATAATGGCGCTCCAGCGTGTCGGCGACGTCCTTCAGCTGGCGATAGACTTCCGGCATCGCCTCTTCGAGCGGGGCGTCGTCGGAGCCGAGCGTGTCGGCGCGCTCGCGCGAGATCGGGGCCGGCGTACGGATGCCCGCCACCACGTCCTCGCCCTGTGCGTTGATCAGGTATTCGCCATAGAAGATCGGGTCGCCGTTCGACGGGTCGCGCGTGAAGGCAACGCCCGTGGCCGAGGTCTCACCGAGGTTCCCGAACACCATGGCCTGCACGTTCACAGCCGTGCCCCATTCGGACGGGATGTCGTTCAGCTTGCGATAGGTGATCGCGCGGTCGTTCATCCACGAGCCGAACACGGCCGAGATGGCGCCCCAGAGCTGTTCCTTCGGATCGTCCGGGAAGGGCCGGCCGAGTTCCTTCTCGATGGCTTCCTTGTAGAGGACGATGATCTTCTTCCAGTCATCGGCCGTCATGTCGGTGTCGAGGTCGATGCCCTGGCGGTCTTTGTATTCGTCGAGGATGTGCTCGAACTCGTCATGGCCCATGCCGAGGACGACGTTGGAGTACATCTGGATGAAGCGGCGGTAGCTGTCATAGGCGAAGCGCTCGCCGGCCTTGGCGGCGAGGCCCGCCGCGGCGGCTTCGTTCAGGCCGAGGTTCAGGACCGTGTCCATCATGCCCGGCATAGAGGCGCGGGCGCCCGAGCGGACCGAGACGAGCAGCGGGTTTTCCGGGTCGCCGAAGCCCTTGCCGGTCTTGGCTTCGAGGTCGGCCAGCGCGGCATCGACCTGCGGGGCGAGCGTGGAGGGGTATTCCCGCTCCAGTTCGTAATAGGCCGTGCAGACCGCGGTGGAGATCGTAAAGCCCGGCGGCACCGGCAGACCCAGCTTGGCCATTTCCGCAAGGTTCGCACCCTTGCCGCCCAGCAGGTTCTTCATGGAGGCGTCGCCGTCAGCGGTTCCGCCGCCGAATGCGTAAACCCAGGTTTCGTCCGCGTGCTTCAGTGCTGCCTCGCCCATGGATGTCCTCTTTTTTGTATCGTACGCGCGCAAAAGTTGTTCCCGCTCGCGCGCGAGGGGATTGCAAACCCTATGCTGCATCGCAGCGCCAATGGCCAGCGTCCGAAAGGTCGCGCGCGCCGTGACAACGTTGTAAATTGACGCATAGCTGTATCAAAAAACAAGACTCCGCCCCGGACGGACGGACAATGTTCCGATGCGGGACGCGACAGGGCCCGATCAGCCCTCGATCAGGGAGAAATCGGCCACCCGGTGCAGGGTTTCGCGGATGTCGTTCAGCAGCGCGAGGCGATTCGCCCGCACCTGCTTGTTCTCGTCGTTCACCATGACCTGTTCGAAGAAGGCATCGACAGGGGCCCGCAGTTTCGCGAGATGGGTCATCACGGCGGCGAAGTCTTCCGCCTCCAGCGGCCCCTCGATGTCGCGGCGCACCTGGCCCAGCGTCTGGTGCAGGTGGACCTCCACCTCCGGACCGGCATCGATCAGCGCCCCGTCGACCACGAGGTTTTCGGGCAGCGCGCCCTTCTTCTCCTCGGCCTTCAGGATATTCGCCGCCCGCTTGTAGCCGGCCAGCAGGTTCTTCCCGTCCTCGGTGCCAAGGAAATCGCCGAGCGCCCCGACCCGCTTGGTGATCAGCACGAGATCATCCTCGCCGAGCGCGAACACCGCATCGATCAGGTCATGCCGCTGGCCTTCATCGCGGAGGACTTGCTTCAGGCGGTCGGCAAAGAAGGAGAGGAGGTCGTTCGTTCGATTGGAAACTTCACAGGAATCAACGCGAGCGATGACTTCCTTGCCGTCACTATCAAGGTATCCAAATTCCGCTGTCGAGTTCAGACTATCGCGTTCCAGACCGGACGCCGTGTAAACCAGAGAAATGAACTGCTGAGCCGCAACGTTATTTAGCGCGGCCGCCAGCTGATCAAGGAGTTGGAGTCGCACCTCGTTCTCCAGCGCAATCCGCACCACGCCCAGCGCCGCCCGGCGCAGCGCGAACGGATCTTTCGAGCCGGTCGGTTTCTCGTCGATGGCCCAGAAGCCGACCAGCGTGTCGAGCTTGTCGGCCAGCGCCACGGCAATGCCCACCGGGTCGGTCGGCACAGAATCGCTCGGGCCCTGCGGCTTGTAATGGTCGCGGATCGCATCGGCGACCGAAGCCTTCTCGCCCGCTTCCAGAGCATAATAGCGGCCCATCACGCCCTGCAGTTCCGGGAACTCGCCAACCATTTCCGACACGAGGTCTGCCTTGGCAAGGCGTGCAGCGCGTTCGGCAAGGTCCGGATCGGCGCCGACTTTCGGGGCGAGTTCGCGCGCCAGCGCGGCCACCCGCTCCACCTTGTCGCCCAGCGAGCCCAGCTCTGCCTTGAACGCGATGGTCGAGAGCTTCTCCGCCATCTTGTCGAGCGGCGTCGCCTTGTCCTTCTCCCAGAAGAAACGCGCATCCTCCAGCCGCGCGGAAAGAACCCGCGCATTGCCCTCTGCGATCTTCTTGCCGCCGTCGGCGGCTTCGATGTTCGCCACGACAATGAAGTTCGGCGCGAGCTTGCCGGTCTTCTTGTCATTGGCGGCGAAGTATTTCTGGTGCGTACGCATGGAGAGCTGGATCACTTCCGGCGGCAGGTCCAGGAAGGCCGGGTCCATATTGCCCAGCACCACGACCGGCCATTCGGCAAGGCCCGTCACTTCTTCCAGGAGGCCCTGGTCCTCGATCCAGTCGAGACCGGCACCGGCGCAGACTTTCGCGATCCCTTCACGGATCACTTCGCGGCGTTTGTCGCGCGTCAGCATCACGTGGCCGGCCTGTTCGAGGCTCTGCTCGTAATCCTTCCAGCCCTTCACGGTGAACGGCCCGCGGCCATGCACGCGGTGGCCTTCGGTCTCGTTGCCGCTGACAATGCCGTCGACATCGAACGGCACGGTCTTGCCATCCAGAACACAGGTGATCCGCTGCAGCGGGCGCACCCAGCGCAGGTCGCCCTCGCCCCAGCGCATCGACTTCGGCCAGTGGAAGCCGCGAATGATGGCGGGCACCGCCTCGGCAATGATGTCCTTCGCATCGCGGCCCGGCGTCTCGATCACGGCGACGTAGAAGTCACCTTTCTTGGGGTCTGAGACGACCTGCGCCTGCGAGATGTCGGTCAGGCCCGCCCCGCGCAGGAAGCCAGCCAGCGCCTGTTCCGGCGCACCGACTTTCGGGCCTTTCTTCTCTTCCTTCACATCCGCCGAGCGCTCGCTGAGCCCCTCGATGGACACGGTCAGCCGCCGCGGGCCGGAGCACGCCGTCAGCTTTTTCCAGGACAGGCCGGCCTCTCCGAGCGCCTTCTCCAGCGCCGCGCCAAGGTCGGCTTCCGCCTTCGCCTGCATGCGCGCCGGGATTTCCTCGGAAAAGAGTTCAAGAAGCAGCTCAGCCATTTTGGTTTCCAGCCAGAAAATTCGGTATTCGGATCATAGACTCTGTAGGTGCGAAGCAGTTCAGGCGCCTGCCCGCGCTGCTTCCTGTTCCGCCCATTGTTCGGCGGCGCCGCGGGCAAGGTCGCGGACGCGGGCGATATAGGCCTGGCGCTCGGTCGGGCTGATCGCGCCGCGGGCATCGATCAGGTTGAACGTGTGCGAGGCTTTCAGCGCATAGTCATAGGCCGGCAGCGGCTTGCCCGCCGCGCGCAGCGCGTTCGACTGGTTCTCGCAGTCCTTGAACCAGCGCTTCAGCATCTCGACATCCGAGAATTCGAAGTTGAAGGCAGACTGCTGGCGCTCGTTTTCGAGGAACACGTCGCCATAGGTCAGCGGAACTTCCGACTGCGGATCGTTGAACGGCAGGTCGTACACATTGTCGACGCCGAACACATACATGGCGAGACGTTCGAGACCATAGGTCAGCTCGCCGGAGACGGGCCGCACGTCCAGGCCACCGACCTGCTGGAAGTAGGTGTACTGGCTGACTTCCATCCCGTCGCACCAGACTTCCCAGCCGAGGCCCCAGGCGCCGACGGTCGGGTTCTCCCAGTCGTCCTCGACGAAACGGATATCGTGCACGGTCTCGTCGATCCCGATGGCGCGAAGGCTGCCGAGATAGAGATCCTGCAGGTTCGGCGGGTTCGGCTTCAGGATCACCTGGTACTGGTAATAATGGCCGAGCCGGTTCGGGTTCTCGCCATAGCGGGCATCCTTCGGCCGGCGCGATGGCTGCACATAGGCGGCCCGCCAGTTCTTCGGCCCGAGGGCCCGCAGCACGGTGGCCGGATGCAGCGTACCGGCGCCGACTTCCATATCGTAGGGCTGCAGGATGGCGCAGCCCTGCGCGGCCCAGTAGTTCTGGAGCGTCAGGATGATGTCCTGGAAGGACTTCGGCTTGGTATTGGCCTTGGGTGCGGGCATGGCGGTGTTCCGGTGGGAAATATCACAGCCGGACTAGCCTTGCAGGGGCGGCGGCGCAAGCGCCCGCGCTGCCTCCCGGGGCTCCGCATTGCCAATGCCGGCGAACCATGAGAGCAGACGCACTCATGCAAACGCATGAGCTCCCCGTCATTTCCGGCTCCTTCTACCGTATCCTGTTCGCGGATCATCCGGGCGATCCCCTGCGCGGCGCCCTCTCGCCCGAAGGCCGCTTCCATCATGACGGCCAGCCTGCCCTCTATGTCTCGTCCCGGCCGGACTGGGCCTTCCGGGCGGTCGAGGCCTACCTGAAGCCCGGCGATCCGCCACGCGAGACCCTGCCGCTCCGGCTCGGTCCGGCCCGCGTGGTCGACCTGGATCGTTGCTGCACGCGAGGTAGATCTTCTCGAGTTCGGAGAGGGCGTTCCTGTCGCCCGCGAGCGCCTTGTCGCCAAGCGCATTCATTTCCTTGCGGGCACGGGCAAAGCTCTCGGAATACCTGTCGGCCTGCGCGGACTGGGGCACGGCAAGCGCCGCCACCATGCAAAGTGTCAGGAATATCCGTTTCATCATCCGCGTCCGACCACATTGCTTTGTCCGACAAGGATAAAACTGCGCATAGCGGTATGACGCAAACGTAAAATTCCGGCCTCAGGGGCTCAGAAACTGCCCCACGAGCCCGGATGGTCCATGTCGCCGCCGTCGCGGCCCGTCACGAAATGGTAGAAGCCGGAATGCCCCATCGCGGCGATCCACAGGCCGATCAGCAGCAAGGCCCAGAACAGGAAGCCGAACAGCGAGCTTTCCATCTCTACTTCTTCCGCCGGTCATTGGAATTCTGGTCGTCCACGGGCATCCAGATGCTGGTGAAGCCAATCAGGGCAATCACGATCCCGCCGATCAGGAAAATCCAGAACAAGACTCCGAACACTTCAGTGCTCCTTCCTGCCCCTGGCCCGTTCAACACTGACATGGGGTCGCCGCAGGATAACACAAGGAATTGCCGGGCCCTACCAGTCGATTGGCTCGCCCCGCCGGACCGCTTCCAGCGCCGGGCCGGCCGATCCGTCCTCCAGATGCGTCACCAGCGGCGCCAGCAGCCGCACCGGCCCGCGCTTCAGCCCCTTGCGCCCGCGCACCAGCACCCGCCGCGCCTCCTCGCCCGGCTTGGACGCGATGGGCAGGACCGTGATTTCCCCGGTCTGCCGGTCGAAGGCCGCGAGGATCCGCGCAAGCTCGGCCGCCCGGTGGATCATGACCAGCGGTGCGCGCGGCTTTGCGGCAAAGGCCATGGCCTTCACCCAGCCGGCCAGGTCCAGCGTCTCGATATAGGCCTCGGCCTTGCCCTCGCCCGGCGCCGAGATCCGGCCCGGCTCGAAATAGGGTGGGTTGGCGAAGACGAGGTCGAACCGGTTCTCATGGTCACGCACCCAGGCAGATGCCTCTCCCTCGGCGACGCTCACCCGCTCATCGAAGCCGTTCAGGGTCACGCCCGCACGCACCAGGATCACGGTTGCCGACACCATCTCGACACCTGTGAAGCGCGTTTCGGGCATCCGGAACGCCGCCGGCAGCAGCGCCCCGCCGCATCCGCAGCCGAGTTCCAGCGCCTCCCCGCCGGCCCGGCAGGCCAATGACGACGCCAGGAGCAGCGAGTCCGTGCCCGCCCGGAATCCCTGTTCCGGCTGCACAAGCCGCACCCGGCCCTGGTAGACCGTATCCTCGGTCGTCATCCCTTCTCCACCCCGGCCAGAACCGTCAGGGCCTTCCCCTTCAGCTCCTCCGGCACCAGCACCCGGCGCGGGAAGGCGCCGATATTGCCCTCCACGGCCGAGATATGCCGGTCGGCCACGAAGTACTCGATCCCCGCTTCCTGCAGCAGGTGTTCCACATAGCTGAGCTTCACCGGGTCGTTCGTCCGGAAGACTTCTTCCATCAGGACGTCGCCGCGCCCCGGAGATTGATGTCCACCGACCGCGCGTCATAGGCATTCGCCTTGTCCGGTTTCTCGCCGGACCCGATCACGATCTCCAGCACTTCGGTCACCTTGCCCGAGCTGCTGGAGCCGAGCGGAAGGCCGAAGCCGACCCCGACACCGACGCCGCTGGACCGGCCATAGGAGCCGGTCGAGCCGCCGATGCTGATCGAGCTGCGCGGCGCACTCGGGGCCACCGACTCGTCGGATGTGTAGGAACTGGTGACCTCGAACCAGTCCTTGCCATTCTCCAGCGTCACCTCCGCTGCCCTCAACAGGGCCCGGTCGCGCGCCTTGGAGGCGTCGCTGTCGGTATAGGACACGCGGTACCGGTCCGTTTCGATCTGCAGGGACTCATAGCCCATCGCACCGGATTTCGAGGCGGGGCCGTAGGGCGAGGTACTGGCGCAGGCTGCCACCAGGACAATCGCGGAACACATCAGAAGGCGTTTCATGCGCTCAGTCTAACCTGCAAGCGCTCCCCGCCGCCAGCCTTTCCGGACGCACACCGAAATGTGTCCTGCCTGCTGCGTCCGGGTGCCACGTCGTTCTTGCCTCTGACCTCGCATAAGCCTAATTGCACCTGATTGCGCCAACACCGGAGAGTGCAGCTTGACCCTGTCCCCCAAACCGAAAGGCAAATCTGCCTCCGGCTCGGTGGTGGACCGTATGCAGGCACTGGTCTCCGAAGACCTCGTGGCCGTCGAGCAAATCCTCGCGGCCCGCGCCGCCAGCCCTGTTGCCGTCATTCCGGATCTCTCGGGTTACATCGTTTCGGCCGGCGGCAAGCGCCTGCGCCCGATGCTGACCCTGATGGCTGCCCATGCCGTGGGCAAGCCGAACCCGGCGACCCATGTCCTCGCCGCAGCTGTGGAATTCATCCACACCGCCACGCTGCTGCACGACGATGTCGTGGACGAAAGCGACCTGCGCCGCGGCAAGCCGGCTGCCAAGGCGATCTGGGGCAACAGCGCCTCGATCCTCGTCGGCGACTTCCTGTTCGCCCGTGCCTTCAACCTGCTCGTCGAAACGCGCAGCCTCGCCATCCTCGACAAGCTCGCCACGGCCTCGACCACGATTGCAGAGGGCGAAGTCCGCCAGCTCGCCGCCATGAATGCGCGCGACATGCCGACCGAGGAATACCTCGCCATCGTCGAAGCCAAGACCGGCGCCCTGTTCGAGGCGGCCGCAGAGACCGGCGCCATGTCGGCCGGCGGCGACGAATACGCCGCAGCTTTCGCCACCTATGGCAAGAATCTCGGCCTCGCCTTCCAGATCATCGACGACGTGCTCGACTATGGCGGCACCACCTCGGTCATCGGCAAGTCGGTCGGCGACGATTTCCGCGAGTGCAAGATCACCCTGCCCGTGATCATCGCCAAGCGCCGCGGCTCGGATGAAGACCGCGCCTTCTGGGAGCGCGCGATGGACCCGGACAAGCAGGCCGACGCAGACCTTGCCCACGCCGTGCACCTGATCCGCGCGACCGGCGCCGCCGAAGCGACCGTCCAGGAAGCCGAAGCCTATGCCGCCCTCGCCAAGGGCGCCCTGCGCGTCCTCCCGGCCTCGCCCTATCGCGACGCCCTGGAGGAACTCGCCGACTTCTGCGTCAGCCGCGCTTACTAGCGTTTCTCTGCCGCCAGCTTCCGCCCCAACGTGAGCCGCTGCGCGAACCACAGCGCACATCCGATTGCCAGCAAGCCGAAGAACGCCGGCATCGCCATCGCCTCGGTCACCTTCACCGCCACCAGCGCGCAGGCGGCGCTGAAGGCCCACCAGAGCAAAGCCACGGGAAAGTGTTTCCAGCCGCTGCGCAGGAACAGCTGGTAGGCGTGTTCGCGGTGGGCCTGCATCACGGATTTGCCTTCGCGTGCCCGCCATAACACCGTGAGGATCACATCCACCAGGAATGGCAGGAACAGGATCGCCGCGGTCCAGATGGTCGACATCACCGCGACGATGATACTGGTCCCGCCGAAGAAGGCGCCGATGCCGAACGCGCCGGAATCTCCGGCATAGAGCCGCCCCGGCAGGTTCCAGGCGAGGAAGCCGAGAATGGCCAGCGCGGCGGTCACGCTCAGGAAGGCGAGGTCGGGCGCAGGGCCGGGCCAGTTCGGCGACCCTTGCGAGTGCCAGAGCACCATCGCCGCACCGAGCAGCATGATCGCGGCCGATCCCATCGAGAGCCCGTTCGAGCCGTCCATGAAGTTCACGGCGTTCATCGTGATCAGCAGCCAGAGCGCGACGCCCGCCATGACCAGCGGCAGCGGCAGGCTGGCAAGGCGAAGGCCCGGGTCCAGCACCGCGAAGGCAATCGCCAATACAGCGGTCAGCGCCAGCTTCACTGAGGCGCGCATGCCCCATTTGTCGTCCACGAGGCCGATGACCCCGGCGACCATCGCCATGGCGAGCACGTTCTGCGTTCCGTTGACTGTCCAGAATTCCGACAGGAGCCCGGCATGCCCGGCCAGCCAGGCCGAGAGAGACAGCGTCAGCAGGATCGCAACGCCGCCTGAATTCGGCACCGGCGCGGCCTGCGTCTTGCGCCCGCCGTCTGGCGCGTCCTCGATGCGCAGCCGGAACATGACCCCGCACAGGGCTGCCGACAGGAGCACCGGCCCGAACAGGCGCAGGAAACTGACGAGGTCGGGGCTCATGGCGCCTCTCCAAGCAGGGTTGCGCGCACCCACCAGTCCGGCCTTGCCTTCTGCAGGCTCGCCGCGGCCTTCGTGGCGGCGTCCATCGTGTCGAACAGGGCGAAACAGGTCGCGCCCGATCCGCTCATCCGCGCGAGCAATACATCCGGCAAGGTGCGAAGTGTCTCCAGGACGCCAGCAATCTCCGGGACCAGCGCGATGGCGGGCGCTTCGAGGTCGTTGCGCTGTTCGCGCAGCCAGTGGACGAGGTCCCAGACCCGCTCGAACGGCGGCACGGCCCCGAACGTCCGGAAACCCGCTCCGCCGCCCGCTGCATCATACGCCCGGAAGACCGGTCCAGTCGGACAGGCAAAGCCGGGATTGACGAGGATGGCCGGCACGGCTGGCAGGTCGGTCACGCGGCGCACGCATTCGCCTTCGCCCTGCATCAGGGCCGGGTGGCCTTCCAGCGCGACCGGTACATCGCCGCCGAGGCCCGGCGCCACTTTGCGCGCGGCGGCTGGATCGGTGCCCCACAGTTCGGTCAGCAGGCGCAGAGCCGCCGCGGCGTCTGCTGACCCGCCGCCGATGCCTGCAGCGACGGGGAGGTGCTTCTCCAGGGTGAACATGGCTCCGGCGCCTGTGCCGGTCTCGGCCTGCAGTGCCCGCGCCGCGCGGAGCACGAGATTGTCCTCGTCTGGTCCGATATGATCTGTGATCGTGCTGTCGTTGACGGTGATCCTCATGCCCAGGTCGTCACTGGCGGTGACGATCAGCCTGTCGGCTGCCTGCGCGCCAGCGAACACGACCAGCGAGTCGAGCGGGTGGCGGCCGTTCGCCTGCACCGGCCCGACATGCAGGAACAGGTTCACCTTCGCGGGCGCCATCTGTTGCAGGTGTTGCGTCATGGGATCAGGGCCGGTGCGGCAGCGGCGCTTCGGACTCGGCCTGCACCACAACCGGCGCATCCGGGCCCTTCAGCAGCTTCACCTCGATCCGCGCCCGCTCCTGCTCGGCCGGGTCCAGCTTCAGCGACCGCTCCCACTGGTACTTCGCTTCCAGCTTGCGGTCGGTACGCCAGTAGGCATCGCCCAGATGGTCGTTCAGGGTTGGATCGCCCGGCTCAAGCTCCACGGCCCGCTCGAGGAAATAGGTGGCCAGCTCGTACCGGCCGAGCCGGTAATAGGCCCAGCCGAGACTGTCCGTGATGAAACCGGAATCGGGGTCATGCGTCAGTGCCGTCCGGATCAGGTTCAGGCCTTCTTCCAGATTGATGCCGCGGTTGACGTAGGCATAGCCGAGATAGTTCAGCACTGTCGGATCGTCCGGCTGCAGCACGAGGGCATCCTTCAGGTCTGCCTCCGCCTCCGGCCAGCGATCGAGCGCTTCCCGCGCCGCGCCGCGCGCGAACAGGAGGTGCCAGTCGGTCCGGCCTTCGCGCGCATCGTCGGCGATGATCTCGCTCAGCAGCCGGTCGGCCTCTTCGTTCCGGGCGAGCGAGCGGTAGAGGTCCGCCAGCTGGACTTTCAGACCCCGGTCGGGCGACTTCGCAATGGCATCGCGGGCAAGGCGGACGGCCTCGTCATCGCGGCCCTGCCGGCGCATCGCCCAGGCGATCTGGCCGCGCGCGCTGGCATAGAAAGGAGATGTCTCGGGAATGCGCGAGAGAACCGCAATCGCCTCGTCCCGGCGGCCCGCCTTCTCGAGCGACTGGGCCCAGAGCGCCCGCGCTTCATGCAAGTCCGGGTCGAGCGCGAGGGCGAGCACGAAATAGACCGAAGCGACGTCATCGTCGGTCCGGGTGATCAGCGCGGCGGCGGGCACGTAGACGGCCAGCGCAGCGCCCTGCCGGGCATTCAGGCGGCGGACTTCGATCTTCTTCCCGGCCTCGATGTCGGCTTGCAGGCTCTCCAGCGCGGCATTGGCGCCGACCCGGTCCCGGAATTCGGTGAGCACCTGGAGCGCCCGGTCCCGGTCGCCCCGCGCCGCGAGCAATCGGGCATGGGCCTCGAGGCCGACGGCCAGTTTCGCACCGGACTCCCACAGTGTCTCGAATGTCGAGAGAGCGGCATCGTCTTCGCCTGCGGAGAGCTGGATCAGGCCCATCATATAGAGCGTCGCGCTGTCGAGGCGCGGATCGCCAGTCAGCGTGTCGTGCAGGAAAGCCTCGGCAGCGGCCGGCCCTTCGGTGCCGGCAATGCGCCAGGCCGAAATGCTGCGCGCGACCGTGCGGTTGAACGGGCCGAACCCGGCTTCGTCCAGGTAGCCGGCCGACACGGCATTCTTGCCTTCCGCGACGGCCTCGATGCCGAGCGTGAGGCGGACCAGCGTGCCGTCATTGCCGGCGGCGAGCGCCTTGTGGGCCAACCGGACACCCTGCTTGTAGTCGCCGGAAAGCAGCGCCGAGAAGACCGCCCGTTCCGCAATGCCGGTCGATTCCGGAGCGGTCTCGATGGAGGCGGCATAGCGGCTTGCGGCTTCCTTGGGATCGTTCGTCATGGCCGCATAACGGGCCACGAGATAGTCGCCCAGCGC
The DNA here is from genome assembly GCA_041398365.1 of Hyphomonas sp. Lineage (GTDB taxonomy): Bacteria > Pseudomonadota > Alphaproteobacteria > Caulobacterales > Hyphomonadaceae > Hyphomonas. The sequence goes on along the minus strand of JAWKUV010000007.1, from coordinate 62,682 downwards.
GGCGGCTTCCTCGGGTGGCGCATAGGCAGAGCCAGCACCATCGGTGCCCCGCCCGAACGCCGGATAGGAAGCGCAAGCCGTACAGGTCAGCGCCATAAGAAGTGCAGAAGCAGCCCCGGTTCGTCTCATTTGCGAAGTGTCTCAGCTAGTTCCGGGCGCGGCAAGCGGTTTCCCCCGCATCAGCCGGACCGGTCAGCCATCAGCTTTTCCTGCTGGTCAAAGAAGCGGTCGATGCCGCGCTTGACCGCCTGCATGGACTTCTGCCGGCCGGACCGCGACTGGAGCCGGTTGGCGTCGTCCCGGTTGGTCAGGAAGCCGAGTTCCAGCAGCACGGCCGGCACATCCGGCGCGAGCAGGACATAGAAGCCGGCATTCTTGTGCGTGTCGCGCAGGACGGGCCCCGCCTGCTGCAGTTCCGGCAGGAGCAGTTCGGCAAACTCGGCCGAATGGGTCTTAGTCTCGCGTTTCACCAGATCCTTCAGGATGCCCGAGACCTGGCGCGGCGTGCCGTCCTCGATCGGGATTTCCCAGTCGTTCTTGCTGGATTCCTTGTCGATGCGGGATTCGCCGCGGGCGGAGATCGTGTAGACCGAGGCGCCGGACACCGTGTCTTTGCCTGCGGCGTCCGCGTGCAGCGAGATGAACAGGTTGGCGCCAAGGTTGCGGGCAATCGTCACGCGGTCTTCGAGTTCGATGAACGTATCGGTCTCACGCGTCAGGCGGACTTCATAGCGCTGGTCGGCCTCCAGCAGCGCCTTCAGCTGCAGCGCGGCGGCCAGCGTGATGTCCTTTTCCTTGCCACCGGTCACGGCCGAGGCACCGGGGTCCTTGCCGCCATGGCCGGCATCGACCACGACGACATACTTGCCCCGGCTAACGCCCGGCCGCATGGCGGCGACCTCCTGGCGCTGCCCCGCTTCGGCCAGAGCGGCTCCGGCCCGCGCCAGCTGACGCATGTCCTTTCTGGCCACGCTGGCAAAGCGGGCTACAGAGACCGTGTCGAGGTCGATGATCACGCGGTGGTCGGTCGCCGAGCCGGTGGGCGGCAGGGTCAGGACCCGCGTCACCATGAGGGGCCGGTCGAGGTCGAATCTCAGTTCCGTCGGCGTGGCGGACCAGCTCGGCACCCCGCCCATCCCGGTCCCGGCACGGGGACTCGCCCCGCCGCGCAGGGGCAGGACGACCGAAAGGCCCGTCCCATCATCGACCATGTAGGCCCGGGCATCCTGCTGGGTGTCGGTCCAGATCGTGATCTGGGTCGGCGCCCCGTCGCCCACGACGCGAACCTCGCGCACCTCGGCCAAAGCCTGGAAGGCCCCAAGGATACAGGCGATTGCCAGGAAAAATGCCCGAGAAATCAACATACGGTTGATAGTCTTGCCACCAAAGAAAACAGAAACGATTGAACGTCCTGCCTCCATAGCAAAGCGAACATTAACCCACGATTGACCACGTCTAACCGACAACAGCAGCCGATTCACCATTTGTCACTTTTCTTGGCCGGAAAAATTGGGCACTATCCGGGCCGTAGCCGGATGACCGTGCTACGCAGCAAGTTTCCTTATGACGCGCCAGCGATCCCGGCTCACCGTATACAGGTCAGCGGGCGCCGCGCTCCGGAAAGCAGAGCAATGTACACGGGTGCCGCCGTCAAAACCTCTTATCCGATGCCGTATTGCCGGCACGGGAGAGGTCGTGCGGACGCCCTTCCCATCAAAACACAGACCGGCCAGCCCGAACGCCTGAGGCGGAATACGCCCATGGTGCCGGCGCCGGATCAAAAGGTTCCCCTACATGAGCAGACTCATGCTAATCGACGCCGCACACCCGGAAGAGACCCGTGTTGCGATCGTCAACAGCGGGCAGGTCGACGACTTCGACTTCGAAACAACTGGTAACGAACAACTCCGCGGCAACATCTACCTGGCAAAGGTAACGCGGGTTGAGCCGTCGCTTCAGGCGGCCTTCGTGGAGTATGGCGGCAACCGTCATGGCTTCCTCGCCTTCAGCGAGATCCACCCGGACTATTACCAGCTGCCGGCCGAAGACCGCGAAGCGCTCCTGCGGGAGGCCGCCGAAGAGGCTGCCGCCGCCCTCGAAGACGATGATGACGGCCCCTACACCCCTCACGGCGTGAGCGCGGACATGGAAGGACACAAGTCCGACGATGCGCACGATCACGACGACGAGGATGCCGAAGCCGCTGCCGATGACGACGACCAGGATGCGGATGTCGACGACGGTGACGACACTGGCGAGGAGAATGGCCGCAGCGAGGCCAAACCGGCCCGCCGCGCCGCCAAGAAGACGTCCCGCTCGTCCATCTCCAAGCGCTACAAGATCCAGGAAGTGATCCGCCGCCGCCAGGTGATGCTGGTCCAGGTCGTCAAGGAAGAGCGCGGCTCCAAAGGCGCGGCCCTGACCACCTACCTCTCCCTCGCCGGCCGTTACTCGGTCCTGATGCCGAACACGCCCCGTGGCGGCGGCATTTCGCGCAAGATCGTCAACTCGGCCGACCGCAAGCGCCTGAAATCCATCGTGTCCGAACTGGATGTGCCGGAAGGCCAGGGCCTGATCGTCCGCACCGCCGGCGCCAAGCGCACCAAGGCGGAGATCAAGCGCGACTACGAATACCTCTCGAAACTGTGGGAACAGATCGTCGAGAAGACGCTGGCTTCCGAAGCCCCGGCGCTGATCAATGCCGAGGGCGGTCTCGTCCATCGCGCGATGCGGGACATGTTCGACAAGGAGATCGAGGAAGTCCTCGTCCAGGGCGAGGAGGCCTATCGCGAGGCGAAAGACCTCGCCAAGCTGATCATGCCGAGCCAGGCCAAGAAGGTTCAGCACTGGAAGGAAGAAGACCCGCTCTTCGTCGCCGAGGCAGTCGAGGACCAGCTGGATTCGATCTACTCGCCGGTCGTGCAGCTGAAATCCGGCGGCTATCTGGTGATCAACCAGACCGAAGCGCTCGTCGCCATCGACGTGAACTCGGGCAAGGCGACCCGCGAGCGCAATATCGAGCAGACGGCCCTGCGCACGAACCTCGAAGCCGCCGAGGAAGCCTGCCGCCAGATGCGCCTGCGCGACCTTGCCGGCCTCATCGTGATCGACTTCATCGACATGGATGAGAACAAGAACAACCGCGCCGTCGAGAAGAAGCTGAAAGAGTGCCTCAAGGTCGACCGCGCGCGCGTCCAGCATGGCCGCATCTCGCAGTTCGGCCTGATGGAAATCTCGCGCCAGCGCCGCCGTCAGGGCGTGTTGCAGGCGACCTCCGACCCCTGCCCGGCCTGTAACGGCACCGGCCGGCGCCGCTCGATTCCGTCGGCGGCGCTGCAGCTGATCCGGGCGATCGAGGCGCGGGCGGCGACGGGTGGACTGAAGTCCATTTCGGTGAAGGCGCCGACGGACGTGGCGCTCTACATCCTCAACAACAAGCGCGAGGCGTTGATCGAGATCGAGCGGATCGCCGGCTTTGCCGTGTCTATCCACTCCTCCGAAGACATGCTGCCGGGCGACTTCACCATCGATGCCGAGCGCGATCCGAACGCCCGGCCGAAGAAGCGCAAACAGCCGCGCTCGCTGCAGAAGCCGACCAAACCCATCGTCACGGACGAGGACGACGAGGAGATCGAGGACGAGGAAATCGCCGAGGACGAAGCCTCCGGCGAGGAAGCCGAATCCGACAGCGAGGACGAAGGCGAGAAGAAGGATTCCCGCCGCAAGCGCCGCCGCCGGGGTGGCCGCCGCCGCAACCGTGGCGACCGCGAAACCGGCATGGAAGTGGTCGACGGCGAGGTGCCGATCGTCGCTCTGGATGACGGCGACCGTGATTCTGCTGACGTCGACGGTGATTCAGATGACGGCGAAGGCGACGAAATCGAAGGCGCCGGTGATGAAACGGCCAGCGAATCGACGCGCAAGCGCCGCCGCCGCGGCCGCCGGGGTGGCCGCCGCCGCCGCCGGAACGCCGAAGACCGTGCCGGCAGCCAGGATGAGAATGCCCCCGCCGATGGCGGCGCCTACCTGGACGGCCTCGCTGCCAGCGCGCCGGACATGCTGGACCTGCCCGAGCCGGAAGTGATGCCGGCAGAGGTCGCGGTGGAAGCCGTTGCCGAGTTCGAGGCCGAAGTGGTGGCCGAGGAAGCGGAAGTGGCCGTGGAGGTTGCCGAGGTTCTGGGCGAGGACGCGCCGAAACCGAAACGCGCCCGCCGCTCCCGCGCCCGCAAGAGCGAACCGGCCGCTGAGGCCGCTGCGGCTGAGCCCGCCGCCGAAGCACCGGCCCTGCCTGAGCCGGAAGTGATGCCGGCAGAGGTTGCCGCCGAGGCGGTGGACCAGGTCGAGGCTGAGGTCGAGGCCGAAGCGGTCATCGCCCATCTCGAGCCGGTCGCGGAAGCCGCGCCGGAGCCGGTGAAAGCCGAGGCCGCAGAGCCGGCCGGCCCGCGCCGCACCGGCTGGTGGAGCCGGCCCAAGAAATAGGTCACCAGTTCGAGAAGGCCGGAGTTTCGCTCCGGCCTTTTTGTTTGGGCGCAACAGCAGGAAAGACAGCGCCGGATGCAGGCACCGAGCGAAAGGCAACTGATCGACGCCGTCCTCCTCGACATGGACGGAACGATCCTCAACTCGATCCGATCGGCAGAGCGGATCTGGAGCCGCTGGGCCGAACGGCATGGCCTGAATGTCGACGCCTTCCTGCCGACGATCCACGGCGTTCAGTCCATCGAGACGATCCGGAGGCTCAACCTGCCGGGCATCGATCCGGAGACGGAAGCGGCGGCGATCACGCAAGCCGAAATCGAGGATGTCGAGGGCATCGAGGCAATCGCCGGTGCAGACGGGTTTCTCGCAGCCCTGCCCGCGGCGAAGTGGGGGATCGTTACGTCGGCGCCCCGCGCGCTGGCCCTTCGCCGGATCGAGGCAGCGGGCCTGCCCGTACCGCCCCTGCTGATCGCGGCGGAGGACGTTGCAAACAGCAAACCTGCCCCCGACTGTTTCCAGCTCGCCGCCAGCCAGCTCGGCACGACGGCGGACCGGTGCCTTGTCGTCGAGGATTCAGTGGCGGGAATTGCATCCGCAGAAAGTGCGGGTGCGGCCGTGCTGGTTGTAACAGCCACCCACCACACGCCCATGGACCTGCGGCATGCCGCGATCCTGGACTATCGCGATCTCATGCTGGAGCGGGCGGCGGACGGCTCGCTCTCGATCCGCCATGCCTGCGCCTCCTTCTTTCTGCAGGCAGCAAACGGCTTGTAACGGAATCCGGCCTAGACCCCGGACAGAAAAAGGGGCCGCACAAGATGCGGCCCCTTTTCAAATGTACGTCTGTTCCCGGTGCCGCTTAGGCGGCGACGGGCGCCTTCGTGCCGGCCGGCGGGAAACGGTCGTAGAAACCTTCCCCTTTGGCGGCCATGTCGCGCAGGAGCGCCGGAGGCGCGAAGCGGTCGCCATACTTGGCAGCGAGACGGTCGGCCTCGGCAACGAACTCCTTGATGCCCCAGATCAGGTCGACATAGGAGCAGCAGCCGCCGGTGAAGGGCGCAAAGCCCCAGGCGAGGATCGAACCGATGTCGGCATCGCGCGCATCGGTGATCACGCCTTCCTCGAAGCAGCGGGCCACTTCGATGGCCTGGCGGACGAGGAAGCGGTTGGTCAGCTCTTTCTTCAGGGCCGGCGGGCACTCGTCCACCTTGACCTCGATCATCTTGTTGATGTCGGGCCAGAGGCGTTCCGGCTTGCCCTTCTCGTTATAGTCGTAGAAGCCCTTGCCGGCCTTGCGGCCGACGCGGCCCTGGTCTTCGACCAGCCAGGCGAGGAACTGGGTGCGCTCGTCGCCCTGCAGGTCCACACCCGCGGCTTCCGCCGTGGCGCGCGTGACTTTGAGGGCCGTGTCGAGACCGACCGAGTCGGACACTTCAAGAGCGCCCATCGGCATGCCGCACTGGCGGCCGACATTCTCGATGATCGCCGGCTTGATGCCTTCGGCGAGCATTTCCATGCCTTCGCGCGTGTAGGTGCCGAAGCAACGCGAGGTATAGAAGCCGCGGCTGTCGTTGACCGCGATCGGCGTCTTGCGGATGGCAAGCACATAGTCGATCGCCTTGGCGAGCGTCGCTTCGCTGGTTTCCTTGCCGGAGATGATCTCCACGAGGCCCATGCGTTCCACCGGCGAGAAGAAGTGGATGCCGATGAAATTGGCCGGACGCTTGGACGCCTTGGCAAGGCCGGTGATCGGCAGCGTCGAGGTGTTGGAGCCGAACACGGCGTCATCACCGAGGACGGCTTCCGCCATTTGCGTGATCTTGGCTTTCAGTTCCACGTTCTCGAACACAGCCTCGATCACGAGGTCGGATCCTTTGACATCGTCATAGGAATCCGTCGTCGTGATGAGCGCGAGGAGGGCGTCGCCCTTCTCTTTCGAGAGCTTGCCGCGCGAGACGTCTTTCTCGACGAGACGGCGGGAATAGTCCTTGCCCTTCTCGGCATTCTCTTTCGAGACGTCGACGAGCACGGTCGGGATGCCGGCCTTGGCCTGGACATAGGCAATGCCTGCGCCCATCAGGCCCGCGCCGACGACGGCGATCTTCTTGAACTCCGTCTTCGGATGACCGGCCGGGCGGTTTGCGCCCTTGCCGAGTTCCTGCATCGACAGGAACAGCGAACGGATCATCGCTTTCGCTTCCGGGCGCTGTTGGGTGTTGATGAAGTAGCGCGTCTCGATGCGCAGGCCGGCGTCGATCGGCACCTGGATGCCTTCATAGACGCAGGACAGGATGTTTTTCTGGGCCGGATAGTTGCCGTACGTCTTGGCGTGCAGCATGGCGTTCGACATGGTGGCCACCTGACCGGCGCCCGGCGACTTGTGCGGTACGCCGCCCGGAACCTTGAAGCCTTTTTCGTCCCACGGAGCTTTCGCTTTCGGGTTCGCCTTCACCCAGGCTTTCGCCCTCGCGACGGTTTCCGAGGACGGCGCGAGTTCCTGAACAACACCCATGGCGTGCGCCTTCTGGGCATCGAAGCTCTCGCCCTGGAGGATCAGCGGCAGGGCCGCCTGTACACCGACGAGGCGCGGCAGGCGCTGGGTGCCGCCGGCGCCCGGCAGGAGGCCGATCTTGGCTTCCGGCAGGCCGAACTGCAGCTTCGGATTGTCGTTCGCGGCCACGCGGTAGTGGCAGGCAAGCGCCACTTCGAGACCGCCGCCGAGGGCGAGGCCGTTCAGCGCGACGGCCACCGGTTTGCCGCAGGTTTCCAGCTTGCGCAGCGTGCCGTTGAGGGCGAAGCCCTGCTCGAACTGCTGCTTCTTCAGTTCGGCTTCGGTGAGCTGCTTCTTCTCACCGGCGCCGCCGGCGCGCTGGCCCATTTCGCCAAGGTCTGCCCCGGCGCAGAAGCCGCTCGGCTTGCCGGAGGAGATGACGAGGCCCTTGATGGCATCGTTGGAGGCGACTTCGTTGGCGATGGCGATGATGTCGGCGACGGCCTTGCCGGTCAGCGTGTTCATGCTGCGGCCCGGCACATCGAACACGGCATGCGCGATGCCGTCTGCGTCGATGTCCCAGCCAAATGTTTCGAGTTTCATGTTCGTTACTTCCAGTTAATCAGTACAGGGATCAGACGCGTTCGATGATCGTGGCGGTGCCCATGCCGGCGCCGACGCAGAGCGTGATGAGGGCGGTTTCCTTGTCGGCCCGCTCCAGTTCGTCCAGCATCGTGCCGAGGATCATGCCGCCGGTGGCACCCAGCGGGTGGCCCATGGCGATGGCGCCGCCGTTCACGTTCATCTTGTCGTGCGGGATCTTGAGATTGTGCATCATCAGCAGAACGACCGACGCGAAAGCCTCGTTCAGTTCATACAGGTCGATGTCTTCCGGGTTCATGCCGGCTTTCTTGAGGACCTTCTGCGACACATAGGTCGGGCCGGTCAGCATGATGCCGGGCTCGGACCCGATGGAGGCCATGGCCTTCACGCGGGCGCGGGGCTTGAGGCCCAGGGCTTCGCCCATTTCCTTCGAACCGAACAGGACAGCCGAAGCGCCATCCACGATGCCCGACGAGTTGCCGGCGTGGTGGACGTGGTTGACCTTTTCGATCTCGGGGTAGCGCTGCTTGATGATGTCGTCGAACGCCATGGCGCCCATGCCTGCGAACGAAGGCTCCAGCGCGCCGAGCGACTGCATGGTCGTGTCGGGGCGCATGTGCTCGTCATGGTCGAGGCGGATGCCGCCCATCTGGTCCCTCACCGGGACGATGGATTTCTTGAAGCGGCCTTCGGCCCAGGCGCGGGCGGCGCGCTTCTGGCTTTCCAGCGCGAAGGCGTCGACGTCATCGCGGGAGAAGCCCCATTTGGTGGCGATCGTGTCGGCGCCGATGCCCTGCGGCGTGAAGTAGGACTTGAGGGCGATCTGCGGGTCGGCCGACCAGGCGCCGCCGGCAGCGCCCATCGGCACGCGGCTCATGGATTCGACGCCGCCGCCGATGGCCATATCGGCCTCGCCGGTCATGACCTTGGAGGCGGCCATGTTGCAGGCTTCGAGGCCCGAGGCGCAGAAACGGTCGACCTGAACGCCGGCCGTGGTTTCGGCATAATCGGCATTCAGCACGGCGATGCGGGTGATGTCGGCGCCCTGCTCGCCCACCGGCGAGACGCAGCCGAAGACCACGTCGTCGACCTTGGACGTGTCGAGATTGTTCCGGTCACGGATGGCCTGCAGCACCTGCGTGGCGAGGCTGAGCGAGGTAATCTCGTGCAGCGCGCCAGAGGATTTGCCCTTGCCGCGCGGCGTGCGGACCGCGTCGTAGATATAGGCTTCAGTCATATGAGAGGCTCCTTCTCAAACTGTATTCAGGTTGCCGGCTTGAGGACCGGGTTAAGGGTGAGGCTCGCGGTGGAGCGGGCAGCTTCCTTGCCGCGGGAATCGTAGAGTTCGGCTTCGGCGAACAGCATCGCCCGGCCGACATTGCGCAGGCGGGCCACCACTTCGATGGGCCCTTTGCGCACCGGACGGAGGAAGTGCGTGTGCAGGTCCACCGTCGAGGGCAGTTTCGTCTTGCCGGCCTTCATGCCGGCGAGCATGCCGATCGTATCATCCATCATGGCGACGAGATACCCGCCCTGGATGACGCCGGCCGGATTGCAGAATTCCGCCCTGCCGTCGAACCGCACCCGTGTCGTCAATTCCTTCATGTCGAGCGACAGGAGCTCGAACCCGAGCGACGTCGAGGACGGGCTCGGTGTGGGAAAGACATCGCGGATGAGATGGCTGTCGGGCATGACCGACTACAGCGTCCTCGCGATCAGCATTTTCATGACTTCGTTGGCGCCGCCATAGATGCGCTGGACGCGGGCGTCGGCATACATCTGGGCGATGGGATATTCGTCCATGTAACCGAAGCCGCCATGCAGCTGCAGGCATTCGTCGATAATCTTGCACTGCAGGTCGCTGATCCAGTATTTCGACATCGAGGCCGTGGCGGCGTCGAGTTCACCCTTCAGCAGAAGCTCCGTACAGTGATCGGCGAACACCTTGGCGACGGTCGCCTCGGTCTTCGCCTCGGCCAGTGTGAACTGGGTGTTCTGGAAGTCGAAGATCGTGCCGCCGAAGGCCTTGCGGTTCTTCACGTATTCCACGGTCTCGTGGATGGCGCGCTCGATCATGCCGACGCCCTGAAGGCCGATGACGTGACGCTCCTGCGGGAGTTTCTGCATCAGCTGGATGAAGCCCTTGCCCTCGACTTCGCCGAGCAGGTTCGAGGCCGGGACGCGCACTTCGTCGAAGAAGAGTTCCGACGTGTCGGCGGCATGCTGGCCGACCTTGTCGAGGTTGCGACCGCGGCGGAAGCCCTCCGCCTTGTCGGTCTCGACAGCGATGATGGAAATGCCCTTGGCGCCCTGGGTCGGATCGGTCTTGACGCAGACGAGGACCAGGTTCGCCGTCTGGCCGTTCGAGATGAAGGTCTTCGAACCGTTGATGACGTATTCGTCGCCATCGCGTTTCGCGGTGGTCTTCATGCCCTGGAGGTCGGAGCCGGCGCCCGGCTCGGTCATCGCGATGGCGGTGACGATCTCGCCCGAGCAGATGCCCGGCAGCCAGCGGCGTTTTTGCTCCTCGGTGCCGTAGGCGGTGATGTAGGGCGCGATGATGGCGTTGTGCAGCGTGATGCCGAAGCCGTCGATGCCCTTCCACTGCTGCTGTTCGATGATGATGGCCTCATGGCGGAAGTCGCCGCCGGCGCCGCCGTACTCTTCCGGCACCGAGGCGCCGAGCAGGCCCATCTCACCTGCCTTGGTCCAGATCTCGCGCGGGACGATGCCGGCCTTGCGCCAGGCCTGGACGTGCGGGGCACATTCCTTCTCGAAGAACTGGCCCACGGCATCGGAGAAAATGTCGAGCTCCTCGTCCTGGCGCCAGGCGGCCTTGGGTACATTGAGCGGGCTCTGTTGCATGCGTGGTCTCCGGTCCCTTGGTATTGTTTATATAGGTGGCTGAGCGGCAGTTGCCGCTTACGTTCACGTAAACATCTAGCGGGCCGGCGGAAAATTTCCCAGTCCTGCCCCAGCGTCAGCCAGAGCGCCGGACCGGGTAAATTTTGCCGCAGGCTGCCGCGAGAAGTGTAACACACACTCGCGACAGCCCCGAGACATAAGGATCGGGGAAAATTCCGCCTCAGAACGCGCCGGCTTCGAGCGCCATCAGCGGGGCCGCGCCAGTCTTCACTTTCGCGAGATGGGCGGCGCCATCCGGCAGCATCCGCTCGACAAAGTAGCGGCCCGTGATGAGCTTGTTCGCGTAATAGGGGTCAGCGCCCTTCTTCTCCAGCGCGACCTTGGCCATCTTCGCCCACATGTAGGCGAGCGCCGTGAGGCCGAAGAGGTGCAGGTAGTCGTGGCTGGACGCGCCGGCATTGTTGAAGTCCGACATGCCGTTCTGCATCAGCCACATCGTGCCTTCCTGCAGCTCGCCCTTGATCGACTGGAGGCCGTCCAGGAACAGCTTGAGGTCGGCATTGCCCTCATTCGCCGCAATGAACTCGTCCACTTCGCTGAAGAAGGAGAACACAGCCCGGCCGCCATTCGCGGCGAGCTTGCGGCCAACGAGGTCCAGCGCCTGAACGCCATTGGTGCCCTCGTAGATCAGGGTGATGCGGCAGTCGCGGACGATCTGCTCGACGCCCCATTCACGGGTGAAGCCCGAGCCGCCATGCAGCTGGAGGCCGAGGTTCGCACTCTCGAAGCCCTTGTGGGTGAGGTAGGCTTTTACCACCGGCGTCAGCAGCGCCATATAGTCTTCAGCCTTCTCGCGCACTTTCTCGTCCGGCGACTTGTGCTGCAGGTCGGCGTGGAAAGCGGTCCAGTAGGCGAAGGCGCGGGCGCCTTCGATGAAGGCTTTCTGGTCGAGCAGCATGCGGCGCACGTCCGGATGCACGATGATCGGGTCGGCTGGCTTCTCGGGCGCCTGCGCGCCGGTCAGCGAGCGGCCCTGGACGCGGTCGCGGGCAAAGCTGGCCGCATTCTGGTAGGCCGCTTCGGCCTGGGACAGGCCCTGCAGGCCGACGCCGAGGCGGGCTTCGTTCATCATCACGAACATGGTGCGCATGCCCTTGTGCTCCTCGCCGACGAGGAAGCCGGTGGCGCCGTCATAGTTCATGACGCAGGTGGCGTTGCCGTGGATACCCATCTTCTCTTCGAGGCCGCCGCAGCTGGCCGCGTTGCGCTCACCAATCGAACCATCGTCGCCGACCATGTATTTCGGCACGAGGAAGAGCGAGATGCCCTTGATGCCTTCCGGGCCGCCTTCGATTCGGGCGAGGACGAGGTGGATGATGTTGTCGGTCAGGTCCTGCTCGCCGCCGGAGATCCAGATCTTCTGGCCGGTGATCTTGTAGGTGCCGTCCGGCTGGGGCACGGCCTTGGTCTTGATGAGACCGAGATCCGTGCCGCACTGCGGCTCAGTCAGGTTCATAGTGCCGGCCCATTCGGCGGAGGCCATTTTCGGGCCGTACTTGGCTTTCAGTTCGTCGGAGCCGCCGGCCATCAGCGCCTGGTAGGCGCCATGGGTCAGGCCCGGATACATGCCGAAGGCCATGTTCGAAGACGAAACCATCTCGGTCCACGCGATGTTGACCACGTGCGGCAGACCCTGCCCGCCCATTTCCGGCGAGACGGACAGAAGCGGCCAGCCGCCTTCGACCAGTTGCTTGTAGGCTTCCGGGAAGCCGTCCGGCGTCTTCACGCTGGCATCCGCGTTGCGGACGCAACCCTGGCGATCGCCCACGGCGCTGAGCGGGTAGAGCACTTCGGACGCGAACTTGCCGCCTTCCTCGAGAATGGCGTTCATCAGGTCCGGCGTGACTTCCTCAAAACCCGGCAGGTTCGAGTAATTCTGAATCTGCAGCACTTCCTGGAGGATGAAGCGCATGTCGCGGATCGGGGCTTCGTAACGGGGCATCTGTCTGGTCCTTTAATAGGTTGAAGGGCGTCCGCCACTTTCGTAGCGCGCCCTTCTGGAAAGGTCTTTCTAGTTTGGCGGAAACCCGCCTTCCAGATCAGACTTCGTCAAGCTGACGACGTGCCACGGCTTCATAAGCCGCGACCTGGCGCTTGCCCTCTTCGGTCGGACCGACGCTGTCGACGAGGCCTTCGAGCCAGACGATGCCTTTGCGCAGCTCGCCGAGTGCGGTGTCGATGTCCTCACGCTGGACTTCGAGTTCCTTGGCCTGCTTGCGGAACTTCTCGAGCATCATGCGGGTCTGGGCCCGCTTGCCGTCGTTCAGCGCGTAGAGGTCGAGGATCTCGCGGATATCCGCCAGCGGCAGGCCGAGACGTTTCAGGCGGACGATAATCGTCAGCCGGGCGCGGTCTCGGTTCGAGTAGACCCGCATCATGCCGTCGCGCGCCGGGTGCAGCATGTCTTTGTCTTCATAGAAACGCAGCGCCCGCGGCGTCACCCCGAACTCCCGGGCGAGTTCAGAGATCGTGTAGGTGCGAGAATCTGCAGCGGAAATCGGAGAATGTTTGTGTGCCATAGGGTGAGCTTAGATCAGAGCTTACGCGAACGTCAACGTAAACTTAGAATAAATTTTGCGCCACCCGGGCGGATCAACCGTGGTTAGCCGGAAATTACCCCTCGGTTAGCAGATTAAGCGGAAATCTTTACCTTTAACCTCCCCTTAAGACCGGACCTGCCATCACGGAATGGGAAAGTGAACGAATCTGCCCGTTTCGTTAACCGTTGTGGGCAGTCACGGGTATCAGGAGTATGGGGATGAGCCAGTCAGGGTCTTGGGTCGTGAAAGGAATCGACCAGCGCGCCCGTGAAGCGGCGCGTGAGGCGGCCGTTTCGGAAGGTCTGACACTGGGCGAATATCTCGACCGGCTGATGAAGGGCTCCGAAGGGCCGCAGCAGAACGAGATCCCGAACTATTCCGAAGCCCGCCGCCCGCGCACCGAAACGGCCTCCGACGCGCTCGAAAAGCTGACCCGCCGGATCGAGGCATCCGAAGCCCGCTCCGCCCTCGCGATCACCAGCATGGATCACACGATCCACGAGCTGGTTGGCCGCCTGGAAAACACCCAGCAGACCACCGCCGCCATCGCTGGCCATGTCGAGGGCATGATCGACCAGCTGCGCGACACGCACGATGCGTTGAAGCAGAAGGTGCGCCGCCTTGAGGAAGACGATTCCGCCCAGCAGGAAAATCTCGAAGCGCTGAAGGCGCTCGAAAGCGCGCTCGGCAAGCTGGCGAGCCACGTTTACGAGGAAAACGCGATGGCCGAGCAGGAAACGCTCGCCATCAAGGGCCGGGTCGAATCCGGCTTCATGGACATTATCGAACGCGTCGAGACGATGGAGACCCGTGTCGAAACGGGGCTCGCGGACTCGGCGCGCAAGGTCAAGGAAGGCATCGAGCAGGCCGCCCTGCGCGCTGCCGGCTCGACGCGCCAGATGGCCGAACGACTGTCGACCCTGGAATCCGGCGTGCAGTCGCGCTTCTCCGCGCTCGACCGGACGCAGGAGCGTCTCAACGCCACCGAAACCCGGATGGAAGCCATCGAGACCGACGTCTCGGGCGCACTCGATTCCATGGAATCGACCTTCGACCGGATCCATGACCGCCTGAGCCGCGCCGAAACGACGACCGATTCCGCCCTGAAGAATCTCGAGACAAGCTTTTCCAGCCTCGACGAGCGGATCGACAGCGTTGCCAGCAAGATCGATCCGGATCTCGCCAGCCGCCTGCGCAGCGAATTCGAGGCCCGCTTCGAGGACCTGATGAAGTCCGTGCGCGATACGGTCGATACGGTGCGCCAGGAACTCGCCGAGGAGATCACCCGCACGGCGCCGGCAGAGGCGATGGTCGCGGAAGTCCGCGAGACCATCGGCAACCTGCAGGAACGGGTCGAAGCGGGCGAGACGCGCCTCGCCGCCAGCGAGGAACGCCAGGCCGACGCGATCGAAAAAGTGTCCGAACAGGTCACCGCCCTGAACGACACGTTCGACACGCGCCTTCGCGAAGTCGAGGAGCGCAGCGACAGCGCCGCCAGCGAAGCCGTGCGCGAGGAGATCGAGCGCCTCGGCAAGACCGTCAGTGACCGGATCGATGAACTGGCCGAAGACCTGACCCAACGCGTCACCGACAGCGAGACCCGCAGCGCCTCGGCCATCGAACAGATTGGCGATCAGGTCGCCGCGGCCACGAACCGGCTGCAGCTGCGCCAGAACGAAGCGATCAAGACGCTGGCTGAGCAGGTCGACGAGAACCGCAGGAAAGCCGATGCCCGCCTCTCGGACGCGCTGGCGAGCGTGTCGGAGCGGCTGGAACAGATGCAGACGCAGGCCAACGCCTCGCTGTCACCGGTGCAGAAGGCCCTTGCCATGCTGGCAGCGCGGCTGGAGAGCCTGGAAGACATCACCTCCCCGCCCGGCGGAGAGGAAGAGGTCACGTTCGATACGAGCTACACACCGGAGACAGAACTCGCCGGCGACGAAGCAGGCGAGACATTCGAGGAATTCCGGACGTTCGACGAATTCGACGATTTCGAAGACTTCGGCGGTTTCGGAGATGTTGACGAAGCTGAAGGCGCGGAAGCCGCGGTCGACCTCGGCGTCCACGTCGCCATGCCGGAGCCCGAAGTTCCGGCTGAACCGGCGTCCGAACCGGACGCAGAAGACCTCGCAGACGACGCCGTCGCCTTCGAATCCGACGAAGACTATGTGGGCACCGCCGAAGAGGATGTGTTCGAAGAGGCCGAGGAATTCGAGGCCGGGATCGAATCCTGGGAATCTGTCGAGGAGGATGCCAGAGCTTCCGCTGCCCCCGCCGCAACAGAAGTAACCGCAGAGACGTCCTTCGAGGACGATTTCGATGCAATCCGTGCCGCCGTGGAAGGCCTGAGCTTCGCCCATTCGGAGCCGGAAGCCGCAACCGCCGATGACGAGGAAGACTTCGAAGAGGAAGACTTCATCGAAACCGTGGCTGAGGCAGATGGGGACGAAGAAGAGATCGTCGCCGATGCCATCTTCGAGACCGATGCGGAAGAAGCCTTCCCGGACCCGTTGGACGCACTCGACGGCCTTGACGAGGCCCACACGGAAGCCCGCGAATCCGACATCTTCGACGACGAGGAATTCGAGGTTCTCGACCTGCCGGCTGCGTCTGAAGTTCCGAAGGAAGAAGTAGCCGCGGAAGCCGACAAGCCGCTCGATTCCGATACGGCCGATTACCTTTCCCGCGCCCGCAAGGCCGCAATGGCCGCGAATTTCGGCCGCGCCGGCGGATCGGCGACCCGGGTCTCGACCCGCCCCACTGCCCGCATGGTCACGACCGGTGGCGGAAGCCGCCTGCCCCTGATCGCCGCGGCATCAGCCGTCGCCATCGCTGGTGTCGCCGCTGGCGGCTATCTCTATCTCCGCGGCAAGCAGGATGCCCCGGTCCAGAAGACACCGGCCGACACCTATGTCGACCCGGGTGCGCTGGCCGCGGCGGCTGCAAGCGCCGATGAAACGGTGATCGAAGATCCGTCTACGGCGGATATGGAAGACGAGCTGTTCGACGATGGCACGGCAGCCGCGAGCCTCGCAGCGACCGATGCTGCCGGCTACGCGCCGATCCCACCGGCCGTATCGGTCGAAGCGGCGGCCGCTTCCGGCAATTACATCGCGCAGTACCAACTCGCACAGGACAAGCTGGCGGCCGGAGATTTCGCCGGCGGGGCGGACCTGATGCGAAAGGCTGCCCAGAAGGGCCTGCCGATCGCCGAATACGCGCTCGCAAAACTGCACGAGAAAGGCACGGGCGTGCCGAAGGATCTCGCCCTTGCCCGCGAGTGGACCGAGAAGGCCGCCAATGGCGGCAATGTGAAGGCGATGCACGACCTTGCGGTCTTCATGGCGGAAGGCGACGGCGGCGAGCAGACCTATGCCGGTGCGGTCCAGTGGTTCCGCAAGGGCGCCGAATTCGGTGTGGTCGACAGCCAGTACAATCTTGGCGTCCTCTACGAACAGGGCCTCGGCATCAGCCCGAACCTCACGGAATCGCTGTTCTGGTTCAATGTGGCCGCGCGCAACGGCGACGGCGGTGCACCAGCAAAGGTGGCGGAGCTGAAAGACCGCGTGTCGGCCGAAGCCGCCGCCCAGGCCGCCTCGCGCGCCGAGACCTGGACGCCGTCGAGCGCCAACGGCATCGCCAATGGCCGTTTCGGCGCACAACCCTGGAATATCGGCAACCCGCTACAGGTCGTCGCCGTCCAGAAGGCGCTGAGCACGCTCGGCTATGATGTGGGCGTGGCCGACGGGATCATGGGCGCTTCCACCGCCCTCGCCATTCGCGAATTCCAGACCGCAAACGGCCTCACCGCGACCGGCACCGTGACGCCTGCACTGATCGAGACACTGAACGCCGGGGCAACGGCCAACTAGGCCGCCTGCCCCCTAAGGCTTCGGATAGGCGTACGGACGGTCTGCGCCGCCCAACGTGCGGTAACGATCCCGCAGTTCCGTCTGGCGAGAGGTCATATCCTGCTGCGCGCCATCGATGAAGACGGCATCGGCATTGGTCGTGACCTCCAGCGGATCGCCATCCCACGCAACAACATCGGCATGCGCGCCGGGCGCAAGAATACCGTAGCCGGACAATCCGTAGATCGCCGCCGGTGTCACGGTCAGCGCCTTCATGGCGTCGTCCCAATCGAGCCCGTTGGCGACAGCGTTGCCGGCAATTTGCGTCATCAGGCGTGCGAGGTGGGTCTCGTCATCCAGGTTCACGATGGCAATCGGAACGCCCGCCTTGTCGAGCCGCGCGGCATTCTCCTGCGTCGCGGCCAGCTGTTCGAAATTCGCCGGCAGGTTCGAGAAGCCGTCCACGATGACCGGGATTTTCAGCTTCGCCAGACGGTCGGCGACTCGCCAGCCTTCGTCCGCGCCGACGATGGCGAATTTCAGGTTCCGGTTCTCTTCGGCAAGATCCATGACGGCGTTGAGATCGGTCGCACTGCGGGCGTCGATCAGGATCAGCTGACGGCCGCGAGCGGCAGGCGCCAGCGCCTCGGCATCGCGGCGGTTCAGTACATCGCCTTCCCCGCCTGCCAGATACCGCGCCGGGTAGGCACGGGCATCGTCGAGCGCAGCGCGTAGCTGCGCCCAGGACGCAGGGCGCGAGCCGCCCGCAAGCCCTGCCCCGCCCTCACCGAGCGTGATGAAGGTGAACGCATCCGCCTTGACGTCCGTATCCTGAGCGCCAGTCGTGTCGGCGACGAAGCCCTGCCCTGCGAACAGGTTCGTCGACGGCTGCGGCGCCACCGCGACGCGTGTCACGCCGCCAAGACGGCTGACATCCACGGCCGTGTCATCAGGGTTGAAGCCGTCCGCCGCATCCAGCGATGCGGAAAAGGCCGACAGGGCGGCCACGGCGTCATTGGTGGAATCCTCGCCGTCGACTTCGATGATGCCGGTGCGCGAGAAAGCGGAAATCAGGCCGGGCGTCACCCATTCGGCGCTGATCACCGGGGCGCCTTCCGGTTTCGGTGTGGTGGAGGGTCCAACGGCGGCGATGCGGCCGTCGCGGATAACGACAACGCCGTTCTCGATCGTACCGGCGGACGTGCCGGTCCAGACCTTCTTGCCCTCGACTACATAGGTCTCGGCCGAGGCGCCCATCGCGGCCACGGCGGAGAGTGCCACACCTGCCATCAGCTTGCGGATCATTTCATGTCTCCTTCGCCGGGCTGGCCGAGTTCGAAATCACGCACGGGGCGGAAAGCGGTGTCGCTGCGGTCATACATCAGCGCGCCGTCGATATAGACCTGGTCGGCCTTGGTGTAGACGCTGAACGGGTTGCCCGACCAGATCACCACGTCGCCCATCTTGCCGGGCTTCAGCGATCCCGTGCGGTCGGCTATGCCGAGCGACTTCGCCGGGTTCAGCGAAAGCCACTCCCAGGCCTGTTCTATCGGTATGTCTATGCCGATCCGCTTGCCGTCGGCCCAGGCCTTGGCGGCTTCCTGGTTGAGGCGCTGGATGCCGACATCGCTGTCGGAGTGGACGATGGTACAGGCCCCGGCATTGGCGACCAGCGGGATGTTCTCCGGGATGCCGTCATAGGCTTCCATCTTGAAGCCCCACCAGTCCGCCCACATGGACGAACAGGCGCCATAGTCGGCCAGCTTGTCGGCGATCTTGTAGGCTTCGACGGCATGGTGGAAGGCGGTGACCTTGTAGCCGAACTCCTTCGACATATCCATGATCTGCACCATTTCGTCGGCGCGGTAGCAGTGCATGTGGACGAGGATTTCGCCAGACAGGACACCGGCCAGCGTGTCGAGTTCGAGGTCACGGGTCGGCATCTCGCCGCCTTCGATGGCGTACTTGTCCCATTTGCGCTTGTACTCGGCGGCGCGGATCCAGGCGGCGCGATAGCCGGCCATGTTGCCCATGCGCGAGAACGGCGCACCGCCCGGGAAGGTCCCGTTGCCATAGCCATAGACGCGCTTCGGGTTCTCACCGCAGGCCATTTTCAGCGTGTAGGGCGCGTTCGGGAATTTCATGCCCTGCACCGTAACGGACGGCACGTTTTTCAGCGTCACGCCGCGGCCGCCGAACAGGTTCGCACTACCCGGCAGGATCTGCAGTGAGGTGACCCCGCCCGCGAGCGCCCGGCCAAATCCCGGGTCCTGCGGCCAGACGCCATGCTCGACCCAGACTTCTGCCGTGACCGGACCGGAAACCTCGTTCCCGTCCTGGTGCGCGGAAACCTGCGGCGAGGGATAGGCGCCGAGGTGGCTGTGATTGTCGATGATACCGGGCGTGACCCATCGGCCGGCGGCGTCGATCACGGTCGCCCCGTCCGGCGCGGCAATGTCTTTTCCGATGGCCGCGATCTTGCCGCCCTGCAGCAGCAGGCTGCCATCCTCGATCATCGCGCCTTCGCCATCGAGGATGGTCGCATGTGTGATCAGAACAGGTGCGTTCGGGAAGGGCTCATAGGTCGACGGGTACGGATTCGCGACGAAAGGCTCATCCTTGGTGAAGGGCTTTTTCGCCGGTTTGCCGCTGCTGTTGCCGTCGTCTCCGCCGCCACAGGCGGCCAGAAGAATGGCGCTTGCGGCAGCGACCGCCCAGTTCAGTCGTTTCATCGTTTCTCGCCCTGGTACTTCCCGTTTCGTACAGGGCTCCCATAGAGCGCGGATCAGTTCGCGCCGCAAGGGATACAGCAGGAATCAGTCCGCCTGGGCCGGCACGTGCGTGCGCTTTTCGCGATTGAAGACCAGCTTCATCAGCCAGTGCGGGGCGAATCGCTCGACATGCGGGAAACGCTCCATGACGCTTTCCATCCAGCGCCGCCCCCAGACAGAGTTCCGGCCGAGCAGGATCACGCCGATGATCGCGATGGGCAGGCCGACCGGGATGAAGGGCGTTGCGATACCGACCGGAATCGCCACCGCAATGTGCACAAGGCCGACAACCGCCAGAAACTGGCGGAAGGCACCGTTCACCTGCTTGCGCACGGCTTCAATCGGTCTGAGCAGGGATCCGCCTTGCGGATCAGGTATGGACGGTTCGGTCTGGGGCATGGATCGCGATATGGGACTGCAACAATTCTGTTACCAGTAAAATCATTCTGATGTGTCCAAAGTCTGGCAAGCGCGTTGCGCGGTTGCTACACCTCTGCAATTAAAGCGATCTGTGGGGGCAGCGGATCAGCGAGGAACCGCATGAAGTTGCAGTCGATCCAGGCGCTTCGGGGCCTCGCCGCACTGCTTGTGGTTTTCTACCACATCCGGTCGCTGGAAATAATCGGCATTGCTGAAAACGGCTTCACGGAACAGGCGTGGACCGGCGGCGTTTTTACGAACGGCTATGCCGGGGTCGATCTCTTTTTTGTCATCTCCGGTTTCATCATGGTGTTCGTCACTCGCGATACCGGCACCGGACTGAAGGCAGCAGCCGATTTCCTGTTCGCGCGTGCAACGCGCATCTACCCGGTCTGGTGGGGATTTGCCGGCTTCATGGCAGCGTACATGATCGGCGTCCACGGCATTTCCGGCATGGGTGAAGGCTGGGGCGCCATCTCACGCAGCGAACCGCTGGTGCCCTATCTCGTGAAGTCCTTCCTCCTTGTGCCGCAACCGGAATTCCCGATCCTCGGCGTCGGCTGGACGCTGGTGCACGAGATGTATTTCTATGCCGTGTTCACGGTGCTGATGCTGCTGCCCCGCAAATTGTTGCCCTTCATGCTGGGAGGCTGGGGCGCACTGATCGTGGCCGGAACATTGCTCGGCTATGCCGTGGTCTTCGCCGGCTCTTACCGCGACCTTGTCTTCTATCCGATGACGATGGAATTCATCCTCGGCGCGCTGGCAGGCTATGCGGTGACAAAGGGATTTCGCTGGCACAACGGCGTGGTGACGCTGCTGGCCATGCTCTGGCTGCTGGCGGCGCTGTGCTACCAGGGACTTGAGACGGCATTCACGCTGGAATGGGGACGCGTCCTCTGGTTCGGCCTTCCGAGCGCCCTCCTGGTCTACGGACTCGGCGGCGTCGACCTGCAACGCCGGACCGCATGGCTCCTGCCCGCTTTCGCAGGTCTCGCCGTCACGGTCGCACTCTACCAGATGTTCGGCCTGCACGATGCGAGCCCGGATGCCGCCCGGCTCAGCGCGACCATCCTGTCGGTCACGGTCGGCGCAATTGCCATGATGATCGTGCTCTGGTTCGGCTGGCTGCTCGGACAGGGCGCGCCGGGGGCGTTGCGTACCATGCAGCCTGTCTTCCGCCGCCTGCTCGCCGCCGCGGTGCGCCTCGGCGACTGGTCCTTCTCGCTCTACCTCTGTCACATGATCGTGCTGAGCCCGCTGCGCCGTGTGTTCGGCGCAGCGGGCCAGATCGATTTCCTGAAACCCGCGTTCCAGCTCGGCCATCCCGGACCGCTGGACAATCTGGTGTTCCTGGCCACAGGCACGCTGCTCTGCGTCGGAGCCTCTGCGATCACCTACCGGTTGCTGGAACGGCCTTGCATCATCCTGTTCTCGAAGATGCGCGCCGCCATGTTTCACCGTTCCCGGCAAAAGGCGGAAGCGGAGCCGGCCACCGCCTGATGGCCGGCTGACCGGAACCTATTCCGCGGCAACCGGCGGCACCGCCACAGGCTCTTCCCATTTCAGCACGGGCTTGCGGGCGGCACGCGTCTCGTCGAGGCGCCGCATCGGGGCGAGATACGGCGCGCCCTTCAGCGTTTGGTCGCCCTGGGCGGCCCGGCGGGCAATGGATTCCAGCGCATTGCAGAACCGGTCGACCTCTGCCTTCGATTCCGACTCCGTCGGCTCGATCAGCATGGCGCCATGCACGACCAGCGGGAAGTACATGGTCATCGGGTGATAACCCTCATCGATCAGCGACTTGGCAATGTCGATCGTCTCAATCCCGTCGGCAGTGAACGCATCCGAGAACAGGGCCTCGTGCATGCAATAACCTTCGAAGGCCGGGCTCATAACCGTCTTCAGGCGCGCCTGGATATAGTTGGCGTTCAGCACGGCATCTTCCGAGGCCTGCTTCAGGCCATCGGCACCGTGGCTGAGGATATAGGTCAGCGCCCGGACGAACATGCCCATCTGGCCGTGGAAAGCGACCATGCGGCCGAAGCTGTTTGCGGCGTCACCATCGACGTCCTCGACGAGCCGGAACATGCCCTCGCCATCCTTCACCACATAGGGCACCGGCGCATAGGGCGCGAGCGCCTCGGACAGGACGGTGGGGCCTGAGCCCGGTCCTCCGCCGCCGTGCGGCGTGGAGAAGGTCTTGTGCAGGTTGATGTGCATCGCATCGACGCCGAGGTCGCCGGGGCGAACCCGGCCCACGATGGCGTTGAAGTTCGCGCCGTCGCAATAGAAATAGCCTCCGGCTGCGTGGATCAGGTCCGCAATCTCGCGGATGTCGGTCTCGAACAGGCCGCACGTGTTCGGATTGGTCAGCATGATGCCGGCGATGTCGTCGGACTTCACCAGCTTCGACTTCAGGTCGTCCATGTCGACGCGGCCGCGCTTGTTGGCCTTGATTTCATCGACGATGAAACCGCACTGGACGGCGGTCGCCGGGTTCGTTCCGTGAGCGGATTCAGGCACCAGAACGCGTTTGCGCGTTTCGCCCTCACCGCGTGCGATCAGCGCCTGACGGATCGCCATCATGCCGCAGAACTCACCATGCGCGCCCGCCTTCGGGCTCATCGCCACGGCCGGCATGTTGGTCAGCACTTTCAGCCAGGTGGCGAGTTCGTCGATCAGCTCCAGCGCGCCCTGAACGGTCGCCTGCGGCTGCAGCGGGTGGATGTCGCCGAAGCCCGGCAGGCGCGCCATCTTCTCGTTGAGGCGCGGGTTGTGCTTCATCGTGCAGCTGCCGAGCGGGAACAGGCCGAGGTCGATGGCATAGTTCTTCTGGCTGAGGCGCATGTAGTGACGCACCGCCTGCGGCTCTGAGAGGCCCGGCAGGCCGGTCGGCGCTTTGCGCACCGCGCCGCCGAGACGGTTCTTCGTGCCTTTCGGCGCAGGCAGGTCGACACCGGTCGTGTCGGGCGTGCCGATCTCGAACAGGAGATCTTCGCGCTGAAGAAGTCCGCGCGAACCGGACACGGTTCCGATGGAAGACATGGAGACAGACTCCGGAGTGGTCGGGCGGCCCTGATTGTTCATGCTCATCAGATGATCTCCTTCAGGGCCGCGGCATAGGCAGCGATGTCTTCGGACGTCGTGCATTCGGTGGCCGCGCAGAGGATGACGTCGCCCATGTGTTCGCCGGGGAAAAGGCGGCTGGCGCGGACGCCGCCGACGATGCCTCGTTCGTCCAGCATGGCGAGCACGGCTTCGGCATTCATCGGCGTACGGAACGCGAACTCGTTGAAATAGCGCGGCGTCAGGATTTCGACACCCGGCACAGCGGCCAACGCATCGGCGAGGTCGCAGGTGGCCTCATGGTTCAGCACGGCCATCTGTTCGAGGCCCCTGCCGCCCAGCAGCGTCATGTGCGCGGTGAAGGCCAGCGCGCAGAGACCGGAGTTCGTGCAGATGTTCGAGGTCGCCTTGTCGCGGCGGATGTGCTGCTCGCGGGTGGAGAGCGTCAGCACGAAGCCGCGCTTGCCTTCCGCATCCAGCGTCTCGCCGCAGAGACGTCCCGGCATCTGGCGCACCAGCTTCTCGCGGCACGCGAAGAGGCCGACATAAGGCCCGCCGAAATTCAGGCCGTTGCCGATGGATTGGCCTTCGCCGACGGCGATGTCAGCGCCCATCTCACCCGGCGGGGTGACCATCCCGAGCGAGACGGCTTCGGTGAACACCGACACAAGGAGCGCGCCCTTGCCATGCGCAGCTTCCGCCACGGGCGAGAGATCCGTTACCGTGCCGAACACGTTCGGGGACTGACCGATCACGCAGGCGGTCGCCTCGTCCACAGCACCGGCAAGTTCCAGCTCGCCATCGATCACGGTGGGCAGTTGCACGACTTCGATCCCCTGTGCTTCGCAGAGCAGTTTCGTCACGGCAGCATAGTGCGGATGCAGGCCGCCCGAGAGGACGACCTTCTTGCGGCGCGTCACGCGCGCGGCCATCACGGCCGCCTCGGCGCAAGCGGTCGAGCCGTCATACATGGAGGCGTTGGCGACATCCATGGCGGTCATCGCCGCCACCTGGGTCTGGAATTCGAACAGGGTCTGCAGCGTGCCCTGCGCGATTTCCGGCTGGTAAGGCGTGTAGGTGGTCAGGAATTCGGAGCGCTGGATGATCATGTCCACGCTCGCCGGCACATGGTGCTTGTAGGCACCGGCGCCGACGAAGAACGGACCGGACGAAGCCGCGCGGTTCTTCGCTGCCAGCTTCGACAGGTGCCGCTCGACAGCCAGTTCCCCCTGGTGGTCCGGCAGGCCTTCGACCTTGCCCTTCAGGCGCGCGGCCTTCGGGACGTCCGCATAGAAATCATCGACCGATTTCGCGCCGATGGTCTTCAGCATCTCCGCGCGGTCGTCTTGTGTCAGGGGAAGATATCGCATCCCGATGCTCCGTTTGTGGTGCGAAAGCCCTAGAGGGTCTCGCAGTAGGCCTTGTAGGCGGCTTCATCCATCAGTCCGGCGATCTCGCCGCCATCCTTGATCTGAAGCACGCAGAACCAGCCCTTTTCGGTGGGCGCTTCGTTCACCGTTTCCGGCTTGTCGGTCAGCACCGTGTTGACCTCGACCACCTTGCCGCTGATCGGGGCGTAGACGTCGGAGGCGGCTTTCACGCTCTCGACCACAGCCATGTCGTCGCCGGTTGCGAACTCGGCGCCGATCTCCGGCAGTTCCACGAACACGATGTCGCCGAGTGCGTTTTCGGCATAGTGCGTGATGCCCACGGTGGCGAGGTCGTTGTGAACCGTCACCCATTCATGGTCCTTGGTGTAGAAGGTCGTCGGCTGCGTGTAGCGGGTCATGGGTCGGCTCCTATCGCTTGTAATTGTGGGGAACAAAGGGAAGGTCGGCGATGACGGCCGGGCGCGCCTTGCCGCGCACCATCAGCGTCACTTCCGTACCGGGGGCAGCATGGGCGGCGGCGACATAGCCCATCGCCACGGGGTGTTCGACGCTCGGCCCGAAACCGCCGGACGTGATCGTGCCGACTTTCTCGTCGCCGACAAAAATCTCCGTACCTTCGCGGGCCGGGGCGCGTTCCAGCGGCTTGATGCCAACGCGTTTGCGGGCCGGCCCGTCCTTCAGCTCACTGAGAATACGGGCCGCGCCGGGGAAATTCCCCGCCTCGCGGCGTTTTTTCTGGATCACCCAGGCAAGGTCGGCCTCGATGGGCGAGGTCGCGGGGTCAAGGTCGTGGCCATAGAGGCAGAGCCCGGCTTCGAGGCGCAGCGAGTCCCGCGCGCCGAGACCGATCGGCTTCACCCGTTCGTCGGTCATCATTTCCCTCACCAGTGGCAGGCCGGCTTCCGGCTTCACCAGAACCTCGAACCCGTCCTCACCCGTATAGCCGCAGCGTGAGACGATGACGCTCGTCCCGTTCAGCTCGAACGGCATGTGGTGCATGAATTTCAGCTCTTCGCAGCCAGGGAAGAAGTCCGCCATCACATCGACGGCTTCCGGGCCTTGCAGGGCGAACAGGATGCGGTCGTCGGCGCGGGTCAGCACGGCACGGCCGGCGAGCGCCTTCTCGAAAATGGCCCAGTCCTGTTCCTTCATGGCGCCGTTGACGACGATGTAGAGGCTACCCTGTGCCTCGTCGCCGATGGGACGGGTGATGATCAGGTCGTCGAGGATGCCGCCTTCCGCGTTCAGCAGGACGGTAAGGCGCGCCTGGCCGGGCTTCAGGGCGGCGATGTCGCTCGGCACCAGTTCCTCGATCATGGCGGCGATCTTCGCGTGGGCCTCTTCGCCCCCGCCGATACCTTCTTCCAGCGACAGGAAGCACGGGCCCATGTGGGAAACGTCGAACAGGCCGGCATGCTGGCGCGTCCAGTTGTGCTCTTCCATGACGCCCATGGGGAACTGGACCGGCATTTCATAGCCGGCGAACGGCACGAGCTTCGCCCCGCATTCCACATGCAGGTCGTAAAGCGGTGTCCGCTTCAGCTCTTCGGTGCTTATGTCGGCCATCGGCGCCCTCGTCACAGGAGACGTCAGCGGCTGAAGCCGCAAATACGTCGCCCCCGCTGTCCTTGGCGCCTGAGAGATTCCGCCCGCGAACACCGGGCTTGCTCCTTCGGCGAGACGGCGCCATCAGGCCCGCCTCTTTCCAGCGTGTTGGTTCTCTCCCGGTCCTTTGGCCTGAGCGTTTCCGGGGCGGTTGCGCCTTCGGCGGCGGGGCTTGATACCCGCTCTCTCCCGGGAGGAACTGAACTGATCCCCTGCTAGCGTGGATTCCTGACGCCAGCAAGCGCCCTCAGGGTGCGGACCTGCGCAATTCACAGGCCTGCTTCAGAACGAGGCGGCGGCGTCCCTAATCGGTACGGCGGAGCGAGAAAATCACCGGCTGGTGGTCAGTATATTTGAAGCCGAGGTCGAAACCCCTGGCCGATTCGATCCCGACATTCGGCGAAACCAGGAGGCCGTCGATGATCGTCGTGTAGTTCACGCCTGCCTTGTAGGTCTGCTCGTTGGTCCGCACGCTCGGAACAGCCGGATCGACGGCCAGCTGCCAGCCTTCACCCAGCTCCTGCCGGGGGAAGTCATGGATCCAGAACTGGGCCGACGGGTCGGCGGTGTAGGGGAAATCCGTCGCGGTGAGGCGCATGTTCCAGTCCCCGCCGACGACGACGGCCTTGCCCTGCCTGTAGTAGCTGTCGGCAAGGTCCAGCACTTCGCGGACCTGGGTCATGCGGGTATTGGCGCCTTCGTCGAAGGCCGACAGGTGCACGTTGATCATCACCCAGGGCTGGCCGGAGACTTCCAGTTCCGTCACCTGCACATGGTAGCGCCGCTTGATGAAGCCCATGATCGTGCCGGGTTCTTCCGCGATGCGGACGATCTTCGTCTCGTCATGGGCGACGCGCATGAACGTGCCGAGCCCGTGTTTCAGCGAAATCGGGCCCGGAAACAGGCGCGTCCGGATGTCCGACGAGAAGAACATGGAATAGTCCGCCAGTGCCGACTTCACGCCGCCGAGGACGTTCACGCCCATGGTCAGGAAGCCCGGCCCGGCCAGTTCCTGCATTAGGAGTACGTCCGGCTGCGCCTCACGCAGGACGCCCTGGATGCCGGCCAGGTTCTTCTTCACGACATCCTTGCCGGGCGGGCGAAGCATGTGGCCGCCATCGGCCTTGAAGTCCGACTCCTCGCCGAGGCCCGCATAGCCGATATTCCAGGTCATAACGACCAGCGGCTCAGCCGCCGGAGAGGACTGGTCCGCCGGTTCGGCTGTCTTTGTCGGAATGTTCGGATCGGACAAGGTTACGCACCCCGCGAGCAAGAGATAGAGGATCGCTAG
Source organism: Hyphomonas sp. (assembly GCA_041398365.1). Taxonomy (GTDB): domain Bacteria; phylum Pseudomonadota; class Alphaproteobacteria; order Caulobacterales; family Hyphomonadaceae; genus Hyphomonas. The sequence goes on along the minus strand of JAWKUV010000007.1, from coordinate 35,246 downwards.
GGCAAATGCGCCAAGCGGTACATAGAATTTGCGCATCAGGCCTCCCGCGCAGCGAAGGCTTCGGCGGGGCTTTCCTCCGCCTCAGGACGATTGAATTGCTGGGCGATCCACTGCGCGAGGCCGAGCACGGCGGCGACACCGCCCCATTCGCTGGAAACGCTGGTGACAAAGCTGAGCAGCGATTTCTGGCTCATCATCTCGATCGTGATGGCTGAGTAGCGCGTTATGTACATCGGCGGCATCTGGGACGCCGGCGCGCGCAGCCCCGTCAGCGCATTCACGTAGTCGGTGATGACGCCTGAATAGTTGCCGATATAGGTCCATGCCCCAACGACGAGGACGGCGGTGAGGCCGATCAGGGTCGAGACCATGGTCAGCAGGACGGCATTGTTGATGAACAGGCTGCGCAGCGGCGTCAGGCGGACGGCAAGGTTGATCGCGAAGATGCCGGCCATGAACACGAAGACCGGCGTCATGCTGTCTTCCGCCTGTGAGAGCAGGTCCTGCATGTCGAGATAGGAGAACTCGATCCCGCGCATCAGCGTGTCCGGGTCGATGGACGCCCCGGCCGGCAGATGGCCGATGGCCGCTTGCGCCAGACCGGACAGATGCGCCGTGTCGGACATGGCCTGCACGACCAGCAGCGCCACGACCGCCGAGCCGCCGGCAAAGACGATCAGGCTGTAGATGCCGTAGACGAGGTACGTGAAGAACAGCCGCGTCTTCTCGCCGGGGTCCGCTGCGAGAGCGGTGCGGATACCGTGGACATAGACGATCAGGCCAACGCCGACTGAGGCGGCGAGCGTGCCCATCGGCCAGCGGGAGATGATGCCCGCGAGACTGACATCCTTGCCGGCGCTGTCGATCAGCCAGACCATCGCGGCGGCGAAGGTGACGATGGCGATCTCGCCATACATGCCGCTGACGCGCCGCTTCTGCTTGCCGACATGGAACCAGAGCGAATGGCGCTTCACCCAGATCGGGCCGGCGATCACATAGGCGATCACAACGGTAACAATGGCCAGAAGCCAGGCGATAAGCAGGATCAAGGCGGTCTCCCCATGGCCGTCGCTGCCGGGTCAGCCTTTCCTGATGGCACAGGATCGTCCGGCCATGCAACAGCAGGCGGGGATCAGACGCCGGCGGGCTTGTTGCCGCCGAACCAGCTCTGCACCAGGCCCCAGGCACTGCGGGAGCCGGCGAGCGCCTTCTCGGTCGCCCGGGCGGCCGTGGAGGTGAGGCCACCGACGCGTTTCAGCAGGTCGCCGATCACCGAGCCCGATTCCTGTTTCACGTCCTGAAGCGCTTCGGCCGAGATCGCCTTCGCCTGCCCGGCGGTCCAGCCCTTGAAGCTGCGGCAACGGCGCTTGGCGAGATAGCCGAGCTTCAGGGTCATCATCGCATTGACGCCGCCGTCCATGACCGGACCGGCGACGAGGCCGCCCATCCGGCCGAGCAGGCCGCCGATCACGTCGCCGGTAATGTCGGTCACGTCTTCCAGGGCGCGGGCGACGACGACGATCGCGGCGACGTCGCGGAGGATGCGCAGGCTGCCCCAGAGGTGGGGCCGGCCGAAATAGATGCGGGCCACCTTGGCGACGAGATTGGCGTTCCGCCAGAGCACGATAAAGGCATCGACGGTGCCGTTCATCGAGAGGGCGGTGGCGACGCCGACGCCGACCGCTTCGGCATGGATCAACGCCTCCACCTGCTTGTCGAGCGGCTTCAGGAGCGCCTCGATCTGTTCGCGTTCGAAGGCTTCGAGATCGGCGGAGATCATCAGCGCTTCGGCGCTGGTCGCCCGGCGGGCGCGCTCCAGCAGGGCCTGACCGCGCAGGAGCCCTTCCTCGATGGCGGCACGCTCCTCCGCCACGAGCGGGTTGGCGGCGAGCATGTCGAGGTATTTCAGGTCATAGCGCAGGCGCGCGGCGATGGCTTTCGGATCTGGCGATTTCGGGTCGATGGTGATCGACGGAGGCTTCGCCGCGACCGGCATGGAGAGGAAGCCCATCAGCGGCCGGCCGACCAGAACCGCCAGCATCAGCGCCAGGATCACCACATAGGCATAGCCGAGCACCGGATGGACGTCGTCGAACATGCGGTAGAACAGGAAGCCCTGTCCGATCACGACGAGGAAGGCGATGACGATGAAAGCGGTCGCTGACCATTTCAGGAACTTCCACCCCTGCGCCCATTGCGAGGCGAGTTCCCACTCGACGCCGTCTTTCGGCTGCGGTGCCGGGGCTGCGATTGCCTTGGCCATGAGCCTGTCCTCCGTTCTGAAAAAGCCTTTGCTCGTTCTCAGGTGGGATGACGGCAGGGATGAGGCAATACGGAACATGCCCGCCAGCACATGCGACGCCCGTGAAGGCGCCGTGGGGTGGGTTTGGATTTTCAGGAGCGGGTTTTGACCTAGGAGTCCGGGATCGGCAGGCCGGAAGGTGCCCGGAGACATGCCCGAAAACACGCCGGAATTGCCCGAACACACCCCGGAAACACCCCGAACAGTTCGGGCATGTTGCGGAGCGCTTCGGGAAGCATCAGTTCGCCGCTAAGAGCGGCTGCAATGCGGGCATTCGGATGCGCGGCCGGTTTCGTCCATACGGGTGCTTCGGTCTGGCCCGGCACCCAGTCAAGGCTGGCGAGGAAGACGCGGCCGTACGGCGTCACGCTCCAGTGGTATTTAGTGCCCTTGCCCCACGTCGCCCGCACATAGGCGCGCAGCGCCAGAATCTGGACCCAGATGAGGGGCCAGATCACGGCGAGGTGCGCGGGGAATCCGGGAGGCGGATGGAGCAGCGACATGCCCGTATCATACGTCCGGATACGGAGGTGTCGGATGGATTTATTTTTGGGGTGCGTGTGTATTGCAGGTTCAGGGACGCGAAGTGTTGGATAGGTGGGGAGTCCGCGCGATCCCCCTCCTTGGTCGGGCGATTGCCGTGCAATCGCTTGTCCTCCCAAGCCCCCTTTTCAAGGGGGAGGACAGGTGGGGGTCTGCGGGCGTGTGGCAGGTGCTTGTTCCCGTGACCGTAGTGACGGCACCGGTGATCCTGATGCACGGAAGTGTGAGCAGGTGTGATTTCGCCGGCGGGCATGTGCGTGCGAGATGAGGTGCGCCTGTCCGGAGCCTCCGAATGTCCCGCCTGCGCGCGCCTGTCCGCTACGTCTTCTGGATCACGGCCCTGATCGCCGGAGGGCCCTGGGTGTGGCTGACCAGTTTCCTGTGGGAGCGGCATGCGGCGGAGAGCTGGGCGCAGGTCATGGTGCGGGCGAAGCTGCACGCGAACCTGTGGCTGCTGACCGGAGGGGTGATCTGGTATGCCGCCTGGTCGTTCGGGACGCTCCTGTTGCCGCGGCACCTGGCAGACCACCGCCGCGACCGCGTGCTGCACCGGCGGTGCGACGCCGCCATGGTGCTGCTTATTCCGGCTACGGCCTTGCTATTCTGGATCAGCGGCGACCCGGACCCGCGGCATTTCCGCAGGATGATGCCGACCGACGGCGTGTTCGTGCCGGCGGCCCTGTTCGCGGCGCTCTACGCGATTGCCCTGGTTCAGGTCTGCTGCCTGGAGCGTGTCCGCGGGCCGGAGCCTACATCCGTTCCGGAACCCGGATGCCGAGCAGGTCGAGGCCGGTCTCCAGCTGTTTCAGCACCGCCGAGGCAAGGCCGAGACGGCTGGCGCGGGTGGCGGCGTCCGCCTCCGCCGCAATCGGCAGGGCCGAATAGAAGCTGCTGAAGGCCTGCGCGAGATTGTAGAGATGCTCGCACAGGACGTGCGGCATGCGCTTCTCGCGGGCCTGAAGGCAGGCGCCGGCAAAATTGTCGAGCTGCAGCACGAGCGCGCGTTCGGCATCGTGTCCGACGGCGATGGCGCCGGCCGCATTGCCGTCCGCTTCTGCGCGGCGCAGTAGCGATTTCACGCGCACGGCGGCGTAGAGGAGGTACGGCCCGGTCTTTCCCTCGAAGATCGTGAATTTCTCGATGTCGAAGACATAGTTCGTGGTCCGCGTATTCATCAGGTCGGAGAAGCGGAGCGCAGCGAGCGCCACGTTCGCGGCGACCTGGTCGCGTTCCTCATTGCCCATGTCTTCCGGCAGCTTGCCGGCTTCGATGATCTTCTTCTCGGCCTCGGCGAAGGCCATGGCATTCAGGTCCGCGAGGCGCAGGACGCCGCCTTCGCGGGTCTTGAACGGTTTGCCGTCCGGGCCGTTGACGGTGCCGAAGCCGATATGTTCGAGGCGGCCCTCGTCGATCAGGCCGACCATTTCGGCGGCGCGGAACACCTGCTCGAAGTGGAGCGCCTGACGCTGGTCGACGACGTAGAGCATGCGCTGCGGCACCGGGTGCAGATCCTGCATCCGGTCGAGGATCGTCGCGAGGTCGGTCGTGTGATAGCCGGTGCCGCCGCGGCTGTTGACCAGCATGATCGGCGGCATCTCTTTCTTGTCGCTGTCGCGGGCGATGCGCACGATGGTCGCGCCGTCGTCTTCCTCGGCGAGGCCGGCCTTTTTGAAACGCTCGACCAGTTCCGGGATCAGGTGATCGACGTCGCTTTCGCCCTTCCAGAGGTCGAAATGCACGTTGAGGAATTCATAGTCGACTTTCAGCGCCGCGACGGAGACATCGATGAAGTGTTTCAGCAGCGCGCGATAGCCGGGACGGCCGGCCTGCAGCTCGGCGACGGCCTTCTGGCTGCGTTCGAGGCGCGCCGGGTCTTCCTTCGCCTTCGCGCTCGCGGCCGGGTACATGCGGGCGAGGTCGTCGATGGTGACGGGCGGCTCTTCCGGGTACGGACCGGTATAGGCGGCATCGAAATAGATGAGGCCGGGCTGTTCGTCATAAAGCTCGGTGACAAGGTGGCCCATCTGCAGGCCCCAGTCGCCAAGGTGTGTGTCGCCGGTCACATGGTCGCCGAGGAAGCGCAGCAGGCGGCAGAGCGTGTCGCCGATCACGGCAGAGCGGAGGTGGCCGACATGCATCGGCTTGGCGACGTTCGGGCCGCCGAAGTCGATGACGGTGACCTGCGGGTCGCTCGCACCCTCGGCACCGGCCATGGCCTCGCTGCGCACGGTCTCGGCACGGGCGGAGAGGGCCGCGTCGGAGACGCGGATATTGATGAAGCCGGGGCCTGCGACTTCGGCCGTCAGGACCATCGGATGCGCCTTCAGCGCGGCAGCCACTTCAGCGGCCACGTCGCGCGGCACGCGGCCGACGGATTTCGCTGCGCCCATCGCGCCATTGCACTGGAAGTCTGCCAGTTCCGGCTTGTCCGACCGGCGCACGTCACCCCACTTCGCCTCAAGGCCCATGGCCTCAAAGGCGGCGCTGGCGGCCGCCGACAGGTCTTTCGTCAGGCTGGCCATGGGATCAGGAACCGGCCCCGGCATCCATGCGGAAGCGCTTGCCTTCGCGGTTGAATGCCAGTTCCTCGTCCGTCAGGTCGAAGCCGACGAGGATTTCGAAGTTGGAGCCGGCGATGGTCTCGTCGGCGCGGGGAATGGTGATGCGGTCGATCTTCTGGGTCGCGCCGGCCAGCTTGCCGCCGCCGAAATCGGCCGAGACCGTGTAGTATTCCTTGGCGAGGACCTTGCCGTTGCGGCGCGTGACGGCCACCCAGTAGCCGTAATCGTGCTTGTTGGACTCTGCGGACGGGCCCTTGCCGAAGGCGAAGTCGATTTCCAGCTCGGCGGTCAGCGGGTTCTTGCCGGCATAGCGGCAGAAGGTGCGCACGTCGGTGATCTCGCCGGTGTAGCGGATATTGGTGTAGACGTCCTCCGAGCCCTCATTGAAGACGACCACGCGCGAGGCGTCGTAGATCGAGCCGACCGGCGGGCAGGCGCCGGCGTTCTGGCGGCTGTCAAATGCCCCGGCGATGTCCTTGGTGCTGGAACAGCCGGCCAGGACCGCCACGGCGAGGATCGGTAGGATAAAGCGCATGCGTCTCACTGTCCTTCTAGGCCAGAATCTCTTGGCGGGGCGGCCTGTCGGCCCCATCTGAACTTGCCCGGCCTGTGTTAAAGGGCTACGCGCCCCCGTGCAACGCCGCTAAGGCAGACAGGTCGGTATGGCAACCGGAGACAAGATGAAATGACGGAAAGGCGCCCCCTGACTGTCCGCCTGGCCGCCCCGCGGGGCTTCTGCGCCGGGGTGGACCGCGCCATCCAGATCGTCGAGGAGGCCCTCAAGAAATGGGGCGCCCCGGTCTATGTCCGGCACGAAATCGTCCACAATGCCCATGTCGTCTCCCGCCTGGAGGCGCTCGGAGCCATTTTCGTGGAGGAACTGGACGAGTGCCCGGTCGACCGTCCGGTCATCTTCTCGGCCCATGGCGTGCCGAAATCGGTGCCCGCCGAGGCCAGCCGCCGCAACATGATCTATGTCGACGCGACCTGCCCGCTGGTCTCCAAGGTGCATGTCGAGGCCGAACGGCATGACCGGGAAGGCCGCGAGATCGTGCTGATCGGCCACGCCGGCCACCCGGAAGTCATCGGCACGATGGGCCAGCTGCCGGAAGGCCGCATCCACCTCATCGAGACCGAAGACGACGCCCGCGCCTTCCAGCCGAAGGACCCGTCGAACCTCGCCTTCGTTACCCAGACGACCCTCAGCGTGGACGACACGGCCGGCATCGTCGCCGCCCTGCAGGCGCGTTTTCCCGGCATCTCGACGCCCCACAAGGAAGACATCTGCTACGCCACGACCAACCGGCAGGACGCCGTGAAAGTGATCGGCGACGGCGCCGGGCTCGTCCTGGTGATCGGGGCGGAGACCAGCTCCAATTCCAAGCGCCTCGTGGAAGTCGCCCTGCGCGCCGGGGCGAAACGGGCCGAACTGGTCGCCTCCGCCGACAATATCGACTGGAGCTGGTTCGACGGCGTGACCGTGCTGGGTCTCACCGCCGGAGCGAGCGCGCCGGAAGACCTGGTGCAGGGCGTGATCACCGCCTGCCGCGCCCGGTTCGACGTCACCGTCATGAACATCGAAACGGCCCGCGAGACGGTTACCTTCAAGCTGCCCCGCGTCCTGACGGCCTGAAGCGGGACGCTGTCACGGTCACAGCCAGAAGCGCTTGCTTCGCATAAAAGTTGAGGCAATTCTCGCTGCCGACGCGCGCCATTCCGGCCGTGTGTGTGGAGGTGTATTCGTTCAATGATGTCGATGTTGCGTGCTGGCCTGACGGCGGCAGGATTCTTCCTTGTAACCTTCGCGGGCCTTGCCCCGGCAGCCTCGGCCGAAGGCAATTGCCCGCCGGGATTTTTCCCGATCGGCGGCGGCAATGCGGGCTGGGAAGGTTGCGCCCCGATGGGGGGAGACGACGGCGACTATTACGAAGACGACGGTTATGGCGGCGGCAATTCGGGTCCGTTGTGGACACCGGATGACTGGGCGGAGCTGGCGCGCGAACTGCAGGCTGAGAGCGAAGCCCAGCGCGCCGAGCGGGCCGCGATGCTGAGCGACCCGAAATTCCAGAAACTCTCCAAAGGCTACTGGGAGTTCGACGAGAAATCGCGCAAGGACGGCGTATGCACGGCGACCTATATGTCCCTGCAGGGCGGCGTCATTCTGATGGATTGGGCCGGATCGGAACCCGGCACCTATCTCGCCTATTTCGGACCTGACATCCCGCCCCTGAAGAACATGAAGCGCCTGAAGCTGACCCTGATCCAGTCCGGCAACAAACAGACCGTGCGGGCCTATCAGGGCTCGGTCCCATGGGATCACGACATGGGCATGGTCATGTTCGCGGTGCCGGGCTCGGCCGCCCTGCTGGGCGCCATCGAGGACACGCAGGACTTCAAGGTGCTGAAAAAGCGTACGGCCCTCATCGAAGGCGAATGGCACAGCGGCAGCGAAGCCAAGACCTATCTGTCCGAATGCATTGGAGCCCGGTGACCGTCACCGGAGCCGCCCCGCGTCCTGACGGCCTGAAGGAAACGGCATGACCCTGCCGCAGCTGATCCTCATTCCCGGCCGGATGAACGATGCCGACCTGTTCCGCGACCAGGTGGACGCGCTCGGCGATGTCTGCCGTCCGGTCGTGGCGGACGTGACGCGCGGGCGGTCCTTTGCCGAACTCGCGGCGAGCGTGCTGGACATGGCCGAAGACCGGTTCGCGCTGGCCGGTTTCTCCTTTGGAGGCATCGTCGCGATGGAGATCGCCCGGCAGGCGCCGGAGCGGCTGACTCACCTTGCCCTGATGGACACCGTGATGGGGCCGGACACGCCCCAAGCGCTGGCGGACCGGCGCGCCGCCGCGGCCATGGTGGAGCGCTCGGTGCGCTTCAATGGCTTCGGCGGGGCCACCGCGGCCGCATATCTCGCCCCGCAGCACCGCGGCGATGAAGCGATTGTCAGCCGCATCCGCGGCATGACGGACCGGCTCGGCAAGGACGTGTTCGTGCGCCAGACGCGGCTGGAGCGGGCGGACAACCGGGCCGCACTCGCCGCCCTGACCTGCCCGGTCGTGGTCGCCTGCGGCGCCGAGGACAAGATCACCCCGCCTGCGCACCACCGCGAGATGGCCGCGCTGATCCCCGGCGCGAAACTGGTGATCATTCCGGAGGCCGGCCACATGACGCCGCTGGAACAGCCGGACGCCGTGACGGACCTCCTGCGCGGCCTGCTGGCCGGAGGCTGACGTCAGGCGTCGCCGACTTTCAGGCCGATCTCGTAGCTTTCCGCGTCGCTGCCGACATGGATGCGGGCTTCTTCACCGGCCATGGTCGTCAGGATCGGGTGGGCAATCAGGTCGTCGCCTTCAAGGCCGCGATAGATCGAGACGTCGATCCGGATACGGCCGGCCTCTTCCGGAGACACGGTCAGTTCGATCCGGTAGCCGTCGACATCCGATTCCGGCGTGTTGGTGACGAAGGTCCCGGTCGCGCCGGGTTCAACCACCATCGTGGAGTTGAACTTGTGCTGTTCTTTGAATTCGGCGCCAGTGCGCTGGAAATCGCCTTCCAGCTCGACCTTCAGCGGGTCGGCCATGGCGGCGGGCATCAGCAGGGCGCCGAGGCCGAGCGAGGCCACGAGCGCGGCGGCGAGTTTGCGGGGATGGGTGCGGGCAGGTGTCAGGATCATGTCGGTTCGTTCCCTCAGAGCGGTTTGCAGTTCCGCCCGCCGCGCAGCCTTCAGGTGCTCGGTCACGAGATCGCGCACGATCATGCTGACCGTCTGGCCACGATGCTGGGCGAGGACCTGCAGCTCGCGCTTTTCCTCGTGGGAAATGCGAACCTCGATCTTCTCGCTCTTCTTCGCTTTGCGGCCGGACATGTTCACCATTCAGGGCTCCGTTGCGGGCGACTCGATGGGTCGCACGAACCAGCTTCAGCCTACCACGCGGTTTCCGTCTGACAGCAGGAAAAACGTGTCATGACACGCTAATCCCGGCCAGCCGCCGCCGGCGAACCAGACTGCGGACATGGCGGCGAAGGCGAGGACGAGGGCCACGAGGACGCGTAGCGGCGATGCCTTGTTGTCCGCCACCGGCGCGCCGTCGAAATCGGCACGGGCGCGCCGCCCGGTCACCATGGGACGGACGAGGTTGTCCTTGAAGAAGACAAGATAGGAGACGATGGCGACGACATGCAGCGCGACGAGCGCGAGCAGGATGTTGAAACTGATCTCGTGGATCTCCGCCGCCTGCCGGCCCGCCTCGAACGAGACGAAGCGCGCGAGCGGGCCCGACTCCAGCCCGTCGACATCCACCGCGAAGAGGCCGGTGCCGACCTGCGTGCAGAGGGCGACGAGAATGGCGAAGACGCTGAGCGTGCCGAGCGGGTTATGCCCGGCGCTGGCCTTGTGCCCGCCGGAGAGAAGCGTGCGGATATAGGCGAGGATCGCGCCCGGCCCGGCGAACATGGCGGCAAAGCGTGCCGACGGCGGACCGATCAGTCCCCAGACGATGCGGAAGGTGAGCAGGCCGACCAGCATCATGCCGATCCGCCTGTGCCAGTCCATGATCCAGTTCTCGGCCGTCCACCACATCAGGACGAACAGGAGGACCGCCAGCCAGTGAAACAGGCGGACGGCCCAGTCCCAGACCAGGACTCGCGAAGAGTCTGCGCTCATAGGGGTCTAGTCGTCTGCGCGGAATTTCTGGTGGCAGGATTTGCAGGTCCCGCCCGTGTCGCCGAAGGCGGCGCCGATTGCGGCAAGGTCACCGCCGGCTGCCGTTGCCGCGAGCGTGTCGGAAGCGGCGCGGAAGTCGGCGATCTTTTGTTCGAAATCGGCGCGGTCTTCCCAGATGATCGGCAGGGCGTCGGTCTTCACACCTGCGTCGGGGCCGGTGCCTTCGGGGAACCAGTCTGCCATGCCGGCCGACTCGACCGGAACGCTGGCGGCGGCTTCCTGGATCGCGGCGACGTCCGGGCTGCCGGATTTCAGCTGGTCGCTGATCGTCTTGAAGGCCTTGCCCAGTTTCTTCAGCTGGGCCTGACGCATCTCGATCTGCTCTTTCGCGGTCAGGCCGGTCGGCAGGATCGCTTCTTCTGCGGCGGGGGCGGCGGCTTCCGGCGCTGAGGGCGCCTCGGTGCTCGCGGGCTTGCTGCAGGCGGCCAGAACAGACAGTCCGGCAATAGCGGCAATGGCGACCTTGGTGCGGCGATTAATCATCAGCGACTCCTTTGCGTGAGGCCGCCATTGTTAGGCAAAGCCTTCCCGTGGCGCAATTGCCGCCGGGGTCGCATGATCCGGCGAAGACTGCGATTGCCCGGAAGGCGGATCGCGTGCCATCTGTTGCCCATGACCCTGACACTCTACGCCCACCCGTTCTCGTCCTATTGCCAGAAGGTGCTGATCCCGCTGTACGAGGCGGGGACGGATTTCGACTACCGGGAACTCTCGCCCGTCGCGCCGGAGAACGGCGCGGAGCTGGCAGCGCTTTGGCCCATCGGACGCTTCCCGGTCCTGGCCGACGGCAAGCGTACGCTGATCGAGTCGAGCATCATCATCGAATACCTCGACCGGTATTATCCCGGCCCCGCGCCGATGATACCGGAGGATGCGGACGCAGCGCTCGAGGTCCGCTTCCTGGACCGGTTCTTCGACAATTACGTGATGACGCCGATGCAGCGCATCGTGGCGGACTTCATTCGCCCTCCGGAAGCGCGCGACCCGCAGACCGTGACCGAGGCAAAGGCGGTGCTGGACAAGGCCTATGCCTGGCTGGAGGCGCGCCTTGGCGACGAGGCTTGGATCGGCGGGGCGGGCTTCACGCTGGCCGACTGCGCGGCGGCGCCCTCTCTGTTCTATGCCGACTGGGTGCACCCGATGGAGGATAGGCTGCATCCGAAGGCGAAGGCCTATCGCGCGCGGCTGCTCGCCCGGCCATCGGTGGCGCGCACGGTGGACGAGGCGCGGCCCTTCCGGCCCTATTTCCCGCCCGGCGCCCCGGACCGGGACTGACGCCCCACCGGGATCAATCCTTCGTTTTCGCGAACGCCGCAAAGCCAGTGACAAACTCGGCGAGGCGTTTGCGCGTCTCCTCATCGGTGAGATTGCCTGCCTCGTCGAACAGGCCGCCGGCGCGAGAGACCATCAGCCGCCCGCCGAACCAGGGCCGCATACCGAGCGTACGGATCACGGGCAGCCAGTGGTTCTGCGACAGGATCGTGCCGAAGCCGCCGGGCGAGGCGCCGATGATGGCAACCGGCCGGCCGCCGAACACACCGGCGGAATCGGCCGGCGGGCGCGAGGCCCAGTCGATCGCATTCTTGAACACGCCGGGAATGCCGTTGTTGTATTCGGGCGTCACGAGCAGCACGCCATCGGCAGCGCGCATCGCCGCCTTCAGCGCGGTGACCGGGGCGGGCATGCCCTCCGTATTCTCGACGTCGCCGTCATAGAGCGGGATGCCGTGCAGGGTCATGCCCGTCACCGTGATACCCGGCAGGTCGAGCAACGCCGCCGCGCGCACGAGGCCGCTATTGTAGGAGGCTTTCCGGAGGCTGCCCGAAATGGCGAGGATCTGGGTCATGGCATGCGCTTCCTCTGCTTTGAGGCCTTTCTCCTAGCATGAATGCCCCCACCGGGAACGGGTTCCGCACCGTTCCTGCTCGCAGGAAGCCGGTCTGCGGGCCCCGTGTTCAAATCTGCGCGCCGATCTGGCATAAGCGGCGCCATGACGACCCGCATTGCTGCCTTCTACCTGTTTTTCCGCTTTCCCGGCTTCGAGGCCGCGCGTGAACCGCTGCGCGACACGCTGGAGGCCGCCGGCGTGCGCGGCACGGTCCTTCTGGCGGAAGAGGGCGTGAACGGCACCATCGCGGCGAGCCCCGAAGGCATCGACATCGCCCTGGCCGCCCTGCGCGCCTTTCCGGGCGCCGACGCGCTGGAGGCCAAATTCTCCGAAGCGGACGAGAACCCGTTCCTGCGCCTCAAGGTGCGCCTGAAGCGCGAGATCGTCACCATGGGCGTGCCCGGCACCGATCCGAACGCCCTCGTCGGCACCTATGTCGAGCCGGAAGACTGGAACGCGCTGATCTCGGACCCGGACACGGTGCTGATCGACACGCGCAATGATTACGAGTTTGCCATCGGCACGTTCGAGGGCGCGGTCGACCCGGAGACGAAGACCTTCCGCGAGTTCCCAGACTGGTTCCGCGCCTTCCGTGCCGACCTCGAAGCGCAGGGCCGTTCGCCCAAGATCGCCATGTTCTGCACCGGCGGCATCCGCTGCGAGAAGGCTACGAGCTTCGTGAAGGCCGAGGGCATCGACGACGTGTTCCACCTGAAGGGCGGCATCCTGAAATACCTCGAAGAGGTTCCGGAAGCGGATAGCCTCTGGCGCGGCGAGTGTTTCGTGTTCGACGAGCGCGTCTCGGTGAAGCATGACCTGACGCCCGGCTCCTACGACCTCTGCCACGCCTGCAAGCGGCCGATCAGCGAGGAGGACAAGAAGGGCAATGCCTACCGGCCCGGCGTCTCCTGTCCGCACTGTATCGACGAGATGAGCGCCGACCAGCGCCGCCGCTTCGCCGAGCGCCAGAAGCAGATCGACCTCGCCCGGAAGCGCGGCGAAGCGCATATCGGCCCGGAGGCCAAGGTGAACGCCATCCGCCGCCGCGAAGAGGCATGACCGGCACCGACTCGCCGGTTCTCTACACTTTCCGCCGCTGTCCCTATGCCATGCGGGCACGGCTCGCCCTGTCCGCATCGGGCGTGGACGTGCGCGTGCGGGAAGTGGCGCTGCGCGACAAGCCGGCCGCGATGCTGGAGGTGAGCCCGAAGGGGACGGTGCCGGTGCTGGTGCTGGAAAGCGGCGAAGTAATCGACGAGAGCCTCGACGTGATGCGCTGGGCGCTCGCGGAGGCCGATCCCGAAGGCTGGCTCAGCGCCGATGCGGCGGAGACCGATGCCCTGATCACGCAGAATGACGGCCTCTTCAAACGCGCGCTCGACCGGTACAAGTATCCGGACCGGCATGGCGCGGACCCGCTGGCGCACCGCGCGGCGGGGCTGGAGATCCTGCAGGGCCTCTCCGAACGGATGGGGGCTCAGGGCGGGCAGCTCTGCGGCCCTGCGCCGACGCTGGCGGACATGGCGATTTTCCCCTTCGTCCGGCAATTCGCCGCAACCGATACTGCCTGGTGGGCGGCCAATGCCCCGGCACCCCTGCGGGCCTGGCTGGACGGCCATGTGAACAGCCTGCGATTCCAGGCAATCATGGTGAAATTCCCGCGCTGGGAACCCGGCGCGTCCGAACCGGCCCTGCCGCGGGCGATTTGACCTGCACCTGCCCGCTTTTGCCCCCTTGCAAAATCCGCTCACCTGCGTACACACCCCGTTCTTCGGCGCGGAGTGTAGCTCAGCCTGGTAGAGCACTAGCTTCGGGAGCTAGGGGCCGGAGGTTCGAATCCTCTCACTCCGACCATTTCCAGATGGTCTCGCGCAAAACACGGAAAACCACCCCCCGGGGGTCGGCGCCGGACTGAAATCCCGCATGAAAAAGCCCCGCCTCATTGAGGCGGGGCTTTTTCATTCCCTCACGAAGAGCCTCAGCCCTTCAGGATCGCGCGGACGGCTTCGAGGGCCTCTTCTGCCTTCGAGGCATCCGGGCCGCCGGCCATGGCCATGTCGGGACGGCCGCCGCCGCCTTGGCCGCCAACGACGGCGCTGGCGGCTTTCACGAGGTCCACCGCGGAGAAACGGCCCGTCAGGTCGGCCGTGACGCCGACCGCGACGCCGGCCTTGCCGTCGGCCACGCCGACGAAGGCAACGATGCCCGAGCCGATCTTCGTCTTGGCCTCGTCGACCAGGGCGCGCAGGTCCTTGCCGCCGACGCCTTCGGCGACGCGCGCGAGGAGTTTCACGCCATTGATTTCCTCCGGGCCGGCCGGGGCCGATCCGCCGCCGCCCATGGCGAGCTTGCGCTTGGCATCGGCGAGTTCACGCTCCAGCGAGCGCTTTTCCTCACCGAGCGTGGCGACGCGTTTCGGCAGGTCTTTCAGCGGCACTTTCAGGCTGTCGGCGATGTCTGCGGCGATCTGGGCGCGGCCCTTGAGATAGGCGAGCGCCTCGGCGCCGGTGGCAGCCTCGATCCGGCGGACGCCGGCCGACACGCCGCTTTCCGACGTGACCACGAAGACGCCAATATCGCCGGCCCGCTCGACGTGCGTGCCGCCGCAGAGCTCGACCGAATAGCGGCGGCCTTCGCCGGTGCCCATCGACAGCACACGGACTTCATCTCCGTATTTCTCGCCGAACAGCGCAAGCGCGCCGGCCTCGATAGCCTTGTCCGGCGTCGTCACCTGGATGCCCGTGGGCAGGTTGGCGCGGATCTGGGCGTTGACCTCATCCTCGACGGCCTCGATCTCGGCGGCGCTCATCGGGGCGCCGTGCGAGAAGTCGAAGCGGAGACGGTCGGCCTCGACCAGCGAGCCTTTCTGCGTGACGTGCTCGCCGAGCACCTTGCGGAGCGCAGCGTGCATCAGGTGGGTGGCCGAGTGGTTTGCCATGACGGCCTTGCGGCGGACCGCATCGACATGCAGCGCTGCTTTCGCACCGACCTTGGCCGAGCCCGACACGAGTTCGCCGATATGGACGTGCACACCGCCGGCGCGCTTCTGCACGTCGCGAACGATGAAGCGCGCGCCGTCCTCGAAGACAATCTCGCCATGGTCGCCGGCCTGGCCGCCGGATTCGGCGTAGAAAGGCGTTGTGTCGAACACGAGTTCCGCCGGGCCCGCCGACAGCGTGTCGGTCAGGGCGCCGCCCGAGGCGATGGCGACCAGCTTGCCGCTCCCTTCGGTGCCGGCATAGCCGGTGAAGTTCGTCAGGCCGGACTTGTCGCGTACGCGGAACCAGATTTCGTCCGTCGCCTGATCGCCGGAGGCAAAGCCTGCGGCGCGGCTGCCTTCGCGCTGCACATCCATGGCGGCGTCGAAGCCGGCCACGTCCACGGTCATGCCGCGGGCGCGCAGGATGTCCTGCGTCAGGTCAAGCGGGAAGCCATAGGTGTCGTAGAGCTTGAACGCGGTCTCACCCGGCAGGGCATCGCCCTGTTTCAGGGTTTCGGATTCCTTTTCGAGCAGGGACAGGCCATTGCCGAGCGTGCGCTGGAAGCGGGCCTCTTCCTGTTCGAGCGCCGCCTCGATGGCGGCCTTCGCACGGCCGAGTTCCGGATAGGCCTGGCCCATTTCGGAAATCAGTGCCGGGGTCAGCTTGTGCATCACCGGCTCGCGCGCGCCGAGCAGGTGGCCGTGGCGCATGGCGCGGCGCATGATGCGGCGCAGGACATAGCCGCGGCCCTCGTTCGACGGAAGGACGCCATCGGCGATGAGGAAGGCCGAAGTGCGCAGGTGGTCGGCGATGACGCGGAACGAGGCGAGCTTGTCGCCGGCCGCCTTCGCTCCGTAGACCGACTCCTCGGCTTCGATCAGGCCACGGAAGAGGTCGATCTCGTAATTGTTGTGGACATGCTGGAGCACGGCGGCAATGCGTTCGAGGCCCATGCCGGTGTCGATCGACGGTTTCGGCAGCTTCTCGCGCGAGCCGTCCTGCAGCTGGTTGAACTGCATGAAGACGAGGTTCCAGATTTCGATGAACCGGTCACCGTCCTCTTCCGGGCTGCCGGGCGGGCCGCCGGGGATCTTGTCGCCATGGTCGAAGAAGATTTCCGAACACGGGCCGCAGGGGCCGGTATCGCCCATGGACCAGAAATTGTCCGACGTGCCGATGCGGATGATTTTGGAATCGGGGAAGCCGGCGACCTTCTTCCAGATCGCGGCAGCCTCGTCATCCTCGGCATAGACCGTGACCAGAAGGCGTTTCGGGTCGAGGCCGAATTCCTTCGTCACCATTTCCCAGGCGAAGGCGATGGCGTCGTCCTTGAAATAGTCGCCGAAGGAGAAGTTCCCGAGCATTTCGAAGAAGGTGTGGTGGCGGGCCGTATAGCCGACATTGTCGAGGTCGTTGTGCTTGCCGCCGGCGCGCACGCATTTCTGCGAGGATGCGGCCCGCGGGGCGAACGGCGTTTCGGCGCCGGTAAAGATGTTCTTGAACGGCACCATGCCCGCATTGACGAACAGGAGGGTCGGATCGTTCTGCGGCACGAGCGGCGCGGACGCCCGGCGGACATGCCCCTGCTTCTCGAAATAGGAGAGAAAGCCTTCGCGGATCTGGTTTACGCCGGTCATGTGATCAGGGGTCCTTGCCATAACAAATTGTCCCGGTCCGCCGAATCCGGCGCCGGGCCTTTACAGGCGATATAAAGGCCCCTTTGCGGCGCGCCAAGATTGCCACGCCACAAAGGGGCCAGTTTGCCGGATGAGAGAGAGGAAACCGGCCCGGAGGAAACGCCTTCTGATCGAAAGCGCGACAGGAGAAGGCCGGTCAGACCCGCTCAGCCCTCCGCGGCATCGGGGGTGTCGTTATCCTCGGAGTCCATGCCGGCCGAGAGGAGCTCTTCGGCGAGCAGGCCGGCGTTCCGGCGGATGGCATCTTCGATCTCATCCGCGACAGCCGGGTTTTCCTTCAGGAACTGGCGGGCCTTTTCACGGCCCTGGCCGATCCGGTCGCCATTGTAGGAGTACCAGGAGCCGGATTTCTCGACCACGTTGGCCTTCACGCCAAGGTCGATCAGCTCGCCGGTCTTGGAAATGCCCTCGCCGTAGAGAATGTCGAACTCGACCTGCCGGAACGGCGGGGCGACCTTGTTCTTCACGACCTTGACGCGGGTCTGGTTGCCGATCACTTCCTCACGGTCCTTGATCGCGCCGATGCGGCGGATGTCGAGGCGGACGGAAGCGCGTAGAATTTCCAGGGCGTTACCACCGGTCGTGGTTTCGGGGCTGCCGAACATGACGCCGATCTTCATCCGGATCTGGTTGATGAAGATAACCATGCATTTCGACTTGGAGATCGAGCCGGTCAGCTTGCGCAGGGCCTGGCTCATCAGACGGGCCTGCAGGCCGGGCAGCGAGTCGCCCATTTCGCCTTCCAGTTCGGCGCGCGGCGTGAGCGCGGCGACCGAGTCGATCACGAGCAGATCCACGCGCCCGAACGCACCAGCGTGTCGGCGATTTCAAGGGCCTGTTCACCCGTGTCGGGCTGCGAGACGAGGAGGTCGTCGAGGTCGACGCCAAGCTTGGCGGCATAGACCGGGTCAAGCGCGTGTTCGGCGTCGATAAAGGCGCAGACGCCGCCATTCTTCTGGGCCTCGGCCACACTGTGCAGCGCCAGAGTCGTCTTGCCCGAGCTTTCCGGCCCGTAGATCTCGATGATCCGGCCCTTGGGCAGGCCGCCAATGCCGAGCGCGATGTCCAGCCCGAGCGAGCCGGTCGGAACCGCTTCAATGTCCATGGCGCGCTTGTCGCCAAGGCGCATGACCGAGCCCTTGCCGAAGGACCGTTCGATATTGCTGAGCGCCGTTTCCAGAGCCTTCTGCTTGTCCACGCCGGTTTCCTTGTCCACGAGTTGCAGCACGGGTTTGGCCATGAGTCGTCTCCTTAGGTCCACTATGGGGGTGTTTTTGGCAAGGCCCCCGATCGCCATTTCTGATTGACGTGTACCATGTTTGTTCTCGAGAACAAAGCGGAAACTTTCTGCGTCATGCTCTTTTCTTCGCGCGCCCTTTCAGGCATGGTTCCTTCATGCTTACACGATCCAGCCGCCCCGCCGGCGAAGCCCGTCTTCGCTACCTCGACGCCGATATCGAAGTGATCGCGCCGGGCGACTATGTCGTGTGCGCGGTGACCAGCCGGAAAATCCCTCTCCAGGCGTTGCGCTACTGGAGCGTCGACCTTCAGGAAGCCTATTGGGACGCGGATGCCGCGTCCTCCCGAATGGTTCCCGGCAAGGGCTGACCTTCCGAATGATGCGCGAACTCCTTCTGATGATCGTGTTCTGCACGGGCGCTTGCGCCGGTGTGCCCGCCGAAGCCGAGCCGGTGGCGGTCGAGGCGCCGGCCGGCGACATCTGTGACGGCATCCTCTCCCAAGGCGGAATCGTGATCTGCCGGGGCGCGCCAGGCACGAAATTCACCGTCGCCGGCGTGACCATCCCGGCGGATGCCTCCGGCACAGCCCAGTTCGGCGTCGCGACCGATGCGCCGTCTGTCATCGGCTGGTCGTCGCAGGGCGGCGCCTATGGCGACCTCGCCATCGCGGCCCGGCACGACGAATTCCGAACCATCGAAGGCTTCGATTGCGACAAGGTGGATGCCCGGACCGAGGAACAGAAGGCGCATGCCGCCCGGTCCTGGGTGACCAAGCAGGACGCTTTCGCGAAGTTCAATGACGGCCCCGGCGCGCTTACCGGCTTCATCAAGCCGACCGACATGCCGGCCTCCTCGCCCTTCGGCCCGACACGGAAATATATCGGCGTCAGCAAGGTGACCGGGAAGCCGTGCGAGTCGGTCTCCGTGCACCAGGGCTATGACATGGCCGCACCGGTCGGTACGCGCATTGTCGCCCCGGCCGCCGGCACGGTCATCCTTGCCGATCCGGACCTTTATTACGAGGGCGGCGCAGTCTTCCTCGACCACGGCCATGGCCTCGTCTCGGTGTTCATGCACCTCTCGGAAGTCGACGTGAAAGCAGGAGACGTGGTGGCACGCGGCGACCTGCTGGCGAAGTCCGGCAATACTGGCCGCACGACGGGGCCGCACCTGCACTGGGCCGTCAAATGGCGCAACCCGGCGGCCAGCGACCGCGGCGGCGATTTCTATATCGATCCGGCCCTGCTGCTCGACCTTCCGGTTACGGACTAGGCTGCAAGGCCCTCGGCCTGCAGCAGTTCCGCAAAGGCGAGCGTCGTGCGGTCGCCATAGAGATCGCCCAATACCTGCATGCCCGTCGGCAACCCGTCCTTCGTTCGCGCAAGCGGCACAGCCGTTGCCGGCAGGCCGGGATAAGTCGCGATACCCGCCCATTTGAGCTGGGAACCATAAGGAACCGCTTCACCGTTGATGGTAAGCGTACGGGCGCTCCAATCCGGATTGTCGTCGTGCGGAAAAGCCGCCGTGCTGAAATTCGGCGCCAGCACGACATCGAAATCACGGAACACCGAGGCCCAGCGACGCTGCAGGTTCTGCTGGGCGTCGATCAGGCCCATATAGGTGTGCGCATCGATGGGACGCGCCTGCGGCGTGCCGCGCGAAATCACTGTGTTCAGCAGGCGGAGATAATCCTCGTGGGTTGTCGCGAAGTCCGGCAGGCCGCTGGCCTGGTACGAGACCCTTGCGCCGCGCTTCGCCAACTCGGCAGCGAGCGTCTCGATCGGTGCGGCGACTTCATTGTCCGCCGGTGGCAGGCCTTCACCCGGAAGGACGAGCACGCGGAAGTCCTTTAACGCCGCATGGCGGGCCGCTGGCAGGTCCAGCTTCCAGCCGCCGTCGACCGGCCCGGCCACCACGTCCAACGCTGCCGACAGGTCTGCCGCGCTGCGCGCCATCGGACCGACGACAGCGAGCGGCACGTCGACACCGTCCGTGCCGGGCGGGTTATGCCCCTTCAAGGGCACGATGCCCCAGGTCGGCTTATGGCCCCATGTGCCGCAGAAATTTGACGGAAAACGGATCGATCCGCCGATATCGGAGCCGAGTTCCAACGGGATCATGCCGCTGGCGAGCGCTGCAGCGGCCCCACCGGACGAGCCGCCCGGCGTGCGGCTGTGATCATAAGGGTTCACGGTGCGGCCATAGACCGGGTTCACGCTCTGCCAATCAGCGAGCGCCACTGGCACATTTGTCTTGCCGAGGATCACGGCGCCCGCCGCCTTCAGCCGCGCCACCGGCGGGCTGTCCGCCTGCGGACGGAAGTTCGCGAACATCTCGAAGCCCCATGTGGTCGGCAGGCCGGCCACGTCGCTCGCTTCCTTTACCGTCATCGGCACTCCGAGCAGCGGGCGGACATCGTCTTTCGTGCGACTGGCATCGACGGCCTTTGCAGCGGCGCGGGCCCGGTCATAGTCTTTCACCACGACGGCGTTGATCGGGCCGTTCCTCGCTTCGATCCGAGCGATGGCCGCCTCGCAAGCTTCAAGTGCGCTCGCCTTGCCGCGGCGCACGAGGTCTGCCGTCTCCAGCGCGCTGGCTGAATCAAGGTCCGCTGCGGTACCGATCATTCCCATTCCTCCCGGCCCCTGGCGGCGCAAAGGCTCGCAGAAGGCTCATTCTTTTGCGATTGGTTCGCATCATTTCTACCATGGCGCTTAAGTTTTGCCATGCCATATTGCGGGGAAACTCGGGGAGGCAGGCTTGAATGCGATTGCCGGTCATGTGCGGACCTGGATCGAACGCGGCATTGCGGCGGCGCCCGCGGGACATGCGCCCCTGCTCTTCCTGTCCGGTCCGCAGGGGTCTGGCAAATCGACCGCTCTACGCGACGCCATCGATGCGATGCCTGTGCCTGTCGCCGGGGTGGGCATCGACGATTTCTATCTCACGCGCGCCGACCGCGAGGCGCTCGCCCGGCAGACCAGCGCGCTGTTCCGCACGCGCGGCCCGCCCGGCACGCACGACCTGACCCTCCTGAACCGGACGATCACGTCGCTCCAGCAGGCCGTACCGGAAACGGTCACGCCGATCCCTGTATTCGACAAGCTGGCCGACGACCGCGAGCCCATGGCCGGCTGGCGCCATTTCAGGGGCCGGCCGGCTGCCATCGTGATCGAGGGCTGGCTGATGGGCGCCCTGCCGGACCCCACCGCGCCGCGCTCGCCACCGCTGAACGCGGTGGAGGAGGAAGACCTGACGGGCGCTTTCCGGCGCTATCAGGAAACGGCGCTGGCCGGGTCCTATGCGAGGCTGTGGGACCTTGCCGGCGGCTTCTGCCATATCGTGCCGCCGGGCTTCGAATACGTGCTGGCCTGGCGGCTGCAGCAGGAGGCCACCCTATGGGCCGAACGGGGCGAGCCCATGCCGGACGACCGCCGCGCCTGGGTCACCCGCTTCATCCAGCACTATGAACGCATTTCACGTCGCATGATCGCCGGCCGCCGCCGCGACGGCACGGTCATCCATATCGACGCGGTGCGGGACGTGATCAGAACGTCCGGTGTCTGACCGTCACGGCACCAGAACGATGGCACCGCTGGTCTTGCCGCTCTCGAGGGCTTCATGCGCCTTGCCCGCTTCCTTCAGCGGGAAACGGTGACCGATGTCGGCACTGAACGTGCCGGACTTCATGGCGGCGAACAGGTGGCGTGCACCGCGGGCAAGGTCTTCCGGTGTGTCAGTATAGTTGAACAGGGTCGGACGGGTGAGAATCAGCGAGCCGCCGGCAGCGAGGCGTCCGGGCGGCATCGGATCGGCAGCGCCTGACGCATTGCCGTAGGAGATCATCCAGCCGCGCTTCTTCAGGCTGGACAGCGAGGCTTCGAAGCTGCGCTTGCCGACACTGTCGAGCGCGAGGTCGACGCCCGCGCCATCGGTCAGTGCGCGCACATTCTTTGCCACATCGTCATACCCGACGATCACATCGGAGGCGCCCAGCGCCTTCGCCTTGGCTGCCTTCTCTTCCGAGGAGGTAACGGCGATCACACGGGCACCGAGGCTCGCCGCCCAGGGGGTCAGCACGCTGCCGACGCCGCCGACCGGCGCCCAGATCAGGACCGTGTCGCGGTCGGTCACCGGGCGGATCTCGAACAGGAGCATCCAGGCGGTGAGGCCTTTCAGGAGAACCGCGGCGCCTTCCTCTTCGGAAATGCCGTCCGGCAGTTTCACCATGCGCCCGGCCGGGCCGGTAAAGTGCGTCGCGTAGGTGCCGTTGCCGAGATAGGCGACACGGTCGCCCGGCTTTACATCGGTGACGCCCTCACCCACGGCCTCAACCGTGCCGGCCCCTTCGGAGCCCTGCACGAACGGAAGTTTCACGGGATAGAGCCCGGTGCGGAAATAGGTGTCGATGAAGTTGAGGCCGGAAGCGGCCTGTTTCACCAGCGCTTCGCCCGGCCCCGGCGGGCGCGGTTCGAAAGTCTCGGTCTTCAGCACGTCCGTGCCGCCGGTTTCGTGCATGACAATGCGGTATGCGTCGCCCATGGTCAGTGTCCTTCCGTCTCCGGCGCTTTCCTGCGCGCCTGTATGTTGAGCAGTTCCACCCCCAGCGAGAAGGCGATGGCGAAGTAGAGATAGCCACGAGGGATATGGAAGCCGAGCCCGTCCGCGACAAGCGCTACGCCGACAAGAAGGATGAAGGCGAGTGCCAGCATCTTGGTGGTCGGGTGGTCAGCAATGAACTTCGCCAGCGGATCGGCCGCCACGGCCATCACCAGCGTCGACAGGACAACGGCTGCGATCATCACGGTGAGGTCATCGGTCATGCCGACGGCGGTGATCACGCTGTCCAGCGAGAAGACGATGTTGATGACGACGAGCTGGAGCACGACGGCCATGAAGCCGGATTTCGCGCCGGATTCCTCGTGATGGGTTCCCTCGACCGAAGCGTGGATTTCCTGCGTGCCTTTCCACAGCAGGAACAGGCCGCCGGCGAACAGGATCAGGTCCTTGAGGGTGACTTCCTCGATATGGTGGGCGACTTCGGCGCTGCCGCCCGACACGGCCACCGCAAGGCCATGCGGCAGGTGGAACAGCGCCGACTTGTCGAGCTGCAGGATCCAGAAGATCAGGCCGAGCATGGCGATGCGCAGCACCATGGCCCCCCAGACGCCGACGCGGGTTGCCTGCTTCTTCTGCGCTCCTTGAAGGTTGCCGGTCGCGATGGAGACGAAGAGCAGGTTGTCGATGCCGAGCACGACCTCAAGGAAGGTCAGCGTCGCGAGACTGCCCCAGAAGGCAGGCGAGGAAAGCAATTCAGTCATGGAAAAGTCCCTCCGGACGAAGGCCGGTTGGCGCAAGTGAACCGCGCTGCGCGGTGGAGCGCAAGCCCGACTCGCGGTCTCTTGCTTGCATGGTTGTTTCAGGAAAGCTGATCTGCGGCGTGGACGAAGCCGGGCGCGGGCCATGGGCCGGGCCTGTGACGGCGGCGGCGGTGATCCTCGATCCGAAAAAGCCCATCGCGGGCCTGACCGATTCCAAGAAGCTCTCTGAAGCGAAACGCGACGCGCTGGCGCCGCTGATCCGCGAGCGGGCGCTCGCCTGGTGCGTGGCGCATGCGAGCGTGGACGAGATCGACCGGTTGAACATCCGCGAGGCGACCTTCCTGGCCATGCGGCGTGCGGTGGAGGGACTGCAGCACGCACCTGCCCTCGCCCTGATCGACGGCAATGCCCTGCCGAAAGGCCTCGCCTGTGAAGCCCGCGCCATCGTCAAGGGAGACCTGACCGAGCCGGCCATCTCAGCCGCGTCCATTCTGGCCAAGACCGTGCGAGACGCCCTGATGCAGGAGCTGGACGCCGCCCATCCGGGCTATGGCCTCGGCCAGCACAAGGGATACGGCACTGCCGCGCATGCCGAGGCGCTGACCCGGCTCGGCCCGGCGCCCTGCCACCGGATGAGTTTCGCGCCCGTACGCGCCGCCGCACTTTCCGCCTGACCTGCGGGCAAGTGGACCTCGCGTCAGGGTTTGTCACCGGCAAATTTCCGCGCCTACTATATCCCTGACGGTCCATAAGAGGCCGCGCGGAGGAAACCGATGCTCTACGATCTCGTCATCGTGGGAGGCGGAATAGGTGGCAGCGCCCTGGCAACTGTTATGGCGCGCGCCGGAAAATCCGTCCTCGTCCTGGAGAAATCAGAAGAATTCGAAGACCGCGTGCGCGGCGAATGGATCGCGCCTTGGGGCGTTGTTGAGACGAAACGCGTCGGCCTATACGACACGCTGGTGGCGGCTGGCGGCCATCACCTGACCGAGCACATCACGTATGACGAGAGCCTGCCCCCGGCGGAGTGCGAGGCAACACCGCTGCCGCTGAACATGCTGATCCCTGATATTCCGGGCCCGCTCTGCATTGGCCATCCCCACCATTGCCAGACGCTGTACGAAGCGGCGCAGGCGGCGGGGGCCACGTGCTTGCGGCCGGCGAACGTGGAATCCGTGACGCTGGGCGGTGCGCCGTCGGTTACGTTCACGCATGACGGCAAGCAGCAGACGGTTCGGGCGAAGCTGATCGTGGGCGCGGAGGGCCGCCAGTCCATGGTGCGCGCGGCGGCGGGCATCCCTCTACACCAGGACCGGCCGCATCACTGGTTTGCCGGCCTGCTGGTGGACAAGGTGGAGGGATGGGATCCGAAACGGCAGGCCATCGGCACCGAAGGCAATTTCGGCTTCCTGGCGTTCCCGCAGGGCGACGGGCGTGTGCGCATCTATGGCGGCTATGCGTTGGAGGAGAAAGGCCGCTTCGCCGGAGAGCACGGACCGGAACGTTTCCTCGAAGCCTTCCGCATGGAGTGCGCCCCCGGCAATGCTGCTCTCGCCGAGGGAACGCCCGCCGGACCGCTCTATTCCTATTTCAACAATGACAGTTGGACGGACGAACCCTTCGCGCCCGGCTGTGTCCTCATCGGTGATGCCGCCGGGTGGAACGATCCGATCAACGGTCTCGGTCTGTCCATCACGTATCGCGACGTGCGCATCGTGTCGGATATCCTGAAGGCCACGTCGGACAACTCAACACCCGACTTCAACGCCTATGCAGAGGAGCGTGCGGAACGGATGCGGCGCTTGCGCTTCGCCGGCCAGCTGCAGGCCATCCTCGACATGGAGTTCGGCGAGGCCGCCAAGGCCCGGCGCTTGTCCTACCACACCCGCAAGGCGGCCGACCCGACGCTCGGTGTTCATGGGTTCGCCATCATGGCCGGTCCGGAAACGGTGCCGCCCGAATTCTTCACCGAAACCCACCGCGCCCGTGTCCTGGGCGAGCACACGGAGACAGCCGCATGAGCTTTTGCATCGACGCATTCAATGCCGACTGGCTCGACGCCTGGAGCCGCAAGGACGTGGAGCGCCTCGTCAGCTTCTATGCGCCGGACACGGTCTACAAGGACCCGCAGACTGCTGGAGGGCTCAGGGGCCATGATGCGCTGCGTGCCTACCTGACCGGCCTGTTCGGGGCGACGCCGCCCATGGTCTACACGCCGCACGAGACCTGGCCGATCCCCGGGGGGTATTGCGGGCGCTGGTATTGCGCGATCGGCGAAGGCGGCAAGGACGGGCTGATCCGCGGCTTCGACCTTGTCCTGCTGCAGGATAACCTGATCACGCTGAACGAAGTGTACGTTCACCAGATGCCCGAAGGCACGGCCGCCTGAACAGCGCATTTCGTTAATGCGCTGTTAACCGTCTCAGCCGAGCTTCGCGGGAAGTTTGGGAGACGCACATGATCCTGCTGTTCGGGTGGCATACCTGGTGGGGCGAATCGGGCCGGCCGTACCGGTTCAAGATCACACTGACTCGCAAGGCCCTGCCGGATGAAGGCGGGATCTATGTCTTCGTGCGCCGCCGCTTCGTATTCTGGCTGGAGCCGCTTTATATCGGCAAGGCCGCCAATTTCCGGTCCCGCCTGTTCGGGCACGAGCGCTGGTGGGAGGCCTGGTGGAAACGCGGGGCCACCGAGCGCCATGTCATGATCGTCAAGAAGGCCAGCGACCGCGAACGGGTCGAGGAAGACCTGATCCGCCATTACCAGCCGCGGATGAACGACATGCTCGTGCCGCGCAATGGCAACGACGCGCCGAACAATGCCCGCCTCCGCCGCTGGTGGAAGTTCAAGCGCCTGTTCCGCCTGCCCTTCCTGACCTGAGGCAGCAGCCGGACGAAGCCAACAGCCGGAGGGGGAAGACAAACGGGGCCAAGCCGCCGTATATGCCTTCCCCATGCCTGATACCGCACTCTCCCTTGCCCCGAGCCTGTTTGCCGATGCGCCGCAATCGGTGACGTTCAAGAAGCTGCGCAAGCGCCTCGTGCGCGGCGCGCTGCAAGCGATCGACACCTATGGCATGGTCGACCGGCGTGCCGTGGAGAGCGGCGAGCGGCCCCGCCCGAAATGGCTGGTCTGCCTCTCCGGCGGCAAGGACAGCTATGGCCTCCTCGCCGTGCTGATGGACCTGCAATACCAGGGCGCCCTGCCCGTTGACCTGATCGCCTGCAACCTGGACCAGGGCCAGCCGGGCTTTCCGAAGCACGTCCCGCCCGAATGGCTGGACAAGGTGGGCGCCAATTACCGCATCGTGACCGAGGACACCTATTCCATCGTCACCGACAAGGTGCCGGAGGGGCGGACTTTCTGTTCCATGTGTTCGCGCCTGCGCCGCGGCATCCTTTACCGCATCGCGCGGGAGGAAGGCTGCGAGGCCATCGTGCTCGGCCACCACCGCGACGATGCGCTGGAGACATTCATGCTGAACCTCGTCCATGGCGGCCGGATCGCTGCGATGCCGCCGAAGCTGCTGAACGATGAAGGTGACGTCCTCGTGCTCCGCCCTCTGATCACTGCCGCTGAAGACGATCTTGAAAAATTCGCCGAGGCGATGACCTTCCCGATCATCCCCTGCAACCTGTGCGGCAGCCAGGACGGCCTGCAGCGCGTCGCCATGAAGCAGATGCTGAACGAGTGGGAGCGCAAGAAGCCCGGCGTCCGCCAGGTCATGGCGCATGCCCTCGCCACCGTGCGGCCGAGCCACCTGCACGACCCGTCCGTGTTCGATTTTGCCGGCCTCGCACTCGGCGCCGCCGGCGAGGACGATCCGAACGTGCCTTTCTGAGGAACGCGCCTAGCGCAGCAGGCGGCCGCCTTTCACACGGCCGACAAGCAGCCAGATACCCGCCAGCGTCATCGCCAGCGCGCCGAAGGCCGTCGCCTTGATCCACCATGTCGTGAATGTCTCACGCGCCGACCAGTCCATGATGTGAAGGCCCCAGAGCAGGTCATAGGTGCGCCAGAGACCCGTGCGCACGGCGCGTACCTCGCCCGTATCCGGCGTGATCCAGAGGGTCGCCTTGTCGGCGCCGTCGAACTCAACCCGCCACATGGGCTGGCCGGGCCGTCCGGACTCGGATGGTGCCTTTGCAATGAGGCTTGCTGACTGCAGCGTGCCCTGCCCGGCCCAGCCATGCTCCGCGACGGCGCGGGCGGCGGCCTCGTCCAGCGGCGACAGGGCTTCCCCGGTGGACGCATCCAGCATGCGTGTGATGCCTTCGGCCTCCACGACATAGACGGCCCGGCCGAGCCACGGCTTAAGCGTGACGCGGGCGGCCCTGGCCGCGATCTCCGACGGTGCCAGCCATCCGCCTTCCGGCGGCACAAGCGTCTCTTCAACGGCAGCCCGCAGTGGTTCGCCGCGGATCGTCTCGATGGGAAACAGGGTGAAGAAGAGGCCGGACACGATCCAGAGAAGGACCTGCACCCCGACGACCAGCGCCAGCACGTTGTGGACCTGGCGCATACGCCGCGTGACCTGGCTCATCTGGTTCCCCGCAATCGTTCCGATATTGCGGAGTATGACGGGCCGCCCCTGCCACGCAAGGGGCAGCCCGGATCACTTGCTTCCGGCTACCACTTGATCCCAGCGTCGGGATTGTGGGTCGGGTAGTCCGGGTTGTCGCGGTACTTCCTGAATTCGTTGCGGGCGATGGCGCGCAGATGGACTTCGTCCGGCCCGTCGGCGAGGCGCAGGGTGCGGATGCCGGCATAGGCCTGGGCGAGGCCGAAATCAGCCGTCACGCCGCCGCCGCCATGCGCCTGGATCGCATCGTCGATGATCTTCAGCGCCATGCGGGGCGCGGCCACCTTGATCATGGCGATCTCGTTGGCGGCGGCCTTGTTGCCCACCGTGTCCATCATGTAGGCGGCCTTCAGCGTCAGGAGGCGGCACATCTCGATTTCGAGGCGGGCCTCGCCGATGCGTTGCTCCCAGACCGTCTGCTGGAAGATCTTCTTGCCGAAGGCATCGCGGGTCAGCAGGCGGCGGGCCATCTTCTCGAGCGCCACCTCGGCTGCTCCGATCGTACGCATGCAATGGTGGATCCGGCCCGGTCCAAGGCGGCCCTGTGCGATCTCGAACCCGCGGCCTTCGCCAAGGATCAGGTTCTCCTTGGGCACCCGCACATTGTCGAGCACGATCTCGGCATGTCCGTGCGGGCTGTCGTCGTATCCGAAAACCGGAAGCATCCGGACGATATTCATGCCGGGTGCATCCATCGGCACGAGGATCTGGCTTTGCTGCCGGTGACGTTCCGCCGACGGGTCGGTCTTGCCCATCAAGATGGCCAGCTTGCAGCGCGGATCGCCCGCGCCGGACGACCACCATTTGCGGCCATTGATGACATATTCGTCACCATCGCGGACGATGGAGGTCTCGATATTGGTCGCATCCGAGGAGGCGACCAGCGGCTCGGTCATCAGGAAGGCGGAACGGATCTCGCCTTTCATCAGGGGGCGGAGCCACTTTTCTTTCTGGTACTCACTGCCGTAGCGGTGCAGCACTTCCATATTGCCGGTGTCAGGCGCCGAGCAGTTGAAGACCTCGGAGCCGAAGCCGACGCGGCCCATGATCTCGGACAAAGGCGCGTATTCGGAATTGAGCAGGCCCGCGCCGCGGTATTCTTCCGTGTCGTGTTCGTCGTTTGGCGGCAGGAACAGGTTCCAGAGGCCCTCGGCCCGAGCCTTCTGCTTCAGCTCTTCCAGGACCGGGTTGATGCCCCAGCGGTCGGCCTCATGCGCCGCTTCATAGGCGGGCACGGCCGGGTAGACATGTTCGTCCATGAACGCACTTACGCGCGCGATATATTCCCGCGTCTTCGGGCTGAAATCGAAATGCATGGCTGGCTCCTGAAAATATGTGTTCTGCCGGACGATCTGCCGGGCATTCTACGCCCCTGCCGAAGGCAGGCCAGTGGAGACCCGACGTCAAAGACTATGCGTCGCGCCTCCGGGTCACTACCTAGTGACAGACGTGCAATGACAACTGCAGCGGGGGAACCATGACGCGCAAACTCGAATTCTGGTTCGAATTCGGATCGACCTATTCCTACCTGACGGCCATGCGGATCGCGGACGCGGCGGAGGCGCACGGTGTTCCCGTCACCTGGCGGCCTTTCCTGCTCGGTCCGGTGTTCGGTGCGCAAGGATGGAACACATCGCCGTTCAACATCTACAAGGCCAAGGGCGAATATATGTGGCGCGACATGGCGCGGCGGGCGGAACGCTACGGCCTGCCGTTCCGGCGCCTGCCGGAAAGCGGCCCGGGCGCCTTCCCCCAGAACGGACTCGCCGCGGCGCGGATGGCTCTCGTCGGAATCGATGAAGGATGGGGCGAAGCGTTTACGCGCGCGGTCTATGCCGCTGAATTCGCCGAAGGGCTCGATATTGCGGATACGAACCTGCTGCTGCGCCTCGCTGAAAAGGCAGGCGCGCAGGGCAATGTTCTGGCCCGCGCGCAGGCGCAGGCGAACAAGGACAGACTGAAAGCCAATGTGGACGAGTCCTTCCGGCTCGGCATTTTCGGCGCGCCGAGCTTCATTGTTGACGGGGACCTCTACTGGGGCGACGACCGGCTGGAAGACGCCCTGGAGGCAGCGGGCAAATAAAAACGCGCGGCCCCCTGTGGGAGCCGCGCGCCTTGAAAATTCCCGCAGGAGGTGGCGCGACTATTTGCGCCAGACAGCGGCGAGTGCCGGATCTTCTTCCTCGCCGGTGTAGCGGCGGGTTTCAGCGCGGCCGACCACCATGTGGTGCACTTCGTCCGGACCGTCGGCGAGGCGCAGCGTGCGCTGGTTCGCATACATCCGGGCGAGCGGCGTCCATTGCGACACGCCCGTGGCGCCGTGGATCTGGATGGCATCGTCGATGATCTTGCAGACGCGTTCCGGCACCATGGCCTTGACCATGGAAATCCAGACGCGGGCTTCCTTGTTGCCCAGCACGTCCATTGCCTTGGCAGCCTTGAGGACCATCATGCGCATGGCTTCGATCTCGATCCGGGCGCGCGAGACTTTTTCGGTATTGCCACCCAGCTTGATCAGGTCGCGGCCGAAGGCCTGACGGGTCATGCCGCGGACGACCATGAGATCGAGGGCCTTCTCGGCCGCACCAATGGAGCGCATGCAGTGGTGGATACGACCCGGGCCACGGCGCAGCTGCGAAATCTCGAAGCCGCGGCCTTCACCGAGCAGGATGTTTTCCTTCGGCACACGGACGTTGTCGAAGACAAGGTGCATGTGGCCATGCGGTGCGTCGGGATCGCCGAACACGTGCATCGGGCCGACAATGGTGACACCCGGATGCGGCAGCGGCACGAGGATCTGCGACTGCTGGCGGTTCACGTCAGGACCGTTATTGGTTTTCACCATGCAGATCATGATGCGGCAACGCGGATCGCCGGCACCGGAGATATAATACTTCTCGCCGTTCAGAACCCATTCGTCGCCGTCGAGAACGGCCGAGAGCGAAACGTTCTTGGCGTCCGACGAGGCCATGGCGGGCTCGGTCATCGCGAAGGCGGAGCGGATCTTGCCTTCCAGAAGCGGCTTCAGCCACTGTTCCTTCTGGGCCGCCGTGCCGACGCGCTCCAGCACTTCCATGTTACCGGTGTCGGGGGCAGAGCAGTTCATGCTCTCGGAGGCCAGCGGCACCTTGCCGAGTTCGGCAGCGATATAGGCATAGTCGAGGTTCTTCAGGCCTTCGCCGGTTTCGGCGTCGGGCAGGAAGAAGTTCCAGAGGCCCTGCTTCTTGGCCTCGTCCTTGGCCTTTTCGAGGGCTTCGAGCTGGCCGGGGGCATAGGACCAGATGTCCTTCTTGCCTTCGCCGAGACGCTCGAACTCCTCATACATGGGCTCGACCGTTTCCTTGATGAACCGCTTCACGTGCTCATAAAGCGGACGGGCGGCGTCCGACATGCGCAGATCGTTCAGCTCGTTCATCGCATCCATTGAATATTCGCTATCGGCCACGGATTGTTCCTCCTTCAGAGTGTTTCGTTGATCCATTGGTAATCGGTGCAGCCGGTCGGCCGCAAATTCTTTCTCTGCAATCTTTGCCCCGGCCGCGTTTCGCGCGGGGCCACCCATGGCGCTTTTGCGCAAACGGGTTTACGGGGCGGATATGAGTCCGATCGCTGCCGCCATCATTCTCGCCACCGTTCTCGTCACCAGTTTCATATCCGGCATTTTCGGCATGGCGGGCGGCGTCATCTTCATGGCCGTGCTGACGGCGCTGGTGCCCGTGGCGACCGCGATGATCATCCACGGCGCCGTCCAGATCGTGTCCAACGGCTACCGTGCCTTCCTGTGGCGCAGGCATATCAAGTGGCAGGTCTTCCGGCGCTATGCGCTCGGCTCGATGTGCGCGGTGGCCCTGCTGTTCGCGCTCAGCTGGCGGCCGGACAAGCAGGTTGTCTACCTGCTGCTCGGTTGCGTCACGCTCCTGGTCTGGCTGCCGAAATCCCTGCTCGACCTGGACATCCAGAAGCGCTGGCAGGCGGAGGGCGCCGGTTTTGTGGTGCAGGCCCTGAACACCACGGCCGGTGTGGCCGGCCCGTTGCTGGACCAGTTCTTCGTGCGCACCGACATGACCCGCCACAGCGTGGTCGCCACCAAGGCCGTGACGCAGGTTCTGGCGCATTTCGTGAAGATCAGCTTCTGGAGCGTGCCCGTGATCGCCTCGGCGGGCGTTCAGGCTCTGCCGCCCTGGTGGCTGCTGGCCGCGGCGGCCCCGCTGTCCATGCTGGGCACGACGCTGGGCGGCAAGGTTCTCGACCGGATGACGGACGTGAATTTCCGGCGCGGCATGAAGTATCTCGTCACAGCGATCGGCGCCGTCATGTTCATGAAAGCCGCAGGCTGGCTCTAGGCCAGCCGCCACCTGACTCGGCAAGGGCGCGGCGCGCATGGGGAACTCCACTGTCGACATCCGGCACTATGGCGCAGGATGGACTATTCGGGAACTTTATTGCATGAAGCACAATCATCACCGATGGTGATGATTGGAGTGTGCCATGAACCTCAGATCGCTGGACCTGAACCTCCTGCCTGTGCTGGAAGCCGTCTATGCCGAACGCAGCCTGACCCGGGCGAGCGAGACGCTGCACATCACCCAGCCGGCGGTCAGCAACGCCCTGTCGCGCCTGCGGGCACACTTCGAAGACCCGCTGTTCGTACGCGAAGGACGCGGCGTGAAGCCGACCGCCATGGCCGAAGCCATGATGCCCGCCGTGCGCGACGCGCTCGACCGGTTGCGCGCCGGGCTTGAACCGCGCTCGACCTTCGAGCCCTCACGCTCCACCCGTGTGTTCAACATCTCGGCCCGGGATGCCGGCTCCTATGTCATGGCGCCGCCGCTGGCCGAAAGGCTGGAGCGCGAAGCGCCCGGCGTGCGTATCGCCTGGAGCCAGCTGCATCGCGCCGCCATTTCGACCGAACTCGCCTCCGGACGGCTGGATCTCGCCATCGACGTGCCGGACATCCGCGGCACCGACCTGGAAAGCACGGTCCTGGTCACGACGCCCTATATCTGCGTCCTGGCACCTGACCATCCGATGGCGGACAAAACGCTGACGCCGGAGAATTTCTTCGAACTCCGCCACATCGCCGTGTCCAGCCGGCGCGAGGGGCGCAGCCTGATCGAGGAAATGGCCCGGTCCATGGGGCGCCGGATCACGCCCGCCCAGCGCCTGCCGCATCATATGCCGGCGCTCGAAGTGGTGCGCCGCACGCATTTCGCCCTGATCGCCCCACGCCCGATTGCGGAGGGATCAGGTCTTGCACTCCTCGACCTGCCCTTCGATTTCCCCGCTCCCTCGACGGTCCTCTACTGGCACCGGGAATATACGGGCGACCCGGCGCTCAGCTGGCTGCGCAGCCTGATCCGGGACGTAGCCTGCGGACTCTCTCCCGACTAGATCGACGAATTTTCCAGCGTCGGCATGATCGCGTCGATGGCGGGTTTACGCACCAGCATCTTGTTCCGGTAGTAGGCGCCGTTGGCGATGGCCTTGAGCGCGGTGGCTGTTTCCATGGCCGTATCCATCAGGGCTCCCGGCTCGACCACGCGGTCCAGCCAGCCGACGGGCACGGCTTCGTCAGGCGAGTAGAGGCGTGCCTGCACAAGGGCTTCGGTCAGGTACATCGGGTTAAGGCGGGCCCGCGGCAGTTCGGTGCCGAATCCCGGCAGGGTCATGCCATTGACGGTCTCGTTCGCGCCGATCTTGTAAGCACCGCGTGCTCCGATCCGCGTATCTCCGCCCAGCAGGATGAACGCGCCCATGGCGATCGAATGCCCCGTCGATGCAATGACGACCGGCATCTTCGACGTGAACAGGCGCATCGCCAGCCTGCCGCCCCCGACGACCAGCTTGCGGACATCGTCCCCGCTCGACGAGGCGAGGAACTTCAGATCGAAGCCTGCCGAGAAACGGTCAGGACGCCCGGTCAGGACCAGCACTTCGCCTTCCTTTTCCGCTTGGTCGAGACAGGCATTCACGGCCTCCAACATGGACAGGCTGATGGCATTGGCCTTGCCGTCATCCATGGTGACGACGGAAATGCCGTTCTCGGTCTTCACGGTAGCAGTCATCGGAAACTCCCTCTTTCAGGCACAAGGCAGCCCGTGCCCTCAAGGAAAGCAAGCATTTCCGGCGCGTCAGGCGTGAAAGGCGGCGTTTCAGCCGCGGCGGGCCTTGAAGAAGTCCTTCAGCAGGGCGCTGGCCTCCTGCCCGCGCGCCTCGTCCTGCTCGACCTCAGGGCGCCAGTGGCAGGTCGGCTGTTCGAAGAAGCGCGCGCCATGGATCACGGCGCCGCCTTTCGGATCGCAGGCGCCGAAGACGAGTTTGCCGATACGGGCGAGGCTGATCGCCCCGGCGCACATGGCGCAGGGCTCCAGCGTGACGTACATGGTCAGGCCTGTGAGGCGGTAATTGCCGAGCTTTTCGGCCGCCCGGCGCAGGGCGATGATTTCCGCATGGGCTGTCGGATCATGGCCGGTGATCGGCGCATTGGCGCCCTCGGCCACGATCTCCCCGGTTTCCGGATCGACGATGACGGCGCCCACAGGCACCTCACCCGCCTCGGCAGCGGCGCGCGCCAGCTCAAGGGCGCGGTCCATAGGGGCAATCTGAGTCAGCATCGCGTGCGATTTCCTGTCGGCCCTCGTCCCGGCATCGTCAAGGCGCAGGTTGCGCCGCGCCGGCCGGATCTCCCTTCTTGAACTCGACGCGAACGGCGAGGAACGGCTCACTTCCCCGGTTCTCGACCGAGTGCAGCCCTTCCGGCTCCGCCAGTACGGTGAGTTCGGCCGGCATGGCCGGAGCATCCTCCCGGCCTGTCTCCACGAGCTGGCCGTCTTTCAGCTCATAGGTGACATAGGTGATCGGCTGGGGCTGTTCGAAATACATGACGCTCGGCCATTGATGCTCATGCACAGGCTCGGCAACGCCCGGCGCGATGGAGACGCGGAGGACACGGATCTCGTCATTCTCCAGCAGCACTTCATGGCTGCCGGGCGCGACGGCCACAGCATCGTAGGCCGAGAGAGGGACAACATACGGCGCACGATGCGCGCACGCAGCCGGGACCAGCACTGAGGCCAGAAGGAAAGCTGCCGGGAGAAAACGTGCAGGCAATGCGGTCATGGAACACTCCGGATACTATCGATACAGCTCGTTTATTCGGATTCGTCTGGCGCGCCGCTCAGTGCAAAGACATCATGAAGACAACAAAGGCGACAAAAATACCAAAGATAAAAACGGAGGGCCGGAAGAAGGAGTTCCCGAGAACAGCCTGAATGTAGTCTTCGCCGGACAAACCTTCAGCACGGTCAAGCGCCGCAACGTTCAATGGTCCGGCAAGCATGACGGAGCGATTGAGAGCGATTCCAGTGAAACGATATGCCCGAAACGCTTTCAGGTATCTCG
>JAWKUV010000006.1:0-143436 GCA_041398365.1 Hyphomonas sp. | reverse complement strand
GTGGACCCCCAAGCAATCGCCCAGCAAGCTGAAACAGGCCGACGGCAGCGTCGAGAACTATTTCGGCTACAATGCCGCGACCAGCGTGCTGCTGAATACCGCCATTCCCTACATGATCCACCTCGGCAATGCGGGCCGCCTCCATCCGGCAATTTCGGGCGAGGCCTATGACAGCTGTCCTTACCCGGATCATGCTGGCTTCCGCCTTCAGGAAGAGGCCAGTCTCTGGGACCTGACCGTCAAAGGGCGGCGGGACCATCCGGGCTTCGGCTGGGCCGAAAACCGCCTCACCTCGCTCCACGCCGCCTGCCCCGCCCACAAAAAGGACCTCGATTTCGCCCTTGCCCGCCTCTACGGCCAGGAAGTGGAGGACCTGACCCGCTGGGAGCACGTCTATCTCGAGAACACCAATTTCGGGAATGGCGGCTGGATCTGGACCAATCCGTCCCTGCCGCAGAAGACCTTCGACGACGACAAGCAGATGAAGGCCAAAAAGGCCGAACTGGATGCCATTGCCCGCCCGCTGGCCGAAAAGGCCCGGCCCTATATCGACGGCTACCTGATCCTGCCGCCGGGCGTCATGCGCGGCCCGGACGAGCATTTCGACGATGTCAAAATCTGGGAAAAGGCCGTCCAGCGGGTGGGACCCACACTTCAGGAATAGAGTCCGGCGGCAAACGCATCTGTGAGGGCGTCCACGAACGCGCGGACCTTGGCGCTGATGCGGGCATGGCCCGGGAATAGCGCGCTCACCGGCACCGGCGCCCCGCCCCAGCCCGGCAGCACCTGCACCAGCGCGCCTGAGGCAAGGTCCGGCCCAACCATCCAGTCCGGCAACAGGGAAAGGCCCAGTCCCTCCAGCGCCGCGGCACGCACGACCGCGGCCGAGTCAGCGGCAAGCCGCACCGGCACATGAACCGGATGCACGGCGCCGTCCGGACCCATCAGGCGCCAGACATCACCCGGCTGCAACGGCAGGACATGCAGGGCCTCGGCGCGCGTCAGGTCGTCCGGCGCCTCGAATCCGCCCTTGCCTGCAACATAGTGCGGCGCCGCGACGAGCAGCGCACGCGAGGTGGCGAGCCGGCGCGCGACGAGCCCCGAGTCCGGCAACTCGCCAATCCGCACGGCCATGTCGAACCTTTCGCCGATCAGGTCCACATGCGCCGGCGCTTCACTGAATTCGAGGGAGAGGCGCGGATGCGCGGCGAGGAAACGCGAGGCGACCGGCACGAGATGCAGGTCCGTGAAGGCCTGCGGAGACGCGACCCGCAGCAGGCCGACAGGTTCGGAATGGCGCTCGGTCGCCGCCAGTGCCGCAGCCTCGGCTTCCTCCCGCATCCGCCTTGCATGACGGTAGCAGGCCTCTCCCGCCTCGGTCAGGGACAGGGTACGGGTCGTCCGCTGCAAGAGTTGCGCGCCAAGCTGAGCTTCCAGCCGGCTCACCTGGTCACTCACCGCTGCCTTGGACAGGCCAAGCGCCCCCGCCGCCCGGGTAAACGAGCCGGACTCGACCACTTGCGCGAAGACGGCAATCTCATTGAGCAACATCATGCTCATTGTCCATATATCTGAACAATGTTTCCGACAATCGCCGGATAATCACAATGATTGGCTTCTGTTACGACGCAATACCGAACAAAGGAGCCAAGCATGACCAATCCCATCATCCCCTCGAATACCGGCCTGACCCAGAAGGTCCTGGGCATGACACACATCAACAAGGTGTTGCCCGGCACCGGAACCGGGCTCATCATGGAGGTCACCGCCCCGCCCGGCCTCGGCGCGCCGCCGCACGTGCACGACGAGGATGCGGAAGCCTTTTACATTCTCGAGGGCGAGCTGACCGTGGAAACCGAAGGCAAAATCGCCACGCTTCGTCCCGGCGACATGTGCGCCCTGCCTGCCGGTATCGAACACACGTTCCGGAATGACAGCGACCGTGACGTGCGCTTCCTCGCCGTGATCACACCCGGCATCGATGCGCTCGCCTTCTTCACCGAGGTCGACCGCGCGGGAGCCGCCGGCGGTCTCACGCCCGACACCGTGATGACCATCGGCACGGCGCACGGCCTCGCCTTCGCGCCTGCCGCCTGAGCGCACGCACCTCGCGGACATCTGACAAGGGGGAGCGGCCCGCCCGTTCCCCCTTTGCCTTGTCTGCCAAAGCGCTTATGATTGCCGCATCCGAGGGGTGTCCTGACCGGAATGAGCCGGCAGGGCTGAGACTTTACCCTTTGAACCTGATCCGGGGAATGCCGCAGCGACGCGGTGTGGCCGGCGCGAGGGACGGAAGCGAAATACATGCAGCCGGTTGGCGACATCACGATTCCCAGGCAGTTCAACGGCCCGCCCGCATCCGGCCACGGCGGATACGTCGCCGGCATGTTTGCGCGCCATTTCGACGGGCCGCACACGGTCCGCATCTCGGCGCCGATCCCGCTGGAAACCCCGCTCGCCATCACCGGTGACGGCGACCGGCTGGAGGCCCGCCTCGGCGGGACGCTGATCCTCTCGGCGCGCCGCAACGACGTCACGCTCACCCCGCCGCCCCCGCCCTCGCTGGAGGCCGCCTGCAAGGCCGCCGCGAACCCGACCTCGTTCGGCGCAGGCGGCCCTTCCACCTGCTTCGTCTGCGGACGGAACCGCAAGCCCGGCGAAGGCCTGCACATCCATTGCGGCCGCATCGACGAAACCCACGCCGCCTCGGTCTGGACCCCGCACGCAAACTTTGGCGACACCGAAGGAAGCGTCCGCCCGGAATTCCTCTGGGCCGCGCTCGACTGTCCGGGCGGTTTCTCCCTGCCCCTGTCGGAGACGACCTACCTGCTCGGCGAGATGACCGCCCGCTTCCACCGCCCCGTCCCGTGCGGCAGCGAAATCATCGTCCACTCCTGGCGCGCGTGGAGCGACGGCCGCAAGCATTTTGCCGGCACCGCCCTCCACGCCGTGGACGGCACTCTCCTTGCCCAGGCCGACACGCTCTGGATCGAACTTACCCCTGCTCAAGCTGAAAGGCTCGTATCATGAACAAGCCCTCCAACCAGTCCGAATTCGAGACGCCGACCGTCACCACCGGGCCGCTACCGTCGAGCCGAAAAGTCTACACCCATCCCCTGCCCGACCTCGCGGTGCCGCACCGCGAGATCGACCTGCACCCCTCCGCGAACGAGCCACCGGTGCCGGTCTATGACACGTCCGGTCCGTACACGGACCCATCGGTCGCCATCGACGTCGAAAAAGGCCTCGCCCGCACACGCCGCGACTGGGTTCTGGAGCGCGGCCATGTCGAGGAATACGAAGGCCGCGACGTGAAGCCGGAAGACAATGGCGGGGCATCCGGCAAGCATCTTGCCCGCGAATTCCCGGTGAAGCACCGCCCCCTGCGCGGCACCGGCACGGGCCCCGTCACCCAGTACGAATACGCGAAGGCCGGCGTGATCACCAAGGAGATGATCTATGTCGCAACGCGCGAGAATCTCGGCCGCCGCGCCGCCGCTGAAGGTGCGGCCGAGCGTATCGCGCAAGGGAATCCTTCGGCGCGCATATCCCCGAATACATCACGCCGGAATTCGTGCGGCAGGAAATCGCCGACGGCCGCGCCATCATCCCGTCGAACATCAACCACGCCGAACTTGAGCCGCAGATCATCGGCCGGAACTTCCTTGTGAAGATCAATGCCAATATCGGCAACTCGGCCGTCGCCTCCTCCGTCGAGGAGGAAGTCGACAAGATGGTGTGGGCGATCCGCTGGGGCGCCGACAACGTCATGGACCTCTCGACGGGCCGCAACATCCACAACACGCGCGAATGGATCATCCGCAATTCACCGGTTCCGATCGGCACGGTGCCAATCTACCAGGCGCTGGAGAAGGTGAACGGCATTGCCGAAGACCTCACCTGGGAAGTCTATCGCGACACGCTGATCGAGCAGTGCGAACAGGGCGTCGACTATTTCACCATCCATGCGGGCGTGCGCCTCGCCTATATCCACCTCACCGCGAACCGCGTCTGCGGCATCGTCTCGCGCGGCGGCTCGATCATGGCGAAGTGGATGCTGGCGCATCACACGGAAAGCTTCCTCTACACGCATTTCGAGGACATCTGCGACATCATGCGCGCCTATGATGTCTCGTTCTCGCTCGGCGATGGCCTTCGCCCCGGCGCGATTGCGGATGCCAACGACGCGGCCCAGTTCGCAGAGCTGGAAACGCTCGGGGAACTGACGAAGATCGCCCACTCGAAAGGCTGCCAGGTCATGATCGAAGGGCTCCGGCCACGTGCCGATGCACAAGATCAAGGTGAACATGGACAAGCAGCTGCGCGAATGCGGCGAGGCCCCCTTCTATACGCTGGGGCCGCTCACCACGGACATCGCGCCGGGCTACGACCACATCACCTCCGGCATCGGCGCGGCGATGATCGGCTGGTTCGGCACGGCCATGCTCTGTTATGTGACGCCTAAGGAGCATCTGGGCCTGCCGGACCGGGACGATGTGAAAGTCGGCGTCGTCACCTACAAGCTCGCCGCCCACGCGGCAGACCTCGCCAAGGGCCACCCGGCCGCGCAGATCCGCGACGACGCGCTTTCACGCGCGCGGTTCGAGTTCCGCTGGGAAGACCAGTTCAACCTCGCCCTCGACCCCGAAACCGCCCGCGACTTCCACGACCAGACCCTCCCCAAAGAGGCCCACAAGGTCGCCCACTTCTGCTCCATGTGCGGCCCCAAATTCTGCAGCATGAAGATCACTGCCGAAGTACGGGAATATGCGGCGGGCATGTCCGAGAACGAACGGCTGGACCTGGAAAAGCAGGCCGCCGAAGCGCGGAAAGGGATGGAAGAAAAGAGCCGGGAATTTATGGACAAGGGCGGAGAGATTTACCTTTCCGAGTCTGGCGAAAAGCGCGAGCCGATTGATTAGAATGCCATTCGTGGACGATACGGAGTCCCCTGCAGTCTAGTTTTCCGCCCGCAAGAGGGTTTTGGGAACACAGTGTGTGATATGGACGAATACTCATCGGCAAACTCACAGCTCCCAACTTGGACAAGCATTCAATGCTGTTGCTAGACGAAATCACACCACCTCTGGACAAGGAGCAGGAAGAAGAGCTCCGCAAGAAGCACCGAGATGAAGACTGGCTATTTGAAGCATCAAGACGTGATCTGATTAGGCGTACATTTCTAGAAACAGCCGATGCCACTTATATCACCGCACGCTGGCAGTTCTTCAATAACCTCAACTTTGAGTTCTTTTGGAACGCATCCCACGCTATCGAGAAGTACTTGAAAGCCGCATTGTTGTTGAGCAACGTGAAGGCGAACGACCTTAGTCACGATATCGAAACGGCATTCAAACGGGCTCAAGAAAACTTCGGGACAATTTTGCTTCCCAGTACGTTCCCTGAAGCTTTAACTGTACGAATTCCGAATATTACTTCTGAAGACCCTATTCGGCGGCTAAGATACGATGGGCCAAAATCGTACATACAAAGTCTAAATTGGCAAGGGGGCGCCGCCGCCAGGTATGCGATGAATAGCCATGCGCTTCCCACAACAGATTTATATTGTTTCGATTTGACTGTGTTTCTAGTTCGAAGAATCGTCGAAAATCTTCAGCTAGCTGATAAAGTACACCAACTCACTTCGCTGCCAGACGCATGTCCGTCAAAACATAGTTTGCTAGAAAAAGTATATGCTACGGCCTCTCACCCACTCCAAAATACCCTCGGAGAGGTGAACTACTTCCTCAACCCAAACCCTGATACGTCCAAAGCTCTTCAAATCAACGCACTAGGGATCAGGTTCGCGAACTCAGCTTTATACAACAATATTGTTGAGAATGCTGAATCCAACAGTCGAATTAGACAGGCTGTATCCAAACGGTTAG
The DNA here is from genome assembly GCA_041398365.1 of Hyphomonas sp. Taxonomy (GTDB): domain Bacteria; phylum Pseudomonadota; class Alphaproteobacteria; order Caulobacterales; family Hyphomonadaceae; genus Hyphomonas. The sequence continues at coordinate 137,548 of JAWKUV010000006.1, read as the reverse complement.
CCAAATGGACCGTAGAACATTTCCCCGGGATCGGGCCGTACAAAGCCGATATGCAGCAATATCTATGAGCACACGTAGGGTGGGTTGAGCGGAGCGATACCCACCGGGCGATGTCTGCGGCAGGCGCCGCATGGTGGGTATCGGCGTTGCCTCAACCCACCCTACTCTCGACATTGCCACGCCCCGCCGCGGGCGCTAATCCCTCCCTCATGACTGACACCCCTTCAACGGACTCCGCCCGCCTCGACGAGCTTGAAATGCGTGTGGTCCATCAGGACCAGACGATCGAGGACCTGAACGCGGCCATCACGGCGCAATGGAAGCTGATCGAGCGGCTGGAGCGTCAGGTCGCGCGCCTCGCCGAGCGTGTGGCCGAGGCCGAACAGTCCACCGGCCAGGCCGCCCCCGTGGAGCGGCCGCCGCCTCACTACTAGGGCGCAGTACGAGCCAGCGCAGGCCCACCCTGCGGGCGCTCCCCCCTAATCCGGCGCCCGGCCCACGTCCGGCACGTTGCAACTCGTCACGATGCGGCCCAATCCCGTCTCCGAATAGCCGGTGAGTTCCCAGACGCCGGGTTGCAGGTAATAGGGCTGCATCGTCAGTACCATGTGCACGTCCGCGGCCTCGCCCCAGTCGCCGCCCGCGGGCAGCGGGTCGGCCCGTTCGAGGCGCGCCGATTGCGTGTCGAGCACCAGCTTGCCGTCCACCTCCCCGATCGCCGCCTCATAGCGCACGACCGCATGGTATTCGCGCGGGTGCCGGTACACGATGTTCTCCTCCAGGATCACCGCTGCCGACGCCGAGATCACGCTCACCGTCAGCACGGTGTTCGTGTCCTTGCCCTTGTAGCCCTCCGGATGGTTGCCGCAGAGCCAGTCCGGATGGGCCTCAAGATAGGCGAGTTGCGCGCCCGTCTCCGCCCGCGCGGCAGGCGCGGCCAGCAGCAGGGCCGCCAATGCGCACACCCGCCTCAAGGCTTACTCGACCGGCCCGTTGTTCCAGCTGTCCCACTGCATCTTCCAGACGCCGTCCTCCAGCGTCCAGAGGATCACGGCCTTGCCGCCGCCCACCGCCGCGCCGTCTGCGCCATACAGCGTCACATGCGTGCGCTCGGAAATATGCCCCGCCCCGGCCGGCACAGCCTCGGCAGTGACAAGATCCACCGTGCTGACCACGGTCATGGCGCCCGTCCAGTAGGCGGCAATTGCCTCGGCGCCCACCTGGTCCGGCGCGTCCGGCGGCACGATGCGCCCGCCGGTGGTGTACATCTCGCTGCCCAGCGCCGCGGCATCCTTTGCCGCGAACAGGCGTTCGAAATCCGCATTGCGCGCCTCGACAATCGCGCGGGCCTCGGCCGCGGTCATGGCTGCCGGCGCGTCCGGCGCGCTGTCGGTTGCGTCGATGATCATGCAGCCGGCGAGCCCGCTGAGGGCCAGTGCCCCGGCAAGGCCAGTTACAAACCTGTTCATTCCTGCGTCCTCCCTGATCGCGTGCGGCAGATTCCTGCCATTCCGCAGGCCTGTCAAAGACAATCGGCGCGCCGGGCGTTCAGGCCGGCTCGCCTTCCCGGTCCCGCACATTGCGGCCCATGATACCGTTCGCCCGGCGCGCCTTCACGCATTCGAAACTGCCCGCCCGGAAGGCGCGGCAGGCTTCGGGCCGGTTCTCATAGACCTGGCAGGCCGCCTTGCCGTTCGAGAGGTCGAGATGCACGCACTTGCCGCATTCGAACTTCACATAGGTTCGTCCGTCCCCGGTGAAGAGGCTTTCGGGCGGCAGGGTGCGCGAGGCATCCCACGGAAGCAGCTGAAGATAGCGGGGGTTGCTGCTGAAACAGCAGGCGCCGCAGGACACGCAGTCGAACGACGGATCGGACATGGATTTGCCGGAAACGGCTCCGCCGCCCGTTTGTGCCCATCGCAGCGGTCGGCGGCGGCGCGCGATCTACGCCTTTCCCGATTTGCCGGCAAGACGGATTCTTTGGGGGCCAGATGGGGGAGAATGCCGCCTCTGTCCCCCGCCCCAGCCCAGCCTTTCCGGGCGATGCGGGCGCCTCTATCCTCCCGTATCGTGCGCGGCCACATCCTTGCGGGATCATGGACCCGCGCTATCGTTCCCTGTTCCAGCATGTCCTGCCGCTGTTCTGGCCGTGGCTGTGGTGGAACCTGCTTCGCCTCGACGCCTACCGGCGCCGGGTGAACCGGAACATCCTGATCCAGACCGACCGGATGGGGAATATCCGCATCCTCGTCGTCGGCGATGCACCGAAGCCGGACGATCTTTATTGCTATGAAGCGCCGAAGGTCGCGAGCCGGGACCGGCTCGCGCCGGGCTTCTGCGTGCCTGTGACGACGCTGGAACTGCCTGCGCGCCTTCAGGCATTCGCGCCGCGTGTGCGGGCACCTTCCGGGCCTGCCTCCGGCACAGGCGCGCTCGTCCGCGGCCCGCCCTAGCGCGCGGGCATAGCCGAAATCAGTCTTTTGCACCGGACGGCACCCGCCGCGCCGGCCGCACGTGCTGGCGCGCGTGAATTTCCTGTTATCTTTAAATCTCCGTCATCTGAGCTTTCGCGGCTTGACCCGGCAGGCGGCGTATCGCGTCATTGCAGGCATGGCGGGAGGCTGGATCAGCGACGAAGAAAGGCGCATCCTCGACAGTATCGAGGCCCACGGCTGGTATGCCGTCCACCGGTTCGATCCGGAACTGGAAAAGCCGAACTTCACCTACACGGTCGGCTTCACGAAAACGCTGAACGCGCCGGAATTCATCGTCTTCGGCCTGCACCGCGACGTGATGTTCGACATGCTCGCCGGCGTCTTCGAACAGGTGAAGGCCGGCCGGAAGATCGGCGACAACCAGGTCTGGAAAGGCCTGACGGAGGATTTCGAGTGCGTCGGCCGCAAGGCCTCGCATCCGGACCTCTTCAGCAAGTATGCGACCCTCGCGGACTGGTACTGGAAGCGCTCGGGCAATCAGGGCCACCCGGCCGTGATCCAGCTCACCTGGCCCGGCCTGCTCGACGGGCTCTATCCCTGGGACAGGAAATGCCGGGCCGACGTGAAAGCCGCGCAGACCAAACTCTGGACCTGACGGCGCCTAGGCGTTCAGCAGGGCGAAGAGTTGCTGCTTGATCTGGTCGCGCTGGCGATGAAGCTGCGTCCGGTAGGCCTGGCACACCGGCTCGATGCAGGTTTCCAGTTCGAGCAGTTCGGCGGACACGGCCTCATAGGCCTCGGCGAGGTCCATGAAGCGCTCGCTGTCGGATTCGAGCTCGAGGATCCGGCGCACATCGCCCGGAAATTCGCCAGCCAGGACGAACGGTGCACAGCTCATGGAAAAATCCCCCGGATCCGGTTTTACTCGGACGCAAATATGATGGGCGAGGCACGCCTCGCCCATCCGGGAGTCTACCTAGTCTGGAAAAGACCCGGGTCTCAGGCCTTCAGGAGGGCGTAGATTTCGTCCTTCAGGACCATGCGCTTCCGGCGCAGTTCCGTCTGGTATTCGTCGCTGGCCGGCTCCACGTCGGTCTCGATCCGGTGAATTTCACGGTTCAGCTCGTGGTACTCGTCAGCCAGCTTGGCGAAGTGCGCATTGGATTCCTTCAGCGCGTGGATCTTCTCGGCGGCTTCCGGGAATTCCTCGGTCAGTTCGTGGGGCGTGTGCGACATGAATGGTCTCCGGTCGGTTGCGTTGTCTCTATTGCATGTCGCAATGCCGGGCGGAATTGCAAATTGCGGAATCTACGTAGGACCTGCAATCTGCCGCAGGTTCAGGCCCCTTCAGGGCGTGCACGCGCCCCTGAGCCGGCCCTTAATGGTCACGCGCTGGGCGGCGACCTCCCCTTCCCCCCGCAGGGTGAAGGTCTCGTCGAAGGCCAAGGGCCGGGTCGGATCGAGCGACAGCGTACCGGATCCGGCAAGCAGGCCCTCCGGAAACGGGCAGACGAGGTCGAAAGCGAGGCCATAGGGGTCCCGCCGGACATTGGAAAAGCTGCAGCGCTCGTCCGCAAAAGTCTCCGGCCGTACGCGGCGTTCGGTGTCCGTCATCAGGCAGGCGGCGCCGGAATAGGTGTCGCTCCAGGCATCGCCGAGCGTCCCGGTGCCGGGGTCCACGGTTTCGGTCTCGATCGTGGTCGTGATGGCGTAGAGGCCGGGCTCAACCGGCCCGACGCCCTCTCCGGAGGCCGGCAGGAGGGCCGAAAGGGCAAAAAGTAGGCCCGAAACTAGTCCAGAACGCATCATCGGGGCATCATATTGCAGAAAACGGGCCGCCAAAGCCCTCAAATGACTGTTATTTGGCGCGCCAATTTGACACTTACGTCAACGTCAAACTTGCGCATTTTTTTCAGTGCCTGTAGGCACGGCGCATCTTAAGTCCAATCCCTCGAAACGTGTGGAGCGCAGCTCATGAAGGTCCTCGTGCCCGTCAAACGCGTGATCGACTATAACGTGAAAGTCCGCGTCAAGCCGGACAAGACCGGGGTCGATCTCGCCAATGTGAAGATGTCGATGAACCCCTTCGACGAAATTTCCGTCGAAGAGGCCGTCCGCCTGAAAGAAGCCGGCACGGCCACGGAAGTCGTCATCGTCTCCATCGGCCCGCAACAGGCACAGGAAACCATCCGTACGGCCCTCGCCATGGGCGGCGACCGCGGCATCCTGATCAAGACCGACGAAACGGTCGAGCCGCTCGGCGTCGCCAAGCTGCTCGCCAAGGTCGTGGCCGATGAGAAGCCGGACCTCGTGATCGTCGGCAAGCAGGCGATCGACGACGATTCCAACCAGACCGGCCAGATGCTGGCCGCCCTGCTCGACTGGCCGCAAGGCACGTTCGCCTACAAGCTCGAGAAGGCCGGCGATGCGCTGACCGTCACCCGCGAAGTCGACGGCGGCCTGCAGACCGTGAAGCTGGCCCTGCCGGCCATCGTGACGGTCGACCTGCGCCTCAACGAGCCGCGCTACGCCTCGCTGCCGAACATCATGAAGGCAAAGAAGAAAGAGATCGCCGAGAAGGCCCCGGCCGACTATGGCGTCGACATCTCCCCGCGCCTGACGGTCGTCCAGGTGACCGAGCCGCCGGTGCGCAAGGCCGGTGAAAAGGTCGAGGACGTTGCCGCCCTCGTGTCGAAACTGAAAACCGCAGGAGTCATCTGATATGGCTGTGCTCGTTATTGCTGAACACGACAACGCGGCCCTTTCGGACGCCACCAACAAGGTCGTGACCGCTGCTGCCAAGTTCGGCGGCGATGTGGATATCCTCGTCGCCGGCGAAGGCGCCGGTGCTGTTGCCGCTGCCGCCGCGAAAGTGTCGGGCGTGCGCAAGGTGCTCCATGCCGATGGCGCCCCGCTGAAGAAGCAGCTCGCCGAAGCCATGGAAGCCCTCGTCGTTCCGATGATGGCGAACTATGACGCCGTCTTCATCGCCGCGACCACGACGGGCAAGAACATCGCCCCGCGGATCGCCGCCAAGCTCGACGTGATGCAGCTCTCGGAAATCACCGGCGTCGTCGATGCCTCGACCTTCGAGCGCCCAATCTATGCCGGCAACGCTATCCTGACCGTGAAGTCCTCGGACGCGAAGAAAGTGCTGACCGTGCGCGGCACCTCCTTCGAGGCCGCCGGCAATGACGGGTCTGCTGCGGTGGAAACCGTCGCCGCTCCGGCCGGTCCGTTCAAGTCGGAATTCGTCTCGGAAGAAATGGTCAAGTCGGACCGTCCGGAACTCGCCGGCGCCAAGCGCGTCGTCTCCGGTGGCCGCGCCCTCGGTTCGGCCGAGAAGTTCCAGGAAATCATGTTCCCGCTGGCCGACAAGCTCGGTGCAGCCGTCGGCGCCTCTCGCGCTGCCGTGGATGCCGGCTATGCCCCGAACGACTACCAGGTCGGCCAGACCGGCAAGATCGTTGCTCCGGAGCTCTATGTCGCTGTCGGTATCTCGGGTGCCATCCAGCACCTTGCCGGCATGAAGGACTCCAAGGTCATCGTCGCCATCAACAAGGACGAGGAAGCCCCGATCTTCCAGGTGGCCGACTACGGCCTCGTGGCAGACCTCTTCGTCGCCGTGCCGGAACTGACGAACGCCCTCTGAGGCAGACCTCACCGGCCAAATGAAAAGCCCGGCACCCCCAAGGTGCCGGGCTTTTTGCGTGACCACCCGCCCGGTCAGCTGTTGATGAATTCCAGCAGGTCCGGGTTCACCACATCGGGATGGGTCTGGCAGAGGCCATGGGGATAGCCCTCATAGGTTTTCAGGGTCCCCTTCTTCAGCAGCTTGATTGCCTTCAAGGCGGAGTCGTGGATCGGGACGATCTGGTCGTCCGTACCGTGAACGACGAGCACCGGCACATCGATGGCTTTCAGGTCTTCCGTGAAGTCAGTTTCCGAAAAGGCCTTGATGCAATCGTACTGGGCCTTGGCACCGCCGGCCATGCCCTGCCGCCACCAATTCTCGATCAGCCCCTGGCTGACCGCCGCGCCGGGCCGGTTGAAGCCATAGAAAGGGCCGGCCGGTACATCGAGATAGAACTGGGCGCGATTGTCGACGAGCGCCTTGCGGAAGCCGTCGAAGACTTCCCGCGGCAGGCCTTCCGGATTGGCATCCGTCTTCAGCATGATTGGCGGCACCGCCCCGATCAGGATCGCCTTCGACACGCGCCCCTTCTCTGCCCGGGCGACATAGCGGGCGACTTCACCGCCACCGGTCGAGTGGCCGATATGGATTGCATTCTTCAGGTCCAGCGCCCGGGCGAGTTCCGCCACATCGGCGGCATAGGTGTCCATTTCGTTGCCGGTATCGGTCTGGGAGGAACGTCCGTGTCCGCGCCGGTCGTGTGCGATGACGCGAAACCCCTTCGAGAGGAAGTAGAGCATCTGGTTGTCCCAGTCGTCCGCGGAGAGCGGCCAGCCATGATGGAAGACGATGGGCTGAGCGGCCTTGTCGCCCCAGTCCTTGTAAAAAATCTCGGCCCCGTCGCGGGTTGTGATCGTAGCCATTGTCGGCGTCCTTGCGCTTGCTGCCGGGGCCCACTGCCACCGACATCGACAAGCTAGGGGCTGGGAGGCATAAGAACGCTTGGCAGAAACGACGTAATGCGGGCCAGAACTGACATGACACGAAAAATCGTCGGGGAAGTGGGCCTCCTGATCTATCCGGACTGCCAGTTGTCGGCGGTCTACGGGCTGACAGATGTGTTCCGGGTCGCCGCAGAGTTCACCGGCGGACGGGACGACCCGGAACAGGCCGTTGTCCGGGTCAGCCACTGGCAGAGCGTGGGGGGTGAAATCACCTGCGTGTTCGATTCCCATCCCGGCACCGGGCACGCCCTGACGCATGTCATCGCCCCGCCAAGCCTGATCGTGCCCGAGCAGATGCAGCCCATGGCCGGCTTCGGGAACTGGCTGACCGACCGCCACGCCGAGGGCACGACGCTCTGCTCGGTCTGTGCCGGAGCCTTCCTGCTGGGGGAGACCGGCCTGCTCAGGGGCCGCGCGGTGACCACGCACTGGGCTTTCGCCGAGCAGATGGCGGACCGGTTCCCCAGTGTGCGGGTCGATGCCGACCGGATGGTGATCGACGATGGCGACATCATCACCGCCGGCGGCATCCTCGCCTGGACCGACCTCGGCCTGACGCTGACCGGGCGCCTGCTCGGGCCGAGCGTGATGCTGGCCACTGCCCGTTTCCTTCTGATCGATCCGCCGGGCCGCAAACAGCAGCCTTACAGCCATTTCGTGCCTCGCCTCGACCATGGCGATGCCGCCATCCTGAAGGCGCAGCACTGGCTCCAGGCAACCGGGGCGAAGGACCATTCCGTCCCAGCCCTCGCCCGGCAGGCAGGCCTGGAAGAACGCACCTTCCTGCGCCGGTTCAAGAAAGCGACCGGCCTTCGGCCGACGGAATATGCCCAGCAGGTGCGGATTTCGAAGGCCCGCGAGGCGCTGGAACTGACCCAGCGGCCCGTGGAACAGGTGGCCTGGGAAGTCGGCTATGACGACCCGTCCGCTTTCCGCAAACTGTTCCAGCGTGTCACGGGGCTCGCGCCGGCCGACTATCGCCGGCGCTTCGGCGTTGCAACGGACTGAAGCCCCTGGATCCATTGCGACACCGCCTGCTGGGAACACTTTGACGCACCGCACAAAAACGATATGTCATAATGCAAAAGAAGCTCGGGACCGGATGAATGGCTGACCTCAGGACGATTGGTGTTATTGGCGCAGGCCAGATGGGCAACGGGATTGCGCATGTCAGCGCCCTTGCCGGCTACAATGTCGTCATGACGGACATTTCCGAACCGGCCCTGAAACACGGCATGGACATGATCGAACGGAACATGGCCCGCCAGGTTGCCCGCGAACAGTACAGCCCGGCCGAAATGACGGCGGCGCTGAAGCGCATCAAGACCTCGACCTCGATCAAGTCCCACGAGGACGACGATCTCGTCATCGAGGCCGCCACCGAGAAGCGTGAGGTCAAGGAACAGATCTTCCGCTCGATCTGCGAGATCGTTCCGGCGAAAACCTATCTCGCCACCAATACATCCTCCATTTCCGTCACGCGCCTCGCCTCGGTCACCGACCGGCCGGAAATGTTCATCGGCATGCACTTCATGAACCCCGTGCCGCTGATGAAACTGATGGAAGTCATCCGGGGCCTCGCCACCAGCCAGGAAACCTACGAGACCGCCATTGGCTTCGCCAAGCGCCTCGACAAGACCACGACCAATGCCGAGGACTATCCGGCGTTCATCGTGAACCGCATCCTCGTCCCGATGATCAACGAGGCTGTCTACACGCTCTATGAAGGCGTCGGCACCGTGGAGAGCATCGACACGGCCATGCGGCTCGGCGCGAACCATCCGATGGGCCCGCTGACGCTTGCAGACTTCATCGGCCTCGATACGTGCCTCTCGATCATGCAGGTGCTTCATGACGGCCTCGCCGACACGAAATACCGCCCCTGCCCCCTGCTCGTGAAATATGTCGAAGCCGGCTGGGTTGGCCGCAAGGTCGGCAAGGGCTTCTACGACTATTCCGGCGACCACCCGGTTCCGACGCGCTAACCGGCGCTCCGGGTTTCTTCCGTACACATCGAAAGACCGGATGATCCCCTCGAAGGGGTGCGAGGCTCCGCGCGCGTACGCCTGACGCGCCGCCTCACTCCATTAAGTTGCACCCTCGGGGTACCTTGCGGCGCGCCGGTACGCGGACGGAATTCACCCGCGCCGGCCGTTATTTCTCTTTTCGGTTGATAGCAAAAATCGAGCCGCTCAACCTCGCAATTCCCCAACGCGAAAGGTGTATGGCGGCGACAAGGCAGACCTGACGGATCCGACGCTATTCAGACCGTGAATGCCACGTATGTCATAAAAAGCCTTATATAAAAGCCTTCTGTATCATACCGATTCCGGCTGCCATGCCCTGCCCGGATCGTGTTTTTCGGCCGACTCCTTAAAATCCGCGCTGCGTCCCGTAATACATGCGGCCGCCCGTCGCCAAAAGCGTAACCCTCAGTTCACCAACCGCGGATATCAATGCAACCCAAAGGTACGATGGAAAAATACAACAAGTAACCCCCCTTAAGTTGTTCCATCGGAGTCTTCCATGAATCGCTATTCCCTCACGCGCTGCTCCGGCAGTCGCAATCGGACATTTGCGCGCTCTCTTGCGCTTGTGTCCCGCACCGCCATCGCGGCTTCCATCCTCTACACCGGCACCGCGAGTGCAGATCCGGCCGTCTACTTCAATGAAGACGTGACCGCAGGCATCCAGACGTTCAACGACACGATCGACGCTGCCGATGCCAACTACAACTCGACCCACTCCGGCTCGACCCAGACATCGGACGTCTATGAGTTCGATATCCTGAACACGTCCGGCGACACGTTCCTGGTGATCAGTGGCGGCGGCGCGCCATCCGTCATTGTAAAGACGACCCGCGCCGGATCCCCGGCTTCGAACAGTGGCAACGGTGACGAAGGCAGCGACGGCTTCACCAACTGGAGCAACAGTCACAACGGCACGTTCGCCGGCGCCGAGGCCCTCGGCTACACGTTCTCGTTCTACCAGGCGGACGGCACGACGCCCTTCTCCATGAACGCCCTCGGCACGATGGTGAACGACTGGGGCACCTGCTGTACCTACAGCAACCCGACACCGGACGGCTCCACGGCAGATGCCTCCGAGGTCTATCTGCGCTTCGGCACGTCCGATCCCCTGCTGCTCGGCGGTATTTCGAGCTCGATCGGCGGCACCGAACACTTCATCGGCGCCATCAACGACACGAACTTCTTCAACACGGTCACCGTCATCGCGACCGGCAACGGCGAATATTTCGGCGTCGGCGGATACCTGATCTTCTCCTCGGTCGCCCTGAACAGCGTTCCGGCCGGCTCATCGGTGGTCAGCGGCGACGGGCTCCAGAGCCCGACGGTCACAATTCCGGACATTGACACCGGCACAACCTATTATACCGCCGCGCAGCTTGGCGCCTCGCAGGTCAACCCGAACTTCGTCGGCGGCACCCTCCGCTTCGACATGGACACGTTCGTGGGCGCCAACTTCACGGTCCAGTCGCAGGGCGGCACGGTCGATACGGAATCAAACTTCGTGTCGGTCACAGGCGGCTTCACCGGCGTCGGCAATATCAGGAAGGCCGGCCAGGGCGTTCTCATCCTGTCCGGGACCAACACCAATGATGGCGGCTTCTCGGTCGAAGAAGGGACGCTGCGCGCGTCCAGCGACGAGAACCTCGGCGGCGGTCCGCTGACGATCGGGAACGCGATCTTCCAGGCCGGCGCGGATATGTCCTCGTCCCGCCAAATGATCGTCGAGCACTCGAATTCCCGCGTCGATCTTCAGTCCCATGACCTGACCTGGCAGGGCACGATCTCCGGCACCGGCGCGCTCAACGTGCTCGGCACCGGCGTCCTGACCCTGACCGGCACGAACACCTATACCGGCGGCACCAATGTCGCGGGCGGCACGCTGCGCGCCTCGGATGATGAAAACCTCGGCGGTGGCGCCCTGACCATCGGCAACGCCATCTTCCAGGTCGCCGGCGACCTGTCGTCGGAACGCCAGATGATCGTCACGGACGAGAATTCGCGCGTCGATCTTCAGGACCACAACGTGACCTGGCAGGGCGCGATTTCCGGCGACGGCACGCTCAACGTGCTCGGCTCCGGCCGCCTCACCCTGACCGGTGCCAACACCTATACCGGCGGCACGAATGTTGACGGCGGCACGCTGGCTGGCTCGGCGGACTCGATCCAGGGATATATCCTCAACAATGGCATGATCGAATTCGATCAGTCTGGGGACGGTTCATTCGGTGGCGCCATGAACGGCGCGGGCGGACTGCACAAGCTCGGCCTCGGCATGCTCGAACTGACAGGCCTCAACCTGATCGACGGCGACAGCTATGTCGACGCGGGCGGACTTAGCGTGAACGGCGTGCTCGGTGCGAACCTCTTGACGATCGCCGATGGCGCCTCCCTTCTCGGCTCCGGCGGCGTGGACGGCAACGTCCTCGTGCTCTCCGGCGGCATGCTGCGTCCCGGCAACTCGCCCGGCACGCTCTATGTGTCCGGCGATGTGACGTTGAACGACGGTGCGATCTACCTTCCGGAGATCGACGGGCGCGTCTATTCGCCTACCGGCGGCGCCGGTTCGTATGACCGTCTCGTCCTGACCGGTGACGGCGCAACCTTCACGGCGGCCGGAACGATCAACCCGATCCTCCGCGGCATTTCAGGCAGCGCCAACAATGACTTCACGCCGGTGATCGGGGATATGTTCACGGTGGTGACCGCGGACAATATCGCCGGTGCCTTCGACAGCATTGTTCAGCCCACTGCGGACCTGCCGTCCAACACGCGCTTCAACGTGATCTACAATGCCGACTCCATCCAGCTGGCACTTGTGGCAAACAGCCTCGGCATGCTCGCCTGGACGGATGGCCTGCGATCGAACGCGATCCTGGCCGGCCTCGGTCTCGACGCAGCGACCGGCAATGGCCAGCAGGCAAACGGCGCACTGGAAGACCTCTTCGCCGAGCTCAACGGCATGACCGAAGCCCAGGTCGGGGCGGCTCTGGCCTCGATGTCGGGCGACTTCCATGCACACGTCCTGGAAAGCACCGAATCCATCCTCGCCGGCTCGGATGACATGATCATGTCCGCAGCCCTCGGGGACCTCGGCGTTACCGGGATCGACAACGAGCTGAAAAACGGTGTCCGGGTCTGGTCGCGCGCCGATGCACGTGGGGCCAGCTACGATCCGGATGCTGCCGGCATGGGCTTCGACGAAGATGTGTACGGCCTGACGGTCGGCGCAACTTTCATCGACACGCCGGACATGCGGATCGGTGTCGCCGGAAGCTACAAGACGGTTGAGCTCTACAACGACACGGCCAACGGGGCGACCAACCACATGTGGTCCGCCTACGCTTATGGCAGCCGCGCGATGACCACACGCCTGACCCTCTCGGGCCTGGTCGGCTACACCAAGGCCGCACCGAAGACGAACCGCACCACGGTCCTCTCCAGCGCGGTGGCCTATACCAGGTCGGACGAGTCGGTCTCGGTCACGCATGCCCAGCTTGAGGCACGCTACAAGCTGGCCAAAACCGGCGAGACGAGCGTCTATGCGATCGGCGGTCTGCGCGCAGCCTACCTGAACGTGGATGCCTATCGTGAAGAGGGCAATGTCGACTATGCCGAACTGTCCCTGAACGGAGAATCCCGCAACACGGTCCAGACCAAACTGGGCGGCGAGATTGCCCGCACCGTGGCCGGCACGGACCTCGCCGTGTTCACCAACTGGACGCGCGATATCGGCGATGATCCGACCGTAGAGCGGACGGCCTGGCTGGGCGATGCCTTCTGGCAGGTCCAGTCCACGGACCGGAGCCTCGATACCTACAATTACGGTTTCAATGCCCGCCGCGACATCACCGACCGGGTCGGCGTGGAACTGGAATATACCGGCCGCTACAACGCCTCGAATTATGACGCCCAACAGCTCATGATCGGCGTGAACGTGGTCTGGTAGGACCTTCCCCTCGAAGCGGGGGGCCGGCTGCGGGAAACCGTGGCCGGCCCTTTCGCGCTTCCGGAAAGCGGTGGCGATCCCGGCGCGATTCGAACGCACGACCTACAGATTAGGAATCTGTTGCTCTATCCTGCTGAGCTACGGGACCGTCGGGGGGACGTATAGGGCAATTGGCCCTTCTGTTGAACCCGGTTTGAGGGACTGGCTGCATAGCCGCGCCGTGCTAGGAGTCCGGCTGCATGCAGCATTTCCGGCTCCTCTGTTTCATTCTCCTGCTCGCCGCCTGTGCGAAGCCGCAGCCGCTGGACGGGCTGGAGCCCGGCGAGCATGGCCGTGTCGTCCGGGTCATCGACGGGGACGCGCTGGTGCTCGACACAGGGCAGAGCGTCCGGCTGGTCGGGATCGAGGCCCCTGCCCGGCCCTGGCAGGAGCGCGAGGGCGAACCCTTCCAGGAAGAATCACGCCGGATGCTGGAGGACATGGCACTCGGCCGCGAGGTGCAGCTCTTCTATGCGGGCCTCACCCGCGACAAGTATGACCGCGCGCTGGCGCAGGTGAAAACGACCGACACGCTCGGGCCGGACCTGTGGCTGAATGCGGAAATGCTGGCCCGGGGCGGGGCACGGATGCGGGTCTATCCGGACACGGCGGGCGGCAGCGAGACATTCCCGGCACTCGAGGCCGGCGCACGGGAGGCAAAGCTCGGCCTGTGGAAGCTCAAGGCCTACCGGGTGGCGGAGGCCGGAAAGCTGCCGAAACAGTACGAGCGGTTCCAGCTGGTCCACGGCCTGGTCGCCGGGATGGCAGGGACGGAGGAATATGGCGCGGCCTGCGACCTGTCCCTGCAGGGCTCTCCGCTCGTTCTGGAAATCTCCACGGCGGCGGCAGCCTATTGCCAGCTGCCGGAAGGCACGGAGGTCCTGGCGCGGGGCTATGTGCGTGAGGGGCGGATGGAGGTGACCCATCCGCTGGGCCTGCAGGCCGGAGCGCCGCCCGCCTGACCGGTGTCTTGACCCGCGCGGCTCGGCGGGACTAGGTTGGCAAGGAACAATACCGGAACACGCAAATGCCGGACGGGGCAGACCACAGCGACAATCCTGCACGTGACCTGGCCGGCGCCGGGGCGATTGCGCGCGGGACGCTGCGCCTTCTGGCGGATCTCGGCCTGTGCGGCATCCGGGAAATGACGCTCGCCAACAATCGCCGGGCCGACATTGCCGCGCTGGGACCCGGCGGAGAAATCTGGGTCGTGGAGGTCAAGTCCGGCGTGCCGGACTTCCGGTCCGACTCGAAGTGGCATGAATACATGCCCTTCTGCGACAGGTTCTGGTTCGCCGTGGACGGGGATTTCCCGCAGGACCTCATCCCGGACGAGGTGGGCCTGATCGTCGCCGATGCGTTCGGCGCGGCGGTGATCCGGGAAGCGCCGGCCCTGCCCCTCGCCCCGGCCCGGCGGAAGGCCGTGACCCTGCGCCTGGCCCGGCTGGCTGCGATGCGTCTTTCTGCAGCGGCGGATGCAGGCTGGACGGCGAGCGAAGCAACGCTTACCTCCACCGGCTTATGAGTCACGCCTATCCCCTCGGCAAAACCCTCGACGCGGCCCTTTCCAAAGTGGCCCCGGCGGCGCGTACCCGGCCTGATGCCGAGGCCCTAGCCGGCGAGCTGCGGGTGGCGGAACTGGCCGTCGACTGGCTGACCGTCAGCGAAGAGGCCGCCGAGGCGATGTTCGCCCCGTCCGAGGCCCTCGCCCATGGCCACCTCCAGCGCTACGAGGACGAAAAGGGCCAACCTGTCATAGCCGTGACCTGGTGGCGGCTGGAATCGCCCGACGCGAAGCCGGCAAAACCGGCAAAGGCGAAGCCCGCTCCCGAACCCGAGCCGGAAGCTGCCGACCATACGGACGATCTCTATTTCCGCCGCGGCCGCACGAAGCCTTCGCGCCGGCGCTATGTCGATCCGCGCCAGCTGGACCTGTTCCGCAAGACGCCGGAAGCCTGAGCTTCCTTCGCGCCAGCACGTATGCCCGGCGCGGCGGGTGCCGTCCGGTGCAATGGGCTCAATTCAGGTAGGTTGCTGCGCTAGGGCGGGCCGCGGACCTGTTCCGGGATGCCCGGAAGATGCCCGGACATTGCCCGGATATCCGGGCAGGATACCCGAACACAGGCGGGCGCGATGTCCGGCATGTCGGGCAGGCAGAAACCCGGCGCGAGCCGTTCCCAGCTCGTGACCTTGGGCGCTTCATAGGAATAGAGATCGTCCGGCTGCGGCGCATCCTCGATGAAGACGAAGCGGATATTCCCGAACCGGTCGAGGCGCAGGAGGGCGTCGCGCCCTGTGCGTTTGTGCCAGAGGGCGATGCGGATGAGGTTCCACCACAGCCACGGCCAGAAGACCGGGATGACATAGTCAAAATAGGGGCGGAGACCGGACGGCATGCACGGGAGAATGCGGCCGCGTACTATGCGGGAGGATAGAATGAGCCGCCTCGCCCGGACAAACTGGGCAAAGGCCGGGGATTCGATGCGGCCTCTCCCTCAGAAAGACAGCACCAGACAGCGGCCGAGGGCGGCGATCAGGACAATTGAACTGAAATCGAAGGCGAGCAGGAGACGCGTGCGCGGCGTCACATCCAGACGGCCTGCCGCCTTCGCCTGCTTCAGCAGCGGCTTGGTGGACAGGACGGCAAGCGAGGCGAGCGTGAACAGGATGACCTTGCCCCAGAAGAGCGGGCTGGCGAGGTAATACTCCGTCGGCTTCGCGAGCCAGCCCGCCATCCCGATGCCGGTGGCGAGGATGATCACCGAGGAGAGGCCCGAAACCTTGTCGAGCACGAGCAGGCGCGAGAGCGCGCCGCCCGCCACGACCGGCCGCGCAAGCGTCAGGTTCTTGAAGAGGCTCGCCAGGAGGCAGCCGGCAAAGCCTGACAGGTGCAGCAGCTTGACCCAGAACAATTCCGGCATGATCCCCTCCCCCGGCCGCAGAAACGCGTCCGCAGCCGGGAAGATGGCGGGACGTCAGGACCGGGGAAACCGGCCAAACTGTCGCGCGGCAATCATGCCATTTCCGGCACCGGCCCCTTGTAGACCGACCGTGGACGGACGAGACGCCCTTCCGCGATCTGTTCGCGGGCATGCGCCGTCCAGCCAAGGATGCGGCCCGTGGCGAATACGGCCGTGAAGGCCTCGCGCGGAATGCCGAGCGCTTCGAGGAGGAGCGCGGTCGAGAACTCGACATTCGTCTCGAGCTTGCGGTTCGGGTATTTCTTCGCGAGGCGGCCGAGCACGGCATGCTCGATATGGTCGGCAAAGGCGATGCGGCCCGACGTACCCGGCAGGCGCGCGACGGCGGCCTTCAGCGCATCGGCGCGGGGATCGCGCACGCGATAGACGCGGTGGCCAAAGCCCATGAGGCGCTCGCCGCGGGCAAGGGCGCCGTCGATCCAGGCCTCGGCGTTTTCAGGCGTGCCGATCTCGTCCAGCATATCGAGCACGGGGCCCGGCGCGCCGCCATGGAGCGGACCCTTCAGGGCTGAAATGCCCCCGAGCGCGGCCGAGACGAGCCCGGCCCGTGTGGAGGCGACGACACGCGCGGCGAAGGTGGAGGCGTTAAGGCCATGGTCGCAGACGGTGACGAGATAGGCATCGAGCGCCCGGGCCTCGGCCTCGCCCGGCACCTTGCCGCTCAGCATGCGGAGAAAATCCGCCGACTGGGAGAGGCCGGCATCCGGCGCGATCGGTTTCTGGCCGCGCTCACGGCGGACGGCGGCGGCGGTGAAGACCGGGGCCGCGGCGGCGAGGCGGATGGCACTGTCGAGGCTCTCATCGTCTTCCAGCAGCGACCAGCCGGTGCGCAGGAAGCGGACGACATCGAGCCCTTCCGGGATCTTGGCAACAAGCTCGAAGACCTCTGCACGGGCCGCGCCGAGACGGGCGCCGAGGGCCGGCACACCCGGCAGGTCTTCGAAGAACCCGCTCCAGAGCAGGTGGGCGGCATCTTCATAGGCCATAGAGGCGGCGAGCAATTGTACCGGCCAGCCGCGGATGACGAGGCGGCCATTCTGGCCGTCGACATCGGACAGGATGGTTTCGGCGGCGACGACGTTTTCAAGTCCGGAATCCATGTGGACCTCCTTTGATTATTTCGCCCTTCATGTCGCGCCGGCTCTGGTCAACGTCAATCTTTATCAATATAATCAATATATGCAGTGGATCGGACGGGAAGACGCGCTGGAGGAACTGGGGGTGAAACCCCAGACGCTCTATGCCTATGTGAGCCGGGGCCTCATCGCCTCACGGTCGGACGAAAACGACCCGCGCGCGAGCGTCTATTCCGCAGCAGATATTGCAGGACTGGTCGCACGCCGCCGCAGCGGACGGGGCCGGCAGGCGATTGCCAGCGCCGCCATCGCCTGGGGCGACCCGGTGATGGAAACCGCGATCACGACCGTGCGCGACGGCAAGCTGATCTATCGCGGACAGGACGCCGTGCGCCTCGCCGTGGATGCGACGCTGGAAGAGGCGGCCGCCCTGCTCTGGCGGGCGGAAGGCCCCGCCCCTGCCCGCGCGGCGGGAACCGAGCCGATGGCGGGCGAGACCGGCAAGGCACGGGCGCTGGCCTTCCTTGCCGCGCGCGCGGCAGCCGATCCGCCCTCGTTCGGACGGGGCCAGGCGGCGCTCGCCGCCGATGGCGCGGGCCTGCTGGCCGGGTTCTGCACGGCGGTGACAGGCGTGGCCGGGCGCGGCTTCTTCCATCAGCGGCTCGGCCGGCACTGGGGACTGTCACCGGGCGGAACGGATCTTCTGAGGCGCGCGCTGGTCCTGGTGGCCGATCATGAGCTGAACCCATCGACCTTTGCGGCGCGGGTGGCGGCCTCGACCGGGGCGCCGCTCGCGGCCTGCGCGCTGGCGGGCTGTGCGACGCTGACCGGGCCGCTGCATGGCGAGGCCTCGGCGCGGGCGCGGGCCTATCTGGAGGCGGCAATGGCGGACGGAGCGCAAGCGGCTCTGGCAGGCCTTGCGGCGCGGGGCGAGCGCATTCCGGCGGTCGGGCATGCGCTCTATCCGGCGGGCGATCCGCGGGCGGCGGCGCTGCTGCGCTGGATGAAGCCTGCCCCCGCCCTGAAACGCGCGATCCGGGCGGCCGAACAGGCCTCAGGCGAGGCGGCAAATGTCGACATGGCGCTCGCGGCGCTGTCGGTGCACCTCGCCCTGCCGGAGGATGCCTCGTTCCTGATCTTCGCCAGCGGCCGCATGGCCGGATGGATCGCGCACGCGATGGAGCAGCAGGCCAGTGGCCGGCCGATCCGTCCGCGTGCGAACTATATCGGTCTCTAGACGCGCTTCTTCACTTCAGCGGCGACGGCCTCTGCCGTGATGCCGAAATGTTCGTAGAGCTTCTGGTACGGGGCCGAAGCGCCGAAGGAGTTCATGCCGACAAAGCCGCCGTCCTCGCCGATCCAGCGATCCCAGCCGAAGCGCACACCGGCCTCGACGGCGACGCGCGGGGCGGTGCCGAGGACGGACTTGCGATAGGCGGCATCCTGCTGTTCGAAGAGTTCAAGGCAGGGACACGAGACGACGCGGGCTTTGATGCCGTCCTTGGCGAGCTGGGCCTGCGCGGCCATCGCGATCTCGACTTCCGAACCGGTGGCGAGGATCGTTGCCTGCGCCTTGCCCTTCACGTCGGAGAGGACATAGGCGCCCTTGGCGGAGAGGTTTTCCTCCGTGTGCACCGTACGGGCCGGGGCGACGTTCTGGCGGGTGAGCGCCATCGTGGACGGGCCTTCCTCGCGGGCGAGCGCGATTTCCCAGCACTCGGCCGTCTCGACGCCGTCCGCCGGGCGGAAGACGAGCATGTTCGGCATGGCGCGGAGCGAAGCGACATGTTCGACCGGCTGGTGCGTCGGACCGTCTTCGCCGAGGCCGATCGAGTCGTGCGTCATCACGTGGATGACGCGCGTGCCCATCAGGGCGCCGAGGCGGATCGCGCCGCGCGAATAGTCTGCGAAGACAAGGAAGGTGCCGGAATACGGAATGATGCCGCCATGCAGCGCCATGCCGTTCATCGCGGCGGCCATGCCATGCTCGCGCACGCCATAGTGGATGTAGCGGCCATCCCAGCTTTTCGGCGTCATCGGGCCGGTATGGCTGGTCTTGGTATTGTTCGAGCCGGTGAGGTCGGCCGAGCCGC
Source organism: Hyphomonas sp. (assembly GCA_041398365.1). Lineage (GTDB taxonomy): Bacteria > Pseudomonadota > Alphaproteobacteria > Caulobacterales > Hyphomonadaceae > Hyphomonas. The sequence continues at coordinate 118,310 of JAWKUV010000006.1, read as the reverse complement.
CGACCATTTCCGGCACGAGTCCGGTCAGCACTTCGAGCGCTTCGCCGCTCCACACGCGGGTGGCCTTCTTGGCGCCGCCTTCGGCGACGGCCTTCTTGTGCTTGTTGATCGCCTTGGCGAGGTTTTTCGGCAGGCGGCCGGCCATGGCAGCGTTAAACTCGCCCTTGTGGGCCGAAGCAGACAGGCGTTTCTTCCAGGCGTCATGCTCGCCCTTCGAGCGCTCGCCGGCCTTCTTCCAGGCCGCTTCGATGTTTGCGGGTACTTCGAAGGGCGGGTACGGCCAGCCGATATTCTCGCGGATGCCGGCGATCTCGTCCGGACCGTAGGGGCCGCCATGGGCCTTGCCGGTGCCGGCGATCTTGGGCGCGCCATAGCCGATGATGGTCTTCACGGCGAGCAGGACGGGCTTTTTCTGCTTCTGCGCCCATTTCAGGGCCGCTTCGACATCCTTCTCGTCATGGCCGTCCACCTTCTTGGTGACCCAGCCGGAGGCCTCGAAGCGGGCGCACTGGTCGGTATTGTCGGAGAGGTCCGTGCCGCCGTCTATGGTGACCGAGTTGTCGTCGAACAGGACGATCAGTTTGTTGAGCTTGAGGTGGCCGGCCAGCGTGATCGCTTCCTGGCTGATTCCCTCCATGAGGCAGCCGTCGCCGGCGATCACCCAGGTGTGGTGGTCAACGAGGTCATTGCCGAAGCGGGCGTTCAGGTGGCGCTCCGCGATGGCCATGCCGACGGCGGTGGCGATGCCCTGCCCCAGCGGCCCGGTCGTGGTTTCGACCCCGGCTGTTACAAAATTTTCAGGGTGGCCCGGCGTCTGCGCGCCCATCTGGCGGAAGTTGCGGATATCGTCGCGCGTGACCGACTTGTAGCCTGTCAGGTGCAGCAGCGAATAGATCAGCATCGAGCCATGGCCGGCCGACAGGACGAACCGGTCGCGGTCCGGCCAGGCCGGGTCAGCCGGGTCGAATTTCAGGAATTTGCGGAACAGGACGGTCGCGGCGTCGGCCATCCCCAGCGGAAGGCCCACATGGCCGGATTTGGCGGCTTCCACCGCATCCATCGAAAGGGCACGCACGGCATTTGCCATGTCCCGGTTGGTTACAGCCATTCTGCTGATCTCCCTCAGTCGCTCCGGAAGTGTGCTAGGCCAGACTCCCGGTGCTACGTCAAGCCGCTTGGCGTAGCAGGGCATTGAGTTTAATCCTTTGAATCGATGAGCGACATCAATCGAGAGTCCCGCCGCCTGGATGCGGCCCTGAAGCGCCTGGAAGGCGCCGTGGACGCGCTGCTTGCCCGTGCCGGGGACCCGGACGTGGTGGCAGCCGAGATCGCGGCGCTGGTTTCAGACCGGGAGCGGCTGGCCGAGGAACTCGATGCCTCGCTGGCCCGGGAAACCGAACTGCAGGCCCTGGCGGACGAGGCGAGCACTGCGCTGGGCGCTGCCATCGAGGAAGTCCGCGCCGCCCTTGGCAAGGAGTCCTGAGGACATGGCCAAGGCCGACATCATCCTGCGCGGCCGGAACTATTCCATCGCCTGCGCCCCCGGACAGGAAGCGCGGATCGTGGCGCTGGCCCAGCAGCTGGACAAGCGGGTGACGCATATCGCCAGCGCCGTCGGCGATATCGGCGAGGACCGGCTGCTGCTGATCGCGGCGCTGGCCCTGCTCGATGAACTGGATGCCGCCCGGCGAACCGGGGGCTCATTCGCCGAAGCCGAGCAGAAAGCCGCCGACGCCATGGCGGCCGTATCCGAACGGATCGAGGCGCTGGCGGCGCGGCTGGAATCCGGGGGCTGATCCCCCGGCCGCGACGCTTTCGCGCCTGTCCACCCGGGCCTGCGGGCCTATGTTAGAGCCATACAAGCCGGAAAGGCGCCCAAGATGACCCTGCTTTCCATTCTCCTCTATGTCGCCCTCGCCGCCCTGCTGGTCGTGCTGGGCCTCGGCATCGCAAACCTTGCCCGGACGGACGAGAACCAGCCGAGCCGGTCCAACAAGCTGATGCGGCTGCGCATCTACATCCAGGCGGCGGTGATTGCCCTGCTCGTCGGGCTCGGCTTCGCCACCGGCGCCATCCACTTCTGATCCGGACACTTCATGGTCAAGCTCGACAAGATCTACACGCGCACCGGCGACAAGGGACAGACGCGCCTTGCGACCGGCGAACAGGTCGCCAAATGGCATCCGCGCGTGGCGGCCTATGGCGGCGTCGACGAAGTGAACGCAGCCCTTGGCGTCGCGGCCCTGCATGCCGATGGCGATATGCTTTCCGCGATCCGCCGCATACAGAACGACCTGTTCGACCTCGGGGCAGACCTTGCGACCCCGGAACGCGGCCGCGTGCTGGAATGGACGCCGCTGCGCATCGTGGAAGCGCAGGTGACGCGGCTCGAGGCCGAGATCGACGCGATGAACGCGCTGATCCCGCCGCTCGACAGCTTCATCCTGCCGGGCGGCACGCCACTCGCCGCGCAGCTGCATGTCGCGCGTACGCTGTGCCGGACGGCGGAGCGGAAAGTCGCCGAGCTTGCGGCAACGGACGGCGAACCGGTGAGCCCGGAAGCGCTCGCCTTCATCAACCGCCTGTCCGACTGGCTGTTCGTTGCGGGCCGCGCCGCCAATGGCAACGGCGCCGATGATATCAAATGGGTGCCGGGCGCAAACCGGTAGCGGTCAGCGCCGCATCGCGTCCCGCGCTTCAGCCATCAGGGCGAAGAGTTCGATCACAGGCGTCACTTTCCCGTCGCCGCGATATTCGCGGTAGAGACTGTCGACATTGACGGCGATCCGTTCGGCATCGCCCCAGCTGGCATAATCGCCAAGCGCAATGTCCAGCGCGGCGTCGCGCACGGAAAGCCCGGCGTCAAAGCGCTTGCGCGCCTCCGCATCGACATAGGCGAGATAGTCAGCGACCCGCTGCACGCCCTTCTTGTCCGTGATCGGACCATGTCCCGGGACGATCACGTCGGCGTCCATGGCGATGATCTTCTCGCAGGCGTTTATCCAGTTCTTCACCGGCCCTGCCCACATCAGCGGCGTGCCGTCGATGAAGAGGATGTCGCCGGTGAACACCGTCCGGTCGCCCGGCACGTGCACGATGACATCGCCGCCCGTATGCGCGGGGCCGACCTCGTGAAGTTCCACCGCCTTGTTGCCGACTTTCAGGTCCATGCGGCCCGAGAAGGTCTGCGTCGGCAGGCGCTCGTCGACCGCCTCGAAATCGAAGGGGGCGAAAATATCGGCGAAATAGGTGCCAGCCGGGCCGAGCTGGCCGCCCATCTTCTTGAACATGGCGAGCGTGGCGGGCGGCACTTCGGCCATTTCCTTTGCGCTGGCTTCCGAGGCAATGATCTCCGCCTGCGGACAACAACCATTGCCGTGGCAATGGTCGCCGTTCGCATGCGTGTTGACGATGGTGCCGATCTTCTCCGCGCCGACGCCCGAAGCATCCGCCATGGCGGAGAGCATGTCGCGTGTCAGGTGCATGTCGAACAGCGTGTCGACCAGAAGCGACTGGTCGCCGTCCACGATCAGGCCGGCATTCGACCAGCCCCAGCCGCCATCCGGCTGCAGCCAGGCATAGAGCCCGTTGCCGATATCCTTGAGGCCGTGGGTAAATTGCCAGCGCGCCATGTTTTCCTCCCGGTTTTTCCTTGCATCAAGGCAGAGGCCGGGCCGGCGCGCAAGACCGCTTACTTGCGGAACATCTGGGTAATGCCGCCGCTTGTCAGGATGGCGACATCGGCAAGCGCGCCCGGCAGCGCGCGGGCATTGGGCGCGGCGAGGTAAAGCGGCTCCCAGACGGGGTGGAACTTGTCCTTGTAGGCGCGCAGGCCCTCGAAACCGTAGACGGCGTTGGCATGCTCGAACAGGAAGGCGCCGATCCGGCTCATGGCCGGGGCCAGCCGGTGCGCCTCGAGGCCCGACAGCGGCGCCATGCCGAGGTCGAAGCGGCGGTAGCCCTCCCCCTTCGCCCACAGCATGCCGGAGAGGAAGAGATAGTCCATCACCGCACGCGGGGCGGCCGCGGAAAAGCGCATCAGGTCGATGGCGATTTCATGCTTGTCCGCGCCCGGCCAGAGATTGGCGAACGCGACGATCTCCCCGTCGAGCCGCGCCACGGCGACGGGGAAAGCGGCGAGATAGTCCGGATCGAACCGGCCGAGGGAGAAGCTCTTCTCCGCGCCGCCATGCGCGGCAAGCCATTCGCCGGAAATGGCCTTCAGCCGCTCCATATGAGCGGGCACATCGGCCGGCGGCAGGACTTCGAAGCTGAGCCCGTCGCGTCCGGCGCGGTTATAGACCTGCCGCAGGCGCGCGCGGTCCGGCCCGTCCAGAGAGAAGTCCGCCAGCGGAACGATTGCCGTCTCGCCGATCTTCTGCACCGACAGGCCAAGGTCGACCGCCAGGGGCAGGAAGTCCCGGCCGACGGCATAGAAGGAGACGCCTGCGCCCGCCGCATCGGCCGCCTTGCGGAAGGACCAGACGAGCGATGGAAACTCCTCCGCCTGCCCCACCGGCTCGCCCATGGCGATCCAGCTGCCGCCGCGCACACCGAACATGATGAAGGAGCGCCGCGACGGGCTGAAATGGAACCGCTTGTCGCCGCTGAGAGCGAGGGCTGCGTCCGGGCGCGCGGCGCTGGCTTCGGCAATGATGTTCCGTATCTCTTCGAGCAGAGGGGCTTCCTCGGGCGGTGCTCGCAGCGGACGCAGCCAGTTCCAGGCGAGGATGAGCAGCGCGACCACGCTGACGCCGCCTGCGGCGCGCAGGAAACGCGATGTGCCGCCCTGCAGCGCCACCTGCCACCAGAGCTCGTTGCGGTATTCGACATGTTCGTAGGAGAAGAAGCCGAGCCAGATCACGGCCCCGAGGGTCGCGACGATGGCGAGCGCCATGACGGGCGTCAGCCGGGTCGCGGCGAGCGGTGTCGCGCGGTAGAAGGCCGGGCGCGACAGGCCCAGCACGCCGAGCACGATGGCGAGCGGCAGCGCCTCGCTCCACCCGGCGCCCTTGGTGAGCGTCAGCGCGATGCCCGCCGCCAGAAGGCCCATGGCAACCATCCACGCATGGCTGAGCCGCCGCGACAGGCCGTTCGCCACGATCAGCAGGAAGAGGCCTGCGACAGACGCGAGAAAGTGCGAAATCTCGATAACGGGCAATGGCAGGAACCGCCCGGCTTCCCGCAGGGGCTGGGGCAATGCCGGGGTCATGGCGGCAGCGAGCATGTAGGCGCCGCTGGCGAACGCGAGGAGTGCGAACAGCATCGGCGCAAAGACGGACGCGACATCCCCTGCCCCCCGGCCGACGCCCTGAAGCGCAGGCGCATGCCGGCGCACCATGCCGGCGCCAAGCCCGGCCGCGGCGAGCACGAGCGGGGCGAGATAATAGATGGCCCGGAAGGCGATGAGGCTGGCGGCGAGGCTTTCCGCGGGATGCGCCGGAACAAGTAGCAGGATCACCGCCTCGAACACGCCGATGCCGCCGGGAAGCCCCGACACGCCGCCCGCAAGGCAGGCCAGCGCGAAGATCGGCATGAAGGCCGCAAAGCCGATGGCGGTATCGTGCGGCAGGAGCACGAACAGGACGAGGCCCGCCGCCATCCAGTCGGCCACACTGACCGCGAGGCGGACCAGCGCACTTCGAAGACCTGCCGGGCCTTTCCGGTGGGCCTGCCAGAGCGCCGCCCCGACAAGGGAAAGGAAGACGAGGCCGAGCAGGATGGCGGCCCAGTCCGGCAGGCCGAAATGGACCGGAAAGGCACCCGACTCGAAGACCAGCCCTGCCCCGCTGAGCAGGAGCGCGCCGGCCGTGAGGCTGCGCTGCGTGAGCCGGCTGACGGACTGACCTTCATCGGCGGAGAGACCCAGCCCGGCATAGATCCGTGAGCGGACGGCGCCGCCAGTTGCTTCCGGATAGCCGAGGGAGTTGCCCACGGCATTCGCGGTGAAGGAGACGAAGGCCATGTCACGCCAGGGCCGGGCGAGCCCGAGATGCCGGAGCGTCAGCGCATCGCGGAGTGTGGATGCGGCATAGGAGGCCAGCGTCGCGCCGAGGGCGATGAGAAGACCAGGCGCCGACAGCGCGGAAAAGCGCGCATAGACCGCGTGCATCGAGAGATGGTCGAGCCGCGTATGGATCGCAAAGATGGCGGCAGCAAAGGCGAGCAGCGCGAAGGCCAGCGTCAGCCGGGCGCGCCGGTGGCCGGGGTCTTCCTGCGGCTCGGCGTCGGCTTCAGTATTCATCCCCCGCCCCTAGAACCGGTCGAGCAGGCGGCGAAGGTATTCGCGTTCTTCTTCGTCAGTACTGTCATTGTAGCGCTGGCGCAGCTCTTCGAGGATGTCCTTGGCGCGCTGGCGTTCGGCCTCCTCGGGGATGCGCACATCGTCGCCATTGTTGCCGTAGCCGCCGGACTCGCGCCCGAACGGGTCGTTCGAGGTCTGGCCGCGATTGTCGCGCTGGCGCTGCATTTCGTCGAGCGCGGCGGCGAGGCCGCGATTGATGTCGGACAGGCCCTGCGTCGCCATTTCCTGGTTGCGCAGCGCCTGGCTTTCATTGCCGCGTTCGAGCGCCTGTTCGGCGCGGCGCTGGGCATTGCGGATGGCGTCGAGCGCATCGGGATCGATCTGGCCAGCCAGCGCGTCATCCTCGCCCGCGCCTTCGCCGATGCCCTGCTCGCGGGCAAAGCGCTCGACAAGTTCACCAAGGCGGCGCTGGCGTTCGGCGAGTGAATTGCCGCCCGAAGGTGGCTGGCCTTCGTCCGTACCGGCGAAATCGTTCGTTCCCGGACGCTCGCCGTTCGGCCGGTTGCCGCCCTGCCCGTTATTGCCGGGAGTCGGATTGCCGGGCGCACCATTGCCCTCCTGCTCGCCTTGTTGCTGGCCTTGCTGCTGGCCGGACTGGTTGCCCGACTGTTCCCCCGGTTGCTGGCCCGATTGCTGACCGGGCGTCTCGCCGCGTTCCTGCGCCAGCGTGTCATCGTTCAGCTGCCGCTGCTCGCGGAGGATTTCCGACAGGCGCCGCATGGCGTCGGTCATTTCCTGCTCCTCCGGCGGCAGGTCGTCCTGGTTTTCGCCATTCGCCTGCGCGCCGGGCATGCCCTGCATGCCATTGCCGCTCTGGCCTTTCTCGAATTCGAGGTTCTGCAGCATGTTTGTGATGTCGGAGAGGAGCTGGCGGGCCTGCTCGGTCGCACCGGTTTCGGTGAGATCCTGCAGGGCGTTCAGCATGTCCTCGAAATCCTGGCCGCCGAGGCTCTGCCCGCCGCCGGACGCCATGCCGTCGGCATTCTCGTCGGGCATGTCCCCGCCATTGGCGATCGCTTCGGCCATCTTGGCGGCTAGGTATTCGTTGGCGGCATCGCGGAAGGCCATCATCCGCTGGCGGATTTCCTCTTCCGAGGCACCATCGCGCAGCGCCTGTTCGAGAGCGCGCCGGGCCGCCTCCAGACGGCGCAGGGCATCGGCCGCGCTGCCATACTCGGCCTTCAGCGCCAGCGCCCAGAGCAGCGGATCGACCTGTTCGGCCTCATCGCGCGAGCCCGCCGTCTCCAGCATGCCCTCGGCCATCTTGAAGGTGAGGTAATAGGCCTGGTTCGGGATATAGTACTCGCCCATCAGCGTGATGGAATCGAGCATCAGGGCCGCCTTCTGGATGTCCGGCGGCGCCGAATCCAGGCGGTTGGCCGCGGCTGTGTTGATCGCGTCCTGACGGAGGGCGAACAGATTCTTCGGTTGCTCCTTGTAGTCCCTCGGTTCGCGCAGCACGGTCACGCGCACTTCCTGCGCTACGCGGGCGATGGGATCGAGGAAGAGCTTCTCGGGCAGAACAAAAGGCACGGTCTCGCTCGTTCCCTCCTGTCCCGCGGCATCGGTGACAACGAGGCGCACATCTACCGCCAGGCCGGCCCAGCGGTGCCGCGTCAGGTCGATCTGCGTCGTGTCCTTGATCTCCGGCATGGACGGCGCGGCGAGCGGGACAGAAACGCGGTCTTCCTCGTCCGGTGCGGCCGGGTGCGGTTCCTTGAGCCGGATCGCCAGTTCTGCCTTCACGATGCCGTAGTCGTCGGCGGCGGTCCAGGCGAACTCCGTCCGGTCAAGACGGCCATAGGAGGGGATGGAGACGAATTTCACCGTGGGCGGATCGTCCGGCGAGGCAAGCAGGCGCCATGCCGCGCGCTCGCCCCACCAGTGCACCGAGACGCGGGCGTCCTCGGTCAGCGTGGCTTTGGCTTCCCATGACCCTTCCGGTGTCGCGGCGAATTTCTCGGACCTGCGATGCTTGCCCTTCAGCACGAGGCGCGGCGCAGACGGCGCTTCGGTGCGCAGGGTGATTTCCGAGCCGCGCGGCACACGGACATCGTTGAGGCCGGGCTTCAGGAAGATCGGCGCACGGCCCGTATGATCGGGCGGCGTCACCCAGGCCTCGACCGTCATGTCGTCCGCGCCGACCAGGGCGCCGTAGTCGGGATTGAGCGCCCGCAGGATACGGCCCGGTCCCTCCCCCGCCGCCAACACGGCGATACCGACCAGCGCGGCCGGCAGGACATAGCGCAGGCGGAACGGGTCAAGTTTCGCCCATTCTGCCGACAGCGACGGCAGCTTGAGGTCGCGTGCGGCCTTCAGGAGGCGTTCGCGGTGGCGGACCCAGAGGGCCTGCGCACCGCGCGAGGGATCGGCGGGACGGTCGGTCAGCGCGGAAACTGGGCGCAGCGGCGACTGCGCGTCGAGGAACCGCCCGGCTTCCTCCTGCGAGACCGGCGCGTAACGGCGCGCGCCGCGCAGGACGAAGATGATCCCGCCGGCAATAAACAAGAGCGTCAGGACGGCGCCGAGCGCCGGCGGCAGCGTGTCGAACACGCCGGCCAGAGCCGTCGCCAGGAACAGGATCAGGAAGACGAACAGCGGCCACCAGGCCCGGCCGAACGCGAGCAGGCTCAGCCGCCGCCGTGTGGCAGCGACCTTCGTCCCGATCGTCTTCAGTCCATCCTGTTCAGCCAATCCGGCACCTGTTCCAGCAGCAGCATTTCCTCGAGATCAGGCCTGCGGCGGACGATGTCGTAACGATCACCATTGACCAGCACTTCCGGCACGAGGGGCCGTGTATTGTAGGACGAAGACAGGACCGCGCCATAGGCCCCGGCTGACATGAAGGCGATCCGGTCGCCCGAGGCGATGGCCGGCAGGTCGCGGCCGGAGGCGAACTTGTCGGTCGACTCGCAGATCGGGCCGACCACGTCATAGGTCTTGTGCGGCGCATCCGGGCCGGGTTCGGCCAGCGGCTGGATCTCGTGATGGGCGCCATAGAGGGCCGGGCGCATCAGGTCGTTCATGCCTGCGTCGATAATCAGGAAGGTCCGGTCCGGGGCCTCTTTCTCGTAGAGCGCGGTGGACAGGAGGATGCCCGCATTGCCGGCGATCACGCGGCCGGGCTCCAGGATGACCTGAACGCCGAGACCTGCGCTGACGTCGGCGATCATCGCGGCATAGGCCGATGGCGGGGGCGGATCGTCGCTTTCCCGGTAGGGGATGCCGAGCCCGCCGCCGACATCGAGACGGCGGATGTCATGCCCGGCCGCGCGCAGGCGCTGGATCAGGCCGACGACTTTCTCGAAAGCGGCGCGCATCGGCACGAGATCGCCGATCTGGCTGCCGATATGGACATCGACGCCGACGACCCGGATGCCCGGCAGGCGGGCGGCTTCGGCATAGAGCCCTTCTGCCTCGGCCCACGGTACGCCGAACTTGTCGCCCTTCTTGCCGGTGGAAATGTTCGGATGGCCGCCGGCCGCCACATCCGGGTTCACACGGATGGCGATGGGCGCCTCGATCCCGATCCCGTTGGCGACAAAGGACAGAAGGCGCAGTTCCGCCGCGCTTTCGACATTGAACTGGTGGATGCCTTCGCGGAGACCGAGTTCCATCTCGCGCGCGGTCTTGCCGACGCCGGAGAAGACGATCCGCGTGGCGGGAATGCCGGCGCGCAGGGCCCGCTGGAGTTCGCCACCGCTGACCACGTCGGCGCCGCAGCCCTCCCCTGCCAGCGTCGCGAGCACGGCGAGGTTCGAATTGGCCTTCACCGAATAGGCGATCAGGCAGTCCTGCCCGCCGAAGGCATCCGCGATCACGCGCGCATGCCGCTGCAGGGTCGCGGTGGAATAGACATAGCACGGTGTCCCCACCGCATCGGCCAGCTTGCCGAGATCGACATCCTCGCAGTGGAGGCGGCCCTGCCGGTAGGCGAAGTGATGCATGTGCGCGCCTAGCTGCCGATTTCGCCGAGCCCGCCGTCATCGACCGGGGTCGTCGGCAGGGCGTCGGGGACGATGCCGCCCCACTGGTTCACTTTCGGGCCGTCCTCGGGCACGACTTCGGCGACGACGGCAATCGGCTCGTTTGCGCCCTCTGCCTTCACGACGCGGATCGGCGGCTCGGTCACGCAGGCGCCGAGTGCCGCAAGAAGGCCGAAGCCGGCCAGTGCGAGTCCGGCCGGTCTGGAATTCCGGGTCTTCATGGGATCAATCCTCCGGACCGCCCAGCAGCTCGTCGCCGCTGTCGTCCGCTTCAGAGTCTTTCGCTTCCTCGCGGGGCGGCAGCTTCGGCAGGGTCGAGCTGTCGCCTTCCGGCAATTCGGCTTCATCGTCGCCGTCCGGCTGGCCCCAGAGCGGTGCCGGGCGCTTGAGGTCCCCGGTCAGGCCGCAGGCCGGCAGGCTCACGGAAGCGATGATAAGGGCGGCAATGGCCAGGGGGCGGCGGTTCATGCGAAAGTCACTCCAGTCCAAGTCTCTGCTTCCACTGTGCCACCTGTTCGGCAACACGAACAGGGCTCGTACCACCATATGATGTCCGAGATGAGGCAGAGGCTTCAACTGTCAGCACGCCGAAAACTGCGTCTGTAATGTCCTTGTGAACCGCCTGCATGTCGGCCAGCGACAGCTGGGCCAGGTCGACGCCCTTTTTCTCGGCCACGGCGACCAGCGCGCCGGTCACGTGGTGCGCTTCCCGGAATGGCAGGCCAAGCTCGCGGACCAGCCAGTCGGCAAGGTCGGTGGCGGTGGAAAAGCCCTTCGCGGCCGAGGCGCGCATGTTCTCCGGCTTGAACACGATGGTCTCGATCATGCCGGTCATGGCGCGGACGCAGAGATCGAACGTGTCGAAGGCCTCGAAGGTGAGACGCTTGTCGTCCTGCAGGTCCTTGGCATAGGCGAGCGGCAGGGCCTTCACGGCGCCCTGAAGGCCGACATAGAGCCCGGTGATCAGTGCGGCCTTGGCCCGGATCAGCTCGGCGGCGTCCGGATTGCGTTTCTGCGGCATGATCGAGGACCCGGTCGACCAGGCATCGGTCAGCTGGGCGAAAGCGAATTGCGGGCTGGTCCACAGCACGATTTCCTCGGCAAGGCGCGAGAGGTGCGTGGCGGCAATCGACAGCGCAGCGAGCGCCTCGAGTGCGAAATCGCGCGCCGAGACGGCATCCAGCGAGTTCGCCATCGGCCGGGCGAAACCAAGCGCCTCGGCGGTCATGTCCCGGTCGATCGGGAAACCTGTGCCGGCGAGGGCCGCCGCGCCGAGCGGGCATTCGTTGAGGCGGTTGGCGCAGTCGGAGAGGCGGGTCCAGTCGCGCGAGGTCATCTCGACATAGGCGAGCAGGTGATGGCCGAGCGTCACGGGCTGGGCGGTCTGCAGGTGGGTAAAGCCCGGCATGATCGTGCCGGCATGTTCCCCTGCCCGCTGCACGAGCGCCCCTTGCAGGCCGCCGAGAAGGCGGGCCGAATGGTCGAGCGCGCGGCGCGTCCAGAGGCGGAAGTCGGTGACGACCTGGTCGTTGCGCGACCGGGCGGTGTGGAGGCGGCCCGCGGGCTCGCCCACCAGTTCCTTCAGCCGTGCCTCGACATTCATGTGGATGTCTTCGAGTTCCCGGCGGAACGGGAACGTGCCAGCGCGCATCTCGGCCAGGATCGCATCAAGGCCGGCCTGGATCGCTTCATTGTCCTCGAAGGAGATGATGCCCATTTCGGCCAGCATGTCGGCATGGGCCCGGCTGCCGGCGACATCTTCCTCGGCCATGCGCCGGTCGATATCGAGCGAGGCGTTGATTTCCTCCATGATATCCGAAGGGGTCGCGGCAAAGCGTCCCCCCCACATCGTCTGGCCTTTGCCGCTGGTCATGGGCATATCCCTTCAACAAACTGACGGAAGGCGCAAACCATGCGGCGCTACGCCCTTCCCGGCCTCTTCTTGGTCGGAGTGATTGCAATTGTCTATGTGCTGATCAGCGCAGGCATCGGAAAACAGGCAGAAAATCCCCTCGCAAAATTTGCAACGGGCTCGCTCGAGAAGCTGGACTTCTCGGGTGCGGGCGACCCGGCCGGCGAAGACCCTTTCTATCTGGCCGACGGATCGGCCCACACGCTGGCAGAGTTCAAGGGAAAAACGGTCCTTGTGAACTTCTGGGCGACCTGGTGCGCCCCCTGCGAAAAGGAAATGCCCTCGCTCGGCGCGCTGCAGAAGGCGCGCGGCGGGGACGATTTCGAAGTCGTCGCAATCAGTGTCGATGCGGCCGATGACAAGGCCTATGCCGCCGAACGGCTCGGCCAGCTCGGCGCGGCGAACATCCCGTTCCGGATCGTCACGCCGGAACAATACGAACTCGTCTATGACAGCGGCGTGCAGGGCTTCCCGACCAGCATCCTCTACGGCCCGGACGGAACGGAAATCGCCCGTCTCGCCGGCGAGGCGGACTGGTCCTCGTTCGAGGCGGTGGCCTTCATCGACGCCCTATTGCAGCGATGAGAGTTCGAGCTCCACGCGGCTGACCTGCGCGGCGAAGGTCATCAGCGGCGCCGGCGGCGGGCCGGTCACCGGGCCTTCGTCCGGCCACATGCGCACGAGCAGTTCCAGTTCTAGCCGCACACCGCCCGCATCTTCCGACTCCAGGCCGGCAGCAAGATCACGGGCGACGACAGCATATCCATAGGCCGTCTGGAACGCGATCGGGTCCTCGATGAGATTGTCCAGCGACACGCCCTGGCGGTAGGTGGCGAGGCAGCGCTTGGCGAGAATTGCCAGCAATTCCGCGGGATCGCCGGCGGCATTGGCCTGAAGGAGGCTGATATTCGCCTCGACCGCGGCCAGTTTCGCCTCGACCTCTTCCGCCGGCGCACCATCGTCCAGCGCATCGGCGGCGGCATCGAACAGGTCCGGTTCCAGCCCGTCCGCAACGAGGCGCGCCATCCCGCCGGGTTTCACTTCGCTGAGCGCAAGACTCAGGTGCGCTGCAGCGTCTGCCGGCTCTCCTGCCCGCGCAAGCGCAGTCCCCGCCGCGACATGGCCCGCCATGAGGGCCGCGCGGACATCAACCGGCAAAAGGACAGCCGGATCCAGCGCGGCCTCGCCTTCGCCGCCCTCTCCTTCTCCCGCCTCGCCCTGGGCAACCGCAGGTCCGGACGCGCCGATCTCCCCGGCTTCGCCCCCTTCCCCGCTGCAGGCGGCAAGGCCGGCAGTTCCGAGCAGGGCAGCCCCCAGACCGAGCCGGATCCAGCGCTTCGGCGTGTAGGTCATGTCGGTCTCCGTGATTGTCCTGTCGGCATGGCGGAGCCTACGGGGCCCCGGCAGCCTGCGGCAAGCGTCTTTGCGGCGGTGAGGCGTGATCCGGATCAGGGCCCGGCGACGTCCGGAACCGTACGCACCGTACACCAGAGCGGTTTCGGATCGCCCCCGTCATAATCCCAGACCTGGTGGGTCCCGTCCGCGACCAGCAGCGCGGCGAGATCCTGTCCCTCTACGGCCAGATCGACCACCCTGCGGCCATAGGCGTCCGGACCGTACTCGTGGGTCACGGTGACAGTCTTTCCGCGGGTAAGCTCCAGGACATGCGCCTTGGCGGCATAGCCGAGTTCCCGCTCCGCTTCGCATTTGGCGCCCCGGTACCACTTGGTGGAGCCGGTTTCCGGCGCATCGATGCCGTGAAGGCGGAACCTGGAGCCGTCGGCGAGCCGGCCTGAATCCCCGTCGGACCAGTAGACCGGCACCGCCTGGGCCGTCCCCTCTCCGCCGGTCCCGGTTGCGGCCTGGGCCGCCAGCGCGATCCCGAGCGCAATTCCGGCCAGGACCACAACCGCGATCGCCCATTCCTTCAGACGGATTCCCCGCGCCATCTGCGCCTCCCTGCGTTTCCGCGGGAGGCTCACGCCAAGGCATTAACCGTGAGTAAAAGCGCAGCCGCTCGGCCGGACATGTGATGGAGGCAAACAAAAACCCCGGCCTTGCGGGCCGGGGTCTTCTGGTCTGCGGCAGGGCCGCGGAAGGCTTAAACGAAGCCTTTGAACTTGTCCTTGAAGCGCGACACGCGGCCGCCGCGGTCGAGCATCTTGCCGTCGCCGCCGGTCCAGGCCGGGTGAACCTTCGGATCGATGTCCAGAACCAGACGGTCGCCTTCGGCGCCATAGGTGGAGCGCGTCTGGTATTCGGTGCCGTCCGTCATCACCACGGTGATGAAGTGATAGTCGGGATGACCTTCTTTTTTCATGGCTCGCGCCCTCTTAGATCCGTTGTTCCCGGGCCTTGTCGTCGCCGCGCTTCGCCTTTAGGGGTGCGCGGGCATGGTTGTGCAGCCCGTTTTTCAGAAGTGGCGCGTGTAACTGAAACAAACCCCTTTCGCAAGGGGGCCACGCACCCGATTTCCACAGTGCTGCAGAGGCACCTTTCATGGCCGACACCGAAACCCAGGAAACCATCGACCGCCGCGCGGGCGAGCCCGAGGGGGGACAGGCCATGAACCGGCCCAAGGGACGCAGCCTGAAGCCCCTGCGGCTGCTGCTGCCCTATGCCGGCCGGCACTGGCGCACCGTCGTCGTGGCCCTGGTTTTCCTGGTCGGCGCGGCCGGCCTGAGCCTCACGCTGCCGATCCTGCTGGGCAAGGCCGCCGACAGCGGCCGGGCGGCAGGCGGGGACCCGAAACTGCTGTTGGAGCTGGTCGACCGGTCGTTCCTCTGGGTCGCGGCCGCTGCCATCGCCTCCGGCGTGCTGGGGGCGGTCCGGTTCTATTTCGTCTCCCGTTTCGGCGAACGGATCGCGGCCGACCTCCGGCGCGACCTTTATGCCCACCTGCTGACCCTCGGCCCGCGCTACCATTCGAAAATGCGCTCCGGTGAGGCCGTCTCGCGCCTGACCGCCGACATTACCCTGATCGAGACCTTTCTCGGCACCTCCGCCTCGCTCGCCACACGGACGCTGATAACCACGTTCGGCGCCCTCACCATGATGCTGGTGGTGAACTGGAAGCTTGGCCTGACCCTGCTGGCCATGATCCCCATCGCCATCCTGCCGGTCATGTTCATCGGGCGGACCATCCGCACCATGTCGAACCGGGCCCAGTCACGCCTTGCCGAGGCTGGCGCCGAAGCGGCCGAAGCGCTGGATGCCATCGAACTCGTACAGGCTTATGGCCGGGAGGACCGCCGCCTCGCCGCCTTCTCAGACGCCGTGGAAGCGACCTTCGCCGCCGCCATGAAGCGGATCACCGCACGCAGCTTCATGATCGTCATGGTCTCGGTTCTCCTGTTCGGCGGGTTCGTCTGTGTGCTGTGGCTGGGCGCGCGATCGGTTGCGACCGGGGCGATGAGTTTCGGCGACCTCTCGGCCATGGTCCTCTACGCGCTTTATGCCGGCTCCGGCTTCGGCATGCTGGCGGAAGTCTATGGCGAGGTGATGCGCGCGGCCGGCGCGGCAGACCGGGCCGCCGAAGTGCTGAGCGCGGACCCCGAGATCGCCCCGCCGCTCTCCCCCGTCCCGATGCCCGCGAAAGTCACGGGCGCGCTCACCTTCGATCACGTTACCTTCGCCTATGACGATACCGGCGCCTCGGCCCTGAAGAACTTCTCCCTGTCGGTGAAGCCCGGCGAGTTCGTCGCCCTGGTCGGCCCGAGCGGCGCCGGCAAGACGACCGTCTTCCGTCTGGCCCTGCGCCTGTTCGATCCGCAATCCGGCCGCGTCATGCTCGACGGCATTTCCTCCACCAGCACGATGCCGAGCGACTGGCGGCGGAACTTTGCCTACGCCCCGCAGGAATCCTCGCTGTTCACGGGTACGGCGGCGGAGAATATCGGTTTCGGCACGGACAATCCGGACGAGAAACTGCTGGCGCATGCCGCCCGCATGGCCGAGGCGATGGATTTCCTGTCCGAGAAGGAAGGCCTCGCCACGCCGCTCGGCCAGAAGGGGCGGAACCTTTCCGGTGGCCAGCGCCAGCGGATCGCGCTCGCCCGCGCGCTGGTGCGCGACGCCCCGGTCCTGCTTCTGGACGAGGCGACGTCGGCGCTCGACTCCGAGAGCGAAGCCGCCGTCCGGCGCGCCATCGAAAATGCCGCCGAAGGGCGCACGACGCTGGTCATCGCCCACCGCCTGTCCACCGTGCGCCGCGCCGACCGGATCGTCGTCATGGAACACGGGAAGATCGTCGAGGAAGGCACGCACGAACAGCTCGTCGCACGAGGCGGACTCTACGCCCGCCTCGCCGAGCTTCAGTTTGCGGAAGGCTGAGACGTCAGCCGCGCTTCCATTTCTTCACCTTGCCATCCACCGTGAAGGCGAAGGCAAGCGATAGGATCAGCGGCACCCAGATCGGCAATTCGCCAAGGCCCGGCGCACCGACCGCTTCGGCGATGTGATCATCGACACACCACCACAATAGCCACAACCACATACAGACACTCCTTTTCTGTACGCCCCTTACGGGCTCAAGATAGGAGACCTGAGGACCAATGTTTAGAGGGGCCTATTCGGCCGCCTGGAGAACCGGCTTTCCGGCCTTCGCCGTTTCCGGTGTGCCGAAAGTCATCACACCATCCTCGATGGGCAGCTCGCGCAGGTTTTTCCGGTCGGTGAAATAGCTCATGTGCAGCTTCCACGGCGCCTCGGTGTGCTGGCGCGGGAACTGGTCCATGACCCGCTGGAAATAGCCGGAGGAGAAATCCACGAAGGGTTCGGTCTCGTTCGGATAGGCCGCGAGGTACGGCATTGCGGACGTCGCGCCCTTCTCGTCCATCAGCTTGATCAGACGGCAGACATATTCCGAAGTGAGGTCCGCCTTCAGCGTCCAGGACGCGTTGGTGTAGCCGAACGTCACCGCAAGGTTCGGCACGTTCGACAGCATAACGCCCTTGTAGTTGAGCAGCTTGCCCGGATCGACCTTCGCGCCGTCCAGCGTCACATCCACCCCGTTCATGAAGACGAGGTTGAGGCCGGTCGCCGTGACGATGATGTCGGCGTCCAGTTCCTTGCCGGACTTGAGTTTGATCCCCTTCTCGGTGAAGGTCTCGATCTCGTCGGTCTCGACGCTTGCCTTGCCGGACTTCAGCACGTTGAAAAGATCCGAGTCCGGAACGAGGCAGAGGCGCTGTTCCCACGGATTGTAGCGCGGCGTGAAATGCTTCTCGACGTCATAGTCGGGGCCAAGCTCCTCGCGTACCATTTTCAGGAGGCGTTCCTTGGCGGCTTCCGGATTTTCCCGCGTCTTGCGGAAGAAGAATTGCTGGAAGGCGACGTTGCGCCAGCGGATCAGCGTATAGGCCCAGGTATCCGGCAGGATGGCGCGCAGGAAGTTCGCCATCTTGTCGACCGCCGGGCGCGAGACGACATAGGTCGGCGAGCGCTGCAGCATGGTGACATGGCCGGCCTTGTCGGCCATCGACGGCACGAGCGTCATGGCGGTCGCGCCAGAACCGATCACGACAACCTTCTTGCCCGAATAGTCGAGGTCTTCCGGCCAGTGCTGCGGGTGGATGATCTGGCCCTTGAAGGCCGCCTCGCCCGGGAAGTCCGGCCGGTAGCCCTGATCGTAATTGTAATATCCGCCGCACATGAACAGGAAGCGCGCCGACAGGGTCGAACGCGCACCGGTTTTCGTGTTCTCCGACGTCACCTGCCAGACCTGATCCGGGCTCGACCAGTTGGCCGAGACGATTTTGGTATCGAACTGGATGTGCGGGGTGATCTCGTACTCGTCCGCCGTCTCGCGGATATATTTCCGGATCGACGGGCCGTCGGCGATCGCCTTGGCCTCGGTCCAGGGTTTGAAGTTGAAGCCTAGCGTATGCATGTCCGAATCCGAGCGGATGCCCGGATAGCGGAACAGGTCCCACGTCCCGCCGATCGCGCTTCGCTGTTCGAAGATGCGATAGGTCTTGCCGGGGCACTGCTTGCCGAGGTGGACCGCAGCGCCGATGCCGGAAAGGCCCGCGCCGATGATGAGTACGTCTGTATCTGGCTGTGTCATGTAAGCCAGATTACGTGATTTTACGGATAAGGAAATAGGTGACGCAAGCGTCATCGAAATCTTCTGGCACTCATCGCGCCAAAAGGACCAGGAAATACCCTGTCAGGCCCTGCCCTAAACCGAGGCCGCCCTGCCGAATGCTGCCGCGTGGCGGAGCTGTTTCTCGAGTTTCGGGTGCAGTTCCTCGTTCGCCGCGAGGATCGAGCCCGTCGTCAGAACGTCACCGCCGTCGATCTCGCTGATCGTGCCGCCGGCTTCGCGGACCAGCACGATGCCGGCCGCAATGTCCCAAGGCTTGAGGCCGCGTTCCCAGAATCCATCGAACCGGCCGGCAGCGACCCAGGCGAGATCCAGCGCGGCCGAGCCATAGCGGCGGATGCCGGCCGTGACCGGCGTCATGGCAGCGATTTCGCGGGCGAACGTCGCATGGGTTTCGCCGGGAATGCCGTGCCAGGGCGTGCCGGTGGCGATGACGGATTCAATCAGGTCGCGGCGGGCAGCCACGCGCAGCTTGCGGTTTTCCAACCAGGCGCCGCGGCCGGTTTCAGCCCAGAAGATCTCGTTCTTGGCGACGTCGAAGATGACGCCCGTCAGCAGTTCCCCGTCCCGCTCCAGCGCGATGGAGACGGCGAAGTGCGGCTGGCCGTGCAGGAAGTTCAGTGTGCCGTCGAGCGGGTCGACGATAAAGCGGTGCGATTTGTCGGTGCCCTCGACAATGCCGCGCTCTTCCATCACGAACCCATAGCCCGGACGGGCCTTGGAGAGGTGCGTGAAGATGATTTCCTCGGCGCGATGGTCGGCGTTCGAGACGAAATCGGCCGGCCCTTTCTTGGAAACCTGCAGGTTTTCCACTTCGCCAAAGTCGCGCGCAAGGGACCGCCCGGCAGCGCGGGCAGCAGCGATCATCACGGATCCGACGGGAGAGGGCTTCGACATTTGAAACAGCGTCCAGGCGCAGTACTTGCGGGAGCGGGCGGGTTAAGCCTTTGTCGCCGCAGGGTCAAGGCGCCGGAGTGTTAATCCGCTGTCAGGGAATCCAGCAGCCGGTTGAACGCCGCCACCGCCACGGCGGGGCCTTCGGGATGGTCCCAGACACCCGAAGAGACGGCGATGAAATCGGCCCCGGCGGTCACTAGCGGCGCCGCATTCTCAACGGTGATGCCGCCAATGGCGACACAAGGGATTTCCATGTCCTCCTGCCAGATCTCCAGCAGTTCGAGGCTCGCCGGCACCGTGCCTTCCTTGGTGGAGGTCGGGTAGAAGGCACCGAAGGCGACATAGTCGGCCCCGGCCTCCCCGGCTTCCATGGCAGCATGGCGGGAATTCTTGGCGGTCGCCCCGACAATCATGTCCTTGCCGACAATCGCGCGGGCTTTCTTCACCGGCATATCGTCCCAGCCGACATGAACGCCATCGGCGCCCAGTTCGACGGCAAGCTCCGGACTGTCATTGATCAGAACGGCAGCGCCATAGGCCTGCGCCATCCCGGTCACGGCGGCGCTTACTTCCCTTGTGGCGTGCATATCTATCATGCCGTCCGCGCCCTTGAGGCGGAGCTGCAGGCACGCCACATCGCCTGCCGACAAGGCGGTCTCGAGGATCGCAGCGAATTCATCCACGTCGGCGATCTGCGGCGGCGTGATCAGGTAAAGCCGCGTGCGCGGCCGGGGCGGAACTTTGTCGGTCATCGCCGCGGCATGTGCGGCGCGGCCGGGAATAAGTCAATCGCGGGCAACCGCAGGAAAGAAGACCCTCATGTCACGCAAGCTGCCCGCCCGCATGTTCCAGACCGTCTTCAGCGCGCTGATGGCCCTGTTCATGAGCTTCCTCATGTCGGGCGCGATCAGCGCCATCAATATCGGTTTCCCGCCGGACTTCCTCAGCCACTGGATGCACGCCTGGGGCTATGCCTTCTCGATCGCCCTGCCGGTGATCCTGGTCGTCGCCCCGATTGTCCGCCGGTTGACCCACGCCCTCGTCGAGACGCCGGCCGCTCCCGTCCCGGTGACGGTGCGGGCCGACGCCGGCGCTACCTGCCCTTGAAGACGCGCTTCGTGCTCGCAGGATTGCCCGCGAGCGCCTTGCCCCGCCGCATCGGCCGGGGCTCCAGTTCGCCCCGGCAATTCGGGCAGACGCCGTCGAGTTCGCCGTCCGTGCAGTCAGAGCAGAACGTGCACTCGAACGAACAGATGAAGGCGCCCGGCTCATCGGCCGGCAGGTCGCAGTCGCACCGCTCGCAGTTCGGACGCATTTCCAGCATCGGCCGCTCCCCTATTCCACGTCTTCGCCTTCGGCCGCGCTGAGGAGGTAGGCCTCATACGCGTCCGGCGACCAGTCGCGGCCAAGGAAATCGTGCACCAGCGCCGCGGCGGGCTTGGATGAGCCCGGCGCGAGAACGAGATCGCGGTAACGTGCGGCCGTCGCCTTGTCGCGCAGGCCATTCGCGTCGAACTCCGTGAACAGGTCCTTCGCGATCGCGAGCGACCACTGGTAGGTGTAGTAGATCGCCGAATAGCCATCGAGATGGCCGAAGCTTGCGTAGGGATGGACATCCGGCAGGGTTTCGAACGGGCTCAGCTTCGACTGGTTCTCGTTCCAGATCTGGTCGAAGTCCACTTCCGAGGGCGGACGATTGTAATAGTCGAGCGAGACATTGGCGTAGAGCAGCTGGCGCAGCGTGTTCACGCCGATCCCAAAATCGCGTGCGGCGACCATTTTTTCGACGAGTTCCGGCGGGATCGTGTTGCCATCGGCATCGACCGCGAACTTGGCGAGCGTGTCATAGTCCCACACCCAGTTCTGAAGCATCTGGGAAGGCGCTTCGATGAAGTCCCATTCCAGATTGCCCATGTGCAGGCTGGCATAGTCCGGCTGGCCGGAGAACATGTCGTGGATGAGATGCCCGAACTCGTGCAGGAAGGTCTCGACCTGCTGGTGCTCCATCAGGCCGGTCGTGTGGTCGCCGGCGGGGAAGTTGCAGAGCAGCGCACCGACCGGTACGCCGTCCGTGGTCGGACCGAAGCGGATCGGAAACGCGGCGGCATGCTTGAACTTGCCGTCACGCGGATGCATGTCGAGGAAGAAGCGGCCGACCAGCTTGCCGTCCTTGTACATCTCGTGCGCGCTGACGCTCGCATCCCAGACGGGCGCACCGTCCCAGGGCCGGATCTCGACCTCGAACAGGTCCTGCACCAGCGTGAAGATGCCGTCGCGCACATTGTTGTAGGCGAAGTATTTCCGCACTTCCTGGCTGTCGAGCTCATAGTCGGACTTCCGGATCAGCTCGGCGAGGTAGGAGCGGCTCCAGTCGTTCACGGTCGCGGCGTCGGGCGCCAGTTCCTGCTGCTTGGCGAGAAGGCGGTCATATTCCAGTTCCGCCGCATTGCGCGCGGCGCCCTCGACCTCGTCGAGGAAATCGGCGGCGACTTCCGGCGAGCCGGTCATCTTGTCTTCGGTGATATAGGCGGCCCAGTTGTCATAGCCGAGCGTGGTCGCAAGGTCGTAGCGCTTCTCGAGCAGGCCGCGCAGGGACGCGATATTCTCCGGATAGGCGCGGTTCGAGGCGAGTTCCGACATTTGCCGGCGCAGCGCCTCGTTCGGCGAATAGGTGAATATCGGGAACAGGTCCGGATAATCCGTGGTGATCGTGGCAAGGCCGTCATCGCCCGGCGGGTGGGCGCTGATATAATCATCCGGTAGTCCGGCAAGGTCCGACGGCGACACTTTCAGCGTGCCCTGGATCTCGCGGAGGTTCTTGCTGAACTCGGTCGACAGCTCGGCCATTTCTGCGGTCAGGCTGCGGACCTTTTCACGGGTCGCCTCGTCCTTGTCGATGCCGGCGCGGCGGTATTCGCGAAGCGTGCGGTCGAGCAGGTAGGCCGAGCGCGCGTCCAGCTTCGTCGCATCGATCGAAGACAGCCGGTCATAGACCGGACGGGACAGCGAAATACGCGTCGCCATGTCGGATGTCTTCTGCTGGCAGAGGTCCCCGGTCTCCCGGATGGCGGCATCGGGGTTCGCTTCGGCGATTACCGGCGCTTCGCCATAGCCGACCGAATAGGCGACGTTGAGCATCGCGTCATAGTCGAGGAGGTCCCCCTTCCCGGCCGGTGTATCCCGGGTCTCGAGATCGGTAAGCATGCGCTCGATCAGCGCCAGTGATGTATCGCACCGTGTCGTGAATTCGTCCGCCGAGGCCGGTGCCAGGACCAGCGTATCCAGCATGGCCATGCCCTCGTCCGACAGGGCGCTGCGCGTGACATTGGCAGGCGCAGGCTTCCCGCAGGCCGAAAGCAGGGCGAGGCCCGCAATGGATACCGTGGTGAGGCAACGAGACTTCAGCAGCATGAATAACCCCTCAGGACATGGACAACGCGAACAAAAATGCCCGCCATTCGCATGGCGGGCACTATGGCTTTGCGTTGCAGGCTGAGTCCAGAGCCGGATCAGCCGGCTTTCGAGGCCTCATAGATGCAGTCGATGGCGGCGCCGAGCGCAGCATCGAACTCGGCATCGCTCTGCTGGGCCGAAAGGCCTTCGGTCAGGGCGCGGGAGAAGGACGCGATCATGCCGCTGTTCTGGGCCAGCATCTTGTTCGCATCGTCGCGGCTGTAGCCACCCGACAGGGCAACCACGCGCATCACGCGCGGATGGTCGACCAGTGCCTTGTACTGGTTCGCCTTGGTCGGCAGGGTCAGCTTCAGCATGACCTGCTTGTCATGGCCAAGGGCGTCGAGCTGTTTCAGGAGTTCGGCGAGGAGGATGTCCTCGGCTTCGGCCTTGTCAGCGATCGAGATCGTGACTTCCGGCTCGATGATCGGCATCAGGCCATGACCGAGAATCTGCCGGCCGACGTCGAACTGCTGGGCGACGACGGCGGCGATGCCCTCTTCGTTCGCAGCATTGATGACCGAACGCATCTTGGTGCCGAAAATTCCTTTGGCGACGGCGCGCTCGAGCAGCGCGTCCAGGTCCGGCATGGCTTTCATCAGCTGCACGCCGTCTTTCTCGTCTGCAAGGCCCTTGTCGACCTTCAGGAAGGGAACGACGCCGCGCTTCTGCCAGAGGTATTCAGCAGTCGGGATACCGTCGATCTCACCGTCCATCGTGCGCTCGAACAGGATCGCGCCCATGACCTTGTCGCCGTTGAAGGCCGGCGACTTGATGATGCGGGCGCGCATCTCGTGGATGAGGCCGTACATTTCTTCATCGTTCGAATAGGCGCCCTCCCCGATGCCATAGAGGCGCAGGGCTTTCGGCGTGGAACCGCCGGACTGGTCGAGCGCGGCGATGAAGCCGGGTTTTGACGCAGCCTGTTTCGCCATGGTTTCGTTTGCCATCTCGATTACCGTCATTTCTGGTTGGATCCCTTGAACACTGCTTGATCTGCAAAGTTTGCGTTCAAGTACCGTGCCGTTTGTTCGCGTCAACAGGGAGGGGTGCGGTGCCCTCAGACCATCGCGATTCCCTTTGTTTCTCGTGGATTCCGGGCAAAAGCGCCGAACATGCAAGGCCTGAACGCTGCGGACTGAGGTGTGCACGGGCCTGAAACCGGTTCCAGCACGGCCGGCAAATTTTGCGGCCGGCACAAGGGCCACGCAATGTGACCGCTACCATTCATTCGCCCTGCGCGCGATTTGCCGCAGGTTGTGCCGGAAAGGGTCAGACCTTCAGCGCTTCGACACCCGGAAGCGGCTTGCCTTCCATCCATTCAAGGAAAGCACCGCCGGCGGTCGAGACGAAGGTGAAGTCTCCCGCGACGCCGGCATGGTTCAGCGCGGCAACCGTGTCCCCGCCGCCAGCGACGGCGATCAGCTTGCCTTCCTTCGCGAGTGCCGCCGCCGAGTCCGCCGCATCGACCGTCGCCCGGTCGAAGGGGGTCAGCTCGAAGGCTCCGAGCGGGCCGTTCCACACGAGGGTCTTCGCCTCGCGCATCGCCCCGGCAAGACGCGCCACGGTCAACATGCCCGCATCGAGGATCATCTCGTCGGCAGCGACATCGTCCGGCGTGCAGGCGCGATGCTCGGCGTTCGCCTTGAACTCTTTGCCACCACGACATCCAGCGGCAGCAGGATCTCGCAGCCGCTCGCTTTTGCATTGGCCATGATTTCGAGCGCGGTCGCGGCCAGGTCATGCTCGCAGAGCGACTTGCCCACATCGATACCCTGTGCCGCCAGGAACGTGTTCGCCATGCCGCCGCCGATGGCGAGCATGTCCACTTTCGAGACGAGGTTCTTCAGGAGATCGATCTTGGTCGAGACCTTTGCGCCGCCGACGACGGCAATCACAGGACGGTGCGGCGTGCCGAGCGCCTTCTCCAGCGCGTCGAGTTCCGCTTCCATCGCCTTGCCGGCATAGGCCGGGATGTGGTGCGCGATACCTTCCGTGGACGCATGGGCGCGGTGAGCTGCCGAGAAAGCGTCGTTGACATAGAGATCGCCAAGCGCCGCCATGGCCTCGGCCAGTGCCGGATCGTTTTTCTCTTCGCCCGGCTCGAAACGGGTGTTTTCCATCAGGATCACATCGCCCGGCGCGCGGCTGGCGACAAAGGCCTTAGCCTTCGGGCCGAAGCCGCAATTCTCCGCGAAATGTACCGGTGCGCCGAGCACTTTCGAGAAGGCCGCCGCGATCGGCTTCAGGCTCATTTCCGGAACGATCTTGCCTTTCGGCCGGTCGAAGTGTGCGAGCAGGACGACTTTCGCACCCTTTGCCGTCAGCGCATTGACCGTCGGCAGGGCCGAACGCAGGCGCGTATCGTCCGTCACCTTTCCGTCCGCCATCGGAACGTTGAAGTCAACGCGGACAAGGGCTGCCTTGTCGGTCAGGTCACCTGCATCTTCGATACGGCGGAAAGAGGACATGGGTCAGGTCTCCGGTGTCAGCCTGCTTTCAGGCCTTGTTATGATAGGACCGGGCACGCGGTACGCACCCGGTCCGGAAAAGTCAGTCTGCGACAGCAGGCCTAGATCAGCTTCGCCATGGCGAGGGCGGTGTCGGCCATGCGGGTCGAGAAACCCCACTCGTTATCGTACCAGGTCATGATCGACACGAAGTTGCCGTCCATCACCTTGGTCTGGTCGAGGTGGAAGATCGACGAGCGCGGGTCGTGGATGAAGTCGACCGAAACGTTCGGCTGGTCGGTATAGCCGAGCACGCCCTTCATCGGGCCGTCGGCAGCTGCCTTGATGGCTGCGTTGATTTCTTCCGGGGTCGTCTTTTTCTTCGAGACGAATTTCAGGTCGACGACCGAGACGTTCGGCGTCGGCACGCGGACGGAGATACCGTCCAGCTTGCCCTTCAGTTCCGGCAGGACGAGGCCGACGGCCTTGGCGGCGCCGGTCGAGGTCGGGATCATCGACAGGGCAGCGGCGCGGGCGCGGTACAGGTCCTTGTGCATCTGGTCGAGCGACGGCTGGTCGTTCGTGTACGAGTGGATGGTGGTCATCATCCCCTTCTCGATGCCGACGAGGTCGTTCAGGACCTTGGCGACCGGCGAGAGGCAGTTCGTGGTGCACGAGGCGTTCGAGACGACCGTGTCGTCCTTGGTCAGCGTGTTGTGGTTGACGCCGAAGACGATGGTCTTGTCGGCATTGTCAGCCGGGGCGGAAACCAGGACGCGCTTGGCGCCGGCTTCGAGGTGGGCCGAGGCTTTTTCCTTCGAGGCGAAGATGCCGGTGCATTCCATGGCGATATCGATGTCGAGCTCGCGGTGCGGCAGGTCTTTCGGGTCGCGGATGGCAGTACAGAGGATCGGCTTGCCATTGATGATGATCTTGTCGCCGTCGACCTTCACGTCGGCCGGGAAGCGGCCGTGCACGGAGTCGAAGCGCAGCAGGTGGGCGTTGGTGGCCACCGGGCCCAGATCGTTGATCGCGGCAACTTCGATGTCCTTGCGGTCGTTTTCGATGATGGAACGAAGGACAAGGCGGCCGATCCGGCCAAAACCATTGATTGCGACGCGAACGGTCATGGATTGTTCTCCTCTGGGGGGATTCTTCTGAAACTTTGCGGGCCCTTTACGACGCTGCGGCCCTGTCGTCCACCCGGATACGATGCGGCAGGGCGCCACCAACGCATCCGTGAACAGGCACCCCCGCACGCAAAAGCCTTGTCCGGCCAGCCTGCAAGAACCGTGCAATATTTACGTGGACTTCCCTGCCCCGCCCGCCTATCCGGACCCCCCGGGGCCAGTCACCCCGGCGGGAGGGACGACCGGACATGACGCAGCAGGCAGCTCAGAGCGGCAGGCGGACGCCCGGCGACTGGGCCCTGTTCTGGCTGCTCAGCCTGATCTGGGCCGGCGCCTATCTCCTGACGCGCCTTGCGGTGGACAAGGGCCACGCCGATTCCGGCCTGCCCGCGGCCTGGGTCCTCAGCGGCCGCCTGACAATCGGCGCCGCCGTCCTCTGGGTCATCCTGCTCACGATGCGCCAGCGCCTGCCGCCCCTGCGCGACATGCTGCGCTGGCGAACGATCGTCAGCATGGCCCTGACGGGCTCGGTCTTCCCCTTTTTCCTGATCACGACGGCGCAGGAGACCGTGAATTCCAGCCTGGCAGCCCTCTATGCGGCCGCCTCGCCCCTGTTCGTGGCGATCGGGGCACATTTCCTGTTCCGGGACGAGAAACTGACGCCGGGCTCGGCCCTGGGCGTCCTGCTCGGTTTTGCCGGCGTCGCGCTCCTGTTCGGGCCCGAAGCCGTCCGGAATTTCGGTTCGGACTCCATGCTGGCGCAGGTCATGCTGATCGGCGCGACCCTGTTCTATGCCCTTTCCAGCCTCGTCGCCCGGGGTGCCCCGGCCATGAACCCCGTCGCCTTCGCCACGGGCTTCGTGACCGTCGCCGCCATTGTGACCTGGCCGCTGGCGATGACCGTCAACCCGGCCGAGGTCAACGCCGACTGGAGGAACTGGCTGGGGGTTACGGGCCTCGGAATCGGTCCCTCCTCCATCGCGCAGGCGCTTTATATGTTCCTGATCGCCCGCACCTCGGCGACCTTCCTCGCCCTGACGGGCTATTCCATCCCGGTCATGGCTGCGGTACTCGGCTTTTTCCTGTTCGGGGAAACGCAAGCCTGGAACGCCCTTGCGGCCTTCGCGATGATCCTCAGCGGCGTCTGGCTCGCCCGGCAGGGCGGCGGCCGGAAAGCCTAGAGGCCGAGGCTCGCCAGAACGGTCTCGGTGTCCTCGCCGAGCCGGGGCGGCTCAGTTCGCACCGAGGCCGGCGTCTCAGAGAAGTGCACCGGATGGCGCATCGACCGGTAGCGCCCGATCGCGCCATGCTCGCGCTCACCGAAAAAGCCGACCGCCGCCAGATGCGGATCTTCCAGCACAGCATCCATCGTATTGTAGCGCATGACCGGGATATTGGCGGCGTCCAGCAGGTCCAGCCATTCGCCGGTCGTCTTGGTCGCCGCGACCTGTTCGATCAGGGCGTAGAGCTCGGTCGTATGCTCTGTCCGGGCGGTGTGTGTGGAGAAGCGCGGATCGTCGAACACGCCGGGCATACCGCCGATCTCGAAGAACTGCGCCCATTGCGCATCGGAATAAGGCACAAGCCCGATATAGCCGTCTTTGGTCGGATAGGGCTTGCGGTTCGGATTGATGGAGCGCGTGTAGCCCATCCCATACGTCGCTGGAATGAAGGTCTCGCCATAGAGGTTCTCGACCATGTTGAAGAAGGTGAACGCCTCCAGCATGGGCACCTGCACGAACTGGCCCTGCCCCGTCTTTTCGCGGTGATAGAGCGCCGCCAGCGTCGCATAGACGGCGAACAGGCCGACCGTCTTGTCGGCAACCAGGGACGGCGCATATTCCGGCGCCCCGCCCGAGCGCATCGCATTCAGCGCTGCAAAGCCTGAGGCGCCCTGGATCAGGTCGTCATAGGCCTGCCGTTTCTCGTAAGGCCCGCCGGGACCGAATCCGGCGCAATGAACATAGACGATGTCCGGCCGGATCGCCTTCACCGCCTCATAGCCGAAGCCGAGCCGCTCCATCCCCGCCATGCGGACATTGTGGAAGAACACGTCCGCATCCTTCAGCAGGGCCGTCAGCGCCGCCTTGCCGTCCGGACTGACCGCATCGAGCTGGACCGAGCGCTTGTTGCGATTAAGCGCCATGTAGATCGGACCGAGATCGCCCGTCGGCGACTTGCCGGCATAGCGCATCAGGTCGCCGCCTTTTCCGGCCTGTCCGGTCTCGACCTTGATCACGTCCGCGCCGAGGTCGCCGAAGATCAGCGTCGCGAAAGGCCCGAGCACGACCGAACTCATGTCGACGATCTTCAGCCCGCTCAGGGGACCGGCCGGTTTTTGTGCGCTCATGCTTCCTCGCCCTTGTTCTCCGCTGTCTCTGCAGCCCGAACCGCATCGTAAATATTTTCACCTCCTGTCAAGCAAACTAGGGTTTTCTCGCAAGGATTGATGGGAGACTGGGACCGTGGAACCGGGCTTTACCCGACAGGATATGAAGAACGCGATTCCCGAGCGCTGTTTCCGGCCGGACACCGCGCGATCCTTCACCTATCTGGCCTTCGACGTCGCACTCATCGTGCTCTGCTACTGGGCGCTCGCACACACCTCCGCCTGGTATTTCGAAGTGCCGCTGATTTGCATGGCCGGCACGCTCTTCTGGTCGCTGTTCGTGGTGGGGCATGATGCGGGCCACGGCGCCTTCTCCCGCGCGCGGCTGGTGAACACGCTGGTCGGCCTTGCCACCCATGGCCCCATCCTCGTGCCCTATCGCGGCTGGCAGCGCAGCCATGCCATGCACCACATGAAGACCGGTCACCTCAAGGAAGAAGAAGTGTTCCGTGCCTGACGCGCCGAGCAGGACTGGTTCAGCCGCAAGGTCCTCTTCCGCTCCGGCATCTTCGTGCTGATCGGCTGGCCCATGTACAAGCTCGGCTTCCGCAACATCACGACCTATGATCCGGTCCATGGCAGCCATTACCTGCCCGTCAGCGACCTCTATGCGAGCCATGTCAAATGGTCGTGGCTGGCGAGCGTCACTGTAAACCTTTCCTTCCTCGCGCTCTATATTTTCCTCGGCGTGAAATTCGGCTGGGCCTTCGCGCTGAAATATATCGTCGCGCCCTACTTCATCTATGCCGCCTGGCTCACCTTCGTGACCTATATGCAGCATGTCGCCCCTGAAGTCCCGGTCTACGACACGAAAGACTGGACTGGCGTGAAGGGCGCGCTCGCAACGGTCGATCGCAATTACGGTCCCTTCAACTGGCTGACCCACAACATCGGCAACCTCCATGTGGTCCACCACATTTTCCCGACCATCCCGCATTACCGCCTGCAGGAGGCGACCGATGCCGTCCGCCCCGTGCTGGGCGACTGGTACATCAGGTCAGACCGCTTCGTGCCGGCCGTTTTCGTCCGTACCCTGATCGGCTGCCATTTCGTGGAACCGGCCGGCGACCATGAGGCATGGAAGTCTGCCTATCCCTTCGCGAAGAACTATTCCGGTCCGAAGGACGCAGCGCCGGAACCCGTTCCGGCCGAATAGATCAGCCCCGGCGCGCCAGGCGAAGGGCTTCGATGTCCTCAAGCTTCGACGCATAGGCAGACCAGTCATCGGCCTCGGCAATGGGCGCCCAGAGCGCCTCGACCTCATCGACCAGAAGGGATGGCGGCAAGGGCCGTTGGAATATGTCATGGCTGAGCCGTTCCGGCCAAATGGGTGCGCGCGCGAGGATCTGCGCACGTACCGGCGCGAAGGCATCTGCCGCATAGAGTGCCGCCTGAGGCGAAGCCGCGGCCCGTGCCTCGCTTGCCGCTCCACCGAACCAATCATGGAAGACCTGCGGCCACGAAGCGCCGCTTTCGGTCATCCAGCCATAGAAAGCCTGCAGGAAGTCGAGATCGCTCTCCCCTTCCCCCACCGGCTCAAGCCCGAGCAAGGCATGCGTGTGAGCGATGAAGCTGTCGCGATAGGCAATCTGATAGGGCGCCAGGGCCTGCGCGAGATCGTCGGCATCGGCAAGCAGCAGCAGCGCGGAGGCGAGCTGCTGCAGGGCCCACGCCCCCTGAACCGGCTGGCGGCCGAACCGGTAGAGGCCGTTCTGGTCGAAATAGGCCGCCGTGAAATTCGGGTCCGACACGGGCAGGAAGCGCCACGGCCCGAAATCGAAAGTCTCGCCGGTGATGTTGAAATTGTCCGTGTTCATCACGCCGTGCACGAAGCCGGCCGCCATCCACTGTCCGATCATCCGGCCGGTCGCGACTGCCACGCGTTCCAGAAGGCCGCAAACCTTCCGGCCCATGTCCGGATCGTCGGCCTCCGGATGGAACGTGGCGACGCAATAATTGACCAGTCTCGCCATCGACTCCCGGTCTTCGAAATAGGCGAGCCGCTGGAACGAGCCGAACCGGATATGGCTGTGCGAGAGGCGGGTCAGGACCGATGAACGCGTGGGCGATGGCTCGTCATTGCGCTGCAGGGCCTCGCCCGTCTCGACCAGCGCAAAGGCCTTGGACGTGTTGACGCCGAGCGCTTCGAGATAGCTGGCCGCGAGGACCTCCCGTACACCGCCCTTGAGCGTCAGGCGTCCATCGCCCTGCCGGCTCCACGGCGTCTGGCCGGACCCTTTGGTGCCGAGATCGAGGAGCCGCCCGTCCGGGTCGCGCAGCTGCGCAAAGAGAAAGCCGCGCCCGTCGCCGAGGTCCGGATTGTACACGCCGAACTGGTGCCCATGATATCGCAGCGCCAGCGGCTGAGAGAGGTTTCCGGGCAGAGGCTCGAACCGGCCGAAATGTGCAATCTGCGCGGCCTCATCGAGATGGCCGAGGCTAACTGCATCAGCCCAGCGGGCATTCCAGAAGCGCATTCGGAATGACGGAAAGGCGGTCGGCGCCACAGGGTCGGCGAGAAAGCCGGCGAGATCGAGAATCGGAATTGCAGATGACATCCCCTTCTCTCAGCACCGGATGCGCTTCGCGGCAAGCCGCACAACAAAAAAGGGGCGGACGTTGCCGTCCGCCCCTTCCTTGCCTGGAGGTCAGGGGAAACCGCCTAGCGCTTGATGGTCAGCTCGAAGCCGAGAACGCGGCCGGTCGAGAGCGGCGAGAAGGTGCCGGCGCCCGGATGGTCCGCGAACGGTGCGTTGACACCGGTCGAAAGGTTCTGGCTGCCCGGCACGAGCGGCGAAACCGCACCGCTGAACGGCACCTGGGTGTCGCCACCGGCCACGACTTCGTCGAGCAGGTTCTTGCCATAGAGCGAGACGGACAGACCTTCGAACGGTGTGTTCCAGGTCAGGTTCGCATCGATCTGGTCAGCTGCGTTCATCCAGCCCGAGTTGTTGTCGGTAAAGGCGTTCTTGTCACGGTGCTGGAAATTGGCGCGCGTGACGAGCGAGCCATGATCGCCGAGATCGTGATCGTAGATGAAGCCAAAGCCATAGGTGGCTTCCGGAGCCCGCGGAAGGGCGAGCGCCAGGTCCTTGCCATCGATCACGCCATCGCTGGAGATGTCATAGACAACGTCCGTGTACTCAGCATTGATCAGGCCGATATTGGCCATCAGGACAAGGCTCCGAGTCAGGACGTAGCGGCCCTCGGCCTCAAAGCCGAGAACTTCAGCATCGGCCGTGTTCAGGATGACCTGCGAAACGCCTGCGCTCGGCGACGGCAGGTTCAGCTCGCGCTGCATGTCCGACACGTCGTTGAAGAAGATCGCAGCGTTGATCTGACCGCGGCGGTCTTCGGTCTCGTGCTTGATGCCAATCTCGTAGCTGTCCACCGTTTCCTCATCGAAGGAGGACTTGCTATCCGGGTCCGGGAAGACGGACAGGAACAGGGCTGCGTCGGTGATACGGAAGTTGTAGCCACCCGAGCGAACGCCATTGGTGTAGTGACCGTAGATCTGCGTTGCGTCCTGCAGCTGGTACTGGAAGCCAACCTTCGGGGAGAAGCTGCTCCAGTCATCCTTGTTGGAGAAGCCGTTCGGCTCGCCCGGGACATAAGGATTGGTGCCGGTTTGCAGGCAGGTATTGTCGACCATGGAGCAGGCCGGACGCGGACGGATATAAGTGATATCCACGTCTTTCTCTTCATAGCCAAAGCGGCCGCCGGCGAGGAGGGTCAGCTTGTCCGTGAGGGCATAGTCCACCTGACCGAACAGGCCGTAGACGTTCTGATCCTGTCTGCCGCCGCCGTAGAAAGTGGCTGCGGTAACCGTCGGCAGATTCCGGATCTCGGTATAGGCGATGTCCTGATTGAAGTAGAAGCCGCCGACGGTGACATCTGCCTTGCCGAAGGTGCCGGCGTAGCGGAGCTCTTCAGAGAACTGCTCGCCTTCCGACTCGGAGCGCGAGTGGAACAGGGTCAGCGGGGTCGCGTCGATATCGCCCGAGGTGATACCATTGGTATCTTTGTAGCCGATGATGTTGGCGATCCGACCATTGCCGAAACCGACATCGATATCGGTCCGCAGCGAAGCGAACGTGGACGAGGAGTCCTGAAGGCCCGGATTGTTGATCGAGATGTCGAACGTGTCGCGATCGAACAGGCCGCGGTTTTGGGCCGGCGGGCCGTCGCCGCGGGTTTCAAAGCGCTCGACCTTACCGAGAACGGTGATGGCGTCGGTCGGGGTCCATTCAAGGGCGCCGCGAACGATCGTGGTCTGTGCTTCGCCCAGATTATCGCCGTTGTAGAGGTTCTTGAAGTAGCCGTCGTCGAAATTGTAGTAGGCGCCGAGCTTACCGTTCAGCTTGCCTTCGATCAGCGGGCCGGAAACCGTGCCCTGGATCGTGGAGTTCGGACCGCCGCGATCGTCGTCGATCGGGGTCTCGACCGAAGCGC
Source organism: Hyphomonas sp. (assembly GCA_041398365.1). Lineage (GTDB taxonomy): Bacteria > Pseudomonadota > Alphaproteobacteria > Caulobacterales > Hyphomonadaceae > Hyphomonas. The sequence continues at coordinate 85,231 of JAWKUV010000006.1, read as the reverse complement.
GAGCTTTCCAATGGAATTCGTCGGTCGGGTTGCCGGTGTTGATCAGCACTGCGCCGCCGGTCGTGTTCCGGCCGAACAGGATGCCCTGCGGACCACGCAGGATCTCGACGCTGTCGAGGTCGAACAGGTCAAGCACGATGCCGGCATTGGTGCCCATGTAGACGCCGTCCACGAAGACACCGACGGTCGGGTCGATCGACGGGATGGTCGAGTTGATGCCGAGGCCGCGGATCGAGAAGTTGGCCACGCCGCGCGAGGTGCCGGCATCGGTCAGGTTCACGTTCGGGGAGGAGTAGCTGAGCGATTCGAGATCGCGCACGTTGAGTGCATCGAGCGTGTCGGCGTTGAACGCCGTCACGGCGACCGGGACGTCCTGGACGTTCTCGACGTTCGCCTTCTTGGTAGCCGTCACGGTGACCGTGCCGAGCACCTTGTCGATCGCGTTTTCGCGTTCGGTTGTATCTTCCTGAGCGTATGCTGCAGACGTCAGAAAAAAGACCGCAGAAGCGGTCGCAAGCAAGCCATGCTTGAGCGCCATGTGTTTCCTCGTTTTGATTTCACAGGTTCTGGGAGAAGGGTTCGCGCCCGTTCTGATGCGGGGCTGACCGTTACGTAACGTGCCTTCCTGAAGCATTCACTGTTATATATGAGCCCCAAGGAAAGATTCCCGCCAAGTGTAACACAAGAGACACAATTCGGCTTTCAGCGCCTCTTCTTTGCTCAGGACTTCACGACTGGAAACATCAAATAGGCGAATGACAACGTTGTGCTTGGATGATCCTTTCATGACACATGTCTCATCTATTGCGGCGCACAATATTTTTTCCTGTTCTCCTTGATCCACCTGCGTAATCCTTACGTCGCGTGAGGAAATCCTGGACCTCGAGATCCGGGACCTCACACAAACGGAGGAAACACATGAGACCAACAATCAGGCTGCTGGCGGGTGCGTCGGCGGCAACGATGCTTCTGGCCCTGCCAGCAATCGCCCAGGAAGAAGAAGGAACCGAACTGCGCCAGGGAAAGGTGACAGTCACGGGTTCGTTCATTCAGGGCACACCCGAAGACGCCGCCCTTCCGGTTGACGTGCTGACAGCCGGCGACCTGAAACTCGAAGGCCAACCTTCGATCACCGAACTGATCCGCAACCTCGGCCCCTCATCGGGTGTCGACGGCCAGACCAACCAGTTCGCATCGAACGGCCTGGAAGGTACGTCCAACATCAACCTGCGCGGCCTCGGCCCGGCACGTACGCTGGTTCTCATCAACGGCCGGCGTCAGACCTACCACCCCTACTCCATCGGGGAGCAAGCGCAGCTCTTCGTCGACACCAACACCATCCCGACCGCGGCCATCAGCCGGATCGAGGTGCTGAAGGACGGCGCGGCCGCCCTCTACGGTTCGGACGCCATCGCCGGCGTCGTGAACTTCATCACCAATGAGGATCTGGATGGTTTCGAAGTCGGCGGCTCGTTCTCGCAGTTCGACGGCTCGGACGGCGACTATGACCTGTCCGCCGCCTACGGGCTCCAGGGCGACAATTTCAACTGGGTCACGTCTGTCGGCTACAACAAGCGCAGCGAAGTCCTGCTGAACGAGAAGGACTGGGCCGTTCTTCCGTATGAGGATAACCCGGTCGGTGGCTGGTCGTCCCTGTCCAACCCCGGCTACTATGTACCGCTAGGTCTCGTCGGGGGCGTGCCGACCCCGATCCAGGCCGCAACGAACGATGCCGGATGTGTAGGGGTCGGTGGTTATGTCGTTGCGGGCACCTGCCGCTTCCAGTTCACCAATTTCGACAACCTCGTCGAAGAGGAAGAACGCTACCAGGTTTTCTCGGAATACAACCGCAACATGTCGAACGGTGCCGACCTGCACCTCGAACTCATGTACGCCTATTCGGACGTCCCGACCTGGAAAACATCCCCGTCCTATCCGCCGCAATCCCTGCTGAACCAGTTCGTGCCGGCAAGCGCACCGGGCTACCAACAGTACATCGCGGATAACCCGGGTGCTTTCCCGGCCGTCCATCGGTGCACTGTTCATCGGACGGACATTTGGCTGGGGCGGCTTCCCCGGCACCGGCGGGGCGCAGGAAGGTTACCGGAACTCCGAAACCTGGCGTGCGGCCGGCGACTATAGCGGCCAGTTCGAGAACGGGGTCAATTACGACATCGGCCTCACCTATTCCACGACGGAATCCGAGCGTCTGACCAATGATACCTATATCACGGGCCTGACGGCCGCCTTGCGCGGCTTCGGCGTCTGCGTGGACCCGAACACCGGCTTCGACCCGGCAACCGGCACCCAGCCCTGGGCGGCCGGCTATACGGGAACGCTGACCGCAGGGGCCGGCGCCTGTGAATACTACAACCCCTTCTCGAACGGCATTCCGGCAAATGCCGTGACCGGAGCGGCGAACCCGAACTATGTACCGGGGCTCGAGAACACCGCCACGCTGGCAGACTGGATGACGGATGGCAGCCAGACGGTGGCTGAGACCAGCCTCATCGTGCTGGACGGCGTCCTGTCGGGTGAAAGCAATGTCCAGGCCGGCGGCGGTGCCGTCGGCTGGGCCGCCGGCTTCCAGGTCCGCAAGGAAACCTACAAGCTGGACCCGTCCGACCTGACCGACCTGACGGTCACACCGGGCCCGGCGGCACAGGTCCCTACTCGTTCCTCGCGGGCACGACCCCGGCGGACGAGGACCAGACCATCTACGCCATCTTCGGCGAACTCCAGGTTCCGCTCTTCGATGACCTGGATATGCAGTTTGCCGTTCGCTACGAAGACTATGGTGGTGACATCGGTTCGACCTTCGACCCGAAGGTCGCCGCGAAATGGCAGGTTACGGACGATTTCGCCCTGCGCGGATCTGCCCAGACCTCGTTCCGCGGACCGACGCTGAACCAGCTGTCCGGTGTCGGCACCACGCTGCAGTTCGTCTCTGCAGCATCGGCCTTCAAGGCGATCGACCAGTATGGCAACCCGGACCTGAAGCCTGAATCGGCTTTCAGCTTCAACTTCGGCGGCATCTATGAGAAGGACGGCTTGTTCGCCTCGCTCGACTATTACAATTTCGACTTCTCCGATCCGATCATCGTGGAAGAGCAGTCGAACATTGTGAACGCCGCAGTTGCCGCTCTTATCGCCGGTGATTTGTCCGCACCGATCCTGAACCGGATCACATTCAATGATCCGAATAATATCATTACCGGTCCTCAAGCTTCACCGAAGGCCGGCTCTGATATCTCCAGGGTCCGCACGGGCATTGTAAATGGCCCGGATATCCAGACCTCAGGTGTGGACCTGCGTCTCCAGAAGAACTGGGACACCGGATCGGGTGAATTCTCCGTCGGTGCGGACGCCACCTATGTCATCGAGTACAAGGTGGACCCATACTTCGTGGAAGGCCTGCCAATCGGCGGGGGTGACTATGTTGGGCAGTTCAACCGCACCAACTTCACACGCTCGATGCCGCAGTGGAAGGCGAACCTGTTCGCCAACTACGCTCTCGGAGATCACAATTTCCGGGTCGTCATGCGCCACATCGACTCGTATGAGGATGAGCGTGGCAAAGTGCTGCTCTCGGGCGCATTCGACGCAACCCAGAAATCCGAGATCGACAGCCAGACGACGTTCGACCTGTTCTACAACTGGTCGCCGGAAGCCTGGGATCTCGACATCGGCCTTGGCGTTGTCAACGTGACGGACGAGGATCCCCCGCTCGCCGCGTTCGACACGAGCTACGATCCGTACACTCACAACCCGTTTGGACGCACCTGGAAAATCAGTGTGACCAAGCGGTTCGGCGGAAACGGGAAGTAGTTCTCCCCGGGCTGCCGGCCCTGAGGGCGGTCCTTCGGGACCGCCCTTTTTCTTTGCGGTTCAGATCGCGCCGAGCGCCCGGCCGGTCACCAGTCCTGCGTCGCGGATAGCGACACGGATCGTGTCCGACAGGGCGGTCAGGTTCATGAAGCCATGCACCATGCCGGGATATTCCCGCACGGTCACCGGCACGCCGAAGCTCGCCATCTTGTCGGCATAGGCAAGACCTTCGTCATGCAGCGGGTCCCAGCCGCACAGGACGAAATGCGCGGGCGGCAGTCCGCGGAAACATTCCGGCGGCGCGAACAGCGGTGAGACGCGGATGTCCATCCGGTCTTCCGCATTGCGGAGGTAGGCATCGCGGAAGAACTCGAACAGGTTCGCCGAAATGAAGAAGCCGCTTTCGTTGAACGGCATCTTCTTGGTCCGGATGTCCGCAAACTGGACCAGCGGATACAGCAAGAGCTGGAATGCCGGGCCCGGCCCGCCGGTCCGGTTCATTTCCTGGGCGATATAGGCGGAGAGATTGCCGCCTGCGCTGTCGCCCGAGACGGCAAGCCGTTCCGGATCAAGCCCGAGCTTCGCCGCGTTCGCCTGCACCCAGCGCCAGACACCGAGCGCATCCTCGTGCGCCGACGGAAACTTGTTCTCGGGCGCCAGCCGGTAGTCGATGGCCAGGACCCGGCAGCGCGATCCTTCGGCGAGGCGCTTGCACAACATGTCATGGCTCTCGAGGTCGCCGATCACGAACCCTCCTCCATGGAAGAAGACGATCCCCGGCCCTGGCGCAATGCCCGCCCCGAGCGGCGTATAGAAGCGCGCTTTCACGCCCCCTGCCCCGCCCGGGATCAGGAGATGGGAGATATCAGCCATCTCCGGCGCGTCTTTCTCGATGGCGTGGCTCGCCACATAGAATTGCTGGCGCAGCCGCTCGGCGGTCGCCTTCCAGTCAAGGTTCTTCAGGTCCGGCATCGTGAACCGGTCGATGAACTGGCGGATCGTCTGGTCGAGATTCATTTTGCGAACATGGAGTCGAAATTCGGCCTTGTGAAGGTGGCGCGAACCGGTCAAAGTATTGGCATGAGAACTGTCGATGTATTCTGGTCTTTCCGCTCGCCCTATTCCTATCTGGCGACCAAGCGCCTGCGCGCCCTGCCGTCGAAATGGGAGGTGCGGGTCCGCCCCCGACCGGTCTATCCGATCGCGATCCGCACGCCGCACTTCTTCGAGGAAGTCCGCCCGCAATGGGTGCCCTATCTCCTGCGCGACTTCGTGCGCAATGCCCACTATCTCGGCTTGCCGATCGGCCCGCTGAACCCCGACCCGGTCGTCATGAACATGATGACGCGCGAGATTTCCCCGGACCAGCCTTACATCGGCCGTCTCACCCGTCTCGGCATTCTCGCCTGCGAGAAAAGCGACGAGGACGGCTGGGCCTTCATGGATGAAGTCTCGACCCTGATCTGGTCAGGCGGGGACTGGACCCGCGGCACGGCCCTGAAGGAGGCCGCCGCCCGCGCTGGCTTCGATCTCGACGACATGGACCGGCGTCAGGAAGCGGAGAAAGACCGGCTGGAGGCGATCATCGCCGAGAGCCAGGCCGAGCAGGACCCGCACCACTGGGGCGTGCCGCTGATGGTGTTCGAGGGCGAAGCCTTCTTCGGCCAGGACCGGATCGATCTCCTGGAATGGCGACTCGGCCAGAGCGGCGTGCCGCGCAAGGCCTGAGGCGTCAGAAGCCGGCCACGGTGGTGAACGCCGCCGGGCCGTTCTTTTCCATGTTCCGCATCGCTTCAGCCATGAGGCGTCCTTTGGTGTCCTGCGGCAGCGTCTTCACGGCGCTGACCGCCGTGGCGGCCAGGTTGCACACGTTGACCCCTTTTAGCGCCTGCTTCGAATCCGCCCCCGATTGCATCGACATCATCAGCGGCATCACATCCGGATCGGTCATGAGCGACATGAACATGCCCTGCAGCGCGGCCTCGTCCGTGCGCGTCAGGTCGCCTCGCACGACAGGGTTGTCACGTCCATCCTCGGCGGCCGCCATCAGGATGGCCAATGCCTCGAAGCTGAAATCACGCACCGGCGCCTGGAACTCAGCGAGCTCCCGCTTCACCTGCGCCGGATCGCTGAACTCGATGGCCTGCAGTTCTGCATAGCGCGACGCCTCGCACCACTTGCTGCGCTTGCGCGACGCCATGCGCAGGCGGTCACGCGCAAGGTCGAGCAGGTCGTCGAAATAGCCGGTATCCGCCATCGCAAGTTCGCCCGCATGCGCCTGCAGCACGATTCCGGCATGGTCGAAGATGAGTTCGGCAAGCGCGTCGTTTTCGATCCGCCCGGCTTTGGCAATCCGCGCACCCAGCTCGGCTTGCGCTTTCGGATCGGCCTTTCCGAGCGCGAGATAATAGGCTTCCGCCTGCTCGCCGGGCAGGCGCGGAAAGGACGGCGCCTCAAGCGCTGCAAGCCTCTCCACTTTCGGGACCAGCGCACGCTTCGGCGCGCGGTCCCCGTGCGGCAGGCTCAGCACCGTAAAAAAGGCGCCGCAAACCACTGCCAGTGTTATCGCCGCGAACAGCGCGTTCTGCTTGCCGGACGCGGGCGCATTGTTGCCTTTGCGCGCGTCGAAAGTCATCCTCTCCCCCATACAACTCCTTGTGGTTGTATGGGAAAAAGACTTCCAAGCACTTAAGCGTCAGACGCTGATGACACCCGGACCCGGCGGGTCGGCGAACAGGGCCTCGACCAGGTTCGCACGCCGCGACTGGACCAGGCGCTGGTTGACATAGCCCTTGTCGGTAATCTCGCCTGCATCGATGCTCGGCGGCTCGGTCATCACGATGACACGCCGGATGCGGCGCGACGAGCCCGCCTCGCCCTTGTTGAAGATGGCCGTCTTCTTGGCCAGCTCTTCCGTCAGCACACGGAACGCGGCCATCATGTCGCCGCCATTCGCCTTGACCAGCTGTTCCATACCGGCCGGCGACGGCCAGACCAGCGCGCCGATCTGGTCCTTGTCCTGCCCGCAGATCACGGCATCGAAGATCAGCGGCGAACAGGCCGCCACATAGTCCGGCCGCAGCGTGCCGACGCTCACCCATGTACCGGAGGACAGCTTGAAGTCCTCCCCGACCCGGCCGTCGAAGATGAGTCCCTTGTTCGGATCGCTCTCATCGACGAACTTCACGGCATCGCCGAGACAGTAGAAGCCCTCTTCGTCAAACACTTCGGCATTCTTCTTCGGATCGTTGTGATAGCCCGCCATGACGGAGGCGCCCTTCACCCGCACTTCCAGCTTGTCGCCGTTCGGCACCAGCTTCAGCGTCGAGCCGGGCAACGGCAGGCCGATCAGGCCGACCCGCTCGACTTCCCAGTGCACGACCGTGATGCCCTGCGTCTCGGTTGCGCCATACATGGTGATGATCGGAATGCGCCGCCCCGTCGCCTTGATGGCGAGGTTCTGCAGCCGGTCATAGAGGTCGTCCGACAGGGTCGCGCCGCCATAGCCGATGGACCGCATGTTCTTGAAGAAGGCCATCAGCAGTTCGTCGTCCGACTCCATCGCCTCGGCCAGCATCGCGAGCGCGATCGGCGCCGTTCCGAACACGGAGGGTGAGCATTCGCGGATATTGCGGATGGTCTCGTGGAACAGGGCCGGTGTCGGCTTGCCGCCGTCGATCCAGAACGTCGATCCGTTCCAGAGCGCGCCGTTGAAGTTCACGTTCGAGCCGGAAATATGGTTCCAGGGCAGCCAGTCGAGGTAATTGTCCACGAGGTCCGGATTGTATTCCGGGTCACGTTCGTTGTGGCGCAGGCCCTCCTGCCCCGCGATCAGGCTGCACATCGCGCCCTGCGTCGTCGGTACGGGTTTCGGCATGCCTGTGGAGCCCGAGGTGAACAGGTATTTGCCGATGCTTGCATCGGTCAGGCTGTCACGCGCCGCCGTCACGGCATCGGTCGGCTCGGTCGCCGCGAGCGCGTCATAGGTCAGGACCGTATTGTCTCCGCCGGCATCGGCCGTGAATACCGCACAGTCCGGGCAGTCGAGGGCCGCGATGGCCTTTTTGAACGGCTCCAGCGTTTCGGCGAAGATCACCTTCGGCTTCACCGCATTGAAGCAGTGTTTCAGCTTCTCGAAGTCGGTGGACATGGTGGAATAAGGCACCGAGATCGGAGCGGCAGGCGCGCCGATCTTCTGCGCTGCCAGCATCACCAGGGCCGAGCGGATCGAGTTGCCGGAAAGGATCATCACCGGGGCGTCCGGCCCGGCGCCAAGGTCGAGGAAGGCCTGCGCCAGGCTATCGGTGATCCGCTTTGCCTCGCCATAGGTCAGCGTCACCCACTCGTCCGTCTCCGGATGGCGCTCCTTCAGGTAGGGCCGCTCGGGATGGGCTTCGGCCCGTTCGTCGAGACAGTGCGGGATCGTGCGCGGACGCCGGCCCGGCGGCTGGCGCGCCGCGATATAGTAGACACCGCCCGGTCCGGTGCGCATTTCGACATCAGGTGCCCTTTGCGGCAGAAGGCGAAACGGCGGCAGCTCATGCGCATCGGCCATGAGTTCACTCTCCCTTTTAATGCTCTTGTCTTATTCAATGATAGGCGATCGAGCGGGAGAGGCAATTCGTTCCGCAACGAAAAGGGGCCTTGCGGAAGCCTGTTAAGTCAGGCTTCGGACTTCACCGCGTCGACCACATCAGTCAGGGCCTGCTTCATCATGGCCTCGTCCAGCGCCTCTGCCATGACCCGGATCAGCGGTTCGGTGCCGGATTTGCGCACGACCAGCCGGCCCTTCTCGCCCATCAGGGCCTCCGCGCCGGCAATGGCGGCCTTCACGCGCGGCGTCTCCAGCGGATTGGTCCCGGCGTACCGGATATTGACCAGTTCCTGCGGCGCGGGCGCGAATACCCGGCCGAGGACCGAGGCCTTCTTGCCGGTGCGCGCCAACACGCTCAGCACCTGCAGCGCCGCCAGCAGGCCATCGCCCGTGGTCGAGACATCCGAAAGGATGATATGGCCGGACTGTTCGCCGCCGAGATTGAAGCCATGGGCGCGCATGTGTTCGCCCACATAACGGTCGCCCACTTTCGTGCGGGCCAGCGTGAGGCCGAGCCCTTTCAGGTATTCCGCCAGCCCCATGTTCGACATGACCGTCGCCACCATGCCGCCGCCCTTCAGCCGTCCGGTATGGTGCAGTTCGGTCGCGATCAGCGCCATGACCTGATCGCCGTCCAGTTCCTGGCCCTGCTCATCGACCACGATCAGCCGGTCCGCATCGCCGTCGAATGCAATGCCGATATCGGCCTTGCTCTCGGTCACCGCCGCGATCAGGGCCTTAGTATCTGTCGAACCGGTTCCGGCATTGATGTTCACCCCGTTGGGCGAGACCCCGATCACGGTGACATTCGCCCCAAGCCTGCGCAGCGCATCCGGTGCCACGCGATAGGCCGCGCCATTGGCGCAATCGAGTACGATGTTCAGTTTCGACAGGTCATGCCCCTGCCCCAGCGCTTCCAGGCAGCGTTCGACATAGCGGCGCCCGGCGCCTTCCAGGTCGCGCGGCGCAGCCACAGCAGCCGGCGCCGTATAGGCGCCCTCGAACGCGTCGAACATGGCCGTTTCCAGCGCTTCCTCGACTTCGTCCGTGAACTTCACGCCATCCGGGCTGAACAGCTTCAGTCCGTTGTCCTCATACTTGTTGTGGGACGCGGTCACCATCAGGCCGAAGGCGGCGCCGGTCTCGCGGGTCATCAGGGCAACCGCGGGCGTCGGCACGACACCGATCCGGACAGGCGTCAGCCCCATGCTGCAGAGGCCCGCCACGACGGCGGCCTCGATCATCTCGCCGGACTTGCGCGTATCGCGGCCAAGGATCACTTCGCGTCCGCCGTCGGGGGCAAAGCTGCGCGCCGCCGCGATGGACAGGCGCAGCGCCGTCTCCACGGTCATGGGCTTCTGGTTGACGCGGCCGCGGATCCCGTCCGTACCGAAAAACTGGCGTGCCATCGGATATCTCCTCCCGTCCCCTTGGTCGCAGAAAATGCTGGGCAAATCGCTACCAGACTGTGGTCCTAATTTGTCAGGCCAGTGTCCAGACCCGGTCTCAGACCGGGGTCACATCGCCATAGACAATAAAGTTCGGATTATCATAGCCGCGCGCGCGCTTGCCGTAGAGAAGCGGTTCCCCCGCCTCGGTCAGCACTCGTCCGCCGGCGGCCTCGACCACCGCCTGCCCGGCCGCGGTATCCCATTCCATCGTCCGCCCCATGCGCGGGTAGAGATCCGCCTCTCCGGCGGCGATCAGGCAGAACTTCAGCGACGAGCCTGCACCCTTCAGGCCGGCAATCCGGAATTTCTCGAGGAAGGCGTCGGTCTCCGGCGTCCGGTGAGACTTGGAAGCTACCGCCGTCAGGCCCTCCCCGGGCTGGCGGCGGATACGCAGCGGGCGGCGTTCGCCGGCCGCAGGCACTACCCCGCCGGGCACCGCCTCCGCCTGCCAGGCGGAATTGTAGGCCTCTGCCACGAACAGGCGCCCGAGCGCGGGGGCATAGACCACGCCCTGAACCGGACGGCCATGCTCGATGATGGCGATATTGACCGTGAACTCGCCGTTCCGGCTGATGAATTCCTTGGTCCCGTCGAGCGGGTCGACCAGGGCGAACCGAGCGCCGTGCTCGGGCATCTCGCCCGCCGCCATGGCTTCCTCTGCGATCACTTTCAGTTCGGGATCGGCCTCTGCCAGTGCCGCGAGGATCAGCGCTTCGGCCTTCTCGTCGGCAATCGTGACGGGCGAGTCGTCGCCCTTCTTCGTGAAGTCGAAGTCGCCGTCATAGATTTCCATGATCAGCCTGCCGGCATCCAGCGCAATCCGCGCCAGCGTCTCCCCTGTGATCGGCACTGTACATTCCCCTTGCTTGTATGCGGCGCCCTTCCTGTCAGCCCCGCCCGGCCGAGGCAAGCCCGCAGTGCCAGCATGGTTGACGCGAGCGGAAGGCTAAGCCAGCATCCGCGGGAAATGACGCGTGAGAGTACGATGTTAAACCGCCGGCACATGCTGTTGCTCGGAGGGGCTGCCGCGCTTCCGTGGCCCGGACGGGCAGAAGGTCCTGCCTCCACGCCGCGTCATGCGCTGATCATCGGGAACGCCGCGTACGCGTCCGGGATCGGCCCCCTCACCAACCCGGTCAACGATGCCCGCAAGGTGGCCGAAGGCATCACCGCCTGCGGGTTCGAGCTGGTCACCGGCGACATCGTGACGGATGCCGGCCGCTCGAAGATGATGAGCGCCATCCGGACCTATGCCGACACGCTGGCCGCTGCCGGCCCCGAAGCGGTCGGCTTCTTCTACTATTCCGGCCATGGCGCCGCGCGCGAAAGCGGCGGCAACTACCTCATCCCGGTCGAGGATGCCGACGAACTGGACGATGCGCTCTGGGACGACTCGGTCTCGCTCGACTGGGTCATGGAACGGCTCACTGCCCTTGAAGCCCCGAACGTGCTTGCCCTCGATGCCTGCCGGAACGTGCTGAAGCTGCCCGAAGCCCAGCGCGCCCTGGGCGGCGGGGAATCCTTCCGCGGCCTCCGCCGGACGGCCGGCGGGGCGGAAGAACGCAACATGTTCATCTCGTTCGCGACCTGGGAGGGCGAAACAGCCAGCGACGGCCGCAGCGATGATGGCAACGGGCCCTATGCCCGTGCGCTCGGCACCCGTCTTATGGAACCGGCCGTCACCGTCCGGGACATGTTCGAACAGGTCCGCCTCGACGTGCTCGAATCCACGCTGCAGCGGCAGGAGCCGATGAACCTGTCCCGCCTGCAGCGCCGCTCCAGCGATGTGAAGATCGGCTCCTGGGTCCGCGCGGCCGATGACGGTCCGCTGGCGCCGGTCGAGGACGTGCCGCTCCGCGTGGCGATGGTCGTTTCCAATGACTATGCCGCAACCGGCGACTATGCGCTGGCCGGCACGTCCACGGATGGCGAGACCGTCACCGCGGCGCTCGACGCCAGCGGCTACCGGACCGTCCACGTCCGCAATGCCGACGGGGCCGGCTTCCGCGCGAGCCTCGGGCATTTCCGCACGGCGCTCAACCGGGCGGGCCCCGCCGGCGTCGGCGTGATCTATTTCACCGGCTACGGAGCATCGCTCGGCGGCGAGAACTATCTCATTCCCGACGGTCCCCTGCCCCGCACGCCTGAAGACATCGTGTACAGCGCCATCAAGCTCCGCGACATGGTGGGCGATCTGGAAAACTCCGAAGCCCAGGCAGTCGTCATCGTCGTCGATTGCGGCCGCAAATACGATTCCCAGATGGACAGCAAGGGATTCGAGCCGGGCTTCGCGAACTATGCCGCCGACGCGAATGTCGTCATCGCCTATGCCGACGCCCCGGGCACGACCCGCGCCTCCGCTTCAGCGGAATCGGAATTTGCGAAAGCCTTCGCGAACCGGGTTCGCTCCACCGACCGGATCGACCTGACCCGGCTGATGCAGCTGGTGAGCCGTGACGTGGTCGAGGCCACATACGGCCAGCAGAGCCCGTGGTTCCAGTCTTCCGTCAGCCTGCCGATCTATTTCCGGGAAGACATCGCACCGGCGGAGGAAGCCCCTCCCCCGATAACGATTGACGATCCGTACTAGCGGTTACTGCAGGACGTCCGCCAGTTCGACCTCGAACACGAGGGCGGCGTTCGGCGGGATCGGGCCGCCGGGCGTGCCGCGCTCGCCATAGGCAAGGTCGGACGGGATATAGACCATCCAGCGGTCGCCGGGCTTCATCATCGCAAGCGCCTCGACCCAACCGGTAATCAGCTGGTCGGACGGGAAGATTTCCGGCTCGCCGCGCTGGTAGGCGCTGTCGAACATTTCGCCGGTCTCGGCGAGGCGGCCTTCATAATAGACCACGACTTCCTGGCCGTTGACCGGGCTCTTGCCGGCCGCATCGCCGCTGGCGAGCACGACATATTCGAGGCCCGTGCCGGTCTTCTTCACTTCCGGCAGGTCGCTGTCCCAGGGCGTATACTTGTCCCAGGCGGCGGTGTCCGCGGATTTCGGCTCCATCACGTCGACCAGGTCGACCAGGAAGACGAGATCGTCGCCGGCCTTGATCACCGGGCCGCGGTCGGAATTTCCGTAGGCGAGCTTGTTCGGGATGTAGAACAGGTACTGGCCGCCTTCCTTCATCTTCTGAAGGCCGAGCGTCCAGCCGGGGATCACCTGGTTCAGGCGGAACATGGCGGGCTGGCCGCGGTCGAAGGAGGAGTCGAACTTGTTGCCGTTTGCGGTGCGGCCTTCGTAGTGGACGCGGACGAGGTCGCTGGCCGACGGGCTCGGTCCCTTGGCATTGCCTTCCTTGATCACGATCCACTGCAGGCCGTTTTCGTCGGACTGGACGCCCTTGGCATCCGGGTTCCACGGCAGGTGCGATTCAAAAACCTGGTTCACGTCGGTCGGCTCCTTGTTTCCCGAACAGGCGGCGAGCAGGACAAGGGCGGCCGTGGCGGCTGCAGCAAACATGCGCATCATCTGGAGGGGCTCCGTATGGATTGGGGGTATGGGTCTGAAACTGGCTCTAGGACCGATCCGGGCCGGTGTCACCCGGCCCGGTCAGCGGCGAATATTACATCTGTTACACGCTGCGCGGCGGGTAGCCTGCCTGCGTGAGGGCATCGATGACTTCCTGCGTGTGCTGGCTGTCGCGGGTCTCGATCAGGATGTCGAACTCGGCGCCCTTGGCCGGCACGTCCAGCGCGATCCGGTTGTGGGCGACTTCCATGATGTTCGCGCCCTGGTCGCCGATGATCTTGGAGACGAGCGCCAGCAGGCCCGGCCGGTCGTCGCCGACGATGCGGATCCGGGCGAGCCGGTTCTCGCGCACCAGCGCGCGGGTCAGCACCGACGCGAGCAGGCGCGTGTCGATATTGCCGCCGCAAAGCACGAGACCGACCTTACGGCCATAGAAACGCGTCGGATGCGCGAGCAGGGCGGCGAGGCCTGCGGCACCGGCGCCTTCGGCAATCGTCTTCTCGATATCGGCATACATGGTGATCGCGCGTTCGAGGTGTTCCTCCTCGACCAGCAGGATGTCGTCGACCAGCTGTTCGGCGATCTGCCGCGTCAGCACACCGACTTCTTTCACCGCGATGCCTTCCGCGATGGTGGCGCCGCCCATGCGCGGCTTCTTGCCATGCAGGGACGCGTACATGCAGGGATACATCGCCGCCTCGACGCCGAAGATCTTGATGTCGGGCTTCAGCGCCTTGGCCGCCGTCGCGATGCCGCCGATCAGGCCGCCGCCGCCGATGGGCACGACCAGCGTGTCGAGGCCCGGATTCGCTTCCAGCATTTCGAGCGCGATGGTCCCCTGCCCGGCGATGATGTCGGCATCGTCGAACGGGTGGATGAAGGTCAGGCCCTCTTTCTCGGCCAGCTCCAGCGCATAGTCCTTCGCCTCGTCGAAGATCAGGCCTTCGAGGATGACGCGGGCGCCATGGTCGCGGGTGTGCTGCACCTTGTTGAAGGGCGTCGTCTCGGCCATCACGATCGTGGCCGGGATGCCGAGGCGGCGGGCATGGTAGGCAACGCCCTGCGCATGGTTGCCGGCCGAAGCCGCGATCACGCCGCGCTTCTTCTGCTCGTCGGTCAGTTTGGACAGCTTGTTCAGGGCGCCACGCTCCTTGAAGGCGGCGGTGAACTGCAGGTTCTCGAACTTCACCCAGATCTCGGCGCCCGTGATGGCCGACAGGGTTTTCGAATGGCTGAGCGGGGTATTATCGACCTGACCTGCAATAATCATTGCAGCGGCTTTCACATCGTCAAGGGTGACGGGAAGGCTTGGGCGCTGCGTATCGGCCATGGTTTCGGTCCTCGGGGTTAAAGCGCGCGCACCCTATGCCTGCACCTGTGGAAGGGCAAGCGGGAGAGGGAGTCGGGAACTGGGTGCCTGCTTCCGGCTGGACAGGCCTGACCGGGAAACCAGCCCTCGCCCGCCGTCACAGGATGCATCGGGCGTTAGAGTCGGCGCGTCGCGGTCGCCCATGCGAAATCAGCATGGGAGATAGCGCTCAATCGACAATTCCCTCAAAAACCCATGGGTCTATTTAAGCCCCGAAAGCGCGCAAGCCGCAGCAGGACGCATTCGGCAGACCGGCGGCCTTGCGCAAGACCGAGAGGGCAAACACCATGACACTGCATACAGAAACCTACGTCCCTGAAGGCGCAATCTTCCCGATCGCATCGACGCTGATCTACGGCGCCAAAGAAGCGGTCCTGATCAATGCGCAGTTTCAGGCTTCCAAGGCACGTGAACTGGCGGCACGCATCAAGGCAACCGGGCGCGACCTGACCACGATCTTCGTTTCGCACAGC
Source organism: Hyphomonas sp. (assembly GCA_041398365.1). GTDB lineage: Bacteria > Pseudomonadota > Alphaproteobacteria > Caulobacterales > Hyphomonadaceae > Hyphomonas. The sequence goes on along the minus strand of JAWKUV010000006.1, from coordinate 70,041 downwards.
GATCCTGACTATTACTTCGCCCTCGACACGCTGCGTTCCGAATTCCCCGGCGCCCGCATCGTGGCAACGCCGCAGACCGCATGGCTGATCGATACGACCAAGGCGGACAAGCTGGCCGTGTGGAAAGGCCAGCTCGGCGCCGATGCGCCGCAGGAACTGATCACGCCAGAGGCGCTGACCGGCAATCTGGAGATCGAAGGCGAGGTGATTGAAATCCGCCAGGCGAAAGATGATGCGGCCCATATCTTCCTGTGGGTCCCCGCCCTGAAAACCGTCCTCGGCGGCGTGTCGGTGTTCACCGGCTCTCACCCCTGGCTGGCGGATTCGACCGATCTTGCCTCAGTCGATCAATGGATCGCCCGGCTTGGGGAGATCGCAGCCCTTGCCCCGGAACGGGTCATCGGCGGCCACATTATCGGCGAATACAATGACGCGCCCGAAGTCGTTTCCTTCATGGCCGGATACCTGCGGGATTGGCGCGCCGCCGCCGAAACAGCCAAGGTCTCAGACGACATCATTGCACCGATCGCCGCGAAGTACCCCGATCTTCCGGTCAAGGACTTTCTCGACATGGGCGCCCGGGCCTTTACAGGCGAAATGCCGTGGCAGGTCGCTCAGCTTTATCCGCTCGTCGGCCGCAAGGCGAAGGTCGACTTCGGTGATTTCGCATTCGGCCTCGATTTCAAGGATCACCGGCAGATGACGTTCACCGACCTGACCGGCGCCTTCGACGGTCTGACCGACACGGTCAACTACACGGCCGTTTCGATCCGGCCGGGCGTGTTCATGGTCTACTGGTCGGAGCCCAACAGTACCCGCGCCAACGTCACGCATGTGCAGGATATCGCACAGGGCATCGTCTACACGAACATTGCGGGACCTGACGGTTCCTTCACCAATCTCAAGGGCAAGCTGACCTTCGCCGACTAGGACCCCATGCCGGCGTTGGGGGCACCGCTCCCAGCGCCGGCATGCCCCTGTCCTGAGGATGACACGGCCATTGCAGGAATCGGCCGAAAACGCCGCTTGCCGGTTCACCCCACTCGCGCCTAGATCGCCGGATGATCACGAGACGTCTGGCTATGGGAGGATTGGCGATGGCGTTCCTGTCGCCGCGGGCATTTGCAGATGCCCGCAAGCGTTTCCCCCTTCCCGGCGGCGGCGAGGTGGCCCTGCCCGGCGCCTACGAGCCCGTGATGGAGGGCGACTACCGCTGGGAAGATACCGGCGGGCTGGTCGCCTACCGCAATTACCGCTCCATGATGTCCGGCACCCGGGAGTGCGACGGCATGATCGCGGTCGCCACCGCTGCGGCCCATGACAGTCTCGACGCCTTTGTCACCGCCGCCCGCGCCGGGCTCACGACCCGCTGGGCCTTTGCCGACGAGACCGAGGGCCGCTGGTACGGCAAGGAAGATACGCGCCTGCCGGTGGAACGGCGCGCCGGCCCGGACGGCTCGGAACTCTCCGGCCCGCTCTCCGTCCATGTCGTCGGCCTGTTGGGCGTCAGCGACAAGCCGGGCCGCTTCTTCGCCGTCGATCATGCGAAGGGCCTGCGCATCGCAGTCTGGATCTTCGACCGTCACGGCGGCGAGAAGGCCGCCCGCAAGATCGCCAATGCAATCGCCGCCTCCTACACCCCTGCCGGAGTTCCCTGACCATGCGCTGGCTGTTCGTCCTCCTGTTCGCCGGGCTCGGCGCAATGCTGATCTATGTCGGCGTCACCCAGTTCTTCCTGCAGCGGCGGATCGCGGCCAATGCCCGTCCCGTGGATGCCGAGATCACCCGGTCCGACATCACGAAAAGCGTCTCGATGGACACCGACCGCAGCGTCGCCCGCAACACGTCCACAACCAGCTACACGCCGAACGTCGCTTTCCGCTATTCCGTGAACGGCACGGTCTACGAGAGCGACATGTTCCACCCGAACATCATCGGCACGGGCTATTCCTCGCACGAGGACGCCGCCGCGGAGCTCGCTCCCTTCCCGCTCGGCGCAAAGGTGACGGCCTGGGTGGACGAAGCGCATCCGGACAAGGCCTTCCTGGTCCTCGAGAAAGGCAACGGCCCCATCGTGTTCATGCTGGTCGGCCCGCTCGCCTTCGCGGCCGCATACCTCGCCTTCCGGTTCCTCTGATGGCCTATCCGCGGCGCCAGTACGGCCCGGTCTCGGTGGAAGTGCCGCCGGGCCTCTTCGACGACGATGAAGCCCCGCCCGGCCTCGTCGCGGCCCTCACCGCCATCGCCCCGGCCACGCTGCGCATCCGCACAGCAGACCTCGCCGGCGCGCCGGACCTTGCCACCGCCATGGCCGCGCTCTGCAGCGGCGCCGCCCGCCCGGTGACCGCCACCGGCAGGAAGCACACCTGGCCGGGCCTCGCCGCGGACCTTCCGGGCGATCCGTACCGGGTCCACTACCTGTTCGAGAGCCGGGGCGAGGCCTGGCACGGCGTGGCTGAGGCGCCGGCCGATCTGTGGGCGGACTATGGCCCCTTCCTCGAAGGCGTCATGCTCTCGCTCGACACCGGCGGGAAGCCGCGCCCGACCCTGCCGCTGACCGGCACGGCGCCCGCCCCACAAGTCGCGGAAAGGCCCGTCCTGCCCGACCCGATAGAGGAAAAGAAGCGCCGCCTCGCCGATGCCTCGGGCGAGGCCATCGCCCTCATCCTCGCCCTGCGCTTCGAGGAGGCCGAAGCCCGCCTGCAGGCCATAGACATCGACATCTACGGCGCAAACGCCCTCGCCAGCGCCTATGAGACCGCGCTCGAACGCACGCCGGCAGAGACACGCATCTACACCCGCGCCCTCCACTGGGCCCGCAGCTGCTTTCCCGATCCGCACACAGCGATTGAGGCGGAACAATTCCGCGCCGCCATCGAAGAGGCCGAAAGCCGCCTCGCCCGCATCCACCGCGGCGGCTGAGCGCTACTCCGCCTCCATCCCCGCAATCCACTGATTGATCAACTCAATGCCCACCGGGTCCGGCAAGGTCCGTCCCAGCTCGGGCATCGCGACGCCCGGCTCGGTCGAGGCCATGCGGTAGGCGAGGATCGATTCCTCCGGGTGCCCCGGATCGACGACGTAGCGCCGGTCGCCGGAGCCGCGGCCTGCTGCCGTCGGGTGCTTCCTGAGGCCGAGGCGCGTCGGCGAGGTTTCTTCAAGCGTCAGCCAGAGGCCCGAGTTCGAGGCCGAGCCGTCCGGCTTGTGGCAATGGCCGCAATTCACATCGAGATAGCCGCGCGCCCGCGCGTCCAGCGGCAGGCTCGCATCCAGCGCGTATGGCGTGGCCTTCAGGCCCGGCGGCACGCCGTCAAGAATGCCGGCCGCCACCCAGTCCGGCACCTGATCGACACCCGCCGGCCCCACATGATCGAGGTTGCGCAGTTTCGGCCCGATGGGCTCCAGCACGTCGCCCGCCTGGTGGCAGGTCTTGCACTGGTTCTTGTTCGGCACTTCATAGGCGATGCGCAGCGGCTCGCCGGCCGGGTTGATCGTCTCGATGGTCCGCCGCGCGCCGGTCGGCGCATAGTCCGCCTCCGTGCCCTGATCGTTCCAGACATAGGGAAAGGCGGCCCAGCCATCCGCCTTGCGGATGATCACCCGCGTCTCGACCTTGTAATTCCCTTCCTCCGGCGTCCGCATGTCGGGCGCAAAGGCGAAGGTCTTAATCAGGGCCGTGCCCACCGGGAACACCGGCAGCCCGTCGCCATCCGCCTTCACCTCACTGCCCGGCGGCACATAGATGAAGCGGTGCTTGTCGGCATCGTCGGAGAATAGCGGATTGATCAGGTCATAGGCCTTCACCCGCGCCGCCGGCACGTCCGCTTTCGCATCCTCGAAAAATCCGTAGTCTGACAGAACCGGCGCAGGTGCTTCCGAAAGGATCGCCGTCAGGTCCGGCCCCGCCGCCTGCCCGCCCCCGCATACGGTGAGCGCAAGACAGGCGAGCGGCGGCGCGAGCCATGAGGCGCGTGTCATTGCGCGTCCTTGTCCTGCGGCAGCACGATCGCAGCCCGTTCCGGCACCGGCATGCCGGCCGGACGCTCGTAGGACGGGTTCAGCTTCGCCGGGTCGAGCGGATACTCGCCAAGCCCGAGGCTGAGGAAGCCGACTTCCGGCGCCTCCGCGATAACGATGTTCACCGCCTCGTCCTGTCCGCCGTTCCAGCGGGTCACGCCATCGGTGACGATGGCCGGCAGCTGGCCACCCAGGGCCTGCGCAATCGGCGCCAGCATGCCCTGCGGATCAGTCAGGCCGCCCTCGTAGCTGTTTGCGCTCAGCGTGATGTCGTTCATCAGCGGATTGTAGTTCGCATCGGTGAAGGGCTCGGTATAGGCCGTCAGCATCGCGTGCACGGTGCGGTTGCCCGCAAACCGGTTGCCGGTGATGTAGACGTCCGAGTTCGCCATCACGATCAGGCCCGTGCCGGACGGCACGCCCGCCACGATATTGCCGACCGGCGCGAAGTTCACCGTGTTGTTGTCCACGATGTCATTGTCATAGACGCGCGTCGAATGACCGCCGGTGATCGGCAGGTCCGGCAGGTCGAACACGAGGATACCGCCCGCATTGTAGCGCGCGCTGTTTCCGTACACGTCGGCATTCGACGAGTTCTCGATCTCGATACCGGCCACGTTGTATTCGGCGACCGAATTGCGGACGATGATCCGGTTCGACTGGCCGACATAGATGCCCGCATCGGAGGCGCCGCGTACGGTGCAGTTCTCGACCAGCACATCCTCGGATTCGACCGGATAGATGCCATAGGCCCCGTTCGAGGCCTTCGGCTCGCCCGACCATTCCACCGTGATGGACTTGTAGGTGATGCGGTCGGAATCCTTGGACTTGATCCCGTCTCCCCTGGTGTCGCGGATGCCGAAGCCGGTGAGGACGACATCGTCGGCGGTCACCAGCAGGCCTTCGCCTGCCCCGGTCTGTCCGGCAAAGTCAAGCACCGTCTTGTCCTGGCCGGCGCCGGTCAGCGTCACGCCGTCGACATCCAGCGAGACGCCCGTGGTGAAGGCGAACGTGCCTTCCGGCATGCGGATCGTGTCGCCGGGCGTCGCCTCGATCAGGGCGAGCTGCAGGTTGGCCGCGAAATCGCCTTCGACCGAAACGTCGGTCACGGCGGGCCCCGCCGGAGCGGCCGGCTCGGGCGCTTTCTTGCTGCAGGCGACGGGTGACAGGGCGACAAGCGCCACGGCTGCGATCGTGATGGGTCTCATGCCCGTTTCCTCCCGGGGGTATAGTTGACGGGAGTGTCATCTTCCGGGCGCAAAATGGCAAGGGCCTGAAAGGTGGCGGCGACGGGCGCGGCCGATAAAAAACCCCGCCGGCATTTCTGCGGGCGGGGCCAATCCGGATCCGGGGGCTCCGGCCGGGTGCCCGGCCGGGCATTTTTCCGGGTCATTTTCCAGACCGGTTTTCCAGGCCTCTCAGTGCACGGAGACCGGGGTCAGGTCGTGCATCCGGGCAGCCGCAAAGGCTGCCTCGCGGCCTTCGACAATCGCCAGCTGGCGGCCATCGGCGGACGCGACCATGAACAGGTCTTCCGGATGTCCCACACCTTCGAGCGCATTCGCGGGCACGAGTTCGTTCACCTCGTCAGCGCCCAGGTGGCGGATGTAGACGATAGGATCCGCTTCGAAGCGGGCTGTGTTTTCGTCGTTCAACATGTCGGCACTCCTTTCCGTCGTACGACAGATACGGCGAACATGGGGTCCCTTTGGGCACCTTTCGTTCCCCCATAAGGTGGGGGTCAATTGTGGCGCTTCAAGTGCCGGGAATGCGGCTTCATCAGGGCGCCGTTCACGCCGGCGCGAGGCCCGTAATGTCACGCAACAAAGCGTCATGCGGCCACAGCGGGCCATTCTGCTAGTCACTGGGGCCGTTCTTTATCCAACCGGAAATCCGCTGCCATGCTGCTCGACCTGACCCGCCTCTACCTGCCCGACCTGCTGCTGATCCTGTCCGTCTTCGTGATCGGGGTCGCGAGCCCCGGTCCGGCCACGCTGATGATCATGAACGTCTCGGCCCGTCAGGGACGCCTTGCCGGCGTTTCCCTGTCGCTGGGCATCGTGACCGGGTCGATTTTCTGGGCCTGCGTGGCGGCGCTCGGCTTCGTGGCGGCGCTGAAGACCTCTGTCGTCTTCTTCACAATCATGAAGATATCCGGCGGGGCCTATCTCCTGTTCCTGGCGTTCAGGGCCCTGCGCTCCGCCGCAACGAAGACAGCGCCGGACGCCCCTGCCCCCGCGCCGGAGCCGGTCTCCGTCCACCGGCAATACCTGCGCGGCCTGCTGCTGCACCTGACGAATCCCAAGGCGCCGCTGGTCTGGATGGCAACCCTGTCGGTCGGCACGGGCTATTCGGCGCCGCCCGCCTTCCTGGGGGTCGCGATCGGCCTCTGCGCCCTGTCGGCGGTCGGCGTCTTTGTGGGCTATGCCTACCTGTTTTCCACACGGCGGGCGATTGCCGCCTATCGCAGCCTGCGCCGTCCTGTGGATCTCGTGGTCGGAACGCTGTTCGGCGCGGCCGGGATCCGGATCCTCACGCTGAGGGCCGCCTGAGAGGCGGTCCTACGCTGTTGCGGACGGTCCGGAAGGAAATGGTGGAGCCAAGGGGAGTCGAACCCCTGACCTCTTGCATGCCATGCAAGCGCTCTCCCAACTGAGCTATGGCCCCGAACCGGGAAGTGGGCGGTTTATATCCGCCTTTTCCGGCTTTCAAGTCTATTCTTCATCTTCCTCGTCATCGAGGACCAGATCGTCGTCATCGTCGCCGTCTTCGTCGATCTCGAAATCGTCTTCGTCATCGTCGGTCAGGAGGATGTCGTCCTCGTCCTCGTCGTCGACGCCGTCCTCGGTGAAGCCCGACGGAACCTTCGTGCCGCCTTCGTCTTCGTCCTCGACATCGTCGTTCGCTTCGAGGATTTCGTCCTCGTCGCCGAGTTCCTTGGCGTCTTCCTCGTCGCCGGCCTCGTCCTCGACGTCGGCATCGTCTTCATCGTCGTCGTCGCGGGCCGAAGCCGCGGCCTCGTCCTCGTCGTCGTAATCCTCGTCATCGTCCTCGGACTTGACCGCCGCGCGGGCCGCCTTGGCCTTCACCTTGGTGATGGTGGTGCGGATCACTTCGTCTTCGGGGTCGAACTCCTCACCGCACTTCGGGCATACGGCCGGGCGCTTGTTGAGATCATAAAAACGGGCTTCGCAGGACGGGCAAACCTGCTTGGTTCCAAGCTTGTCTTTCGACACGGGCGACACGCCTCCTCGTTGGATTTCTGGAATTTGGTCTGGGCGGGCGCTTGCCATGAACGCCGCGCGCTGTCAAAGCCCCAATTCACGCAAAAATTCAGCTCGGAAACACTCATGGTCTGGACCAGCCGTCCCGTCAAATCGCTGAAGGGCGCCGTCCGGGCGCCCGGGGACAAATCCTGCAGCCACCGCGCCCTGATTTTCGGCGGCCTGGCGGAGGGGACGAGCCGATTCTCCGGCCTCCTCGAAGGCGACGACGTGCTGCGGACCGGACAGGCCATGCAGGCTCTCGGTGCAGAGGTCAAACGCCTCGGCGGCGGCGACTGGGAAGTCACCGGCGTCGGCGCGAAAGGCCTCTCCTCACCGGCGGGTGTGCTTGATTTCGGCAATTCCGGCACGGGTTCGCGCCTGATGATGGGCGTCATGGCCGGCCATGACCTCACCGCCGCGCTGACCGGCGACAAGAGCCTCTGCTCCCGCCCGATGAACCGCATCCTGACGCCGCTGCGCCAGATGGGACTGACCGACACCGCCGGCCCGGATGGCCGCCTGCCCTTCTCCCTCACCGGCACGAAGGCGCTGAAGGCCATCACCTATGCCCCGCCGCAGGCCTCCGCGCAGATCAAGTCCGCCGTCCTGCTGGCCGGTCTCTCGGCCCATGGCACGACCATTGTGGAAGAGGCCAAGCCCACCCGCGACCATACCGAGCGCATGCTGCGCGGCTTCGGCGCCGAAGTCGGCGTCACACGCACCCCCGGCGAGCCGACCCGGATCTCGATTCGCGGCGGGCAGCTCCTCCGCGCCATCGAGGCCGCGATCCCCGGCGACCCCTCCTCCGCCGCCTTCCTCGTAGCTGCCGGCATCCTCTCCCCCGCCAGCGACGTGCAGGTCGACAATGTCATGTCGAACCCGACCCGGTCCGGCTTCTACGATGTCGCCAACCTGATGGGCGCCCATCTCGGCGCCGAAGAGGCGGGCGAAGCGGCGGGCGAGCGCCTGATCAGCCTCGCCTCCGGCCATGCGCGCCTCAAGGGCATCCACGTGCCGGAGCGCTACGTGCCCTCCATGATCGACGAATTCCCGATCCTCGCCGTCCTCGCCGCCTTTGCCGAGGGCGAGACGGTCGTCACCGGCGCCGAGGAACTGCGCGTGAAGGAGTCGGACCGCATTGACGCCACCGTCGCCATGCTCCGCGCCAATGGCGTCGAGGCGGAAGGCACGCCGGACGGCTTCATCGTGCAGGGCTGCGCCGGCAAGGTGCCCGGCGGCGGCCTCGTCGAAACCCGCCACGACCACCGCATCGCCATGAGCGCCCTCATCATGGGCACCGCCGCGCAGAACCCCGTCAGCGTCGACGACATCTCCATGATCGACACGAGCTATCCGGAATTCCTGACGCATATGGCGGCGCTCGGAGCGGACATATCGGAGGGCTGAGCGGTCCCGGGCGAACCGAAACTTACTCTGAGCCCGCCGCGAAAACCTTCACCAAATCTCCCTTTGCAATGCTGCAGGAACTGGTAGAGGCATCGCGCTCCAGCCGGGGGCGCGCCTTCCGCAATACCTCCGCTTCCGCCCCTGCAAACCGGAAAGATCATGACCTCCATGCGCTCACCCGATGGCGACAATCCTGCAGAAGACTGGAACCGGCGCGGTTTTCTCTGCGCCGCAGGCAGCCTGCTTGCCCTTCCGGTCCTGATCGGCGCCGCGCGCCCGGTCCAGTTCGCCGCGGGCTTCATCGACGCCTACAATGATGGTGACCGTCAGGCCCTGACGAGCTGGGCGTCGAACAATGTGTCTCAGGGCGGACTTTCCCGGCGCAGCGCTGCCGACTGGGCGGACTGGCTGCTGGGCCAGTCCGAGCGCACCGGCGCGCTGAGCCTGCTCGCCTTGGAACAGCGGGGCAGCGAACTCCGCCTCACCTGCGCACTCGGCAAGATCGCCGCCACAAGGCGCATCGACCTGCGCTTCGACCGGGACGACCCGGCGCGGATATTCGATCTGCGCCCCGTTCTGGACCCGTCTCCCTTTATCGCGCCGTTCAGCCGCCCGCCGGGCACATTGAGCCTCCACGACCGGATCCGCGAACGCCTCGACTTCGCGGTGTCCCGCGACGAATTTTCCGGTGTGGTCCGGATAGACCATTCAGATGCCGGCTCCGTCTTCACCGCGTCGTACGGAACGGCTGACATGTCCGAAGGCCGCCCCATCGGCGCCGGCACGCGCTTCAATCTGGGCTCTGCCGACAAGAGCTTCACCGCCATCCTCATCGGCCAGATGATCGAAGCTGGCCGGCTTCAGCTTGAAGACCGGGTTGCAGACCTCCTGCCGGAGTTTGCAATCGCCGGAGCGAGCGGCATCACGGTCCGCCACCTTCTCACGCACAGCGCAGGCCTCGGCCAGCCACCGGGCGGCATCCACGCCTACTCGCACGACCGGTATGATCGCGTCTCGGAACTGCTGCCGGCCATCGCTGCGATGCCTGTCGCGTTCGCTCCGGGTGCCCGAACCAGTTACAGCAATGAGGGCTATGTCGTTCTCGGCGCAATCATCGAGCAGATTGCGCAGGCGCCGTTCTGGAACGTCCTTGCTGAGCGGGTCTACGCGCCGGCCGCCATGCATTCCAGCGGGCACTTTACCCGCGATGAGGCCCGCGCGCTCTGCGCCACGGGCTATTTCCATGAGCGCACGGATCTTTTCCGCTGCGAGCCGCCAAAGCCGAACGCGAACATGTTGCCCTGGCGGGGCAATTCCTGCGGCGGCGGCTTCAGCACGTCAGCTGACATTGCTGCCTGGTTCAAGGCCCTGAGCGGCGGCCAGCTGGTAAAGCCCGAGACCCTGGACATGCTCACCCGGCACGCAGGTGAAATCTATCCCGGCGTCAGCTACGGCATGGGCTTTGTGCGCGAGACAGTCGGCGGCACGATCTTCACAGGTCATTCCGGCGGCGGCGCAAATATCGGGATCGGCTCCAGCCTCAGGATGTCGCTCGACGGCACATGGTCCGTTGCGATCCTCGGCAATTACGACCTGCCCTATGCGGATGCGATCCTGCACGACATCCTGCCAATGCTCGCAGAGTCAGGCGCGATCTAGTCCGGCAACCTGCCCCCACGGCAGAAATTGACCTCTTTGCTGCCCGCGCCAAAGTGCGGGCATGACTGATCTTTCTTCGCCCCTCACCCTCGCCCATGGCCCCGCCATGAAGAACCGCTTCATGCTGGCGCCGCTGACAAACCTGCAGAGCCATGCCGACGGCACGCTCAGCGATGACGAGTTCCGCTGGCTGACCTATCGCGCCGAGGGGCGCTTCGGCCTCACCATGACCTGCGCGGCGCATGTGCAGGCGATCGGCCAGGGCTTCCCCGGCCAGCTCGGCATTTTCGACGACAAGCACCTGCCCGGCCTCACGCGCCTTGCGGACGCACTCAACAAGACCGGCACGCATTCCGTCGTCCAGCTGCACCATGCCGGCATGCGCAGCCCGAAGGAGCTGATCGGCGAGGCGCCGGTCTGCCCCACCGACAATGGGGAATTCGGCGCCCGCGCGATGACTGGCGACGAAGTGAAACAGGCCTTCGACGCCTTCGTCACTGCTGCAAAGCGCGCCGAGAAAGCCGGTTTCCACGGCGTGGAACTGCACGGCGCGCATGGCTACCTGCTATGCCAGTTCCTCAGCGGCGAGGTGAACCAGCGCACAGATGAATGGGGTGGACCTTACGAGAACCGCGTCAAATTCCTCATGGAACTGATCGATGCCGTGCGCAGCGAATGCGGCAAGGACTTCTCACTCGGCGTGCGGCTTTCGCCCGAACGCTTCGGCATGGACCTTGGCGAAATCCTCCGCCTCGCAGAAGCGGTGATGACCGGCGGCAAGGTCGACTATCTCGACATGTCCCTGTGGGACAGTTTCAAGGAACCGGAAGAAGAGGCCTACAAGGGCAAGGCGCTGGTCGACCTCTTCGCCGCCCTGCCCCGCGGCAACTGCCGCCTCGGCGCGGCCGGCAAGCTCACCAACGGCGCAGCCTGTCACAAAGCGGTGGACGCCGGACTCGATTTCGTCGTCATCGGCCGCGGTGCCATCCTGCATCATGACTTCCCTGAGAAAGTCATCGCCGATCCGGACTTCACCCCCATCGCCCTGCCCGTGCCCGAAGCGCACCTGCGCGCCGAAGGCCTCGGCGAGGCCTTTCTCAGCTACATGAAGACCTGGAAGGGCTTCGTCGAAGAACCGGCATGATCCGGCATAGTCAGATATAATCAGGAGGAAACACCATGCAGATCACCAAAGACACGGCCGCAGTCGTCACCGGCGGCGCCTCGGGCCTCGGCCAGGCCACCGCCCGTGCCCTCGCCAAGGCGGGCGCCAAGGTCGCCATTTTCGACATCAATGAAGACGCCGGCGAAGCCACCGCCAAGGAAATCGGCGGTATCTTCTGCAACGTGAACATCATGGACGAAGCCTCCTGCGTCGCCGGCTTCGAGAAGGCCCGCGCCGCCCATGGTCAGGAGCGGATCACCGTCCACTGCGCCATGGCCTCCAAGGGCGGCAAGACGCTCTCCTGGGACAAGGAAAATGCCCGCTACAAGCGCCTCTCGACCGAAGACTATGAATTCGGCGCCCGCGGCGTACTGGTCGCGTCCTACCGCATCGCGTCCCTCTCTGCACTCGGCATGTCGACCCTTCCGGAACTGGAAGACGGCGAGCGCGGCTGCATCACGCTGACGGCCTCCGTCGCCGCGCAGGACGGCCAGATCGGCCAGGTCGTCTACGGCTCGTGCAAGGCGGGCGTGAACGGCCTCGTCCTGCCGATGGCGCGCGACCTGATGGATATCGGCATCCGCGTGAACTCGATCATGCCGGGCATCTTCGCAACGCCGCTGATGCTGCGCGCGCCGGACAAGGTGCTCAACAGCCTCGCCGCTTCAGTCCCCTTCCCCAAGCGCCTCGGCAAGCCGGAGGAATATGCCTCCCTCGCCATGGAACTGGTGCGCAACTCCTATTTCAACGCCCAGACCCTCCGCCTCGACGGCGGCATCCGCATGGCGCCAAGATGATGAACTGCGCGCGGCGGTTCCCGGGCCTTCAACCCGGGGCCGCTGCGCCTTCGCCTTGCTCGTGATCTGCGCGCCGGCGCCTCTGCTTGCTTGACTTGGATCAGCGCTTCGCCCAATCCCCGCCGCCATGATCATCGCAATCGACGGCACCACGGCCTCCGGGAAAGGCACCATCGCGAAGCGGCTGGCTTCGTATTACTGCCTGCCGCACATGGACACCGGCCGGCTCTACCGGGCGACCGCCGTGGCCGCGATGAAGAAACATGTCCCGCTGGACGACGAGCCCCGCCTCGCCGCCATCGCCGCCGCGCTGGACCTCGACGATTTCAACGAGGCCGAACTGCGCACGGCCGAGGCCGGCAAGGCCGCCTCCAAGGTCAGCGCCCTTCCCGCCGTTCGCCAGGCCCTGTTCGAACTGCAGCGCGCCTTCGCCCTGCAGTCCGGCGGCGCCCTGCTCGATGGCCGCGACATCGGCACCGTCATCGCACCGGATGCCGACGTGAAGCTCTGGGTCGACGCCGATGTGGAGCAGCGCGGCTACCGGCGCTGGCGCGAACTCCTCGGCTTCGGCGAGCCGGTCAGCCTCGAACAGGTGATCCAGCAGCTGCGGGAACGGGACGAACGGGACCAGAACCGGGCCGAAGCACCGGCGAAAATGGCCGCAGATGCGGTCTTGATCGATACAACCGACCTCACTATAGAGGCCGCAGTGGAAAAGGCGCTGGCTGCCGTTGAGGCCGTCCTCGCCCGTGGAAACCGCGCCTGAAGGGGCTTTTACAGCCTCAAATCCAAACAGGTCGCACCACTTCAGATTATGAGACCACGCTCTCGGGTCGTTCCAGCAGGCCGCAATGGTGCGCGCCTGCGTTGAACCGTTCGATCCGCCTCAGGAACCAGATATGTCCAATTCTATGAACCCCTCCACCGACGATTTCGCCTCGATGTTCGAAACGTCGGCCGCTGCGGCGGCGATGCAGGAAGGCCAGGTCGTTCCGGCCACCGTCATCCGCATCGAAAACGACTTCGTGCTCGTCGACATCGGTCTGAAGACCGAAGGCCGCATCCCGGCACGTGAATTCGCTCTCGAAGACGACCAGCCGAAGCCCGGCGACATCGTCGACGTCTACCTCGACCGTATCGAAAACGCCCTCGGCGATGCCGTCCTGTCCCGCGACAAGGCCCGCCGCGAAGAGCGCTGGATCAAGCTCGAGCGCAGCTTCAACAACAACGAACCGGTCAAGGGCGCCATCTCCGGCCGCGTCAAAGGCGGCTTTACCGTCGACCTCGGCGGCGTCAACGCCTTCCTCCCGGGTTCGCAGGTCGACATCCGCCCCGTGCGCGACGTCGGTCCGCTCATGGGCGAAGTCCAGCCGTTCGCGATCCTCAAGCTGGACCGCCAGCGCGGCAACATCGTTGTCTCGCGCCGCGCAATCCTCGAAGAGAGCCGCGCCGAGCAACGTGCCGAAATCGTCTCCGACATGAAGGAAGGCGACGTCCGCAAGGGTATCGTCAAGAACATCACCGATTACGGTGCGTTCGTTGACCTCGGCGGCATCGACGGCCTGCTGCACGTCACCGACATGTCCTACAAGCGCATCAACCACCCGTCGCAGGTGGTCGAGGTCGGCCAGGAAGTCGAAGTCCAGATCATCAAGATCAACCCGGAGACCCAGCGTATCTCGCTCGGCATGAAACAGCTGGGTTCGGATCCGTGGGATGGCATCGACGTGCGTTACCCGGTTGGCGCGCGCCTCAAGGGCATCGTCACCAACATCACCGACTACGGCGCCTTCGTGGAGCTGGAAGACGGTGTCGAGGGCCTGATCCACGTCTCCGAAATGAGCTGGACCAAGAAAAACGTGCACCCCGGCAAGATCCTCTCGACCTCCCAGGAAGTCGATGTGGAAGTGCTGGACGTCGACAGCGACAAGCGCCGCATCTCGCTCGGCCTCAAGCAGACCCTGGACAATCCGTGGTCGGCCTTCCTGTCCGAACACCCGGTTGGCTCGGAAATCGAGGGCGAAGTCCGCGGTATCACCGAGTTCGGCCTGTTCATCGGCCTCGGCCCGGATCTGGACGGCATGGTCCACATCAACGACATCTCGTGGGAGAAGTCGGGCGACCAGGCCATTGAAGCCTTCAACAAGGGTGACATGGTCAAGGCGAAGGTTCTCGATGTCGACATCGAGAAAGAGCGCATCTCGCTCGGCATCAAGCAGCTCTCCGGCGATCCGATGGAAGCTGTCGAAACCGGCACCGTGAAGCGTGGCGCGACCGTCACCTGCACCGTCACCGAAGTCACTTCGGGCGGTATCGAGGTCGAGTTCGGCAACCCGGCCATCAAGACGTTCATCCGCCGCTCCGATCTGTCGCGTGACCGCGCAGATCAGCGTCCGGAACGTTTTGCCGTCGGCGACAAGGTCGATGCGAAAGTGATCCAGGTCGACCGCGCAACGCGCCGCGTTTCGCTCTCGATCAAGGCACTGGAAATCGCCGAAGAAGCCGAAGCCGTCGCACAGTACGGTTCGGCAGACGCCGGCGCATCGCTTGGCGACATCCTCGGCGCGGCCCTCGCCTCGTCGAACGTCGGCAAGGCAGAGCCGAAGAAAGCCGCAGCAGACGGCCGTCTCGCTGCCCCCCAGGGCGAAGCTGACGATCTCAAGAAGATCAAAGGCGTCGGCCCGGCCTTCGAGAAGAAGCTGAACGAAGCCGGTGTGTTCCATTTCTGGCAGATCGCCGGAATGACGGACGACCAGCTGGCAGCCCTCGAAGAGGAAGTCGGCACGTCTGGCAAAGGCGCTGAATGGAAAGCACAGGCAGAAGAGCTGAAAGGCTAGGCTGCCCGAGTGCCGGGGGACCTCGGGTCCTCTAAATTTCTAGCAATGTTTGCGGCGGGGGCCTAGCGCTTCCGCCGCAAATGCGTTTACAAACAAACACATGCTGAAGTCCGAACTCATAGCGAAACTCGCGACGGAATATTCGCACCTCCGCCAGGAAGACCTGGAGAAGGTGGTGAATGTGATCCTGGACGAGATCGGGTCCGCGCTGGCCCGTGGTGACCGCGTGGAGCTGCGCGGCTTTGGAGCTTTTTCCGTGCGCAAGCGGGATTCCCGCAAGGGGCGCAATCCACGCACGGGCGAGCCTGTCGAGGTTCCGGCCAAGGCCGTTCCCTTCTTCAAGGCCGGCAAGGAGCTGCGCGCGCGCGTCAATGGCGGCGAAGATCCCGAGGCGAGATAGGGCCCCGCCTTTCCCGTCAATGTTGAGCCACCTTGACCCCTATTCCGAATAATAGGATCAAAACTGCAGGCTTCAGGGACAGGAACTCAGGAAAGGGGTGGCATAATGCTCAAGGAATTCAAGGAATTCGCCCTCAAGGGCAACCTCATCGACATGGCTGTCGGTTTTGTGATGGGCGGCGCCTTCGCCACCGTCGTGACCGCCTTCATCCAGGGCGTGTTCCTGCCCGTCCTCGCGCCCATCATGGGCGGCATCGACCTCTCTTCGATCGCCTTCACGATCACACCGGCCGTCCTCAACGAGGCCGGCGAAGTGGTGAAACCGGCTGCGATCGTTGAACTCGGCAATTTTATCTCGTCGGTGATCTCGTTCCTGATCGTCGCCTTCGTGATGTTCATGATCATCAAGGGCATGAACAAGCTCAAGAAAGCAGAAGAAGCTGCCCCGCCGCCGGCCCCGCCGCGTCAGGAAGTGCTTCTGGAAGAAATCCGCAACCTGCTCGCCAAACAGGCGAAATAGGTCTCTGCGGTCACCTTGTTCGGGTTCTGTTAAGGGTTCGCCCCTGATAGTGCCGGACAGTAGAGTACCGTGTAGAGTGGAAAGGGCGGCCTGATTGGCCGCCCTTTTTCCATTCCGGGCTCCGATTGCGGCCTAGACCGGGTCTTCCCCGTTCTTCGACAGGACCTCGCCGGCGAGGTAGAGTGAGCCGCAGATGAGGATCCGGTCGGCGCCGGTCGCCGCGGCCGCCTTCAGTCCCGCCTCCAGGCTGTCGCAGGGCGTTGCGTGCAGGCCCGCCGTGGCCGCCGCATCGGCAAGGTCGCCTGGCTCCGCCGCCCGGTGGCCCGGCGCATTCGGGATCGTGAAGACCGGCGGGTTCAGCCGTCGGAACGGCAGGAAGAAGCCGGTCGCATCCTTCGAAGCCAGCATGGCGGAGACGAGCGCCGTCTGTCCTTCCTGCTGCTTCAGGTGGCGAGCGATGGCCCGGGCGGCATGCGGGTTGTGCCCGCCGTCCAGCCAGACTTCCTTGCCCGGCACGAGTGCTGTGAGCGGGCCGGGCTTCAGACGTTGCATCCGCGCCGGCCAGGTCGCCTTGCGCGCACCCTCGAAGATCGCCTCCTGGCTGATCCGGGTGGAATTGCCGAACAGCTGCATCGCCATCGCCGCAAGGGCCGCATTGGCGCGCTGGTGCTCGCCGATAAGTCCGAGATCGTTCGGCATGGCATCGATGAAGTGCGCCTTCAGCCGGTAGAGCGGCGCCCCCTGCTTCTCGGCCTCTGCCGTGATCACCTCGTCGCAGACCTTGCGCTGTATGGCGCTCAGCACCGGGTGGCCCGGCCGGATGATGCCCGCCTTCTCGCCCGCAATCTTGCGCAGGTCCGAGCCGAGGAAAGCCTTGTGGTCGAAATCCACCGGCGCGATCACGCAGAGGGCCGGATGCTCGATCACATTCGTCGCGTCGTAGCGCCCGCCGAGGCCGACCTCGAGGATCAGGAGGTCCGCTGGCACTTCCGAGAAGGCGAGCAGCGCGCAGGCCGTCGTCGCCTCGAAATGCGTGATCTGCATCCCCTGCAGCGCCTCATAGGTCCGGTCGAGCCAGCCGATCAGGCGTTCGTCATCGACGATCTCGCCGGCGAGGCGGATCCGTTCGTTGAAGCGCACGAGGTGGGGACTGGTGAAGACGTGCACTTTCAGCCCGGCCGCCTCGGCCATGGCGCGCATGAAGGCGCAGGTGGACCCCTTCCCGTTCGTCCCCGCTACATGGATCACCGGCGGCAGACGGTCCTGCGGACGGCCGAGCGCCTCAAGCGCAGCTTCGACCCGTCCGAGCGACAGGTGGATCACGTCAGGATAGAGCCCCTCGAAGCGCTTCAGCGCTGCGGCCAGGGCCGCACTGTCTCCGGTCAAGCAGTCTTGCCCTTGGTCACGTGCGTCTTGGGCGCCGTGAGCGAGGTCGGCAGGCTGTCACCGGAACGCCGGGATTTCGGCATCAGCATGGAAAGGACGCGTGTCAGCGTCTCCTTCATCTTGCGCCGGTCCACCACGATGTCGACCTGGCCCTTCTCGCGGAGGAATTCCGACCGCTGGAAGCCCTTGGGCAGGCTTTCCCGGATCGTCTGTTCGATCACGCGCGGGCCCGAGAAGGCGATCATCGCGCCCGGCTCGGCAATATGCACGTCGCCCAGCATCGCATAGGAGGCCGAGACGCCGCCCGAGGTCGGGTCGGTCAGCACGACGATATAGGGCAGTTTCGCTTCGGCGAGTTCGTTGATGGCGAGCGTCGTACGCGGCATCTGCATCAGGCTGAGTGTGCCTTCCTGCATGCGCGCGCCGCCGGACGCCGTGCAGACGACAAAGGCCGCCTTGCGGGCGAGCGCCATATGGGCAGCCGTGATGAAGCCCTCCCCGGCCGCCATGCCGAGCGATCCGCCCATGAAGGCAAAGTCCTGCACCAGCACGACCGTCGGCACGCCGCCGATCTTGCCATAGGCCGCGACCATGCAGTCGTCCTGCAGCAGCGGGGCGCCGCCGCCTTCAGTCTCTTTCTTGTCGCGCGCGGCGATCTTCGCCTTTGCAGACTTGAGACGGGCCGGATACGGCTTGTCGTCCTTGAATTTCAGCGGGTCCATCGGCACTTCGGGCAGCTCGATCGGCTCCCAGCGCTCGTCGTCGAACAGGAGGCGAAACCGCATGCGGGGCGAAATCCGCATGTGCGCGCCGGCCGGCGTCACATACCAGTTCTCTTCAAGATCGGTCTTGTAGACCAGCTCGCCCGAGACAGGACACTTGACCCAGAGATCCTCTGGCGTGTCCTTCTTGCTGGTCAGCATGGTCTTGAGGTTCAGGCCCGGTGGCGTGACCTTGTTGATCCAGTTCATCCGACAACCTCCACGGCTGCAACAGGCACTACGGTTTGGCGACCTTTGCAATCGCCCGGCTCAGTTCTCCCGCCAGTGCACCCATTCCCGCGGGCGCCTTGGCGGATTCCCCTGATTCGTGTGCCGCAGCGGCATGCTCCACGAAAGCACTGCCTACGACAACCCCGTCTGCAATCTTAGCCATTTCCGCAGCCTGTGCACCGGTTTTTACACCAAAACCGACACAAATCGGCAAGCCCGAAACCCGGCGTGCCATCTCCACATTCGCAGCAATGGCTGCAGGATCGGCACTTCCGGCCCCGGTCACCCCCGTGACGGAGACAAAATACACAAAGCCCGAAGCGCCCTCGGCGACCTTCTTCATGCGGGCTTCGTGTGTGGTCGGGGTGGCCAGGCGGATCACCGACAGGCCGTATTTTGCGTATTCCTGCCGCAGCTCCGAATCCTCTTCCGGCGGCAGGTCGACCAGGATCGTGCCGTCGACACCGGCTGTGTGCGCGGCTTCGGCGAAGGCGGCATAGCCCATGGAATGGACCGGGTTGGCATAGCCCATGATGATGATCGGCGTCGTCTGGTCGGTTTCCCGGAACCGGGCGACGAGCCCCAGCACGTCGCGCAGGGTCGTCTTCGCGGCCAGCGACCGGAGGCCCGCCTTCTGGATCGCCGGGCCATCGGCCATCGGATCGGTAAAAGGCGCGCCCAGCTCGATAATGTCGGCGCCATTGTCGCGCAGGGCGCAGAGCGACTGGTAGCTCGTCTCAAGGTCCGGGTCGCCGCCCATCAGGTAGGCGACGAGGACTGCGCGCTGGTCCGCCTTCGCGCGACCGAAGGCGGCGGTGATACGTTCCGTCGGCATCAGCTTTCCGTATTCTCGTGGACCCAGGCCTCATAGGGTTCGTGCGCTTCGATACAGGGCAACGCGACCATGGCTGGGACATCATAGGGGTGATGGGTGAGGACAAGCGCCTCGATCCGGTCCCAGTTCGCCTTCGGCGCCTTGAGCCAGAGGATGAATTCGAAGGCCTGCTCGACGACGCCCTTCCAGCGATAGGTGGACGAGACCGGACCTTCGAGATTGGCGCAGGCCGCCAGCCTGTGCTCGACGGCGGCGTCGCCGATCTCGTCGGCCACGCGCCGCGACGGGCAGGTAATGCGGATGAGGAGAAGGTCGGTCATTGGGTGAGAAGCTCCGGATCGCACTTACCTACATGAACTGCCGCCATCGGGACAACGGATGCCGAGCGGCTCTCGTAAGGTACGCCGATGCCTGCCAGTTCGTCCCAGCCATAGCATTCCATGCCATCGTCGCCGCCGACGGGCGCATGCGCCTGCCCGCAGATGCCGGCGTCGGTCCATTCGGCGTCGCGTACGAGCTCCGTGCGGCCATCGGCAAAGCAGAGCGCAGTCATCGATGCCACGAGCGGAATTTTCTCACCCTTCTGCGCTGCCTCGAAATTCGCAGGCGATACGGGGACATAACTATACCGGGTCGTCGGGACGCAGCCCGCAACGAGTGTCACAAGGAGGGCCACGGCCGGCAGCCTCACATCTCCACCCCAAGATGCTTGGCAACCGAGAACACGTCCTTGTCGCCCCGGCCGCACATGTTGAGGACGATCAGGCCGTCCTTGCCCAGTTCCTGCGCCACGTCGCCGACACGTGCGAGCGCGTGGGACGGCTCGAGCGCCGGAATGATGCCTTCGAGTTTCGTGCAGAGCTGGAAGGCGGCCAGCGCCTCGTCATCCGTGCACGAGCGGTATTCCGCCCGGCCGCTGTCGCGCAGGAAAGCGTGCTCCGGCCCGATGCCCGGATAGTCGAGCCCGGCCGAGATCGAGTGGGCGTCGACGATCTGCCCGTCATCGGTCTGCAGCAGGTAGGTGCGGTTGCCGTGCAGGATACCCGGCTTGCCGCCGTTCAGGGCCGCCGCGTGCAGACCCGTCTCGATGCCATGGCCGGCCGCCTCGACGCCGATCATGCGGACGCTCTCGTCCTCCAGGAAAGGATGGAACAGGCCGATGGCGTTCGAGCCGCCGCCAATGCACGCCATCACGACGTCCGGCAGGCGCCCTTCCCGCTCGAGGATCTGCTCGCGGGCTTCCTTGCCGATGATCGACTGGAAGTCGCGCACCAGTTCCGGGTACGGATGGGGACCGGCCGCCGTACCGATGCAGTAGAACGTGTTCTCGACGTTCGTGACCCAGTCGCGCAAGGCCTCGTTCATCGCATCCTTCAGCGTGCCCGTGCCCGAGGACACCGGCACGATCTTCGCGCCCAGGAGGCGCATGCGGAAGACGTTCGGCTTCTGGCGCTCGACATCGGTCTCGCCCATGAAGACAACGCATTCGAGGCCGAAGCGCGCGCAGATCGTCGCCGTTGCCACGCCATGCTGGCCGGCACCGGTCTCGGCGATGATGCGCGTCTTGCCCATGCGCCGCGCCAGAAGCACCTGGCCGAGGCAATTGTTGATCTTGTGCGCGCCGGTATGGTTCAGCTCGTCGCGTTTGAAATAGATCTTCGCCCCGCCGAAATGCTCGGTCAGGCGCTCGGCGAAATAGAGCGGCGACGGGCGGCCGACATAGTGGGTCCACAGGTCGTCCATCTCGGCCTTGAAGGCCGGGTCTTCCTTGGCCCGGCGGTACTCGGCTTCGAGTTCGAGGATCAGCGGCATCAGCGTCTCGGCGACATAGCGTCCGCCGAACTCGCCGAACCGGCCGTTGGCATCCGGCCACTGGTCCCAGGTATTTCTCACGTCCATCAGGTCAGACCTCTTTGGCGGCGCGGAGAAAGGCCCGCACCAGCTCCCTGTCCTTTAGCCCCCGCAGCCGCTCCACACCAGAGGAGACGTCGACGGCTGGCGCACCTGTCGCAGCGATGGCGCCGGCGACGTTCTCGGGGGTCAGCCCGCCGGCCAGGATCCAGGGTTTCGGGCTCTCCCAGCCCCTGAGGATCGTCCAGTCAAAGGGCAGCCCGTGCCCGCCGGAGCGGTCGGCATCCTTCGGGGGCTTGGCATCGATCAGGAGCCGGTCGGCGGCGGCATAGTCCCCTGCCCGGTCAAGGTCGGCCGCCTCGGCGACGCCGATCGCCTTCCAGACCTCGCAGCCGGTCATTGCCTTGATCTCCGCGACGCGCTCGGGGGTCTCGTTGCCATGCAACTGGATCACCGGAACACGCAGGTCGATCACGCTCGCAAGCAGCCTGTCGTCAGGGTCGGTCACCAGCGCGACCGGCGTGGATCGCCCTATCTGCAACAGGAGTGTCCGCGCCGCCTCGGGCGTTACGTAACGGGGACTGGCCTCGGCAAACACAAAGCCAACCCAGTCTGCCCCCTCCGCTGCACAGAAGCGAACGAGGTCCGGATCCTTGAGACCGCAGATCTTCACGAGCGTCATGCCCCGCCGTTACGCCAGACTGGTTTCCCCGTCCACACCGGAAGTTCATGCGCTGGAGGTCTGTCGTGGGCATGAGGCAATCAGCGCCCTGTGCGGGAGAACCCGCGCGGGTAACCCGGCGCGAGATGGGTACGTTCAGTTCAGGACTGCGTGGAAAGCCAGCATGCCTTCTTCACCCGGCACGACGCGGGTAAAGGTCCAGCGCACATGGGTGATCTCGGCCGCATAAGCCTGCCGGGTGGTCTCACCATCCTCGACGAGCAGGCCCTCACGCGGCGCAAAGGACTTGCCGCCATCGACCGAAAAATCGACCGAAGCGTCGTCAGCGATCACGGAATCCTCGACATAGACCATGTCCTGAGGCACCGGCACGGCCACGACCACGCCGTCTGCCGGTTCGGCACCTTCGTTGCGGAAGCTGACCACATAGGCCAGTTCCTCGCCATGTTCGACCGCCTCGGTGGGCACATATTCCGTCTCGGTGGAGCCGTCCTCGTATTCCATCGAGACGACTTTCTCCACGGTTCCGGGAGACACGAGCAGATCGGCCGCAGCAGGCAAGGCTGCCGCGAGCAGGCCGGTCATCGCAAGGGATACGAGTTTCCGCATGGAAGTTAATCCTGTGCCAGGCACCGTTAACGCCTAGAAGATCGCGCGTCTGTGTTAACAACATCTGAAATCACGCGCCGGAGCTGTCGCAGCAATGAAACTGCCCGGCACTTGTTCAGTTTGATCACGCTAAAAGCGGTTCTGGTGTTTTTTTGGGCAAGACCTTGTCAGGGCATCGGCGGATGCAGCGAAAAAGCCGTTACCCCGCATGCCGCCACTCCCGGATCAGATAGTTCGGGAAGTGAGCCCGGTTCACCGAAGCCGGAACGAACTCTAACCCCGGACCACTTTTTACGGAGACAGACCAGATCGTGACGGCGTATGGGGTTGGTCATAATGTACGGACAAGCCCGGCAGGGGCACCCTTGGGAGGAATGACATGGCCATCGATTTCAACAGCAACTACAGCATGACCATTGGCGGCAAGGCCGTCACGTCTCCCGGAACGATCGAGGTCACAAACCCGGCGACAGGCCAGGCTTTCGCCCAGGCGCCGGACTGTACCGAGGCGCAGCTCAACGAAGCGGTTGCTTCAGCCCGGGCCGCATTCAAATCGTGGCGGAAGGTTCCGATTGCAGAACGCCAGGCATTGGTGCGCAAGGCAGGTGAACGCCTCGCCGCACATGCGGATGAGCTGGCGCGCCTTTTCACCCGGGAGCAGGGCCGGCCGGTCGATGCGGCGAAGCAGGAGATCCTCGGGGGCGCCCAATGGCTCATGGCCGTTTCGGCGATGACCCCGCCCGTCCACGTTTCAGAGGATTCCGCCACCCAGCGGATCGAAACCCATTACGTCCCGCTCGGCGTGGTTTGCGCCATCGCGCCCTGGAACTTCCCCGTCACGCTCTCGATGTGGAAGGTCGCCCCTGCCCTGGTGGCAGGTAACACGATGGTATTGAAGCCCTCTCCCTTCACGCCCCTCTGCACCCTGAAGATCGGTGAACTCTTCCGTGACATCTTTCCTCCGGGCGTGCTCAACATCATCAGTGGCGGCGACCAGCTCGGCCCCTGGATGACGTCCCATCCGGGCTTCGCAAAGATCTCCTTCACGGGCTCGACCGCGACAGGCAAGGCGGTCCTCGCCAGTGCGGCCAAAGACCTGAAACGGGTGACGCTCGAACTTGGGGGCAACGACGCAGCGATCGTTCTGCCGGATGTCGATCTCGACGAAGTTGCCCAGAAAATTTTCTTCGGCGCATTCTTCAACACAGCCCAGATCTGCGTCGCGACTAAACGGCTCTACGTGCACGAAAGCATCTATGACGGATTGCGCGACCGGCTCGCCGCAATCGCGAAGGGCGTGAAGGTCGGCGACGGCACCGAACAGGGCACCGTCCTCGGACCCGTCCAGAACAAGCGTCAATATGAGCGGGTCCTGGACCTACTGGAAGACGCAAGGGCGACCGGCCTGACCATGATCGAAGGCGCGGCTGTACCGGAGGGTGGCGGCTACTTCATTCCGGTCACGATTGTAGACAATCCGCCGGAAGACTCGCGCGTCGTCCAAGAAGAGGCCTTCGGCCCCGTGCTGCCGATGCTGAAATTCTCAGAGATCGACGATGTGATCGACCGCGCCAATGACAGCGATTACGGCCTCGCCGGAGCGGTCTGGTCGAAAGACGAGGACAAGGCCGTCGAGATCGCCCGCCGCCTCGAGACCGGAACCGTCTGGATCAACCAGAACCTCAACCTGCGGCCCGACACGCCCTTCGCCGGGCACAAGCAGAGCGGCTTCGGCATCGAGAACGGCATGGAAGGCCTGCTGGAATACATGGTTCCGCAAGCCATCTATGTCGCGAAAGGCGGTTGATCCCGCCGAACTTCAGCTTGCGTGCAGCTTGCCGGTCAGGGGTGACAGCAGTCGGCGGAAAAATTCCGTGAACGCATCGATCCGCTGAAGCACGGCCAACTTGCGTTCGATCAGGTCGGCCGGGTGCCGGCGATCATAGGGCGTGATGCCATAGGTCCGCCGTATCTTGTCGACCGGCTGCGTCCAGATCTGCTCCCATGGAATGGTGATCATGGCCGGGGTCTCACGGCCGTGCACCCATGCCGTGGTGATCGTATCCATCAGGAAGCGGTAACCCCTCCCCGGCGTGAGCGCACCGATAACGGCAGTGATCGACAGGAACTGGGCGGAGTAATTGTGCCCGAACTGCGCCATCTGAAATGCGGAAATCGCGATCTCGTGCAGAGACGTCGTCTCGTATCCGGCCGTGATATGCCAGAGGTCGTGCGCCTGAAGCATGCGGGTGTTGAGGTAGGCGAGCGGCGCAGGCAGATCCTCGACACCGATGGCACCGCGATCAAGCACTTCGAGGTCGAACTTGTTGTCGACGATGAGGTCGTGGAACTCCCGGCCAAGAGACCCGTTCGGGCAGGCGGCAAGCGTCGACAGTTTGATCAGTTCGGGCATCGGGCCCGCGGCCGCTTCCGTCACACCTTCGAATTCATGTGCCATCTCCGCGACGCGAGCGAGGGCCGAGGGTGAAAAATACTTCCCAAGTGCAGCGGTACGTTGCGTGATCGACAAGGCGTCGAGCTTTCCGGTGGACCCATCTTCCACGATACCCCAGTACTCATCCCACAATCCGGGCGGCACGGGCTCGGGCTCGCGTTGAAGAGCATCGATGGGTGTCGCCTTTACGGCCCGGCCGAGCCATCCTTCCGCGAGCGCGTCATAGGATTCGGCAATCCTGTCAGGCGCCAGAAAGGCGGCATGAGCGAGCGCCGCGGCAATATCCATCCGGTCTTCCGGAGAGACCTTCTTGCCTGCGCCCGCGCATCGGCGCGCAAGCGCGACCAGTTGATCTCGGGTTGCAGGCGCCTCAACGGAGCCCAGAAAGCGCGCTTTCAATGTGCTTGTGTCAGTCATGGAATTTATCCTTCGCTATTTCTACCGGGCCCTCAACCCACACGCGTTCACGCGTCGATACAGATCTGCCTCTGCTGGCCGAGCCCATCAATTCCAAGCGTCACGATATCGCCGCGCCGCAGGAATCTTTGTGGAGATTTCGAGAGTCCAACGCCCGGTGGCGTACCGGTGGAAATGATGTCTCCCGGCTGAAGGCTCATATACTGAGACAGGTAACTGACCAGATGCGCCACTCCGAAGACCATCGTTGACGTGGAGCCCCGCTGCATCGACTCCCCGTTTACATCGAGCCACATGGGCAGGGCCTGCGGGTCTTCGACTTCGTCCCGGGTGACAAGCCAGGGACCGATCGGGCCGAACGTGTCCGCGCTCTTACCCTTCACCCACTGCCCCGTTCCTTCCAGCTGAAACGCCCGCTCGGAAACATCATGAACGACGCAATAGCCCGCGACATGATTCATCGCATCCGCCTCGGAGACGTATTTTGCCTCCTTGCCGATCACGACGCCGAGTTCAACTTCCCAATCGGTCTTCACTGACCGGCGAGGAATCTCGAGCTTGTCGTTGGGCCCGCAAATGGCGCTCGTTGCCTTGAAGAACACAACGGGCTCAGCGGGCACGGCCGCCCCCGTTTCAGCGGCATGGTCGGCATAGTTGAGACCTATACAGATGAACTTGCCCACCCCTGTCACGCACGGACCGATCCGGCTTGCCGGATCCAGCTTGGGAAGACCAGACAGATCAATCTGGCGAACCTGCTGAAGCACGGCATCGTCAAGCGCCGGCCCATCCCAGTCGTCGATCAACTCACTGACGTCGCGAATGTTTCCGTCTGCATCCAGGATGCCCGGCTTTTCGCGCCCTCTCGGCCCAACCCTTAAAAGTTTCATGATCGGCTCCTAGTTTGTCCAACCACCATCAATCACGTGCACGGCGCCCGTGGTGAACGCCGCTTCGTCGGAAGCAAGATACACCGCGAGACTTGCAATCTCCGCGGCGGTGCCGAGGCGCCCCATGGGCTGGCGCGCCACAAACATACGTCGCGCCTCCTCATAATTGCCCAGCGCCTTCATGCGTTCCTGCAGCGACGGCGTATCCACCGTACCCGGACAGATTGCATTGCAGCGGATATTCTTGCCGACATAGTCTTCGGCGATCGCCTTGGTGAGCCCGATGACCCCCGCCTTGGTTGCACCATATGCGAACCGGTTCGCAACGCCGGTCACACTGGATGCGACCGAACTCATGTTGAGAATGACACCGCCCCCCTTCGCCACCATGTTGGGCAGGACGGCGCGGGATGTTTCGTACATGGATGTCAGGTTTATGAGGACCGACCGATCCCAGTCGCCGCGCTCGCAAACCTCGATCGATCCGTTGTGAACCCAGCCTGCAACATTGAAGAGAATATCAAGATTGGCGTGCCGGCCGCAGACGTCCGCAATCGCATCCCTATCGGTCACATCGAGCTGTTCAACTTCGATACCTGTTTCCCAGGCGAGTTCCGACAGGGTCTGAATATCGAGATCGGTGGCGATGACCTTCGCTCCTTCTCTTGCAAAGGCTTCGGCAGCTGCCCGGCCGATCCCGGCCCCGGCTGCGGTAATCAGCGCCGTCTTTCCCTCAAGCCTGCCCAATCCAATGCCCTCCGGTCTTCAGATAGATGCGCTGGGCATTGCCCCCCCAGATCTCGTCCCGGCTTTCGGGAAACAGACCGGCGATCAGTCGCTCGCTTTGCGCGGCCCAGCCAGCGTAGGAGCCAGCCATCGTAAGCACCGGCCAGTCGCTTCCCCAGAGAAGCCGATCCGAGCCAAAGCAGGCACCCAGGTGCGCAGCGACTTCGCCAATCGCTTCATCGTCCGTTCGCTCACCCGCTTCCGTCAGCAGGCCCGACAGCTTGCAGGCGACATTCCCGTGTCCGGCAAGTTCGGCGATATCGTCGCGCCATCCGGCAAGATTGTGCGTTGCGATCTGCGGCTTTCCGCCATGGTTCAGAACGATCTGCAATTCCGGATGCCGCGTCGCCAGTCGGGACATGACAGGGATGAGATCGTGCCGGGCGTGCCCGTCGAAGACGAGACCGGTCTGCGTCATCGCTTCCAGGACAGGCGTGAACGCGTCGCTCAGGATCCAGTTCGGATCCGGCAGGTCCGCAATCATCGGACGGAGGCCCACAATACGGCGGGAAAGTGCCAGACGGGCTACCTCTTCCGCCGCCCCGGAGGACTCGAAGTCCACCCAGCCGACGACACCTGCTACGCGATCATCGCCCGAAGCGATCGACAGCAAGAAGTTTGTCTCCGCGGCAGTTGCCGCCGCCTGGACCAGAATGACCCTGGAAACACCCGCCCTGCCCGCTTCAGGCCAGGCATCGTCGATGGCGAAATCACGGTAGAGCGCGCCGAAATCCGGCGTAAGCCAGTCATAGTCGCCACGCACCAGGCGCCAGACATGCATATGGGCGTCGATTTTGCCGGTCATGACGGCACCACAGCACTCGGAGAAATCAGGCCGAGATCCTTCAGGGCGATCCAGAGATCAGGATCGATGGGCGCTTTTGCCCAAGCAGCGATCTGATGCACCTGTTCCTTCGTCCGCGCCCCCGGGATGACGCTCGCGACAGCCGGATGGGCGCTACAGAATTGAAGTGCCGCTGCCGGCAGGTCCGCGCCGAATGCCTGGCAAGTCGTGCGAAGCATTCGTGCTCGCTCGAGTGCCCAGTCCGGGGCATCGGCGTAATCGTAGTGCGCAGGATCGTCGCCTGATGCGACCAGAAGACCGGAATTGAAAGCACCACCAATTATGATCTTCACGCCGCGCTCGTGGCACTCATCCAGAAAGGCGGTCGATGCTTCATGTTCAAGCAAGGTGTACCGACCTGCGATCAGCAGAACGTCGAGGTCTGTCTTTTCCAGGACGGACTGGCAGACATCGATCTCATTCACACCGAGCCCGATCCATCGGGTCTTGCCTTCGGCCTTCAGGGCGGCCATTTCCGGCAATGCTTCAGCAAACGCCTGTGCCAGAATTGATCTGTGCGCCTTGCCATGGGTCATTCGGCCGATGTCGTGAAGCAGCAGGATGTCGACGGCGTCGACACCCAGCCGCGACTGACTCCCGGCAAATGCTTCGCGTATTCCGCTTGCAGAATAATCGAACTCGGGAATGAACGGCGCAGGCGACGCAAAGCCATTGTCCGGAACCGGACGGTCTCCTGCCGGTTCGAGTCGTCTGCCCACCTTGGTCGACAGGTATGGCCGTGCGCCCGACGCAGCCAGAAAGTCGCCAATCCGTTGTTCACTCAACCCATGTCCGTAGTACGGCGCCGTATCGATATAGTTGAGCCCGGCCGCGGAAGCCGCCTCAAGCGCATCTCGCGCCTCGTCATCCGAGATCGCGGTATAAAGGTTTCCCAGCCCGGCGGCGCCGAGCCCGTAATCCGGCAGGACCAGATCACCGGCTGCACTCATCCGCGGATCTCCAGCATGACAGATTGCACGGCTGTGTCGGCCCATTTGGGGACGGTCAGGGTGAGCGTGTTGCCTGTGACAGCCCAGTCGGAGACATCGCCTCCAGCCTGCGTGACGGAGACAACCGGTCCGGTTCCCTCCGGCAGGCGGATCGTCAGCGTCGTCGCGTCCGGCACGCCGAACACATGCACGTACAGCCAGCCATCCCGGCACGTCGCCCCGATGGGCACGCCGCCCGCCTCCCGCTCCGGCAGCGCCTGAGGGCGCGTCCCCCGGATCGCAGGGCCCACAAGTTCCAGCCACGCCCCCGCAGCTTCCAGCCGCGCTGCCTGGCCCGGCGGGATGATCGTGTCGCCGCGCGGTCCCACGTTCAGCAGCACATTCCCGTTAAAGCAGGCCGAGCGGGCCAGCATCGCGACGATCCCGTCGCGGCTGATATAATCCGCCTCGGTTTCATTACGGTTGTAGGCGAAGGAATGGCCCATGCCGCGTGTGGTTTCCCACACGAAGGGCAGGATCCGGTCGAACATGCCATATTCGGGTGTGCGGACGTCCCACACCTGCGGCTTCGGCGGCAGGAGGCCCGTCAGGCCTTCCGGCTTGTCGAACGCATCCGGCGGCAGCTGGCCGTCCGGCGCGATCCACCGGTCATTGGTGAGCCCCTCCGGCACCGTGTTGTAATACTTCGCCAGGATGTCGAACGAGGCCTGCGCACTCGGATAGGCGATGTCGTTCCAGAGATAGTCCGGTTTGTAGCGGTCGATCAGCTCGTCATAATGGGCATTGGCATAGGCCGTGTAACCTTCCGCCTCGCCCGGGATCGAGGTCATGAAGTCGACGAAGCTTTCGATCCGCTTGTGCTTGAATGTCCAGTCCACGCCGCCGGAATAGTACACACCGAACTTCAATCCTTCGGCACGCACCGCCGCGGCGAGTTCCCCGACAATGTCGCGGCTCGCCTGCCAGTCCGCCCGGTTCGGGTTCTCCACATCGCTCGGCCACAGGACGAACCCGTCATGGTGCTTGGTGACGAGGACGACATAGCCCGCCCCCGAGCGCTTGAAGAGCCTCGCCCAGGAGACCGGGTCCCAGGCTTCGAGCGCTGCGTTGAATGCCTCTCCGAAACGTTCATAGGGATAGTCCGCGCCATACGTCTGCGCATGATACCGCGCCGTCTCCCCGTCCTCGAACAGCATCGTGTTCTGGTACCAGGCGGCATAGGGCGTGCTGGCGAAGCCGTCGCGCTCGGACCCTGTGCCGACCTCGGCGATGGAGCGCTTGTGCGGCGCGAAGGCCGGGATCGAGTACGGTCCCCAGTGGATGAAGATCCCGAACTTCGCGTCCAGGAACCAGTCCGGCACCGCGTGCGGCGCAAGACTATCTACTGAGGCTTCATATGGCCTGTTCATGAAGCCATCTCTTCCGCCCAGACCTTGCCGTGCGGGAATTCATGATCGGCAATGCTGTCCGGCCAGAGGTCGACCGAATAGCCAGGCGCCAGGGGTGTAATATAGCGACCGTCCTTCACTTCGATCGGATTCCGGAAATGCTGGTGCAAGTGGGCTGCGTGCTCGATCACCCTGCCCTCCATCGTGCCGGAAATGCAGACATAGTCGATCATCGACAGATGCTGAACGTATTCGCACAGGCCGACGCCGCCGGCATGCGGACAGACCGGGATGCCTGCCTTGTCCGCCATCAGCATGACAGCCAGCACTTCATTGACACCTGCGAGGCGGCAGGAGTCGATCTGACAAAAGCCGATCGCCTTTGCCTGCAGGAACTGTTTGAACATGACGCGGTTGTGAGCGTGCTCCCCGGTCGCAAGAAGAATGGGCGCCACCTGATCGGCAATCGCCCTGTGCCCGAGCACGTCGTCCGGGCTGGTCGGTTCCTCGACCCAGAAAATGTCGTAAGGCGCCATGGCCTTGATGGCACGCACGGCCTCGTCGACATCCCAGACCTGGTTCGCATCGACACTCAGACGCACATCATTGCCCAGCGTATCACGGAACAATTTGCAGCGACGCAGATCGCCCTGAAGGTCTCCACCGACCTTGATCTTGAAATGGCGCCAACCTTCCGCATACGCCTCTTTCAGGCGCCGGACGATCTCGGCATCGGTATAGCCGATCCAACCAGCTGAGGTTGTATAAGCCGGATAGCCTTCCTGCAGCAGGCGCTCGATCCGTGCGGCTTTGCCGCTTGCCTGCGCGGTCAGGCGTTCCAGAGCTTCGGTCTCCGGGAGGAAATCGCTGATATGCCTGAAATCGATGGCAGATACGATCCGTTCCGGAGACATGTCGCTGACATATCTCCACAGGGGTTTGCCGGCCCGCTTGGCCAGCGCATCCCAGACCGCGTTGATCAGGGCAGCCGCGGCCAGATGGACAACCCCCTTCTCCGGGCCGAGCCAGCGATACTGGCTGTCGTTCAGGAGAAGACGCGAGACGAGGCTGAGGTCAGCTTCGAATTCGTCCAGTGTTCTGCCAACAAGATGGCGCCCCAATCCTTCGATCGCTGCGACACAGAGATCGTTGCCCCGGCCGATCGTGAAGGTCAGGCCATTACCGTCCGGATCGCCGCCGCTCATCTGCAACGTGACATAGGCGCAGGAATAGTCGGGATCCGGGTTCATGGCATCCGAACCGTGCATGAAGCGCGAAGTCGGAAAGCGGATATCCCGTGCGTCGATGCCTGTGATCACGCGGTAAGCTCCAGCATGACAGATTGCACGGCTGTGTCGGCCCATTTGGGGACGGTCAGGGTGAGCGTGTTGCCTGTGACAGCCCAGTCGGAGACATCGCCTCCAGCCTGCGTGACGGAGACAACCGGTCCGGTTCCCTCCGGCAGGCGGATCGTCAGCGTCGTCGCGTCCGGCACGCCGAACACATGCACGTACAGCCAGCCATCCCGGCACGTCGCCCCGATGGGCACGCCGCCCGCCTCCCGCTCCGGCAGCGCCTGAGGGCGCGTCCCCCGGATCGCAGGGCCCACAAGTTCCAGCCACGCCCCCGCAGCTTCCAGCCGCGCTGCCTGGCCCGGCGGGATGATCGTGTCGCCGCGCGGTCCCACGTTCAGCAGCACATTCCCGTTAAAGCAGGCCGAGCGGGCCAGCATCGCGACGATCCCGTCGCGGCTGATATAATCCGCCTCGGTTTCATTACGGTTGTAGGCGAAGGAATGGCCCATGCCGCGTGTGGTTTCCCACACGAAGGGCAGGATCCGGTCGAACATGCCATATTCGGGTGTGCGGACGTCCCACACCTGCGGCTTCGGCGGCAGGAGGCCCGTCAGGCCTTCCGGCTTGTCGAACGCATCCGGCGGCAGCTGGCCGTCCGGCGCGATCCACCGGTCATTGGTGAGCCCCTCCGGCACCGTGTTGTAATACTTCGCCAGGATGTCGAACGAGGCCTGCGCACTCGGATAGGCGATGTCGTTCCAGAGATAGTCCGGTTTGTAGCGGTCGATCAGCTCGTCATAATGGGCATTGGCATAGGCCGTGTAACCTTCCGCCTCGCCCGGGATCGAGGTCATGAAGTCGACGAAGCTTTCGATCCGCTTGTGCTTGAATGTCCAGTCCACGCCGCCGGAATAGTACACACCGAACTTCAATCCTTCGGCACGCACCGCCGCGGCGAGTTCCCCGACAATGTCGCGGCTCGCCTGCCAGTCCGCCCGGTTCGGGTTCTCCACATCGCTCGGCCACAGGACGAACCCGTCATGGTGCTTGGTGACGAGGACGACATAGCCCGCCCCCGAGCGCTTGAAGAGCCTCGCCCAGGAGACCGGGTCCCAGGCTTCGAGCGCTGCGTTGAATGCCTCTCCGAAACGTTCATAGGGATAGTCCGCGCCATACGTCTGCGCATGATACCGCGCCGTCTCCCCGTCCTCGAACAGCATCGTGTTCTGGTACCAGGCGGCATAGGGCGTGCTGGCGAAGCCGTCGCGCTCGGACCCTGTGCCGACCTCGGCGATGGAGCGCTTGTGCGGCGCGAAGGCCGGGATCGAGTACGGTCCCCAGTGGATGAAGATCCCGAACTTCGCGTCCAGGAACCAGTCCGGCACCGCGTGCGGCGCAAGACTATCTGCGGTGGCGAGATAGTTATGATTATCGGACATCGGGACAAACCCAGCGCAGTGTGTTGCTACTGCAGCAGTGGAGACTGCCAGACATAGCCAAATTCCTCCCGTTTTCGCCGTCTCTCAAAGGACCGCTTGCCTCACTTTCGTACGTCAGTTGCGTTTCATATGCAAGCAGCTAGTTTGTATATGAACTATATTGACCTCGCGGCATAGCGCTTGATCCCGTCCGCGGCGGATAAGACAAAAGGAAACGGAGGAAACCCAAATGCAGCGCATGGCCTTCATGATCCGGCTCAATCCGGAAAAGGCAGCAGAGTACAAAGCGCTTCACGCGGACGCCTGGCCAGGCATCCTGAGGCAGATCAGCGAGAGCAATATCCGCAACTACAGCATCTTCCTGCGCGAACCGGAGAACCTTCTGGTCGGTATCTACGAGTACCACGGCAGCGACTATGAGGCGGACATGGCTCGTATGGGCGAAGATCCCGAAACGCGCCGATGGTGGGCGCTGACCGATCCGTGCCAGACGCCGATCGATTCAGCCGGGCCCGGCGAATGGTGGGCGCCAATGGAAGAGGTATTTCACCATGACTAGACCGGACCCTGCCTGATCGGCCCGGCATCAAGCCGGATCAGAATGAGCTGCCCGGTGCGAAACCGAGAACAGCGGATATCCGGCCGGCCGCCTCGGCGACCATGCCCGGCGCTTCTTTCAGCGAGACTTTCGCGCGGCGGGTAACAACGAACGGAACGGTGAGGCTGGCAACCGCACCACTGCTTGTCGAATCGAAAATCGGCGCACCGATATCGGTGACCCCATCGACCATGCGCGAGGGCATGCAGACATAGCCGGTATCCCTGACTGCCTGCGCATTGGCCTTCAGCTCTTCGATTTCTTCAGTACGCGCTCCGCTCGCCACCAGATCCTCCAGCATCTTTTCACGATGCAGAGGCGTTGCGTACGAGAAGAGCACGAGGCCCGAGGCCGACTTCATGATCGAACGCCTGTGGCCAAGCCGCACGGAGAAGCCGACATCGTCAGGGCTTTCCGTGCGCGCAATCACGACGATCTGGTCGGAGCTGACAACAGCGAGCTGGATCGACTGCATCATCCGGAAAGCGAGCGCGGACATTTCCGGCATCGCCGCCTCATGCAGGTTGACCTTGGGCGGCGAGCGCATGCCGACTTCAAAAAGGCGGTTGGACAGTTGCAGCTTTTCCGGATCGTCCGTGCGCTCGACATAGCCACGCATCTCAAGCACGACGACCATACGGTATATTTCACTGCGCGAGCGGCCGAGATTCCGCGCAATGTCCGAAACGGACTGCGGCGTCCTGATGCTTGCGAGGCATTCAAGGATATCAAGCCCCTTCTCGAGGGCCGGTGCCTTATAGGGCACTTCCGTCATCAACTGCCGTCCACTTTGATTGTCCCGGATGTTTTATATATGAACTATCGCGCCCACGATAGTTCATGCGTGCATTTGCGGCGTCAGGAAACCGCTTCCAGAATATGGCGTGCGGCACGCTCGCCTATATCAAAGGATTCCTGCACGGCCCCTTCGAGACTTTCGACGCCCCCCGCGCCATCCCATTTGAGATGCGGCAGGAATGCCGCGGCCAGGAGCAATGACGCAACGATCTCGGGCCGGATGTCCACCCGCCGGTCAAAGCCGTACTCCGTGGCAACGTATTCGGCGATAAGATCGTGCTGGCCCCGCTCGTACTCGATCCTGGCAAAGGCGAGCTCATTGTCCGTGTAAAGAGCCTGCCACAAAGAGGGCAATCGGCCCTTTCGACCTGCAAGGCGCCGCGCGCGCTCCCGCGCTTCTTTCCGGAGGAAATCAAATACGGGCACGTTTCCGCGTGCTTCGCCGGCCCGCTTCCGCAACTCATCCAGGCTAGCCTCGACGAGACTGAGCGCCAGTTCGCCTTTAGACTTGAAGTGCAGGAACAAGGTCGTGACATGAACATCGGCCGCGTCAGCAATGGCCTGCATCGTGGCGGGACCATAGCCCGACTCGCCAAACAGACTGGCCGCCTTTTCCAGGATTTTCGCCCGTGTCCGGCGCCTGCGTTCCGTACGCCGTGGATATTGGATGGGCGCAACAGGTTGCGACTCCTCGCCTCCGGCGGCTTTCGGTTTCCTGGAGGTGGGGCGCTTTGCCATTTCAAGTTTCTCCGCCAGTTTCACGAGCCAGGTCAGATACCGGGATATAAAAAGTAACGCACCGCGACAAACGGATCAAACAATCCCCTCTGCGCCGACTGCTGACACTCATTGTGCTGCACATCCCTCCGGACCCGCGCTTCATGCGCACTCCTCCTGCAATTGAGACGCGGTCGCTTTCTTGCGGGCAAGCGCCTCCACGGCCGACTGATGTGCATCCCGGGAAACCGGGTAAAAGCTCATGCATACGAGTGCAGCGCTTGTGAAGGCGAGCGTTGCGACGGAAAATACGATGGCAAGATTCACAATGGTTCCAGGGTCCACCTCCCCCGGCTTGGCCTCCGCAGGAAAGCCGACCAAAGTGAGGATGAGACCGGAGACGAGAATTCCCATGCCGGAAATCGTCTTGTTGACGAAGGCGGTCGCGGAAAAGATCAGCCCCTCCGATTGCCGGCCCGTGGACAGGAGAATCTGCTCGGTCACATCCGCCACCATCGAGACGGTAAGAATGGCCGCTGCTACAACTGACATCGCCACCACCGTGGAGAAACAGAAGAGCAGCGGCACAAGTGCCGGATGCCCGTTCGGAGGAAACAGGCCTATCAGGCGAAGACCGACAGGGACGACAATGGCGACGAGCGTGAGCGCATAGAGCGTCAGGGTCGTCCATTTTTTCCCGAACCATTTCGACAATGGCAGGACCATGATGAAGGCCAGCACCATGCCGAGCAGGCCACTTGCCGTCAGCACGGCGATGCGGTTGGCCGACAGCTCCCAGAAATAGGTCTGCATGTAGATGGTGAGCGCCGCGTTGAGGCCGCCGGCCATGGACCCGAAAATGCTTCCGATCAGGATAGGTGCATTCACTTTGTGAAACAGTGTACCGATCATTTCGCGCGCCGTCCGGATCAGGCTTTGCGGCGGTGGGCGTGGCGGCAGAACCAGCGACGCGATCCGCCGGTGCGTCCCGAGACTGGAGACGAAGATCGCTATCGCCATCAGAGGCGCCGCGATGCCAGCATATTTGACATAGCCGGATGGATCGAGCAGCCCGCCCGGCGAGGCGGGGTCGTCGGCAAAGATGGCGGTGAAAACAAAGATGCCCATCAGGATGCCCCCGACGACCCCGAAGAAGAAGCGATAGGCCACGAGCTCTGTCCGCTCATCATAATCCTGCGAGAATTCCGCGAGCAGCGCCGTAGAAGGGATCTCGTAGACGCCGATGGCAATCCGCGTTGCGCTGGCGACCAGGAGAAGATAGAGGAACAGGACCTGGTCTGATGCTCCCCCGGGGGGCAGCCAGAGCAGGAAGTAAAAGAGGCCGACCGGCAGTATGGAGGCATACATGAACGGATGCCTCCGCCCCCATTTGCTCCGCAGACTGTCGGACCATTGCCCAACCACCGGGTCAAGCACGGCATCCACCATCATGGCGATCATGATCGCCGATCCCACCCAGGCGGCCGGCAAGCCGATGACCTGGTTGTAGTAGATCATCAGGAGGGCATTGAAACCGTTATCCTTGATGCCGAATGCGATCGTGCCGATCCCGTAGACGAGTTTCGTCGCCCACGGGACCGTTTCCTTCCTTTCAATCACCTCTTGCCCCATGCCGCCGGCTAGAAGTGCAGCTGGACCTGGACGCCGAACGTCCGCGGCGCAGTCAGGTAGTAGGTCTGCGCAATACCGGCCGGGAATACGCTGACTGTGCCGGTTGCGCCATCATAGCCCTGCTCGTCGAACAGGTTCTTCACATAGCCGACGACGCGGTAAGTTTCTTCCGGGCTGGTCCACACCGCCACGAGATCGACCTGCTCATAGGATGGCGTCTGCGTGTAGGACCGGTTGAAAATGCCATGATAGGTCTCGTCCAGCCAGGAATAGTTGCCTGACAGGGTAAGATCACCACGGTCACCAAGTGGAATGTCATAGCTGGCGTTGAAGCCGAACTTGTTCGGAACCGTTCGTGGCAGCATCTGCCCTTTGAGGCTTTGCGGCTGGTTGCCATTCGCATCGACCGAACCCACCGGCTGTGCATCCGGCTGGAGACCGAGCGGATCGGCGATGTCGATATAGCAGCAGGCGCTTCGGACTTCGGAATCGTTATAGGCGTAGCTGAACAGGAAGCGCATCTTGTCCGTGGGCGTCCACTGGGCTTCCAGTTCGACGCCCTGCGCCCGCGAGTCCTCGATGTTCGTGAACCGCGTCAACGTGATCCCGTTCTCCACCACATCGAGCGGCACCTGCAGGCCGTCATATTTGTAGAGATAGGCCGTAGCGTTGACCTGCAACGTGTCGCCGAAGCCCTTCTTGACGCCGATCTCATAGGCATCGAGCAGTTCTTCGTCCGTCTGCGGGAACTGGCTGATGCCGCCGGCATTGAAGCCGCCGGACTTGTAGCCACGGCTGTAACGGGCAAAGTAGTTCATATCATCTGTGGGCTGCCATTGTATGCCGGCGACGCCTGACAGCGCATCCCAGGAGTTGTCGAGCTTGCGATGTGCAAGGCCTGTCGCGGGGTCGATCGTAACACCGCTCGCAACGCCGTCCGCCGGAGCGTAAGAAACGCTCGCCGCGGTCAGATCGAGCGCAGGCGCAAAGACGCCGGAGCCTCCGAGCGAGAATCCGGGAACAATGCCGAACCCGATGACGCGCAGCGCTTCGGAGCCCGATTTGTCATCCATCGAATAGCGCAGGCCGCCCGTCAGCGTGATCGTATCGGTGACGTCATAGTCGACCTGACCGAACAGGGCGTAGGATTTCGTGTTCAGGTCCGACAGTGCCGTCACATAGTCGCCACTCGGATTCGGTGCAGCCGCCAGCGGCTCCCGGATCTGGGGTTGCGCTGCATTGCCGAAATGAGATTCCTGATGGAAGTCTTCCTCGTAGGCGTAGGCGCCCACAATCCACCAGAGGCCATCATCACTGGTCGATTGCGCTGTAAGCTCGTGGCTCCAGTAGGACCGGTCTTCCACATAGCCAAACGTCCGCGACGGATAGATGGTCGCGGCGGCGCAAAAGGGGCCGAGGTTCTCGAATATCCACTGGCAGTTCGGACCGCCGGTCAGCACCTCTCCCGCGAGCGGATTCGCCGCATCCAGGGGGTAGGTATAAGACGTGATGTCCGTCCCATCATCATCGCGGATCGAGTCGTAGTAATAAGTCCGATAGCCGCCGAGATACTTGATGTCGATCGTCGGTAGGCTCCAGGTCGCGATCGTCGCGAATCCATAGGCGTCGTCGAGCTCGGACTGCGTTGCCGTGTCGACATTGAACTTGCGGATATCATTCACGCCCGGGTTCGACGCTGCCGAGCCCACCTGTATGTAACCCGGGGTCAGGTAACCGAAGCCGGCACCCGGTGTGAGGTAGCCCGTGGGGAACGGAAAGAGGTCATAGGGGCTCGCCGAGTTGGTCGTCCGGTTACGGAGATCCGCACCCTGCGAATCCGCCTTGAACCAGAGCGAGAGATTTTCGGTGACGTCGGCATCGAGCTGGAATTCGACATAGGTATTTTCGGTCGCCCCCCCTTCACTCGGCCCGCCCGAAACGTTGTCGAAATAGCCGTCCTGCTGGTTGCGGAAGGATGCACCGATCTTGGCGCGCACCTTGTCATTGATCGGCCCCGCAAAGCTGCCTTCGAAGGCCATGGTGCCGAAATTGGCCACCGTCATGCGCGCATCGGCAGACGGCGTATCGGTCGGACGTTTGGAGATCACGTTGATGGCGCCGCCGATCGAGTTCCGGCCATAGAGCGTGCCCTGCGGCCCGCGCAGCACCTCGACGCGCTCCACGAAGAAGTCGCTCTTCGACACGGCGGAGGTCGATGAATCGTAGATGCCGTCCGAATAGGTCGCAACGCCGGGATCGGAACCATTCGTGTTCGTCTGGCGGCCGATGCCGCGGATGAAGACACGGTCGTCGCCTGCCGAGAAGGAAAGGCTGGGCGTGAAACGCGCAAAGTCTGACAAGTTATCGAGCGCCAGTTCCTGGCGGAGATCCGATGTATAGGCCGTCACTGCGACGGGCACGTCATTGAGATCCTGTTCGCGCTTGACCGCCGTCACGGTCACCTGGTCCAACTTCTTGACCTGCTCCTGATCGGCTGGCTCCTGCGCCAGGGCCTGACCGCTGGCCGTCAGTGCGATCACGCTGACCGCCGCGAGCATATGTACCTGTTTCATTTGACTTTTATTCCTCCCGAAAATCCCTTTTTGTCCCGGGTCTATGCCCAGTATTTCGAAAGGCTACACTCGATTAATATAGTTGAATAGTGTTATCTATGCTGCACCTGCGTGATCGCTTCGGCGCCCGATGCGCCCGCACCGAATCCGATGGGCCTGCGTCACATCCGGGAGGGCTTGCCCTTACGCCAGTCATTTCCTTGGCCGGCCGGGCATGTATGATCCCGAAAAAGACAATCGGGGAGCGACATGCACTACGCGGAACTTCTGAAGGCACGTGAAGAACTGACCGGTCCGGGCGGCGCATTCGAAATCGTCGAGGCGGATGTCCTCGGCAACCGGCTGCGCACCTACAAGAACGCCCCGGCAAGCGTTCGCGAAGTCTGGCTCGATACGGCGCAGTTCTCGGACCGCACCTACCTGATCTATGAGGACGAGCGGATCACTTATGAGCAGGCCCACCGCCAGGTGAACTCTGTCGCTGCATGGCTGGCGGCCCAGGGCGTCCGACCCGGCGACCGCGTGGCCATCGCGATGCGCAACTATCCCGAATGGCTGCTGATCTACTGGGCCTGCCTCGCGTCCGGTGTCACCGTTGTCGGCATGAATGCCTGGTGGACCGCAGAGGAAATGGCCTATGCGCTGAAGGATTCAGAACCGAAGGTCCTGTTCCTTGATGCCGAGCGTCTGGAGCGGTTGAAGGAAACCCCGGATGTCGCGGCGAAGCAGAAACTGGTCGGCATCCGTATCCCGGACATGCCCTCCGGCATTACGCCCTGGGGCGACGTCATCGGCCACGGCGGGGACATGCCGGACGTGCAGGTGGACCCGGATTCCGATGCCTGCATTTTCTATACTTCCGGCACGACAGGCTTTCCGAAAGGCGCCCAGCTCACCCATCGTGGGTGCGTCTCGAATCTCTGGAACATGTTGTACTCCGCGGCCTCGTCCTCGCTCGCCACACAGCGCGCAACGGGTGTCGAGCCACCGGCTGATCCACCCATACCGGTGACCCTGATCACCACACCCCTCTTCCATGTCACCGCTAATAATTGCGCGGCCTACGCGGCCACGGCGGCAGGCGGCACAATGGTGCTGATGTACCGCTGGGACGCGGGCGTGGCACTTCATCTGATCGAACGCCACCGTGTGACGGGCATGAGCGGTGTGCCGGTGATGGCACGTGAACTGATCAATCACCCCGATTTCGCGAAGACCGACACGTCGAGCCTGCTCGTTCTGGGTGGCGGGGGCGCTCAACTGCCTCCGGACCTTGTCCACAATATCGATTCAAAGGTCGCGACCGCGCGCCCCAATACCGGCTATGGAATGACCGAGACTTGCGGGATCATCACCTCCGTCGCAGCAGACTTCTTTGTCGACAAGCCGGACAGCGCCGGACCGGCCATGCCGAGTTTTGAGGTGAAATGCGTCGATGAATTTGGCGAAACCCTCCCGCCAGGCGAAGTCGGCGAGCTCTGGGTCAAAGGCTCATCGGTCATCAAGGGCTATATCAACCGGCCGGAAGCGACGGCGTCTTCAATTACGGACGGCTGGCTGCATACGGGCGATGTCGCCCGCATCGACGAGCACGGCTTCATCTTCATCGTCGACCGCAAGAAGGACATGGTCTTGCGCGGCGGCGAGAACGTCTATTGCGCCGAAGTCGAGGCGACGGTCTACCGGCACCCGGCTGTCGCCGAATGCTGTGTCTTCGGCGTTCCGGACGAGCGACTCGGTGAGGAAGTCGGCGTCGCAGTCGTGCTGAAACCCGGCGAGACGCTGACCGAAGACGCGTTGAAAGCGCATTGCGCCTCGATCATGGCGAAGCACAAGGTGCCGCGCTATGTCTGGTTCCTGCCAGATGCCCTGCCCCGCAACGCGAGCGGCAAGTTCCTGAAGCGCGACCTTCGGGACCGGCTGAGCGCAGAACTGCAGCGGAAGGGCGCGACGGCATCCTAGATATCCCGCAATCAGGATCAGGGGCCTTTGCGGATATCACGGCCTGACCGCGGCTATGATCGCGTCGGCAACCAGATCCGGATGCTGGAATGCGAGGAGCTCCCCCGCTCCGTCGACCAGTGCCAGGTCGATGGATTTGTGCTTCGCCGCCAGCGCGGCCATTTTTTCTGCGCGGTAGTTGGAGTCCATCGATCCATGCAGCATCCGGATGGATGGCAGTGGCTTCTCAAGCAATGCTTCCCAGGGCCAAGCCAGCAGCGAAAACTCGCTGATAAAGC
The DNA here is from genome assembly GCA_041398365.1 of Hyphomonas sp. Classification (GTDB taxonomy): domain Bacteria; phylum Pseudomonadota; class Alphaproteobacteria; order Caulobacterales; family Hyphomonadaceae; genus Hyphomonas. The sequence goes on along the minus strand of JAWKUV010000006.1, from coordinate 28,597 downwards.
CTTCAGGGCCATTCTGCACCATGAAGTCGGCCGCACTTCTGAGCGTGGCGATCGCCTGCGGATCGTCCAGCGTTGCGATGTCGGGAGGACATTCGGCATAGACGCGGCGAAGGTACCATTCCGCACCGTTCTGCCGGATTGCCCGAATCCCGAATGCGGCCATGACCCGCAACAAGGCAGGAGCGTATCGTGCCAGATGGAGCATCGTGCGCTGCGCCGCCGGGAGGGCTTTCAGGCTTGCAGGGTCCGAGAGCGGCAGACACCCGCCGATCCCGAGCAATGACGTGACACGGTCCGGATGTTCGGATGCGTGGTGGATAAGCGGAATGAGTCCCGAGGAGATGCCGATGCCGGCAAAGCGGTCCAGTCCCAGATGGTCCGCCAACGCACCGATGACATGGCTGGCGCCAGTCGCCGCATCGAACCGGGGTTGACCATCCGACCGCCCATAGAAAGGCCGTGACACGGCGTAGAGAGTCACGCCCGCGTCTGCCAGCGCCGACTGGATCTGGCCGGGAAGCATGTAACCTGTTGCAGCCGCGTGAACGAGGATCGCCGGCCGCCCGTCGCGAACCCCCATCCAGGTCCAGCCGATATTGAGGCCCGCCGCATCCCGGAATACACGCTCCCGGCGCAGCGGGTCGCGCCAGCCGGCGAGGCCCGGTGCCTTCTCTCGCTCGAACCGTGTGGCGAGGAGTGACAGCATACGGACGAGATCGACCTGGGACGTAGCCCCAGTCTTTCCGAAAATGGTACGCAATTGCGTGCGGACTGTCAGCACGGAGGTCGCGCGAAGTTCCGCGATCAGAGACGTGTCCCTGTGTTCAAGCAGGAGCCGGCAGATCTCGCACTCCGCATCCGTTAGGGAAAATGCGGACGCCAGAACGGGTTGGAGTTCGGTGGACCAGCTTGTTTCGAGCAGCCTAATGGCGATGCCTCGGGCTCCCACAGGAGGGCCAACGACGAAGCACTCGGCAAGTTCGCTAGCCCCCTCGGCGTCCACCACGCGGACCAGGGCGTGGTTGATATTGCCGCCGATCTCGATCGAACGGCGCACTGCATCAAAGTCGGCCCGGGACGACCGTTCGATCACGGTATCAGGCAGCACGTTGCCACGAGCCACGCCGAAACGCGCCTGAGCGGCCGGGTTCAGCGCAAGAATGGCCCCTTTCGATGCAATCACCAGAGCCGGGGCCGTGACGGACCGGGCCGCATCGTCAAACGGGTTCGAGTCCCTCCCCGCTTCCGATAGCCCGCTCAACAGGTTCGCCGCGCGCGTCATCCGGTCGGCAACTTCAGCACTGGCGAGACCCGTCTCCGGTGACGTGAGAGAATCGAGCCGCGCAGCCCACGCCATCAGCAGCTCGTCATAGGCAGAGGCATCTGCTGCGCATCGGTAGGCTGCCTCCACGAGATCGAGATCGGAACCTGTGGGAGGCAGGGACATGGGGCAGACTTCGCGGATCGAATTTCCAGCAAAGCGTTATACGCCACATGCAGTATGGCAAGGTGCGCGGGACAGCGACTTACCGGATGTCATGCCTGGAAAAGGCGGCCTGCAGGCCAGGGAACCTGCAGGCGTGTTTCGAGTCGAAAAACAGAGGGCCCCCGCCGGCAAACAGGCGAGGTCACCACATTGAAGCCCCGGACAAGTGAAGCCGGGAGATCCGGATAGGCGGTGTCGCGCCGCGTTCCGTACCGACCTGGCTTTCAGAGTGCGTCCCCCCATGGAACCAGCCCGAGAAGCGTGTCGCTGAACTTGGTGCAACTATTGGAAATATCGCCGTCCTCGTCATACGCCAGATGAGGTATGCAGTGCAGATTCTCTGCACATTTGGCACTTGGCCGTTCGTCCCGGAGGACAACGGATCGCCGCCACTCATCGCTTCATTGCTTTTCAGGTCAGAAGGGCTGACGGGCAATCAGAAGCGCGGCTGCAAGGCCCGCCTTCAGCAGCGCTTCCGCCCGCGCCTGATCCGCCTCCGCGCGGGCGAGCTGCAGGGTCCCAAGCATCGCCGCAAAGACGGTAGTCGCGCGGTCGGCACGCTGTGCAGCTGTTCCGCCCGCAGGGAGGCAGTCCGCGATCAGGCCGAGAAAATTGGCGTTCCGGTCGCTGAAGCGCTGCCGGAGCGCCTTGTCCCCTCTCGCGATTTCGGGCGCGAGCGCGGACGCGACACATCCGATCGACATCTCTTCGCGGTGCCTTGGATGGAGATAGATTTCCACCAGGCGGTCCATCTTCCGGTCCTGAGGAACCTCTGACAACTCATGCTCGAAATATGCGAACGTCTGACCCACCGCGTGATCCACGGCTTCGGTGACGAGATCCGCCTTTGAATCGAAGTGCGCATAGAACGCGCCATGCGTCAGGCCGGCATCCGCCATCAGCCCCCGCAAGCCGACCGCTGCGATACCGTCGCGTCTCAGGCGTTCGGCTGCACGGTCCAGGATTTCCTGCCGCGAGGCTTCCTTGTGAACATCGTCGTATCGCGCCATGCCGCCTTGCCGTCCGTCTCTTCGCCGGGCTTTTCAGCCCGATTGGTATCGTGTCGCCACCTCTCCGGAAACGACGTCGCCCAGGAACCGGGTCTGCGCGGCGACGATATCGTCCCACAATACTGTACGGGAGAGGGTTGGCACAGTCACGGTTTCACCGGCTTCGAGGCCAGCGAGCGCCGCATCCACCAGTTCTTCTGCAGAGATGTAAGCCGATTCCGGGAAGACTGAATTGTCGAGCCCCTGCGAGGTAAAGAACTCGGTCCGGATCGGCCCCGGCAGGACAGCCTGGATGCGAATGCCGCTCTGCGAATATTCCATCGCCAGAGACCGGCTGAAATTCAGTACGAAAGCCTTGGAGCCGCTATAGGTCGCCCCGCCAGCCGAAGGCGCAAATGCCACGACGGACGAGATATTAACCAGGGTCCCCTTCCCGGCCGCGCGGAAGCCGGCAAGCGCCGCAAGCGACAGTCGCACCAGGGCGACAATGTTGAGATCGATGATGCCAATCTGCGGATCAATCCCCTTGACCGCTGTGGGCCCGAGACCACCTGCCCCGGCATTGTTTACGAGAAGCGCCACAGGCTTCTCGACAAGCCTGCGTTCAAGTGCGGTGAGGTCTTCCTGATCTGCAAGATCGGCAACCAGCACTTCGATGCTGATCCCGTACTTGTCGCGCAGGTGCCCGGCTGTTTGCTCAAGCCGGTCACCGCGCCGTGCGACCAGCAACAGGTCATACCCGCGACTGGCCAGACGATCTGCATAGACACTCCCGATCCCGGACGAAGCTCCGGTAACGACGGCGGTTCCATACTGGCTCATGTGCTGTCTCACAATCAGTCGTGGGTTCGCGGCGAAGGGCGGTTCTCTTCGCGCCAACGCTTCTCATCGACCGTGTCCGGGCGCGGCGGATAATGTCCGTTGATCGACCAGTACTCGAACGGTGTCTCGTCGATATGGAGCTCCCAGTCGAAACCGCGGTCGGCGACATAGGGCTGAAGCGTCTTGTTCACCCGATCGATAAATCGGCGGCTGAGTTCGACATTCGGGAACGAGCGCGCGATGTGCTCGAGCACGAGCCGCACATAGCGGCCGTTCGGCTTGCCCCCAATGTAGAAGTTATTCGGCTCGACGGCTTGGAAGACGATGCCCACGTAAAAGCGCGGCATCACCGCACCATAGATGTCCGTGATTTTTCCCGCCAATTCCTCCTTGTCCGCGTCGGTGAAGGCGTCGGCCGGATGATAGATCGTCCACAATGGCATGAGGGGGCACTCCGTATCTGATAGCGTTTGGTTTTATAAATTACACTTGTAATATCTTCAGCGCCCTTTTGAATGTCAAGTGTAATTCTTTTGCTCCCGGGCCGGCACTTGCACCTCTGCCACGTGGACTCGCAGTGTGCGGAACGGTCGCCTGTGCAATTGCTCGTTTGTTTGATCTTGACCCTTAAAACTGGTCCGGACGGATTGCGAAAAATCGGGCACAATTCTCGATGGAGAGGAGCGTGCGATGCCGAGAAAGAAGTTTTCAGACGAACAGATCGCCTTTGCCCTGAGGCAGGCGGAAACAGGGACGCCAGTCGGCGAGATCTGCCGCAAGATGGGCGTTGCCGAAGCAACGTTTTACCGGTGGAAGAAAGTTCATGCCGGCATGGGCGTCGCCGAGATCCGGCGGCTGAAGCAGCTTGAAGAAGAAAATGCGAAGCTCAAGCGTCTGGTGGTGGATCTGACGCTGGACAAGACGATGTTGCAGGATGCCCTGCGAAAGTGAGGCATCTGCCCGCCACCGGTTTGAGGGCGATGCCGAACGGTGAAGCCCGCCCGGCGCCGCGAGGTCGTCCGCCATTATCAGGAGCAGATCTGCTCATCGAACCTCGGCTGGATCGAAGGCGTGCGGACCAATGCCGGCCTGATGCGCAGCATGTATCAGCTCGCCGATGAAGGCCGGAATTCGGTCAGCTCGTCTACGCCTCCAACCGCGACTGGTCCCAGCGCGTCGCCCATAGCGTCATGCGCAACCGCACGATGACCGAGGACTACCGGTTCGCTGTTTTCTTCGCGACATCGGTGCTTGTCGGCATGATGTCGAACTGATGCGGCGCATGGTCATCCACCCGGAACCGGCCATGATCGAATTCTGGACAAGAACGACAATCGCCAATGACGCTGAGCTGGCAACGGCACTCGCCATCGTATGGTACCGTGCGCTTTATCCGGGTGAGCCACTTCAGCGAAACTCCGTCGCTCCTCAAAATTGTCTGCCTTCGACAAGTTCCAGGCGGCACCGAAGCCCTAGCCGCGACGAGGTCGGGACGATGAGGCTTGGCGTTGTCCGGCTTTTCACCAGCCTTGTCGTCGCCTCGATCAGCTCTTTCTCTTCCAGATCGAGCGCTTCACTCAAGGCCGGCTTTACCAGGGCGACCCGGTTTCGCTTGTATCGCTCAATGCTGCCCGCCGGCAAGGAGAGGAGTTGGTCTATCTTGTGCTCAATCGCCGCCTGGAACGTCTGCTGACTGAAGACTTCGGCAGCGATCCCAGCTGACACGAGGTCCTTCGCGTCCAGAGCCTCTCCAGGGCAGCATGATGTCCATCGATCGTTGCCATCCAGCCAGGCCTGCGAGCGAAATAGGTCACGCCACCGCTCGGAAACAGGCCGTAGGTCGCTTCCGGAAGACGGATTTTCGCATCGTCACGCCAGACGCTGATGTCGGCGTTAAGCGGCCATGCCGCGCCGCCACCGACCGCCCAGCCCTGTACCGTGATGACCAGTTTCGGCTAGAAAACATCATCAGGCGCGTAATGTTCTGCAGCCGCTGGATGCCGCTTACGATTGCCGCCGTCTCAAGGTCGGCATCGCCGAGCTCCTCGAGATCGTCGCCCGCACAGAAGGAACGACCATTGGCACACAGATGGATGATCCGCACCGTCGTATCCGCGTTTGCCCGCACAAGCTGCCTCGAATTCCTCAAGCAGTTGCGCATTGATGGCGTTCAGGCGCTCGGGACGGTTCAGCTCGATCCTGGCCACACCGGCATGAATTTCGAAATTTACTGCGCTCATGTCGGCTGGCTTTCTTTGTAATAATCTTCTTTTGCGCGTTTCTTGAGAGCGACTTTGTCGATCTTCCCGATCGGAAGCAGCGGCATTTCCGTGAGCCGCACGAAGTGCTTCGGCACTTTGTAGTTGGCGAGGCGTGCGCTGCAGAATTTCTGGAGTTCGTCTGGCGTCAGGTCCACGGCCGACTGGACATAGGCCACGCCGACTTCCCCTGCCAGACCGGATCTTCAACGGCGACAACCGCCGCAGCATCCACCGCGCCATGGCTTTCCAGAACTTCCTCGACCTCGCGCGGATAGACGTTGTAGCCGCCCGACTTATACATTTCCTTGAGCCGGCCGACGATGGTGTAGCTTCCATCCGGATTGCGGCGCGCCGTATCGCCCGTGCTCATCCAGCCATCCGACGAAAGCGTCTCGGCTGTCGCATCGGGACGTCGCCAGTATCCGAGCATGTTGTATGGGGACCGGACCAGCACCTGCCCCGCGTCCCCGTCGGGCACGTCATGACCTGTCGCGTCGACCAGCCGGATTTCCGTACCCTCGGATGGCCACCCGACCGTCTCGATCAGGAAGTTTGGATCGCGCGAAGGCGGCGTCATCGTGATCGCGCTGCAGCTCTCGGTCATGCCGTAATTCGTCGCGAGCGGCTTTCCGAATTCCATCAGGCGTCCGATCAAAGTGTAAGGCATCTTCGCTCCGCCCCAGGCGATCAACTGGACATGCGATAAGTCGAACTGGTCCAGTTTCGGGTCGCTCAGCTGCATCTGGAAGACGCTCGGGACCGACCCCCAGATCGTCACCTTTTCATCCTGGATGAGTTCCAGGGAGCGGCGCACATCAAACTGCTCCATGAACACGATCTTGCCGCCTGCGACGAGAGTCGGAACAGAGACATCGACCACGCACGCGACATGGTTGATCGGGAAATAGTTCAGCATGTTCACCGGTTCGACCGGCCAGGTGCGGTTCTGGACGAGCGCATAGCCGATCATGCCCGAATGGTGCAGCAGGGCCCCCTTCGGCTTTCCGGTGGAACCGGACGTGTAGACGATCATGCACGGATCATGTCCGCTGACGGACTGATGGGCCTCTTCCAGACGGGCATCATAGATCGAGAGACCGCGGGCAAGGAACTCCTTCAGGCTGGTCGTACCAGCCAGTTCCTGGTCCTCATTGCCATCGAGGAGGACACATTCGTCCAGGTACGGCTTGCCTTCGACAAGGGCCCGTATGTCCTGCGTATAGTCGCGCCCGCTTATCTGCGTGCGCGCAAAAATCAGGACCGGTTCGCTGTCATTGATCGCGTAGGTGAGTTCCTCGATCCGGTACCGCGGGTTCAGCCCGACCCAGATGACACCGATCGAAGTCGCCGCCAGAAAGGAGACCCAGTAGTCGATGCCCGGCGGGGCGAGGACCGCCACCCTGTCGCCCTTGCGCACACCGCTCGCGAGAAGCGCACGGGCAAATTCACGGACCCGTACACGCAAGCTGCCGTAGGAAACACGCTGCCCGTCCTGCACAGCGGCACAAGCCTCAGGCCGATTGAGTCCATACCATTCTGCATAGGCGTCGATGCGGTCCATCTGGACCGGCAGACCGGCGGATATCGCAGTTCGGACAGTCATGATCCCAGTCTATGCACCCATTTTGGCATCGCTTTCGCCGCCGCCAGACAATATCAGTGGTTCAACGCCCCCGAGAAGACGCCGCAACGCTCCCTCCATTTGACTAAAACTGAGGCTGATGTCAATTTCAATTATGGTCGGTGCAACTGCCGCTTGCCCGCGACCGCACTCATCTCGACATTCCAGACAGGCCAACCGCCCGCTTAAACAAAGGACCACCGATGGACCGCGTCTCCACCTGGACCAAGCTTACCTACAGTATCGGATCTGTGGGCACAGGTATCTACCTCACCGTTCCGAGTGTCCTGCTGCTCTATTATCTGAGCGACGTCCTCGGCGTACCGCCGGCGCTCGCCGGAGCGGCCGTATTCGTGCCGCGGATCTGGGACGTCGTGACCGATCCGGTCATGGGCTGGATTTCGGACCGCACCAGATCACCCTGGGGGCGGCGCAGCCCTTACCTTCTCCTCGGCGCTCTCCTCGTGTGCGGGTCCTTCATTTTCCTCTTCTCCGCGCCTCATTTCGCAGAGCCCGTCTCCAGCTTCGTCTATGTGCTCGTCGTCTACATCCTCAGCGCGACGGCCTACACGATCTTCGCCGTGCCCTATATCGCCATGCCCGCCGAGATGAGCACCAATCCGCACGAGCGGAGCTCCATCATGGCCTTTCGCATGACTTTCGCCATGATCGGCATCCTGGCAGGTTCCGCTGCCGCGCCGGCCCTGGTGGATGCTTTCGGGGGCGACCGCGCCGGCTTCCGTGGGATGTCGTTCGTGCTCGGGGCCCTGTGCGGCATCAGCATGCTGCTGACTTTCCTGGGCACACGCAAAATCAAGCTGAAGGCTTTTACGGAAAGCTCCATTCCGCTTGTCCACGGCGTGGTGCTCGCCTTCCGGGTACGTCACTTCAAGGCGCTCGCTGTGACTTACATCCTGCAGCTTGCCGCCATGGGCGTCTTCACGGCGATCGCCCCCTACTTCGTCAAGGAAGTCATGAAGAGCGATGAATCCGCCCTGACCAATCTCTTCCTCGCCCTGCTTGTCGGAACGCTCCTGACCCTGCTTGTCTGGTCAGAACTCGGCAAAAGGATCGGCAAGGTGCGCGCCTATTTCGCCGCGGCCGTCCTGCTTGTCTGCGCCCTCGCCTTCATCTGGTTCTCCCGAAGCGCTGCAGACTGGAACCTTCTCTATGGCGCGATCTTCATCGTCGGTGTCGGATTTGCCGGTCTGCAGCTCTTGCCCTTCGCGATGCTCACGGACCTGATCAATGCAGAGCTCCACAACGAGCGCGATATCGGCGGCCTGATGACCGGCGTTTGGACCGCTCTGGAAAAAGGCGGGCTGGCCCTTGGACCGCTCGTTGTCGGCATCGCCCTGTCTGCAGCAAGCTACCAGGCCGGTGCAGGCGCTCAGCCGGAATCGGCTGTAGTCGGCGTCCGGCTTCTGTTCTCGCTGGCACCCGCCGGTCTCGCTCTGATCAGCCTTGCATCGCTGGCTCTCTATCGCGATCCGGTGCACGAGGCGGCTGAATAGAAGCGCCCCTCACCAAGGGCGGCCCTCCCCCCAAAAGAAAACAGCGCAGAACCGGGTCCCGGTTCTGCGCTGCCGTTTCTGGGAGGAAACTATCCTTTAGAAGGACTTCCGGACCGACACGCCATAGGTGCGCGGTGCACCGAGAACGTTGAACAGCTGACCCACGAACGGGTTGGACAGAAGGTCGAACGTGTTGACGTTGTAGGTTTCGTCGGTGAGGTTCTTGCCCCAGATCGCCAGTTCCCAGTCAGCGTCGGCGGGCGACAGCACGACCCGTGCGTTGAAGAGCTCATAGCCCTCCTGCAGGTTCTCCGGGACCGTCTGGTTCAGGTTCACCCACTGGTCGCCCTGGCGATAGTATTCGCCACGGAACGTGAGATCCAGATCGGGCGTGAGCGCATACACGTAAGTGCCGTTGAGGTTGAACGTGTATTCCGGTGCGCCGAGATCGCCGAGGGGTTGTCCACCCGAAGTGCCCTCGTCAAACGCTGCATCGAAATAGGCAAAGTTACCGTCGATGGTCAGCGCCGGCGTGACCGCTGCGACCATTTCAAGCTCCACGCCATCCGAATGGGCCTCACCGGCGTTCAGAATGCGCGGATCGTACAGGGCCGGCGTCGCCGGATCATCCGCCGTGATCTGGATATCTTCCCATTTCATCGAGAAGACCGAAGCGTTGAAGCGCAGGCGGTCATCGAACAGGGTCGACTTCAGGCCGGCCTCATAGTTCCACAGTTTCTCCGGACCAAACGCAATCCCGCTGAGATCGCCGGTCGTGTCGTTGAAGCCGCCGCTGCGGAAGCCCTCGCTGATCGTGGCATAAGCCATCACATCGTCCGTGAAGCGATATTTCGCGGTGAATGAGGGCGTGAAGGATTCGAAGGTATCGGACCCTGTGTACGAACCGGTTCTGGCCAGCAGGGGGAAGCCAAAGATGGCTTCAAAGTCGGTCTGGTTGAAGTCGATCGACTTGTCTTCCCAGGTTTGACGCGCGCCCACCGACACGGAAAACTTGTCGGTGAAGTCATAGCCGACATTGCCGAACAGCGCGACGCTTTCCGTCTTCGTCTTGCCGATTGCACCGCCGGAGATTTCGTTTGTCAGGACACCGCCCGTCAGCAGCGCCATCAGGTCCGACTCCAGGATCACGGTGCCGCCGTTGACGGCGTCCTGATCGAGGTAAAACACGCCGGCGATTGCGTTGAAGGGGCCGTCGCCGGTCGTTTCAAAGCGGAACTCCTGAGTGAAGCGATCCACGTCTTCCGGGTCCTGGTTCCGGCCGACACCGAACGGCGTCTGATCGGATTCCCCGTCATTGTAATAGCTGTGCTCGCGGTAGCTGGTGACCGAGATCAGGTCGAAGCTATCGTAGGAAATCACGCCGCGGGCCGAAACTCCCCAGGCTTCGAGCGTCTCTTCACCGGCAAACCCGCTATACACAACACGGTCATAAGGATCGAGGTTCAGCTGCACGCCCAGCAAGCCCGGATAGGACGCCGGATTGTTGATCAGCGTTTCCTGGGACTTGGCCTTCTGGTCGACTTCACGGTAGTCGGCCGAAATCAGCCATTCGATATTGTCGGTAGGCGTATAAAGAAGCGCCCCGCGAACACCCCACTGGTGGGCATCGTTCGTGTCCGTGTTGAGATAGGCGTTCTCGAGGAAGCCGTCGCGATCGAAGTAAAGACCGGAGAGCGAGGCGCTGAGCTTGTCCTTCACGAGCGGAACACTGACCCGGCCCTTCAGGCGCTTGTGGTCATAGTTCCCGTACTCGGCCTGGACATAGCCGCCCAGTTCATCGTCCGGCTTCTGCGAGGTCATGTTGATCACGCCGGCAAGCGTGTTGCGGCCGAACAGCGTGCCTTGCGGGCCGCGCAGGACTTCGACGCGCTCGAGATCGAACAGCTCGATATTGGCGCTTGCCGGACCGCCGAGGTAAACATCGTCGACATAGACGCCAATCGACGAGTCGCGGCCGGCCGTGCCGCCGCCACCGCTGATACCGCGGATCGACGGACGGGTCGCCTTGATCGATTCCGCGCCCACATACATCAGGCCGGGGGTCGAACGGGCGACTTCTTCCAGGTTCAGGGCACTACGGATTTCAAGATCCTCTGCCGAGAACGCCGTCACGGCGACCGGAACGATCTGAATATCCTCTTCCCTGCGCTGCGCCGTCACCGTGATGGTGTTCAGACGAGCCGTATCCTGCTCTTCACTTGTCTCAGTTTCCTGCGCAATGGCAGGCATCGCGCTCACGAGCGCACATACCGACACCATGGTCACAACGATCGAACGCGATTTCATGTACCTCTCCCACAAAATTGAAGGTGACTTCAGTTTTAATTTATGTGTCACTTTATTTGCTTGTCAATCGCGTTTGCATAAGCACATGGACTTTTTGAAAGGTGCTCAGGGTCCGGTCAGTTGCGCACAACCTTTCGACCGGCCGCCGGAAGGACAAGCACCCGCATCAGGCGGGGTGGCCGGCATGGACCCAAGCCGGCACGGCTGGACGAAGCCATAGTTCCGGACGACGTGTCCACTTCTCCCCTGACCTGAAGACTGGAATATACAGATGCCGGGCTCTGGTCACCGGACGTGGCTCATCTCACTTCGCAATCTTCCGGGCTGGCAAGTCCGGGGACCGCGGAGGATCCGGCCGCTCCCCGCAACCTTCGCCTTGCCGATCTAAAATTAAATATGATACCAATTTCAATTATATATCAGAATTGCCTAAAGGAGGGCCGGAAGTATGCGCGTCTTGATCGCCAATCGGGGTGAAATTGCCATCCGGATTGCCCGCGCGGCTCGGAACCTTGGCTGGACCGTTGCCATGGTTCATTCCGCAGATGACTCGGGCGCAGCCTTTCTCGATCTTGCCGACATTGTGCATCCCCTGCCCGGCATCGGCCCCCGAGCCTATCTCGATATCGCGCAGGTGATCCGGGCGGCACAGGAAACGCAAAGCACATTCATTCATCCGGGGTACGGATTCCTGAGCGAAAGCGCAGCCCTGGCGACCGCCTGCGAAGCCGCGGGCCTGATTTTTGCCGGCCCGTCACCTGCAGCGCTCGAACTGCTCGGCGACAAGTCCCGCGCCCGCGCGGCGGCACAGGCGGCAGGCATTCCCGTTCCGAAAGGGCTTGAAGGTCCGATCAGCCGGGAGGACGCCCACACCTTTCTGAGGGAGCTCGGAAAAGGTGGCGCGGCCATGCTGAAGGCGGTTGCCGGCGGCGGCGGCCGGGGCACGCGCCCGGTCTCGGATGCTTCCCGTCTCGACGAAGCCTTTTCGGTTTGCCAGGCAGAGGCCATGGCCGCCTTTGGTGAGCAGGCCCTTTATATCGAGGAACTGATCACAGAGGCACGGCATATCGAAGTTCAGGTCGTTGCGGACGCTTCGGGCAACTGCATCCACTTGTTCGAACGCGAATGCACCCTGCAAAGGAACCGTCAGAAACTGATCGAAATGGCGCCGAGCCCGTGGCTCGCCGCAGATACCCGCGCTGCGCTGCTCGAGGCCGCCGTCTCCATGGCGAAGGCCGTAGGCCTGACAGGCCTTGCGACCTTCGAATTCCTGGTCCGCATGCGGAACGGCCGGCAGGAATTCTATTTCATCGAAGCCAATCCCCGGCTGCAGGTCGAGCATACGGTGACTGAAGAAGTCACCGGGATCGACCTGGTCGAGACGCAGCTCCTGATCGCCTCGGGCGTGACGCTCGATGCGCTCGGACTTCCGGGACGCCGTCCCCCGGCGCCGAAGGGTCTCGCTGTCCAGTGCCGCATCAATGCCGAGCAGTCGACACCGGATGGCACCCTGCTTCCATCGGCCGGCACGATCTCCGCACTGCAATTGCCGGGCGGACCGCACGTCCGGGTCGATACAGGCGCCCGCGCAGGATACATGGCGAACCCCGCGCTTTGATTCTCTTCTCGCAAAGGTCATCGTCACTGAACCGGCAGGAACCTATGAAGGCGCCCTTCGCCGGGCGCAGATCGCCTTGTCCGAAATACGGATCGATGGATGCGCGACAAATACAGGCCTGTTGAGAGCACTGCTTACCGACCCGGCCGTGTCGTCGAATGCAATCGATACCGAATATATCGACCGCAATGTCACCGGTCTCGCGCGCAAGGCCTCCACGTTCGAGCAGGCAACGCGTTCAAGCAGCGGAACGGTCAGCGCTGCGGCGGCCACTGATATGGCAACGCCACTCCCTCCGGGGACGTACGGTGCCGAAGCGCCGCTTGCCGGAATCGTCGCCGAGATCCTGGTCGTGCCGGATCAGGAGGTTCGCAAAGGCGAACCCGTCCTGTTCCTGGAAGCCATGAAAATGCAGCACGCCGTTGCCGCCCCCTGCGACGGCATCGTGATCCGGATCGATACTCGCGTCGGCCTCGCCGTCGCGCCCGGCCGGAATCTCGTGGTGATCCAGCCGCAATCCGTTTCGGAGGATGGGAGTAGCATCGACGCAACTGTCGATCCCGATCAAGTCCGTGATGATCTCGCAATAGTCCGCGCTCGTCATGGGAAACTGGAAGATTCTGCGCGACCGGATGCCGTTTCGAGACGCCATGCCAGGAACCAGCGCACGGTGCGAGAGAACATCGCAGACCTTTGCGATTCGGGTAGTTTTGTCGAGTATGGCGGCCTGACCATCGCTGCCCAAAGGGCCCGCCGGTCACATCAGGAGCTGATCGACAAGAGCCCCGCCGACGGCATGATCGCCGGCATCGGCTCGGTCAATGGAGACATGTTCCCTGGCCGGAATACCCAGTGCGCCATCCTGGCTTATGACTACACGGTCTTTGCCGGCACACAGGGCGCGCTCAATCACAAGAAAAAGGATCGCATGCTGGAACTGACGGCGCGCACGCGCCTTCCCGTGATCATTCTCGGTGAAGGCGGCGGTGGCCGACCGGGCGATACCGACATCCGGCTGGGTCTTGATGTTCCGACATTCGCTCATTTTGCCCGGCTGAAGAATGAGGTTCCGATTGTCGGCGTTGTCAGCGGCTACTGCTTTGCCGGAAACGCCGCGCTTGTCGGGTGCGCCGATGCTCTGATCGCCACCCGGAATTCCAGCATCGGCATGGGCGGCCCCGCCATGATCGAAGGGGGCGGTCTCGGAACTGTTGCGCCCGAAGACATCGGGCCGGCCGACATGCAGACCCGGAATGGCGTGATCGACATTCTGGTCGAGGACGAGGCGGAAGCCGTAGCGGCAGCCAGGAAGTTCCTCTCCTATTTCCAGGGCCGGGCAAGCGGATACAGCGCGCCTGACCAGCGCCTGCTCCGGCACATCATCCCCGAGAACCGGAAACGTGTGTTCCCAGTCAGGGACGTCATCGAGACCCTCGCCGATACGGACTCCGTGCTTGAACTGCGTCCGCACTTCGGCCCTGGCATGATCACAGCCCTGATCCGCATCGATGGACACCCGCTTGGTCTGATCGCCAACAACAACGAAGTCATGTCCGGCGCCATCGATACGGACGCAGCGCGCAAGGCCGCCGACTTCCTCGACCTCTGCAATGTGCATGGCTTGCCGGTTTTGTCGCTCTGCGACACGCCCGGCTTCATGGTTGGGCCGGAGGTCGAACAGCAGGGACAGGTGAAGCAGGCCTGCCGGATGTTCGTTTCCGGAGCATCGCTGAAGGTTCCGCTCTTTGCTGTCGTGCTGCGAAAAGCTTACGGTCTCGGCGCGCAGGCCATGGTCGGCGGCTGCTTCCATTCGCCCGTGTTCTCGGTGTCCTGGCCAACGGGCGAATTCGGTGGCATGGGACTCGAAGGCGCGGTCCGCCTCGGCTACCGGAGAGAACTCGAAGCCATTTCCGATGAAGCGGGAAAAGCCGCCTTCTTCGATCTGAAACTCCAGGAGCTCTATGAGGACGGCAAGGCACTGACGGTCGCCGAATTCATGGAGATCGACGATGTGATTGATCCGGCAGAGACACGTACCTGGATCATCAAGGGTCTTGAAGCATCGGCACTCTAGCGGGCCGGGGCGCGTTGGGAACATGAGCGCCGCCGGCCGGCACGGGAACACACCCGGCCGGCGGCGCCCACGCCGGAGGAATCATTCCTCGTGCGAGAAGGGAATCGCACCCCCAAGCCAGTGCATGGCGACCGAATCGGCCTTGCCTTCTGCACCGGTGCAGTAGAACTCCATCTCGTCGTCATGCGCGGCAACGTAGCGGCGCCCTTCGAGATGGATCAGCGGAATTGCCGGCGCACCCGATCCGACGCCACCGAAGACGACGGCCAGGCCACCGTTCGATTCCTCAATACCAAGGCGCGAGAGGCCTACGCGCAAGCGGCCCGCTTTGTAGTTTCCGGTGAGATCTGCGATCTCCTCCGTACCCAGAGGCTCTGCTGAAGGTGCCGGGCGCTCGATTCCGAAGACCAGACGGGCGATCTTCTGCTCAAGCCCCACAGCGCTCGGCGAGACGTCCCGCGTATTGGTCGTCACAACGATCGTGATGTCCTCATCGGGATAGTAAGCCATATAGGCTGAAAAGCCGTCGATATCGCCAGCATGTGCGATTTTCGTGCGCCCCTCCCAGTCTGTGATGCCAATCGAGCCGCGAGCGTAGTCGAGCTTGCTACCATCAGGGAACGTGTCCTGCGTGTGGATAATCCCGGTCACGACTGGACCGAAGAATTCATCATGGTGCACGCTACGGACATAATGCGCGACATCGCCCACGGTCGACAGGAGCGCGCCGGCCGAAAACGGGATGACATCGTCAGAATGGGCGCATTCGAGAACCCGTCCTTGCCCTTGGCATACCCGGATACACGGCCCGGAATGATCTTTTCCCAATGCCCGTAATAGGTCTCTTCAAGGTCGAGCGGCGTCAGAATTCGTTCCTGCAGCACCTCTTCATAGGGCTTGCCGGTCACATGCTCGATCACGATCCCGAGAAGGAACGTGCCGGAGTTCGAATAGAGGAATGCTTCGCCAGGCTGGAAGTCGAGCGGCTTGTCGTCAAAGAGATCCATCATCTCTTCACGCGTGAACTCACGGCGCGTCGCCCGCGGATATTCCGGCAGGTTCGTATAGTTCACGAGACCGCTTGTGTGGTTCATGAAGTAGTGGATCGGGATGTCTGCCGCCGGCCCGGCATATTCCGGCACATACGTGGAAAGCGGCGCATCGAGATCGATCTTCCCTTCTGCGGCCAGTTGCGCAATCATCAGTGCCGTGAAGGACTTCGTCAGCGAACCGATCTGGAACACGGATTCCGGCGTGACTTCGACATTGTTCTCGAGATCGGCATAGCCGAACCCCTTTTCCAGAATGACCGCATCGCCGCGGCGAACGGAGATAGCGACGCCCGGATAGGGCGCCGACGCGCGGGAGGCCTCGACCAGCGCCGCAATCTTGCCGGCAAGTTCGGAATTGTCGCTGGTGCCGTTAGACGGCTCAGCTGCCGCCACGGTGACGGTTTCCGTTGCCGCAGGAGCCTGGGCTTCCCCGCTGGCGCAGTTCGACAATGCGAAACCGGCGGCCAAGACCAGCGCAACCAGCGGAAGACGTTTAGCAGAATTTCTCATGTCTTGGATCCTCAAATCGGGTCTGGCCAATCTCACTCGCCGGCGTCGGAGAACATTGCCGCGACACGGTCTTCCGGCATGCCGTATACGAACGAGCCCCCGCGGCCGCCCATGTCTTCACCGGCGACAAGCGCGTTGGCGATCGCCTCTTCCGTTGCAAAGGCGGCGGCTTCCAGAAGCGGGTCCATAAACTCGTTGGGGACGCTCCGGATCGACTTGAACTCAGGCACCCCGACCGTGATCGGCGTTGCCGTCGAGAAGGCAACGAAGATATCGCCCGAGCTCGTCGTGCCGGTCGCACCGGTTCGCGCCATGCCAACGGAGGCACGACGGGCCAGACGCTGAAGCTGGCTCGGCAGCAGCGGCGCGTCGGTCGCGATCACAACGATGAGCGATCCGTCCCCTTCCCGCATCGCCTGCACTTCCGAAGCACGCCGGGGCATCAGGTCGCTGATTTTCTCTCCGACCTTGACGCCGGCCAGTGTCAGCTGGTTACGCTGGCCATTGTTTGCCTGTACGAGCACACCGAGGGTGAAGTTCTCCGGGCCGAACGGAATCGCACGGGACGCCGTGCCGATACCGCACTTGAAGTAATAGCACACCATACCGGTGCCGCCGCCGACGGAGCCCTCGGCCACGGGGCCGGACTTTGCGTTGTCCAGGGCGTCGATGACATTCTGGCGGGTCAGCGGCAGTTCCCAAACGTCGCTGAGCCCCCCATCATAGGTTTCACCGATCACCGGGATGATCCGGCTGGCGCGCGTGTACTCGTCATCGAAATGCTGGTCGGTCCAGGCAAGCACACCATCGCGCGCCGTGCCGACGCCAAGCGTACCCGTCAACATGATTGGCCCGAAGATCGTGCCGACTTCGTCAATGAACTGGCTGCCAGTGAGTTCGCCGGTACCGTTGAAAGCGAAATAGCCTGCGAGCACGCCCGCCTCGGCATCCTTCCCAAGCGGATGGATCGCTGTGACGCCTGTACGGGTCTCCCCTTCGATGATCGTCGTATGCCCGACTTCGATGCCGGCGACGTCAGTGATCGCATTGAGCGGACCAGGCTCGCCGGAAAACGGGATGCCAAGATCCCGCGCCCGGACCTCCGACTGCTGTGCACAGGCCGCAAGGCCCGTGACGCTGATCGCTGCCGCGGTGACGGCAACATATTTCGAAATCCGGGCAATGGTTCTCATGGGTCTCTCCGGTTGTTCCTTGCCAAAAAGGTTGCACGGCATCCCGCATCGGGGATCTATAGATGAGCAATAATTGAAACTGGCCTCAAAATCAATTAAGGATATTTCCGATTGAGCCGCTTTCCTGCTGATGCCTGATTCTCGTTCTCGGCACTCAGGTGCTCGGAACGAAAGCGCCTGCAAACAACTACACCCGATTCAGAGTCTTCTGAATTGCCGCATGAACATCCCTGACCGTCATCAGGTTGGTCGCGCTTGAAATTCGGTCGTGCAGTGCCGCGATATCTTCCAGGGAAGGCACATGCCGGGGATCCAGGTGGACGCCCCGCGACTCGGCAATCTTCACAGACGCATAGTGACCGCCGCCGCAGACCATGATCTCACCCGACTGCTCGCACGCCGGACTGACCAGATAGGCCGCCGCTGGCACAATCCAGTCGGTCGTCAGGCGCGCTTCGTCATCAGGGGACACCAAGCCATCGAGCATGCGGCTGCGCGCGACCGGCGCGATCGTGTTGACCAGAATGTTGTGGCGCGCACCCTCGACGGCCAGGACATTCATCAGGCCGACCTGAGCGAGCTTCGCGGCGCCATAGTTGGCGACACCAAACGCGCCATAGAGCCCGCCCGCCGACGTTGTCATCAGGATCCGGCCATAGGCCTGCGGAATCATCACCCTGAATACTTCACGGGTCAGGCGCGCAGCGCCGAAGACATGTACGTCGAAGACCGCACGGAAGTCTTCGTCGCTCATGTTCTTGAACGCGCCGTTCCGCATGATCCCGGCATTGTTGATCAGCACATCGACCCGGCCATACGCATCCATGGCCGCTTCGACGATGCGGCCGGCCGACGCAGCATCCGCCAGATCGTCCCGGCAGGCAACGACTTCCGTCCCCTTGCCGGCAAGCTCATCAACCAACGCATCGAGTGGATTGGTTGCCGCTGCAGCGCCGCTCAGCGTCGTGCCGAGATCATTCAGGACCAGTCGAGCGCCGCGCTTTGCCAGTTCCCGTGCATAGGCCTGGCCTAGGGCGCCCCCCGCCCCGGTGATGACGGCAACCTGCCCCTCGAAGCGGACACTCATGTGCTGGGCGCAATGTTCTTCAGGTAGGTGATCTCGAATGTGAAGCCCTGCTCGTAGCGGTAGTTCTTCTCGAGATCGACGGGCTCGATTCCGTTGAGCGCTTCCTTGGCGAAACCAAGCCCGCGGCCGTCCTTCTCCGCGATCCGCGCCGCCAATGCCATCGCCTCATCCCGCAGCATTTCCAGCGGAACCACTTTCTCCGCGGCCCCCAGCCGGTACATCTCTTCCGACGTGATCGGCTCGCCCGTGTAATACATCTGGCGCACCTTGGTCAGCGGCAGCACGCGCAGGGCATGCGAGGCGCCCCCGAGCAGGCCCACATTGATCTCGGGCAGTCCGAACTTCGCGCCTTCCGCACCGATGATGATATCGCAGGCGCCCGCGAGGGCGAGCCCCGCGCCGAGCGCATAACCATGCACGGCGGCAATCACCGGAATCCGGAGCACGTGCAGGGCCTTCACGGCATCAAAGAAAGCGCGGTTCATTGCCGGAATGCTCGACGGGTCCCCGCCCATCTTCTTCACATCGATGCCGGCGCAGAAGCCGCGACCCTCGCCACGCAGAACCAGCACTTTCACATCATCGCGCTCTTCCAGTCCGCGGAATGCGGCCGCAAGCGCACGGAAGCCGTCCGGGTCGAACGCATTCGCCGGAGGGTTTTTCAAAACCAGTTCAGCGATACCGCCTTCACAATTCAGTTCGTAGTACACAATCGTCTCCCTTGGGCTCAGGCCCTGATCAGTTGTTTGGAAATGTTGTTGAGCTGGATGTTCGTCGATCCGCCGATCACCGGCAGGAGAAGAAGGTCGCCGACAAGGCGCACCACGTCGTACTCGTCCGAAAATCCGTAAGCACCGAGGATTTTCTGGCAGGAGAGGCCGATCTCGACAGCGGTCTCGCTGACGAAGAGTTTCGCCATCGAGGTTTCCTTCGAACACGGAACACCCTCATTCGCGAGCCAGGCCGCGTGATAGAGCATGTGCCGGCAGGCAAGCAGCTTCGTCTCAGCCATCGCAATTGCATGCGCGACCGCCTGGTGCCCGAAGATCGCGCGGCCGAACTGCTCTCGCTCAGCGGCGTAGAGCCGCGTCTTCTCGACCACCGCTTTTGCAAGGCCATAGGCCATCGCAGCGATCTCCAGCTTTTCGACGTCCAGCGCCGGACCGACCAGCATCGGCCAACCCTTGTTCCAACTCTCCGGACCGCCGACGATCAGGTCTTCCGATACGACGACATTTTCAAAGATGACGTCGGAACTGTGGGCATAGCCCATGCCGGCATGTTCGATCGGCTGGATGGTCACGCCCGGTGCATCGGACGGGATCAGCACGAAAGAGAGATTGCGGTAACGCGGCGCCTCACTATCGGATTTCACGAGGCAATAGATGTAGTCACTGTACTCTGCGGCCGTGCACCAGCGCTTCGTGCCGTTTATCAAGACTGAACCATCCGGCCGCCGCTCGGCGCGTGTCGAAACACTTGCGAGATCCGCGCCGGTATTCGGCTCGGTAAGCCCATAGGCGAAGATCAGCTCGCCCCGCGCAAGCCGGGGAAGAAGCTCGGCCTTCTGCCGGGCACTCCCCTTCTCGGAGATGTTCACACCGCCATAGAACGCACACTGGATATACGGGCCTGCCAGGGCCACGCCTGACCTGCAAAGCTCTTCGATGACCAGAACGGCGGCGACCAGATCGCGCCCCACGCCACCATGTTCTTCATCAATCGTCAGACCACAAACACCCAGTTCGGCCAGGTGCGCGAATGCTTCGCGCGCGAACTCCCTGTTCTTTTCCCAGATACGGGTCTTTTCGCAGGGTGCGTGCCGGTCGAGAAACCGCCGCAGGCTGTTCCGGAGAATCTCCAGATGCTCTGCTTCAGGCTGGAATTGGCAAAGCAAGCGCTCGCTCCCCCGTCGTTTTATGATCTCTTGAGGAATGCGAAGTGACATAAAATGAAGTTGATTTCAATTTTAATTTTTGCGATGTATCGGATCTATCGAGGACGAAAACTGCCATGCCTGCGACTGACATTGCCCCGAAGAACCGATACGCAGACGTCCCGAAGAATGCCGACTACACGATCGATCAGGACTGGAAGAGCTATACTCCGGCGGAGCATGACCGGTGGAACCGGCTGATCGAGCGTCAGCGCCGCGTGCTTCCCGGCCGCGCCTGTGACGAGTTCCTGTCGGCTCTGGATTCCCTGCAGTTGTCGGACAGCGGTATCCCCGACATGGCGCAGCTGTCGGACCGGCTCGAAAAGATCACCGGGTGGCGCGTCGTTCCCGTCGCAGACCTCGTCCCCGACCAGGTCTTCTTCGAGCATCTGGCGAACAAGCGCTTCCCGGCGGGCGCCTTCATCCGCCCGGAACAGGAATTCGACTATCTCGAAGAGCCCGACATCTTCCACGACATCTTCGGTCATGTGCCGCTGCTGGCCAATCCGGTCTTCTCGGAATTCATGCAAGCCTACGGACAGGGCGGTCTTCGCGCTGCCGGCAAGAACCAGCTTCACAACCTCGCCAGGCTCTACTGGTACACGGTTGAGTTCGGCCTCCTGTCGACAGATGACGGCCTGCGCATCTATGGCGCCGGGATTCTGTCCTCCCCGCGGGAAAGCGTGTTCTGCCTTGAGGACCCGTCACCTAACAGGATCCGCCTCGAGCTGCCGCGGGTCATGCGTACGAAATACATCATCGACGACTTCCAGCAGACTTATTTCATCGTGGACAGCTTCGAGAACCTGCTCGAGCAGTGCTACCAGGATTTCGGTCCGCTCTATGAACATGTCTCCGTCATGCCCGATATTGAGGCGCACGCCATCGTCCTGAACGACCGGGTGAAGCATTTCGGCACCCACGCCTATTTCGATGATAAGAAGCGGCCCGCTGCTTTCAAACAGACAATTCAGGGGAGCTCCCTGTGAAGCGCCTTGCGATCTGCACCGGAATCCTTCTTGGCGCCTGCACCCAGCCGCCCCAAAGCAGCAGTTCCGCACCGGACACGACTGGCGACCTGCACAGGAAACTCCTTGTGCTCGACTCCCATCTCGACACGCCGGCCCTCTTCCACGACGCCACGTATACATTCTCGGAGCGGGGCTCCTGGGAGGATGATCATACGCAGGTGGATCTGCCCAGAATGAATGAGGGCGGGCTCGACGGCGGCTTCTGGGTTATCTACCAGCCGCAGGGTCCCCTGATCGCGGACTCCTATGCCGCCGCTTTCACCGATGCCATTCTGCGGCAGTCGGCGATCCGCGAATTCGCAGCGAAATACAGCAACGATGTCGAGCTTGCCTTCACGGCGGACGATGCCGAACGGATCGGCCGGTCCGGCAAGAAAGTTGTGTTTCAGAGTATGGAGAATGCCTACCCATTGGGCGAGAACGTCGCCCTCTTGCGGACTTTCTATGCCGGCGGACTGCGCATGGTGGCGCCCGTGCACTACCTGAACAACCAGTTCGCGGACGCTGCCACGGACATCACGCCCAAGCACGGTGGCCTCAGCCCGCTCGGCGAGGACCTCGTCCGGGAAGCCAACCGCCTGGGCATGGTCATCGATGGATCTCACGCCTCTGCCGAAGCGATCCGCGACATGATGGCCATCTCCTCGACACCGATCATCCTGTCTCACTCTGGCGCCGGTGGCGTTTACGACCATCCCCGGAATGCGCTGGACGACCTTATTGTCGACCTCGCTAAGGATGGCGGCGTCGCACAGGTGCTCGCTTTCAGCACCTATCTCCAGGCGCCCAACCCAAGCCCGGAACGCGCTGCCGCGGTTGCAGCACTTGAAGCCGAGTACGGCGCTTCCTTCGGGCCGTCATTCTATACGCTCTCGCCCGAGAAGCAGGATGAATTCCGCGCCGCGATGGCGGAGATCGGGCGCAAATATCCCGAACCTCGCGCAGACTTCGACAAGTTCATGGAACACCTGCTGCATGTCCTTAACCTCGTCGGACCGGATCATGTCGGTATCGGTGCTGATTGGGATGGCGGTGGCGGCGTTGAAGGCATGGACGACGTAAGCCAGTTGCCAAGGGTCACGCAGGCATTGCTCGACGCGGGATATTCGGAAGAAGATCTTGCCAAGATCTGGGGCGGCAACATGCTGCGGGTCCTGCGTGAGGCAGAGGCTGCACGCACCGTTGCGCTCAGCTCGCCCGGCACGATGAACTAGCTGACCCAAAGGATCCCGGACTTGAACGCGACTCCGACCGAACCTCTGAACGATCCTCGTCCGGTCATCGTTATCGGCGGCGGCCTGATTGGCGTTGCGACCCTGTACGAACTGACAAGCCGCGGCCTGCCCTGCCTCCTTCTCGAGACACGGGACGGCGTTGCTGAAGAAACCAGTTTTGCCAATGGCGGGATGCAGACACCCTCCATGCCGGACCCCTGGAACAGCCCTGGCGTCGGACACCATCTGCTGGAATCCCTTTTCGATCCCAGATCGTCCATGAAACTGCGCTGGACCGCCATTCCCGGTCTGACCCTCTGGGGCCTGCAATTTCTGCGGAACTCCGTCCCATCCCGGCATGAAGCCACGACCGTGGCGAACTATCATCTCGCGGCCTACTCAACCAGACTTACGGACGAATGGCGCGCCCGGGCCGGTTTGTCCTACGACTACAACAATGCCGGCACACTGAAAGTATTCGAGACGGACGCGAGCATGGATGCCGCCTCGATGCTCGCCGAGCGATTGTCGCGTCATGGGCTCCGCTACGAAATTCTGGACAAGGCCGGTGTCATATCCGCGGAGCCGCAACTCGCGGCGATCCGGGAACGCATTGTAGGCGGCCTGAAATTTCCCGATGACCGCACCGGCGATGCCCGCCAGTTCACCCAGTCGCTTGCCGCCAGGGCGACCGCATCAGGCGGTGTCATCCGGACCGGCACACAGGTTCTCCGCATCCTCTCGGAGGGGGGCCGCGCAATCGCCGTTGAGACGAACGCGGGCATCATTCCGGCCCGGGCCGTCGTCCTGGCAACCGGCACCACCGCGCCCGTTCTCGCAGGCTCCCACGGCATCCGTCTGCCTATCGCACCAGCCAAGGGATATTCGTACACAGTCGATGCGAGCCCGCTCGGCGGCGAAATGATCCGCATCCCGGTGATCGACGACGTCATGCACGCCGCCGTAGTCCCGATCGGATCGCGCCTTCGCTTTGTCGGCACAGCCGAATTTGCCGGTCAGAACAAGCAGATAGATCCCGTTCGCGTCGATAATCTCAAATCCCTGTTCCACCGCCTCTTCCCGCATCTTGTCGAACGGATTGATCTCTCGGGCGGGTCTGCCTGGGCTGGCCTCCGCCCCATGAGCGCGGATGGACGGCCCATCATCGGCGCCTCTCCCCTCCCCGGTCTCTGGCTGAATTGCGGGCACGGCCACCTCGGCTGGACGAAGGCTGCAGGTTCGGCGAAGCTCCTCGCGGATCTTATGCAGGACAGGGCAACAGATATCGATCCGGCACCCTACGCCTATGACCGGCGCCACGCGCACGCATAAATCCGGAATCCGGAAACAATCCGGGCCCCGGCCCGACATTCAAGAAGGCACAACTCCATGGATATTTTTAAGATCCCCCTCTCCCCCATCGTTCAGGCAAATGGCTTTTCATTTCTGTCGGGCCAACTCGGCTTCGTATCGCCTGGCGTTCTCATCGAAGGCGGGATCCGCGAACAGACCCGCCAGGCACTTCGCAACATCGAAGCGATCCTGGCTGCGCACGGCGCCGACCTCTCGCATGTCCTCAAGACGACGATCTGGCTTGTCGATGCCAGCGACTTTCCAGCCTTCAATGAGGAATATGCCGCCGTCTTCGGCAAGCACCGCTTTCCGGCACGCTCCACGGTCGTTTCTTCCCTCGTCGTCCCCGGCGCGAAGGTGGAGATCGAAGTAATCGCCACGGTTCCGTAAGTCCAAGCGGCTTATTGAGCAATGAGTCCCGAAGAGTGGCCCCTTCGTACGCTGCCGGAAATCGCATCCGCGCTTCGGCACGGCCACCTGTCCGCCGAGGCACTCACCGGCGCCTACATCGGACGGATCCGCGCCCTTGATTGCACAGGATCGGATAGTCCGGGACTTCAGTCTGTCCTCTCGATCAATCCGCAAGCACTTGAGGCCGCGGCAGAAGCTGACCAGAAAGTAGCAAACGGCGAGCCGCTTGGCCCGCTTCACGGCCTACCGGTCCTGCTTAAGGACAATATCGAGACAGCCGAACAGGAAACGACGGCCGGTGCTATCGCCCTATCGGGAAATGCTACCGGTCGAGACAGCGATATTGCACAGTCCCTGCGCAAGGCTGGCGCAATCCTCCTTGGAAAGACAAACCTTTCCGAGTGGGCCAACTACCGCTCCAGGCGCATTGTCAGCGGCTGGTCCTCGCTTGGCGGCCAGACCCGCAACCCACATGTCCTGGACCGCAGTCCCTGCGGTTCCAGTTCTGGCTCAGCGGTTGCTGTCGCCGCCTCCCTCGCTGCCGGTGCAATCGGAACCGAAACTCTCGGCTCCATCATCTGTCCCGCGCACGTAAACGGCGTTGTCGGCTTCAAGCCTTCCGCCGGGGCGGTCTCAATGAAGCATGTCATCCCGCTTCTTCCGGGACAGGACATTGCGGGGCCCATGGCAACGTCTGTCCACGGTGCCGCGATACTTTTCTCCGCAATGTCCGGACAGGCACAAATTTCGGCGGATCCTGCTCAAACGGATATACCGATGCTCGAGGGGCTCCGGTTTGGCATCCTCACCTCGGCGACAGGTCAGGTAACGGCCCTGCGTGACCTCTTCAGCTCCGCTGTCGATGCGATCCGGGTTCAGGGTGGAGCCTGCATTCCGATTCCCGAGATAGGTGTCGCCAAGTCCGATTTCATGACGCAGTACCAGCAGGTTCTCTCGGATGTCTTCCCGGCAGCTCTTGCTTCTTACCTATCTGACCTGCCACCCGCCGTCAGGGTACGAACCTTGCAGGACCTTGTCGCTTCGAACGAGCAAACCCCCGGTTCCCGGCTCGACTTGTTCGGGCAGGACTTGCTGGAGGAAGCCGCCAGGCGCGCACCGATCAACGGCGAATTGGCGGAGGAAAGACGGAAAGCGCTTTCGAACGCCGCCTGGCATCAGGGCGTCCGCCGCCTGCTCGAAACACACGACGTGGATGTTCTCATCGCACCATCCGGTCCGATCGCGCCGCCCACCGATTTCCTGAACGGGGATGTCAGCCCGGACAATGTCGGCATCAGCTGGCTGGCGGCAATCGCTGGCTGTCCGCATCTGACCATTCCGATGGGCACCGTGCGCGGCGTCCCTGTGGGCTTGTCGCTGATCGGGGCCCGGCATGCCGATATCTCGCTGCTTCGCATCGGTGCGATCGTCGAGCAGGTTGCCGGACGCAGGCCGGAGCCCGGCTATCTCAACACAATCCCGAATGCGCCCACTGGATCAGCCCGGTGACGCCGCGCTCTCAGCGAAAGGCCTGAGTTCAAACTCCACGGCCTTGAGAACCGACTGCAGCAGGACAAGCAGGCAATAGACCGGCAGGACGACAGCCACCGCGGCAAAGTTCCAGTTCAGCGCTTCGCTCGTCCGGAGCGACGCCCGTTCGACAAAGCCAACACTGAACCAGGCCAACGGCCCGAGAAACAGGACCACGCAAACCAAAGTCGCCCAGAGTTTCAGCCGCTGCCTCAAACGCGGCGAGCTCTGCGTGACTGACACAACGCTCGGATCGAGGTCGGCGCTGAAGGCTGCAACACCGCCAAACAAGCCGCACCAGATCATTGCATAGCGCGCCGCTTCTTCTGTCCATGCCGGCGCGTTGTTGATGCCGTACCGCGCCACGATCTGGAAAATCACGAGCGCCAGCATGAGCACGAGAAAACCGATGGAGATCGCGAGCACACCATTGTTGATGGCATCGGTGATGAAGCGCACGATCCGGTGAATCCTCTGCATCACTTCCCCTCCCCGATCCTGTCCAGCAAACGCAGTGCGGATTGAACTGCTTCGGGCGGCGCCATCCGGGAATAGGCTTGCCGGGCGCGCTCGACGAAGCGCGCGCGCTCTTCCGGATCAGGCGTTGTCACCTCGACGCCGATACTTGCCAGCGCCTGCATTTCCTTTTCAAACCCGGATGCGGCCCATGCCCGGTTCGCCTTGTGCGCTTCTGACAGCGCCGTCCGGACATGATCGAGCAGGTCGCCGGAAAGCGACTGGAACCAATGCCTCGACAAGGTAATGACCCGGTGCGCGATGCCGCTGCGCAATGCACAGAAATGGTGGATCTGCGATCCGTGTCCGAACATGACCGGTGCGAGCGGCGGATTGAAATAGCCCTGCGCGATACCTGTCTGAAGCGCCTGCGGGACCTCCTCCCAGGCGACCTGCACGCCCGAAGCGCCGAGCGCCTCGATCATTGCAAGGTCGGTCCTGCCCATGGCGCGAAGGCGAACACTGTTCAGGTCTTCGAGTGTGCGCACCCTGACATCTGATGTGAACAGGCCCGACATGCTGCCCAGCAGCGCCGCATCCGCGATCATCAGCCCGGATGGCGCCAGCGCGCGCTGCACCGGCTCGAGAAATTCGGGGTCGGATATGAACCGGTCGAACTGGTCAGCGCTGTCGAAGAAAAAGGGAGGCCAATGGGCGTGTAAGTCTCGGTGCGTGCGATGATCTCGCTCGTCGCCGTGTCATTGACGGCTGCCAGCGCCAGAGCTGTGAGTTCCGTCCGGTCCGCTTCCGAACCGAGCGCACCGTTGAAGGTGACCTTCACGGCCACGCCGCGCTCCTCGAGCACTTCTGCGAACCGCTTTGCCCAGACCCAGACACCATTCACGCTGTCATTGCGCGATCCTGCCAGCATGACCCTTATCGGCGCAGACGGTGCGCCGGCGCCACACGCAACCAGTGCGCCCGTCATGCCCAGCATGAAATACCGGCGATCGATGTGGGGCCCGGTCATGCGCCGATCAACCTTGGCAAGGCCATCACAACGTCCGGGCAGAGCGCGAAGAAGAGGATTAGCAGGAATTCAATGACCACGAAGGGCAACGTCGCCCGCATCAGGCGTCCGTACGGTGTTCCGGTGACCGAGGTCACAACAAGGATCGCTCCGCCAATCGGAGGCGTGATCAGGCCAAGGCTGATCGTCAGGCAGATGACTATGCCAAGATGGACGGGATCGCCGCCCAGCGCATAGGCTGCCGGCGCGAGGATCGGCGCCACGAGGACAAGCGCAACCTGCGTGTCGAGGAACATGCCGCACACGAGGAACACCGCCAGCATCAGCACGACAAAACCCGGCAAGCCGAGATTGAGCCCGCTGGCCCATCCGCCGACAAGTTCCGGAAGCCCGCTCAGCGCTGCAAGGAAGTTGAGGGCGGCGGCCGATACGAGCAGGGAGAAGATCACGCCGGTCATCTTGGCCGCCTGAACGAAGGACTCCTTCACGGCTGCCACTGTCAGTGTCCGAAGCAGAAGCGAGGCCGCAAGGACGGCAATCACCGCCAGCGCTCCTGCCTCCGTCGGGGTCACCAGCCCGAACACGATACCCGCAATGACAATCACCGGCATGAGCAAGGCCGGAAGCGCCCGCAGGACCGTCTCCAGGAATGGAGGCCGTCCGTCTTCCCTTGGATGATTTCCCATACGCGCGAAAACCGCGTTGGCGAGGAACAGCGTAAGTGCCAGCAACAGGCCCGGGACGACCGCCGCGGCGAACAGGGTGGCGACATCCACACCCATGATCGCACCATAGAAGATCAGGATGATGCTGGGCGGGATAATCGGCCCGATCATGGAGGAGGCCGCCGTGATCGCGCCGGCATACTCCGCCGAATACCCCTTCTCCCGCATGGACGGCACGAGCGTTGTGGACAGCGCAGCCGCGTCCGCCATGGCGGACCCCGAAACGCCCGCGAAAAACAGGCTGGTCGCTATGTTCACGTGTCCCAAGCCACCCTTGGACTTGCCGACCAGAAGCATCGAGAAGCGGATCAGCACATCCGTCACCTTCAGCCGGTTCATCAGTTCACCGACGAGAA
>JAWKUV010000005.1:0-166189 GCA_041398365.1 Hyphomonas sp. | reverse complement strand
TGGAACCTCTGGTGATCCCCGGCATGCAGGTAAAGGCCGGCCAGCCCGTCGCACTCCTCTACAGCCCGGACTATGCAACCGCCCGCTCGGAACTCGAATCCCAGCGCATCATGGCCGAACACATGGACCACCTTTTTGAACGCACGACCGAACTGCGTGCGCTCGGCCTTCGCTCTGCCCAGGAAGAAGACGAAGCCGAGCACGATTCAAAAACGGCCCATCTCGAACTTGCAGCCTCGCAGGCGCGCCTGAATGCCGTGCGGTCCGCAAAAGGCGCAGGCCGGTATGAACTCATCGCTCCGGCCTCCGGCATCGTGTCCGAGATCACGGTCGGCGCCGGCGAACCGGTCGGCATGTCCGAGCCCTTCCTGTCCGTTTTCGATGGCCAGCGTTACTGGCTCGACGTCGCCCTGCCCGAACGTGTCGCCAATACGGTCAGTATCGGCTCCGCCGTCTCTCTGCCGGGCGCGACGGGAAAAGGTACGGTCGTCGCCATCGACCCCAAGGTCGACGTGCACCTTCAGTCCGTCCGGATAAAGATCGAACTGCCAGCTTCGGCCCCCTGGCGTCTCGGCCAGCTCGTGGATCTGACGCTCGAAACGCCGAATCAGACCGCGTCCATGGTCGTCCCCGCCCGCGCCCTCGTACGGATCGCCGGCACGGATTGCGTCTTCGTCGAGACGGCCGGCGGCTTCCGCCGTGTCAGCGTCGAGGTTCTCGCCCGCAGCCGGGATGAAGTCGTCCTGCGCGGCGACCTGACCAAAGGCGACCAGGTTGCCATCTCCGGTCTCGCCGCCCTCAAGAACCTCGCCGAGGGAGCCTGAGCAACATGCTCGAACGTCTTGTATCGTTTTCGCTGACCCAGCGGATTTTCATCCTGGGGGCAGCGCTCCTCCTCGCCGTCGCCGGACTCTGGTCCGCTGCGAAACTACCCATCGACGCCTTTCCGGAGATCGCCCCGACCCAGGTGAAGATCATTCTGAAAGCTCCCGGCATGACGCCGGAAGAGGTCGAATCCCGCGTCGTCCGCCCGCTGGAAATGGAGCTTCTCGGCATTCCCGATCAGTCGATCATGCGTGCGAAGGCGAAATACGCGATCGCCGACATCACGATCGACTTCAAGGAAGGCACCGACATCTACTGGGCCCGCCAGCAGGTCTCCGAACGCCTGACCGCCGTCAGCGGTGACTTCCCCGAAACCGTCACCGGCGGCCTTGCGCCGATCTCCACAGCGCTGTCCGAAGTTTTCATGTTCACAATCGAAGGCGGGGATATCTCGCTTGAAGAGCGCCGCTCGCTGCTCGACTGGACGATCCGTCCCGCCCTGCGCACCCTGCCCGGCGTTGCGGACGTCAACGCGCTAGGCGGCCGTGTAAGGACCTTCGAGATCGTCCCCAATGAGGCCGCGATGACGACGACAGGTGTCAGCCTCGACGACATCCGTATGGCGCTTGAGAACAATAACCGCAACGATGGCGCCGGCCGCATTTCCGAAGGCGAGGAGGCCCTCGTCGTCCGCTCCATCGGTGCCACCGAGGACGAAAGCGACATTGGCTCCCTCGTCGTGCGCGAAGCGGATGGCCAGGTTCTGCGCGTCCGCGACGTCGCCAATGTCCGCGTCGGCAGCCTCACGCGCTACGGCTCTGTCGTGCGCGACGGCAAGGACGAAGCCGTTGAGGGTATCGTCGTCGCCCTGAGAGGCGCCGACGCGCGTACCGTCGTCCACGGCGTCGAGAACAAGCTCGAGGAACTCCAGTCCAGCCTGCCGGAAGGCGTAAAAGTCGAAGTTTTCTACAACCGTTCCGACCTGATCGAGAAAGCGGTGGGCACGGTCACCGAGGCGCTGCTGATTGCAGTCGTGCTCGTGATCATCCTCCTGGTCGTCTTCCTGGGCGACCTGCGCGCCGCTCTGGTGGTGACACTGATCCTGCCCGCCTCCGCACTCGCCACCTTCCTTCTGATGAAGACCTTCGGCCTGTCGGCGAACCTGATGAGCCTCGGCGGTCTCGCCATCGCCATCGGCATGATCGTGGACGGCGCCATCGTGGTCACCGAAAACGCCGTCGAACGGCTTCACGAGAACCCGAACGCCAGCAAGCTGCACGTCATCTACCGCGCCGCCTCCGAAGTCGCGCTGCCGACGGCCGCCGGTATCTTCATCATCTGTCTTGTCTTCGTGCCGCTGCTCACCCTGCAGGGCCTCGAAGGCAAGCTGTTCGCGCCGGTGGCCCTCGCCATCGTGTTCGCCCTCGGCTCCGCGCTCCTGCTCGCCTGCACCCTGATCCCGGTGCTCGCCTCCTATCTCCTGAAATCGAAGGGCGGGCATGAGACGCTGCTGATGCGTGCCCTCACACCGGCTTACCGCCGCGTGCTTTCGATGGTCATGGACATGCCGGTGGTCATCTACGCCGTCGCCGCCGTCAGCGTCGGGTTCGCCGTCTTCGCCTACACCGCCACCGGCAAGACCTTCATGCCCACGATGAACGAGGGCTCCATCGTGATGCAGCTCGCCGCGCTGCCCTCGATCAACCTCACCCAGAGCGAAGCCGACGGCATGCGCGCCCAAGCCGCCATCCTCGAGAACGTTCCGGAAGTGAAACATATCGTCGGCCGCATCGGTTCGGATGAACTCGGCCTCGACCCGATGGGCCTCAACGAGGCCGACATGTTCCTCGAACTCGCCCCCCGCAAGGAATGGCGCGGTCCGGACACGGAATGGCTGGTCGGCGAAGTCCGTGGTGTGATGGACAATTTCACCGGCATCGAGTCCTCGTTCACCCAGCCGATCGAGATGCGCGTCTCGGAAATGCTCACCGGCTCCCGCGGCGACCTCGCCATCAAGATCTTCGGACCGGACTCCAACACCCTTGCCGATATTGCCGGCCAGGTCGAGCGTGTGGTCGCCGGCGTACCGGGTGCCTCGGACGTGTTCACCGCTTCCAATGACGTCTCCGAATACCTGCAGGTCGACATCGACCCGATCCGCGCCGGACGTTTCGGCCTCGACGTGGTTACCATCCAGGACGAGCTGCGCTCGCGTCTCGAAGGCGTCAATGCCGGCGAGGTGATCGAGCCCGGCCGCCGCACGCCCATCGTTATTCGTGCCGACCAGGCCGGTGAAGCGGCCGCCTACGACTTCGACAACCTCCTGATCGTCAACCCGCAGGGCCAGACCGTACGCCTCTCCGATGTGGCGAACGTCTCCCGCGTCGCCGGCCTCGCCGCTGTCGCCCGGGAAAACGGCTCGCGCTACGCCGTCGTGCAGGCCTTCGTCTCCGGCCGCGACCTTGTCGGCTTCGTGACCGACGCACAGGCCGCCGTCGACGGCATGGGCCCGCTGCCGGCCGGCTATACGCTGGAATTCGGCGGCGAGTTCGAGAACCAGCGCCGCGCCTCGGCCCGCCTGTCCCTTATGGTTCCGTTGTCGCTCGGCCTCATCTTTATCGTCCTGTTCGCCACCCTCCGGTCGATACGCCAGGCGATGCTGATCCTGTTCAACATTCCCTTCGCGCTAGTCGGCGGTATCATCGCGCTCAGCCTGTCGGGTGAGTACCTGTCGGTGCCCGCATCGGTCGGCTTCATCGCCCTGCTCGGTATCGCGGTGCTAAACGGCCTTGTGCTTGTCACCTGCTTCAACGACCTGCGTGCTCTTGGTCTCGATACGGAACAGGCCGTGCGCCAGGGCGCCGTCCGCCGCCTGCGGCCGGTGCTGATGACTGCCAGCGCCGCTGCGCTCGGTCTCGTGCCGCTACTCTTCGCCCAGGGCCCCGGCTCCGAACTCCAGCGCCCGCTCGCCATCGTCGTGATCGGCGGGCTCGTCTCCTCGACGATCCTGACGCTGTTCCTCCTGCCAGTGCTCTATCGCCGCTTCGGCGTCGACCGCTCGGCCGCCAACGTCCCGCAAGGAGAGGTCCAATGGACACGCCCCTACGCAAGCTGACCCTCGTCTGCCCCAAGAGCATCGAGCCCACCGTGCTCGACACGCTCGACAGCCTCACGCCGGAACTGCCGGGCTATACCAGCCAGGACGGTCTCGGCCGCGGCAGCTCGATGCACCTCGCCTCCACCGCGGAAAAGGTGAAAGGCGCGATGAAGATCTTCACCGTGATGATGATCCTGCCCGAGGAACAGATCGGCGGCGTCCTGGAGGCGGTCCGCATCGCCTGCCCGCGCCGCCAGATCTCCTTCTGGATCGAACCCATCCTCGACTTCGGACGCCTGCAATGAAACACGCCCTTCTCGCCGCCATCGCCTTTGGCGCCTTCGCGTTCGCCTTTCCCGCCGGGGCAGAGACCAATCCCGTGGTGGACCTCATGGAACAATCGGTGCGCACAGCGCCGTCCGTTCTGGCCGCCGAAGCCGACATGGACCGCGCCGGTGCCTCCGCTGCCCGCCTCCGGGCCGGGCCCTATGAGTTCGAGATCAATGCCACCGGCGGACAGCGCAAGATCGACGACCCGCTCGCCCCGGAAAGCCGGTACACGGAATGGGCCGGAGGCGTCTCACGCACCGTGCGCCTGCCGGGCAAGCAGCGCCTCGACCGCGACCTCGCCCGCATCGAGACCGACCTCGCCGATGCCGCGCTCGGACAGGCGCTCTATCACGAACGCCTCGCCTTCGCCGACCTCTGGAGCGCCTGGCTCCGCGCCGACCTGCTGACCGAGACCTCCTCCGAACAGGCCGCCGAAGCAACGCGCCTCGCCGAACTGGAACAGATCACCGTGGACAAGGGCGCCGGCCGCCAGATCCGCGCCGACCAGCTGACCGCCGAGGCAAGCCTCATGCGCCTTCAGGCAGAGCAGGACCGGCTCACCGCCGAAGCCGCCCGCGCCGCCCTGATGGCCCGCTATCCGGACGCCGTCCTTCCGGCGCGCCCGCTGATGCTGAACCTCACCGATGCCGATGTCATACAGGTGCTCGACGTCGCCGCCGATCAGTCGCCGACCTACCGCACGGCGCAGCTGGTCAGCGAACAGGCCCGTCTGCGCGCCCGCCGCGCCCGCGCGGACGAGACGCCGGACCCGACCTTCGGC
The DNA here is from genome assembly GCA_041398365.1 of Hyphomonas sp. Taxonomy (GTDB): domain Bacteria; phylum Pseudomonadota; class Alphaproteobacteria; order Caulobacterales; family Hyphomonadaceae; genus Hyphomonas. Next base: position 161,156 of record JAWKUV010000005.1, on the reverse strand, counting down.
ATGGAATTCACCAATGAATTCGGCGGCGGCGAGACCAGCCTCATGGCGCGCGTCACCATCCCGATCGGCGGATCGGCCCGCAAGGCATCCACCCGCGAATTGGCCTCCAGCGCAACGGTCGCCGAACTGAACGCCATCGGCACCGAGCGCCAGCTGCAGCAACTGATCGAGACCTCGAAACAGTCCGCGCTCCTGTCGCTCACCCTGTCGGAAGAAGCCGCCCGCGCGATGGAGGCTTCCACGCTCGTACTCGGCCGCATCCAGCAGGGCTACACGCTCGGCGAGATCACCATCAGTGATCTGATCACCAGCCGCCGCTCGCACCTCGCCACCCAGCGCACGGCCGCCGAACAGCGCGCTGCGCTGGATGCCGCCCTGCTGAAGCTGATCGCCCTGACCGGCGGAATGCCCGAGACAGCGAGCTGACTTCAGCCCTTGTAGGGGTGCAGCTTCCCGTCCCGCCCGCGCAGGGCCCGGCCGTCCGGCGTCTCGACGACATCGGACGGCGCGGCATTCGCCTTCGACACGCCGCCCGGAATGTCGATGACATAGTGCGGCAGAGCGAGACCCGCGACGCGGTCGCGTAGTGCAGAATAGAGGGCCTGCCCATCCTCCACGCTGAGACGGAAATGGCCAGTGCCCGGCGCAAGGTCCGGATGGTGCAGGTAGTAAGGCCGGATGCGCGCCGCGACGAGCGCCTGCATCAAGTCGGCCAACGCATCGGCGCTGTCATTCACGCCGTGCAGCAGCACCGTCTGAGACAGCAGCGGGAAGCCCGCATCCGCCAGCCGCGCCGCAGCGGCCCGCGTCTCCGCCGACATTTCCCGAACATGATTGATATGGATCGAGACGTAGACCGCCTTGCCCGGCGCCTTCAGCGCCTCGACAAAGGCTGGTGTCACCCGCGCCGGGTCCGCCACCGGCATGCGCGTGTGCCAGCGGATTACCTCGACCTGCGGGATGGAGGCGATGGCCGCCGTCAGCGCCTTCGCCCGCGCCGCCGACAGCATGAACGGATCGCCGCCCGTCAGGATCACTTCGCGCACTTCCGGCCGTGAACGGACATAATCGAGCGCCGCTTCGAGCGCCCCCGGCGACAGCGTCTCGCCGAGCTCCGGTCCCACCATTTCCCGGCGGAAGCAGAACCGGCAATAGACCGGGCAGACCGCGACTGGCTTCAGCAGCACACGGTCTGGATAGCGGTGTACGATGCCCGGAACCGGCGAATGCGGTTCGTCCCCGATCGGATCAGCCAGTTCTTCGGGCAAGCGTGTCAACTCATCCGGATGCGGCACGAACATACGTGCAATCGGGTCCGCCGGGTCGCCCCGGTCGATGCGCCCCGCAAGGAAGGGCGTGACGGCAATCGCATAGCGCGCTGCCACGGGCGCGAGCGTTTCGGCCTCGTCCGCCGTCACGAGACCCGCCTCGGCCAGCGCCGCAGGGGTCGTCAGGGGACGTTGCCGGCTCATGTCTCAACAGGCGTCCATTGCACGTCGCGGATCGAACGTGCGCCCGACGCGAGGATCACCAGTCGGTCGAACCCGAGCGCCACACCGCTCGCATCCGGCATATGGCCCAACGCCTCGAGGAAGTCCTCATCGATGGGATACCGCTCGCCATAGAGCTGTTCCTTCAGCGCCATGTCCGCCTCGAACCGGGTGCGCTGCTCGGCGGCATCCGTCAGCTCATGGAACCCGTTCGCCAGCTCGACGCCGCAGCCGTACAGCTCGAACCGTTCGGCGTAACGCGGATCGTCCGGGCAGGCCCGCGCGAGCGCCGCCTCTGAAACCGGGTAGCGATGGAGGAGTGTGAGACGGTTATCCCCCAGATTGGGTTCGATCCGGGCGACCAGGACGGCCGAAAAGATGTCGGTCCAGGTCGCATCCTCCGAAACGCCCACGTCGGCCGCTTTCGCCGCCTTCAGGAACGCCTCACGATCACCGTCACACGCATCAGGATCACGGTCGCCGACAGCAGGATCGCCGCTGCACGCATCGAGATCGATGCCTGCATACCGCTGGAAAGCCTCCGCCAGCGTCAGGTATTCCGGTTCTGCCCAGGGGTTGCAGGTCCGCCCGCGCCAGCTGAGCGACGCCTGCCCGGTCGCCTTCAGCGCCGCCCGGCAGAGGTCCACCGCGTCCTGCATAACCGTCCCGAGCCCCTCGCCCGTCCGGTACCATTCCACCATCGTGAACTCCGGCGAATGCAGCGGGCCTTGTTCCCGGTTCCGGAAAACACGTGCAAAATCAACGATCTTTGTTTCACCCGCGGCCAGCAGCTTCTTGCAGGAGAACTCCGGCGAAGTGTGCAGGTAGAGCGGCGAGGACTGCCCGTCATCGGTCCGGTATTCGGTCGCGAAGGCATGCAGGTGGGTCTCGTTGCCGGGCGACACCTGCAGCGCGGCACATTCCACTTCCAGGAAGCCCTCGTCCGCGAACCAGTCAGACAGCGCCCGGCGCACCTTTCCCCGCATCAGGAGGAACGGCCGGCGGTCGGCATGCAGCGCCGGAAGCCACCATTTCGCGCCCGTCATCTGCCCTGTCGAACCTCCGGAAAAAGCCGAAATATGTGCTCTGGCGCTTGGCGAAAGGCGCAAGTGCCGGTAAGGCGAACCCCGATCTGGCGCGCCGAAGCGGTGCGCTCTATAGCACCGGAACAAGTCCGGGCAACTCGGGATACTGTCATGGCCGTCGAAATCGCATCGAACATCCGCCGCGGAAACATCATCGAATACACTGACGGACAGCTCTACTCCGTCCTGAAAGCCGAGTCTTTCCGCCCCGGCAAAGGCACGCCAACGACCACGATCGAAATGCGCCGCATCTCGGACGGCATCAAGATCGTCAACACCTACAAGACGACCGACAAGCTCGAAAAAGCCTTCGTCGAGGAAGTCGACTATACCTACCTCTACATGGACGGCGACAATTACGTCTTCATGCACCCGGAGAACTTCGAGCAGCTCTACGTGCCGGCGTCCATGCTCGGCGATTCCGCGGCATACCTGCAGGAAAACATGCTGGTCACGCTGCAGATCTTCAACGGCGCGCCGGTCTCCGCCACGCTGCCGCAGCGCATAACCGCCACGATCGTCGAGACCGAGCCAGTGGTGAAAGGCCAAACCGCTTCGGGCAGCTACAAGCCGGCCATCCTGGACAATGGCGTGCGCGTCATGGTGCCGACCTTCATCGACGCCGGTACCCGCATCGTCGTGAACACGGAAGACGGCAGCTACCTGGAACGCGCCAAGGACTGATCGTCCGGACTTTCGGAAGAATTCAGTGCCGGCCCGCGTGGCCGGCGCTTTTCGTTTAGGCCTAACGGTTGACGGGGCGGATCGGGTTGGAACCATCCCATTCGGCGGCGGCCTTGCGGATATGCTCGAAGAAGGCGCCTTTCCCACCGCTGATATCGGAGATTTCCACCACCGTGCCGGGATGGGCTTCGGTGTCGAAATAGGCGAACCGCCCCTGCTCGCCGCCGATCTGGCCCTCATGGCCAACCTTGTAGCCGAGCTCCAGCGCCTTGTCGTAGAGGCCCTGATAGTCCCGCGTCCAATAGGACATGTGCTGCAGGCCCTCCCTGCCGGCATCCAGGAACTCCTTGTACATGGACGGCGCATCGTTGCGCTGCTGGATCAGCTCGAACTGCAGGTCGCCGGAATTGGCGAGCGCGATGCTCATCTCCACCGGCGAGTCCACGCCCCGGTGGCGGAACCAGTCGGTCTTCACCCGGTCGATATAATACCAGGGCCCGACGCCCATCACCTCGACCCAATGCTTCATCGCCGCGTCGATATCGCGGACGACATAACCGTTCTGGCAGACCGGCCCGAATATGCGGCTCATCCCGTTTCCTCCCCGGTATGGTTTGCCCTTCGTCGTTAGCAACAATGACCGCTTCCGGCCACCCGATTGACTCCATCCCGCAAAAAGAACAAAATGAGAACATGAGTATTGAGACCCTGAAAGCCAGAGGCCTGATCGGACCTGTCACGGCCGCCCCGGTGCAGCCGGCCGCCTTCCCGTTCGGGCTCGGCCTCAGCGGCGTGCACGAAGTGGCGGAAGCAGGTTACGGGCACTGGGCGGCAGCAACCGGCTTTGTGCTGGCGACGGTCCAGCCGGCCCGGAAAGGCACCTGTCTATGGGTCAGCCAGAGCACGGTCGGCCTCGAGGCAGGCCATGTCCCGACGGCCGTTTTCCGGGAAATGGCAAACGGAACCCAGCCGCGCCTGTCGGTCGTGACCCGCAAGGCTGCCGAGGCCTTGTGGATTGCGGAAGAAGCCATCGCCTCCGGCGGGGTGCGGCAGGTGATTGCGGAACTGGAAGAGGCGGACTTCACCGCCACGCGGCGGCTGGCGCTGGCCTCCGAAAAGCACGGCGTGCCCGTGACGCTGCTCCTGCCCCACACCTGCACCGGGGCGACCGCCGCGGCGACCCGGTGGCGCGTGGAAACGCGCCTTTCATCCCCGAACCGCTACGACCCCCGCGCGCCCGGTGCGCCCCGTTACCGGGCCGTACTGGAACGCTGCCGCACGGCGCCCATGGCAGCCGGCCAAGCATTTGATCTCGAGTGGAACGATGAGACGCTATCTCTCCGTATGGTTTCCGGACTGGCCGCTCGACCGGCTGCGCCGCAGTCGGCGCCAGCCTTCGGCACCGCTCCCCACCGCAAGGCCGGTTAAGCCACATCCCTTTGTCCTGTACGAGAAGGCGGCCCATGGGCTCGTCGTGGCAGTCGGCAACCCGCCGGTCCTCGCGGCAGGCATCTATCCCGGCCTGCCCCTGACCGACGCCCGTTCGGCCCTGCCGGATCTTGTGGCCGAGGAGATCGACCGCGACAGCGACGCCCGCGCCCTGAAGGAACTCGCCGCCTGGATGGTGCGCTTTTCCCCGCTCGTGGCGATGGACGGCATCGACGGACTGATGCTCGAGACAACCGGCTGCGACCATCTTTTCGGCAACGAGGACGGCATGGCCTCAGCCTTTTCGGAACGCATCGCCCGGACCGGTTATACGTGCCGACTTGCCTTCGCCGGAACGCCCGGCGCCGCTTACGCGCTCGCCCGGTCCGCCGCGGCGGAGCACAGCCCCATCATCCTGCCTCCGGGCGAGGAGCGCGACGGCCTCGCCGGCCTGCCTGTGCGCACGCTCAGACTGTCGGGACCGACGCTGACCCTTCTGCGCCGTTTCGGCCTTACCCGGATCGGCCAGCTCTACAGCCTTGACCGGAAAGCGCTGTCCCGGCGCTTTCACTCGCGTGAGGCCGCCGAGGCCGTCTGCCTGCGGCTGGACCAGGCGCTGGGCCTGCGGGCCGAGCCGATCGCCCCGTTCCGGACGCCGCCGGACTATGCGGCCCGGCTGCCCTGTCCGGAACCGCTGACCGACGGCACCGGCCTCCAGCTGGGCCTCGACCAGTTGACCGGGGAGCTTTGCGGGACACTGTCGGCCAGCGGGCTGGGCGCCCAGAGTTTTGTTTTTCATGCCTTTCGTTCCGACGGAACGGCAAGCAGCCTGCGCGTGAACACGGCCCGCCCGGTGCGCACGCCGGACCATGTGCTGCGCCTGTTCCGCGAGCGGCTGGACCGGATCGACCCGGGCTTCGGCATCGACCTCCTGCTGCTCGAAGCCCTGCGGACCAGCCCGATGGAGACCGGCAGCCGGCCGCTTTCCGGCGACCTGGCCATGACCAATTCGGACCTGGGCGTGCTTTCCGCCCTCGCCGACCGGATCAATGCGCGCCTGGGCGAAGGCCGCGTGACGATCATCCAGCCGGAAGCCCACCACCCGCCGGACGCCGCCGAGCGGCGCGTTCCTTTCTCCGGCAAACTCCCCGAAGATGTCACCCCGCCGGAGACCCTGCCGGGCCTGCGCCCGGTGCGCATGCTGGACCGTGCCGAGCGGATCGACGCGGTCGCCGAGGTGCCGGACGGTCCGCCGCTGCGCTTCGTCTGGCGGCGGGTGACCCGCCGTGTCGTGCGCGCCGACGGGCCCGAACGGATCGCGCCGGAATGGTGGACCCACCTGCCCCCGGCAAATGGCGAGGCGGCCGCCCTGCCCCGCACGCGGGACTATTACCGGGTGGAGGATGACGAGGGCCGCCGGTACTGGATCTTCCGCGAAGGGCTGTATGGCGACGGACGGGGCGGCGCCCCCGAATGGTTCGTACAGGGACTGCTTGCATGAGCCGCTTCGTCGAACTTGCCGTATCGACAAATTTCTCCTTCCTGCGGGGGGCGAGCCATGCGGCCGAACTGGTGCAGCGGGCCGCGCAACTCGGTCTTGCGGCCATCGGCGTGGCGGACCGCAACACGCTGGCCGGCGTCGTGCGGGCGCATGTTGCCGCAAAGGAGGCCGGCCTGAAATTGCTTGTCGGCGCGCGGCTTGTGCCGCTGGAGGGGCCGGAGATCGTCGCCTATCCGACGGACCGGGCCGCCTATGGCCGCCTCTCGCGTCTCCTCTCCGATGGCAAGATGGGACCGGACGTGCCGAAGGGCGAATGCCACCTGACGCTGGACGCCATCCTCGCCGCCAGCGAGGGGCAGGTCCTGATCGTCATGCCGCCCCCTCTGCCGGACGCAGCCTTCGAGGAGACGCTCCGTCGCATCGCCGCCGCCGCGCCCGGCCGCACCTGGCTTGCGGCGCGCTACACTTATTCCGGCCGCAACCGGGAGCGTATCGCCCGCCTCGCCGTACTGGCGGATCGCGCCGGCATTGCGCTCGTCGCCACGAACGACGTGCTCTACCACATCCCGGAGCGCCGCCCCCTGCAGGACGTGCTGACCTGCATCCGCGAACACTGCACCATCGACACGGCCGGCTACCGGCTCGAGGCCAACGCGGAACGCCACCTCAAGGATGGCGCCGAGATGGCGCGGCTGTTCCAGGGTTACGGACACGCGATCGAGCAGACACAGGTCATCATGGAGCACTGTCGCTTCAGCCTGGACGAACTTGCCTACGAATATCCCGACGAACCCGTCCCGCCGGGCTCCACCCCTCAGGCGCACCTCACCCGGCTCGCCTGGGAAGGGGCCGCGCGGCGCTATCCCCAGGGCGTTCCCGAAAAGGTTTCCCGCCAGATCGAGGAAGAACTCTCCCTGATCGGCGAGCTTTCCTATGCGCCCTATTTTCTCACCGTTCACGACATCGTTTCCTGGGCGCGCAGCCAGGACATCCTCTGTCAGGGCCGGGGTTCCGCCGCCAATTCCGCCGTCTGCTTCTGCCTTGGCATCACCAGCGTGGACCCGACGCTGACCAAGCTCCTGTTTGCGCGCTTCCTGTCCCGCGAACGCAAGGAGCCGCCGGACATCGACGTGGATTTCGAACACGAGCGGCGCGAGGAAGTCATCCAGTACGTCTACGAACGGTATGGCCGCCACCGAGCCGCCCTGGCGGCCACCGTGATCTCCTACCGCTCGCGGTCGGCCGTGAGGGAGGTCTGCAAGGCGCTCGGCCTCAGCGAGGACATTTCCAGCGCGCTCGCGAACGGCGTCTGGGGCAGCTGGAACGATGACATGCCGGACCGCCGGATCGTCGAAGCGGGTCTGGACCCCGGCAGTCCGATGATCCGCCGCGCCATCGTGCTGACACGCCAGCTGATAGGCTTTCCGCGTCATCTGTCGCAGCATGTCGGCGGGTTCGTTCTGACGCGCGGCCCGCTCACGGAAACCGTACCGATCGGGAATGCCGCGATGGAGGACCGCACCTTCATCGAATGGGACAAGGACGATATCGACGCGCTCGGCATCATGAAGGTGGATGTGCTGGCTCTCGGCATGCTCACCTGCATCCGCAAGGCCTTCGCACTCCTGGAAAGCCACAAAGGGATCCGCCACACGCTGGCGAGCATTCCGGCAGACGATGTGCCCACCTACGACATGCTCTGCAAGGCAGACAGTATCGGCGTGTTCCAGGTGGAGAGCCGCGCCCAGATGGCCATGCTGCCACGCCTGCGCCCCCGGACGTTCTACGATCTCGTGATCGAGGTGGCGATCGTCCGGCCCGGCCCCATTCAGGGCAACATGGTGCACCCCTACCTGCGACGGCGAAAAGGGCTGGAGCCGGTCGTCTTCCCCAGCCCCTCGCCTGAGCACGGCCCCGCCGACGAACTGAGGCAGATTCTCGAGCGCACCAAGGGCGTTCCCCTGTTCCAGGAACAGGCGATGCAGATCGCCATCGACGCGGCGAAGTTCACGCCGGACGAGGCCAACGGCCTGCGCCGCGCCATGGCCACGTTCCGGCATCTCGGCACGATCCACCGCTATGAGGAAATGCTGGTCTCCCGGATGATCGACCGGGGATACACACCGGAATTTGCCCGGGATTGCTTCAACCAGATCAGGGGCTTCGGCGATTACGGTTTCCCGGAAAGCCATGCGGCCTCCTTCGCCCTGCTGGTCTATGTGTCCTCCTGGATCAAATGTCACCACCCGGACATTTTCTGCATTGCGCTGCTGAACAGCCAGCCGATGGGCTTCTACGCGCCGGCCCAGATCGTGCGCGACGCCCAGGAGCATGGTGTCGAAGTCCGGCCCGTGGATGTGAACCATTCGGACTGGGACAACACGCTGGAGCCTGCCGAAGACCGGGAGGACGCTTTCGCCGTCCGTCTCGGCTTCCGTCAGGTGGACGGGCTGAGCCAGAAGGACATGGAGGCCCTGATGGCGCACCGCGGTGCAGGCTATGCCAGCCCGGACGCCCTGATCCGCAGGGCCGGGCTTCCCCGCGCCGTGCTGGAACGCCTCGCCGCCGCCGACGCCTTCCGCTCCATGGGACTGTCCCGGCGCGAGGCGCTCTGGAAAGTCCGCGGAGATCCTGCCGGACGCACACTCCCCCTCTTCGCTGCCGCCGATGCGGCCGAGCAGGGCCATGATGCCGACGTCACCCTTCCGGAAATTCCGCCGTCGGAACATGTGCTGCAGGACTATCAGACCGCGCGCGTCTCCCTGAAAGGCCACCCTATGCAATTCCTGCGCAGCGTCCATGCACGGCGCGGCATTCTCCCCACCGCCGAGGCGGTGCGCCAGCCGAATGGACGGCGCGTGAAGACGTCCGGTCTCGTCCTCGTCCGCCAGCGGCCCGGTTCGTCGAGCGGCGTCGTCTTCATCACGCTCGAGGACGAAACCGGCATTGCCAACCTGGTCGTCTGGCCGCGGGTCATGGAACGCTTCCGGGCTGTGGTGATGCGCGCGAGGATCATCCACGTGATCGGCCGGACGCAGACCGCCGACAATGTCACCCATATCGTCGCCGAACAGCTGATCGACTGTACCGGCGACCTGCCGCTCCTGTCCGAGGAAACCCTGCGCAACCCGCTGAGCGGCGTCCTCGCCCGCCCGGACGAGGTCGCCCGGCCGGTCACCGACCGCAGGGGGAGTCACACAGGCGGCCGGCACCCCCGGAACGTGCGGGTCATCCCGCCCAGCCGGGACTTCCACTGACGCCCCTCCTGTTGCCGCCACAGCACAGTGCGACAAAACGCAACCATTTTTGCGATTCATTCTCATTTACAGGCCCGCATCGACCCTTTATTGCGAATGAGTTGCAATTGCGGAGACTGGGGTATGAAACTCACCACACAGACAGCCATCGGGGTCGTCATCCCGTTCGGGGCCTTCCCGGCCGTGGCGCAGGAATCCGGCGCGGATCCGGCACCATCCGAAGCCGTTGAGCTTGACGCCATCGACATCGAGGACACGCGCGCCCCGGCGCCGGCCTATCGCGGCTTCATCGCCGAAGACAGCGGCCTGACCGTCATCGACAAGGAAGCCGTCCAGGGCCTCGAGGACGGTTCCGGCGACGCGTTCGACGCCCTGCGCCTCCTCCCGAACGTCAATTTCGACGTCAACCATTACAGCGCCGATCCCGGCGACCTGCAGGACCTGCGCCCGTCCGACATCTCGATCTCGGGCGGCCAGGTCTATGACAACACGATCCGCATCGACGGGGTCGCCGTCGACAACGTGATGGACGTCACCAACACGAACCCGTTCAACGTCAATGAAGTCGCCGGCGCCTCCGCGCAGACGATCTTCCTCGACCCGACCCTGATCGGCAGTCTCGAGGTGCGCGACTCCAACATTTCCGCCCGCTATGGCGAATTCTCGGGCGGTGTTGTCGACGCGAAAGTGCGCGATCCGTCCGACACGTTCGGCGCCAGCCTGCGCTTCGGCATCGAGAACGACGACCTTGCCGAATATGTCGTCACCAAAGACGCAGACCTCACCGCGGCCGATCCGCCGCCCGTCTTCACCCGCTGGCGCGCGCACGGCACGCTCGACCTGCCGGTCAATGACAGGCTCAGCCTCCTGTTCGGCTTCGGACGCAGCAAGGCCGATGTCGACTATGCGCTCAGCGCCAACTATGGCGGAAACTTCCGTGGCCTGAAGTCGACCTCCGACAATTTCCTGGTCAAGGGCGTCTACGACTTCTCCGACACGCTGCGCCTCACCAGCAGCCTCGTTTACAGCCCCTATGAAACCGAATCCGCCAATGCGAACGGCATCGACAACCTGATCACGACGAAAGGCGGCGGCCTCACCTTCAAGACCGAACTGGACGGCGAGACAGGCGACACCGACTGGCTGCTGCGGGCCTCCTATGTCGATGCCGACATGAGCCGCGATGCCCCGTCGGTCCAGTACAACTGGAGCTCGGCCGCGCCGAGTATCGACTTCTGCACCGGCACGAGCTGCACGATCGGCGGGATCGGCGACCTCGAACAATACCAGCGCGACTACACGCTGGAGGGGGAAGCCAGCCGTCCGCTGCTCGGGGGTACGCTGCAATTCGGCGGCGAGGTCGGCTATGTCGAGGCCCACAAAGCCCGCGAGCAGGAACTGCGCATGTATTCCCGCGGCACCTATGATCCGGACACGGTCTGCGCAGACCCGACCGATGCCTCCTGCATCGACGGTGAAATCGCCGCCACGCAGTACAACTTTTACGGCCCATATGAAGCCAATGTGGAAATCCTCGAAGGCGCACTCTGGGCCGAACAGTTGCAAAGCTTCGGCCCTGTGGACGTCCGCGCCGGCCTCCGCCTCTCGGCGGACGACTACCTCGACAAGACCAACCTGTCGCCCCGCCTCAGCGCCGTCTGGAACGTGACGGACGAGGTCCAGCTGACGGCGGGCGCCAACCGCTACTACACGCGGAATTTCGTCGGTTACGCGATCCGCGAACAGCTGCCCGATCTCTACCTTTACCGCCGCGCGGCGACGGCATCCGGCACGAGCCAGGTCTACGGCCCCGACGACTGGTACCTCTATAGCCGCTCCACGGCCCTGCGCTACACGGATGCCGGGCTGGACACGCCGTATTCCGACGAGGCAACCCTCGCCCTCACATTCCCCGCGCTTGACCGTTTCGGCGGCATCGGGCGGATCAAGGCCGTCCAGCGCTGGCACCGCGACCAGATCGTCAGCCTGCCGACGGAAAACGTGACGGAGTACGACGAGGACGGCGCCCCCTACACCCGCCGCGTCCGCTATCCGTCGAATGACGGCAAGACCGATTATCTCGGCATCTCGGCCGAATGGTCCGGCAGCTGGCGCAACTCGACGCTGACCCTGAACGCGGCCTGGTCGGAGACGTACAACAACGCAGCCGATCTCGGCACCTATTTCGACGAACTGGACACCGACGGCCTCGACCAGACCCTGGTCCTCTACCATGGACAGATCCTGTCCCTGTCCGAACTGCAGAGCGAAGCCTACCGCGAGAACTTCGCGACGCCCTTCACCGCCAATGCGGCACTCCGGTCGACCTGGCTCGACAAGAAGCTCGACACGACCCTTTGGCTCTACTGGAAGGACCAGTACGAAACGATCGGCGACACGGGCGTCAACGAAACGATCGACGGCGTGCGCTATGACGTCTTCGAAGATGTGACGCGGGAGGCATCCCTGCGCGTCGACCTGAACGCCGCCTACACCCTGCCGCAATTTGCGCAGGGCCGTGTCCAGCTCGAAGCGCGGGTGTCCAACCTGTTCAACGAGCTGCCCAATGTGGACGTGACCACGGCGGAACCCTACCAGCTCGGCCGCGCCGTCTGGCTGGGCCTGAATTGGACCTACTGACCGCATCACCGGGAAAGAAAGCGCCCGGCAGGCCAGCCCTGCCGGGCGTTCTCATTTCAGCGTGTAGCGCATCGTGGTCGTATAGGTGCGCGCCTGCCAGTCCGCCTGGTGCGGCGCCGCCGGGAACGGCACGGCAGACCGGACCTGTTCGAGCGCAGCCTTGTCGAGCCGGCGGCTGCCCGAAGGCGTCATGACACGGCAATCGAGCAGCGCGCCTGTGCGGTCGATTTCGAACGCCACGCCGACATGGCCCTCCTCGCCGCGCATCCGGGCGGCGGGCGGAAAGGTCTTGAACCGGGCAAGGTGTCCCAGGACGAGTCCATCATAGCTTGCCAGCAGGGCCTCGTACCCCGCGTCGGCCTGGTCGCCCTCGGTATCCGTCTCGGTCTTGGCCCCGGTTCCGGTTTGTCCGGCATTGCCCATGAGTGCGGCGACGGCCTGGACCGGCTCTGCCGGAGCCGGGTCGGGCTCAGCTTCCGGCGGAACATCCGCCTCCGGAGCATCGACCGGTTCGATAGGCCTTGCCCGTTCAGGCTTGGGCGCGGGCTGAGGCTTCGGTGGCGCCACCTCTTCCGTCACCGTATCCGGCGGCACATCCTGTCCGGCAGAGGCGCCGCGCGAGCCGAGCGCCACCCGGATCGACGCCTTCTCGGCCTTCACCTCGTCCGGCTGGCCCATCCAGACGAGCGCACTGCCTGCACCCGCCAGATGCAGCAGGCCGGATGCCGCCAGAAGCATCAGGAAGGGCGAATTGCGGATCACTCGGCACGCCTCTCGGCGGAAATCTCCACGGCCTTCGCCCCGGCCTCGTTCGCCAGGTCCATGGCATCGATCAGGCGCTGCGAACTTGCCGCGGCTTCGATGGAAATGGTGAGCGCGCCGTCCTCGCTTGCAGCCAGCGCTTCCGACAGGACAGGGCGCAGCGCCCCGGCGCTTTCATAGGCGGTCCCGTCGAGCAGCCACTCGCCGCCCTCCTCGACCGGTGGCTGCATCACCAGATGCACACCATCGGCCGGTGCCGCTGAACTGGCCTTCGGAAGGTCCACCGAGACGACCAGCTGCGCGGCATTCGCGGTCAGCAGAAGGAACACGATCAGCATAAACACGACGTCGATCAGCGGCGTCAGGTTGAGCGGCGTCTCGTCGGCCTCCTGTTCGGGGGAAAGGCGCGCCTCAATCATCGCGGGCTGCCTTGATGTCCGCAGCGAGCGACAGGGAAGAAAGTAGCGCCGCGGCATCCGCCATCCGGTACCGGATCTGCGACCGGAACCAGGCGTGCATGACCAGGCAGGGCACCGCGATCGCCAGGCCGATCACGGTCGTCACCATCGCCTGCCACAGGCCGCCGGCGACGATACCGGGCTCCACAGGTCCGGTCGTGCCCTCCAGCGACCGGAAGGCAACCATCAGGCCGATCACCGTGCCGAGCAGGCCGAGGAGCGGCGCGAGGCCGGCTATGGTGGTCAGGCCGGTGAGGCGCCGGGAAAGGGTCCGCCCGGCGGCCTGGAGTTCGAGGCTGACCGCCTCCTCGCGCAGGGACTTCTCGAGGGTCACATTGTCCCGCAGGACTCGCGCAGCATCCGCATAGAAAGGACGCGCTTCGATCACCGTAGCAAGCAGGTCGATCACGCTCGCCTGCAGGGTCTGGCGCTTCACCGTAGCCTCCGTGCGCCGGTCGAGGCCCCGGTGCGTGGCCAGCGCAATCGCCCGGTCGGCAATCAGCGCCACCGCGATCACCGAGCAGAGGATCAGCGGGATCACGACAATCCCCGAGGGTTCCATCAGCATTTTCAAGGCGTTGGTCATGGCGTCAGGTCACAGCGTCTCGAGATAGGCCACCAGCGCGTCCTTCTCGTCAGGCGTCAGGTTCAGCTTCGGCAGCAGCGGGCTCGTCTCCGGGAACAACGGATCGTCCTCCATCTCCTCCCGCGGCCGCGGCCGCGCCCCGCCGGCATCGTAGAGGTTCACGATCCCCCGCAGACTCGGGAACAATCCATTGTGCATGTACGGCCCCGTCCGGGGCGCATGGCGCAGGCTGGGCGTCTTGAAACTCCCAACATCTTCAGGGCTTTCGGTCAGCGCGTAGCGGCCAAGGTCTTCGTATATCCGGCCGTAATAGGTGAGGCCGATATTGTGGAATTCGTCATCCGTCAGACGCGGGCCGGAATGGCAGGTCATGCAGCGCGCCTTGGTGCGGAACAGGTGCAGGCCGAAGATTTCCTGGTCCGTGAAGACCTCCCGCTCGCCCTCCATGAACCGGTCGAACTTCGTACGGCGCGTCAGGGTCCGCTCATAGGCGGCAAGGGCCGCGGTGATGTCATCCATGGCGACACCGCTCCGCCCGGTGGCTTCCTCGAACTGTTGCAGATAGTCCGCATCGGCGTTCACGCGGGCGACTGTCGCCGACTGCGTGTCGGCCATCTCGATCGGATTGGAGATCGGCATCAGGGCCTGGTGCTCGAGGCTCATCGCGGCCCCATCCCACATGAAAAGCGGCTGGTCAGCCTTGTCCAGCAAGGTCGGGGCGTTCCGGCGGCCCTGCGTCCGGTCATGCCCGACCGAGGACCGGATCCCGTCCGTGAAGGCCATGTCCGGATGATGGCAGGACGCACAGGCGATCTGGCCGGACGCGCTGAGGATCGGATCGAAAAACAGCGCCTGCCCCAGAGCCGCCATTGCATCGTCAGGATCGCGCTCGGGCCGCGCGAAAGGAGCCATTTCCTCGAAGGGTGTGTTGTCGGTCGTTTCGACCGCCGGCCAGGACCCGACCGGCCCGGCATAAGCCTCTCGCAGATCCGCACCCTCCGTGCAGACCTGCGGGCCGCATCCGAGAAATGTGTCAGCCTGCGCGCGATCCACCCCGCCGCACGCGGTCAGGGTCAGGCACCCAAGGCCAAGGGCCGCCCCGGCAATCCCCGCGCGCACGCCCGGCGTGCGGGGCAACGGGTATGAAAATACGGAGAAGGGCATTCCCTCTATCTCCTTCTGTAACAGGATCAGGCACCTAATAATGATAATCATTCTCAAATTCTACTGTTTTGTCAGCAGCAACATCGTCGCAGGGGCGCGCAGATCCCTGCCCGGCGGCACACTAAATGCAGCAGGTCGCGACGGAATCCGGCCTCCCGGGCGTTAGGTTTTCAAGATTGGCCAGATGGTAGTGTGAGTTCGATGGCACGTGTTTTCCCGCTCAAGCGCTGGGGCGTTGTCGCCGCGCTGGGTGTTCTACTCGCTGTGAGCGCATTTTTTTACGTTCGCCTCTCCTCAAAGGGAGACCAGGCTGCGCTCCAGACGGCGCAGGCCTCGCGGGGCGATATCGAGGTGACCATCTCTGCGGCGGGCAAGATCGTCCCCAAGGAAGAAGTCGCCGTGGGTGCCCAGGTCTCCGGCCAGCTTGAGAAGCTCTATGTTGACGTCGGCGACAAGGTCGAAGCCGGCCAGTTGCTCGCCCAGATCGATGCGACGATCGCGACAACCAGCGTTCAGGCCAACCAGGCCCAGCTGAAGGAGTTGCGCGCCAGCCGCAAACAGCAGCAGGCCTCGCTCGAACTCCTGAAAGCCGATGCCGATCGCGCCACCATGCTCTACGAGGCCGACGCCATGGCGCGCGCCGACTATGAATCCGCACAGGCCGAGTACCGGATCGCACAAGGCAAGCTGGAAGCCATCGACGCACAGATCGAGCGCCAGAGCTCGACGCTGAAGGCGGATGTCGCCTCGCTGGAGTTCACGAAAATCTACGCGCCGATCTCCGGCACGGTCGTGTCGCTCGAAGCCGTTGAGGGCCAGACCCTGAACGCAAACCAGACCGCACCGACCATCCTGACCATCGCCGACCTCACGACGATGACGGTGGAGACCGACGTTTCCGAAGCAGACGTGCTGCGCATCACGGACGACCAGCCAGCATGGTTCACGACGCTCGGCGATTCCGAATACCGCTGGGAAACGAAGGTCCGGCAGGTCCTGCCGACCCCGGAAGTGCTCAATGATGTTGTCCTCTACAAGGCGCTCCTGGACGTCGACAATCCGGAGGGCCGTCTGCGCACCGAAATGACGGCGCAGGTCTTCTTTGTCGTAGGCTCCGCCAAGGATGCCGTGCTGGTTCCGGTGACGGCACTGCAGAGCGCGCCCAAGCGGCCACAGCGCGAACCGGAGAAGAACGGTGCCAAACCCGCCGGCGAACCGCCGAAGCCGCCGGAAGCCTTCGTCGCTGCCCGCAAGGAACACCCAGACGCGACTGTGGCGACTGTCCTCGTTGTCGGCACCGATGGCGAACCGCGTCCGCGCATGATCCTGACCGGGCTGAAGACGCGCACGCAGGCCGAAGTGGTCTATGGTCTGGATCCCGGCGAAACGGTCGTGACCGGCGAAACGAAGCTCGCAAGCACGGGAGCAGCAAGCAGCAGCAGCCGGAACAGCACGCCGCGTCCACCTCCGTTCATGGGGCGCTGAGGACAGCGCAATGGACACCCCGCTCATCAGCCTCGACGGCGTGAAACGGTATTATGGCTCCGGCGATACGGAAGTGCGCGCACTGGATGGCGTTTCCCTCGAAATACACACCGGTGAATTCGTCGCGATCGTGGGCCAGTCCGGTTCGGGCAAGTCCACCCTGATGAACATCCTCGGCTGCCTCGACAGGCCGACGGAAGGAACCTACCTCATTCGCGGGGAAGACATTTCCCGTCTGGATGCAGACGAACTGGCGACCCTCCGGCGTCAGGTCTTCGGCTTCATCTTCCAGCGCTACAATCTTCTGGCCAGCGTCTCCGCATCCGAGAACGTGGAAATCCCGGCCGTCTATGCAGGGCTCAGCAATGCGGAGCGCCGGGAAAAAGCGCACACCCTGCTCGCCCGTCTCGGCCTCGGCGACCGGGTAGACCGGAAACCCAACCAGCTCTCGGGCGGACAGCAGCAACGCGTTGCCGTCGCGCGGGCGCTCGTGAACGATGCCGAAGTCATCCTCGCCGATGAGCCTACGGGCGCGCTCGATTCCGGAACCAGCAACGAACTCCTCGGCCTGCTTGAGGAACTGCATGAAGCTGGCCGCACGATCATCCTGATCACCCACGACCCGAAAGTCGCCGCGCGCGCAAAGCGCGTGATCGAACTCAAGGATGGGCGCGTCATCTCCGATACCGGCACCGGTGACGCGCGGCCGACGAAGGCCGACACCTATCGATACGACCGGCGCGGCCCCTCCCTGTTCTCACAGGTGATCGAGTCCGTGAAAATGGCCTTCCGCTCGCTCCGGGCCAATCTGTTCCGGACCGCCCTGACGCTTCTGGGCGTGATCATCGGCGTTGCCGCTGTCGTTGCCATGCTGGCCATCGGCCAGGGCAGCCAACGCGAAGTGATGGCGCGGTTTGAATCCATGGGCTCCAACCTCCTCTTCGTCAGGCCGGGCGCCCCGGGCACGCGCATGCAGGGAGACGCCATCGCCACACTGACGCTGGACGACGCCACCGCCCTTGGCGAGCTAGACAACGTGCTCGCCGCTGTGCCCTCGCGCTCTGGCTCCGCAACCCTGAGAGTCGGCGGCAATGACTACAGCAGCAGCATCGAAGGCGTGTCAGCTGACTGGCCCATCGCACAAAATCGCGGATTGAAATACGGCACCTTCTTCACCGCCGATGACGTGACGCGGCGCGTCGGCGTCGTCGTGCTCGGCACCACGACAGCGGGCAACCTGTTCGACAATGTCGAGGGAGCCATCGGCCAGTATGTCTTCCTCGGCGGCGCGCCGTTCGAGGTCGCCGGGATCCTGGAGGAAAAAGGCGCAACTTCCTGGGGACAGGACCAGGACGATATCGCGCTCGTTCCGATCACGACCGGCATGATGCGCCTGTTCGGGCAGAGCTATCTCTCCTCGATCACGATCGCTGTCGATGACACGGACAAGATCAGCGACACCGAAACCGAGGCCAATGACCTGCTGCTGTCGCGTCACGGGACCGAAGACTTCCAGATCCGCAACACGGCCTCGATCCTCGAGTCGGTTCAGCAGACGCAGAATTCCTTCTCGATCCTTCTGGGGTCGGTTGCATCCATCTCGCTGCTCGTCGGCGGGATCGGCGTGATGAACATCATGCTCGTCAGCGTGACCGAACGAACAAGGGAAATCGGCGTACGCATGGCCACCGGAGCGCGCCGGTCCGACATCATGGCGCAGTTCCTGATCGAGTCGCTGGTTGTCGGCGGGCTTGGCGGCCTTGCCGGCATCCTGATCGGCCTCGGCGTCTGCTTCATCCTGTCGGCCAACGGCATGTCCGTGGCGATCACCGCAATGCCCGCAGTTCTTGCCTTCACCTCGGCCATGGCGACGGGTCTTGTGTTCGGCCTGCTGCCCGCCCGCAAGGCGGCGCACCTCGATCCTGTCACCGCCCTCGCTTCGGAGTAGATTATGATCAGACAGGTTCTTCTGTCCTCCTCCCTGCTCGCGCTGACCGCTTGCGCCACGTTTGCACCGCAGGCGGACGGTATCGAGCATGGCATCGAACTGCCTTCGGCATACGACACGGCGAGCGACATCGCCGCCCGTCGGGTCGAAAAGACCTGGTGGGCCGATTTCGGTTCCGCCCAACTCGATGCACTCATCACCGACGCACTCTCGGCGAACCAGACATTGGCAGCCGGCCTCGCGAATGTCGACGCGGCCCGCGCGGCGCTGAAAGTTACAAACGCATCGCTACTACCTCAGGCAAGTGCCAGCCTGTCGGCTTCCAGCGACACTGAAAACGGGCTGGACGATGTCAGCGCCTCCGGCCGGCTCTCGGCGTCCTACCAGCTCGACCTCTTCGGCGCGAACGCTGCCAGCCGAGAAGCGTCGCTGGCGAGCCTTGAAGCGACCGAATACGCGCAGCGCGCGCTCGAGCTGACGGTGCAGTCGGATGTTGCAACGACCTATTTCAACCTGCTCGCCGCGCGCGAGCAGCTGTCTGTTGCACAGCAGAACCTCGAAATCTCCGAACGCATCTTCAAGATCGTTGAAGTGCGCTACGAGGCCGGTGCGATTTCCGGCTTCGACGTTTCCAGCCAGCGGGCCCAGCTCGCCACCGCCCGCGCACGGATACCGCAACTGGAATCGCAGATCACCGGTCTCGAAACGTCGCTCGCCATCCTGCTAGGCCGCGTACCGCAGGGCTATGTGGCGCCGGATGAGAAGATCCTGGACATCGCGCTGCCGGAAGCCGATCCGGAGCTCCCGTCCGACCTGTTGCTGCGCCGTCCGGACCTGCGGCAGGCTGAAGCGACCCTGCGGTCCTCCAACGCGAATGTCACCGCGGCACGGGCAGCCTTCCTCCCCAGCATCGATCTCGGGGCAGGCCTGTCGAGTATCCTGACGAGCGGCGGCGACCTGACGGGTTCGATCTCCGCATCGCTGGCGCAGACAATCTTCTCCGGCGGACGGCTTGAAGGACAGCTTGAGAGCGCGAAAGCGCGGCGCGAGGCCCAGCTCGCCTCCTACCGGGGCGCCATTCTCAGCGCCTTGCGGGATGTGGATGTCAGCCTCACGTCGATCCGGACCGACGCCAGCCGGGAGGAGCAGCTCCTGATTGCCCGGGACGCTTCTCAGGCTGCGCTGGACGCGGCGGAGCTGCGGTATCGCGCCGGAACCGATGACCTGACAAGCCTGCTGACCGCCCAGCAATCCTACTTCACCGCATCCGACAATTACGTGCAGGGAAGGCTGAACCGCCTGACCTCCGCCCTGAACCTTTATGTCGCCCTGGGTGGCGCTTACTGAAGCCCGAACTGAATTTTACAGATATATTGACATTAGTTGTGTCATTTTATTAGATGCCCCCAACGACAATCCGGGTGGGGGGACACACGTACTATGGAAATCCTGAGAACACCGGATTCGCAGTTCGAAAACCTGTCCGGCTTCAATTTTACACCTCACTATCTCGAAGTGAAGGCTGGAGACGGCGCGCAGCTCCGCCTGCACTACCTGGATGAAGGCCCGCGTGACGGCGAATTGATCCTGTGCCTCCATGGCCAGCCGTCCTGGTGCTATCTGTACCGGAAGATGATCCCGATACTGACCGCGGCCGGCTATCGCGTGATCGCGCCGGATCTCATCGGTTTCGGCCGTTCGGACAAGCCGGTGAATACCGACGACTATACCTATTCGGCGCATGTCGACTGGCTGAGCCAATGGCTGCATGCACTCGATCTCAAGGACATCACGCTGGTCTGTCAGGATTGGGGGGGACTGATCGGCCTGCGCCTCGTCGGCCTGTACCCGGATCGCTTCGCGCGCCTTGTCGTCGCCAATACCGGCCTTCCGGATTCCACGATGATGTCGGACGAGATGTCTGCCATGATGGGCTCCATCTACCCGCAGATACCGGTGCCGTCCGCCGCGGACGTCGGCGAAGCCTTCGCATCAGGTGCGCCGGGCGCCTTCCTCTATTGGGTCAAATATAGCGCCGAAAACTCTGACTTTTCCGTCCGCGATGTGTTTGGCCTCCTCTCCAGGATCGAGGACAAGAATGTCCTGGATGGTTACGACGCGCCCTTCCCCGACAAGCGCTATCTCGCCGGCGCGCGCAAGTTTCCGTCGCTCGTACCGCTCCTGCCCCAGCACAAGGCCGAACGCGAAAAGAATGACGCGGCGTGGCAAGTGCTCGCCCAGTTCGAGCGACCGGTCCTGACGGCTTTCAGCGACGACGATCCCGTCACCCGCGGCGGCGAAGCCCGTTTCCAGAACGCCGTCCCGGGGGCGAAGGGTATCGCCCATGTGACCATTCAGGGTGGAGGCCACTTCCTGCAGGAACTGCAGCCCGAGGCTTTCAGCAAGGCAATCATCGAATTCATGCAGGCGACACGCTGAACGCGGCGCCACCAGCGGGAGGAAAAGACGCATGGAAGTCATCAATGAAGTGTTTCCGTCCGATCCCGGACAATTAACGAAACTCCTGGAAAAAGGCCCTGACGGCCCGATCTTCATGGTCAATCTCCTGAAGTTCAAGGACAAGGCCGAATACGATGACGGCCGGGAAACAGCGCTCAGCGGCCGGGAGGCCTACATGATCTACGGGCGCGCCGTGGCCGATATTCTGCCGAAGTTCGGAGGCCGGGCCGTCTTTGCTGCCGACGTGACCTTCCTGTCGCTCGGGCAGGTTGAGGAACTCTGGGACGAAGTTGCCATCGCCATGTACCCGGCGCGGGCCGACATGGTTCGCATGTCCATGTCCGATGAATGGCGTGAAGCGGCCGTGCACCGGTCGGCCGGCCTCAAGGGTCAGCTGAACATCGAGACGGTCCTGCCATCGGCACAGAAGGATTCGCCCTGGTTCAAACTACTGATGCAGGAGTAATCGCAACTCTAGTGAGATAACTGGCGCGGCAACGTGAACCTTTCCTCAAATCCTGCCTGCTCTATGATGATTGGGATTTACGGGGAACTCACCCAGGGTCCGGACCGAATCCGGGCGCGGGAGTACTGACAGGAAGACCAGCATGGATATCGACCCTACGACTGTGGAAAGTGCTACGACTGAAGACGGTCGCCGGCAGCGGTCTGAACGCAACCGGCAGAAAATCGTGGCAGCCATGTTCGAACTGGTCCGCGAGGGCGATTTCGACCCGAGCGTAGCCCGGATCGCCGAACAGGCCGGCGTGGGGCTCCGCACCGTGTTCCGCCACTTTGACGATGTCGACAGCCTCTATCAGGAAATGTCTTCCCAGATGGAGGCCCGGATCCTTCCGGAAATCGGAAAGCCGCTCACGGCGAAGGAATGGCCCGACCGCGTGAAAGAACTGATGGCAAGACGGATCCGCATCTTCGAAGACGTCATGCCCATACGCATCTGCGCCAGCGCCCGGCGTTTCAGGTCCGAATTCCTCATGGCCAACCACAAGCGCTTCGTCGCGCAGGAAGCCATTGGCCTCAGCCTTGCCCTTCCCGATGAAGTTCTCGCCAACGAGCATCAGGTCGCCGCCTTCGACATCGCCATGAGCTTCGACACGTGGCGGCGCCTGCGTCAGGATCACCGCTTCTCGCGCGCCAAAGCCGCAGCTTCCGTGGAAACCATTCTCGATGCGCTGATCGCCTCGGTATGAAGGCTGGCCTGTCTTCGCTGACAGTCCTGCTGCTTCTTTCGGCCTGCAGCAAGGCAGTCACACCTGCGGAGACAGATGCCACCTGCGGCCTCCCACAGGCTCAGCTCGACACATTCATCAAAGTCCCCGCTGGATCGTTCGAGAAAGGCCTCCATCCGATTTACCCGGAAGAAGAACCGACGCTGAAACTGCATGTGGATGCATTCGAAATCCTGTCGCACGAAGTGACGAACGCAGAGTTCGCACGCTTTGTCGGCGCGACGGGCTACGTCACGGATGCCGAACGCGGCGTTTCAGCAGGCGCCACCGGAGCCGGGTCCGCAGTGTTCAGCGCTGAAGCGGGATCCTCTGGAAAATTCCCGTGGAAACTCGTCGCTGGCGCGACCTGGCGCACGCCTGAAGGACCGGACTCGGATATCGCCGGCCGGGAGGAGCATCCAGTCGTGCACGTCTCGCTCGCAGATGCTCGCGCCTATGCCACCTGGGCCGGTGGACGCCTGCCGACCGAAGTCGAATGGGAATACGCCGCCTCGCTGGGCATCCCCGATCCCGACAAACCCGCCTCCGGTGCCTACAATCCTGACGGCGCGCCTCGCGCGAATACTTGGCAGGGGATATTCCCGCTCATCAACACGGATGAAGACGGCTTTTCCGGCACGGCCCCTGTCGGCTGCTTCGGGGCGGACCGTATCGGCGCTTACGACATGATCGGCAATGTCTGGGAATGGACGGACACGCCCTATGGGGCAGGAACCCACACGATCAAAGGCGGATCGTATCTGTGTGCGGATAATTTCTGCCGCCGCTACCGGCCCGCTGCCCGCCAGCCAGAAGAAAACGACTTCTCATCCAACCATATCGGATTCCGCATCGTTCGTGATGCAGGTTAGCCCCTTCTCTGGGCAAGCATGCATCTCAGTTCGGCCAATAGACGTATTCGTCGCCGGGTTCGTATGTGTCCGCCGCTGTCTTGTCGACCATAATCGGGCTTTCGATCGAGTACGGATAAAGCGGTTCTCGTGCGTTCGCCCAGTGCGCGTCGATCAAGGCCTGCAGCTCGGCTAGCTTGTCCGGGCGCGTTTCAGCGAGGTTGACCTGTTCGGTCGGGTCTTCCGCCAGGTTGTAAAGCCACGAGCGCTCCTGCCGCCCATTGACCTGCAGCTTCCAGTTCCCCGCCCGCACAACGCGGTAATATCCGCTGGACCAGAAGATCGCATCGTCCGGCCGCTCGACGTCCCCCGTTCCGGTCGCAACCGGCAGGAGGTTTTCTCCGTCGATCTCGACACCACCCGGCAGGGCAGCACCGGCAATCGCCGCCAGCGTCGGCATCAGATCGACATGCGCCACAGGCGTATCGATCGTCGTGCCGGCGGCAATATGCTCCGGCCAGGAAACGAACATCGGCACACGGATCCCGCCTTCAAAGAGCGTGATCTTCCACCCCCGATAAGGCGCATTCACCTCGGGAAGGCCGATATAGCCGGCGCCGCCATTGTCCGACGTAAACACAATGACCGTATTGTCGGCGATGCCTTCCTCTTCCAGCTTGTCCATCACCTCGCCGATGCTGCGATCAAGCGCGCGCACCATGGCGGCATAGACCCGCAGCCGTTCCGGCTGAATGTCGCCCACGGCTTCGTAGTCTTCCCGTGTGGCTTGCAGCGGCGTGTGCACACCCCAATGCGCCAGATACAGGAAGAACGGACGGTTACGGTTGGCCGCGATGACTTTCTTGGCCTCATCGGTCCAGTAATTTGTGAGATAGCCGCCCGGCTCGAACCAGTCGCTGTTGTTGAACGAAGCGGCGTACTGCATGCGCGGCCACAGGAATTTGTCGATCGGGTCGAAGTCGAGCTTGGCGTTCACAACACCCGGATCGTCTTCCGGCAGATACAGGCCGCTGGCCATCAACAGGCTTTCATCGAACCCCTGCGCCGTGGGGCGCGACGTCTCGCTGCGACCGAGATGCCACTTGCCGATATGGATCGTGTGATAGCCGCTCTGCTTCAACAGTTCGGCGACGGTCACTTCTTCGCCGGGCAGTCCCTGCTCCTCGAACGGCATGGCGCTTTCATCAGCCGAACGGTTCCAGACGATCGGCGGCATTCCAGAATTCATGTCGTTGCCGAACATGGAGACGACACGCCCCATGCCGGATGGCGTGGGCGTGAATTCAAATCCTGTGCGGGTCGGATACCGGCCGGTCATCAGCATGGCGCGCGACGGCGCACAGGTGCCGGTACCGGCATAGGCCGTGTTGAAGATCGCGCCACGGGCCGCCAGCCGGTCGATGTTCGGCGTCGGCACAAGTCCACCCGCCACGCCGCCGCCAAAGGTCGAGATATCGTTGATCCCGAGGTCGTCGGCGACAATCATGATAATGTTCGGCGGACGCTCCGCATCCGGAGCCTGCGGCACATCCGGACCCTTGTCCCACGCGATTTCACGGTTCGGCGCAACATCTACCCGGTTCGCATGGGTGACGAGATAGAGGATGATGGACTTCTTGTTGAACCAGGCCGCAGCACCCGTCACGACGATGACGGCGGCAAGGCCAATCAGGATTTTCTTCAACATGGTTCGCGATCCATTCAGATGGCTATTTGATCAGGGCTTCGCAGCCGGTTCCCGAAAGCAGCGCATTCACACCACTCCGGTCCTTCGGCGATAGGGCAGCGGCCGCTTCCACAAGGCTTCTCAGGCATTTTGCCTGGTACGGGAAAGTCGGCTGCTGCCAGGCCTCGCCATCAATCACGGTTTCGAAATCAGGTTTGCCTGCCGCGAGCGCCTCGGCATTGGCCTTCAGGAAGGGCAGGTAAACGCGGCCGATCTCCTCAAGCAGGGGCTTCAGCACGCGGCCCGCCTCTTCCGGTGAATACCAATCACCTGCCGCCGGTTCGAGCCCTGACAGGTCCTCCACCCGGTCGAGCCAGGCCCGCACGCGGGCTGACCTTGCGCGGGTGACCGCCGCCGAGGTGGGCTCGATGATGCCGAGTTGGGTTAGCTGCCCGAAGATCGCGAAGTCCGCCGACGACGGCCGAGCGCCCAGAACGTATTCCCCATGCTGGAGGATGCCGTCGAGGATATCGATGAAGCGCGTATAGCTCTGTTCGATCGTCGAGGCCGTCACGTCGTTGGAGCCAACGACATAGAGCCGCTCGGTCTGGCGCTTGCTGAACATGTCTGCGAGGCGCTGTGCGTCAGCGGGCGGCAAAGTGGGCGCCGACCAGTAGACCAGCAGAGGCGCGGCATTGTCCCGGTCCGCTTCGAAGTACCAGCGATAGTGGAACATGGCCTTGGTCAGCCACTCGTCGGCATAGTCCTCGATCAGCTCGTTGAGGTACGCGAGCACCGGGTTGGCGGGAATCGCACTGCGGCCGGCATACTCGGCTTCGAGACGGCGGATGATGGGCGTAGAATCGACAACCGCTTCAAGTCCACCTTCCTGCGTTTGAAAGTAAAACGTCGGCAGTAGTTTCACTTTCGGTTCGGGCAGGCCCTTGGGCGGATTCTGATGTCCGCCCCACAGCATGGCGTAGGGAATCCGCCGGTAGCGAAGCAATGCCAGCATTTTCCTGGTATAAGGAGAGCCCGGCGCCCCCATCAGCCTCAATGGCGCGTCATTCATCTCCGGCATGATTTCCCCTCCCGGCGCGAGCTTGTGCCCGTCAATTATATTGACATAATGCGTGCCATTTGTTTCGAGGTCAAGAGCGCTCGCCCCAGATCAGCGCCGGAACAGCCGGAAGACAAGCCTGAATGCGAGCCAGAGAACACCGCCAATGATCGCCAGAAGAACGACGAGCTGCATCCAATAGGCCTTCAACTGCCGGGCCATCGTATTGCGGGTGATCTCCTTGAGGGAATCGTATCCCTCCGGCACTTCGATCACGCCGACACGCTTGCTGTAGGCATCATACTCCGCCAGCAGGTCTGCAAACACCTCCGGTTCTTCCTGGCTCAGGTCCTTCGTTTCGCCCGGATCCTGCTCGATATTATAGAGACGCCACTGCCCATCGCCGTGCGGCTTCTGGTTCCGTGTGATCTTCCACTGGCCTTTCAGAATGGCCGAGTTGCCGGAAACTTCGATCCCGATGGCATCGTCCGGCCCATAGACAGCATCGGCGCTCCCACTGAGGATCGGCTCCAGGCTACGGCCGGCAGCGGAATCGCCCACATCCGCAACGCCGGCAATCTCGAGCAGAGTTGGCGCAATATCCGTGACCACCGTGCGCGCATCGACCGTCTCGCCCTGCGGAACGCCTTTGCCCGCCATGATGAACGGCACGCGTAGCCCGCCCTCGGAACCTAGGAACTTGAACATGTTGTTGGGCGACGCAGCCGCCATTGCCCACTCCGGTCCGATAAAGCCCCAGCTGCCGGCCTCGCCAATCCCCTCGATGCCGAGGTGATAGCCGTGCGTCTTCATCCAGATCTTCAGCCGGACGTCGTCGTCGCCGCGCGAAGGCTCCGGCCCGTTGTCGGACGTGATGACGAAGACGGTGTTGTCATAGTCTCCGGTCTGTTTGAGATGCTCCACGAGCCGCCCGATCTCCCGGTCCATGGCTTCCATCATGGCCGCGTTCACCTGCATGCGGGCCGCATACAGGGACTGATCGTCCGGCGAGAGTTCCGACCATGCACGCATCTCGTCCGGCATGGAGGCGAGCGCCGCCGTCTCCGGGATAAGGCCAATGTCCTTGGCGCGCTGCCAGCGGGACTCGCGAAGCGCTTCCCAGCCTGAATCATAAACCCCGTCATAACCCGCCGTGAGTTCCGGCGGTGCCTGAACCGGGATGTGGATCGCCTGGAAGGCCACATAGGCAAAGAAAGGCGCCGTCTGATCGCTGCTGTCCAGGTAGTCGATCATCTTGTCGACAATCAGCGTCGACGAATAGAAGGACTTGGGAAGCGCCGCCGGCTCGCCGTCCTCATACCAGGGGGCCTTCTGGTAGAAGGGCATGTAGGACTTGTCCGACCAGTTGTCGGCACCCGACGCATCGAGCGCGAGGGAACGGTCGAACCCGTGCGTGTTCGGCAGGTCGCCATGACCGCTGCCCATATGCCACTTGCCGGACATGAGCGTGCGGTACCCTGCAGCCTTCAGCCGGTCCGCCACCGTCAGGATGCCCGGCTCGAGGTGCATCGTGTAACCCGGCTGGCCGACCTGTTCCTTGGGAAGCACTTCCGGGATCGTCGCGATGCCCGTCATGTGATTGTCCATGCCGGTCAGGAGCATGGCGCGCGACGGCGAGCAAAGGGGTGACGTATAATGCCGGCGGAACATGACTCCACCGCGCGTCAGGGCGTCGATGTTCGGCGTGCGGGCTTCGCCTCCGTAGATACCGAAATCCATCAGCGCCGCATCGTCCACGAGGATCAGGACGATGTTCGGGCGCTCATCCGCTTCCTGGGCAGAAGCTCCAGGCGCCAGAAAGCAGCAGACGGCGATCACGGACAATGCGCCCTGCAGCCATCCCTTGCCTGCCCGGCTGGTCTCGTTCGTTCGCAGCGATGCCATCTGCTCCCCTCATTTTGTTTGGTTGCTCGTGTTTTGGCACTCGCAATGTCATCAAAATGAGGGGAATGTCAAAGCATGATGGGGCATCACCACGCGTGAACCGACCCTACTTCTTGCGCTCGCGCTCGTCCGGCGTCAGGACGCCGTCCCCGTTACGGTCGAGCTTGTCGAAGGCGCGCGCCGGGCTCTGGTCCCACTCCGCCAGGCTGATCGCGCCATTGCCATCGGCATCGACCTTGCCGAAAGCGCGGCCGCTGAACCGCTTCACACGCTCGGACACCGCCAGCTCGAATTCGGACTGGGTGAGCCCACCCGAACCATCCGCGTCGAGATCCGCGAACGCCTCCGACCGGCGCGCGAGGAATTCGGCCTTGGATACATTGCCATCGCCGTTTGTATCGGCCTGCTCGATGAGGGCTCCGGCATCCTGCGCCGTCGCTCCTTCTGCGCGAACCGGAAGAGCGAAAGCCGTTGCCGTGATCGCGGCGGCGGCAATGAAAGACATGGGTTTCATCAGTAGGTTCCTTTCTGGGAGGGGGAAATTTCGGATTGAGTGCGGGCGCTGCCGGTCACCGAGGCATAAGTCTCGTCGTAGCGGCGGTGCAGCGTCCCGAAGAGCCGGTCCCACACCAGGGTGTAGAGGCCGTAATTGTAGTTGAACGTACGGTGATGCTGGTTGTGGCTGGTCGCGGTGTTCGCGTACTTGCCACCCGGCAGGGACAGGAGCCCCTTCGGATAGATCTCGTAACCAAGATGCCCGATGACATTGATCACGATCATCAGGGTAGAGACGATCAGGAATGCCAGCGGATGCATCGGCACGACGACCAGTATCAGGACGAACCCCATCGCCTCGACCACGGCTTCAAGCGGATGGAAAGCGAAGGCGGCCAGAGGCGACGGGTTCGTCGACAGGTGATGCACCTTGTGCACAAACTCGAACACGCCGGGCAGGTGCATGAACCGGTGAGCCCAATAGAAATAGAAGTCGTGGACGAACAGCGCGACAGGAATTGAAAGCCAGAACCAGAGCCAACCGTACTGGTCCGGCCGCTTGTAAAGCGCGAGGATCCCGAACGCTTCGTTGAGGCGGAACACGGCCAGACCGACCAGTGCGAAAACGACGAATGAAGAGAGGGAGTAAAGGAACTCCCTGCGCATCTGCCCGGATGTAAACGGCACCGGCTGGATCCGGCGCGATGAGAGGTGGCGCCGGAACAGAAACGTCGCCGCCAGGGCTCCACCCGCAAACAAGATATATCGGCCGAGCACGATCATCGCGACGGCTAGGCCGATCAAAATCGGTCCGGCGCCTGGCAGGTGATCATTGAGAAAGCTGGCGAGCATGATCGATACCTCGGCTTCTGGGGAACAAGGATAAAAATCGGTGGCCGGACCCACCGGGGAGGATCGGACAATCCGGCCACCGAGTGGGAGAGATTACTTGTCGACCGTGACCCAACGGGTGCGCGAACGGGTTTCACCATTCGGACCTGTCGCGGTCGTCGTTTTCGTCCCTTCTCCATCCCGCTCGACCGAGCGGTCGTAGGTCTCGCCGTTCGGACCGTAGAGTTCGGCGTCTTTCACATAGTCGCCGTTGTCGTCCACGTAGCGGGCGACGTCGCGACCGGCGGTTTCGCCATTGGGGCCGGTGACCGAGCCCGAGCGGCTGCAGGTGCCATCGGCGCAGGAAGCGCTGGTGTTGCTGGAAACGGTCTTGCCGGAATTCGTCGTCGTCGTGCCGCTGCGGGTGCGTGTGCCGGTCGTTTCGTCATAGCCAGCCTGGCTGGAACGCGAAGCGCCATAACCCTGGCCGGTCTGGACCGATCCCTGACGGGTCACGGTGCCGTTCTCGGCGCCGACCTGGCGGGTCGCCGTTGCCGTCCGGCCGTTCGAGTTCGACACGGTGGTCTGGCGGGAACGCTCGGCATTGGCGGCCGGGGCGAGCGCGATGACGCTGGCGAGGGTCAGCGAAGCGAGAATGGCGGGAAATTTCGCGGTGCGGGTCATGATGGTGGTCTCCTTGTCTTGGTGGGCTGACGTTTGCCGGCCCGACACGGAGACATGTAGCGGGGCGCTGTAACCCCCGTTTTTCCTTGAGGTTTCCCTTTGTGACGTTTTGTAACCGGCCGCCTTTCGACAGTGGATTCTTAGGAACAAGGCCGTAAGTGTGAGGCATGGAACACACGCCCCTCATCCTGATCGTCGAGGATGACGACGAAATCCGCGAACTCGTCTGCGATTACCTTCGCACGAGCGGTTTCCAGGCACTTGGCGCGTCAAGCGGCGCGGACATGGACCAGGTCCTGGCCAATCAGTCGCCCGACCTGATCGTGCTCGACGTCATGCTGCCCGGAGGCGAGGATGGCCTCGCCATCTGCCGGCGCCTGCGCGCGACTTCCTCCGTACCGATCCTCATGCTGACGGCCCGGGCCGACGAAATCGACCGGATCGTCGGGATGGAGCTGGGTGCCGATGACTACATGGCCAAGCCGTTCAGCCCGCGCGAATTGCTCGCGCGCATCCGGGCCATCCTCCGCCGCGCCGGCAACCAGGAACCCCGCACTGCCAATGAGGTCCGTTGCGCTCATCTCGTGATCAACTATGACCGCCGCGAAGTCCGGACCCTCGACGGAACGCCGATTACCCTGTCGAGCGGGGAATATGCGTTGCTGACGGTTTTCCTGAGCCGGCCCCAGCGGGTTCTGGACCGGGACCAGTTGCTCGATCTCGCCAGCGGCCGGAGCCTTGGCGGATCGTTCGACCGCTCCATCGACGTTCAGGTCAGCCGCCTGCGCCGCAAGATCGAACAGGACCCGGCCAACCCCACCCTGATCAAGACGGTCCGGAACGGAGGCTACATCCTTGCCGGCAAGGTTGGCCCCTGATGCGTTTCTCCATCGGTTCAGCCGTCGGCGTACGGGTGCTCGCGGTGATCGCCCTGCTTATCTTCGTCAGCCAGCTGGCAGCGGTCCTGATCGTCTGGCGGAACATGCAGTCTCGACCGGGCGCGGAGTAT
Organism: Hyphomonas sp.; assembly: GCA_041398365.1. Taxonomy (GTDB): domain Bacteria; phylum Pseudomonadota; class Alphaproteobacteria; order Caulobacterales; family Hyphomonadaceae; genus Hyphomonas. Next base: position 130,457 of record JAWKUV010000005.1, on the reverse strand, counting down.
CGCCTGCCCCTGCCCGACCGGGTCGCTTCGATTGTCGAGATTATCGAAGCAACACCGCCGGACGAACGGAACCGGCTTCTGGAGGCGCTGAACGGCCCGAACCTGGCGGTGCGGATTGAGCCGGCCCTTCCCGCGAATGAGCAAGAGGGCGGCCTACAGGTGCCGACATTCCGCCGGGCGATCGGACGTTACTCTGACGTCCTGAAAGACCGGGAAGTGATCGGAATGATCGGCCTCGGAGAACACGACCTGAGTGACATCAGGGAGGACTATACCGGACTTAGAGCCGCCTATCCCATGCGGCTGCTGATCGAGCTGCGTGATGACGGATGGCTTGTCGTCGAAACGCCGGACCTTCTGTCCGTGCGCGTCCGGCGCCTGCCCTTCGGATTCCTGGCGGGCCTAGCCGGCACGATCGTGGCCGCGCTCGCGGTCTGGGGCATCTGGCAGGAAGTCCGTCCCGTCCGTGACATGGCCAAGGCGGCAAGGAGCTTTGCCGAAAGCGGGCAGCCGTCACCGGTAACACCCGCTGGCGGGCGCGATGTACGGGCGCTGACCGAGTCCTTCAATGCGATGCAGGAACGTATCGCCGCGCTGATCGCGAACCGTACGCTGGTCATGTCGGCCATGACACACGACGTCCGCACCTACCTGACCCGGTTGCGCCTGCGCATCGAGGCACTGGAGCCGAAAAGCCGTGAGGCCGCCGAGCGCACATTGGCAGAGATCCAGGCCCTGCTGGACGACACACTGGCCTTTGCCGAAGCGGACAGCGCCCCTGACAGCGGCGACCCGGTCGAACTCGCCGCCATGCTGGACAGCATTCTCGCCTCCGGTCAGTTCCCGGAAGGCAAGGTCCGGTTGTTCCTTGATCGCCCTGCAACCGTGCCCGGCCACGCCGGACGTCTTCAGCGGGCGCTGGTGAACCTGATCTCAAATGCCGTGAAATATGGATCGGAAGCGGACGTGACGCTTTCCCGGTCGGGAGACCATGTCTTCGTTGCCATCGCCGATCGCGGTCCCGGCATTCCGGTCGAGGACCGCAAACGGGTCTTCGATCCCTTCTACCGCCGCGACGCTTCCCGGAATCGCAACGTCGAGGGTGCCGGCCTGGGACTCGCCATTGCCCACAATGTCATCCGCAGCCATGGCGGGACGATCACACTGACAGACAGGTCCGGAGGCGGACTGGTCGTGACAATTGACCTTCCGGCTATGCCGAAGGTGCCGTCTTACTGAAGCGAGGACAGGTACGCCACGATGGCGGCGCGCTTTTCCGGATCCCGTTCGCCCGGATAGGCCATGTAAGTACCTGGAACCACTTTCCGGGGCGACTCGATGAAGGTGGCGACGCCCTCGGCATCCCACACGATGCCTGAAGACTTCATCGCCGGCGAATAGCGAAACGCGGGTTCGGCGCCAGCAGTCCGGCCGATCAGTCCTGCGAGGCTGGGGGCAGCGAGGATCTCCCCCGGCTTGACCGAGTGGCAGACTGCGCACTGGCGTTTGAACAGCTGCTCGCCGTCCGGCGGATCCGCGCTTGCTGTCAGTCCAATTCCACATGCCGCGATGATCATGGAGAAAAGTCTCACCTTTGCCGATCCTGGTGTCATTCCCGATTCCAATCCGATTCCCTGCCCGCAGCCTGTTCCATAGGTGTCATTTGCAAGCTCTACGAGCCATTGCCTGAACCCAATGTGAAAAACTTTCGGCCGATGGTCAGTCGTTCATCACAGTCCGCGCATTCTGGAGCGGAATTGTAGTGGGACTTGCACATTCCGTGTGCGAAGCTGTCCGAGCAACGGGCAGAGCTTTGCCCGGCCAGGGTACAATCTTGCCACCAGCGGGCGCATTCAGGTTCGCTACATCCAAATTCCGCACATTTTCAATCACGTGCGGAAGAAAGTTGCGCGAATAGTGTGCGCGCCAATCCCGATCGAAAAAGTTTTCGCGCTTCTTCTAGGTAGTGCCTCGCCTGACTGGTAACAAACATGTAATAAATAAGTGGCCGGCGAAACTCTTCCGGAACCACAAGTGGGCTTAAGGGACGGGAGCGGCTTCCAGGGCAAGTGCTTTTTGAATCACTTTGACGAGGAAGTTCACATGATTAGACGTTGGTTCGGCGCATCCCTGGTTGCGTTGTCTATTTCCGCTTCGTGGGCAACGGCCCAAGAGCCAGGTATCCCTGATCCGATCGAACCTGAAGAATTGATGGTCGAATCCGAGATCGCGCCCGGCCCGAACGTGTTTGTCGCTTCGCCGGCCTGGGGTGGCGCAGGTGCAGTGACCGTTCTGTCTGCGGACGACCTGTCCTACAAGGGCAACTTCGCGACCGGCATGACGACCCAGTTCTTCCTCGGCCCGGACGCCACGGTCGGCTATGTCGCGTCGGCCTTCCCTGAGCGCATCACCTACGGCCCGATCAAGGCCTATTTCCAGAAGTTCGACGTCAAGACGCTGGAAACGACCCAGGAAATCGAGATCCCGCCCCAGTTCGCGCAGACCATGGCCCAGCAACCGGGCATGAGCATCAGCGCCGACGGCAAGTGGGGCTTCGTCCAGAACGCAACACCGGCCACCTCCGTCACGGTGCTTGACCTGAAGGCCGGCACGGTTGCTTCCGAAATCCCGAACCCCGGCTGCTGGGGCATCTACCTCGCTGAAAAAGGCTCGAAATTCTCCAGCCTTTGCGGTGACGGCACGATGCTGACGGTAGAGCTGACCTCCAAGGGCAAACTGAAGAGCCAGGCGTATAGCGACCAGATCTTCGATGTGGAAACCGACCCGCTGTTCGTCCACTCGCAACGCGTCGACGGCAAACTCGTCTTCACCACTTTCGGCGGCAAGTTCGTGTTCGTGTCGGATACCGGCAAGAAGGCCACCGTGGTCGACAGCTGGTCCTACACGGACGGCATTGAAGGCGACTGGGCACCGGGCGGCTATGAAGTGCTGGCCTATAACGCGCCGAACGGCGTGATGTTCGTGACCATGCACCCGGATGCGAAGCTCGGCAGCCACAAGGATGGCGCATCGGAGCTCTGGGCGATCGACATGAAAACCAAGACGGTGCTCTACCGTTCCTATGTGGAGCACATGACGCATATCGCCGTCACCGGCGATGCCGAAGCACCGGTTGTCTTCGGCGTCGATTCGCACGGCGGCTCGGTCTACCGCTATGAAATCGATCCGACGGCGAAGTTTGCAGCGAAGTTTACCGACACACTCAAGATCCTGGATGCAGGCTACGTGGTGGTGAAATAATCTGATGCAGACCATGCTTCTCCTCACTCACACGACCATCGCCTGCTTCCTGGCGTTGCTGTTCGTGCGGGCAGCGCTGCACAAGCTGGGAGACCGCTACCGTTTCCAGGGCATCCTGGCGGATTATGGTCTCCTGCCGGAAGGCACGCTCACCGTTGCAGCCTTTGCCGTGCCGGTGATCGAGCTCGCCGCAGCGGTGATGCTGATCATGCCGGCGACCCGGCCGGTCGGCGCCGCCCTCGCGGGCACGCTTCTGACCGGTTACGCCATCGCCATGGCGATCAGCCTAGCCCGCGGGCAATACCTGATGGACTGTGGCTGTGGCGGCGCACCGGAACCGATCAGCTGGATGCTGGTCGCCCGGAATGCGGGCCTCGTCGCTCTCATCGCCCCGACGGCCACGGGCCTTGTCGAACCGGCCGCGCCGAGCTTCGCGCTCGATGCGACCGCCCTTGGAATGGCGACCCTGTTTCTCCTTCTCTGGCTCACTGCAGAGGCCATGCTGGCCAATGCCCGACGGATGAGTGAAGGCCTGCCGGGTCCTGCAGTCACATGGAGTGCCTCATGATGGTCAGTATCCTAAGCTTTGCGGTCGCAGCCCTATGGCTCGTCGTCATCGCCATGGCCCTCATGATGTGGGTGATGCTTCGGCAGATCGGTGTGCTGTACGAACGCGTCGCGCCGGTCGGCGCCCTGATGGATCAGGCCGGGCCGCAGGTTGGCGAGGCAAGCCCCGTCTTCCCGTTGCAGAGCCTGACCGGTGGCATGGTCCGTGTCGGCGCCTCGGGGGCGAAGGCCATGCTGGTCTTCTTCCTCTCGCCCACCTGCCCGGTCTGCAAGCAACTGCTGCCGGCGCTCACCGGCATCCAGGCGGCTGAGAAGGCCTGGCTGGACGTGGTGCTCGCCAGCGACGGTTCGCAGGACAAGCATCTGGAATTCATCAGCAAGCAGAAGCTGTCGAACTTCCCTTATGTCCTGTCGACCGATCTCGGTATGGCCTACCGGGTCCAGCGCCTGCCCTTCGCAGTGCTGGTGGATCAGACAGGCGTTGTACGTGCCAAGGGCCTGATCAACAATCGCGAACAACTGGACAGCCTGTTCAACGCGCTGGATGCAGGCGTCGCCTCCTTCCAGCAGCTGAAGTCGATCCGGGAGGCAGGATAGTGCCCCGAACGGAATGACACGCAGAATCAGACAGCATTGAAAAAGACGACGCAAATTCAGGAAATTCAGGAGAGACAAAAGTGTTGAAAGTCATTGAACGGATCCAGAGCGCCCTCAGCGGCCTCGTTGAAAACTCCGCCCGCCGCAGCGCCCGCCAGCATGGCCGCCGTAGCGCGCTGGCGAAACTGGGCGGCGTAATGGTTGGCGGCACGGCCTTCGCTGCCCTTCCCTTCGACCGCGCCTGGGGCGCCACGCCTTCCGCTGGCGACGGCACCTATGACGACAAGAGTTGCGACTACTGGCGTTATTGCGCCCTGGATGGCTTCCTCTGCACAACGGCTGGCGGCAGCAAGTCGAGCTGCCCGGTCGGCGCCGAAGCCTCGCTCGTCTCCTGGGTCGGCACCTGCCACAACCCCGGCGACAATCGCGACTACCTGATCTCCTACTATGACTGCTGCGGCAAAACGGCCTTCTCCGGCGCTCAATTCTGCCTGCGGAGCGAAGGTGAACGCCCGGCTTACTCCATGGGCCTGCACAACGATATCAACTGGTGCATGTCGAACGCGAACAAGGGCTATCACTGCACCGTGGCGCTCGTCGTGGGAGTTGCCGAATAATGCCTGTACGGACGCTTGCCGCCGGTCTGGGACTTGCCGGGCTTATTGCCCTGGCGGTCCCGCTGGGTATTTCTGCCGAAGAGCAGGCGTCTTACGGCGTGGACGAACACGACAAGGTCGTCCGCAAGATGTCGTCTGCAAAGTCTCTCTATCTCCTGAAATGCTCGGGCTGCCATAGAGTGGATGGAACCGGCGCAATCGAAGCTGGCATTCCGCCTTTCCCCGGCTTTATCGCACCGCTGGCACGAAATCCGGACGGGCGCGTCTATATCGCCCACGTGCCCGGGGTCATCGGATCGCGGCTGAGCAACGAACAGCTGGTCGATGTCCTGAACTATGTGATCGACGAATGGTCCGGAGAGGACGCGGGCGACACACCCAGGTTCACGGTGGAAGAATTCGCGGCACTGCGGGAGGTGCCTGTGACCAATGTAGTAGAGTTTCGGCGCGACGTCGTCGCGCAGATGACGGCGGCCGGTGATCCGGTTGCTGACTACCCGTGGCCATAGACTGACGGGTCTGTAGCCACAAACCGGCTCCCCCAGGAAACCGGGCCGGCTAAAAAAACGGGGGTGCTGTCCCGGCCAGGGCAGCGCGACCCGATAACAATAAAGGGAGAAAAAACATGAGCAAGCGCCTCCGCACCGCGGAGGGGCACAGGGAAGTTGTGTCTGAATTAGGAACCAAGAAATGCGAGATAGAGAGTTTGGTAGTTTGATCTCGAAGGCAATTCCCCGGTACGGGAAGCTGCTGATGAGTGTGTCGGGAGTCGCGCTTGCGATGTCTCTGATGATCGCACCGCAGGCCCATGCCGATGAGGAGGCCGAAACCAGCGAAAACCTGATGTTCGAAAAGGTGACTGTGACCGCCCAGAAGCGTGAACAGGACCCGCAGGACGTCGGCATCGCCATCACGGCACTGAATGGCGACCAGCTGGAAGCCCTCGGTTACACCAATGCCCAGGATATCGCGGCATTCTCGCCCGGTGTCGTCTCGGTCCAGCCGAACGGCGAAGGCAGCTACTCGTTCGCCATCCGCGGCGTGGCAAACAACGACCTCTCCACGAACGTCGAGAGCCCGGTCGCCGTCTATGTCGACGAAGTCTATATCAGCCAGATGTCGGCCACCGGCTTCCTCCTGTTCGATATCGACCAGGCCGAAGTCCTGCGCGGCCCGCAAGGCACCCTGTTCGGCCGCAACGCGACCGGCGGCCTTGTTCAGTACACGACCGTCAAACCGCAAAAGGAATTCGGCGGCTTCGGCAACGTCTCCTACGGCCAGTATGACGACATGATGCTGGAAGGCGCCGTCAACATTCCCCTGAATGACTGGATCTATGCCCGTATTTCTGCGGCGCAGCACACCTCCACCGGCTACATCACCAACCGTGAGCACCCGGAAGAGAAGCTGAACAACAACGACGACTACGCCATCCGCTTCCAGCTGCTGATGGAACCGACGGACGACCTCAGCATCCTGCTGAACGCCCGCGTCGGCGGCCAGGAAATCCGCACCGGCTTCTTCGAGTACAAATCTGCTGTCGACGGCGGCGGCCAGTACACACCGGGCGTCCTGAACGAGTTCCTCGGGAACTACGAAGACACGGACAATGACGTGTGGGCGGGCGACTATGACACCCGCGGCCACAACATCTCCGACACCGAAGGCTACACTGCCACAGTGAAATGGGATGTCGGCAACTGGAAGCTCACGTCGATCACCGACTACCAGACCAACTTCCGTGACTATATCGAGGACACGGACGCAACGCCGGTCCGCGCATACGAATACTTCCAGACGAACGATGCCGAACAGTTCTCGCAGGAACTGCGCGCCGCGACCCAGGTCGGCCCTGTCGACTTCGTGGCCGGTATCTACTACATGGACCTGCAGAGCAAGGACTCCACAGGCGGTATCGCGCCCCTGCTTTATATCGACCCGGACAATGGCATCTTCGAAGAAGATGTGATGACCGATCCGACGCTGGCAAACGGCGACCGGACCCCATCGGAATCCTCGACCAAGTCAGCGTCGATCTTCGCGCAGGGCGAATACGCCTGGAAGGACTTCACCTTCATCGGCGGCCTCCGGTATATCCAGGAGAAACGCGATTTCATCTCGGCCCGCGAGGACGTGCACTTCGACGAGAACGCCACGAGCGGGCTCGATCCGCGCACCGAGGTGATTTACACCTACTCGACCTTCGACCCGGCGGAGCGCGACTTCGATATGTGGTCCTGGCGCCTGCAGGCGAACTGGCAGCCCACGGACGACCTGCTGACCTATATCAGCTACAACCGCGGCGTGAAGTCCGGTGGCTTCTCCCAGCCGCCTTACGATCCGCAGGATCCGCTGCTGGCCGACCCTGCCCTTCTCTCTTACGAGCCGGAAGAACTGGACGCCTATGAAATCGGGGCCAAGTGGGATGCCATCCCGGGCAAGCTGCGCATCAACGGCGCCGCTTACTATTACGACTATGGCAACTACCAGGCCTACACCGCATTCCCGGGCAGCCTTGGCGATGCCACGATCAACGCGCAGGCCAAGAACAAGGGGGCCGAAGTAGAGATCCAGGCTGCCCCGATCGACGGCCTGACGACCCAGCTCGGCGTCGGCTATGCCGACATCAAAGTGACGGACGTTCTCGGCTTCGAGGGCATGACGCTGACCTCGGTGAACTCGCCGGAATGGAACATCAACGGCCTCATCCGCTATGAATTCCCGGTTGGCTCGGCAGGCAATCTCGCCCTGCAGGCAGATGCGCAATACCAGTCCGAGCACTATTTCGGCCTCGACGTGACACCGGCAACGACGGAAAACGGCTACACCGTGGCCAACGTCTCGGCCACCTGGATGCCCGCCGACGCCAACTGGAAGTTCGGCGTCTCGGTGGAGAACGTCTTCAACGAAGAGTACATCGTCCAGACCTTCGACCTGTCCGACTGGATTGGCATGATCGAGGAATACTACGGCAAGCCGCGTTGGGTCCGGGCGAAACTGAGCTGGGAGTTCTAGGACTCCCTTACCGGAAGGGGCGGGCCGGCTTCGTCTCCCCGTCGAAGGCCGCGTGCCCGCCCCTTCTCGATTACCGTGTCATGCCGGTTCGGCTCTTCCGCGGGCCTCCGATCCGTGACAGCCCGCTGGCGCACAGGGGAAAAATCGGCACTTTGCACCCCCTTAAATTGAACCCGATTGGCAGGCGAGTCCCAAGGGTGGCTCGCCTGCCTGCTCATTGGGCAGGGGTCGTATTGGATTGTTGCTGTCAATTCAGTTTCATTCCATTTCTCCGTAGCTTCCTCTGACGGGAAAAATACCGTCCTTCAGTGGATTGACTACAGATCGCGTCGATTGGCGCGAGCGTTTCCGGAGCAGCTTCCCCATGTGCTCCGCCTACTGACTTGTTACATTTTGTTTTCGCAAAACATTGATTTGAAGCGTCTGGCGGAAAAAATTAACCCACCGGCGGGGCAGCGTATTGTGCACTGCAATAAATGTCGGGTCAGCCATGAAATTCCATCTTCTCTCCGCCACCGCCGTCGCGGCGCTCAGCGTTTCCAGCCAGTTCGCGGCCTTCGCGGACGCCTCCAACGAGGACGAAACCCATCGCCTGGAAGTCGTCACCGTGACGACCCAGAAGCAGGAACAAACCCTCATCGACGTTCCGATCAACGTCTCCGTGACCGACCAGTCGATGATCGACAAGCTCGCAACGGACGACCTCGAGGACCTCGGCAACTTCATTCCGGGCCTGCAGGTTCAGGCACAGAGCCTCAACGCACCGAGCTATTCGCTCCGCGGCGTGGTTTCCGATAGCGGCACGCCGCGCGTCGCCCTGTTCCAGAACGGTGTTGCCGTCGGTAACCCGAGCTACGGGTCGAACCTCGCCATTTTCGATATGGAGCGCGTCGAGGTTGTCAAAGGACCGCAGGCGACCCTGTTCGGTCAGGGCGCCCTCGTCGGTGGCATCAACTTCATCCAGAACCGCGCGTCGCTTGAAGGGAACTCCGGCGAACTGACCCTGGAAGGCGGCGACTACAGCTTCGTCCGTGCAGAAGGCAACTATAACTGGGCGGTCAGCGACACGCTCGCGCTTCGCGTTGCCGGCCAGATCAAGAACATGGACGGATACGTTCCGAACACGTCCAATTCGCCGGATCTGATGGGTCAGGACACAACCGCGCTCCGGACTGCCCTCCACTGGGCCCCGACCGACAAGCTCACGGCCGACGTTTTCGTGAACTACCAGGAAGACGACTCGACCGGCACGCAGTTCACCTCGGGCTTCTTCCCGGTGAACGGCAAAGTCGATCCGTATGGCGCCACCGCCATGAACATCAACGACGACCAGGTCCGCAGCAAGCTCGGCAATGACCGCGAGATGTTCTATGTCACGGCCAATATCGGATACGATCTCAACGACTCCTGGTCGCTCACCTCGCTGACCGACTACCGCAACCTGACCTCCAAGGAAGCGTGGGATTCCGACGGCGCCGACTTCAGCCTGCTTCAGTTCTACCAGGCCCGCAAGGCGAACACGTTCAGCCAGGAACTGCGCCTGAACTATGATGCCGGTGGCAAACTCACCGCCTTCTTCGGCGGCAACTACTTCACCATCAACAGCCACGACCAGCTGCTCTTCTCGACCGATGAAGCTTATGCCCAGTCCCTGTTTGCGCCGACGCTTGCCGGTGCTGCAGGCCTGACCGTTCCCCAGGTCCAGGGCTACCTCACCCTGCTCGGCATACCGGGCGGCGCAAATTTCGGCAGCTTCGACACGCCCCTGCAGTATTCCGCACTCGGCGCGCTCCTGCTCGGCCAGGCTATCCCGCTCTACGGCGAACACCTCGAGCAGCAGCTGTCGACCGACGACCGGAACACCTACGACCTCTTCGGCGACATGACCTATGCGGTCACCGACCGCCTGAAACTCACGGCCGGCATCCGCTATACGAAAGAGGAGCTGCAAGCCAGCACGATCGGTGCTGTCCTGAAGTCCAACCCCTACCTCGGCGGCCTGAATGGCGTCACCCTTCAACCGAGCCTTCTGCTCAGCGCAGCGACGCTCGGTCAGGAAGCCTCGGCGTCCGAAGACACCGACGGCGCCTTCACGTGGCGTCTGAATGCCGCGTACCGGATCACGGATGACATCAACACCTGGGTCGCTTATGGCCGTGGCCGCCGCCCGGAAGTCCTGTCGGCATCCGGCGCGGTCTACAGCCTGATCGACGCGGAGACACTGGACAACGTCGAAGCCGGTATCTTCGGCCGCTTCTTCGACGACCGCCTGCAGATGACAAGCTCGGTCTACTATGGGCAGTACAAGGACTTCCAGACGACGCGCTTTGATCCGATCAACGGCGTCTTCATCACCGAGAACTCGGGTAACGCGACGCAGTACGGCCTCGAATTCGACGGTCAGGCCCTGCTGAACGATTATGTCCGCCTGCTGGCAACCTACGCCTTCACCCACTCGGAATACGACAAGAAGGATGACAACGGGAACCCGCTGCAGTTTGCAGGCAACAAGTTCCGTCTCAGCCCGGAGCACAGCTTCTCGCTTGCTGCAGACGTCACGATCCCGGCCGGCAAGTTTGGCGATGTCTCGATCGTTCCGAGCTATATCTGGAAGAGCAAGCACTTCTTCGAAGACGACAACGGCTTCGACTATGCCGCAGACGGCAATGGCGGTTTCGTGCGGACGCCGGAAATGTATCCGGACGGCACGATCGTTCAGGAATACCAGAATGCCTACGGTGTCGCGAACCTTCGCGTCGGTTTCGACAGCGCGAGCGAGCGCTGGGGCGCCTATGTTCTGGGTGAGAACCTGTTCGATGAGGAATACCTCATCGACGTCGGCAACACCGGTGGCGCTTTCGGCCTGCACACCATCATTCGCGGCAAGCCGCAGATGCTGAAAGCCGGCGTCTACTTCAAGTTCTGATCGTAACTCGCCGGGGCGGGACCTCCCGCCCCGGCATCCCATTCAGAAATGACATTCCGCAGCCTTGGCCGGCAGGCCCAGGCGGAGACCCCAGGGGAGCACAACGCCATGAAGAAACTTCTCGCCGCATCGGTTCTTGTCCTGGCCGCCTGCGCCAGCGCCCCCGCCGCTCCTCCTGCATCCCTGGCCGAAGCCGCTACTTCCGCGGCGCCAGAAGCGCCGGCATGGAAAACCCTGACCGGTGAACGTCCGATCGTGATCGCTCACCGCGGTGCCAGCGGCCTCTACCCCGAACACACAATGATGGCCTACAGGACCGCTATCGCCCAGGGCGCCGATTTCATTGAGCCTGACCTGGTCATGACCTCCGATGGCGTTCTGATCGCTCGCCACGACCTCTACCTGTCCGCCACAACCGACGTCTCAGATCATCCCGAATTCGCGGACCGCAAGAAAGTGCGCGTCACGCCGTTCGGCGAGCAGGAAGACTGGTGGGCGGATGACTTCACCTTTGCCGAGATCCAGACCCTGAAAGCGCGCCAGCAGTTCGAAGGCCGCGACATGGAATATAACGACCAGTTCGACATCGTGACCTTTGACGAGATCATGGACCTCGTCCTCGCCGAAGCGGCCAAGGGACATAAGGTCGGCCTGCATGTCGAAGCAAAATGGCCGGGCCACTACACTGAGATCGGCAAGGGTCTCGCTGATCCGATCCTGAATGCCATGACGGCAAAAGGCCTCAAGGAAGCCGGCGTGCCGGTGTTCATCCAGTGCTTCGAGCCCCAGTTCCTGGCCGAAGTCGCAACCAAGAGCGACCTGCCCCTTATCCAGAACCTCGTCGGCGCGCCCTATGCCGCCATGATGGGCCTCGACTACAAGCTCGAGGACGTTCCCACGGCGGGCGTTGGCGCCGACGTCTCGTACATCTTCAACAAGGATGGCACGCGCACTGATTTCGTCGAGCGCGCCCACAAGCTCGGCCTGCTGGTTCACGTCTACACAGTGCGCGACGACCGGCCGGATCCGGGCTTCGCAGACTCCCGCGCGGAACTGAAGGCTCTTTTCGACGCCGGCATTGACGGCGTGTGGGCAGACTTCCCGGCAACAGCGGTCGCCGTTCGAGACGATCAATAGGTTTGTTCCACCGGGCTGAGGCGCTCCGTTGCAAATTGTATTCTGGAAGTCCGGCCCTAAAGCCGGGCCTCGTCCTCATCCATCTCGGCGCCGAAGATTTTCAGGATCACGCCCTTCATCATTTCCAGCAAGGCCGCGCGCTCCTGTTCCGGGTGGCGAAGCGTCCGGGCGGGCAGGCCCGAGAACATGGTGAAGATAAGTTCGGTCCGCTTCTGCGGTGCATCGATGCCAGCCTTTTCGAGCACGGCGGCAAACCGGTTCCGCATCTGCTCGTCATGATGCTGGAGGATGGCGGCGATTTCGGGGTTCCGCTGCGCTTCCGCCAGGATCTCGAAATTCAGAACGGTCCGGAACGGGTCCTTGTCGGTCGAGGAGATCGCGGTCACGAGTTCGACCAGTTCGGCGCGCATGTTCTCGGGCGAGAGGTGCTCGAAGGCCTCGATACTGGCCGCCTGACGCTCCATCTCGAGCTTCACCACCGCTTGGATGAGATCGTCCTTGCGCCCGAAATAGTGGTAAAGGTGCCCGACGCTGATCGCGCAATCCTCGGCGATCCCTGAAATTCCGGCGCCGTGAAAGCCTTTTTCCGCGAAATTTTTTTCCGCGCATTCAAGGATTTCGCAGATTCGTGCTTCGCGTTTTGCCGCGACCTTTGAAACACGCATTTCACTCATCCTGTCATTCCGCCCTTTTGTTGTGCGCGCGCATCTTGACTTTGTGCGTTGCAGCATTAGATAGAGCGCTCATTCTATAATGTCCATAGTCCTCCCAAAAAGTTGCAGTCAAGGATCATTCATGCTGATCGCAAAGAAGAGCCTCCCGGCATTCGCGCTCGCTTCGGCGCTGCTGCTTGCCGCTTGCGGCAATGCCGGCGCCGGCTCTCAGATGGCCGAGGCCCCCGTCCCCACAGTCGAAACGATGACGGTCCGGATGACCGATGTGCCGAACGTGATCGAACTGTCGGGCCGCGCCCGCGCCTTCGCAGAAGCTGAAATCCGCCCGCAGGTCACCGGCATCATCAGCCAGCGCCTCTTCAAGGAAGGCGATGTCGTGAAGAAGGGCCAGGCGCTCTATCAGATCGACGCTGCCGAGTACGCCGCCAATGTCCGCAGCGCCGAGGCCGCCCTCGCCAGCGCGCAGGCCAATGCCAGCGTCGCGCGCGAAACCGCTGGCCGCTTCGAACGGCTCGCCAAGATCAATGCGGTCAGCCAGCAGGAATATGATCAGGCAGTCGCCACGGCCAGCCAGGCCGAGGCCGCGATCGGCATCCAGAAGGCCGCCCTCGACCGCGCCCGCATCGACCTTGCGCGCACCAAGATCACCTCCCCGATCGAAGGCCGCATCGGCCGCTCCGCGTTCACGCAGGGTGCGCTGGTGACCGAGAACCAGACCGATCCGCTGGCCCGCGTGCTGCAGACCGATCCGATTTATGTCGACCTGACCGTGTCCAGCGCCCGCATCCTCAGCTGGCGCCAGCAGATGGCTGAAGGCAAGATCGCGACGACCAAGGAGAACACCGTCCCGGTCGATATCTATCTTGCAGATGGTGCGCCCTATCCGCTTCAGGGCCAGCTTGAGTTCAGCGAAGTAAATGTCGAGGAAAGCGCCGGCACGGTTGCCGTCCGCGTCGTCGTTCCGAACCCGGACGGCCTGATCCTGCCCGGCATGTTCGTTCGTGCGAAATTCGTCGCCGGGTATTATGAAGATGTCGCGACGCTGCCTCAGTCAGTTGTCAGCCGCACGCCCACCGGCGATGCCTCGGTCATGGTCGTCGACAAGGACGGCATCGTCCAGCAACGCCAGATCACGGTCGAACAGAATGCCGACAATTCCTGGACGGTTCTCTCGGGTCTCACCCAGGGTGAACAGGTCGCCACGGCCAAGCTCCAGTCCATCCGTTCGGGCATGAAAGTCGATCCCCGCTCCGCGAGCGAGCAGACATCCGCGGCGCAGGAAACGCGCGGCGGCTCCAAGTAAAGCATCCGGAATATCCCAATGGCAAAGTTCTTTATCGATCGCCCGGTTTTCGCCTGGGTGATTGCGATCCTCATCATGCTTGCAGGTGGGCTCGCCCTGCGAACCCTTCCGGTAGCGCAATACCCTGATGTCGCGCCGACCACGGTCAGCATCCGCGCCACCTACCCCGGCGCATCGGCCCAGGCTGTTGAAAACTCCGTCACCCAGATCATCGAGCAGCAGATGACGGGCCTTGACGGGCTCGACTATGTCCACTCGACGTCCAGTTCCGACGGTTCTGCCACGCTCACGCTGGCTTTCCGTCCGGGTACGGACCCCGACATTGCGCAGGTTCAGGTCCAGAACAAGCTGTCGCTGGCAAACCCCTTCCTTCCGGAACAGGTGCAACGCCAGGGCGTGACCGTCAGCAAGGCCAGCACCGGCTTCCTGCTGATCGGGTCGGTCTATTCGCCGGATGGCACCTTCGACCAGACGGACCTCGGCGACTATGTCCGCTCGAACATGTACGACACGATCAGCCGCCTCGACGGCGTCGGCAGCGTGCAGGCTTTCGGATCGCCCTACGCCATCCGCGTCTGGCTGAAGCCGGCCAAGCTCGTCGAGTACAACCTGATGCCAAGCGACGTGGTTCAGGCGATCAGCGCCCAGAACGCCCAGATCTCATCGGGCGCCCTCGGCGGCGCGCCTTCCGTGGAAGGCCAGGAAATCAACGTCACGATAACGCTGCAGTCCCTGCTGTCGACGCCGGAGCAGTTCCGCAACCTTCTCCTGCGCACCACAACGGAAGGCGGATCCGTCCGCCTGGGCGATGTTGCAGACGTGGAACTCGGCGCCGAGAACTACGCCTTCATCTCGCGCTTCAACGGCTATCCCGCGACAGGCTTTGCCGTGTCGCTCGCCACCGGTGCCAACGCGTTGGACACCGCAGAGGGCGTGAAGAAGGCGGTTGAAGAGATGTCGCATAGCTTCCCGGCCGGCATGTCCTATGCCTTCCCGGTCGATGCGACGCCGTTCATCGAAACCTCGATCCACGAAGTCCAGAAAACCCTTCTCGAAGCCATCGTCCTGGTCTTCGTGGTCATCTTCGTCTTTCTGCAGAGCTTCCGCGCTTCGTTCATTCCGCTGATCGCTGTGCCGGTCGTCCTGCTCGGCACGTTCGGCGTCCTGCTTGTCATGGGCATGTCGATCAACACGCTGACCATGTTCGCCATGGTGCTCGCAATCGGCCTGCTCGTCGACGACGCCATCGTCGTCGTGGAGAACGTCGAGCGCGTGATGTCGGAAGACAAGCTGCCGCCCCGCGAAGCCACGGTCCGCTCGATGGAGCAGATCACCGGCGCCCTGGTCGGTATCGCCGTCGTCCTCTCCGCCGTCTTCATCCCGATGGCCTTCTTCCCGGGCTCCGCGGGGGTCATCTATCGCCAGTTCTCGGTCACGATCGTGTCGGCCATGGCCTTGTCTGTGATGGTGGCAATTGTCCTGTCTCCGGCGCTTTGCGCCACCTTGCTCAAGCCGAGCCACGGTTCTGCGAACTCCGTGTTCTCGGCCCCGGCGAGGATCTTCAACAACGGGTTCGACCGGTTGTCGCGCGCCTATGAAGGCGCCGTCACCCGGGCGATGCGCCGCCGCGGCATCATGCTCGGCGTATTCGGCCTCATCGTCGCCATCACTGGCCTTGGCTTCACCCGCCTGCCTTCGTCCTTCCTTCCTGAAGAAGACCAGGGCAGCTACTTCACCCTCGCCCAGCTGCCGGCCAATGCCAGCCTCGAACGGACGAGCGCCGTGATGGAAGAAGTCGTCAACTACTACCAGACCAGCGAAGCCAACAACGTTCAGGGCATTTTCTCGCTCGCCGGCTTCAGTTTCGCCGGCCAGGGACAGAACAACGGCATCGCGTTCGCCTCGCTCAAGGACTGGTCGGAACGCCCCGGCAAGCAGAACTCGGTGCAGGCCATTGTCGGCCGCGCCATGGGTTCCCTGTCGCAGATCGACCAGGCCCAGGTCTTCGCCGTCGCTCCCCCCGCCATCCGCGAGCTTGGCAACTCGAGCGGCTTCGACCTGTTCCTCCAGAATACCGGCAGCCTCTCCCATGAGGAATTCATGGGCCTGCGCAACCAGCTGCTGGGCATGGCTTCACAGGATCCGCGTCTCGCCGGCGTCCGTCCGAACGGACTGGAAGACGGACCCGAGTTCAATATCAATCTCGATTACCAGAAGGCCCAGGCCCTCGGCGTGTCGGTCTCCGACGCGACCAACCTCATGTCGGTTGCTTTCGGCGGCACCTACGTCAACGACTTCATCGACCGTGGCCGCATCAAGCGCGTCTACGTGCAGGGCGCCGCCGAGGACCGGATGCAGCCGGATGACCTGTCCGACTGGTTCGTCCGCACGTCCACCGGGCAGATGGCCCCGCTCGACGAGATTGTCAGCACCAATTGGACCTATGGCCCGCCCCAGCTGCAACGCTTCAACGGCGTGCCTGCCTTCAACATCCAGGGCTCGGCCGCCCCCGGCCAGAGCTCCGGTGTGGCCATGGACGCAATGGAACAGCTGATCGCCCAGCTTCCCGACGGTGTCCGGGCGGAGTGGAGCGGCCTCAGCCGCCAGGAACGCCAGTCCGGCAACCAGGCCATGGCGCTCTATGCCATCTCCATCCTGTTCGTGTTCCTCTGCCTTGCCGCACTTTATGAAAGCTGGGTGGTTCCGATTTCCGTGCTGCTCGTGGCTCCGCTCGGCGTGGCGGGTGCCGTTGCCGGTGCCAATATCGGCGGCTTCGCGAATGACGTGTTCTTCCAGGTGGGCCTGCTGACCACGGTTGGCCTCGCTTCCAAGAACGCCATCCTGATCGTGGAATTCGCCCGCTCGCTCGAAGCACAGGGCAAGGATGTGGTCTCGGCCTCCATCGAAGCCGTCCGGATGCGTATCCGCCCGGTCCTGATGACCTCCTTCGCGTTCGGCTTCGGTGTTCTTCCGCTTGCGCTCAGCAGCGGAGCCGGGGCTGCCGGCCGGAACGCCATCGGCACAATCGTCCTCGGCGGCGTTATCGCAGCCATGACTTTCAGCCTCCTCTTTGCGCCGCTCTTCTATGTCATCGTGCGCAAGCTTACGACGCGCCGCCCCAAGGCGGACGCAGAAACGGGAACGCCCGCATGAAAACCGCCACTCTGATCACCGCTGCCGTCAGCACGATCACGCTCGCTGGCTGCGTAAACCTCGCTCCGGACTACCAGCGCGGCGCCCTGCCCGTGCCGGCGGAACTTCCGGTCCAGACGCCGGCTGCAGGTGCGGAAGCCCTGCGCTGGAATGACGTGATCCTATCGAACGCGCTGCAGCAGGTTATCGACACCGCCCTGACCGAGAACCGCGACCTTCGCGTCGTGGCGGCCAATGTCCGCGCCGCACGCGGGAACCTCGCGGTTTCGAGGTCCACCCTCTGGCCGGAAGCCGCCCTGAGCGGCACGGCGCAGGCTGGCGACACATTCGACGAAGGTTCATCGGGGCAGACCCGCTTCCTGGACAGCACCTATGCGCAAGTCGGCGTCTCTGCCTGGGAACTCGACTTCTTCGGCCGGGTCCGGAATCTCAACGAAGCTGCGCTGCAGGCCTATCTCGCCACCGAAGACGGCGAACGCGCCGCGAAGATCTCCCTTGCCGGGACGGTCGCGGAAACCTGGATGCAACTCGCCGCAGACCGGGAGCTTCTCAAGCTCGCCAACCGGACGGCCGCGAGCCAGTCGGAAAGCCTGTCCCTGACGCAGGAACTGTTCTCCGCCGGGACCGCCAGCGAGCTGGACGTCCGCCGGGCGTCGGCATCGGTGGCCCAGGCACAGGCGCAGGCCGCGCAATACGAAGCCGCTGTTCGCCGCGACACGAATGCTTTGCAGCTCCTCGTCGGCAAGCCCGTACCGGACACGCTCCTCGCGGAAGCGACTCTCTTCCCGGCTCCGGTAAAGCTCAACCTGCCGGTCGGCCAGTCTTCGGACGTGCTGCTCGAGCGCCCGGACGTTCGCGCGGCCGAAGCGCGCCTGATCGCTTCCAATGCCAACATCGGCGCCGCCCGCGCCGCTTATTTCCCGTCCATCTCACTGACCGGCGGTGTCGGCGTCGCAAGCGGCGACCTCGACGACCTCCTGAATGGCGATGGATCGAGCGGATGGACTTTCGGGCCGAGCATCAGCCTGCCTATCTTCGATTTCGGCCGCCGCCGCGGGAACGTGGAGGCCGCAAAGGCCGATGCCGATGCCGCGCTCGCGACCTATCAGGGCACGATCCAGCAGGCCTTCCGCGAAGTGGCCGATGCCATCGCCGTCTCGGAAACGATTGACCGCCGCCTGACCGCGCTCGAACAGCTGACGGACGACACGAAAGTCACGTTCGAACTCTCCGGCGAACGGTTCAAATCCGGTCTCGATGGCTACCTCACGGTCCTCGACGCACAGCGCGAATACTACAACGCCCAGCAGCAGTGGATTCTCGCGAGCCTCGACAACAACCTGAACAGCATTGCGCTCTACAAGGCGCTCGGCACCTGGAGTGACGAATAGACGGTCAGGCCTCGCGCCCGGCCGCGTTCGCTGCCCAGACGCGCAGGTAATTGCCGCCCAGGAACGCTGCGAGGTCCGCCTCGGTCATGCCCTTTCGCTTCAGGATCGCGACGAGGTCGGGCAGCCGGCGATAGTCGTCGAACACCGGCTTGTAGTTGCCGTCCATGTCGGACCCGAGGCAGACATGCTCGATCCCGACCTGATCGGCCAGTTCGAGGATACGGTCGGCGAAGCCGGCAAGATCGCTGATCTCGATCCCGGCCGGCCAAGCCCCGATAATGCCGCCCGCTTCCGTCGCCGCGCTGGCAAGCTCGAGCGAGATGAAGCGCGGGTGATAGGCATGCGCCGAATTGACCTGCGCATGTGAGAACAGGACCGGCCGTGTGCTGACTTCCAACGCGCGGAAGGCCCCCGCCTCCGACATGTGCGACAGGTCCACAATCATGCCGAGACGGTTCATTTCCCGGACGATGGCATCTCCCGCAGGCGTCAGTCCGTTGTATTGCGGCTCGTTCGTCATGGAGTCGGCAAGATCGTTCGTGCGGTAATGCACCAGCGTGATCGACCTCACACCATCCTGATAGGCCTCACCCAGACGCTCGATAGAACCTTCCAGGAAGTCTCCGCCCTCCACCGTCCAGATCGCGCCGGGATGGCCTGACTGCCGCGCCGGTTCCAGCGCCTCGGGAGAATCCAGTTCCGTGACGAGGTGTTTCGCCGCGAGTTTCTTCAGGTTGCCGATCTGCACCTTGTAGCTCGCCCAGGCCTCACCGGGCTCGAAAGGCCGGCGCGCGGCGAGGCCCTTGCCCTTCACAAGGTTCAGGACGTTGAAATCCGACACGGTCGCAAAGCACGCCGCCGTCAGATGCCCTTTCCGCATGTCGGAAACGGTTCGCGGTTCGAAACCCGATTGCGCCTTGTAGACCTTCAGAAGTGGCGGCAGACCGCTCGCACCGCGGGCGAAGGTGCGGCCTGGGTGGGCATGCGTATCGATCGCGGGATACTTGTCGAGCAGCGCGATTGCGTCGGCGCGCTCTTCCTCACTGATGTCGGCGCCAAGCGGTGCAGGCGCGGGACGGGCGCGGAGCCAGTGGACCACATAGGCCGCGCCGGCGCCAGCCACCAGACCACCTCCGATCAGGGCCCGACGCGTGTACTTCCCCATGACCGTCTATCCTCCCAGCTCTCGCGCCTCGCGGGTCAGATCTACGCCTGCTCCGCCATTGCCTGAAACAGAGCAATCGTCTCATCCGCCGTCTGCGTAAAGCCGTAGGACGCGAATTTTCCTATGGTCGAACGATAGGATTCGGCGTGATAGGTCGTTGTCGCATCGCTGACGACCTTCGCGATGAAGCCGTAATCCAGCGCCACGCGCGTGGTCGTCTCAACGCACTCATCGGTCATGAAGCCGACGATGATCAGGTGCTGGATTCCCATGTTGCGTAGCGTGGAATCAAGGCTCGTGCCTGTGAAGGCGCCGCTGGCCGTCTTGGTGATCACGATCTCGTCGCCGTTCGGCTTGGTCGGCTCCAGGAAGCGCGTGCCCGGGCTGCCCGGCGGAAAGTTCCAGCCGAGCAGGCTGTGCAGAAAACTCGTGTCTCGCCCTGTATTCGACAGCGCCTGGATCTTCACATGGATCGGCGGAATGCCGGCGGCCCGGGCCGCGGCCAGAACACGGCTTGCATTGCCGAGCGCCGCATTGAAGCGGGCCTCGTAGTCCGCCAGCGCAGCACGCGCGGTCGCTTCCGGGATCCCGGCCGCAAGCGCGTTCGCGAGGTGATAGGCCGGCTCAGCAATGTGCTGGATGTCGATCAGCAGAAGAGCCGTATTCTCCAGCGTCGCCGGAGGTGGCGCTTTGGGCGTAAGGAAGGATGTCGCGAGGATCTGGTCCATGCCGATGGACGGTTCGGCAACCTCGGCAGTCTGCTGGCTTGATGTCGTCATGCTGTTCTCTCGTGCTCTTTCATTCGGGAAAGTCCTTGAACGGATCGCGGCTTGCCACGTCGACCTGCCGCTTGCCTTTTGCGCTCAGGAGGCTGGCAATGTTCAACCTGAGGAGATTTGTGACGAGGTCTTCGTCATTCACAAGCGACGGAGCGACATAACGCAGCTGGTCGGCCGTGAAGAGGTGCGCAACGCCGAAAGCGATCATCTGGAGCGACGCGAGGATAAGGTCGATATCGCGCGCCACGAACACACCCGTATCGAGACATTCCTGCGCCAGCGAACGCATGAGACGGACAGTCTCGCGCCGTAGCTGCTGGTAACGGCGAGAGGACAGAATCTCCTCTGTTTCCATGCTCTTGATGAGCATGTAATGCCCCGGATGGGCACGCGCATACCGGATGTAGGCATGCCCAACGGCCAGCAGGCGCGCGAGCGGTAACGGATCGGACCGTTCAAGAGCCGCGGAACGGTATTGCTTCTGAATTTCGTATCCGGCGATTGCGGTCTCGACGAGCAGGCTCTGTTTGCTTTCGAAGTGCCGGTAGATTGCAGGCGTGGACGTGCCGACCATCTCGGCAACATCCTTGAGCTGGAAATCCAGCGACCTGTTTTTTGCGATGAGGTTGGCCACCGCTTCCATGATGGCGTTGCGGAGATCACCGTGGTGATAGCCGGCCTTCTTTCGCAGATGAGTGTCGTTCGACAAGGGGGCATCCGTCATGTCCGCGTCTCCTCCCGGGTTCTTGTTCCTTTTATGATGGCGCGTTGACATCCAGATGTTAATCCAATTAACTTATCGACACAAGTTCCGGAATTTGTGCGCCAAGGGGGCTCTCGCCAGAGCGGAGGCACACCGGGTACTCGGGTCATTCAGGGAAGGATATTCAATGACATCCAAAGTGCTTATGGGGGCAAGTTGCCTCATCCTGTCCGCGCTCGCACCCATCGCGACCGCTACGGCACAGACCGCCACAGAGAGCGACGGCGCACAGGCGGTCGAGACAACCGCTGGGGACGACGACGTCAAAGTCTACGAAGGCATCATCGTCACGGCGACGCGCCGCGCAGAGAAACTTTCGGAAGTGCCAATTGCCGTATCGGTCTTCGGCGACGAAGACATCGACCAGACGGGCATCCGCGAACTTGCCGAGATGTCTGAATATATCCCGAACGTCTCCATCTCTGGTCACAACGACTTCCGCTCCGTGATCACCATCCGCGGCGTCGGCTCGGCCTCTCGGAACATCGGCTTCGACAGCCGCGTCGGCGTTTATGTCGACGGCGTTTACATGGGCCAGTCGCCGGCCGTGAACCAGGAACTGCTCGATCTTGAGCGGGTCGAAGTCCTGCGCGGTCCGCAGGGCATGCTGTTCGGCAAGAACACCGTTGCCGGTGCGATCAACCTCGTCACGAAGAAGCCGGAAGACACGTTCTCCGGGAAGGTCAGCGCCAATATCGGCAACTATAACCTGCGTGAATTCCAGGGCATGGTGAACCTCCCGCTGACCGAAAACATCGCGGCCAAGTTCTCGATCGCCAAGACTGACCGCGACGGCTATATCGACAACATCACCACGGGCAATGAACTCGACACCAAGGACGTGCTCGCCTATCGTGGCCAGGTCCGCATCACGCCGTCCGACAAGTTCGAGATCAACCTCGCCTATGACGCCTTGACGGCCGACAACAAGATCCTCGTCGGCGAACCGGTCACCGACCCGTTCGGCGTGATGACGGTTCCGTGGGCGCCGGAGCCCCGCAAGGTAGCCTTTGACTTCGACCCATCCGAAGACCGCGACGTGTCGGGCGCCATGGCTGACATGACCTACAAGTTCGACAACGGCTTCACGGTGAAATCGATCACCGGCTACCGCGATACGGACGCCTTCTACACGAACGCGACCGACTATGCGCCGATCTCGATGATCTACATCGAATATTCCGATAAGTTCGAACAGCTGACCCAGGAATTCCAGCTGATCTCGCCCGACGAAGGCGCCCTCACCTATATGGCCGGCCTGTATTACTACAACCAGGACGCCACGACGGTTCGGGACGTCTTCCTGGGCAGCGACTTCCTCCAGGGCTTCATCGCCCCCGTCGTTGCGCCGAGCGTCGCTCCCCTGCTGATGCTCGACCCGAACAATCTGACGACAGAGCAACTCGCCCTGATCTCGTCGATCGTTGGCTTCGGCCCGCCGGGCTCCAAAGTCAGCAACAACGGCAAGGTCGGAACGGAAAGCTTCGCTGCTTATTTCAACGGCAGCTATGACTTCGATGACCGCTGGACCCTCGGCTTCGGCCTGCGTTACAGCGTCGAGGACAAAGACGTGAACTGGCTGCTGGATGGCCGGAATTCCGGTCTGTTCTACATCGGCTCGACCAATGTTGCGCCCGGTGACACGACCACGGTGCCGACACCGCTTGTCAACGACCGCCGCGACACGTTCCTCTCCCCGGCCATCAGCCTCAGCTACGCCGTGACGGACGAGAGCAATCTCTATGTGAAGTATTCGTCGGGCTACAAGAGCGGCGGTTTCAACCTCGACTACATCAACGAAGACGAACTGGCAGCCAATTCCGGACTCGAATTCGGCAAGGAGACGGTCGATGCCTACGAAATCGGCCTGAAGAACGAGTTCATGAACGGCCGCTTCACGCTCAACCTCGCCGGCTTCTACTCGTCCTATAGCGACTACCAGGTGAACCAGTTCGTAGACCTTGGTGGCGGGCGCACCTCGATCCGCATCACCAACGCCGCGAAAGTGATCACGCAGGGCCTCGAAGCCGAGTTCAATCTTCAGGCAACAGACAACCTGTCCATCCAGGGCTCTGCAGGTTACCTCGACGCGACGTTCGACTCCTTCCCGGGCGGTGGCACGGCTGGCGTGGACGTCTCCGGCAAGGATCTTGTGAACGCTCCGGAATGGACCGCTGCGCTTGGCGGCGTCTACACCCGCGAGATCCCGGCACTGAACGCAGAGCTCCTGGCCCGCCTCGACGTCACCTATTCGGACGGTTATTTCACCACGGCCGACAATATCTCGTCTCTGACGCTCGCCTCCACGCAGACGGTTCCGTTCGGCTATATCGACGCGATGACGCTGGTGAACGGCCGGATCGGTCTGATGGGCAATGGCGGCCGTTATGAAGCCTATATCTGGGGCCGCAACCTGACGGATGAAGACGGTTTGGTCGACGACTTCCGCGACTTCTTCGGAACGATCGTCAACCACCCGAACATCGGGCGCACCTACGGCATCGAACTCGTCGCGAAGTTCTGATCTGCCTGCCTGACTGAATACCGGGAAGGGATCGTCATCATGACCTCCGATGACCAGATTCTTTCCCGGTATTTTTCTTCCTCCTACAAGGAAGGCCGGGAGAAATTCCTGTCTGCCTGCCAGGCCGCCGGACTGTCCGTCGAAAGTCACGCCCATCCCTCCCTGAAGGGACCTTCGGGCGAAGACCTCTGCATGGATACAGTCCGGATCGGTCCTGCCAATGCCGCGCGCGTCCTGATCTTCAGTTGCGGAACCCACGGGCTCGAAGCTGCCGCCGGATCGGCAACGATGTTACGCTGGCTCGACCAGAACGGCCCCGGTCAGCTGCCAAAGGATATGGCCGTTCTCCTGATCCACGCGGTCAATCCGTATGGCTGGGCCTGGTCCCGGCGCGGGAACGAGGACGGGATCGACCTCAACCGCAACTTCCTCACCTTTGTTCCGCCCCTGCCCGCCAACCCGGCCTATGGCGACATCCATCCCCTGCTGCTCGAAGCCGGAGTGGACGATGAGGCGCTCGCGGAATTCGCGCGCGCCTTCCACGCCGTTGCCGCCGACAAGGGCATCAACCACGCCCTTACCGGCATCACGTCCGGCCAGTACGACTATACCGAGGGCCTCAGCTTCGGCGGCCATGCGCGAAGCTGGTCCTGCCAGACCCTCTACCGGATCGCCCGCCGGCATCTCGGTCGCGCCGCCAAGATCCTTCATGTCGACTGGCACACCGGTATCGGCGCCTACGGACAGGCGCATTTCATTCTGGACGAACCGAAGGGCTCAAAGACTCATGCCCTGCTGTCCAGATGGTGGCCGGACCACGACATTCATTGTGACGACGTCGTCGACGGCGTCTCGATCACCTACAATGGCCTCTTCGTGGTCGGCTTCCGGGACGAGATCGCCATGTTCAGCGATGCGGACGTGGTCAACCTGACGATCGAATGGGGAACCTTCGAAGTCGCAACGATGCTGCAGGCGCTGGTCATGGACAACTGGCTGGTGCACCGCGCGGGATCGGCGGACGCCGCGCTCGCCGGCAACGTCCGCGCCCAGCTTGTCGAACGGTTTTACCCATCGGCGGCGGACTGGCGCCGGAATGTCCTGAGCGCGTCCGAAAAAATCTACGCACAGGCCATCGCCGGCCTCGCGGGCTGGGTCCGCACCTGACCATCGGGCCGCAATCGCGCATGGCACCCATATCGCCCGGACATGTGATACACGTGAGGTGCACAAGACGGAGCCGCAGATGAAACGCCTCAAGATCAGCCGCGCGTTCACCCTGATCGAACCGGGACCCGTCACGCTCGTCACGACCAACGATGGCCGGAAGAACAATGTCATGACCATCACCTGGATCATGGTGACGGATTTCTCGCCCACATTCGCCATCACGACCGGAGCTTGGAACCATTCCTACGCTGCGCTCGAAAAGACGCGGGAATGCGTGCTCGCGATCCCCACGGCCGACATGATCGACACGGTCATCGGCATCGGCACCTGCTCCGGCGTGGATACGGACAAGTTCGAAAAATTCGGTCTGACGGCTGCGAAAGCACGTCATGTCGGCGCGCCGCTGATCCGCGAATGCGTCGCCAATATCGAGTGCCGCGTGATCGACATTGTCGAAGCGCACAATATCGTCGTGCTGGAAGGCCTTGCTGCCTACTACGACACCGACCGCAAGGAGACGCGCACGCTCCACGCGGTCGGTGATGGCACCTTCATCGTCGACGGGCGACGGATCGACCGGAAGAAAGCCATGCAATCCAAACTTCCCGGCGGTCTCTAGGCGCAAGCTACAATTTCTGCTTCATCACGATGGTGAAGCTGAGGTCGCCGGCGGTGCCACTTCGGCCGGAGCGGCCGGAAATGGCACCGCCGCGGTCACCGATTTCAGGCAACGCCGGTCGTACAGGGGGCTACCGCTGCTCGTCCGTATTCCAACGAACACGACTTCACCCGTCCGCGACAGCCGGAACTCGACTTCGCAATTCCGCGCGCCCGCAACGCCCTTGGGTGCATGCCGCGCCAGTTGCTGCCGGACCCCTCGAACATAGGCATCCATGTCGATTGCGCCGTCGTCCTCGGAACCGACCAGTGCCGATGCCGCCTGGGCACTTTCAGCTGGTTCATCGACCGGGGTCTCTTCGATCAACTCCAAGTGTGTATCGGAGGCACCCTGTGCCGCGTCCTCCACTGATGCCGGTTGTGCCGCGGTCTGCGCCGGGGCAGGCTCAGTAACCGGCGGTTCCGCTGCGGGGACAGGTTCAGGCTTCGCGGCAACGGCGTCGGCTTTCACCTCGGCAACAGGTTCGGGTGCAGGCACCCTGCGCTGTTCAGGTTCAGGAACCGGCGCCGGTTGCTGCTCCGCAACAGGCTCCGGCACCGGCAGGTCAACCAGTGTCACGACAAAGACCGGGTCTGCACTCGCGCGCCCCGCGCCGCTTGCATGGTCCATCAGGAAAAAGCCTGCGGCCATACCCGTATGGGCGAGCGCAGCCACAGCCACGCCCGCCAGATAGGTCGGGGAGATATATCTCCCCAGCATGTCAGAATGCGACGCTGACGCTGAGATTGAACGACCGTCCGGGTCCGGAGACCTGGTGATACGGGCCAACTCGCCCACCATACTTGAAGTCCCCGAACGCGATGCCGCCAAGCGGCAGATCGTAGTCCTGATCCAACAGGTTCTCGATTGCAGCATTGACGTGGAGACGTCCGAACTCGCCACCGGCGCGCAGGTGAACCAGCACGTAGCCCGGGGCTTCCAGTTCCCGCCGAAGGGCGTTCACCGTGTCCTTCTCGTCCACGAGTTCGAGCTCCAGCGCCTGCGTCCAGACACCTTTCGTATTCTCGAGGGCAAACACGCCCTGCAGCGGAGCGATGTTGTACAGGTTGTCGCCCGTATCCTTGTTCTCGCCCTTGGCCCAGCTGACCGTGCCCGAAAGGCGCGTGTCACCGAAGGACGACTGCCACACCGGCATCGCGCCGGATGCCTCAAGTCCGTAGAGCTCGGCATCGTGATTGGTGAACTGCAGCATCGGGAGGCCATCCGACAGCGTGCCGATCCGGTCCGCATCGATATAGTCGTCCACACGGGATGCCCAGCCCGACAGGCGCACGACGCGGCCGTTCTCGGCGCCGTCCGACCATTCGAGCGTTGCTGCAAGGCTGCGCGCCACTTCCGGGTCCAGATCGAGATTGCCAACATAGCCGGCCCCGTCACCCGTGAAATTGGTCATTGAGCTCGACATCGAGCCGCGGCCCCAGGCATAGCGTTCGTACATGTTCGGAGAACGGGACTTCTGCGCCGCACCGAATTCAATCGCCAGGCCATCGCTCGGACGCCACGTGGCCTTTGCGGTCACATCGATATTGTTGTCCTCGCGCGCATGGTCGGCCGCATTGAAAGCCATCGCCGCCATGGCATCCGCCATGTTCATCATGCCCGTCCAGGAATAGGGCTGCACGTCGCCCGCATCCATTTCGACGCGCTCGTAGCGCATGCCCAGAAGGGTCGACCATTCCGCAGACGGATTGGCCTCCCATTCGGCCCACACGCCCGTGCGGTTGCGCTCGCCATCGTTGATATTGATGTAGTCGAGTGGCGACATCATCATGCTGCCCGGCACCGCCGGCCAGTAATCGTCGAGCGATGCCTGGAACAGGTCCACGCCAGCGCGCACCTGACCGACGCCGTCCACCGGCACGTCGTAGGAAACCTTGGCAGAGACGTCCTCACCTTTGGAGATCATCGGCATGCCGCCGGTCGCCGCGCCGCCCTTGTCGGACAGGAAGTTCATCTCGTGGTCGACATTCCGCCAGGAAGCTTCTGCCGTCAGGATGCCCGGACCGACCGGCCCTTCGCCGTGCACCTGGATACTGTCACTCTTGTTGTCAGTCAGGTCCATGCGCTGGTTGGCGAAGCCTTCATACGGCACGCCCTGCTGGCTGAGCCGGATCCAGAACAGCGTGTCGTCCGCCGGGCGGGCGGCCAGCAGCAGGGAATGATCGTAGTTCTCGTAAAGCGTCGAGCGCACTTCATCGCCCGAACCGGACTTGTAATTGTCAGCCTTGTTCCAGCTCACGTCGTAACGGGCGCTGAGCTTCTCACCGGCAACGTTGGCCTGCAGCGAACCGCCGATGCCATTGGAAACGCTGCGATAGTTCGCGCCCACCTTGCCCGAAACCTCGACACCCGAATCCGAGAATTCAGGATCGCGCGTTTCGATCGAGATGATGCCGGCAATGTTGTCGCCGCCGAGGCTGACCGGCGAGAGCGTCGGCGTGACCACGACCCGCTCGACGCGGGAAGCATCCACATAGGCCGTTACGGGGTTCATGTGGTTGGGGCAGTAGTTGGTCGCCTGCTGGCCATCGATCAGGACGCCAACACGGTCGTCGGCGAGGCCGCGGAGCACCGGCAGGGAGGCGATGCCGCCATTTGACTGCACGGCGACGCCCGGCACGCGCGAGACCAGCGCGAGCGAGTCGGGAGATGTGGTGCGACGGGCCGCGATGTCCGATCCGGCAACGCTCTGGCCGCCGACTGTGACGGTGTCCCGATCGGTCGCTTCCGGTGCCTGTGCTTCAATTGGCGGAAGTTCCGTAGGTGTCTGGGCGGCAG
Source organism: Hyphomonas sp. (assembly GCA_041398365.1). Taxonomy (GTDB): domain Bacteria; phylum Pseudomonadota; class Alphaproteobacteria; order Caulobacterales; family Hyphomonadaceae; genus Hyphomonas. The sequence goes on along the minus strand of JAWKUV010000005.1, from coordinate 101,958 downwards.
CGGCCTGCACAAGGCCAAAGGTTGCGATACCCGCGCTGAGTACGGCCCATGGGCCGCGATGATGCGTATTCATGTGTAATTGTCCTCAAGAAAAAGCGCGCGCCGATCCCGGGGGCGGGCGGCGCGATGACGGTTTTCTAGAGAACGGTTGGCGGACCTCGTGCCGGCGGCGGCGGCGCAGCAAGACCACGTCCTGGAGCGGTATAGTCGAGATCGGACCGGAAGATTTCCGCCGTCCGGAACGGCGCGATCAGCGGGTCAGACGGCGGCGCTGCGAAATGCGCCGTCATCGCATAGGGGCAGGTCCAGTGCTTGCCGGCATCCGGCTGCACCGGGCGATCGTCCGGATCGACGAGATTGCCGGTGGCAAGATCCAGCAGGGCCGGTGAGGTGCCACTGCCGTCGCCGTGACAGATAACGACATTCACGAACTGTCCGGGCTGCTCCGGCGCCGCCAGCATGTAGCCGGCCGGAACCAGGCCGCGCACGATCATCGCCATCAGCGCGAAAGCGCCGAGAAGCGACATGAGTCGTGCGCGTGCGGTGTCATACCCCATGGTGGGCGCAGAAAGGTCACAAGGGGACCACGCGATCAACTGCGTCACGCAGCCACAGAATTTTCCCCAACGGCCCCGACTTCCGGCCCCCGCAAATTGGATTTGACAGGCTCCACCATTTGTGAGCATTTAATCACTACTGGTGAGGGCCAGTCAGGAGAATATGACCAGTCATGCAGCAATCGGCGATATTGGGAACAGGGTCGCAGGCCGGCGGGAAGCGGGTTCTGTCGACGGAACTGGATGCCCGCCTGAACAAACGCGCCGGCTGGCTCGAAGACACATGCGGCGTGACATCGCGCTCCATGATCGCCCCGGGCGAGACGCAGGAGAGCCTCGGCGCCATGGCCGCTCGCAGCGCGCTGGACGATGCCGGCCTCGCCCCGGACGATCTTGACCTCATCCTCTTCGCCGCCGCGGTCGGCCGCCAGCCAATCCCCGCGACAGCCGCCCTGATCAAACGCGAACTCGGCCTCGACAAGTCGCCGGTCCCGGCTTTCGACATCAACGCCACCTGCCTCAGCGCCGTTGCCGCGATGGACGTTGCCGACATGTACATCTCGACCGGCCGCGCCTCGCGCGTCCTGATCGTGGCGAGCGAGATCGCCACCCGCGCCCTACCCTGGCAGGAGGACCCGGCAACGGCCGGCCTTTTCGGCGACGGCGCCGCAGCCATCGTCATGGGGCAATCGAACGCCTCCTCCTCTCCGCTGAACACAAACCGTGTGCTGATCGAAACCTGGGCGCAGGGCTATGACATGTGCGCTCTCGCTGCTGGCGGCACGCGCTACGACTATCATGAAGAGCCCGACGCCTTCGACGCAAATTCCTTTTTCCGAATGGACGGGCACGCCCTTTTCAAGCTGACCCGCACCAAACTGCCCCGCTTCATCGACCGGCTGCTGCAGCTCTCCGGCTGGCAACAGAAGGACGTCGACATCGTCATTCCCCACCAGGCGAGCCCCCTCGCGCTGGAACACATGATCCGCAAGTGCGGCTTCGCACGGGAAAAGGTCGTCGCCACAGTGAAGGAAACCGGCAACCTCATCGCCGCCTCGATCCCTGCCACGCTGGACTTTGCCCGGCGGCAGGGCCGAATCCGCAAGGGAGACAGGATCCTCCTGATCGGTACATCGGCGGGCGTATCGCTCGGCGGAGCAACGCTGCAGGCATGACCGCCACCATCGTCACCGGCGCGACAGGCTTCCTCGGCGGCGCTATGGCCAGGCGTCTGCTGGCTGCTGGCGAGCCAGTAATCGCCGTGGGCCGCAATCGCGAAAAGCTCGCCGGACTGGCACGGCTTGGCGCCACGCCGCTCGACCTGGATCTCGTCCACAGCCCAATTCCACAAACCCTCCCGCCAGCCTCCCATCTCGTGCACTGCGCGGCGCTGTCGTCGCCATGGGGCGCGCGCAGCGCCTTCGAGGCCGCCAATGTGCATGGCACGCAGCGCGCCATGGGCCTCGCCCGCGCCGCTGGAGTCCGTCGCTTCGTGCACATCTCCTCGCCGAGCGTCTATTTCCGCTTCGCCGATCAGGAACGGGTTCCCGAAGACACGATCCTGCCACCACCTGTGAACGCCTATGCCGCAACCAAAGCAGCAAGCGAGACACGCGTTCTGGCCGAACCATCACTCGATCCGATCATCCTCCGCCCCCGCGGCCTTTACGGCCCCGGCGACACAGCGCTGCTCCCGCGACTTTTGCGTGCCGCCCGGCAGCGCCCCCTGCCGTTGATGCGGGACGGCAGTGCTGCAACCGACCTCACCTATATCGACGACGTGGTGGACGCCGTACTCGCGGCCATGCACGCGCCGTCCCCGGCGGCACGTGTCTTCAACATTTCGGGCGGGCAAGCCCTCAGCATCCGGACCGTCGCCGAACAGGCTGCGGCCAAGGCAGGGATCGAAATCCGCTGGCAACGCCTGCCGTGGAGCGCTGTCCAGGCCGTCACGCTGCTGAATGAAGCCCTCCATGCCATCCTACCCGGTCGCCCCGAACCCTCCGTGACCGCCTACGGCGCCGGCCTGTTCGCGTTCCGTCAGACTCTCGACATCTCGCGGGCCCGCGACATGCTCGGCTGGGAACCGCGCGTCACGTTCGAAGAAGGCCTCGAACGCACTTTTGCAGAGCAAGCCGCATGATCGAGCCTGTTTTCCCCATCAGCGCCCATGTCCGCGCGCCCGAACGTCTTGTCCTGAAGGGCGGGCGTTGGAAGCAGGTTCCGATCCCGGTCCGTTACGGCCTGTTCGAGCATCCGGCCGCCGGCACATGCCTGATCGACACGGGCTACACGACCCGCGTCACCAAAGGCCGCCGCAGCATGCCTCTGTCGCTCTATGCCAGCGTCCTGCGACCGGCACTGACACAAGACGTACTTCCCGCCCGCGCACCCGACACCTCCGTCATTCTCGTCTCGCACCTTCACGCCGATCATGTCAGTGCCCTGAAGGATTACCCGGACGCACGCATTCTCATTGACGGCCCGTCCCTGTCGCGCTTCCTCTCTGCCGGATGGTTCGGCCGCACGCACAAGGGCTGCTTCGCCGAACTCCTGCCGGACAACCTCGCCGACCGCGCCGAACCCTTCCAGACGTTCCCGGAAACAGAAGCGCCACTCGGTCTCGGGCCCGCCTATGACCTCTTCTCGGACGGCAGCGTTCTGGCCGTGCCGCTGCCCGGCCACATGCGCGGGCATACAGGCTTCCTGTTCCCGAAACGCGAACGCCCATTGCTCTATGCCGCAGACGCCGACTGGCTCCGCCGGGCGATCCTCGAACGCCGCTCGCCCGGCTACCCCGCCCGGTTCATCCTCGACAGCGCCCGCGAAGCCGAAGACACCGCCAATCGTATCCGGAATTTCGTTCATGCCGGCGGCGAACTGGTGCTCTGCCATGACCCGGAGCCGGTGGTTTGAGCCTGAAAACAACCCTGCTGACGCTGCATGCCTTCTGGCGCGCACGCCGCCGCATGCACGCGGCGACCCGCGATCGGCTCATCACCGCACAGCAACGCCATCTCAGCGCTTTCCTCGCCCGCGATGCCGCGCGTGTTCCCGCATTTGCCGCATACAGAGGACAGCCGCTTTCAAGCTGGCCTGTCATGGACAAGGCCGCCCTCATGGGCAACTTCGCCGCCTACAACCGGCTTGGCCTAACAGCGGAGGAGGGCTGGGCACATGAGCGGGCGGGCACTGCTCCGAAAGGCTATGCGATAGGCGCGAGCACAGGCACATCCGGAAACCGTGGCCTCTATATCGTGTCGGAGGCGGAACGCTGCCGCTGGCTCGGCGTCATGCTCGCCTGGGCCCTGCCGGATGTTCTGACACACGCTCACCGCGTCGCCATCGTCCTTCCGGCGAACTCCCGGCTCTATGACACGGCCAATGAAAGCGGCCGCCTCAATCTCCGCTTCTTCGACCTCACCGCCGGGATCGGACAGCAATTCGCGCCCCTCACGGCGTTCCAGCCCACTGTCATCGTGGGGCCGCCGAAATTCCTGCGCGCCCTTGCTGAAGCAGACGTCCCGGTTCACCCCGAACGGGTCTTCTCCGGCGCGGAGGTGCTGGATCCCGCCGACCGCCAAGTGATCGAGGCGCGCTTCGGTCTCACCATGCGGGAAATCTACATGGCAACGGAGGGGCTTTTCGGCGTCTCCTGTCCGTTCGGCACCCTGCACCTGATCGAGGACCATATCGCGTTCGAGTTCCAGCCCGTCGAAGGCAGCGAGTGCGTCGTCAATCCGCTCATCACGGACTTCTCCCGTACGACGCAGGTCATGGTCCGGTACCGGATGAACGATATCCTGGAACTGGCGGACTCCTCCTGCGCCTGCGGCCTTCCGCATCAGGCGATCAAGCAGATCCATGGCCGGCAGGACGACGTGTTTCACCTTGCCCAGCCTCACGGTGCTGTCGCCAGCATCACGCCTGATGTCATCCGCAACGCCGTCGTCCGGGCCGATCCCTCGATCCGGGACTTCCGGGTCCTGCAGACAGGACCGAACGCCGTCACGCTGCTGCTGCCACCCGAGGCGGCTCAAGCTCTGGATGCCGCCCGCACGGGCCTGCAGGCACTGTTCGAAAAATGCGGCACCCATCCCGGGATTGAGGCGCGGGCAGAGCGCCTGACGCCGGAAGCCGGACGGAAGCTGAGGCGTGTCATGGTCCTGCCGGAGGCGCGCTGGTCATGAAGGTCTCGATCCAGGTCCTCGGCAGTCTCGGCGATGTGATGCCCTTCATCACGACGGCCCGGCGCCTCAAGGCGCTGGGTGCAGATGTCAGCATCCTCGCGCCACAGGACTATACCACGATCATACTGGATCACGGGATAGCGGCCGCACCACCGCCAGCCTTCTCACTTGCGAGCTGGAACCACGAAGCCGAACAGCGCGGCACCCTTGCCGGCCCGTTCAACTTCCTGCGTGACTGGAACGAGATGGTGGTGCCCTATGTCGATGACATCATGGCCCATGCCCTGCAGGCCGCCGAGGGCGCCGATGCGATCCTCGCAAACGGCATCTGCGCCCCGGCAAAACTCGCTGCCGAATTCTCCCGCATCCCCTACCTGCTCCACGCCCTCCAGCCGGTCATCGCCCCGACCGGTAAAATCCCGTGCGCCATGGTCTGGCGGCCCTGGCAAGGGCGCCTTTTCAATCGTGCCGGCTATGGCACGGTCTGGGCGGCACAGAAGATGATGGAACAGGCGCTGAAGCCGCACCGGACGCGCCTTGGCCTGCGCGACATGCCGCCTCTGGATCACACACGCACGCATCTGGATCACGCTCTACCGCGCATCACCAGCGTCTCGCCGGCCCTGCTTCCGCACAAGCCGGCCGACTGGAAAGCGCATGACCACCTCCTGCCCTACCCCTCGCTCGATCTGGCCGATCCTGCAGTCCTGCCTGCTGATGCCCGCGCTTTCGCGGCCGCCGGTGCGCCGCCCCTCTATATCGGCCTCGGCTCCCTCGAAGCCGAAACCCCGGACGCCCTGATCGACGCCGTCTTCTCCGCCCTCGATACCCGCGACCTCCGCGCCTTCGTCTCGGCAGGGATCGCAGATCGCCTGTCGCCGCAGCAGAGGGCGAAGCATCACGTCATCGGCCACGTCCCCCACGCTGCCCTCTTCCCGCTCTGCGGCGCGATCCTGCACCACGGCGGCGCAGGCACGCTGGACACAGCCCTGCGCGCCGGAATCCCGCAGGTCATCCTTCCCCAACGCCTGGACCAGTTCTGGCACGCAAAGCGCCTGCAGGAGATCGGCGTCGCACCTGCGCCACTCGTATCCAGATCTGTCGCTGCCGATGCCGTCGGCGGTGCGTTCGATTTGGTACTCGGCCCCGGTGTGCAAATGCGTGCCCGCGAACTCGCCGGGCCGCTGCGCGAACGCGACGGCGCGCGGGAGCTGGCCGAGCTTACAATCTCCGAAACAGAGCATTTCCGACGCTCCGTGAAATAAGCGCCGCCGCCAGGAACACGCCCTGGCCCACCAGCAGGATCGTCCACTTGTGGGCCGAGATCATGGCCCGGACATCGATGTCTCCGTGCTCAGCGCCCCACGCGCTCGCATAGCCAAGGCAGACAAAGCCGCCGACACCCAGCAGCACGCCCAGCGCGGACCCGGCCGCAAACCTTGGCCATGGCAGACCCACGCTCCCGCAGATCGCCGGCATGAACCAGGCCACGGGACCAAGCAGCCTCGACACGGCGACCGCCTTGATCCCATGACGGTTCAGCAGGACGAGCGCCTTGCGGTAATTCGCACGCCGCAGGCGCGTCGCGAGCGCAAAGCGCCTAAACCAGGGCCGCAACCTGTGTCCGATCAGGTAGCCTGTCTGATCCGCAGCATAGGCGCCGGCAAATACCGCCGCCACCGCGTGCCACGCGTGGTCGCTGTAAGCGAGGCCGCCAGCCAGCAGAAAGAAGGCCTCCCCGAAGACGAAGAAGCACGTCCCGAGCGTGGCATCAAAGAACGCGCCAAAAAACAGTGCGGAAAGAAGGGAAAGGGACAATTCAAAACACCATTCAGGAGGTCAGGCTTACACGGCGGCTTCCGCTTTCCAAACCTGTTTGTCGCGGCCCGGACAGCGTGAACATTACAGGTCTGTCGAATTCATGTCAGCCTGACACGGATTGGCTGCACAAGGCGCCGATCCGGCAAAGTTGAGACAAATCCGTCCCGTAACGCAGTCACTTCACCGATATCGGAGCGCGGCGTGATGGGAATTTTCTCACCGGATTACAAGGTTGTAATTCAGGGATCAATCGGGCGGAACGTGCGCCCCAAACTCCAGTCAACCGCCTCCCGCCGTGTACTGATCTTACTGCTGGGACTGACCCTGTCCGGCACGGCGGCCGCGGCAGAGATTGACGCCGACACAACCACACCCATCGCCACCTCCACCGCGGATAGCGGCACGCCCGGTGACATCACGATCACCGATGACGGGGAAATAGATGTTTCCGGAACGCCCGGCGCCGCGATCATCACGGTCGACTCCGACAATTCCGTCACCAATGAAGGCAGCCTGATTGCCGAAGACACCGACAATGTCACGGCGATCCATGTCACGACCGGCCGAGTCCTCGACATCACACAGAACGGCGCGATCCAGCTGATCGAAGACTATGAACGCGAAGACGCGGACGATGACGACGACGCAGACGGCCCTCTGGCGATCGGCACAGGACGTTTCGGCATTCTGGTAGATGATGGCGCCGCCTTTGAAGGCGACATCCTGATCGGCAGTACCGGATACATCCAGGTCGAGGGCAACGATTCCGGCGGTGTCATCGTAAATCCCCTGATCGATGGGAACTTCGAGAATGCCGGGAGCGTGTTCGTCACGGGCGACAATGCCGCCGGCGTTCGCCTCGCCGAGGGAGTTACCGGCGATGTCCGGCTGACCGGCGCGATCTCGGCAACCGGACAGAACGCCGCCGGACTCGAAATCACCGGCGACATTGGCGGTGCCTTCACGCTGGAGGGCTCTGTGAGTTCGACCGGCTTCAGCAGCACCGGACAGACCAACTATATCGCACCTTCAAATGTCGACGAGGATACAGACCCGGTCGAAGACCGGCTCGACGCGGACGACCTCTACGACAATGACGTCTCCGTCCGCATCACGGGAAGCATTGCCAACGGCATCCTGATCAATGGCGCCGTCGACACCTTCACATCCGAAGAGGATACGGAAGACGAGACAAAGGATACCGTCGACGATTTCGACGAAAACCGTGGGACGGGCCGTATCTACAGTTACGGCTCAGGCATCGCCCTCGACATCGCAGCAACCGACTCGGACATCACACTCGGCCCGGTGACGGAGACCATCCGGGATACGCTGGACGACGATGATGACGACGATGTCGATGAAGTCCTCGCCGTCTTCACCTACGATCAGGGACTGATCAATCGCGGAACCATCTTTGCCAACGGGATCAATATCGGTTTCGATGCCACGGCGCTCTCCATCCGCGGAGCGGAAGATGGCTCGGCGACTGTCACCGTCCAGGGGGGCATGCTCAATTCAGGCCTGATCTCGGCGACGGCCTATGAAGCGGATGCACTGGCTTTTCATCTCGGCGCCTATGCCGATCTGGGCACGCTGGAAAATTCCGGCACCATCTCGGCAACCACCTATACGCTCTCCGACAATCTGGCGACCGCGCTGCGTGTGGACGAAGGCGCCGAACTGGGCGCACTCACCAACTCAGGAACAATCTCCGCCAAGTCGAACGGCTATGGCGGCATTGTCACCGCCATTCTCGATTCCAGCGGCACGCTCACCTCCATCGAGAACACAGGCACGATCAGCGCGACCCTTGTGTCGGATGGCCGCGAAGACCTCGGAAACGGGCAGGCCCGCGCAATCGACCTTTCCGCTCAGACTTCCGGAGCAACGCTGCTCCAATACGAACGCACGCCCGTTGAAGACATCAACGGCGACGACGAGATCGACGAGGACGATGTTGCAGATCCATACCTGATTGGTGACATCCTCTTCGGAAGCGGCGACGATTCCTTCACGATCCTCGGCGGCTATGTTGTCGGCGACACGGATTTCGGCGCGGGCACCAGCACCTTCGTCCTCGACTCTGCCACCTATAGCGGCGACATAAATTTCGGGGACGAAATCACGGCAACCGTCTCGAACGCAACGCTCGTCGGCGACATGCAGTTCGGCTCGGCAGCTGGCACTTTCCGCATCGAAAACGATTCAGACGTTGGCGGCAATTTCTACAGCACCGGCTCTCTTCTTGCCCTCTCCATAGACGGCTCGGACGTCGCCTTCGAGGAAGACACATCGCTTGAACTCGCGAGCCTGACCGTGTCTGGCACAACGCAGCTGGCATTTCAGATCGACCCCAAGACCCTCCGCACGACGCCATTCTTCGTGGTCGACGGCACGGCCAGCCTGTCCGACGGTCTCAGCGTGAAGCCCGTTCTCACGTCGCTGGTCTCGGACGACTTCATCGTCCCGCTTATCTCGGCCGGAACGCTGGATTTCAGCGGCGATTCAGAAACCGTCACGACGGACCTGCCCTGGATCTATACGGTCACACTGGAAACGCCCGACAGCGACCCGAACCAGCTCAATCTGGACTTCCATCTGAAGTCGGCAAGCGAGCTGAAGCTCGATCAGAACCAGAGCAATGCCTATGCGGCGGTGCTCGAAGTCGCAACAAGCGACGACGACATCGGATCGGCTGTCACGGAACTGACCACCGAGAAAGACTTCCTGCAGGCCTACAACCTGCTCCTGCCGCAGCGCACCGACGCCGCAACCCGCTATCTCGAATCCCAGTCGAACGCCGCCTTCAGTTCCCTGAGTGAACATCTCGCATTGAACCGCATTACGAGCGAAGCCGGAAACGGAGCCTGGATCCAGGAGAACTTCTCCACCGTCGACGTAACCGGATCGACGGATGGTCCCGGATATAACGGACGCGGCCTCGGTGTTTCGCTGGGATATGACCGGCCGCTCTTCGGCCTGGATGCTGTCGGCATCATGGGAACCATGACCGACGGCCGCTTTGAGGAAAAGACCGGAGGACAAAACCCCGTCACGATGAAAAGCTTCGGGGTCGGACTTTACGCATCCGACAAGATCGGGCCGGTCAACCTCCAGGCTGCCACGCTCTACTCCGATATCGGCCATTCCAGCTATCGCAGCGTTGCCATCGGTGACTACACATCCGAAGTGAGCGGCGAATGGGATGGCTCCAGCACATCGGCCTCGCTCCTGGCCACAAGCATGCTCGGCTCCGGACCGCTTCAGCTTACCCCGCGTGCCGGCATCGACTATTTCAGCCTCGACCAGGATGCCTACCAGGAGTCGGCTTCGAACGGGCTCAATCTCGCCGTTTCCGACGCACATACCGAAAAGGTAACAGCGAGCGCTGGCATCGCGCTCAGCTGGACGTGGCGTCCGAATGCGGGGCCCCGCCAGGTCGGCCCGGCGCTCGAGCAGTTCGGCAGCAATGTCAGCGCCGAGCCGATGGTGCGGGGCACACTGGACCTCGGCTACCGCTCCACCCTGTCCACAACACCCTACGAAGTTCAGGCAAACTTTGTGGGCTACGAAGAGCAATTCACGCTCCGCTCCACGGAAGAGTTCGGTGATGCCGCGACGGTCGGCGTCTCGATGATCGCGGGATCCGAATACCTCAAGCTCCGGCTCGGGGTCAGCGGCGAATTTTCCGACGAAGCCACCGTCGCGACCGCCAACGCCTCCGTAAAGCTCCGCTTCTGAACCCTTTCCGGTTCTCCCCACCCTGCCCGCAAGTGCCCACAAGGAAGATGCAATGCGCCACCCCGCTACAGCCATCGCGCTCGCGCTCTGTCTCACGTCCGCGATCGCGCCATGGGCCGAACCTGCCCGGGCCCAGCAAAGCGAAGGCACGATCCGAACCATCCGCGTCGAGGGAAACCAGCGGGTCGAGGACCGGACGGTCCTGTCCTACCTGCTGGTCGAGCCGGGCGATCCGTTCAACCCGTCGCGCATAGACCTGTCCCTCAAGGCGCTGTTCGCGACCGGCCTCTTCGCCGATGCCCGGTTCGACCGGACCGGCGATGATCTGGTCATCACGGTTGTCGAGAATGCCGTCGTGAACAGGGTCATCCTGGAAGGCAACAAGGCGCTGAAAGAAGACAAGATCCGCGAGGAGATCCAGATCGAACCCCGCAGCGTCTTCACCGCCGCGCGGGTACAATCCGATGTCCAGCGGATCATGGAACTCTACCGGCAATCCGGTCGCTTCGCGGCCAGGGTCGAGCCGCAGTACAAGCCGCTCGAGCAGAACCGCGTCGATGTGATCTTTTCCATCACGGAAGGTCCGGTATCGGGCGTGCGCTCGATCAACTTCATCGGCAATGAAGAGTTCTCCGACGACAGGCTCCGTTCTGCGGTCGTGACCACACAGTCGCGCTGGTGGCGCTTCTTCTCGTCGAATGACAACTACGACCCGGGCCGTCTCGAATACGACCGCGAGAAGCTCCGGGAGTTCTATCAGAACAAGGGCTACTACGACTTCCGGGTGGAATCCGCAGTCGCCGAACTGACGCCGGACCAGAAGGACTTCTACATCACCTACACGATCGACGAAGGTGAGATTTACAAGTTCGGTGAGCTGAAGGTCGAATCCGCGCTCGAACGTCTCGACACCAATGCGCTCAAGTCGGCGCTTGTCATGCACCAGGACGACCTTTTCCGCGGCGACGCCATCGAGAAGTCGATCGACTCCCTCACCTATATCGCCGGCATCGCCGGGTACGCCTTTGTCGATGTGCGGCCCCAGATCGACGCAGACCCCGAAACCCACATCGTGAACGTAACCTTCCTGATCGACGAAGGCCCGCGCGTCTATATCGACCGCATCAACATTGTCGGTAATACGCAGACACTGGACCGCGTCATCCGCCGCGAGCTTCGCATCAACGAAAACGACGCCTTCAACCGCGTGCTGCTCGACCGCTCCCGGAACCGCATCCGGGCACTCGGCTATTTCAAGGAAGTCGAAATCGAGGAGGCTCCCAACGAGCAGGCCGACCGGGTCGACATCAACATCAAGGTTCAGGAACAGCCGACCGGCGAACTCAGCTTTGCGGCCGGCTTCTCGTCGGCGGAATCTTACCTGCTTGACCTGAGCATGTCGCAGCGCAACGTTCTCGGCCGCGGGCAATCGGCATCGGCACGGCTGTCGACGTCGAGCCTTCAGCAGGTCATCGACCTGCAGTATACGGAGCCGCGCTTTCTCGACCTGAACCTCGCCGCAGGCGTGAATGCCTTCATGTCGCGCCTGGACTACTCCGATACTGCGCTGGGCGGATACACAACCCAGTCCGTGGGCGCCGGCGCGCAGCTGGGTTTCCCCCTGACGGAACGTCTCCAACTCGGCCTGAAGTACACCCTGCAAAGCGACTCCATCGACGTCACCGACCAGACCATCGTCATCGACGAAGATACCGGCGAACGCCTCACAACCGAATACACGCTGGACGACAACGGAACGCCCGGCGACACGAGCGACGACGTGATCGGTGTTGCCTACCTGACCCCCGATGATGTGCCGCTCCCGGATGGCTCGCTGATCGTCGACATCTGCGACTCCCGCTACCTTCAGCGTTATTCCCTGTGCTCCAGCGAGCGCTCGGAGATTTCTTCCATCGTCGGTTATTCGCTCCGGCTGGACATGAGAAACGATCCCATCGAGCCGACCGGAGGCTTTGATGCCTCGTTCGGCCAGGACTTCTCCGGTCTGGGCGGCGATGTGAACTATGTCCGCACCACCGCCTCCATCAGCACCTATCAGGGCTTCCTCAAAGGCGTGGTCGGCTCGCTGCGTCTTTCTGGCGGATATATCGAACCCTTTGGGACGACCGACGCCATATCCGAGTCGGGTCAGGTCACGCCCCAGGGCGTGCGCATCAACAACCGCTTCTTCCGGGGCGGCAACAGTTTCCGCGGGTTCGATACGGCGGGCCTTGGTCCGCGGATCGTGCAGATCGCGGACAATGAAGATGGCACCTACGATATTTCCCGCCTGAACGCGCTCGGCGGCAACGCCTTCTATCAGGCAAGCTTCGATCTCTCCTTCCCGAACTTCCTGCCGGAAGAATACGGCATCAAAACGGGCCTCTTCCTGGAAGCAGGATCCGTCGGCATGTTGAGCGATGTCGACAAGTCGGATCCGGTCGAGTTCACGGACACTTACGGCCGCAGCGCCGTCCAGCTGATCGAAGACGACCTGTCGCTCCGGGCCTCCACAGGCCTCAGCGTCTACTGGACATCGCCCTTCGGGCCGATCCGCTTCGACTTCAGCCAGATCCTGCGCAAGGAAGATTACGACCGCACGGAAACGTTCCGGTTCAGCACATCAACGCGCTTCTGACGTCCGGCGGGCTTCAGGTATGATCCCGCGGCAGCGTGATCTCCACCTGGAGACCGCCACCGGGCCGGTTTCGCATACGGATCTTTCCGTGATGCGCCTCGACCAGCGTCTTGGCGATGTGAAGGCCGAGGCCATGCCCCCCGGTTTCGCGGTTACGTGACTGCTCCAGCCGGACGAGCGGCTGGAAAACAGACTCCATCGCGTCCTGGGGGATACCGGGTCCGTCGTCATCCACCAGAATGTGAGCTGTTCCCCGGTCGACCATCAGACGCACGCGGGCGCGGTCGCCATAGAAAACGGCATTCTCGACAATGTTCCGCACGGCACGCATCAGGTCGCTGGCGCGCCCCGACACGATGGGCCGGTCTTCCGTCTCCTCGAAGGTGACGTCGTACCGGAGGTCGTTCAGATCATCGACGACACTGTCGATGATTGAGTACAGGTCCAGACGCTGGAACGCCTCGCTGGAATGTCCCGCGGATGCAGCCACGAGCGCCGCTTCGGTCAGCCTTTCCAGCTCACCGATTGCCCGCATGAGCTTCGCACGTTCTACCGGGTCCGCGAGCATTTCGGTCTTGAGCTTCAGCGACGTTATCGGCGTACGAAGGTCGTGCCCGATGGCCGCCAGAACCTGCCTCTGGTTCGAGACCGTCGCCTCCAGCTGGCGGCCCATCCGGTTGAATGTACGGAGCGCCTGCCGGACATCGGACGGGCCGAGTTCTTCCACCGGATGATGCTTGTAGTCCGCGGCCAGAACATCTGCGGCCTGCGCCATCTGTTTGAGCGGACTGATCGCGTTGCGGGCGGCCCAGACCGCCACCGCCACGAGTGAGAGAAGCGCAATAAGCCCGACCCAGGGCCGGCTGCCGTTCGAGAAAGCAATTCGCTTCGTTGTGATATTCGCCCAGTCGCCCGGCGACACTTCAACGGAGACGGCCGACGCGATGGGTTGGCGCAATGGCCGGAAACCGTCGCCCTGGCCCGGTCCTTGCCGGTCCATTTTTCCCGGCTGGTCCATGGCCATGAAATCCGGACGGTCGACATCCGCAACCACGCCAACGGCCTGATCCTCTCTGAGGTTCAGACGGTCACGGACCATGTCCGCAAAAGGACCGCCGCCTGTCACTACGACCGGCTCATCCGATCGGGTGTAGGCCGCGAGTTCCAGCGTTTTCAGTTCCGATTTCGTCAGGGTATCAGGCCAGCCATCGTCGCGGAGCGTTTCGAGCGCTTCAACCGCAACACTCATGGGGGTCTTCGGCGGACCGGACCGCACCGACTGCTGCATCTTGACGAGCAGGAAGCTGAACACAAGCGTTCCCGCCACCGCTATGGCCATCGAGGCAAGCAGACGGACGAGAAGCGTGTCGAACTTCGCCAGCATCAGAGGCGCTTGACCTCGGCTGCGAAAACATATCCCCCACCCCAGACGGTCTGGATGATTTCCGGCTTCTTCGAGTCCCGCTCGATTTTCTTCCGGAACCGGCTGACCTGGCTGTCGACGCTGCGATCGAAAACATCGGCGCCTTCGGCATGCGAGAGTTCTACGATCCGTTCACGGGAAAGAACGATCTGCGGCCGCGCGAGGAAAATCGTCAGCAGCTGGTACTCTCCCGAACTGAGCGAAACCACGACGCCGTCGTCGCGCGTGAGGTTCCGCTTGGCGACATCCAGCGTCCACCGGTCGAACTCGAAGAACCGGGATTTTTCCGCCGATCTGGGTCCATCGCCGCCCCGTGCACGGCGCATCACCGATCGTATTCGCGCCAACAGCTCACGGGGGTTGAACGGTTTGGCGACGTAATCGTCCGCCCCGACTTCCAGTCCAACGATCCGGTCGACATCGTCCGCCCGTGCGCTGAGGAAAACGATGGGAATGTTCAGAAGCTGCGTGATCGACCGGCAGAGACTGATACCGTCCTCGCCGGGCATCATGACGTCCAGCAGGACCAGGTCCGGCGCATTGGCGTGGATGATGCGCCGGGCGGCCGCCGCGCTTTCACCCACCGATACGCGGTAACCATGTTCCGTCAGGTAGGCGCGCAGATCCTCGCGGATATCGCGGTCGTCATCGACCACCAGAATGTGCTCTGCTTCGATCATCTTGTCTGCCAGATGGGTGTGCCCGAAAGCCGTCATGCCCCGGCCGTATGCCGAATATGTTGCCCAGATGTGTCAGGGCCGCAACGGAACGCAGCAGTCCGTCCTGCATCACAGCAGGCTCCACGTGACGCCGGACATTACAGCCCGTTCATCCCGTTTGACGGGCTGACACATTTTGACACCAGCGAAGGCGCTGGCGACAAAGACGTCCAACATTCCGATGGCAGACAGGGCGTCTGGTCAGCCCGGATACAGTCTCCATGCACGAGCCCTCGAACCTACGCCGCAGCTTTCTCCGGCTCGCGGGCCTGGGGGCCCTGTCCCTGGCTTCGTCCGGACTTCGCACCGTCACGGCCTCTGCCGGCACGATCGAGGCCGACGCGGACCTGCCGCCCTATCCCGGCGAACAGCTGCTACAGCCCGGCGGCGCAAGCCTTGCGAACATCTGGTCTGCCTCAGGCCTGTTACGGCATGACATCCGCCCGAACCTTTCCGGCGATGGCCTGGCTGCGGCCGGTCTGCGGATGGACCTGACGATGACATTGCTGGCGGCCGGGTATGCGCAGACCCCGATCCGGAACGCCGCCGTTTACGTCTGGCACAGCGACGCCCAGGGCGAGTACTCCGTTTACGGCCGGAACGATGCCGACTATCTTCGCGGCATCGGCATCACGGATGCCAGCGGACGGGTCTCGTTCACGACCATCTATCCCGGAACCTATCGCGGGCGGGAACCGCATATCCACTTCGAGATCTACCCCTCGCTCGACGCCGTCAGGAAGGCCTCCGCCTGCATCCTGAGATCGCGGATCCTGTTCCCGGAAGCGACCACCCGCGAAATCTACAAGAGCAACCTCGTCTACAGGCCGAGCCTGAAACTGTTCGATGAGCTTGTCTTCGGCCGCCCGGGCGCCGCGCCCCCTACCGCCCGCACCGCCCTTGTCAGCGGCACCGCCAAAACCGGCGTCCGCGCCAGCATCTCAGTCCCCATCGCAAGATAACCTGCTCCAACTGATCCACCCTGCGGCCGGCTGCGTACACTAAGCGACCAGTTTGCAGCGGCGGGATCGTTCCATGGCATTTGAAGCAGTTTTCCAGTCACCGCGGCCTGCGCGCCGCCCCCGTATCGCCATTGTCGGCGGGGGGATTTCCGGCCTCGGCGCGGCGTGGAAACTGTCGGAAACCCATGACATCACCCTGTTCGAGGCCGCCCCGCGCCTCGGCGGCCATGCGCGGACCATCCTGGCCGGCCCGAACCGGGACATCCCCGTCGATACCGGCTTCATGGTCTTCAACGACCGGACCTACCCGAACCTGATCGCCCTGTTCGAGGCTCTGGACATCCCCTCCTTCCGCGCGCCGATGTCGTTCGCGGTCTCGCTCGACCATGGCGCCTTCGAATACGGCATGGCCGCCCCATCCCGCATCCTCGCCAGCAAGCGGAACGCCGTCAGCCCGCGCTTCTGGCGCATGATCCGCGACATCCTCCACTTCAACGCCCACGCCCCGTCCGTCCTCACCGATCCGGACATGACGCTCGGCGAACTCATCGCACGCCTCGGCCTCGCCAAGGATTTCGCCGACCGCTACCTCTACCCCCTCGCCGGCGCCATCTGGAGCACGGCGCGGGACGACATGCGCGCCTTCCCGGCGCAGGCCTTCGTCCGCTTCTTCGTGAACCACGGCCTGCTTCAGGCAAGCGGCGGCCCCAAGTGGCGCACGATCGACGGCGGCAGCCGGCTCTATGTCGAACGTCTCACGCACCTGCTCGAACGCCGCGGCGTGACCTTCCGGACCGGCACGCCCATCGAAGCCATCGGCCGCACGCCAAATCCATGGGTGAAAGCCAACGGCGAGGCCGCCCTGCACTTCGACCAGGTTATCCTCGCGTGCCATTCGGATCAGGCCGCCGCCCTCCTGACCGATCCCTCGCCGGAGGAGCGCGCGATCCTCGGTGCGATCGGGTATCGTCCGAACACGGCCTACCTGCACGCCGACACGTCCCACATGCCGAAACGCCGCGCCGCCTGGGCAAGCTGGGTCTACAAGGGCACGAGCGAAGGCAGCGCCCCGGCAGGCTCCTTCACCTACTGGATGAACTCGCTGCAGGGCATCCCGCACGCGACGCCGATGTTCGTGACGCTCAACCCGGAACACGAGATTCCCGAACACCTGATCTACGACCAGGAAGTCTTCCACCATCCGCAATTCGATGTCGCGGCTCTCAAGGCCCAATCCCGCCTGCACGAAATCCAGGGGCAGAACGGCACCTGGTTCTGCGGCGCATGGACCCGCTACGGCTTCCACGAAGACGGCTTGCTCAGCGCTGTGAACGTCGCGGCCGCCCTCCTCGAATCCGAACGGCAGGCCGTGCCCGCATGAGCTTTGCTGCCGCCCCCCTGTCCCTCGTTGAGGCAAGCGTCTTCCACGGACGCAAGGGGCGGGTGCGCAATGCCTTCACCTACCGGACGGACTTTGTCCTCGTCCGCGTGGACCAGCCAATCGCCAGGGCGCCGCGCCTGCTCTCGCTCGGCGGCTTCGGGTTATGGTCCCTCCGCGGCAAGCACTATGGCAACGGAAGGCAAACCCTTCAGGCCCGCGCACAGGACGTGCTGCAAATTTCCGGCGTGTCCGAAAGCGGCGCACAGGTCTGGCTCCTCACCCAACCGGCCTGCCTCGGCTACAGTTTCAATCCGGTCAGCTTCTGGTTCGTGCTCGACGGGTCCGGTGCCCTGCGTGCCGTCGTCAGCGAGGTCAACAATACAAGCGGGGACCGTCATTGCTATCTGTCCCGCCGTCCGGACAATGGCGCAATCGGTGCCTCCGATGTGATCCCGGCCACCAAGCACTTCTACGTCTCCCCGTTCCAGCCCATCGACGGCGGATACCGGTTCCAGTTCAGTCTCGAACCGGGTCACGTCTCCGTCCGCATCTTCTACGACAGCGACAGCGATGACGGGCTCTCCACATCGCTCATGGGCAATCTCCGCCCGCTGACGAACAAGTCACTCGCCCTCTCCTTCCTCCGCCTGCCGTTCGGCCCGGCCCGCGTCATGGTCCTGATCCTGTGGCAGGCCCTACAGCTGAAGCTGAAGGGCGCCCGCTATCGCAGCCGCACGCCCCCGCCCGTCGCGGATGTCACGTCCTGACGAGGCAAGACATGCACCCGCACACCAACTGCCAATTTCTGCACCCGGGTCGATCCGCACAGCCTGCCATTGCGTATAGGGCGAAATGGAGGTGATGATGCGAATTCCGAATCTCGCACCGTCAGGAACCGTCTATGACGCCAAGACTGCAGGCCCCGCGACAGTGAGCGCCCTTCCCGGCCGCTCAGACCTCGATAGCGAGCTGATGAGCCGGGTCACCCATTCGGCCGACCGGGAAGCATTCAACCAGCTGGCCATGCATTATGCACCGCGCCTCAAGGCCTGGCTGATGCACCGTGGCGAAGGCGACGCGACCGCGGAAGACATCGTGCAGGATGTCATGGTGAGCGTCTGGCAGAAGGCTGCGAGTTTCGACCGGTCCAAGGCGACCTTCTCCACCTGGGTCTACCGGCTCACCCGCAACCGCTGGATTGATCACAAGCGCAAGCATGACCGCGTCCAGCCGGTTGCACCGGAAGACATGGCGCTCCTGGCGGACGACATCGTCGCCTCGCCGCATGAGGAATTCGAGCAATCCGAATCTGCCATCGCCGTCCGCGAGGCCATGGCCACCCTTCCGCCCGAACAGAAGCAGATGCTCTATCTCGCCTTCTTCGAGGGCCTCTCGCACAGCGCCATTGCGGCGCGCACAGGAATTCCCATCGGCACGGTCAAAAGCCGGATACGAGCCCCCCTCGCGAAGCTGCGAGGCTCGCTTGCCGCCCATTGGAAGGACACCCCATGACAGAGGCACACACCCTGCCCATCACGGTCGATGACGCCTGGCTGGCCATGCAGTCGGCCGGCACTTTGTCGCCCTTCAAGCAATTGCTCCTCACCTGTCAGGCCGAGATGTGCCCGTCCGTTCAGGCGGCCTTCTCCGCAGGCGACCATATCGGCGGCGCCCTGCTGGAAAGCGCGAAGGGCACCGACCTTTCGGACGACTTCATGCAGCGCCTGTCCGCCCGCATCGATCAGGATACGGATCGCATGCCGCCTGAAGCGGACCCCGCCAGTACGGACACGCAGGACCAGCCTGAATGGATGCCTGCCGCCCTCGCCGACTATATGCGCCGCTCCTCGCAGCGCCTGAAATGGCGGCATGTCGGAGGCGGCGTCCAGCAGGCCCGGCTCGGCCGGTCGAGCCGCGGCGAGCGCCTCTACCTGTTGCGGGCGCATCCTGGCCTGCCGGTTCCGCGGCATTC
The DNA here is from genome assembly GCA_041398365.1 of Hyphomonas sp. GTDB lineage: Bacteria > Pseudomonadota > Alphaproteobacteria > Caulobacterales > Hyphomonadaceae > Hyphomonas. The sequence continues at coordinate 82,551 of JAWKUV010000005.1, read as the reverse complement.
GCACAGCGGACAGGAATGGACCCTCGTTCTTTCCGGCGGCTACACGGCCGGCGACCGGCAATACGCGGCTGGCGACCTGCATCAGGAAGATGAAACCTGCCTGCACGACCTGCGCATCGACGATGACGGCCCGTGCGTCTCACTCATCGTCGATGAAGGCAAGCTCCGGTTCACCAATCCCCTGCTGAAGCTGCTCCAGCCGGTTCTCGGCCTGTAGCGTCAGGCATTAGCTCCGGAGCGCCCGGGCAACGACGACGCCCTCATGCTGCGCCACCTCCACCGCGTAGCTGACGCCATCCCGCTCAATGCGCGCCGCGGCAGCCGCACGGCCCAGTATTTCTGTGGGAACCGGAACCGCCCGCGCATTGCCGCGCAGCCCGGTTCCTGCCGCCTTCAGTACGGCTTCCTTGACTGTCCAGCACCGGAAGAACCCCGCCGGTTCATCCGCGGCGCGGATCGTCCTGAGGGCCGCATCCACTTCCTCCGGATCGCAGATCATCGGCACCATCGCGGCCCAGTCCATCGGCCTCACGACTTCCAGATCGACGCCCACCGCTCCCGCCGGGCTCAGCGCCAGCGCGTTCCAGCCATGGCTGTCGGAAAGGCTGATGTCGACCCCCGGAAAGTCCGGCAGCAGGGGCTTGCCGTCATCATCGTGCGACACCCGCACGCCGGATGCCGGCTTATCGAGCAGGACGGCGAGGAGGTGCCTGCGCTCGGCAAGCGCATGGGCCAGCTGGCTCTGCCGGTCGGGAATGCGGAGCCGGCCGACGCGCGCCGTCTCATCCGGCGACAGGACCGCCTCCGGGCTGCCCCCCGTCACGGACCGCCATAGCCACACCCCCGTCTGTCCCGGGCCGGGCGCAGGCGATCCGAAGACCGGGATGAAGTCTGGGGGCATGGGTCCTGACCTGGTGTCTCTCGGGCCGAACCCTATACGCCAGCGGCGCGCACCGGAAAGTCATTTGAATTCCGCGAACACGTGCGCACGATCACGGTCGCACGCATCTGGATCACGCACGCCGACAGGTCAGTCATGGAATTCGCCGCGCGGCGCGCATCGCTGCCCCACTGCAGTTCACGGCCGCTTGCTTCGCAACCATTTGCAGTCCCAGCCATTGAAACCCTGTACGCCGATGTTGCGCTGCAACATCAAATGAGGCCTCTGGTTAACGAACCAATCACCCATGGAGCGCAGCTTGAGGTGGATCCCGGTTGCCCCTCGCACAGTCTTGAGCCTTGTTGCCGTTGCGCTTTTTGGGCTCTCGGCCTGCACCCCTCGCGAACCCAAAGCTGCGGCGCCCGTCGCCTCAATGCCCCCGGACTCAGCCGGCACAGGCGATCAGGCGCCCTTAGTTCCAGCCTCGATCCGCTCCCCGGACGCCTCGCATCCGGACATGACGGAGCCGGCCACGCCCCAGGATTCGCTCATCCAGCCCTCCGCCGAAGGCCCGGACACCCTCCCCGGCACCGCTTCCGCCCCCGCAGACGCCTTCAGCTACACCAGCGTCGTCCAGCGCGCCCAGGCACTGGCCTCTCTGCCCTATTCGGCGCCTGCGCCGCTGGAGAAGGCCGGCGCCCAGCTGAACTATGACCAGTACCGCCGCATCCAGCTGGCCTCCGATGGCGCAATCTGGCCGGACGGCGATTCCGGCTTCCGCGTGCTGCCTGATCCGCGGGGCTACCTGTTCGAACACGATGTCCGCCTCAACCTTGTCGAGGACGGCAAGGTGATCCCCCACCCCTACACCGCCGGTAGTTTCAACTTTTTCGACCTGCCCCTGCCGGACAAATTGAAGAACACACTCGGCTTCTCCGGTTTCCGCATCGTCTCTCCGCTCAATATGGCGGGCAAGTTCGATGAGGTGATCAGCTTCCGGGGCGCCAGCTTCTTCCGCGCTCTGGGCGCCAGCACGGTCTATGGCGCATCGGCCCGCGCCCTCTCGATCGGCACGGCTTCGCCCGAAGGCGAGGAATTCCCCTATTTCACGGAGTTCTGGCTGGAACGCCCGTCCGACAACGCATCGGACATCAAGGTCTATGCCCTGCTGGACGGGCAGAGTGTGACGGGTGCGCTCGAATTCCGGATCGAACCCGGACCGGAAACGCTGGTCGATGTGCACGCGACCTTCTTCCCCCGCCGGGACCTGAACAGCATCGGCATAGCGCCGATGTCCTCGATGTACTTCTTCTCCCCGCATGACCTGCGCAAGCACGCGGACGACTACCGACCCGCCGTGCACGACTCCGAAGGCCTCGCCATCCATTTCCGGAATGGCGAATGGGCCTGGCGGCCTCTGAGCAATCCGCAGTCGCTGCAGGTTTCGATCCTCGCGACAGAGGCTCCCCGCGGTTTCGGCCTGCTCCAGCGCAAGCGCGACTTCGACGACTATGCCGACATCGAGGCGCAGTACGATCGCCGTCCGAATGTCTGGATCGCCCCGTCGGAGGACTGGGGCGAGGGCAAGCTCACCCTCGTCGAGATCCCCACGGCCAATGAGTACAACGACAATATCGTCGCCTTCTGGCGCCCGGCCGCTCCCTGGAAGGCGGGCGAGTCGTATGACATCTCGTACCGCATGCACTGGAGCCTGATGCAGCCGGCGCACCCGCAACTGATCGAAGTTTCCGACACGCTGGCCGGAACCTCCCTTCAGACTGGCCGCCCGATGTTCGTGATCGACTATGAGGCTGCGAACCCGGAACTGCTCAACGGCGCAGAGGTCAGCGTCTCGACATCGAGCGGCAAGGTCTCGAATGCGATCCTCAGGACCAATCCCGAAACCGGCAAGTCGCGCCTCAGCTTCGAACTGGAGCCGCAGGATGCACAGATCGCGGAACTGCGCGCGCTGCTGACCATTTCAGGAAAGCCCGTCACCGAAACCTGGCTCTACCGCTGGAGACCCGAATGAAGCGCTTTCGCGCCCGGCCCACCGAATTCCCCGTCTCGATGCCCGACCAGCAATTCGGGACCATCCCGGAGAGCCGCGCCGGCCGGCCGAAATCCAGCATGTGGCGCAAGCTGCTGGTCCTGACCGCTTCGGTCTTCCTGATCTCCTGGACCACAAGCGAGATGTTCAACGTGCTGTCCGTAAACGGGCTCACACTCCTCGAATGGGTCCTGCTCGCGATCTTCGCGATCAATATCAGCTGGGTCTGCTTCGCTTTTGTAAATGCCAGCATCGGCCTGGTCGCAGCGCTCGTCTCGCTGGGCAGACCGACTCCGGCGCCAGCCTTCAGCCGAATCGCCCGCGCGCGGACTGTCATTCTCTTTCCGACCTATAATGAGGAAACCGAGCACGTCTTCTCGACGGTGCTCTCCACGGCACGGATGATGTCCGGCGCACCCGGCACATTCGAGTGCTTCATCCTCAGCGACACAAACGATCCTGAAGTCGCTCTCCTGGAAGAGGCCGGATACGAACGCCTGCGCCAGCAGGCGCCGCGGGACGTCGAGATCCGCTACCGCCGCCGGACGATCAACAAGCACCGCAAGGCCGGAAACATCCGCGACTTCGTCACCCGCTGGGGCGGTCGCTATGACTACATGATCGTGTTCGACGCCGACAGCTATATGGACCGCAGCGCCATCCTGTCCCTCGTCGATGCGATGGAAAGCGCGCCCCGCGCCGGCCTGATCCAGACCATCCCGCAACTGGTCGGCGGTGAAAGCCTGTTCGCCCGTTGCCAGCAATTCGCTGCTGCGCTCTACGGACCTGTGCTCGGCCATGGCATCGCCTGGTGGGCGCAGAAGGAAGGCAATTTCTGGGGCCACAATGCCATCATCCGTATCCGCGCTTTGGCCGAAGCTGCAGGCCTGCCGGAGATCCCCGGCCGCGCACCGTTCGGCGGCACCATTCTCAGCCACGATTTCGTGGAAGCCGCGCTGCTCCGCCGGGCAGGCTGGAACGTCGAGATCCGGCCCGACATTGCCGGATCCTACGAGCAGGGCCCGCCCACGATCATTGACATGGTGATCCGCGACCGCCGCTGGTGTCAGGGCAACATGCAGCACATGGCCGTCCTGCTGCGCACCCGCGGCCTGACGGCCACCAGCCGCTTCCACCTGATCACGGGCATTTTCTCTTATCTGGCCTCGCCATTCTGGCTGATCTTCATCGTGATCGGCATGCTGCTCTCCCTGCAGAACAGCTTCATGCTGCCGACCTATTTCGGGGACGGCGTCTCGCTCTTTCCGGTCTGGCCGGTGATCGACTCCGAACGCTCCCTCCGCCTCTTCGGCGTCACGATGGGCATCCTTTTCGCCCCGAAACTGTACGGCCTGTTCTACGGTCTCGCGAGCGGCTATTGGCGCCGCACGGTCGGCATGGGCCGCACACTGCTGGGCGTCCTCTCGGAGGTGCTGATCTCGGTCCTCATCGCGCCGATCCTGATGGCGACACAGACCGGCGCTGTCATCAGCGTCCTGCTCGGGCGGGATTCCGGCTGGTCTCCGCAGAAACGGACGGAAGGCGGATACTCCTTCGCCGCCACACTGCGCCACAACGCGCCGGCCACAGCCCTCGGCCTTGTCCTGACGCTCTCGGCCATAGCGATCTCGCCGGTTTTCGCCGCATGGCTCGCGCCGGCCACGATCGGCCTCATCCTCAGCGCGCCGCTCACCTACTGGACCGCCCAGCGGTCTGCCGGACGGCGCGCCCGCCGTCTTGGCGCGCTTGTCTGCCCCTGTGAAATCGCCCCGCCAGACTCCTACCTCGCCTCGCAACAGGCGCACGAGGCTTTCCATGCGCTTCAGCCGCAGCGGCTGTCATCCCTTCTGGTCGACCGGAACGCACAGCGCAAACGCGAGTACCTCGTGGACTCCTACTGGCCGCTCGGCCGGTATGACGTGCATGAGCCGCTGGCCCTCGCCCGCGCCAGGGCGGACCGCACCACATCCGTCTACGACTACGTCAATGCGCTTCCCAGGGCCGAGAAGATGGCGCTTCTCAATTCCTGTACGGACCTTCAGGCGCTGAGCTTCCGTTTCATTTCACACCGGCGGCCTGAACCGTCGCGCCGTGACTGGACGGCAAGCGGTTCGGCCACCCAGACCCGCAATCCGGCCCAGCGTCCGACGGGCAAAGGTGACGGATCGACCTGAGACAGGTCAGGCGTTCTCGAGCGCTTCTGCTTCCGTCGGCACCAGCCGGATCAGATAATCGAAAGCCGACAGGGCCGCCTTCGCGCCTTCTCCCATCGAGATGACGATCTGCTTGTATGGCGTCGTGGTTGCATCGCCCGCCGCAAAGACGCCGGGCACCGACGTCTGACCGCGCATGTCGGTGACGATCTCGCCCCGCTCGCTCAGCTCGATGCTTCCGCGCAGCCATTCGGTATTCGGGACAAGACCGATCTGCACAAAGATGCCTTCGAGCGCGAGTTCGTACGCTTCGTCGGTGTTGCGGTTCTTGTAGAGGAGGCCGCTCACTTTCGCCCCGTCGCCAAGAACCCGGGTCGTCAGGGCGGAGGTGATGACCGTAACATTCGGCAGGCTGTACAGCTTGTTCTGAAGAACGGCATCGGCGCGCAGCTTGGTATCGAACTCGATCAGCGTGACGTGCGAGACAATGCCGGCAAGGTCGATGGCCGCTTCAACGCCGGAATTGCCGCCGCCGATGACGGCGACGCGCTTGCCCTTGAACAAGGGGCCATCGCAATGCGGGCAATAGGCGACACCCTTGTTGCGGTATTCGTCTTCGCCCGGAACGCCCATCTGCCGCCAACGCGCGCCGGTCGCGAGAATGATCGTCCGCGATTTCAGGCTGGCGCCGTTTTCAAGCTGGATTTCGTGCATCCCACCTTCCCGGCTGGCCGGAACAAGCCGCGTGGCCGTCTGCAGGTTCATGATGTCCACCTCGTATTCCCGGACATGGGTCTCGAGGGCGGTTGCGAGTCTTGGACCTTCCGTGTGCGGCACGGAGATCAGGTTCTCGATCCCCATCGTGTCCAGCACCTGCCCGCCAAAACGCTCGGCAGCAATGCCGGTGCGAATGCCTTTGCGGGCGGCATAGATCGCCGAAGCGGCGCCTGCTGGCCCACCACCAACGACCAGCACATCGAAGGGGGCCTTGTCTGCAATTTTCGCCGCCATACGGGTTTCTGCGCCAGCGTCGAGCTTCGCAAGGATCTGCGCCAGCTCCATGCGGCCGGAGCCGAAAAGCTCGCCGTTCAGATAAACCGTTGGCACGGCCATCACTTCGCGCGCGTCGACTTCCTGCTTGAACAGGGCGCCGTCGATGGCCGTGTGGTGGACGTTCGGATTCAGCACCGCCAGGAGATTAAGCGCCTGCACGACATCCGGGCAGTTCTGGCAGGAATGCGAGAAATAGGTCTCGAACCGGAAGTCGCCTTTCAGCTGCTTCGCCTGTTCGATCAGGTCCGCTTCCACCTTGGGCGGGTGCCCGCCAACCTGCAGCAGGGCGAGGACGAGCGAGGTGAATTCGTGCCCGAGGGGCAGGCCCGCGAAGCGAAGGGAGATATCGCTGTCCGGCGTGGTGATCGCGAACGAGGGCACGCGGCCATCGGTGCCGCGCTTCCAGCTGACTTTGTCGGACAGAGCAGAGATTTCTTCGAGCAATTCCTCAAGTTCCCGGCTTGCCTTGCCGTCATCGAGGGCCGCAACCAATTCCACTGGCCGCCGGATATTTTCCATATAGACCTTGAGCTGAGCTTTCAGATTGGCATCCAACATGAGGCATATCCTGCAGAAAAATGGCCGACTCCCAGTGGGAGCGCATCGCGGGTGAGAAATTGGAAATCGGAGGAGCTGCCCGGCGGTGTATTTCCGGCCGGGCAGTCCGTCTCAGATCAGATCGAAACGATCAGATCTTGCCGACGAGTTCGAGCGAAGGCGCGAGCGTCTTCTCGCCTTCTTCCCATTTCGCAGGGCAGACTTCGCCCGGATGGTTGCGGACGTACTGGGCAGCCTTCACCTTGCGCACGAGTTCGGCGGCGTTACGGCCAACGCCTTCGCAGGTCACTTCGATCACCTGAATGACGCCATCCGGGTCAACAACGAAGGTGCCGCGGTCAGCGAGGCCCATGTCTTCGCGCATATTGTCAAAGTTGCGGGTGATGGTGCCGGTCGGGTCGCCGAGCATGAAGTATTCGATCTTGCCGATGGCCGGCGATGTTTCGTGCCAGGCCTTGTGGCTGAAATGCGTGTCGGTCGAGACAGCGTAGACTTCAACGCCCATGGCTTTCAGCGCGGCGTATTCGGTCTGGAGGTCTTCGAGTTCAGTGGGGCAGACGAACGTGAAATCGGCCGGGTAGAAGAAGAAAATGGCCCACTTTCCCTTCACATCCGCTTCGGTCACGGAAACGAATTTGCCTTGTTTGAAGGCTTCGGCTTTGAAGGGTTTGATTGCGGTATTGATCAGCGACATTTTGGCTCCGTCGGTATGCGCCTGCCGGGGCCGGTCCGATACCAACCCCCTACGGCTTGCGTCTGAATTTTCGCAGGGCACCAATACGTGATTCTGTTGTCGTTATTCACGATTACTGACCTGCACCGGACGTTTCCTCCGCCACAGCCGCTTTCTATAATCATTCTAATCTGGAGAACAACAGCCAAGACTGCCAAGAGATAACCTGTCGCAGACTGCCGCCTGTTTTCCGGGCGAAATGAGAGGGAATCGGGCAGTTTAAACGGCCCGCTGCCGCTCCGTCGGCACTTTCGCGGGGAACGCCTCCGGCGCTCCGGAACCGGCTGCTCTCTGGAAAGGATTCAGCCCGAAACAGAGCGGCGCTGTCCGCCTAGTCGGCAAGCTGGGCGTAGTGCCCGATCGTCATCTTCGCGACGTCGGTGCAGAGCTGATGCGCATCGCGATCCGGTTCTTCCAGGGCCATTTCCATGGCGCTGTAGGCCAGTTCCACCGTCAGCCGGGCCGCTTCGATCAGGCGTTCACGCGAGGCCTTATGCCCGGCCTCGATCATCGCATCGGCGATCCGTTCGGCGACCAGGTTTCTTGACGCAAGGCGCACCTCGCGCAGCAGCGGGATAGCCCGCAGGGCCCGCAGCACAAATATGTTCCCGGGAAACTGGCGGGTGATCTCGTTGACCCGTTCCTGCAGGCGGACATTGCTGGCCACGGCAGCGTCGAAGTCCTCGATGTTCATGCCGCCTTCGTCGATCCAGGCGAGCACGGCCTCGTCCTGCAGCACCATCAGCCGGTCGCCAAGCTCGCGCAGGATGGCATACTTGTTTGGGAAGTAGCGGTAGAGCGCCGGCGGAGTGAGCCCGGCCCGGCGGCAGACAAGATTGGTCGACAGGCGCTCAAGCCCGACCTCGTCCAGTAAATGGCCGGCGGTCTCCAGAATCAGCTCGTACGTATCCTGCGCACGGGCCTGTTGCGGTTGCTGCTTGGTCGTCGTGACGACCTGCTTTCGCGGCTCCGCGGCCTTCCGGGAAGGCTTTCTCTTGGCGCTGCTCATTTCTTTGGCGTCCCCCGGACTTCTTCTGCTCACAATACGCCCAGATAGGTTAAACATCACAAAACGGTAATTAAAGCTATTGTAAAAGTGCTAGTGATCGCTATCCATTCATTTCTGACAGGGATTGGAAGGAAAGGATACCGCCATGAGGAGTCTCTTGATCGGAACCGGAGCGGCAGCGCTCCTGTGGAGCGGCGCAGCGAATGCCCAGACAACCGACGCCGAACCGCAGGAAGATGCAACCGCACGCCTCGAAAGCATCGTCGTCACTGCGCAGAAGCGCGCCGAAAACGTGCAGGACGTGCCGATTGCCATCACCGCTCTCTCGGCCTCGACGCTTGAAAAGCAACGCGTGGCGAACGTCACCTCGCTCGACAACCTCGTCCCCGGCCTGCGCATCGCCGCAGCCGATGCCGCCGCAAACCCGAAGATCTTCATCCGCGGCGCCGGCCTGAACGACTTCAACCCGACCTCCTCCAGCGGCGTCGGCCTCTACGCAGACGGCGTTTATATCGGCTCGCCACTGGCCCAGTATTCTGCCTTCTATGATCTTGACCGCGTCGAGGTACTCCGTGGGCCGCAGGGCACGCTGTACGGTCGCAACACGACCGGCGGCGCGATCAACGTGATCGCCAAGCGTCCGACCTTCTCGCCGGAGGGCTACGCCACGATCGAGTATGGCAGCTTCGACGCGCTGGACGCCACGTTCGGTTTCGGTGGCCCGGTGGTCGGCGACAAGCTCGCCTTCCGTCTTGCCGGCCAGTATTCCGAGGATGAGGGCTATTCCACCAACACCGTCACCGGCAACAAGGTGAACAATGCCGAGCGTTATGCCCTGCGCGGTTCGCTGCTCTACACGCCGGACGACAAGACCGACGTGCTGTTCACACTCAACACCTTCACCAACCTCGGCGGCGCCGTGCAGCCGAAATCGCGCCAGCTGTTCCCGACCGATCCGTCGGCAGCGGGTCCGGATGGCGTTTGCGCTCCGGCCTATTACCGTAGCGGTCTCTGCACCGATGCGCTTGGCTTTGCGGACACGAATCCCGATCCGTACAAAGTCACCGCCGATGTCGAAGGGAAGGACAAGGTCTCCCTCTGGAGCGCCGCTCTTACGGTCGACCGCGAAATCGGCGACCTGACGCTCACCTCGATCACGGCCTATCAGGATGTGGAACGCAGGGCTCACGAGAACACCGACTCCAGCCCGCTGCAGATGCTGGAGGCTTATTACTTCAACGGCCAGAAGCAATTCTCGCAAGAGCTGCGCCTGGCCGCAGACGGCGAGAAGCTGAAATGGGTCGTCGGCGCGTATTACATGAACGACGAGACGACCAGCGACAGCGCCTACGACATCCTGCGCATCCTGCGTCCGCTGTTCACCTCACCGACAAACCCGACCGGCGCCAGCCCGGAAAATTCTGTTGTTTTCCTCGGCTATCCGTACACGCAGGAGACGGACTCTTACGCGATCTTCGGCCAAGCGGACTACGAAATTGCCCCGCGCCTCTTCCTGACGGCAGGCCTTCGCTGGTCAGCAGATGAAAAGTCGATGGATTACTCGACTGTAGCCGAACAGGCGGTCACGGTGTTCACATACCAGGCCGACAAGACGTTCAGCGACTGGTCGGGCAAGATCGGCCTGAAATATGACCTGACCGATACGACAAACGTGTTCGCGAGCTATAGCCGCGGCTACAAGTCGGGCGGCTTCTTCGGCGGCAACGCTGACAGCCCGGAACAGATCGAGCCATACAACAACGAGACGGTCGACGCGTTCGAGGTCGGTTCGAAGAGCGACCTGCTCGGCAACCGCCTACGCATGAACCTGTCGGGTTTCTACTACGACTATCAGGACATCCAGGCCTATTCGACGGTTGAACGCGGCGGCCTGACGGTCCAGGTGCTCGACAACGCGGCCTCGGCCGAGATGTACGGTGCGGAAGCCGAATTCGTGGCGCGGCCGATCGCCAATCTCGACCTCTCGCTCGGCCTTGCCTGGCTGCACGCCGAGTATGGCGAATATAACTCTCTGGGCGACGACTATTCCGGCAACACAATGCCGCAGTCGCCGGAGTTCAGCCTGACCAGCCGCGCGGCTTATACGTTCGATCTCGACTCGGGCTTCCAGATCACGCCGAGCGTGGACGTGTCCTACCGGTCGAAGGTCTATTTCGACAGCACGATGCGTGAGCGTCTGTCCGATCCGGAACTCTGGCTCGTCGGTGCGGAACTGGCGATCCTGTCGCCGGGCGGCCATGTCGAAGGCGGCCTCTGGGGCCGGAACCTGACGGACGAGGCCTATCTCACCTCGGCCAACCCGATTGACAGTCTCGGCGTCGACCTGCTGACGTATTCGCGCCCGCGTAGCGTCGGCGTATTCCTCCGCTACCGGTACTGATCCGATGGCAATCATGTCCGCAGGACCGGAGGTCTCGGATACCTCTGACGCCACTTCCGGTCCGCGGAAACTGGACCGTTCCGCCTGGTCATGGGCAACCTACCAGGCGGGGCGGGACCCCTATATCGGCCTCGTCAACGGCTTTCTGTTCGCCCCGTATTTTGCGACCACGGTCGTCGGGGACGGCGTGAAGGGTCAGGCCATGATCGCCCAGATGGGCATGATCTCCGGACTGACGGTCGCCTTTGTCGCGCCGGTGCTAGGCGCGACGGTCGATACGCTCGGCCCGCGCAAACCCTGGCTGGCGCTGATCACCATTGCCCTCCTGCCCCTGATGATGAGCCTCTGGTTCGCAGCACCCGGCGGCACCATTCTCTCACCGTGGATCGTTGTCGGCATCCTTGGACTGATCTCGATTCTGCTTTCGTGCGGTGAGGTCCTGTTTTCCTCCATGCTGACTTCGGCAGCGGCGCCGCGCATGCGGCCGATGGCGTCCGGCCTTGCCCTGTCGCTCGGCAACGTCACCTCGATCGCCCTGCTCCTGTTTATCCTCCTGGCGCTAATGCTGCCCGACAAGCCTATGTTCGGCCTGTCGAAGGACGCTTATGAACCGGACCGTATCGTGCCTGTCCTCGTGGCCCTGAACTTTGGCATCTGCGCGATTCCGCTGTTCCTGTTCAGCAAGGACGCCGCGCGGACCGGCGGCAAGGCAGACGGCGCTTCGGTCAAGGCCGGCGTCGGCTCGCTCATCGCGTTGGTGAAGAACTGGAAGCAGAATTCCGACGCGATGATATACCTCCTCGCCCGCACGCTGGCGCAGGATGCTGGCGGCGTGCTGCTCATCCTCTGCGGCGTCTACGCCGCTGGCGTGATGGGGTGGGACGGCACGCAAATGCTGGTCTACGGACTGCTCGGCTGCGTGGCTGGCCTGATCGGCGGCGTTCTCGCCGGCTGGCTGGATGAGACATTCGGACCGAAGATCGCCTTCCAGATCGAGATAGCCGGTTCCGTCATCGGCCTGATCGGCACCATAGGAGCATCGCCCGCGCGCATCCTGTTCATGCCGGTCGCAAATCCGCAACCGGTCTGGAACGGCCCCATGTTCACGACCCTTCCGGAACTGGCCTTCGTCTTCTTCGGCTTCCTGGGTTTCGTGTTCCAGATCGCGGCCTGGTCTTCCAGCCGTACGCTGCTGACACGGCTCGCCCCGGCCTCCCAGATGGGCGCCTTCTTCGGGCTGGCGGCGCTGGCAGGCAATTCCACCAGCTGGCTCGGTCCAATGTTCGTCGGCATCTTCACCAGCATCTTCCATTCGCAACAGGCTGGCTTCGTCCCCGTAACCATCCTGTTCGCGGCGGGCTTCATCCTCCTCTTCTTCGTGAAAGGCGGCGGAGCACCGGAAAAGGCCTGAGTTTCCTCCCAATATACAATTCAGGCCGAAAGAAAGGCGCGGGATCCCACCCCCGCGCCTTTCGATTTTCTGCAGTGACCGTATTTATCCGACGACAGACGAGGTCACGTACTTGGACTTCGTGACGCCGAAACGTTCCATCACGTTGCGGGTGATCGTCTCGATGAACGGGTCCTTCGCCGCCAGGCCATGTGCCCATTCCGTCGTGCCGGTATTGAACACCTCGCCCTTGCCCCGCTGGAAACTGGCCAGCATGGCATGACCGCGCAGCAGGCGCTTTTGCATCGCCGGGGAACTGTCGCCATAGATCGCATCGGCGATCACATCCAGTTTCTCTGGCGGGATCATCGGCGCGTAACCGCTCTCCGGGTCCTCGCCAAGCGTCACCGGCGCGATGCCGATAATCTCGAGATTTGCGGGAACCCCGCCCACGGTCAGGGCTTTCGGCAAGCCGTCATCGCCAAACTCGAACAGGCAGCCGTCGCTTTCATAGCCGATCAGCGGCACGTCCGCGCCCAACTGGTCGCCATAGAAGAGATCCGTGCCTTCGAGGGCCCAGTGCTTGTCATTGTAGATCGTGAAACCGGACGAGCCGCGCGACACGCACATGCCGAGCCGGTGATAGCCGCCAAAATTAAAGCTGAGCCCGGTCAGTTCCGCTTCCGGTGCATTGAACGCCCGGTGGGACCAGAGATGGGTCGCCTTTTCCGGACCGACATCTTCCGACGTGAAGCCCTTCCATTTGTGGCAGACGTAGGTCTTGCCGTCATTCTCCCAGCGGACTTTCCAGAAACAGGTATTGCCCGACAGGATCGCGGCAAAACCGCCATTGTCGACAAAGCGTTCGACCTGCGCGCGCTCGTTGCCGGACCAGTATTCGGAATGGCCGACGAAGAAGGCCGACGTGTAGGCCGACAGCAAGTCCGGATCCGTGTCCAGATCATAGTCGGTCACATAGTCGAACATGTAGCCTTCGGATTCGGTCCAGGCGGCGAAGGCGTGTTCCCATTTGTTGAGGAAGCCGGCCGAGCCGTCATAGGGCGAGATATGGTGCTTGCGCATCCATTCCGGGTTCGCGGCCCAGGGTTTCTCCTTGAACTCGCGCTTGCGCATGTTGATCAGACGCGGTGCGTCGTCCGGTGCGGCGATGATCATCTGCGTGAACGGCCGCTGGGTGGAGAGAACGCCGATGGCCTGATCCATGGCTTCATCGAATGGCACCTTGCCGGTCATCAGTCCCGTGACATTGGAATAGGCGTTCGCACCACCCCACCAGTTGTAGGAATGGTAGGTATTCGTTGCGAGGACCAGAACGGCTTTCGATCCGGTCGTGCCGGCCGCCGGCCTGATGCAGACGAAGTGGTGCGTCTCCTGCCCCGAAGCGTCGGTCAGCAGGATGTCGTAATAGCCGGTCCGCCAGTCGTCGCCTGCGGTGACTTCCAGCGCCACCGGCCAGCCGCACCCGTCACGGTCTGCATGCGGCGGCACGGGATGATTGCCCGCCACGACATCTTCCATCGTCAGGACGACATCGCGCTCAATACCGACGCGCGCGACTTCCAGCCGGCAAGGGCCGTGCTCGACGCTGATATGGAGGGCGAAGGTTTCACTGGGGCGAAGGCTCAGGCGGTCTGTGTAGCATGCCAGCATGTTGGGCTCCGATCATTCGTTACAAATCAATGGTAGCGATCATTACCTTATGCGCAAGCGCACGGAAGCCGCACCCGGACGGTCAGTCCTTCTTCTTCTGACCGTAGGAGCGGAACCGGTCAGCAATGCGCGCCATTTCATCACTGCCCAGCAGGGTCGGCCCGCCGACGGCAAGTGTGCCCCAGTAGACGGCCGCCTGTTCCTCAACTTCCTCGGCGATCAGCAAGGCCGCCTTCAGGCTCGGCGCTGCAACGATCTGGCCGTGATTGGCCATCAGCGTCGCATACTGTCCGGACAGGGCCTCACAAACGGATTCAGCCAATTCGGCGGACCCGAACGTGGCATAGGGCGCGACCGGAACAGAGGGACCACCGCTGACGGCCACCATGTAATGCAGGGCCGGAATGGGCAGGTTCGCGCAGGCCAGCGTCGTCGCGTAGCGCGAATGGCAGTGCACGACCGCATTCGCGTCCGGCCGCAGTTGCAACAGCTTCAGGTGCATCAGCCATTCGCTGGAGGGCTTCATGCCCTCCGGATTGTAGCTGCCATCGGCGGCGAGTTTCACGATATGCTCCGGCTTCAGCGCCGAGGACGGAATGCCGGTCGGCGTGACGAGCACGCCGTCTCCGAAACGCGCGGAGACGTTGCCGGATGTGCCGCGGTTGAGGCCGCGCGCATCCATCGCCGCCATCACCTCGACAATCTGCTCGCGCAATTTCGCTTCCTGTTCGTCCATCATGCTCCGGTCTCCGCAATCGGTAGTGTTTTCATGGCGTCCTCGACCTGTTCGAAGCTTTCCAGCTTGCCATAGGTCGCGAGGCCCTGGGCGACCATGGCGGCCGTCGCGGCTGCAAATTTCAGCGCGTCGAAACCGCCCCAGCCCTTCAGGTGCGCTGCGATGAAGCCGGCGCAGAACGAGTCTCCGCAGGTTGTGGTATCGACGACGTCGATTTTGAAGGCCGGCAGGCGGCCGCGCAACTCGCCCGCCGCCATGACGGCGCCGCGCCCGCCATCCTTGATGACGCAGTTCTTTGCGCCCATGGCGAGGAAGGCTTCGGCAGCAGCCTGAAGGTCGTCTTCTCCGGACAACAGGCGCGCCTCATCGGCGCTCGGCAGGAACCAGTCGACATAAGGCAGGAGGCGCGCGAGCTCTTCTTTCGCGTCGGGCCGCGGCGCAATGAGGTCGCAAACGACTTCCGCCCCGCCTGCCTTGGCGGCTTTCAGGAGCGACTCGCCGGGGCCGCGGTCGAAGGTCGGCGCACCGATGGCGCCGTAGTGGAGGCAGCGCACCGAAGCTGCAGCCGCTAAAAGCTCGTCTGTCAGCGGCGGAACGGACCCGGCGCCCGGCGCATGCAGCGTGGGACGGCGCCCCTGATTGTCGATGGGCAGGATCGTCGTGGACGTCGGGTAGCCGTTCATCGTGACCAGGAGGTGCGTATCGACACCACCATCCTCAAGCGCGAAACGTACGAACTTGCCGGTGAGGTCGCTGCCGATGGCACCCGCAACGCCCGTGGAGACGCCGAGCCGCGCCGCGACGCAGGCCGCCCCTGCCGCCGTGCCGGCCGGGGCGCAGGCGATCTGTTCGATCAGGCGCCCGCCTTCATCCGGCGGAATCTCCGTGATGGGCCGGCCGACAACATCCAGCGTCGTCAGGCCGACACATAGAAGATCGAGTTTCATGCGCTTTCCTCCCGAATTTACCTTGCGTCCATAGCGGTCTTACGTATGATAGTCAAAACTATCTTATCAACACAGGCGGCGAGAACAACATGTGGACGAATTCGACAGACAAGGCATTGCGCGAACGGGCGGAAGCCGTGATCCCCGGCGGCATGTACGGTCACCAGTCGGTTCGCCTCCTGCCGGACGACTATCCGCAATTCTTCGATCGCGCCTCCGGTGCCTATCTGTGGGATGCCGACGGCAACAAGTATATCGACTACATGTGCGGCTACGGTCCGAACCTGTTCGGCTACGGCCATGAAGGCATTGATGCCGCCTATATCGCCCAGCTGAAGAAGGGCGACACGATGACGGGCCCGTCCGGCCTGATGGTGGAACTCGCCGAGCAGATGACCAGTCTCGTCTCCCATGCCGATTGGGCCATGTTCTGCAAGAACGGCACGGATGCGACGACCATGGCGATGATGGTCGCCCGCAATTTCACCCGGAAGAAAACCATCGTGCTCGCCAAGGGCGCCTATCACGGCGCCGCGCCCTGGTGCACGCCGCTGAAGAACGGCACGACACCGAGCGACCGCGCCAACCAGATCTTCTACATCTATAATGACGTCGAAAGCCTCGAAGCCGCCGTGAAGGCAGCAGGCGACGACCTCGCCGCAATCTTCGCCGCACCGATCAAACATGACACATTCATCGACCAGGAAGATCCGACGCCGGAATACGCCCGCCGCGCCCGCGAACTCTGCGATGAGACCGGCGCGCTGCTGATCGTGGACGATGTCCGCGCCGGTTTCCGCCTCGCCCGCGATTCCAGCTGGTCCCGCGTCGGCGTGAAGCCGGACCTCTCAAGCTGGGGCAAGGCGATTGCCAACGGCCATCCGATCTCGGCCCTGCTCGGCTCCGAAAAGGCGCGCAATGCGGCCGCGACGATCTACGCCACAGGGTCGTACTGGTTCTCCGCCGCACCTATGGCGGCGTCCATCGAAACGATGAAACTGATCCGGGACACGGACTATCTGGAGCGCACGCAGGCCCTCGGCCAGCGCCTGCGCACCGGGCTGGACGAGGCCGCGAACCGCCACGGCTTTGCGCTCCGCCAGACGGGCCCGGCGGAACTGCCGCTGATCATGTTCGAGGACGATCCCGGTTATTCCAAGGGCTATGCCTGGAACGGCGCGCTGATGAAGCGGGGCGTCTACTTCCATCCCTGGCACAACATGTTCATCTGCGCCGCCATGACCGAAGCCGATATCGACCACACGCTGCAGGTGGCCGACGATGCGTTCAAGGTCGTGCGCGATGCCGGTCCGCTTCCGCCGGTCGAGAAGCTCGCCATCCTGGGCCTGCTCGCGGATGACCACTAAGGCAGTTTCCTCCGCCGCCCGCCTGCCTGACGAACTCGCCCACGACCACTATCCCTGCAGGGATGAAGCCGGACGGCTGACCGTCGACCTCGGCGCGATCGCAGCGAACTGGCGCCGTCTTTCGGGCCTATATCCCTCAGCGCGTGCCGGCGCGGTGGTGAAGGCAGATGCCTATGGCCTCGGCGCAGCCCGCATCGCGCCGATGCTGGCGGCGCTCGGCTGCCGCGACTTCTTCGTCGCCCACCTGGCCGAAGCGCTGGACCTGAAACCGCTGCTGCCGGACGACGCCGCGCTGTTCGTCCTGAACGGTCTCGCGCCGGGCAGCGAAGCGCGATGTGCGCAGGCAGGCATCGTTCCGGTATTGAACACGCCGGAACAGGCGGAAGCCTGGTATGCGCTGGCGAAGCGTCTGTCCCAATCCCTGCCGGCCGCGCTTCAGGTGGACACCGGCATGTCCCGGCTCGGCTTGAGCGAGTCAGAGCTGGACCATGTCATGACCTGGCCGGACTTTGACCGACTTGTAGGGCTCCGTCTCCTGATGAGCCATATGGCCTGCGCCGACGCCCCGGCCGCTGCCGCCAATGCGAACCAGATCGCGAGCTTCCGGCGCTTTGCCGACCGCCTGCCCTGGGTTCCCCGCTCCCTCGCCAATTCTGCTGCCGCCCTTTCCTTGCCCGATACCGCGGGTGAGGTGCTGCGTCCCGGACTGGTCCTCTACGGCGTCGAACCAGGGCCGGGCGGCGCCGCTGGCATGCGGTCCGCCATCCGGCTGGACGCGCGCGTCATCCAGACCCGGACCATACCTGCCGGCACTTCGGTGGGGTACAGTTTCACCTATCTGGCCACCTCGTCCCGCCGGATCGCCACAATCTCCGCAGGCTATGCAGATGGCTGGCCCCGCGCACTGAGCAACAAGGGCGCCGTCTGGTTCCAGGGCCTGAGACTGCCGTTGATCGGACGCGTGTCCATGGACAGCTGCGTCGTGGACGTGACGAATCTGCCGGAAGGGCATATCTGCCCCGGCGATACGGTGGAGCTGATCGGCCCACACCAATCCGTGTCGGACCTTGCGGGGCTGCTGGACACGACACCTCACGAAATCCTGACCGGTCTCGGGCGCCGCTTCGCCCGGGATTTTGTGAACGAGCCGCCCGCGGGCGCAGTGGAGAGAGTGGCATGAAAGTGGTTGTGCTGGGCGCAGGCGTGGTCGGAGTTACGACAGCCTATTATGCGGCGCGCGATGGCCATGATGTGACCGTCATCGACCGTATGTCCGGCCCCGCGCTGGAGACCAGCTTTGCCAATGCGGGGGAGATTTCGCCCGGCTATGCCGCGCCCTGGGCCTCGCCCGACGTACCGCAGAAAGCCCTGAAATGGCTTTTCATGGAACACGCGCCGCTGATCGTGCAGTTCCACCGGATCAGCCCGGCGATGGTGGCCTGGGGGCTCGGCATGCTGCGCAACTGCACGCCCGCCCGCTATGCGGCCAACAAGGCGAAGATGGTGCGTCTCGCCACCTATAGCCGCGACATGCTGCAGGCCCTGCGCGCCGAGGAAGGCATTGCCTACGACCACCGCACACAAGGCACGCTTCAGCTGTTCCGTACACAGAAGCAACATGATGCGGCGGCGCGCGACATTGAGGTGCTGAAAGCGGGCGGCATCGATTTCGAACTTCTGGATATTGCCGGCTGCCGCCGCGTCGAGCCCGGTCTCGCGCATGCGGTCGACCCGATTGTCGGCGGCCTCCGCCTTCCGGGCGATGAAACGGGCGACTGTTTCAAGTTCACCAACGCACTGGCAGCCGTCGCCGAACAGCGCGGTGTGAAGTTCCGCTGGAACACCACCATCGATGCACTGAGCGAAAACGCGGGCCGCGTCAGCGCTCGCATCGGCAATGAAATCGTGGAGGCAGACGCCTTCGTCCTCGCCGGGGGGAGCTGGTCGCCGCAGCTTGCGCGTCAGGTCGGCATCCGGCTGCCGGTCTATCCGGTGAAGGGATATTCCATCACGCTGCCGATCCTGAACGAGTCCCACGCGCCGCAATCGACCCTGCTGGACGAGACGTTCAAGGTCGCGACGACCCGCCTCGGAGACCGTGTCCGCGTCGGCGGCATGGCCGAGCTTGCGGGCTTCGACCGCAGCCTCAATCCGAAGCGCCAGCGCACGCTGGAGCGCTCCGTGTTCAGCCTGTTCCCCGGCCTCGCAGAGACGCAGGAGCGCAACTTCTGGTGCGGACATCGCCCGATGACGCCGGACAGCGTGCCGTTCGTCGGACGCTCGAAACACAGGAATCTCTGGCTGAACACCGGCCACGGCACGCTTGGATGGACCATGTCCTGCGGATCGGCCCGGATCATTGCCGACGGGATTTCAGGCCGCCAGCCCGAAATCTCCATCAAGGATTAACCACACCCAGGCTCTTTCCTACCTCCGGTTCGACATTTCCTTGTCCCCTGCCGTCCCGTCGCCTTAGTATGTTCCTGGCTGTCTGGTCCTTCCGGGAGCATGGCCGCGCGAGCGTACGGAAAGCGGGTGGAAGGGATCATGTTCAACAAGTTCTCCACAAACGACGTACCGCCCGAACTGCGCAAAACGTACATGCAGGAAGTCTACGGCGCCGTCGCCAATATCGACGTGTCGCCGATCTCCGAGGATGCGCCGCTGGAGGGCACTTCGGCCATGCTGGGCCTGCCCGGTGTCGTCATCGCCCGTACCTCGATCGGCCCCTGCAAGGCGGGGCGTACCCGGCAGCAGACGGCCGATGGCGACGACGATGTCATCCTCTGCATGACATTGCAGGGCGACATGACCTGGTCGTGGCGGGACGACCGCCAACTCACCGCCGGACAGTCCTATCTGGGCTCGAACGACATTCCGGGATTCCGTATCTTCCCGAACCCGACCACCCTGATCGATGTGGTCATCCCCCGGAAACTGGCCGCTTCGATGATCGGGGACGCCGAGACACCTCGCCAATTCCATGACTCACCCGAAATGCGGCTTCTGGCCAGCTATGCGCAGGCCCTGATCCGGGAAGCCGACCAGTTGTCGGAGCACAGCGCACAGATCGTCGCCACGCACCTTCGCGACCTTGCCGCACTGGCCATCGGCGCGAAGCGCGATGCCGCCGAGATCGCCAGCCAGCGCGGCGTGCGGGCTGCGCGGCTGAAGGAGATCAAGACGGATATCGGCGCGAACCTCCTCAACCCCGCCCTATCCTCGGCCTGGATCGCCGGACGGCACCGCATATCGGAGCGCTATCTGCGGGAACTCTTCGCGGACGAGCAGACACGCTTCACCGACTACGTCCTGGAACGACGCCTGACCCACGCCTTTTCCCTTCTCTCCCGCACTGACGGTCTTCAGGCCAATATCGCCGCCATCGCCTATGAGGCGGGCTTCAGCGACCTGTCCTGGTTCAACCGAACCTTCCGCCGCCGCTATGGAATCACGCCCAGCGAAGCCCGGGAACTGGCCGCAAAGGTGCCAGAGAAATGGACACGCCGGGCGGACTTCCGGACCGGATAGCGCCGTATCCGCATATCCCCTGCGCCGGATCGTCCAAGCCGCCGCCAACCCGGCTCTGTAGACCTTGAAGCAGTATCGGCACCGGACGGGCGAGTCCCCGGCGGTTCCGGGCCTTGCATGGTGGAGACGTCCTGGATGCCGTCAGCGTTCCCGAAACGGGCAGTCCCCGACAGTGCAACCACCCCAGTCTATATCGGATATTCCGGAGGGACCTGTATGATCCGCCGTTGTCTCTGCCTTCTGGCATGCCTGTTCACCCCTGCCCTTGCCGCGTTCGCCCAGCCCGCCGACGTGCCGGGCGACGAGGTCAAACCCGTCAAGCTGCAATACGAAGAGGCGGCCGGAAAGCCGGGCCGTTGGGCTGAGGTCGAGTTCACCACCGGCGAGGCCCCGGCCCGATACTATGTGCGCGGCACGGATGTCTCCGCGCCATTCTCCGTTCAGGTCATTGCCGCAGATACGAAACGCCCGCTTCAGGTGACTCTGCACCGGCAGAGTTGGGGACGTGCGGAGGAGACCGGCTCCACCGGCAGCATGGGGCTCTATACCTTCGAGGGACGCGCCTATGGCGATGTCGGTGTGCAGCTGGTCTCCTCATCGGGTACGCCCGCGAAAGGTACCGTGATTTTCTGGCAGGGCGCACCTGCGGCCCCCAGCATGGCGAAAATCTACGCGCCGCCGGAAGCCTCAGCGGCACAGGCAGAGGCTGGCTCCGCACCGGCCGGAACGTCCGCAGCAAGCGGCAAGAGCGGCGGTGGCACGTCCTTCATTCTGTATGTCATCGCGGGATTGTTGACCGCTATCGCAGCCCTGCTCGCCTTTGTGGTCCTCCGGCGCGGGGGCGGTAAGACTGCTGCTGCCTTGATCCTGACCGGGGCGCTGGGCATGCTGGCGCTTCCGCCTGCCCCGGCACATGCCCAGATCGTGCCGAACCCGTTCGACCCGCCGCCGGAGGCAGCGCCGGACCCGGGCGAGATCTTCGACGGTGAAGGCGTGACGGGCGAAGCCAACAAGGACGAAATGGCCCCCAAGCCGGAGGACAAGGACAAGGATGCGACCGCTGGCAACGACACTTCCGGCGACAAGGATAAGGACGCAACAGCCGGCGAAGGACAGGAGCCTTCCAATGCTCCGAAGCCGGACGAAGACGGTGCAACGACCGATGACGGCTACCAGGACCGCCTGAACCAGGCCGAGCGGCAGATCGATGAACTGAACCGGCAGGCTTCGGCCAATCGCACCGAGATCGAACGCCTGCGCATGCTGATCGAGTCCGACAAGGACAACGAACCGGACCCGTCCAATATGCCGCCCCTGCCGCTCTCCTGCCGTCCGCCGTCGGTCGACGAGGAATCAGGCGGCGAGACCGCCAAGAATGCGTGGAAGAACTACGAGGATTGCCGCAGCTGCTATGACCAGCCGCTCAAGGATCTCGACGAGACGCTCCTCCTCTACGAGAAGCTGCGCATCATCTACAACTCGACCAAAAACTATGTCGACACGGCGATCACGATTGGCGATTCCATCGAGAAGCCGCACTATCTGGTCGAAGCGGCCTGGGCCCAGCAGAAGGCGGAAATCCAGCACACATTCAAAGGCACCAAGGACGCCTACGAAGCCAAATGGGCGGAGTTCAACGACCGCCTGAGCCGCAATCTCGACGCCGTCGGACAGTGCGAGAGCAAGTACAACAACAATCCGATGTGGCGTGAAACCGACGCTCGGCTGTTCTACCAGACTGTCAAGGCAAGCTATCAGAGGGCGGAGTGATCATGCGGCGCCGCGGTTCATTCTCCGCCATCACGCTGGCGGCATGCCTTCTCGTGGCCTGCGGGCAGGCGCCGGTTTCAGAAACGCCTGACACCGCGCCTGCCCCCGCCACGGCGCTGGATACGCCGCAGGCCGCCCCGGCAGATGACCGCCCCGCCGGCCTTCCGGCCGAGGCCATCCCCGTCCGGAACGGTGTCAAGGGCACGCTCTGGGTCCTGCCCGGCGAGAATGGCCGGGCGACCGTCTTCGAGATGACCGGCGGTGATACGATGGCCGCAACAGCCGGACCGCTCGCGGGCTTTCCCGACATCTATCCCGATGCCGATTTCGGTCCCCTGATCGAGGCCGCGGCGCAGGCCGAGAGCAAAACTGCTGCGGACGGCAACGACACGTTTGACGATGTCACAGCCGCACGCGACAGGCTTGTGGAGGTGACGCCCGGTGCGAAGGAAGCGATCGAGCGGTCGAAACATGCCGACATCATCAACCTGACGGCCGGCACGCTCACCCACATGATCGAAAGTATGGGCGGCACGGTCGAGTTCGTCCCTGAAGACCTCGAAGCCCTGCTGCAGCAAACCGGCGGCCGCTTCACGGCTACGGACGAGGAACTGAAGAAGCTGCTCGAAGAGGCCGGCCCGAATGGCGTCTCCCTCGACCAGATCGCCGCACTCCTACCCCTGACGGAAGAGGCAAAGCCCCTGAACCAGGCCGAACGCGGTCGTGAGGAAGAAGGCTGCCCCGGTCTCGTCTATGGCAACGGCAAACGCGAAGTCTGCCTGCCGCTGGGCCTCCTCTCCTTTGCCGACAAGGTGGTCAGCTTCACACCCGGGGAAAAGCCTTCCCGGCCACCGTTCGACTATCCCCCAAGCGCCCTTGGCGAACCGGACTACAAGAGCACGTCCAGCGCCGACTTCATCTCCATCGGTTGCAATGGTGTCCTGACCCTCCAGTTTACGGATAACATTCTCGTCGATGTCGAAGGCGTGGACCTCTATATCTTCGAAGTCGGCCCATTCGTGGAGCGCACGGAACTCGCCATCTCGCAGGATGGAACGAATTGGCTCGATGTCGGCGTGATCGAGGGTTCGCGGGCCGATGTCGATATCGCGCCCCATGTGCAGAAAGGTGACAAATTCCCCTTCGTGCGCCTCACCAATGCCAGCAGCTCGTGCGGCGGCAATCATTCCGGCGCGGACATCGATGCGGTCGCCGCGGTCGGCGCGGAAATCCGGCTCAGCCTGGACAGCGCCCTCCTGTTCGATGTCGGCAAGTCCGATATCAAGCCGGAGGCGGCGGGCGCCCTGCAGGCTCTCGCGAACCAGATCGAAGCCTTCGGCACGGATATCCGCGTGACCGTGGAAGGCCATACCGACGCCACAGGCTCATCCAGCGCCAACCAGACGCTGTCCGAAGCACGGGCAAAGTCTGTCTGGACCTATCTCACGGGCCTGATGGGCACGGTTCCGAAGGATGTGACCATCAAGGGCTATGGCGAATCCCGTCCGGTTGCCGACAATGACACCGAAGAAGGACGGGCCCAGAACCGCCGCGTGGATCTCCTGATCCTGCCGGGCAAGAAAGGCTATCTGAAGGAGTAGGCCGATGCGTATGCTGAACATGACTACGATGCTGGCAGCGGTCCTGCTGGCCGGATGCGGCGCGACCGATGCGCCCGCTGCTGATGCGCCACCTACGGAAAGCGCGGTGGCTGAGCCCACTCAGGCCGAAGCCGCTGGCGGAAATTTCGACTGGGACAAATGGGCCAGTATCGCGAACGAAAGCCCGTGCGACTGGTTCACCGCGGATGAACTGGCCGGCTTCGGAATCACCGCCCCCGGCAAATCCGAAGTGTCGGCCACCAGCACCCGTTGCGTCTGGTCCGCACCGGACGGCAGCCGCCTCTTCTCAGCCAGCGTGACGACCTGGGAAGGCGGCGTGGACAACCTCGTCAGCGAACGCAAGGCGCAGATCCGTGAACTGCAGAACGGGTCCCGCTTCCAGCAGATCGGCGCCGGCACCGGCACGGTCATCGCGATCCACCGGACGGACCGGATGTTCGTGTCCGTCTTCCCCAAGTCGGACAGCGAAGGCGCCTATCTCTACCTGAGCGGCAGCCCGGTCCGGACCGATCCACCGGACGTGGAAGAAGCCAAACGCGCCCGTCTCGTGGCCTTCACCGAAGCGCTTCTGAGCAAATACGGTCTCTAGCCAAGCACGGCTCTCTCCAAAAAGAGAAGCCCCGGCCAGTGGAAACTGACCGGGGCACTTTATTGGTCCCGTGATGGGTGGGATGAGTCTATTCCGACTTCGGCACGCGAGAGAATTCACGCGTGAGCACACGCGTCTCCGGCTTCATCCCGCTGACCCAGCCATCGCCCGGCACGGTCAGTTCGTAATCCATCTCCGAACTGGAGGGATACACCCGGCAACGCGGCTCCTCGATGAAGTAGCTGCCCGGCGGGTTATAGACCCAGGACCCGCAATTAGCATCCGCTTCGCAGATCGCCTGGCACTGCTCAGCCGTACCGTCTGTCGGGAAGGCGAAGTCCTCGTTCGGATTGCCTGCCGGGCCGGTCGTCTCGCGGCCAGTTGGCTGGAGCTGGACATCCTGCATGAAAGCTTCGCCCGGGAACCAGGGGCTGGTCTCCGGCTCTTCCATCTCCACCGGTTCGACCGGCTCAAGCACGACCTGCTCCAGCGCATCGGACAGGCCAGCGCCATCCTTGGCATCGAGGTAACGCCCGCCTGTGTTCTCCGCGATGCAGGAGACCTTGGCGCTCTCCTCTTTCGAGAGGCCGAAGCCGATGACGTGTGCTGTGAAGTCGATGCCCGCCTCTTCCAGCGAAGCGGCGGCGGCGCACGGGTCCGGCGCACAGGTCTCAAGCCCGTCCGTCACAAGGATCACGGTCGCCTTCTGCTCCGTATACCGCAGTTCTTCTGCGGCGATCCTCACCGCATCGGTCAGCGGCGTCATGCCCTTCGGCTTCAGCTTGTTCACCGTGCTGCGGAACGCGTCCTTGTCGAGCGGGCCCGGCGGGATGAGGACTTCGATATCCTTGCAATCGCCCTTGCGGCGGTGGCCGTAGGCGATCAGGCCCAGCTGCGTACCGGGCGAGAGTTCCTCCAGCATTTCGGACACTGTTGACCGGGCGGTCTCGATCCGAGTCGTCTTGCCCGCGGGGCCCTGCATCTCGGCCCACATGGAGCCGGACGCATCGAGGACGAGCATCGCCTGACCGGGCGCCTCGTCTTCACGGGCCTCGGCCGGAACGATCGCCGCCACACCGGCAATCGCCGCGAGGGACAGCACCACGGCGGAACTCTTCAGGAAACGGGGAGGAGTGTGTTTCATGCTTCAGGTCTTTCTGTCTGTTCCATTGCCGGACCGGCAATTCTTGAAATCACTCGGGACAAATGCGCTGGTCCTGCCATTTGAAGGCCCGCTCCGCCATGATCGCTACGCGCTGGCCGTTGAGGACTTCCGGGTTGGACAGGAGGTCACGAACTCCCGGCTCTGCAGCCGCGCGGTCTGCCGGATTGTCGCCCACCATTGTGTCCAGCATGGACTGCGCCACCTCTTCATCGGTGGCGTCCGGCGCCCAGCAGGCATACCAACCAACAGCGCACGCGAGGTCGCATTGCCTGGAGGCGGGACCGGCAACCTGCTGCGCATACCCGTCGCAGGAACAGTCGCAACCGCTGCCCCAAAGCGCCTCGGTATAGTCCGCCGTCGTCACGCAGGCGCGCGCGGGCGGCGACGGCAGTTTCCGCAGGCCGATACCGTACGTGGCGGCTGGCGCGCTGGCCGTTTCGGTTGCGGACATGTCCGGCGCGGCCCCGAAGTCATTGGCGTCGATCACCGGGTCTTCGTTGTATTGCGGCGTCTGCGCCTCCATCTCAGCCGCCACGCGCTTGCGGACAGCATCGGTGACGGACTCCAGCACAGCCGCCTCATGCGCCGGCATCTCCGGCGCTGGCTCCGTGACAGCAACCGCAGGCCGGTCTGCCGGTGCGGAGCCGCTCTTCATGACGATGACCGTTCCGGCCACGGCGGCGGCACCGGCGGCACCCGCCGCGATCAAGGTGAGGATCAGTTTACTGGGCATGTCAGGCCTTGCTCCTTGAATGCTTCAAGCTGGGGTCGGATCATGAGCTTCAGCGAGTCCTGGTCCATGGAAGCGAGTTGGTTGCCCATCTCGCTGGCCATCTGGGACTTCATCGGCTCGGGCATCTCCTGGGTCAGGAGTTTCAGGTAGCAGGCCTTGTCCGCTGCAGTGACCACGTCGGCCTTGCACGACCGGTCGATCAGCGGGAAGGCTTCGCGGCAGATCGGGTCGGCGGTTGCAAGACCGGCACAGGTCGACGGGCACGCATTGAGGACGCGCTCGACGTCCGCGCGGACCCGCCCCCGGGAGGCTTCCCGATCCGCGACGCATTTTGGTGCGGCCGTCTGGAAGGCGAAGCACTGGTCGCTGCACATCGCATTGCGGCCGGCGTCGAAATATTCCTCACAGGAACAATCGCAGGAGGGCCCGGCAAGCACGCCGCCTGCACCGGAACCTCCTCCGGAGAGTACGTCTGCGCGGGACTCCTCTCCATCGGCAATGGCCTTCCGGCGCTGTTCGGGGCTCATCTTCGCCCAGATCTGCGGATTGATGACCGAGATGGTCGCCGGCGGAACGGACACGGCGTTCCCAGAGAACGGCATGGCTGCCACAAGGTCGAACACGAAGGTCATTTCCCCCGAGGCCGACGTGTCCGGGCAATCGCCCTGGTCGAACTCCCGGTCGGACGGCACTTTCAGGTCGACCCGGCCGCGCAGGCGCGTGTCGCTGCGCACCTGGAAGGTGACGAAGCCCTTCATGTAAACGGACGTCGTGTCGCCAAAGCGGCCAAGCCCCGGATCGAACAGGCTGATCTCCGCTTCTGCCGGCAAGCGCATCGCATCCGGAGCGATGGCGACATCGGACGCTGTACGAAGCTCGAACGACTGGATGTCGCGCGTGTCGGGCTTCTTCGTCAGCGCCCCCATCGCACCCGCCAGGCCTCCGGCACAGGCGGTTGCCTCGGCCACATCACCTGACAGCGCGCCGCCGATCGTCCGTGCCGTGCACATCGCCGCGCCGACCATCGGTTCGGTGCGGGGACTATCCTTCGCCAGTACCGAGAGACCAAGCAGACCGCCCAGCGCACCCGATGCCGGTGTCGCTCCCTCCGATCCGCCCAGCAGGGCGCCTGCACTTGCAATCGTTCCCAGCATTTGCGGAGACGTCACACTGCGCGGACGGCATCCACCGGTACCGGTCCCGCCGGACGCATCGGCCACAGTCGTCACGGCACCGGAGCCGGATGTCATACCGGGCCCTATCGCCACCCGGATCTTGCGCGGGCGCGTATCGGCAGCCTTGGGCGCGACGTTGGCAAAGGCCATCGTCATCCACGGACCGGTGCCATAGTCGGCGCGGTACGGCATGGTCCACCATTTGCCGGCATTTCGGGTCGCGCTGTCGACGATGGTCAGGCCGGTGCGCTCTCCATCGGAACTTGCCAGCAGGATCGCATCATAGTCCTGGGCCGTCATGCCCTCGCCCTTCACGGAAATCGCGATGGGCGGCGCCGTCTTGTCCGGGCCGTACCCCTCGCCGCGCCAGCGCACGCGGATGCAACGCGACGACACTTCCGGCAGGTCGAATGTGACTTCCTTGACCGGGCTTTCGAGGCTGAAATCGAAATCCTGGCAGGGATGCTTGTCATAAACGGTATCGAGATACTCGCCGGTCATGAACTCGTCCGGCAACAGCTGCCAGCCGCCTGCATCGAAGGCGCGTTCCGGAATGCTCAGCAGGTCGGAAAGCGCCGTGACATAGGCACCGGCCAGCCCGCGTTCGGCGACGAACTGCGTATGCCCCTTCCAGGTATTGGAATAATTGTCGGTCGCCTTGATGCGCGTATCGAGCCAGGTCAGCCATGCTTTCGCGGAGCGGCTGTCCTCGCCTTTCTTGTACGGAAACGGATCGTCCAGCGCGATGAACACGCCATTCGGACCGGCATTGGACAGAAGCGACATCATCATGCCACTGACCGGCCCCGTCCCGGCGCTGCCATGCTGGCCTTCCAGGCTTTCGAGCCCGCCCCATGGCTCTGTCCAGCCATGGCTGAGCGCCAGCATCGCCTTCGGCGTCGGCCCGGCCTCGTTCACATTCTTCAGCCGGTCATGGTTGAAAACATAGCTGTAATCGTTCGGTGCATCATAACCCGATGGGTTGCCATGTCCGGGCATGTCGGCCGCGGCGAATTTCGTCAGGGCAAGGACCGTTCCGTTGAAGATCGCCCCACCGACCGTGTCCGGGCGGTTGATTGTCGGGTTCCACAGAGTGTCGTCGATATCGGAATACTGTATCCGCATGGCGGCCAGCTGCATGACGGCCTGGTTGGCAACCGCATAGGCTGCCCAGGTGGACGGATCGAGCCAGGCGGACTTGTAGTGCTCCGGCCCGTCCCCGCGCTTGGCGCCGAGCGCAATCGCCGCCATCCAGTCGCCCATGACCGTAAACCGCGTCGCCCGCGAATCGAACGTGCGCGGCGGCAGGTAATAGCCCGCCTCCAGAACCGCGCCAGCATTCGGCACCAGCCGGTCCACCGGAACGACATAGACATTCTCGAAATCGCCCGCGTCGCGGCCCAGCATGAAAAAGGAACTCGTCTCGGCGATCTTCTGCTGACCCTTGTTCAGCATCTTTTCCAGCTCATAGGCGCCGTACTGCAGGTCACGCTCGTGAAACGCTTCTTCGTCGATCGGCCTGATCGTGCCGTCGCCCGACGGACGCACCTTGAATTTGGCATCCACCCAGCCCTTGGCCACACGCCACTGGCCCACGGCCTTTTTGCCGGACGCGCCCGTCTCTGCCTGGGTTCCTGCAGCGGGGATCAGGGCGACCACCCCGCACAGAATCGTCGCAATCGCTAAGGGGACAAACCCCCGGAATTTCACAGCCATCCAATCCCTCATTTCAGCACCCGCAGAAGCCTGCCGACGGTTTTGGAAACAGTTCACACACGCGGCCTGCACCGATCCCGTGAATCGGTCGGCCTGTTGTGTTGATTGGCAAATGGCGGAGTCAGCGTCATACTCAATATGGAGTATAAGGCCGGTGGAAATACAGCTCGGCCACGCAATGCCCGGACGTGATCGCGCTAACGTCAGGCAGCCAGCACAGCTAGCGCCCCAGCCGGTCCGTGCGGCTCACCATCCAGCCGCAATTACCCGTCGGCCCACCCAGGCAACGGGGATCGTCCCACGCGGCATTTCGGACGGCGATGGGAACGGGCTCGCCATCAGCTGGCAAGAAACCCATCGCACCGTACAGCGGCGCGTTCCATTCGAAAGCAAGGTTGGCTCCGAGCCAGACCTGGTCCACCCAGTCCCGCTCCGCATCGCGGAGGCACCGCGCGAGAAGCGCCCGGCCGATCCCACGCCGCTGATATGATCTTCGTACGGAAACCTCCAGGATCGTCACGATCCCTCCGCTGCATCGTGCGGCGAGAAACGCCACACGGCGGCCGAAGCTGGACTCCGCGATCAGGTAGGCGCCCTCCGTCATCCATCGGGCATGGGTCATCTGATCGATCACGGGTTTGGTGACGAAATCCTCATAGCCAGGCACTTCTGCGAACAGTAACGCAGCCGATCTTTCGATCGCAGGCAGGACAGCGCTGTCAGACAGCAGTGCCGGCCGTATCCGAAGAGAATTGTGCGTCATCTCAGGGAGTAGTCTCATCGAAGGATCAGTCCGATACCCTGCCGCGAGGAACAGGAACCTTGTCATGCGTCGGACAGGACCCTCCGGGCCCCGTCCTTAGCGATTACCGCACCCGAATGGATACTTTCGTCATTGCTCCCTCCG
Organism: Hyphomonas sp.; assembly: GCA_041398365.1. GTDB lineage: Bacteria > Pseudomonadota > Alphaproteobacteria > Caulobacterales > Hyphomonadaceae > Hyphomonas. Next base: position 52,395 of record JAWKUV010000005.1, on the reverse strand, counting down.
GAGGCATCGCTCGCCCTAGAAGGCGAAGCTCGCCCGGAAGCGCAGGCCATGGCTCTCGACCGTGTCGGAGAACCGGCCCGTATATTCCGTCGTCAGCGACGAGGACCGGCCGAACAGGAACCGCATCCCGGCATCGACGTCGACGAGTGTCCGCTCAAGTTCGCGTTGGGTCAGGAAACCCGACACACCCGCCGGAACACCGACGAAGCTTCCCGACAGACTGAAGTCATTGTCGAAGTTCACCGTTGCCCCGCCGCGAACATACGGCTGGAAGCGGTCGCCTTCGCCCATCTTCAGGTCGCCACCGATCTCCAGAGACGGCTGGGCCGCGATGCGCCAACCGCTGAATTCGTCGATGGCGTAGTCGGTATCGATACCGCCGGCTTCCTTGAGCGAGTCAGATTGCAGGTGGGTCGCGACGAGATTCGCCGAGGGTTTGACATAGACATCGCCGAAATCCACCTGGTACGAGACCGTCAGTTCGCCAGTGAGGGCCCGGATATCCTGCTCGCCGGAGGAACGCGAGTTGAAGCCCGCGAAATCGATGCGGCGCTGAACATCATAATTGGTGAACCCGGCAGATGTGGTGCCACCGACCTGAAGGCCGCCGTTCCGGTAGAACAGGCTCGCGCCGGCCTCGAACCGCTGACCCTGTGCCCGCGATTTGATGTCATTGCGAATATACGTGTCGTCGAAGCCGACGCCGAGACCCAGCGTGAGCGTATCGCTCAGCGTCCGGAAATAGCCGGCCTGCACCTTGAAGCGGCCATCTTCGAAGCCGATCGCTTCGTAGGTTCCCTCCGCTTCAAGAACATCACTGCCGAGCGTGAGCTTCGCGCAGCTGCGGCCATCGGACAGCAGGACCCCATTGCGATCGGAGCATGCCTCGAGATCCCGCGAGAATTCCTGCGAGGCCAGGAGCGAAGTCTGCAGCGTGTTGAGATAGATCTCGGGCACCAGCTGGTTGATGGCATCCAGATAACCGGCCGGACCGCCGACGTCTCCGACCAGCGCAGAGGTCAACGCGCCCAGCGCTTCCGGGTCCGCATCGAAGACATCGTCCAGATCGCCCGCGATTTCCGTCTGGTTGGCATTCATAGGAAGGCCATCCGGCGTGAAATCCACCTGCGTGGTCAGATACAGCTGAAATGGATTGGCGAAATCGAGGAACAGCGAGAGCGCCGGGCTCGCCTGCGTGTTATCCGCAAGCATCAGGCCCGCATCGTTCACGCCGCCACCCGCCGAGACGATCAGGAACGTCTTTTCGGTCGCGACCGGGTTCAGGAAATTCACACTGACAGTGCCCGACAGTGTCGCTGCGCCGTTCAGAAGCAGCTGATCGGCCGTTCCGGCATCCCCATCGACATCCACGAGCATCGTGCCGCCTTCACCCTGGGTGTAGTTGCCATCGAGTTCAGTCGCGAAGATCTCGCCGGCGCCGCCCGAAGACAACGTACCGAGATTGGTCAGCGTACCGCCGCCAAGCGCCAGCGGCCCCATGCTTTCGATCACGCCCGCGGTCCCGTTCAGAATGCCGAAGCCATCTACGTCGAACACGTTGCCGCGGAACAGGCCGTTATTGGAGAAAGTGTCGCTACCCGCGTCACCCAACAGCGTTCCGAAAATGCTGCCCGTATTGGTCAGCGCGTCGTCGCCCGCCCCCATGAAGACGAAGCCTTCGATCGTCCCGCTATTGGTGAACACATCGCCAGCTGTGGTGTCGCTGAGGCGCACCGCCCCGAGGCCGCCGGCGTAAATGTGCCCGGCATTGGTCAGCTCGAGGAAGCTGTCGGTGTGTACTTGCGTGAAGTCGAGCGAAACACCGCCCCCGCCGTCAACACTGGCACCTTCAGCAATGGCGAAGGCATAGGCGCCGCCACTGGCCGTCTCCAGGGAGATCCCGCCAATCGTTCCGGCAATATCGCCCCGGAACGTCGCATCGATGTCAGCGTCACCGAGGATTCTGACGGCGGTCCCGGCACTTGCCGACGCGTTGTTGATATCAATGGCGAGGTTGTCGAGGCTGGCGATGATAGCGCCGTTCTGTCCGCCGCTGACGCCACCCGACACGTTCACGGACGTTCCCGTACCGTAGGCCGTGTTCACGACCATGCCGACGCCGCTCTCCGACGTTGCGTTATTGACCGCAACGGCTGTTGCGCCCGAACCGCCATTCTCGATCCCGACGCCGACACCGGTCGTCGCAGAGGCCGTGCCCGTCACCGTGAGGTCCAGATCAAGACCGTCCAGCCCCTGGCTGAGGCCCACGCCGGCATCCGTACCAGACGCATCCGCCACGGACACGGACAGGCTGCCCGCACCATCGTTGCGGATCAGGACACCGACTTCCGCGCCCGTGATCTGCCCCTGGCTGGAAACCGTCACATCGCCCCCGCCGGCGGCCTGGACTTCGATCCCGTTTGCGGTTTCGCCCGTGACGGCGCCCAGAGTCGTCAGGACCGTCTCCGTATCGCCGGCGGTCTCCAGATAAATACCGCTTTCGGAGCCCGTGACCGCACCGCGCACGATGGCGTCCACCGCGCCTGACGTAATGAGGCTCGCAGCCGTCCCGGCGCTGGCCGAGACATCGTTCAGGTCGACTGTCACATCCGCATCGCTGAGCACGATTGCACCGGCATCTGTGCCGCTCGCCAGACCGGTGGAAACGAGCTTCGTCGCCGTACCATTGTACGTCTCGACTTTGATACCGCTGCTCATCTCGGAAATGGCGTCGCCGATCGACGCGCTGGTGACGCCAGTGCCCGTGTTGTAGATTGTCAGGGCTTCATAGGTCGTCGACGCTACGTTTCCATCGACCGTGACGAACACATCGCTGCCATTGTCCGTCTGGTAGGCACCGACCGAACCGATTGCGTCGCCTGTGTTGATGATCGTGCTGCCCGTGCCCTGATGCGAGGCGTTGACGGCAATTTCGCCGGAGAGAAGGCCCGTTGCATCGATGGTGAGGTCGCCGTTTCCGAAATGCGTGGCCCGGATCGCATTCTCAACGGCGCTGATCGTTCCAGCCGTCTGGATGGAGAGGTCGCCGGTGCCCTGCACCAGCGCGGAAATCCCGTGACCCGCCGCGGTAATGTCGCCTTGTGCATCAATCGAGATGCCCCCGGTTGCGCCGGCAGCGGTGGCTAGAATGCCGCGATCACCTGACGTGATATCGCCGGTTGTCTCCACCGAGATATCGCCTGTGCCGCCATGCCAGACGATGATGCTGTCACCCACAGAATCGATCCCGCCTTCCGCAGAGACGGATACCGAGCCAGTGCCATTGTGGCTGGCAACGATGCCCTCTGCGGCGCTTGTTATATCGCCATGCGTGAGGACCGAGATATCTCCGGCACCCGCGCCAGTCTGCACCGCCTGCACTGCAATATCCTGGGTTGACGTCACAGATGCCGTCTCGACCGAGATGTCTCCCTCTGCGCCGTTATTTGCTGCAACAATACCACTCCTGCCGGTAACCAGGTCCTGCGTCACGATGTTGATGTCTCCGGCTCCGGTCGAAGCGGCTGACACTGCACTTCCAGGCGCGGTCGACGTGACCGCCTGCGTGATCATGGAAATGTCGCCGTCGACCCCAACGACCTGGATACGCTCTCCGGCGTCTCCCGAAAGCTGCAGGTCGATATCGACCGCATTCCCGGCATCAGCGGCATACAGAGTGATCGGGCCGGCGGTGACTTCATTCAGGTGCGCCTGCAGAAGCCCCTGGCTGGAATGACTGATCAGATAGATATCGCCCGTGATCACCCCGTCATTGGCGAAGGCAAGATCGCCTTCGCCATCCATGATGATGTAGGCGCCAAATCCCGCCTGTGAGAGAATATCGCCCGAGCTGTCGACCTGGATGTCGCCGTCGCCCTGATGCACAATTCTGATGGCGTCGTAGACGCTGCTCACGCTGCCAAGCGAGGCCGTGATGCTCCGGTTGCCTTGCGAGTCGATCTGCAGGCCATAATTCCCGCCATCGATCAGGCCACCGACATCGACCGTGATGTCTTTCGCGTCGTTCACCGACTGGATATAGAGCGCGGTCCCGCTCCCCGACTTGATCGAATTCGCGGAGACCGACGTGCTGCCTCCGGCTCCGTTGGTCAGCAGGACGCCGCCGACTTCTCCGGAAATGTCGCCATTGCCGGAGATGATGACCGTACCATCCGGGCCTGCAGCGGCCATCAGGACGCCGAGCCCAACCGAAGAGGAAACGCTGGAGCCTTCGGCGATCACAAGTGTCTGCGTGCCGTTGCCGATCATGATGACACCGTTGGCAGAGTCCTCCTCCAGAGCGGTCGGCACATCCTCGCTACCGATGATGACGGTCGTATAGTCGGTATTGGTCGAAATCTCGCCAAGCGTATCGGGTGCCGGCAGTTCACAGGTAATGACCGTCGGCGGACCATCCACCGTACATTCTGCCGGGATCGCGGCGTGCGCAGCGCCTCCCAGAAATGCCCAGCCACCTGCGGCGGTGGCCGTGGACAGCATCAGACGCGTGCGAAACAGCTTTTGTGACTTGGGTCCATGACGAAGCGACATGACATTCTCCAGCAATGCGCCGCCGGAACGTCCGGGCGGCTCTCTGGCCGCCTACTGAAGGATCGAGGTATCGTGTGTATGTCGCGCCGCGTCTCAATTGTACGGGACGTGTCGGAAAGCGTTTCGAACGTATCGATTGTGTCTGGGCGGCATTATCCGAAGATGTAGCCGAGCCCGCGCACGGTCCGGATGATCTCCGGCTTCCTCGGGTTCCGCTCGATCTTCTTGCGCAGGCGCGAGATCCGGAGGTCGATCGACCGGTCATAGGGGTCCCAGTCCCGGTCGTGCGCTTGTTCCAGCAACTGGTCGCGGTTCAGGATGCGGCCCCGGTTGCCGGCGAACACCTTGAGCAGAGAGAACTCCATCGCTGTGATCGGAATCTCGGTCCCGTCGGCGGCAAACATCTTCGCGGATGCGATGTCCAGGACCGTATCGCCGAACATGACCCGCTCGCCGGCAGGCTTCTCCGCCTGCTCCGGCTCTTTAGCTCCGCGCCGCAACACGGTTTTCACCCGCGCCTCCAGTTCGCGCAGGTCGAACGGCTTGCCGAGATAATCGTCCGCGCCAAGTTCGAGTCCGAGAATCCGGTCGAACGTCTCGCTGGCTGCCGTCAGCATGATCACCGGCACACTATGGTTAGCCCGGATGCGGCGGAGGGCTGAGAGCCCGTCCATCCCAGGCATGTTGATATCCAGGATCGCAAGGGCCACCGGCGTACGGTCAATCGCGCTCAGCAATTCGGAGGCGTCGGCGCAGCCAGCCGTCCGGAATCCGCGCGACGACAGGTAATCGCAGATGAGGTCGCGGATATCGCCCTCATCGTCGCAGACCAGGACAAGAGGTTTCACATCGCTCATCGGCGTCCCCATAGCAATCTCGGGCGGATACGTTCGACCAGGTCCAGGAGTTCATCCACGACGACCGGCTTTTCGATGAAATATTGACCGTCCGCTTCGAGGAATTCGCGCACCTTCGCGCTCAGGCTGTCGCCGGTGATGAACCCGATCCGGCCAGCGAGTTCCGGGCGCAGCGCCACGATCTCCTGCAGCAGACGGTCCCCTGTCATCTCCGGCATCTTCATGTCGGAGAGGACAATATCGAAACGGATATCCCTGACTGCGCGCAAGGCCTCAGCCGGTCCATGCGCACAGGCGACATGATGTCCGCGTGCCGAGAGGATTTCTGCGATCAGGTCGGCCACGTCCGCCTCGTCATCCACGACGAGGATTGAAAGGCCCGATCCACCCTGCCCGTTTGCCTCGGATTCGTCCTCGTTCCACGTCGCCAGCACAGGTAGCGAGATCGTGAACTCCGTTCCCGTCCCGGGCGCCGACCGCACGGTCAACGTGCCATCATGGCTGGTGACGATCCGGTGGCAGAAGGCAAGGCCGAACCCCGTGCCGCTTCCAACGTCCTTGGTCGTGAAGAAGGGCTCGAAGATGCGCGCCTGCGTTTCGGTATCCATGCCGATGCCGTTGTCCGTGATGCTGATCCTGACGCGGTTGCCCGCGCGCGCCGCGTCGAGCGCGAGCAGGGCATCCTTGCCCATGCCGCGCATGGCATGCTCCGCATTGACGATCAGGTTGCTGAAAACCTGGACCATCTGGTCCTTGTCGGCGAGGACGAGCGGCAGGTCGCTCGCACAGCGCAACGTCAGCCGCCCGCCCGTCGTCCGGAAACCGTAGGCCGCAAAGTCGACCGCCGTTTCGATCACGTCGGCCAGGTCGACCGGCTCCATCTTTGCCGGTTTCTGCCGCGCCATGGCCAGGAAGGTTTTCACGATCCGTGCACTGCGTTCCGCGGCTCGCGTGATCCGGCGGATACGGTCCGCCTGTTTCGGGTCCTTGATTTCATCTGCCAGCAGTTGCGAATAGCCAACAACGATCGAAAGCGGATTGTTCAATTCGTGCGCCACCCCCGCCAGAAGTTCGCCGAGGGCCGAGAGCTTCTCGTTCTGGTGCGCCGTCTCAGTCTGCCGCTCGATCTCTTCCGCCGCCCGGTGGCGCTCGGTCACATCCAACACCGTGATCAGATACCCGCCCTGCGCTGTGCGGTGGCCGGAGAATTCGACGATCCGCCCGGTGTCCAGTTTCAGTTCCACATGTTTCGCGAGGTTGCGGATCTGCGTGTAACAGAGATCGGAAAACTCTTCCGCGCTCATACCCGCTGGCACGGCGCCCGTGGCGTTCTCCGCCGCTTTGCGCGAAATCTCGAGGCCCGGCTGGCCGGGCTGCGGCCGGAAAGACGGATCCTTGAACACCAGTTCGCAATACCGGTCGTTGCACAGGACGAAATTGAAATCGGCATCCCACAGCGAAAAGCCCTCTTCCAGCGCGCCCGCCGCGTCCCGCAGCGTCGCGAGCGCCCGCTGCTCCGACGCCCGCCGGTCCGTCACATCCAGAAGCGTCACCAGGTACCCGCCGAGCGCGGTCCGCGTGTAGCCACACTGCAGAACCGTGCCGTCAGTCAGGAGCAGCTCGAACCCCTTGCGCTCCGCGATCATCCATTTCTCGAGCCGCTGGACCGCGCCGTCATCCGTCAGCCCTTCCGGCAGGATAAATCGTCCGCTCTCGATGGAAATCCGCGCCAGTTCCGCATTGCTCATCCCCGGCCGCGGCTGGGCCAGGTCTTTCGCGAACAGGAGATCGCGGTATTTCTGGTTGCAGAAGACGAGATGCCGCTGCTCGTCGAATTGCGCAAACCCCTGGTCGAGCGCTTCGATGGCGTCAGCCAGCGTCCGCAGCGTCCGCCGCTGGGCGTCGCGCAGTTCCGTCACGTCCCGGAGCGTCAGGATATGCCCGCCGGATGTCCGCGGCCGGCTCGCTGCGATGAACAGCCGGCCCAGCTTGCCCTCCAGTTCGAACGTCGCGCCTGTTTCCGTCAGCAGGCCCGCGACGACCGCATCGATCATCTGCTCCAGGTCCATGCCTTCCGCGACCCGCAGGATGCCGGTCGAGATGACCTGCCGCACGATGTCGTGGGCAGACTGCCCAAGCGGAGGATCGGCGTACAAGTCGGCCGTCAGCAGGGAGACGAATTCCCGGTTGCACTTGATCAGCCGCGCCCGCTCATCGAAGATCGCGAATGCGTCGGCGGCGACTTCCAGCACTTCTCCAAGGTCCGTCGTCTCGTTGAGACGTGCGGGCTCCATCAGGACCAGCTGCGTGTACCCGCTGGCCAGCTGGTAGTTGAATGGCACGACCACCCGCCCCTGCCTGGAAACGATCGGCGGCAGGCGCCATTCCCCGTCCTCGATGGCCTCCCAGATTTGGCGGACGTCTCCGGGATTGCGTTCATGTCCGTCGGCGGCGCCGTCTTGTTCCTCGCCGACGACCGGAGTCCCAAGCGCTGACAGAAGGGCGATCAGTGGCTCTCCCGCCGGAACCGGTTCCGACAGGAAACCTGCCAGAGCATCGCTGAAACAAAGCACACGCAGGTCATGGTCCAGCAGCGCCATCGGAAGCGGATGCCTGTGCACCAGGTCCAGCTCGGCCGCCTGCGGCGTGGAATAGGCGGATCCCCCGAAGGTCTCGCCAGGCACGATTGTCATCGGCACTCCGCCCTGTTCAAATTCCTCGCCGGTGGCGTCGCCATCATGCCGCGAATACCCGCCAAATGTATCAACAGTCATTCGGTAATTGTATCAATTGTATCTGTCGCCGGAATCGCGGCCTTTCCCCGTCTACGCCGTCCCGGCCATTTTGGCATGGCAGCCACTTGCTTGACGTAACGCCATGGGCGCGATCCAACCGCGGTATCGTCATCGCAGCGAGGAACAATTGATGCGCTATTACGAAGACCTGGTGATCGGCACCGTCACGAAATCCGAACGGACTTACGATGTCACCCGCGAAGAAGTGATCGAGTTCGCCGGCAAGTACGATCCGCAGGCCTTCCACCTCGATGACGACGCTGCCGCGAAAACCCATTTCGGCCGCCTGTCCGCGTCCGGCTGGCACACGGCGGCGATGACGATGCGCATGATGGTCGAGGGCTGGAGCACGCAGGAGCCGACCGCGGGCCTCGGCTCGCCGGGCGTCGACGAGCTGCGCTGGAAAAAGCCGGTCTTTCCGGGCGACACGCTGCGCGTAGAGTCAAAGCTCATTGCCAAGCGGCGGATGAAAAGCCGCCCGGAAATGGGCCTCATGAAAACCGAGCAGACCGTCTACAACCAGAACGGCGAGATCGTGATGTCCATGGTCTCGAACGGTCTGATCCAGGTCCGCCATCCGGAACTGGATACGGAATAGGCCGCCCTATTCCGCCGGCACCAGCTTCGGTTCGTCCGGGCGCACAGCGCGGCGGATGACATCGAAATAGTCCTTCGAGATGCACTCGTAGCCCTCATAGTAACCGCGCGCGGCGAGCAGGTTGTGCAGTTTGCGCAGGTTATAGGGCGGGATCGACGCGAACATGTGGTGCTCCAGATGGAAGTTCACATTGTTCGGCGCGACCAGGACACGCTGCCAGAAAGGTGCGGTCGTCGTGCCGGTATTGAGGCGGGCATCCAGCTGCGTACGATCTTCCGCCGTGCCGTGCTCGCCGATCTGGCGCAGGCGCACGATTGCGGGGTACACGAACAGTTCCGCCGCCCACCACATCAGGTAGGCCCACGGCGCTCCGGCCAGCGTCAGCGTGCCGAGCAGGAGCACGTGGAAGGTCAGCCACGGCCAGTTCCGCTTCAGCTTGAAGTGTTTCAGCTTGCGCATCGTGTCGCGGAAGCCCGTCCGGCCGGTCAGGTCACGCACGAACTTGCGGCGCAGGCTCTCCTTCGGCACGGGATAGTTCTTCACGAAGCCGATATCCGGATCGTCCGGCGTGCCGGCGAACTTGTGATGCTTCAGGTGATAGGCGCGATAGGCCGGCAGCGAGATGTTCATCGGCGCGCCGGAGAGGTAGTGCCCGACGAACTCGTCCACTTTCGGGCTCTTGAAGAAGGCGTGGTGGGCGCAGTCATGGTTGATGATGCCGAAGCCGAGCTGGCGCCCGCCAAGGATCACAATGCCAGCAAGGATTGTCAGCGGGTTCGGCCAGACGATCGCCACGGCAAAGGCGCCTGCCAGCAGGCCCCAGTTCCAGGCCAGCGTAATGAACGCTTTCAGGTCCGATTTCCGGCGTAGCTCACGAAGCTCGTCTTTCGTGACAGCATCCGATAGTTTCATGGCCGACCGCATGCCGCTCCTCCCTTTTCTGTTCTTAAACTAATTATTACGTAGAATGTCGTCATGAGTCAATTCGTGTATTATTTCGAACCCCTGAAACCGCAGGACATCTCTGCGCGGGCGCTGGTCCTGTCGATGCTGAGCGGGACGGACGTCGCTCCCCAGCCCATCGGCCGGTTCATCAATGGCGGCGCCCTGTTCGGCATCGAGGCTGCGACGACGCGCGTCGCGGTCACCCGGCTGCTCAAGGAAGGCCTGCTGGAAAGTCCCTCGCGCGGGCTCTACCGGCCCGGTCCGAGATCGCAGGCACTGACCCGGCGTGTGCAGCAATGGCGGGAAGTGGCCGACCGCGTCGTGCCCTGGAACGGAGACTGGCTGGTCGCCCTGACCCACCACCTCGGACGCACCGACCGCAAGCAGCTCCGCGCCCGTGAGCGCGCGCTCGCCCTCACCGGCTACCAGGAGGCGATGCCCGGCTTCTGGGTCCGCCCCGCCAACCTGTCCCGCTCGCTGGAGGATCACCGTGCCGATCTGACGGGGATCGGAGCGGATGACGCGATTGCGCTCATCCGCGTGTCGGAAGTCGCCATGCCGGACGGCGCCGACTGGCCGGGCCTCTGGTCGTCCGGCGACCTGTCCAAATCCTACGGCCGGGCCATCAAGGCCATGACCGGCAGTCTCGAACGCCTCGACAAGCTGAGCCCTGAAGACGCCGCACGCGAAACGCTGCTGATCGGCCAGGCTGTCATCCGCACCATCAACTTCGACCCGCTGCTGCCGCCGGAACTCGGCAACCAGAAAGACTTCCTGCGTATGGTCGACACCATGCGGGAGTACAACCGGGTCGGCCGGCGCTGTTGGGCGGCCTACCACGCGGGCATGGAACGCCAGCAGGCCGAAGGCGCCACGCACTAGCGTCTCCCCCTGTCGGTGGCTTGCGCTCCGGTTCAATCGCTCTCACGATTGGCGGCCAGACTCAGCCGGACCCGATGCCAGACACTTCCCCCGCCCTGCCGCCCTTCTCGATCCCGCTTTACCGGCGGATCTGGACGGCAAGCGTCATCTCCCAGTTCGGCGGCCTGATCCAGAGCGTCGGCGCCGCCTGGTTGATGGTGGAACTCGGCGGCACCAAGACGCAGATCGCCCTCGTGCAGGCCTCCGCAACCCTGCCGATCATGATCCTCGCGCTCCTCTCTGGTGCCATTGCCGACAATTACCCGCGCCGCACCGTCATGCTCGCCTGCCAGGCTTGGATGTTCGTCCTGTCGGTCATCCTCTGCGTCTTTGCCTGGACCAGCCATCTCTCGCCCTGGGGCCTGCTCGCCTTCACCTTCCTGATCGGCTGCGGAACGGCCATGAATGCGCCCTCATGGCAGGCGAATGTCGGCGACATTGTCCCGCGCAACACGATCTCCGCCGCCGTCGCCATGAACGCGATGGGCTTCAATATCGCCCGCACCGCCGGCCCTGCCCTCGGCGGGGCGATCGTCGCCGCCGCCGGGGCTGCTGCCGCCTTCACCGTGAACGCGGTCACCTATCTTGGCATCATCTGGGTCCTGTTCAGCTGGAAACCGGAAAAGCCGGTGCGGCCGAGCCTGCGCGAGGATCTCGGCACCGCAATGACCGCCGGCGTCCGCTACGTGCTGCTCTCGCCGCCCATCCGGCGCGTCCTGTTCCGGGCGACGCTGTTCGGCGTCGCGGCCAGCGGCGTGCCCTCGCTCCTGCCCCTCGTGGCGAGCCACCTGATCAGCGGCAGCGCCATCACGTTCGGCATCCTCTCCGGGTCGTTCGGCATCGGCGCCGTCTCCGGCGCCTTGTCGAACCGGCACGTCCGCGCCCGGCTCTCCAGCGAGCAGACTGTCCGCCTGACCGTGAGCGTCATGATCGCAGGCGCGGTGATCGTGGCGCTCAGCAACTGGCTGTGGCTGACCATTCTCGGCCTCATCCTGTTCGGCTGGGGCTGGCTGCTCTCGATGGCGACCATGAACGTGACGGTGCAGATGTCCGCCCCGCGCTGGGTCGTCGGGCGTGCGCTCGCGCTCTACCAGATGGGCCTGTTCGGCTCGATGGCCGCCGGCAGCTGGATCAGCGGCCGCCTGTCGGAACACCATGGCATCGCCGAAGCCATCCTGATCATGGCGGCGATCCAGGCGGTCGGCCTGATCGTCGGATTCTTCCTGCGCCTGCCGGAAATTGGCGACCTGAACCTCGAACTGGTCGGCCGCTGGCGCGCGCCGGATGTGAAGGTGCCGGTCGAGCCGCGCAATGGCCCGGTCCACATTCACGTCCATTACCGCATCCGCGAGGCGGACATCGCCCGCTTCCTCGCCGCAATGAACGACAGCCGCCGCGTCCGCCTGCGCGACGGAGCACGCAACTGGGCGCTCGTGCGCGACCTGAGCGACCCGGAGCTCTGGATCGAGAAATACCGCTTCGGCCGCTGGCTCGATTATGTCCTGCACAACGAACGCCGCACGCATGCCGACAGCGAGAGCCTGAAAATCCTCCACGACCTGCACCAGGGCACATGGCCACCGCCGATCGAACGGATGCTCGAACGCCAGGTTACCGGCGTCACGCTCTATCCGGACCTCTCGGCCGACACGACCAACGACCCGACGCGCAGCACGTCAGGCTGAGGCCGCGCCTCAGGCCGGGTGCGGCTCCTGGATGCTTTCCAGGTAGGTGATCAGCGAGTCGATCTCGTAGGGGCTCAGCACGAAGACCGGCATGTCCGGGTGGCCGACCACGATGCCCTCGGCGAAGGCCTCTTCAAGGTCGCGCACCGGATAATTCTCGGACAGGTACCGGAAGGGCTTGGCATCCGGGTGCGGGCTGTCGCCCTCGGTTCCGGTCGCGTGGCAACGGGCGCAGCGCGTCTCGGTGATCAGCTTGCCGACCTTGATCTTGCTGTCGAACTCGAACTGGCTCTCGTCCTCGGCGGGCGCAGCAACCGTCTCTTCCGCTTCGGTGGCGGGCGGCGTGTGGCAGGCAGTCAGGGCGAGCAGGCCCAGGGCCAGGAGTCCGGAATGGCGCAGGCGCATGAAAATCCCTTTCGATCAGTCGGTTGATCAGGCTGGCTGGCAGTCTAGTGCCGGTTGCGGCCCGCGCCTAGCGGGAGAACATTAAGCCAATGTCAGACTTATCGTCTCAGCACGTGTCGGACGTGCAATAGGCGCCCTCGGCCACAGGCGTCAGCACGTCGGGCCCGCCCCGGCTGCCAGAGCGATAGACCGTGCAGCCCTTGAGGCCCCGTGCATAGGCCTGCCTGTACACCGTCGCGAACGCCTCGAACGGAATGTCCGCATCGGCGTTGATCGTCTTCGAGATCGCATTGTCGACAAAACCCTGCGCAGTTTCCTGCATCGCGAGATGCGCCTCCGCGCTCAGGTCGCCCGCCGTGACGAAAGCCGGGGGCAGGCCCTTGCCGCCCGCAAGGCGCCACATCCGGAAGGCGTGATCCTCGACGTCCACTTCCTCGAACGTCCCGTCGAGGCGACGGATGCGCCGGTTGGTGAGCGCCGAGAAGACTGGCTCGATCCCGGCGGACACATTCCCCGCCAGCAAGCTGATCGAGCCCGTCGGCGCAATCGCCAGAAGGTGGCTGTTGCGGACACCCTTTTCCCGGATGGCGCGGCGCAACTCTTGCGGCAGGCAGCGCGTGAACGGCCGGTCGAGGAACGCCTCCGCCCGGAACAGCGGGCAGCTGCCTTTCTCCTCCGCCAGCGCGACCGACGCTTCATAGGCCGCATTGCGCATCGTACCCAATACGCGCGCCGCAAACTGGCGCCCGTCATTGCTGTCATAGGCGAGCCCCTGCATCACCAGCGCATCCGCAAGCCCGGTAATCCCGAGGCCCACCCGGCGGCCCGCCTTCGCCTGGTCCGCCTGCGCCTTCAGCGGATAGTGCGAAGCGTCCAGAACATTGTCGAGGAAGCGCACGGCCAGGAAAGCCGCTGCCTCTACACCCGCAAAGTCGAACGAGACCTCCGGCGCAAACGGCCGGCTGACGAACCGCGTCAGGTTGATCGAGCCGAGATCGCACGCACCATAAGGCGGCAGCGGAACCTCCCCGCACGGATTGCTGGCATGGATCGTCTCGGCATAGCCGATATTGTTCTGCTGGTTGATCCGGTCGATGAACAAGACCCCCGGCTCGCCGCTCTCGTAGGCGCTGCGCAGGATCTTCTCCCACAGCGCCGCTGCCTTCACGGTACGGACGGTCTGGCCCTTGAACACGAGCGGCCAGTCCGCTCCTGCATTCACGGCCCGGATCAGGTCGTCGGTGACGAGGACGGACAGGTTGAAGCGCGACAGGCGCCCGCTGCCCGCCTTGGCGTCGATGAAGGCCTCGATATCCGGGTGGTCGCAGCGCAGCACACCCATCATCGCGCCGCGCCGTGCGCGGTCGGCGGTGATCGTCTCGCACATCGCATCCCAAAGCTGCATGAACGAGACCGGCCCGGTCGCAATATTGCCCGTACGCTTCGCCGCCATGCCGGCCGGACGGATCGGCGAAAAGTCGAGCCCGATGCCGCCGCCCTGCTGCAGAGTGATCGCGCTCTCGCGCAGGGCATGGAACAGGCCGTCGATGGAATCGTCGAGCGTTCCCATGACGAAGCAGTTCAGCAGCGTCGCATTCCGCGCCGTTCCCGCATTGGCGAGGATACGCCCTCCCGGCAGGAAGCGGTAATCCGCCAGCAGGTCCGCAAAGGCCCTCTCCCAGCGGTCCTGCTCACGCAGTTCCACCGACGCGACCGCCTTCGCCACCCGGCACCATGTGTCCGCGATCCCCGCCTCAGCCCCGAAGCGGTACTTCCGCGACCAGATGTCTTCCGAAATGGGGGCAGGAAACAGGCTCATGCGGCAAACCCTAGCATGAAGATCGCCTGCATCCACCCGCCGTCAGGACAGGTCTTCCGGCGGTTCGTAGCCGAGCGCTTCAAGCGCGTCCTCGATATAGTCGCTGCCCATCTGCAGCTCCTCGATATAGTCGGCAACGTCGAACGGCTCTGCCTCGCGCGCGGCCTTCCGGGCCTGCGCCCAGTCGCTGGCATCGAAGTCCCCACGGCCGACCCAGATCAGGGCGAGCAGGTCATGCTTGGCATCGACATTGAGCCCGCGGATCAACCCTTCCAGTTCATCGTCCAGCAAGTCCTCGTGCTTCTTCTCGGCCTCGTCGGCGATTGCCTCAACATCCGGGATCGGATCGTCGCCGGGGTCGTCGTCGATTACATCGTCGTCTTCGAACGGCATGATGCCCTCGCCCTGATACGACTGGGCGAGTCCGGCGATCCGCCAGGCAACCTCGGGATCGATGGTCAGGTCGAAGGGGCGCTCGCCGTTGACGGTCTTTTTCACGTGTGTCTCTCCGGATCAGTGCGACAGAAGCAGCGGCACTTTTGCCTTGCTCAGCAGCGTGCGCGTCACGCCCGGCAGGAAGGCCTGCTGCAGGCGGGAATGACGGTAGCCGCCCATGACGATCAGGTCCGCATTGTAGGCCGTCGCCACATCCAGCAGCGCCTCCGCCGGCGACCGGCCGATACTGTCCTCATTGCGCACCTCGACACTGCAGCCGTGGCGCGAGAGATGCGCGCCCACATCCCAGGCCGGGCCGGCGCCGTGGCCGGTATCGCCGGGCTTCGCGTCGACCGTTGTGACGCACACCTTCGCGCCTTCCGGCATGAGGAGCAGGCTGTCGTGCAGCGCGCGGGTGGCCTCGCGGCTCGCATCCCAGGCGATAACCGTGCTTGAGCCGACGACGCTTCCCTTCCAGTCCTCCGGCACGACGAGGACCGGCCGCCCTCCGCCCAGCAGGACGCCCTCCAGCATATCGGAATGCGGCTGCGAATCCGCCTCGCCCGGCGCCTTCACGACGACGAGATCGGCGTGGCGCGCGTTCATCGCGGAGAGCGGCTCGGTCCTTCCGGTGAAACACTCGAAGTGCCGGAACTCGACCGGCGGTTCCTCCAGCCGCAGCGACTCCTCGAATTTGGACCAGGCCGCCTTCATCGTGTCGCGCGTCTCCTGCAGGATCGAAGCGTAGACTTCGCCGGCTGCGCCGTCGCCATAGCCGACAATGATCGGCGGCAGCACAGTGAAGGCCGCGCAGCTGAGATGAGCGTCATGGGCATTCGCCAGCGCGCGGGCGAGTTCGAACGCGACCCTGTCGCCATCCGGCGAAGCCATGCACACACTGATGTCTCTGATTTTCACGATTTCGCCTCCGGATTGCCTGGCAGAACCTTATTGCATGTCACATCATACAATAAATCGATGACGCTCAATACGCGTCGCTACGTAGCGGAAAATTTTGACCTCCGCGCAAACGCTGGCATACCGGACCCACAGGAGGTGGCAGCGATGTGCTTTTCGGCGGAAGCAAGTTTCACCGTGGCAGCGGCCAGCGCGGCAGCGGGCGTTTTCTCCGTCGTGAAATGCCCGGCCCCCAGATACCTGCCGCTTGCCTTCATGCCTCTCGCCTTCGCAGCGCAGCAAGCGACGGAAGGCATGGTCTGGCTCCAGATCGGGCATAGCGAGACCGCAACGGCCTCCGGCCTCTTCCCGGCGATCTTCGTCTTCTTCGCCACCGTCTTCTGGCCGACCTTTGTGCCGGCCGTGATCCGGGCGGAGGAACATGAGCCGGACCGGCGCTGGACGCTCGACATGCTCATCGCCATCGGCCTCGTGATCAGCCTCGCCTTCCTGTCGAAGCTGCTGACCACCGACACGATCGCCCATGTCAGCGACCATCATATCCGCTACACCGCGCAGGCCTCAGACACCCAGACCGTGAAACACTGGCTGTTCTACCGGCCCTTCATCACCGGGCGCGACTGGATCCTCGTGCCTTACGTCCTCTGCGCCGTGGGCAGCCTGTTCCTGTCGACTTTGCAGCCCGTGCGGTGGTTCGGCGCGCTCGTCGCGCTCGCGCTTTTCGTGGTGCTGATCCTCGACCGGCACGTGCTCATCTCGGTCTGGTGTTTCTGCGCGGCCGCCGCCAGCGTGACCATTGCGCTCGGCATGGTAACGGCCCGGAAAGAGGCGGCTCTCAGCGCACCGTGATCCGGTCGATCACGTCCCGGATGCCCTTCACCCGCCGGACCGCTGCCTCGGCTGCACGCTTCTCCGCGTCGCTGCGCGCCACGCCGGTGAGCGTCACGACACCTTCCCCGACAACGACCGCAATATCGTCCTCGTCGACCATCGGTGCCCAGTCGAGCACATCCTCGACCAGCTTCTTCAGCTTCAGATCATCCATCCGGTACCACCTTTCGCGGGCTGGTTAACCTGAGTTGATGGCGATTTTTTGTACGTCCACCGCCTGGAACATTTCATTTCAGTCATGTTCCAGCTATCCGGACATGCACGTATCGCACCGCAACTGGGGTGCGGCCCTGATGGCAGTGGCGCCCGCGTGCACAGACGGCTAGGGTCAACCCTGGCATGAAGACAACATCTTCCCCGAGCGGAGCACATTCCGGCCCTGCCGATCCCGACATCCTGATGTGGGGAAAGGGGCTGGAGCGCACCTATGTGACCGGCGAAGTCGAGGTACGGGCCCTGCGCGGCGTGGACGTGTCCCTGCGCCGCGGCGAGCTTGTCGTACTGCTTGGCCCCTCCGGCAGCGGCAAAAGCACCCTGCTGAACATCCTCGGCGGCCTCGACCGGCCGACGGCGGGCGAACTCCATTTCGATGGCCACGACCTCTCTGCCGCCAGCGATGCCGATCTCACAAAATTCCGCCGCCGCGCCGTCGGCTTCGTCTTCCAGTTTTACAATCTCGTCGCCGGCCTCACCGCCCGCGAAAATGTCTCCCTCGTCACCGAGATCGCCGACGACCCGATGTCGCCGGACGAGGCGCTCGCCATGGTCGGCCTTGCCGAGCGTACACGGCATTTCCCCGCCCAGCTGTCCGGCGGCGAGCAGCAGCGCGTTGCCGTCGCCCGCGCCATCGCCAAACGCCCGAAGATCCTGTTCTGCGACGAGCCGACCGGCGCGCTCGACAGTGCCACCGGCGTGCGCGTGCTCGAAGCGCTTGAGCGCGTGAACACGGAACTCAACACCACCATCCTGATCATCACGCACAATGTCGGCATCGGCGAGATCGCCGACCGCGTGCTACGCATGTCGGACGGGAAGATCATCGAGGAGACCGCACCGAACCGCCGCATGAAGCCCTCGGAGATCACCTGGTGAGCCGGCTGTCTCCCCTCGACATCAAGCTCGTCCGCGACATCTGGCACATGCGCGGGCAGGCCATCGCCGTCGGCATCATCGTCGCCTGCGGCGTGGCGATCATGGTCATGGCGCTCGGCACGCTCAGCACACTCCGCGCCAGCCGCGACGCCTACTACGAACGCTATCGCTTCGCCGATGTCTTCGCCACCGTCCGCCGCGCCCCGGAGAGCGCCACCGCAAGCCTGCGCGAGATTGATGGCGTACAGACGGTGGAGACGCGCGTCGTGCGGCTCGTCATCCTGCGCATCGAAGGTGTCGAGGAGCCCGCCAACGCCCAGATCGTCTCATTGCCGGACGAGGGCGAGAGCATCCTCAACCGCCTCGTCCTGTTCGAGGGACGCTATCCGGAGCCGCGCTCGCCGGACGAGATCATCATCTCGAACGCCTTCGCGGGGGCGAACGGCCTCGAGCCCGGCGACGCCATCGAGGCCGTTATCAACGGGCGCCTGCGGACGCTGACCATCGTCGGCATCGGCGACAGTCCGGAATTCATCTACGCCCTCGGCCCCGGCACGCTCCTGCCGGACGACCGCCTGTTCGGCATTTTCTGGATGCGCCGCCGCGCGCTGGAAGCCGCCTTCGATCTCGACGGCGCCTTCAACAATGTCACGCTCACGGTCGCCCCCGGCACGGAAACAGCCGCCGTGATCGACCAGGTGGATCACGTGCTCGCCCCCTATGGCGGCACCGGCGCCTTCGACCGCTCGGACCAGTTGTCCAACGCCTTCGTCGAATCCGAAATGAACCAGCTGAAGACCATGGCGCGGATCATTCCCGCCGTGTTCCTCGCCGTTTCGGCCATCCTCATCCACTCCATCCTCAACCGCCTGATCCAGACCGAGCGCCAGCAGATCGGCCTGATCAAGGCCTTCGGATATTCCCGCTGGGAAATCGCCTGGCACTACCTGAAGCTCGCCATCGCCATCACCGGCGGCGGTGTGCTGGCCGGGTTCGTCCTCGGCTTCGTGCTCGAGAACCTTGTCACCCAGCTCTACAAGGAAACCTTCCGCATACCGAACCTCACCTGGCGCGTGGACGGCCTGTCGCTGATCGTCAGCACCATCGCCGCGATGGGCTCCGCCATTGCCGGCTCGATGACCGCCTCGCTCGGCGCCGCGAAACTCTCGCCCTCCGAAGCCATGTCGCCCGCCCCGCCCGTGAACTACCAGCAGGGCTGGCTGCGCTACATCCTACAGATGCGCTGGCTGGATGAACCGACGCGCCTCATCCTGCGCCACATCTTCCGCTTCCCGGCCCGCACCGCGGCGAACCTGTTCGGCGTCGCGGCCGCCGTGATGCTGCTGGTCAGCACCCTGTTCACCTTCGACT
This sequence comes from Hyphomonas sp., assembly GCA_041398365.1. Classification (GTDB taxonomy): domain Bacteria; phylum Pseudomonadota; class Alphaproteobacteria; order Caulobacterales; family Hyphomonadaceae; genus Hyphomonas. The sequence continues at coordinate 33,112 of JAWKUV010000005.1, read as the reverse complement.
CCATCGACGACATGCTGGACCAGATGTTCTACCGCACCAACGCGCACGATGCGGCGGTGACCTTCTTCGAGGCCCGCAACGACACGGCCGTCACCGAGCTCTCACGCCTGCCCGGCGTGCTGGCGGCCGAGGGCGTGCGCGACGTGCCCGCCCGCCTTGAATCCGCCTACCGCTCGGAACGGGTCAGCATCACCGGCCTTCCCGCCAACGCGAACCTCCGCCGCGTCCTCTCCGCTGACGGACGGTATGTCGACCTGCCGGACACGGGCCTCGTCCTCTCATCCCAGCTCGCGGGCATGCTGGACGTCACCACCGGCGACACGGTCACGGCCCACGTGCTCGATGGCACCCGCCCCGTCGCAGACCTGCCTGTCACCGCCATCATCAGCGAAACCGTCGGCACCCCGGCCTTCATGGATCTCGCCACGCTGAACGCGATGATGGACCAGCCGCCGACGGTCTCCGGCGCCTACCTGAAGCTCGACCCATTGCACCATGCCGAATTCGAGGACAGCGTCATCGAACGCCCCGGCATCGCCGGCGTCTCGCTGCGCGCTGCCGCCATCGACTCCTTCCAGCAGACGCTGCAGGAGACGATCTATATCATGATGGGCATCTACGCCGTGATCGGCGGGGCGATTGCCGCCGGCGTCGTCTACAATGCCGCCCGGATCAGCCTCACCGAACGCGGCCGCGAACTCGCGAGCCTGCGCGTGCTCGGCTTCACCAACAGCGAGGTCGGCTACATCCTGCTCGGCGAGCTGGCCGTGATCGCGCTGGCCGGCATTCCCATCGGCTGCCTCGGCGGCCTTGCCCTGGCGCACGTGATTGCAACGGCCATGGCAACGGAACTTTATCGTATTCCGGTTATCGTCGACCCGTCGACCATGGGCCTTGCGGCCCTGATCGTTCTCGTGTCTTCCACCGTCGCGGCCCTATTCGTGGTCCGGCGGGTCCGCTCGCTGGATCTGATTGCCGTGCTGAAAACCAGGGAATGAAGATGCCGTCTGTCCGCATACGTATCTGGATCGGTCTGGCCCTGCTGGCCCTCCTGGGCTTTGCATGGGCCTTCTCGCCGCGCGCCATCGCGGTCGACGCCGCTCCGGTCACGCGCGGCGACCTGACGGTCACCGTCTCGGACGACGGCATGACCCGCGTGCGCGACGTATTCGTGCTCTCCGCCCCGCTCGACGGCACGATGACCCGCGTCGAGGTCGAGCCCGGGGACCAGGTGACCGAGAACGAAACCGTCATCTCCACGATCCGCCCGCTCCTGCCGCCGCTCCTGCCCGCGCGCACCACGGCCCAGCTGAAATCCGCCGTCGCCTCCGCTGAAGCCGCCCTGATCGCCGCCCGCGCCGATGCCGAGCGTCTGCAGGCCGAACACGAGCGCCTCGTGCGCGACCTCGACCGCGCGAAGGCCCTGCTCGCCTCCGCCACCGTCTCGCAGCAGGCCGTGGACAATGCCATCGCCGCCGAGCGGGAAGGCTATCTCGCCGTGCGGTCCGCCGAGGCCGTGATCGGCATGCGCCGCCAGGAGCTCGCCGCCGCCCGCGCGGCCCTGATGCCCAGCCAGGCCCAGAACGGCAACGACACGGTGGCCGTGAAGGCGCCGCTCTCGGGCCAGATCCTCGCGATCGACCGCGAGAGCGAAGGCCCCATCGCGCAGGGCACGCCCATCGTCGAGATCGGCGACCTCAACTCCCTCGAATGCGTGGCCGATTTCCTGTCGGAGGAAGCCGTGCGCGTGAAGCCCGGCGACAAGGTCCAGTTCAGCGACTGGGGCGGCGATCCGCTGCCCGGCCGCGTGCGCCGCGTTGAACCTGCCGGCTTCACCAAGATTTCCGCCCTTGGCATCGAGGAGCAGCGCGTCAACATCGTCATGGACCTCGACAATCCGGCCGACCGGCAAAATCTCGGCCATGGCTACCGGTTCGTGGCCAATATCGTCGTCTGGCAGGGCGACGACCGGCTGATCGTGCCGATGTCCGCCCTGTTCCGCGACGCAGACGGCTGGGCCGTTTTCGTGATCGCCAATGGCCGCGCGCACTGGCGCACTGTCGAGGTCGGCCACACGAACCGCCTCAATGCCGAAATTCTCGGCGGGCTGAACGAAGGCGACCGCGTCGTCGTCCATCCGCCCCGCCAGCTGGAACGCGGCGCGAAGGTGAAAGTCCGCAAATCCTCCGGAAACGCCCCCGCTCCGTAAAATTACGCATCGCTCCGGCGAAAAGCGGCGCATATTCTGCTATCGTGGCGAAAGACCACGGCACTTCCACCCTCCGGACCGGGAGTGCTTGCAGAAGAGGGAGTGACGCTATGCACCTGAAGAACGGGGATTGGGTCGTTGTCTGCGATGCCGGGAAATACGTCGTCTACGAGAACCAGGGCGATACCGGCCGCATGGACCTGCGGACCGTGAGTTTCGACGAACAGGACAATCCGCCCACGCGGGAACAGGGCACAGACCGGCCCGGCCGTTTCCCCAGTCCGAACGCACAGCGCTCCGCGGTCGGAGATACCGACTGGCACGACCAGCAAGAGAAGCACTTCATCGAGGCGCTCGCCGGACAGATGGATGGCTGGGCCATGGCCTCCCCCGCTCGGCATTTCGTGCTGGTGGCCGATCCCCGCTCGATGGGCACGATGCGCAAGGCGCTGAACCCGCAGACCAGCGGCCGCATCGCCCTCACCATCACCGGCGACCATGTCCACCGCCCGGTGAAGGACATCGAGCAGCTGATCGCCGGATCCTGACGCCTCAGAGCCAGCCTGTCTGCATCGCACCAAGCATGGTCAGGAGGCCCGCCGACACGGTCAGCGCCGCCGTCAGCAGCACGCGCGTGCCATAGGCGCGCCCGCCCACGACTGCCGCCAGCCCGCCCTTGAACAGCGTGTTCGTGATCACCGCCAGGATAATCGCGCGCGCCGCGACCTGATCCATGTCCGGACCGTCCTGCAGCCGGCTCATCGAAATCGTGATTGCGTCCGTGTCCACCGTTCCGGCAATTGCGGCAACGCTCAGGATACCGCCCTGTCCCCAGTATTCCTGCGCCGCGCGGGAGACCACCAGCGCCGCCGTCAGCAAGCCGGCAAACACAAGCGCCGCCTTGATATCCAGCGGGTTCGGCAGGGCCAGCTGCGCCGGTGTCTTCCTCCGCTGCAGCCACAGGGTCAAAACGCCCGCCAGCGCCGCGACGGCGAACATCGCCGCCATCGGCAAGGCGAGGCCCGGCAACAGCGACGGACGGATCCCTGCCACGATCAGTATCGTGCGCACCACCATCACCGCCCAGGCCGCAGCCGTCCCGCCGGCAAAGGCCGTGTACGCACCGGTATCGTCCCGCGACAGGCGCGCAAAGGAGAGGGTCGCCGCCGTCGACGATGCGAGCCCGCCCGCCAGCGCCAGCAGGCCCACGCCGCCTCGCTCGCCCAGGAACTTCACGGCGAGATACCCGATGAAGCTGAGCCCGCTGATAAGCACCACCATCCACCAGATGTGCTGCGGGTTGATCACCTGCCACGGCCCCAGCCCGACATTCGGCATCACCGGCAGCACAACGACGGAAATCAGCAACAGGCGCAGGAAGGCGCTCAGCTCGCGCTGTTCGATCCGGTCGAGCAGCCGGTGCATCGGCTCGCGCAGCCAGAGGATAAACGCCGTCACCACCCCGCCGCCGGCGGCCAGCAGCGGCGAGACCTTCACCGCGACCGCGCCGAGCGCAAAGGTGATCACCGCGGCGACCATGGTCGTCGCGCTGACATTCTGGGTCTCGTCGATGCTCGCCTCGAACCCTTCGCGCAACAGCAGGGCCAGCGCGATCGCCCCCGCCGAGATGACAAAGCCATTGCCGGCGTCCAGCGTCGCCGCGAGCCCGCCGGCCAGCCCGATCAGGCCGAACGTGCGGAAGCCCGCCACCCGGCTGCCGGTCGGGTCGGCGCGGTCCTTCCAGCCCCGCTCCAGCCCGATGAGCAGGCCGATGGCCAGCGCCGCGAGCAGGTCTCCGGCGATGATCAGCGCAGTCTGGGTCGTATCCAAGTTTGGCCTCCGGAATCCCGAACCGGTCAGTCTAGACCTTTTCGCGCAGGCTGGAAAATCCGTACTGTCCCGCATTGATGGCGACGATTGATCCTGCTTGTGAAACCGGGCGACGTGCCCTTTGATGCCGCCTCAGACCTGAAACGCTCCGGAAGGGCCGCCCATGGTGGACAAGATCACATTCCTCGGCGGCGTCGGCACCGTCACCGGCTCCAGATACCTGGTCGAGAGCAAGGGCCGGCGCATCCTGGTCGATTGCGGCCTGTTCCAGGGCTTCAAGCAACTGCGCCTGCGCAACTGGAAGCCGTTGCCCATCTCCCCGGCCGAGATCGACCTCGTCCTCCTCACCCATGCCCATATCGACCATTCCGGCTACCTGCCGATGCTCGCACGCGAGGGCTTCCGGGGTGAGATCCACGCCACCGCGCCAACGGCGGCCCTGTGCGAAATCCTCCTGCCCGACAGCGCCCACCTTCAGGAGCGAGAGGCGGAACAGGCGAACCGCGAAGGCTTCTCCCGTCACAAGCCGGCCCTGCCGCTCTACACGATGGACGATGCCGCCGCCTGCCTGAAACTGTTCCGGACCCACGGCTTCAACCAGACCGTCGACCTCGACGGCGGCCTCAGCGCAACCTTCGTCGAAGCCGGCCACATTCTCGGCGCGGCCTCGATCCTGCTCGACACCGGCAAGCACAGGATCGCCTTCTCGGGCGACCTCGGCCGCTACAACGACCCGATCATGCACGACCCGTCGCCCATCGTGGAGGCGGACTATGTCCTGGTCGAGTCGACCTATGGCGACACGGTCCACCCGGCGACCGACCCGCAGGACGAACTCGAAGCCATCGTCAACCGCACCTTCCGGCGCGGCGGCACAGTGATCATTCCCTCGTTCGCGGTCGGCCGCGCGCAGACCCTGCTCTACCATCTCAGCCGCCTGCGCGCGGCGGGCCGCATTCCCGCCTTGCCGGTCTATCTCGACAGTCCCATGGCCATCGACGCGAGCGAGCTGTTCGTCCGGTTCGCCCGCGACCACAAACTGACCGCTGCCGAGGCGCGCGAGGCCTGCGCCATCGCGAAGTATACCCGCCATGGCGAGGAATCCCGCGAACTCGACACCGACCGTACACCGAAGATCATCATCTCGGCGAGCGGCATGGCGACCGGCGGCCGCGTTCTGCACCACCTGAAAACCTACGCGCCGGACGCGCGCAACACGATCCTGTTCGCAGGCTTCCAGGCCGGCGGCACGCGCGGCGCGGCCATGCTGGCCGGGGCGCAGAAGGTGAAGATCCATGGCAGCTACTGGGACGTGCGCGCCGAAGTGCAGAACCTGCACATGCTGTCCGCGCATGCGGACTCGAACGAAGTGATGCGCTGGCTCGGCAATTTCGCCACCCCGCCGAAGGAGACCTTCGTCGTGCATGGCGAGGCCGCCGCCTCCGACGCGCTGCGCCACCGGATCAGCGACGAACTCGGCTGGTCCGCCCGCGTGCCCGAGCACGGCGAGACGCAGAAACTGTAATGAAGGACGACGTCCCCAACCTGATGCGCGCGCGCCGCCTCGGCGTCTTGACCCAGGACGAGGCGATTGCCTTCGTCCATGCCGACTGCCCGGTCTGCCGGTCGGAAGGCGTCGGCGCGCACAGCCAGGTGACGCTGACCCATGGCGACCGCTCCATCGTGGCGACGCTCTACCAGGTCACCGGCGACTGGCTCGCGCCAGAGACCATCGGCCTCGCCGACGCCGCCTGGGACAAGCTGGACCTCGAACCCGGCGCCCTCGTCCGCATCACACACACCCCGCCGCTCGCCTCGCTCTCCTATGTGCGCCAGCGCATCTTCGACGACGGGCTCGATGACGCAAAGATCCGCGCCATCGTGACGGACATTGTCGGCGGCTATTATTCCGACATCCAGCTCACCGCCTTCGTCACCGCCGTTGCCGCCAAGCCGCTGTCCACACCGGAGGTCATCTCGCTGACCCGCGCCATGATCGACACCGGCGAGCGGATCGACTGGGGGCGCACGCCCGTCGCCGACAAGCATTGCGTCGGCGGCCTGCCTGCCAACCGCACGACGCCCATCGTCGTCTCCATCGTCGCGGCGAACGGCCTGCTGATCCCGAAGACCTCCTCCCGCGCCATCACCTCTCCCGCCGGCACGGCAGACACGATGGAAACCCTGACGCGCGTGGACCTGACGCGCGAGGAACTGCGCCACGTCATCGACACGGCCGGCGGCTGTTTCATCTGGGGCGACGCGGTGAACTTCTCGCCCGCCGACACGGCCATCATCCGCATCGAGCGCGCCCTGAACTTCGACTCGCCGGGCTCCATGGTCGCCTCGGTCCTCTCCAAGAAGATCGCCGCGGGCGCCACGCATGTCGTGATCGACATCCCGGTCGGCCCGACCGCGAAGGTCCGCAACCTCGCCGAAGCGCGCGAACTGTCCGGCCTGTTCAGCGCGGTGGCGGACGCCTTCGGCCTGAAGCTGCGCATCGAGATCACCGACGGCACCCAGCCTATCGGCCGCGGCATCGGCCCGGCGCTGGAGGCGCGCGACGTGCTGGCCGTGCTGAAACGTGCGCCGGACGCCCCGCAGGACCTCCGCGACAAGTCGCTCCTCCTCGCCGGCGCCATCCTCGAACTCACCGGCAAGGCCGCAGCGGGCGGCGGCGCGGCAATGGCCGCCGCAACGCTCGACAGCGGCGCCGCCTGGGAGAAATTCCTCGCCATCTGCAAGGCGCAGGGCGGCGTGTTCGAGCCGCCCGCCTCGCATTTCCAGCGCCCGGTCTGCGCCACCCGCTCCGGCCGCGTCGCCGCCATCGACAACCGCCGCCTCGCCCGCGTCGCCAAGCTCGCCGGCGCCCCCGACGACAAGGCGGCCGGCCTCTCCCTGCACGTCCGCGTCGGCGACCGCGTGAAACAGGGCGACCCTCTGTACACGCTGCATACCGAATCCATCGGCGAGCTCACCTATGTGCTCGACTATGTGAAGACCAATCCCGACATCATCGAGCTGACAAGATGACCCGACACCTTCTCTATTCCCTCCCCGGCGCCGGTCACCTGGCCGCCCCGCTCGCCCACGCCCTCGGCGCCGACCTCGGCGAGATCGAGTTCCACAAGTTCCCCGACGGCGAGACCTATATCCGCTACCTCACGCCGCCGGACGGGCGCCACATCGCCCTGATCGACTGCCTCGACCGGCCGGACCCGAAACTCGTGCCGCTCCTCTTCGCCGCCATGACGGCGGAAGACCTCGGCGCCCGCTCGGTCGGCCTGATCGCGCCCTACATGCCCTACTTCCGGCAGGACGTCGCCTTCAACCGCGGGGAATCCATCAGTGCCCGGCACATCGGCGCGCTCCTTTCGGCGCACCTCTCCTGGGTCGTGACGCTGGACCCGCACCTCCACCGCCTTGCCGGGCTGGAGGAAGTCTTCACCATCCCCGGCGAACTCGCCCACGCGACCGAACCCATGGCCGCCTGGATCCGCGACCATGTCGACCATCCGGTCCTCTACGGCCCGGACGAGGAAAGCGAGCAATGGGTCTCCGCCATCGCCGCCGCCTGCGGCGCGCCTTATGACGTCTTCCGCAAGAAGCGGCTCGGCGACAAGTCCGTCCGCATCGACGTACCGGACGGCATTGTGCTCGACCATCACACGCCGGTCATCGTCGACGACATCCTCTCCTCCGGCACCACGTTCGCAACCCTGGTCCGCACCCTGCGCAACCACGGCACGAAGCCGCCGGTCTGCTGCGCGGTACACGGCATATTCTCCGACCATGCCGAAGAGCTCCTGATGGCCGCAGGCGCCGCGAAAGTCGTCACCACGAACGCCCTGCCACACCGCACGAACGCCATCGACATCGCGCCGGTCCTCGCCCGCGCCGTCCGCAGCATCGCCCTGCCGCAGGATTGACGCGGCCCCCCTCCGGGAGGACACTCCCGGCCGGGAGAGAAAGCCATGTTCGACCTGCACACGTTCATCGCCGATTGCCGCGCCGCCGTCGCCGTTGACCACACCCATCATGCGGCGCTGGAAGTCATGAAAGCCGCCTTTCACGACCCCGACTCCATCCTCGCCACGCTGGGCGAGCCCACCGGCCCGACGATCGACCCGCTCTACCGGTCCGCCGATCTCACCGTGCTCAACATCGTCTGGGGCCCGCACCAGACGCTGATGCCGCACAATCACGAGATGTGGGCGATCATCGGCATCTATACCGGCCGCGAGGACAACATCTTCTGGCGCCGCGTGAAGGAAGACCCGGCCCGGGTCGAGGCCGCCGGCGCGAAGACGCTGCTTGCCGGCGATGTGACGCCCCTCGGCAAGGACATCATCCACTCGGTCACCAATCCGCTCGGCCGCCTCACCGGCGCGATCCATGTCTATGGCGGGGATTTCTTCGCCGAACCGCGCAGCGAATGGGACGAGGAAACGCTCGCCGAGCGTCCCTACAATATCGACCGGCTGAAAGCCTTCTTCGCCGCCTGAGCCTCAGGCGAAGTGCAGGCGGCGATACTTGCCGCGGAAATAGAGCAGCGGGTCGCGCCGCGGCTCGAACCGTGCCCGGACGACTTCGCCGACCAGGATCACATGGTCCCCGCCCTCGTGCAGCGCATGGCGCCGGCACTCGAAATTCGCGAGCGCACCGGACAGCAGCGGCGCATCGTTATGCCCCCGGCTCCATGGCGTCTCCGCAAACCGGTCCTCGCCGGATTTCGCAAACAGGTTCGAGGTCGGCTGCTGGCCGATATGCAGCACGTTGACGGCGAAATTCTCCGCCGCCACCAGTGCTGGCAGGCTACCCGCCGTCTTCGCGATGCAGACCAGCAGCAGCGGCGGATCGAGCGAGACCGACGTGAACGAGTTCGCCGTCAGGCCCACCGGCTCGCCCGCTTCGTTCATCACCGTCACCACGGTCACGCCCGTCGCAAAACAGCCGAGCGCATCGCGCAGCGTCCGTGCGTCAGACCCCTGACGGTATTCCGGCGCAAAGCGCGGCACCTTGCGTTCAAGGAAGTTCAGCAGCGTCGCGCTGAACATGTCGGCCCGCTCGGCCGCCACCATCTGCCCCGCCTCGCGGATCTCGGCATATTCGACATTCGCGAAATTGCCGACGAACCGGTTCGCCGCCGCCGCACCGGACAGCTCGCTCTCGGTGCCGCGCACGAACAGGACCGGCACATTGATCCCCTTCGCCGCCGCCGACACGCGGGCCACCGCCCGCTCCGGATCGAACGTCTTCGCGAATTGCGGGTCGAACGCCGGCTGCCCCGCAGCCCGGCAGGCCGCATCGAAGTCCATGTCCGGCACGGCATCGATCAGCACGAGCCCGGCCGCCAGATGGTTGCCCTCCTCGCCGATGGCCGCCGTCGCCGCCCAGCCGCCCAGCGAAGCCGCCACGATCACCGGCCGCGACGCCATCTGCGCCAGCACGGCCCGCAGGTCCTCGACAAAGGCATCGAACTCATACCCCCCGCCCGCCTGCCGGTCGCTTTCGCCATGCCCGCGCAGGTCGATCCGGATCACATGCCGCCCGGCCTTCAGCAGGGCATCGGCCACATCATCCCACACGGCCCGCGTCTGCGCGGCCCCATGGATCAGCAGCACGGCCGGGTCGTCCGCCGACCCGAAGGCATCCCCCTTCAGCGCCGCCCCGCCAAATCCCTTGAAGCTGACCGGCTGCATGCCGTCTCCTGTGACTCGTTCTCAGGGGCTACATATAGGCGCCCCGCCAGACGACAGCAAACCGCCCTTTCCCGCACAGGAGGATCACGGTTGCCGTCACCTCGATCACGGTCGCCGACACGTCGATCACAGTAACACGCACCTTCCGCACGCCCGCTTGAACCCCCTCTGCCTCCCCCTTTTCAAGGGGGAGAACCCCATCAGCGGCCTGGGCGCGATGGGAAAGTCCTGCGTTCCTCCCCCTGCAAGGGGGAGGACAGGTGGGGGTCCGGCGGACTTTCCACTCGTCCAACACTCCGCTTCCCTGAACCTGCACCACCCACACACAAAACAACAAACTTATCCGACACCTCCGTGTCCGGACGTATATTCCGGCACATGTCGTTGTTCCATCCGCCGCCTGACCTGCCGCCGCATCTCATCCCGATCTGGCCCCTCATCTGGGTCCAGGCCATGATGCTGCGCGCCTATGTCCGCGCCACCTGGGGCAAGGGAACGGAATACTATTGGGGCGTCACGCCCCACGGCCGCGCGTTGATCGTTTCGATTGTCGGGAAAGCGGAGCGGGCTGAAATGCCGGACTGGGCGAAGCCACCTGCGCATTCCAATGCCCGCATCGCCGCGGCGCTCGACGGCAGCCTGCTAACCCCCCGCCTACGCCCGCAATCCCCTCATCGGCGCTCACCCCGGCGCAGGCCGGGGTCCAGTGCGGCAGGCACTGCAGTTCGTGGCTCTGGATCCCGGCTTGCGCCGGGATGAGCGCCTGGCTGTGAGCCTGCCCCTGCCGGACTCCTAGGCCGCATTCCGTTCCTGAAAACCCAACCCCACCCCACGGCGCCTTCACGGGCGTCGCAGGTGCTGGAGCTTACGGCAGCTGCTGAAGCTGCTGTTCGAGATCCGACGACAGCGACAGGAGCCGTGCCTCGGCGATCTGCAACTGCGTGGCAGCCCGGTAGCGCGCAATCTGCGCGTCGCGGTACTCGTTCTCGGCATCGAGCGCATCGACCAGCGTGCGGATACCGGCGGCCTGTTCCTTCTGCGCGCCTTCGGCGGCGAGCTGCGCAGCCGTCTCGGCCCGCTCGGCCGCAGCCAGCGACAGGCGCCGGGCCTCGATATCGCCCCACAGGCCGACCACGGCCTCATGCAGCTGCAGTTCCGCCGCCCGCACATCCGCCGTCGCCGCGCTCCGCCCGGCAATCGCCTCGCGCTTCGAAGCATCGCGCAGGCCGCTGGTGAACAGCGGCACGTCCACGGTCACGAAGGCGCCGACATCGCTGATCGGGTCTTCGAAGAAGAAGTAGAGGTCTTCGCCCGTCGTCGCCCGCGCCTTGAGGGAGACTTTCGGGCCGAACTTGCCCTTGGCTTCCGTCACGCGGTGTCCGGCCGAAACTTCGGCGGCCCGCGCAGCGGCGAGGTCGGCATTCTTGAACATCACCCGAGACAGGGCAGAAGAGAGGTCTCCCCCAACAATGGCGCCGAGTTCCGGCGTCTCGCTGGTCACGGCATGATCCACACCGGTCAGGCGCGACAGCCGCGCCCAGGCACCGGAAAGCTGCGCCCGCGCCGCTTCCCGCTCGGCCTGCGCCGAGGCGAGCCGCGCTTCGGTGAGGGCGATGTCGGTTCGCGTCACCTGGCCCTGGTCGAACCGGGCCTGCGTCTCGTCGAGCCGGATCCGGAACGTGGCGACCCGCGCTTCGGCGACGTCGACCGTCCGTTCGGACAGCCAGGCCACGGCATAGGCTTCGAACGTGTCGAGAATGGTTCGTTCCCGGGTACCAAGAAGCTGGTAGCCGGCTGCATCGCGCTGGGCCTTGGCCGCATCGACGGAGGCGCCGAGCGCACCGGACTGGAACACGGTCCACTCAGCTTGCAGGCCTGCAGACCGGGGCACCTGCGAGAGGCGGTCGGCCGTATAGTCCGTCTCCAAAGCGCCCACCTGCGCCTGGAGCCCGGCCTGCGGCCCGCGCCCGGCCCGCGCCGCATCCAGCCCCGCCTTGCTGCGTTCCACATCGGCTTCCGCCCTTTCAATCGACGGGTCATGGCCAAGCGCCTGCTGCACCGCATCGCGCAGCGAAATCGGCTGGGCCAGCGCAACGGGTGCCGCCAGCGCCAGCAGGCTGACGGAGAGGCGGCGGGCGAACTTCAGGCTCATTTGAACGCGTTACCCGGCTTCAGCCCAATTGCCTTGAAGATCATCGCGGCCGGGCAGAAGCCCGTGAACGCGGCCTGAAACATGTTGAGGCCCGCAAAGGCCGTCAGCAGGAACCAGTACGGGGAGACATAGTAACCGAGCGCCAGGCTCAGCATCACGACAACGCCGGCAAAGGCGAAGACAGCACGATCGACATTCATCTTGAATATCCTTCTGGTTGGTTTCAGGCGCTCAGCCTGAAGGTTGACTGGATCCAACGGTTGAGGCCGTCGCCCGTCTGGGCCCCGGCCTGCTTGGCAATGAGTTCGCCCTTGTTCCAGGCGATCAGTGTGGGGATGCCGCGGATGCCGAGCCGGCCCGCCGCCTCCTGGTTCTGGTCCGAGTTGAGTTTGAAGAAGCGCACCTGGTCGGCGAAGCGGCCGGCGGCCTGCGCATAGGACGGCGCCATCATCCGGCACGGTCCGCACCAGGGCGCCCAGACGTCCAGCACGAAGGCGCCGGTATCGCGCTCGATCAGGCGCTGCAGCATGTCGCCGCTGATATCGACGGGCTCATGCGTCGCCAGCGGTTCCCCGCACTTGCCGCACTTGCCCGCGGACAGCGCCTTGCCCGCCGCCACCCGGTTGGGCGTTCCGCAATGGGTGCAGATCGCAACGCTGCCAGTTACAGCCGTATCCGTCATGGCCCGCTCCTTCGCTCCGGCCTTATTTCAGCTTGTGGGTCTTCAGCAGGCTCAGCGCGGCGTTCTCGTAGAACGTCTCGGACCGGCCCGACTTGATCTTGCCGAGGAAGTATTTCTCAAAACCGACTTTCGCCGTGTGCACCCAGCCGCCGGAGACCGACCAGTTGACGTTGCGCGGCGGAATCTGCGGCTGCGCGATGAAGGCGACGCCGCCATCGCCGAAGTCGGCAATACAGATCGCGTTCCAGGTCGCTTCGTGCGTCGGTTCCTTGCCGCGCAGGATCTCGCCGAGGTTCTCGGCAATCGCGGTGACCATGGACTCAATCATGAAGCCCGTCTTCGGCACGCCCACCGGAACCGGCGTCTTGCCGACCGGCGGAATGGCGATACAGACGCCGAGGCCGAAGATTTCCGGGTATTTCGGATTGCGCTGGTTCTTGTCCGTGAGGATGAAGCCGCGCGGGTTGGAGAGGCCCTCCACGTCGCGCACCGCCGGAACTCCGCGGAACGGCGGCAGCATCATCGAGTACTTCATCGGCAGTTCGTGGATCTGCTTGGTCGTGCCGTCCTCGTTGACCTCTTCCACGGTCATCTTGCCGGCTTCGACCTTCTGGACCTTGGCATTGCAGATCCACTTGATGTGGCGGTCGCGCATCTCGCTTTCGAGCAGGCCCTTGGTGTCGCCCACGCCGTCGAGGCCAAGATGGCCGACATAGGGTTCGGACGTCACAAAGGTCATCGGAACCTTGTCGCGGATCTTCCGCTTGCGCAGCTCCGTCTCGATGATCATGGCGGTTTCATAGGCCGGGCCATAGCAGGACGCGCCCTGTACGGCGCCGACGATCACCGGACCCGGATCCTTGCAGAACTCCTCGAACGCCTTGTAGCCGGCTTCGGCATGGTCGATGTGGCAGACCGACTGGGTAAAGCCGTTCGGACCGAGGCCCTGGATCTCGTCGAAGGCCAGTTCCGGGCCGGTCGCAATCACGAGGTAGTCATAGTCCACGAACGAGCCGTCCGACATGCGCACGCGCTTGTTCTCCGGCTCCACTTTCGCGGCCTTGCCCACGACCAGTTCCACCCGGCGGCGCTTCAGCGGCTTGTGCAGGTCGACGACAATGTCCTTGCGCTCCCGCCAGCCGACCAGAACCCACGGGTTCGACGGCACGAACTGGTAGAAGTCCGTCTCGTTGATTGCGACGACCTTGTCCTGCCGTCGGATCGTCTTCCGAATCTCGTAGGCAGCGATGATGCCGCCCAAACCTGCACCCAGTACGACGATCTTTGCCATGACGGACTCCCTTGGGACTTAATGTTTGTCTGCGTTATCTCTTATATTCGTGTTTTATAAAATGCGCATTATGTCGCATGGGCCGGACGCGCGGGCGCATGTATCTGAGACGAGAATAAATGCTGCGCCCCTGCGCGCACATAAGAGGAGTCCCTTATGGCCGATCCCCGCGACCTTTCCCCCGCAACCGTCTTTGAAGGCCTCAAGGCCGGGAGCGTCCTGCTCGTGGACGTGCGGGAACCCAACGAATTCGCCTTCGAACGCATTCACGGCGCCCTCCTGCTGCCGCTGTCGACCTTCGAGCCGAAAGCCATCCCGACCCATCCGGGCCGCCAGATCGTGTTCCAGTGCGGATCCGGCAAACGCTCGCGTGCCGCGCTCGACGCGTTCATGGCCGCCACCGGTGCCGACGCCGCCCACATGGCGGGCGGCATCATGGGCTGGAAAGCTGCCGGCCTGCCCTGCGTCCAGATCAATCCCGCAACCGGCAAGGTGGAAGACCATGGCCGCTACTAAGCCCCTCCTGGCCGCCGCGCTCCTCGCGGCCCTGTCGCTGCCTGCCGCCGCGCAGGACCTGACCGTCGAGGAATCGGTGGTCGTCGACTACCGCCCCGCCGTCGCCCGGATCGAAGCGGCCGACTCCGCCACGGCCCGCTCGCGGCTGCAGGGCGTCGTCACGCGCCTCAGCATCGACGAAGGCGATGTGGTGAATGCCGGAGCGGTCGTCGCCATCGTCACCGACGCGACCATCGCCCCGCAACTGTCCGGTCTCGCTTCGCGCATCCAGGCGCTGCAGGCGCAGATCCGCCAGGCCGAGGAAGACCTGACCCGCAACGAGGCCCTGTTCGAACAGGGCTTCTTCCCGAAGGCCCGCCTCGACGAGCAGCGCACCAATCTCGACGTGCTGAAGCGCAACCTCTCTTCCGCCGAGTCCGAACGCAACGCCCTGAGCGCCCGCCAGGCAGAGGGCCGCATCCTCGCCCCCGCAGACGCCAAGGTCACCGGCGTGAACGTGGTCGAAGGCTCCGTCGTCTCGCCGGGCGAGGTGATCGCGACCTTTGCCACCGTGAACGGCGTCGTCCGCCTGTCCCTGCCGGAACGCCATGCGGCGCAGATCAAGGAAGGTGAGACCTTCGCGTTGCGTCTGCCGACCCGCGGCGGCGATGTCCGCACAGCCACCATCGTCAAGATCTATCCCGAACTGCGCAACGGTTCGCTGATCGCCGACGCGACCGTTCCCGGCGGCCTCGATGCCCTGGTCGGCGAGCGCGTCGACGTGCTCGCCCCGGTGGGCGAACGCCGCGCCATCCTGGTGCCGAAAGACTATGTCTCCACCCGCTACGGCGTGGACTTCGTCCGTGTGCAGGTAGGCGACCGTTTCGTCGACGCCCCGGTCGCGCTCGCCGCACCGCTGGCCGACACCGAAGGCAAGTATGAAGTGCTCACCGGCCTGAAGCCCGGGGACAAGATCGAAAAACCGGAGTGACCGCATGAAACCGGATGTCTCGGTCAGCATCACGCGGTCGACGATCCGCTCGCCGCTGACCCCGCTCTTCCTGCTGACGGCCCTCGCGGTCGGTCTCGTCGCGCTGCTGACGATTCCGCGCGAGGAAGAACCGCAGATTTCGGTGCCGATGGTCGACATGATCGTGCAGGCGCCGGGCCTGAAGGCTGCGGACGTGGTCGAGCTGGTCACCGAACCGCTCGAACAGATCATCACCGCCATCCCGGACGTCGAACACGTCTACTCGCAGAGCCGTGACGACGGCGCGATGGTGACCGCCCGTTTCAATGTCGGCACCGATGCCGACGATGCCATCCTGCGCGTGCACGAGAAGATCCGCGCCAACCTCGACCGCATTCCACCCGGCGTGCCCATGCCGCTGGTCGTCGGCCGCGGCATCAATGACGTTCCGATCGTTACGCTGACCCTGTCGCCCGAGGAATGGACCGGCAATGTCTGGAGCGACACCTCGCTCCGCATGCTCGCCGACGAGCTTCAGAAGGAACTGATCAAGGTTCCGGATGTCGGCCTCACGTCGATCGTCGGCGGGCGCGCGCTGGAACTGCGCGTCGAACCCGACATCCAGGCAATGGCTGCCTATGGCGTGCCGCTGCAGACGCTGGTCCAGTCCGTCGGACAGGCCGCCGCCGCGATGCCGGTCGGCACGGCCCGTCAGGAGGGGAATACACTTCTGGTTCAGGCCGGCGACCGGATCGACGCCGTCGGCGAACTTGAACGCCTCGAACTGCCCGGCTCCGGCGGCCGCACGGTCTACCTGTCCGACGTTGCCACGGTCCGCGTGGCCGGCGGCGAAAGCGAATCCCGCGTGTGGACCCTCGATCGCAAGGAAGACGGCGCCGGCTTTGCCGCCCGTCCGGCCGTTACGCTCGCCCTCGCCAAACGCCCGGGCGCCAATGCCGTGAACGTCGCCGAGGCGATCCTCGAGCGCGTGCACGTTCTCGAAGGCGGCCTGATCCCGGAAGGCGTGCGCGTCGAGGTGACCCGCAACTATGGCGAAACCGCCGACCACAAGGCGAACGAACTCCTGTTCCACCTCGGCCTCGCGACGGTCTCCATCGTTATCCTGATCGCCTTCGCCATCGGCTGGCGCGAGGCGCTGGTGACGCTGATCGTGATCCCGACGACGATCCTGCTCACCCTCTTCGCCTCGCTGATGATGGGCTACACGATCAACCGCGTTTCGCTGTTTGCGCTGATCTTCTCCATCGGCATCCTGGTCGACGACGCCATCGTCATCATCGAGAACATTGCCCGCCACTGGGCCATGAAGGACGGCCGCTCGCGCGTGAAGGCCGCCATCGACGCCGTCTCGGAAGTCGGTAACCCGACCATCATCGCGACGCTGACCGTGATCTCGGCCCTGTTGCCCATGATGTTCGTGTCCGGCCTGATGGGCCCCTACATGGCGCCGATCCCGGCCAACGCCTCGGCCGCCATGCTGTTCTCTTTCTTCGTCGCCGTCGGCCTCGCGCCCTGGCTGATGATGAAGATCGCCGGCAAGGCTCCGCTGCACGGCCACGGCGCCAGCGGCGAGGAAGATCATCTCGAAGGCGCGGAAGCCACCCGCCTCGGCGCCCTCTACCGCCGCGTTGCCTCGCCCATCATCGCCTCGAAGAAGAGCGCGTGGACCTTCCTCATCGCCGTCGGCGTCACCACGCTCGCCTCGCTCAGCCTGTTCTACTTCAAGGTTGTGCCGGTGAAGCTGCTGCCGTTCGACAACAAGTCGGAAATCCAGGTCGTGGTCGACCTGCCGGAAGGCGCCTCTGTCGAAGACACCGAACGGGCCCTCTTCGCCCTTGCCGACGCCATCCGCGACGTGAAGGAAGTCGAGACGATCCAGGCCTATGCCGGTACCGCCGCCCCGTTCAATTTCAACGGCCTCGTCCGCCACTATTTCCTACGCAACTCGCCGGAAATGGGCGACCTGCAGGTGAACCTGTCCGAGAAGTCCCACCGCAAGCGGGCCAGCCACGACATCGCGCTCGACATGCGCCACCGCCTGCTCGCCCTGCCGATGCCGGAAGGCACCAGCGTCAAAGTGGTCGAAGTGCCGCCGGGGCCGCCGGTCCTCGCGACACTGCTGGCCGAGATCTACGGCCCGACGCCGGAAGCCCGCCGCGAGACGGCCGCCATTGTCGAGCAGTTCTTCAAGGACACGGACTTCATCGTCGACGTCGACAATTCCATTGGCGTTCCCGCGCCGCGCCTGACCGTCTCGGTGGATGAGCCGCGGGCCGCCGACTATGGCGTCCAGCAGCAGGACATCCTCGACACGATTGCGCTCGCCTTCAACGGCCAGACCGTGGGCGTCAGCCCGCGCAGCGAAGGCCGCGACCCGCTCGACATCCGCATCCGCCTGCCGAAATCCCAGCGCAACTGGTCGCAGGAGATCGCCGCCATCCCGGTGCCGGCGCGCCTCGCCGGGACGAACGCGCCGCCCGTCGAACTCGGCGCGCTGGTCGAAGTGTCGGAAGAAGCCGGCTCACCCGTTATCTTCCGCCGCGACGGCTATTTCGCCGACATGGTGATGGGCGAACTCGCCGGCCGGTTCGAGGCGCCGATCTACGGCATGTTCGAAATCCAGGACAAGGTGAAGGCCTATGACTGGGCCGCAGCCGGCCTCACGGCCCCGGCTGTTCGCATGTACGGCCAGCCGGACGACGACACGAAGCCGACCCTGCTCTGGGACGGCGAGTGGGAGATCACCTACGTCACCTTCCGTGACATGGGCATGGCCTTCGCCGTTGCGCTGCTCGCCATCTACATTCTCGTGGTCGGTCAGTTCGGCACGTTCCGCGTGCCCCTGATCATCCTGACGCCGGTTCCGCTGACGCTGATCGGCATCATGATCGGCCACTGGATCTTCGGCGCTGCCTTCACGGCCACCTCGATGATCGGCTTCATCGCGCTCGCCGGCATCATCGTGCGCAACTCGATCCTGCTGGTGGACTTCGTGAAGCACCTGACCGACGGCCACACGCCGCTGAAAGAGGTCCTGCTGAATGCGGGGGCGATCCGTTTCAAGCCGATCCTGCTGACGGCCCTTGCGGCCATGATCGGGGCAGCCGTGATCCTGACCGACCCGATCTTCCAGGGGCTGGCCATCTCGCTGCTGTTCGGGCTGGCCTCGTCCACTGCGCTGACGGTACTCGTGATCCCGGCCATCTATGTCGCCCTGCGCGGCCCGGACTGGCTGCCCGCCACAACCGGCACGGATTCTGCTGACGTGATGCCCATTGCTGAGGAGGTGACACACTGATGCCTGCACCCAAACGCGCCCAGGACAATTTCGAGGTCGTCTCCGGAAGCATCCATGAGGCCTCCGAAGTGCTGAAGGCCATGGCCAGCGACACGCGGCTGAAGATCCTCTGCGCCCTCAGCGAAGGCGGCGAAATGCCCGTGGGCCAGCTCGCCGAGCTGACCGAACAGTCCCATTCCGCCGTCTCGCAGCACCTTGCGAAGCTGCGCGCCGCGGGGCTTGTGGAATCGCGCCGGGATGCCCAGACGATTTACTACCGTTGCAGCGGCGGCATCGGCCGGGCCCTGATCACGACCCTCTGCGACTTCTACCGGTAAGTTCCATTCCCGCGTCACTGGTTCGGGAGCCGGAAACGCCTATGTTAGGGTCTGGCTTCCAAAAAGTCCTGACAGGAGGATGTAATGGCGCGAGAAAAGCTGAGGCCCGAACTTCCCGTATTTGCTCACGATGGCGAGATCTCGTTCGGCGCGGTGCGGGCAGTCCATGCCAGGGATCTGACGGTCTATATCGAGAACACTGGTGACGTGAGCATTCCGATGGAAGCCGTCACGGACGTGCATTTCGGCAAGGTCCTTCTCGACGTCACCAAACTTCCCCAAAGCACGCGGGCAGCCATCCTCCGGGCCCACGCATCGGAGGATGACAGCTGAGCGGCTACGGGGCCGCTGCATCGCTGCTGACTTGTCTGTAAAACCCATCCGAAAAGAGAAATGGCGCGAGTGACGGGGCTCGAACCCGCGACCTCCGGCGTGACAGGCCGGCACTCTAACCGACTGAGCTACACCCGCGCATTTCCTGTGCCGCATTGCGGCGAGCCGCCTCTTTATGCGCGGGCGCTGGGTGGGTCAAGCGGGGAAGTTCAGGCGGAATCAGCTATTTCCATTTTTCAGCCCCCATTCATCCGGCATAATAAATACCAAGACCGGTGGCCCACGCGCGAAGGCGAGACACATGAAACGTATCCTTTTGATTCTAGCCGGTATTTTCGGCCTTTTGCTGGTCACGGCCCTCGCCATTCCCTTCTTCGTGCCAAAGTCGGTCTACAAGGCGCAGATCGAAAAGGCCGCCACGACCGCCCTCAATCGCGAGGTCCTGCTGACCGGCGATGTCAGCGTCTCTGTCTTTCCGCGCATCGCCGCCAGCGTCGGTGGCGTCACCGTCGCCAACCCCGAAGGATTCTCCACGCCGAACCTGATCGAGGCGGGCGAGCTGCGCGGATCGGTCAAATGGCTGCCGCTCCTGTCGCGCCGCGTCGAAGTGCAGGAACTCTCCTTCGTGGACGCCAATGTGCAGCTGGAAAAGCTCGCCGATGGCCGCACGAACTGGGATTTCGGCACCGGTGCCGAGGAACAGCCCGCCACCCCCAGCGAAGGCGGCAGCGTCGACGCCAGCATCGGCAAGGCCAGCCTGAAAAACGCCTCGCTCACCTTCCGCGACGAAGCGGCCGGCAAGACCTATGAACTGAAGGACCTGAACCTCGACGCCTCCATGCAGGGCTTCGACAAGCCGCTGAAGGCAAAAGCCGACGGCCTGTTCCAGGACCAGGCCTTCGACATCGACCTGACACTCGATACACCGGAAGCCATCCAGAATGGCGCGCCGGCGAGCGTCGGCTTCAAGCTCGATTCGAAACTCGCGAAGGCCACCTATGACGGCTCGGTCACGCTCGGCGACGCGCCTTCGCTCGACGGAGCCCTTACGCTCAGCGCCCCGAACCTTGCCGACCTCGCAGCGTTCGCGGCGATCGACCTGCCGGTGAACGTCGCCCCGCTCGGCGCCGCCGACGTGAAGGGCAAAGTCTCCGGCCCGTTCGACAATCTCCTGATCCAGTTCGACGACCTCGGCCTCAAGGGCAATCTCCTGACGCTCACCTATGCTGGCAAGATCACGCTCGGCGAGACGGTGACGGTCGATGGCGCGCTCGACGGGCTTGCCCCCAACACGGGCGAACTGCTGAAGCAGATGGGAATTGAAGTCCCGGCCGAAGACGCGCTGGAAAAGGTGAAGATCACAGGCAAGGTCTCCGGACCGGCCGACGCGCTCGCCCTCACCGGCCTCGATGTCACGCATACCGGCGCCCTGCTCAACGCGACCTACAAGGGCGATGCGTCGCTCGCTGGTGACGGCAGGGTGAATGGCCAGATCGACGCCTCGTCCAGCGAACTGCGCGCGCTGCTCAAGGCCGCCGACGTGGAAATGGAACCGGGCGACACGATGCAGAGCTTCTCGGCCGCCGGGAAGATCACCGGCACGTTCAAGAAACTCTCGATCGCCGACCTCGCGCTCACCCTGGACGACATCAAGGCGAACGGCACAGCGGGCATCGATCTGTCGGGCGAAAAACCTCGCCTGACCGGCGACCTTGACATGGGCGAGCTGGACCTGTCGCCCTTCCTCGCACCGGCTGACCAGGAAAAGAAGCCGCAACAGCCCATGACCGGCTGGAGTAAGGAACCGCTCGATCTTGCCGGCCTCAAATCTGTCGATGCCGACCTGAACATCCGCACCACCAGTCTCGTGCTCGGCAACGTCACGCTCAGCAATGCGAGCGTCGTCACCAAGCTCTCCGACGGCAAGCTCAATGCGGACCTTCCGGCATTCGGTGCATTCGGCGGCAACTGGGGCGGCAAGCTCTCGGTCGATGCTTCCGGCGCGACGCCCGCCCTCACCTTCGCAATGACCGGCGACAGCGTCGGCGTCTCGTCCCTGCTCGGCACGCTGGCCGGCTTCGACAAGCTGACCGGCACCGGCACCTTCGCCGTCACTGGCAGCGCGACCGGCGCTTCCATCGACGAGATCATGCGCGGCCTCAACGGCGAGATCAGCACCAAGCTCAGCGAAGGCGCCATAAAGGGGCTCAACGTCGCTCAGCTGATCCGCAGCAAGGACTCGCTGACGGAGGCGCTCGCCACCGGCAAGCTGCAAAGCCTCGACTTTGCCTCGGCCCTTTCACCTGAAGCGCAGACGGACTTCACCAGCTTCAACACAGTGCTGAAGGTCCAGAACGGTGTCGCCAATGTCGATCTGATGAAACTGCTGAGCCCGGTGCTCGGCATCGATGGCACCGGGAATATCAATCTCGGCGGCCAGACGCTGGATCTCCGCCTCGCCACCGCCATCGACAAGAAGGGCCAGGGCACCGGCAGCGTCGTCCAGCTGAACGGCATTCCGGTTCCGGTCCGCCTGTCCGGTTCGTGGACCAGCCCGAAAGTCACGCCAGACCTGTCCGGTGTGACCGATGCGCTGAAGGCCGATCTCGGTAGCAAGCTGCTCAACCAGATCGGCGGCTCTGGCTCCTCCGGCGGCGCGCTCGGCAACCTGCTCGGCCTGCCCGGCACGACGGACAAGACGACGACGGCCACTCCGCCTGCGGACGGAACGTCTCAGGACACGACCGCGACACCGGCGCCGGAAACGAAGGAGTCTCAGGAAGACCTTGCCGAAAAGGCTGCCAAGGAAGCGCTCGGCAACCTCCTGTTCGGGAAGAAGAAGACGGAAGAGAAGCCGCCAGAGACGACCGACAATCCGTAAGGATCAGGACGCCTTCACGGCACGTGCCTTCGCCTCGTCGCTTTCGACAATGCGCAGCGCCGGCTTGACCGGAGGCTGCGCATCCCGGCTCGCCGCATCGCGCACCTCGATCAGGTGGCGCAGTTTATCCAGCGGCTGGGCCCGGCTGATAAAGAAGCCCTGCAGGTTGTCGCAGCCATTGTCGCGCAGGAACTCGGCCTGGAAGCTCGTCTCCACGCCCTCGGCGGTGCAGCTCATGCCCAGCGACCGGGCAAGGTTCAGCGTGGCCACCGCAATCGCACGGTTGTCGGCACGGCTTTCGAGGTCTGACACGAAGCTCTTGTCGATCTTGATCTTGTCGAACGGGAAGCTGCGCAGGTAGCTCAGCGAGGAATAACCTGTCCCGAAATCGTCGAGCGCAATCCGTACACCAAGGTTCTTGATCTGGTGCAGGCGCTTTAGCGTGAACTCGGTATCCGACATCAGCACCGTCTCGGTGATTTCCAGCTCCAGCCGCTCCGGCGCGATATTGTTCGCGGCAATCGCGTTCATGATCGTCGGCACAAGGCTCATCGAATGGATCTGCAGCGGCGAGATATTCACCGAAATACCGACATGATCCGGCAGGCGGCGCGCTTCAGCCAGAGCCGCGCGGATCACCCAGTCGCCGATCCGCGTGATCAGGCCATTGTCCTCGGCATGCTCGATGAACTCGCCGGGATAGACCAGGCCGCGCTTCGGATGGTCCCAGCGCAGCAGAGTCTCGAAGCCGACGATCTCCAGCGTCATCGCATCGACCACCGGCTGGAAGAAGACTCGCAGCTCGTTATTGTCGAGGGCCCGGTGCAGGTCCGACTCGATCTGCGCACGCGCACGAGCCTTCTCGTCCAGCTCGGCCGTGAACATGCACCAGTTGCCCTTGCCCAGCTTCTTCGCCTGGTAGAGGGCGAGGTCGGCATGCTTCAGCAGGACGCGCGTGTCGTGCGTATAGGAATCGAACAGCCGCACACCGACCGACGCCGAGCAGTTCGCTGTCGACCCCCAGATATCATATGGCTCCGACAGACGTTCGATGAGGTCGTCGAGAAAATCCTCAAGGCCGCCAGGTTCGGGGCGCTCCACGATCAGCGCGAACTCGTCGCCGCTGATCCGAGAGACGATGTCCTTGTTGCGGCAGAGGCCTGTCAGCCTGTCCGCCACCTGGCGCAGCAGTTCGTCACCGGCCGGGTGGCCCAGCGTGTCATTGACCCATTTGAAATTGTCGAGATCGAGCCAGACGAGCGCCCGCTCCGACCTTGCCGGCATGGGGCTGCGCGCCGCCTTCTCGAGATGCTCCTGCATGGTCATCCGGTTCGGCAGGCCGGTCAGGCCGTCATAGTGCGCCATGTAGGCGATACGGTCCTCGATCTCCTTGGACTGGGTAATGTCGGTCGCGACGCCCCGAAAGCCACGGAAGGTGCCGTGTTCGAAGATCGGCTTGCCGGTCACGGACCACCAGCGCTCGGCCTCTCCTTCCGGCGTAATCACCTGCAGGGCGAGATCGCGGAAGCCCTGGCGGCGCATCAGGCTGGTCTCCAGCACTTTCAGTGCATCGGAACCGCCGAACAGTCCCAGCAGGGGCACGCCCTTGCGCATTACGCTGTCGGCTTCCTTCGCCCCCTCGAATACGAGCGGGATATCCTGCAACTGTCCGTCGGCATCGGTCTGCCACAGCCAGTCCGACGTGCTTTCCTCGAAATCGCGCAGCAGGAGGCTGATCAGCTGCGACTGTTCCTTCATCGCCGACTCGCTCAGGTGCTGCTCGACGAACTGATTGTGGGACCAGCGCACCGCAAGCATCAGCACGCCGGCATAGGCCAGCGTCAACAGGGCAACGAACCAGTATTCGTGGTCCGCCTGCAGCTGCATCGCGAGCACCACGCCGATGGCAATAGGTACCAGGAACGAGAGCGCCGCCTTCGGCGTACGCGCCATCAGGAACGTCCCGGCAAACATCATCCCCGCCATGATCACGCCGATGATCATCTGTCCGGTCGGATCGGCGGCCTTCATCACGATGAAGGGTGCGACGCCCCACAGGATTCCGTTCAGCGTCGCGCCGCGCGAAAAATTGTCGAGCGCGTTCTGCGAACGCTCGCCCATCGGGTCCATGTCTTGCGGGTTGAAGAACTGGGTGGCGATCGCGACGATGCTCGAGGCCAGGATCCCGGCGCCCCACATGTAGAGAAGCCCGCTGGACGGAGTATTGTGGAAGGACACGATCACAATCGCGGCATTCAGCAGGTTCGCCAGGACCAGCGTATAGGTCAGACGCCGGACCATATCGAGCTGTTTCGCACGCAGGCTGGCCGCATGCTTTTCAGGAACAGCAATGCTATTCGCGAAACCGGTCACTTGTTGTCCCCATCCAAAGCCCTGTCAGTCCGGGCCTTTTGTGCTGAAGCGCTCCCCTGCCAGAAGAGCGCGGCATCTGAAGCCATGGTTTTACCGGAGACCAGTGAACGGGCCGGTATCCGGATCGATGAAATTTCATCTATCTCGCGGTTTCGGGCGAAAAATTTACCACTAAGGGTAGCGCGAACGCGCCCTGGGAACGAGTCCGTTGCGGCGGCGATTCAGCAGTCCCGGTGATGGGTCACTTTAGGCTATGCGAGCCGTGCGCCTGTTGTACTGGGGGGGCCGGCACTCTAGCTTCCTGTCAAGCCCCCACCGGAAACACGACTCGGAACCCGACCCGTATGAAATATCACCGCTCCGTCATCGACCTGATCGGAAACACGCCGCTCCTCCGCCTGAACAAGGTCTCGGACGAGACGGGGTGCGAGATCCTCGGCAAGTGCGAATTCCTGAACCCCGGCCAGTCCGTCAAGGACCGCCCGGCCCTCGGCATCGTCCGCGACGCCGAAGCCTCCGGCGCGCTGAAGCCCGGCGGCACGATCGTCGAAGGCACCGCCGGCAATACCGGCATCGGCCTCGCCTTGGTCGGCGCCGCCCTCGGCTACCGCGTGGTCATCGTCATGCCCCGCACCCAGAGCCAGGAGAAAAAGGACGCGATCCGTCTGCTCGGCGCCGAACTGATCGAGGTGGACGCCGTCCCCTACGCCAATCCGAACAACTACCAGCACTATTCCCGCCGTCTCGCCGAGGACATGGCCCGGACCGAGCCCAATGGTGCAATCTGGGCCAACCAGTTCGACAATACGGCCAACCGCAAGGCCCATTACGAGACCACCGGCCAGGAAATCTGGACCCAGACCGACGGCAAGCTCGACGCCTTCATCTGCGCTGTCGGCTCCGGCGGCACGCTGGGCGGCATCTCGATGGCGCTCAAGGAGAAGCGCGAGTCGGTCCAGATCGGCCTCGCCGATCCGGGCGGGGCGGCGATGTACGAATACTATACGAGCGGCGTCCTCAAGTCCGAAGGCACCTCGATCACCGAAGGCATCGGCCAGGGCCGCATCACGGCGAATCTCGAAGGCATCGTGGTCGACCGCGCCTATCGCTGCTCGGACGCCGAAGCGCTGACCATCCTGTTCGACCTGGTCCAGCATGAAGGCCTCTGCCTCGGCGGATCGGCCGGAATCAACATCGCCGGTGCAGTAAAAATGGCGAAGGATCTTGGCCCCGGCCACACGATCGTTACGATGCTCTGCGACTACGGCAACCGCTATCAGTCGAAACTATACAATCCGGAATTCCTGCGGTCGAAGGACTTGCCGGTTCCGCCATGGATCAAAGGGTAAGGAATGGAAACGGGCGATCCCCTCGTCACGGCTGGCTGGCTGAAGCAGAACATCACGGCACCGGACATCCGGGTGGTCGACGCCACATGGTTCGCGCCGTTCATGAACCCGGAAAAGACCGGCCGCGAGACATGGAACGAGGGCCACATCCCCGGCGCGGTCTATTTCGACATCGACGCCATCAAGGCCACGAATACCGACCTGCCGCACATGCTGCCGGACCCGATCCTGTTTTCCTCGCGCGTGCGCAAGCTCGGCATCGGCGACGGCCACCGCGTCATCGTCTATGACCGCAACGGTTACTGCGCCGCGGCACGCGTCTGGTGGATGCTGCGCGTCATGGGCCACAATGACGTGAAAGTGCTGGATGGCGGTTATGCCGCCTGGCTGGCCGAAGGCGGCGCGGTCGAGGACCTGCCCCCCGTCAGCGTCGAGCGCCATTTCACGGCCCGCGTCCGCAGCGACCTCGTGAAAGACGCCGCGCAGGTGCTCGCCGCCTCGAGCAAGGGCTCTCATGCCATCGTCGATTCCCGTCCCGCCGCCCGCTTCCGCGGCGAAGCGCCGGAACCGCGCCCGGGCCTCGCCTCGGGCCATATCCCCGGCAGCCTCAGCGTACCCAGCAGCGAGCTGATCAATGCCGACGGCACCCTGAAAGGCGTCAGCGACCTCCAGAAACTCCTGCCCGATCACAAGGCCCCGACGATCACGTCCTGCGGCTCTGGCGTCGCGGCCTGCATCACGGCGCTGGCCTATGCCCGGCTCGGCAACTGGGATGTCGCGGTCTATGACGGCTCGTGGACCGAATGGGCATCCGACCCGTCCCGGCCAGTGGCAACGGGCGCGGCATGAAACGGCCGGAAACGCGCATCATCCACACGCGGGGAGCACGCCTCGACCGCGTGACCGTCAACCCACCGGTCGAGCGCGCCTCAACCGTCCTCTTCCGCACTGAGGAAGCTCTCTACGGCGCCAAGCCCGGCTATGGCCGGATGGGCCTGTCGGTGCATCGGGAACTCGAGTCAGCGCTCTGCGAACTGGAGGGCGGCAAGCATGCGCGCCTCGCTTCGAACGGGCTTCAGGCTTGCGCCCTCGCCATCGCCGCCTGCGTCGAAGCGGGCGGGCATATCCTGATCCCGGACTGCTCCTATGGGCCGACCGCCCGGTTCAGCGAACGTCGCCTGAAGGCGATGGGCGTTACGTCCACACGCTACGATCCGCGCATCGGAGCCGGCATCGCTGACCTGATCCGCCCCGAGACGCAGGCCATCTTCATCGAATCTCCGGGCTCGCTCACCTTCGAGCTCAGCGACCTGCCGGCGATCACCGCCATCGCCCGCGAGCGCGGCATTCCCACCATCGCCGACAATACCTGGGGCGCTGGATACTTCCTGAAGCCGCTGGAACTCGGCGCGGACATTGTCGTCCACGCCATGACGAAATACATCGTCGGCCACGCCGACGCTTTCGGCGGCGCGGTGATCACGTCGAACGACCGCCTCTACAACAGCGTCGCCATGGTCTCGGAAGATTTCGGCATCGGCCTCGCCCCGGACGATGCCTATCTCGCCCTGCGCGGCCTGCGCACGCTGCACACGCGCCTCAAGGCCCACGAGGCCGCCGCGCTAGACCTCGCCCACTGGCTCGAGGCGCGCCCGGAAGTCGCCGAAGTGCTGCACCCGGCCTTGCCCTCCAGCAAGGACCATGCGATCTGGAAACGTGACTTCACCGGCTCCAGCGGCCTGTTCGGCGTTGTGCTGAACGCCGTGTCGGACGGCGGCATGGACCGGTTCCTTGCTGCGCTTCACCTGTTCGGCATGGGCTTCTCCTGGGGCGGCTATGAAAGCCTGCTCATCCCCTGCGACCACCAGCTGACCCGCAAGCCGGGAAGCTGGACTGCAACCAAGCCGGGCCCTCTCCTGCGCATCCATGTCGGCCTTGAAGCCGTCGCGGACCTCAAGGAAGAACTCGACACCGCCTTCGCCGCCTTGCGGGGCGGTGCATGACGCTGTCGCACCGGACCATCGGTCTCATCATCGGGCTCGTACTGCCCGCGCTGATGTTGCTCGCCGGTCCGCCTGAAGGCTTGAACCAGGCGGCCTGGCTCACGGCCTGCCTGCTCGTGTTGATGGCCACCTGGTGGGCAACCGAGGCGATCCCGATTCCGGCCACCTCGCTCCTGCCGCTGGTTGTGCTGCCCATTGGCGCCGCCTTCATCGGCCGGGGTGACGAAGCCACCAGCGCCGCCCTCGCCCAGCTCAGTCCGAAAAGCATCGGCGCAGGTTATGCCGACCATATCGTCCTGCTCCTGCTCGGCGGGTTCATCATCGCGCTCGGCGTCGAGCGCTGGAACCTGCACAAGCGGATCGCTCTCAACATCGTCGACCGCGTGGGGACCTCGCCGAAGGCGCTGATCTTCGGTTTCATGCTGGCAACGGCGCTGATCTCGATGTGGATATCCAACACCGCCACCTCGCTGATGATGGTGCCCATCGCGCTTTCCGCCGCCGCGGCCCTCCACGACAAGGAAGGCCGGTTCACCACCGCCGTCCTGCTCGGCGTCTGCTATTCCGCCTCGATCGGTGGCGTCGCCACGCCCATCGGCACGCCCACCAACCTGATCGCCCTCAAATGGCTGCAGGACCAGACCGGCGAAGGCATCGGCTTCTGGCAATGGATGACGTTCGGCATCCCGGCCGCCGCCCTGCTCGTGCCCGCGGCCTGGTGGAGCGTCACGCGCAAGCTGCCGAAATCCATGGGCGGCGAAGCGATGGCCGATTCGGTCCATCATGACCTCGTGGAACTCGGCCCGATCCAGCAGCCCGAACGGCGCATCGCCATCGTCTTCGCCATCGTCGCGACGCTCTGGGTCATCCGCTTGCCGGTGGCCAAGCTCCTCACCGCTGCGGGTTTTCCGCTGTTCGAAGACTATGGTGGCCAAGCCGACATGGTGATCGCCATGTTCGGCGCAGTGCTCGTGTTCCTCGTGCCGGCCGGCGGGCGCGAACAGCGCGCCCTGATGACCTGGGAAGAGGCCGAGCGCCTGCCCTGGGGCGTGCTGATCCTGTTCGGAGGCGGCATCGCCCTCGGCAAGGCCATGCACGCAACCGGCTTGTCGGACTGGATCGGCCTCCAGCTCGAGGCGCTCAGCATCTTCCCGCCGCTTGTGATCGTCGCGATCACCGTCACGCTCGTGATCTTCCTTACGGAAGTCACCTCGAACGTCGCCACGATGACGACGCTCTCACCCATCATCGGTTCGCTGGCTGTTGCCGTGGGCGCCGCCCCGCAGTCGCTGTTCGCACCGGCCGCCGTTGCCGCCAGCTGCGCCTTCATGCTGCCCGTCGCGACCGCACCGAATGCCGTGATCTACGCGACCGGAAAAGTGCCCATCGGCGAAATGATCGGACACGGCTTCCGCATCAACCTGATGGGCATCGTGATCATCACCGTGATCGGCTACTGGATCGCACCGCTGGTGCTCTAGTCGTCCCAGTCGTCGTGACCGTGGTGTCCGTGATCCCCCGGCGGCGGCGCTTCATCGAGCGAGGGTTCGCGGCGCCAGCAGTCGCACCCGCCATCGTATTCGAACGCCTTGCCGCGCCCGTTGACCCGCACCAGCGGTGTCACCGGCACGTAGGCCGCATATCCGATATAGTCATAGTCAGGATCACCGTAGCGGTCAGCATAACCGTCTCCGGTATCGTCGCAGACAAGGTAGCCGTTGGCATTGTAGTCGCAGCCCCAGGCCGGCACCATGGTCAGCGTGACCGACATTTCGTCGGCCGCCATCGCCATGCCTTCCGCAAAGGCGTTGAGATCGTCGGTCGTGCACCCGCCCAGAAGCAGCAGCGCCCCGGCCGCCGCGGCGCTGGCCATGAACCCGTTCGATTTTGCGCGCATCCTATCCCCCAACGCCGCTTTCCCAAGTATTTCAACGCCCTGCACCTTGAACGCCGGATGAACGGGCTCATCCCGGCGGCGGGCTGCACTCCACGACAAGCTTGCCGAGATTCTTGCCCTCGAACAGGCGGGACAGGCTCGACGGCGCATTCTCGAAGCCCTTCACCACATCCGTCTCGAACTTCAGTTTCCCCTCCATCAGCCACATGGCCATCTGCTGGATGCCCTCAGGGAAGCGCGGGAAATAGTCGATTACGATGAACCCCTTCACCAGCGTCCGCCGCATCAGGAAGTTCGAGAAGTTCGCCGGGCCGGGCGTCGGAGTCGTGTCATTGTAGGTGCTGATCAGTCCGCAAAGCGGCATGCGCGAAAAATCGTTCAGCCGGGCGATCACTTCTTCCATGATCTTCCCGCCGACATTCTCGAAATTGATGTCGACCCCGTTCGGGCAGTGCTTGTCCAGCATCGCGCCGACATCTTCGGTCTTGTAATTGATCGCCGCATCGAAGCCGGCGACCTCGGTCAGCCATTTGCACTTGTCGTCGCTGCCCGCGATGCCGACCACACGGCAGCCCTGGATCTTCGCGATCTGCCCGACCATCGAGCCGACTGCGCCCGCCGCCGCAGACACCACGACCGTCTCGCCCGCCTTCGGCTTGCCGATGTCCATCAGGCCGAAATAGGCCGTCATGCCCGTCGCGCCCAGCGGCCCCATATAGGCTGTCAGCGGCACGCCCGGCAGAATGGGCAATTTGGCGAGGCCGTCGCCCTGCAGCACCGGATACATGGTCCACATGCCAAGACCGGTGTTCACCACATCGCCCTGCTGGAAGCCGTCATGGCGGCTTTCGACGACCACCGCGAGACCGCCGCCGCGCATGGGATCACCGATGCCGACCGGCGGCAGGTAGGCATCCATGTCGCTCATCCAGATCCGGTTGGTCGGATCGAGCGAGAGATACACGGTCTTCGCCCGGACCTCGCCGTCCTTCAGGGGCTCCAGCGGGGTTTCGACCAGTTCGAGGTCGCCCTCCTTGATCTCGCCCACCGGGCGGTGGCGCAGCACCCAGGTCTGGTTTAGCATCCTCATAACTTCCTGTTTTTAAACGTTTTTATTATTTTTAGGCCTAACTCACCCACCCTTATACCCATCCAAATACCTCCGCATCAGGCGGTTCCAGGCGGTCACGAATGGACAATGCTATATCTGCTTGCCCAAGCAAGTCTTGGTCGTGATAGCTCCGGATCTGAAGTTCCAGATGAATTTGGCGATCAGATACATAGAGGAATCATACCCCCTCAGCAGATGGTACCTGCCCAACGCCGTCCTGATCGACGCTTTCCGCGCCCCAAAAGAATATCCTCACCACCAAATAGATCAGCGAGACACTGACAACAAAGCTTACGGCAAAGCTCAGCCAAAAAGGCGCCCAACCTCGCCGGTACCAAGGTGGACGACAATCATGCATGACGACCATCCCTTATGGCTCTTGTCTTGAGCACAAGCCTGTCTCTTTCTTCCTTGCTTAGCGTCCGCAGAACTGAAAATCCGCCGGATTGGGCAGCGCGCAACCGAGCCAAACGAATTTCATGGAGATTCCCAGCATCAGGCTGTTTTTGCTCAAGCATTTGAAGGCGCCTTTCCATCCTGCTCATGAGGACTGATCTTTGTTCCGGCGGTTTCGTTCGATTGCAAAGGCAAAACATCTGGCAATCGCTCGCGCGTCTTCAGGCCAAGTCAGTCCTGAGGCTTGCCTCTGCTGTTCAGTCCGTCTCTCAATCCGTCCCAGCCTTGCTTTCAGTGTCATGTTTACCTCTCTTCCAGAGCCTTGATGCGAGCCTCAAGCCCGGTCAGCTCCAGGGTCTTGCGGTAGCCCTCAACAATACCCGCAAGGCTGCTCGCCTCTGATGGGGTCAGGTCGCCGTTAGCCACACTGGCGAGAATTGCCCCCATTGCCGTTGCAGCGCTCTCCGCCCCTTCCATCGCGGGCAGGTCAAACCGGACAGGCGCATCCTTCCGGGGCGGGGCAAGGCGTTCTAGGCAAAGCCGAAGCGCAACGCTGTCCCCGGCCAGTGCCATGTCGATGGCCTTGCGGGTCAGAGCTTCACCTTCACCCTCAATCAGCGCGAGCGCGGCCTGGGTTGCCCTGTGACGCGCGCCGCGCGGCTTGCCAGGATTTCCTTTGCCGAAAGTGCCGTCCGAATTGCGGCCGATTTTACGGTTTTTAGCGTCAGCCATCGCACGCTCCATGCATATCATATTGATATAGTTGTTCGGTTGTGCATGCAATAAAGGACGCAAGCGTATTAGTTCTGGGAAGGTTTTTGTCCGCAATCACCGCTGAACGAATATGCGCTGATCTTAACCGCCAGATGGTCCCGCAGAAAAGAGTATTCCCCGACAAGCAATCCATCGAAGTCGTAAACAGAAAGCGAGCGATCATTTGCTTCAACTCTTGGGTAGTAAACTGTGGGTACAGTCTCGCCTTCTATCCAAATACTGCCCTTCGAATCGCTCCAAAGGCCCACCCAAGGAGCGTACTTCTCATAAGTAAAATACAAGATCTCTTCGTCGCCGGGCAAATTGGGCAATCGGACGACGCCAGTGCAAATGTAGTCTGTTTTTGTAGAGCTGAAATTGAACAGTACGAACAAGCCTGCGCCAATTATCAAAATTATACCCAACAGAGCTTTCATCATGCGCCCCTCCATTAGAGTGAATGCTGGGTAGTCGTCCTAAGAAAGTTTGGATTGGCCTGGGTGCTTCGCCCCGAACAACTTGCCAACAATCAAAAACAAAATCTCGGTTATTATCGTGACCGGCAGCAACACTACATATCGAACGATTGGAAAGAAGCGCACCACAAAGAGCACGCCCGCAATAAGCAAAATGTTGCCCACGTATGGTGTGCCGGGTCAACCCGGTTTCAAACTGCGATGAATGCACCAGAGCTGCGCGCAAAAACATTTCGCCATTTTTTATTTGATTTCCATGGGATTGAGCGCCCAGAGCGGCATTGGAGCGAATGCTTTCTGACCAAATTTCTTACTGCATTCGCGTCGTTGGAATCCCGCTTTGTTCTTGAATGGGGACCAAATAGCCATCACTCAGACACAAAGCGCACGCCCTCCGTCCGAACCTAGCTGAGCGGGTTTGATACGGAGAAAAATTGCACTGATCGTTCCGGCATCTCATCGTCTCGATCCGTGAAATTGCATCGACTACGAAGGCGCGATAAAACCCTGTTGCACCGTCAGCCGCGACAGCAGGGATCATCGCGCAGGCAGCGCCCGCAAGATCCCTGAATC
>JAWKUV010000004.1:0-194897 GCA_041398365.1 Hyphomonas sp. | reverse complement strand
CACCGGCGTCGCGACGCTGTGCGGCCTGTTCCTGCTGATCCGGCAGAACCTTCCGAAAGACCGGGATTACTGAAGCGAGACGGCGCTATTGCGCAGCGTCTTCCATTGGGGCGATATCGTCATCGCTGGCACGCGGCAGGGTTACCGTCACGCGCGTTCCCTTGCCCACTTTCGACTGGATGACAACCTGGCCGCCATGCAGTTCGGCGAAGCGCTTGACCACGGCAAGGCCGAGGCCGGTGCCCTTCACGCCGCGGGCATTGCCGCCCTGCGCAAACGGCTCCATCGCATTGCGCACGTCTTCCTCGCTCATGCCGGCGCCCCGGTCGGTGACCGACAGGACAGCCGCATTCGCGGACATCTGCGCATCCAGCAGCACGGTGCTGCCGCGCTCGGAATACTTGATCGCGTTGGAAACGAGGTTCTGCCAGATCTGGCGCACGGCGCGGGCGTCGGCCTGGGCCCAGACCTCGCCGCCGGACTTGAGGCGCAGCTTCACGCCTGCCCGTTCGGCCTGGTTGTCGAGCTGGCGGATGACGGACTGGGCCGAGGCGGACAGATCGATCAGCTCCGGCTCGAGGCGCTGGCGGTCGGCATCGGCGCGGGCGAGGTCCAGCATGTCCTCAACCATCAGGAGCAGTTCCTGCCCGCTGTCATGAATGATCGCCGGATAATCCTGGTAGGCTTCCGGCAGCGGGCCGCGCACGCCATGGCGCATCATGTCGGCATAGCCGATGATCGCGTTGAGCGGCGTTTTCAGGTCGTGGCCGAGGGAAGCGAAGAAGGCGGTGCGCTGCTTCAGGGCGGCATTCGCCTGCTCGCGGGCGGCATCCTCGCGGGCCGCGCGCTCGGCAAGGTCGGACCGGTCGGTCAGCACGATATGGGTGCCGGCCTCGTAGGGCGTTGCGCAAAAGGCGACGGTCCGGCCGCTGGCGAGACGCGCCTCGCCGATGACCGGGCCGGAGCGCGGCTGTAGCTCGCCGGGCGCGGTCGAAGCGGCCAGCACATCGCGCAGCGAGGTGCCGACGCCGAGGCCCGGCAGGCCCATCCGGTCACCGTCGGCGCCGCGGATCATGCCGTCTAGTGTCACATCGAGCAGTAGAACGCCGGAAGATGCCGGAACCGGGATAAAGGCCCGGGCCGGATGCGAGACTTCCACCGGCTGGAAATCGTCCACTTTCGCGGTCAGCGCCTGGTGCGTCCGGATCATGTCCCAGACAAGCAGGCTGACGATCACGAGCGCGGAAAATGCGAGGAGCCGCGACACGTCGGAGAAGCCCCGAACGGCCTCGCCCTGCGGCAGAATCCCGATTTCGGACAGGACCAGCGCGACGAAATATGCGCCCGCCCCAAAGATTGATGCCTCGGCCGCCATGCCGAGGTTACCAAGATTCAAAGCCACAAGTGGCGCGATCACGAAGAGAACAGTCAGCGGCGACATCGACGCCCCGCTCAGCGCCAGCGCGAACGAGGCGAAGACTGTCCACGTAATCACCAGGAAAGACGGGGCAAATTCGTTGAGTGTGCGGTCGTTTCCGAGCAGGAAATAGCCGGAAAGACCCGGCACCGCCGCGAGCCCCAACCAGGCGAAAGACAGGACCTCACGCTCGCGCGATACGAGAATTGTCAGCGCAACAGCCGCCAGCATCGCCAGCCAACCAAGGTGGACGAATCTTAATCTCTGCCGCTGTTTTAGGGGGAGCATATTAACACCCCAGTGAGATTCGTTAGGCATTGTGAAGCTGTCGGCGATCCTTGCTGTATTTGTAATGCAAGAAGCGGGCAAGCTGCGGTTCCCCCTAGAGGGAACTTCAGGCAGACAGTATCGTGTGTCGCGTGAGGGAGTGAGCGAACATGAATTCCATCAGAACGATCGGGGCTATTGTTGTCGCTATGGGTCTGGCTGTCGGAGCTTCGGCTCAGGACGGACAGGCAGGAAACGAGAAATCCGGCGATGCGATTTCGAATTCCGCAGCTGTTTATGCCACCTACCAGTCGGAAGTCACCGATGTGAAGTCGAAGCCGCTCGGCTCGGCCAGCGACATCGACAACGCCCTGAACTCGCTGGGCGGGCACAACCCGGACCAGCTGTCGAAAGGCTGGATTTCCTATTCCGCACTCATCGCCTCGCAGGACCCCGAATACCGGGCCGCCGTGCGCGACATCGCAGATTTCTATGGCCGCGACGTGATGATGAACGGCCTCGCCAATGACGTGCGCTATGCCCGCACGCTGAATGGCGGCGACAATGCCGTCAGCGCCTCGCTGGCCGCCACGGAAGCAGACAGCCGCCGCCTCACGAGCGCCGCGGCCTATGTGAAAGAGCAAGCCTATTCGCTGCAGGCGGCCGGCTGGGCCAAGGCCAAGATCGGCAACTCCCGCGCCAAGGCCACCAGCCTCGACAAGATCCAGAAGGCCGGCATCCCGGCCAGCGCCCCGCTCGTCTCGGCCTTCAGCGCTGCCGACATCGACGGCGTGCTCACCCAGGCCGGCGTCGCCGGTGCCCCGTCGCTGTGGGACAACGTCTCCAGCGCCGCCAGCGCCGTCCGCTTCCCGGCTTCGGTCACCTCGGGCCTCAACCTCAACCGCAAGCGCGTGAAATACGGCAAGGAGCCGGTGGCCGACCAGATCGCTACGCTCGCCGCCTTCCGCGTGCTCGGCTCCGATGCCGCCACTCCGGCGCAGATGTCGAGCGCCATGTCGGAACGCGAAACCCGCGGCTGCATGAACATGGCCAACCTCAACCTGCAGCAGTGCGTGGCCGCCGCGAACCAGCAGTACGAAGTTCCTTTCTGCATCGGCGAACATGCGCTGGCCGATGTCGGCAAGTGCATTGGTGGGGTCTACCAGTAAGGATCCCTCCCATCTCTCAAACTCCAACCCCCGGGGCCCATGCCGCCGGGGGTTTTCTTTTGGGCCGGGATGTCCCATGTCACGGGCCATGAGCATTGCAGACGCCGCCGCCGAAATCCGTGAAGACTTCTCCTGGCTGGATGACTGGGAAGCGCGCTATGCGCACATCATCGACCTCGGCAAGTCGAACCCGCCGCTCGAAGCCCATGAGCGGACCGAAGAGACCCGCGTACGCGGCTGCGCGAGCCAGGTCTGGCTGGTAACCGACTGGCAGGACGGCAAGCTGGTCCTGCGCGCGGAATCCGATGCAATGATCGTCTCGGGTCTGATTGCCCTCCTGACGCGGCTCTATACCGGCGCGGCGCGGGACGAGATCCTGTCCTTCGATGCGAAAGCCTTCCTGGACGAGATCGGTGTCAGCGGTGCGCTCACCTCGCAACGCTCGAACGGGCTCGCTTCGATGCTTGCGCGCATTCAGGCCGACGCGAAGGCGCTGCCAATCTCCTGAGCCGGCGCCATGAGCCCGATACCTTTCCTATGACCGCAATGCGATGCCCGGCAGCGCCGCAGGATCAGGCTGCGAACCGGTCAGACTTTGGGAGGACAGACGATCCGGTGGAGGGGCTCAGCAGGAAGCGCCGGCTGGGCAGGATTTCGTCATGGCAAAGCACCTGGCTGATCCGACCGTCCGCAGCCGCCAGTGGCAGGCGCAACCAGGCGTGGAGCCGTTCGCCGGCCTCGATCACGCCGCCGACCGGTGCTTCACGATCGATCGCGGCCGACAGGCCGAGGGCGAAAGTCTCAGCCGCAGTGCCGACCACGTCTTCCACGCGGTGCCCGCGCGCTTCGAAACCGAGCAGATCCCGCAGGCGGGAGCCCGCAATCCGGAAGCGTCCGGCGCCCGAGTCGTCGAACTCGACGATGGAGATGCTGGCCAGCATGCTGCGCAGGTGCCCCGGGTCCACCGATTCGCGCCGCGGCACGCAATCTGATTCCCTGAGCAGGCACCAATAGTCGACCAGGCTGCGCTGGACAGCGGTCACGCCTTTGAAAACATTCTGTTTCGTCATCTTCAGCCACCCCCGTGGTGATTCGATAGAATCACCTATCGCGCGAGTTGGGGGGCCGAATCAAGAGTCTTTGTGATGTTTTGTTAACCAAGGTTACCCGAATATTTTGTTTCGCACCCGGAACGACAAGTATTCGCGCTCTATGCTTTCACTTGTCTGTGCGGCCGAGGCCCATCTTCTTGGCGAGTTGGGAACGCTGGCGGGAATAGCCCGGCGCGACCATCGGATAGTCCGCCGGCAGGCCCCATTTCTCGCGGTATTCCTCCGGCGTCATGTCATAGGCCGTGCGCAGGTGGCGCTTGAGCGATTTGAACTTTTTCCCGTCTTCCAGGCAGATCAGGTATTGTTCGGAAACCGACTTCTTCACCGAGACCGCCGGCTTCAGCGGGTCCGGCGCAGCCTCGCCGTCCGGCAAGCCGGCCAGCGCCTCATGCACGAGGCGGATCAGGTCCGGCAGGTCTTTCGAGGAGACAGTATTGTTGCCGACATAGGCCGCAACGATCTTCGACGCGAACGCAATCAGCTCGCTATTTTTCGGCTCACCCACCGAGTTTTCCGCCACAGCCCACCTCAGAACACTGGTCTCTGGAATCCGGACTAGTCGCTGAC
This sequence comes from Hyphomonas sp., assembly GCA_041398365.1. Lineage (GTDB taxonomy): Bacteria > Pseudomonadota > Alphaproteobacteria > Caulobacterales > Hyphomonadaceae > Hyphomonas. The sequence continues at coordinate 190,365 of JAWKUV010000004.1, read as the reverse complement.
CCGCAAAGGTAAATCCCCGAATAGCAGGCAGGGCACGCGCGCCCTGCCCGGCCAATTCGCGGAGACTGTAGAAATCAGGACAGAACCGGTTAGCCGACCGCCATGAAGGATAGGAGCAGGACGACCCCCAGAAGGGCCGCCGTCCACATCGCCATCACGCCCGTCAACCCGCCGCGGGCCAACTCGCCGCGCGGGCTGAATGCTGCCTCGATCCAGGTGTAGGCCCGGTCGGTGAAGCGGAAGAAGGCTGCCGACATGGCCGGGCCCATCTTGCCCCAGACCGTACCGGCCCAGGTGGCGAGGCCATAGCCGACTTTCCGGTAAAGCCAGTCGCTGTCGAGGATCACGCCGCGCTTCTCCGGCGGGTAGGCATGGATCCGCTTCAGCAGGACGAAGGCGAAGATGGCCAGGACCAGGAGCTGGAACTGCGTGAGGATGTGCTCGAACGAGAACAGGTGGTGATGGCTGTAGCCCATCGCCTCTTCGCGGTACGGCAGCAGGTTGTAGAGCCATTCATGCCCGAATCCGGGGAAGATCGCCGGCAGGCCGAGGAAGACCGAGATGAAGGCGGCGATGCCCATGGCGAGCAGCATGTTGAACGGCGCTTCCTTCACGCGCAGGCCGCTGTCGTGCCCGAAGAAGGCATAATACGGGATCTTGATGCCCGAGTGCTCGAGCACGCCGGCCGAGGCGAACATCAGCATCAGGAAGATCACGGCATAGCCGGCCGTCGCCACTTCCGAGATGATCATCGACTTGGTCACGAAGGCCGAGAACAGCGGGAAGGCCGAGATCGACATGGCGCCGATGATGCAGAACAGCGTCGTCCACGGCATTGAACGGTGCAGGCCGCCCAGCTCGCTCGCCTTCACGGTGCCGGTACGATAGAGAACCGCGCCCATCGACATCATCAGGAGGCCCTTGAAGAAGATGTCCGCAAAGGCGTGTGCGGTGACGCCGTTCAGCGCCAGCGGCGTGCCGATGCCGATGCCGCAGACCATGAAGCCGACCTGGTTGTTGATCGAATAGGACAGGACTTTGCGCAGGTCGTTCTCGATCACCGCGAAGAAGACCGGGAAGACGGTCATGGTCGCGCCGATCCAGACCAGGTGGTCCTGCCCCGGGAACATGCGCGCGAGCGCATAGACGGCCAGTTTGGTCGTGTAGACCGACAGCACGACCGAGCCGACCACAGTCGCCTTCGGATAGGCATCCTGCAGCCAGTTGTGAAGCAGCGGGAACGCGGCCTTGATGCCGAAGGCGATGAAGATGAACAGCACGCCCGGATCAGACAGGTCGGTGAAGGCTTCCAGGCCGAGATGGCCGCGCGACTTCAGCACATAGGCGAGGCCGTTCAGCAGCAGCACGCCCGAAAGCACCTGCACGCCGAGATACCGCATCGCCGCATAGTAGGAAGCGCGCGTCCCGGCCCGCAGGATCAGGAAGACGGAGCTGATTGCCGTCAGTTCCCAGAACACGAACAGGGTCATCAGGTCGCCGGCCAGCGTCGCGGCCACGGCCGCACCGCCATAGAACAGCGCCGCGCCGTCCTGGATTCGGTCATCGCCATGCAGCGCATAGATACCGTTCAGTACGGCAGCGATCAGGAAGGCGAGGCTGAAGATGAAGTTCAGGCTGTCGACCCGGTAGAGCACCATCTTGAGGCCCATCACCTGCGTCGTCACGAGGTCGGCATTCTGCGGCGCGAAGACCAGCAGCAGCAGTGCGAGCAGCGGCGCGGCGATGGTCACCACCTGGCGCGCGGAACGCAGGGTGATGAACAGGCTCGCCACGCCTGCAATGATCAGAACCCAGCCGGGATTGAAGCTTGCCAGCACGGACGGCATCACGCGTCTCCCTCGGTCGTGTATTGGGGCGCAGTGCCTTCTTCGGCCAGCGGCGCATCGGGATCGATCCCTTCGGGCGGCCCGCTGGCATCGCCATAATAGTTTTCGTCACGGCGCAGGAGATGGCCGAGCGGCCAGCCCATGATCACGGCGAACGAAAAGGCCACGAAGCCCCAGATGCCGTAGAAGCCGGAATAGTTCGCGAAGGTCAGGTAGTCATGGCGGCGGACGAAGAAGTCCACCGACAGGACGAGGATCGACAGGACCAACAGGACCCAGAAGATGATGTTGCCGATGCCCTTGCGGTGGGTCCAGCCAAACAGGATCTGCGACAGCGGGTGAATGCCCTCTTCCGACGGCGTGTGCAGGTTGTGCACCTTCTCCGCAGCGCGTTTCACGAAGCGGCCGGATGTATCGCGGCCATTGTCGGTCGGTTCGCTCATGGCTGGCCTCCTTCCGCGATATATTCGACGCGGTCACCCACGGTCGGGGCAAGGAACTTTGACACCGGGCCGATGGCGAAGAACAGGATGATACAGAGTGCCGCCGTGATCAGCGGGGCAACGACCGTCGGCATCGGCGCGCCGTCCGGCCGCTTGAACGGCTTCGGCTCCTTGGTGCCGGGCGGCGGCATCAGCGCCAGCAAGGGGATCGGCAGCAGGTAGGCGATGTTCAGCAGCGACGAACCGATCAGCACGATCGACAGGTACACGTTGCCATGGTCGATGGCGCCCTGCATCAGCTCGTATTTCGGCCACGCGCCCGCAAACGGCGGCAGGCCGATGATCGACATGGAGCCGATCAGGAAGGCGATGAAAACCAGCGGCATCTTCCGGCCGAGGCCCTTCATGTCGGAAATGTTCGTCAGGCCCGTGGCGACATAGATCGCACCGGCGCACATGAACAGCGTCATCTTGCCGACAGCGTGCGCAGCGATCTGCAGGCTGCCGCCCATGAAGCCGCCGGAATTGGCGAGCATCGCCCCGGCCACGACATAGGACAGCTGCGCGATGGTGGAATAAGCGAGGCGCGCCTTGAGGTTGTCCTTGGTCATCGCGATCAGCGAGCCGACGACCATGGTGAAGCAAGCAACGAACAGGATGAATTCGCGCGACGGCGTCGCTTCCAGCAGGTCAGGGCCGAAGATGAAGATCGCGATCTTCATGATCGTGAACACACCTGCCTTCACGACGGCCACGGCGTGCAACAGCGCCGAAACGGGCGTCGGCGCGACCATGGCGTTCGGCAGCCAGAAGTGAACCGGCATCAGCGCAGCCTTGCCCACGCCGAAGGCAAACAGGATCAGCAGTGCGCTCGCCACGACAGGGCTGATGTCGGCATGCGCCAGCAGGCCGCCCTGCACGAAGTCGAGATTCTGCCCGGCCAGGACCCAGGTCCACATCACGGCCGGCAGCAGCAGGCCGATCGAGGTGCCCATGAGCGTCAGCATGTAGATGCGGCCGCCGCGCTTGGCCGCCGCATCGCCCTTGTGCGCGACCAGCGGATAGGTCGACAGCGTCAGGACCTCGTAGAAGATGAACAGCGTGAACAGGTTCGCCGACATCGCGACGCCGAGGGCGCCGAAGATGGCGATGGCGAAGCAGATGTAGAAGCGCGTCTGGTTCCGCTCGCGGTTCCCGCGCATGTAGCCGACGGAATAGAACGAGTTCACGATCCACAGGCCGCTGGCCACGAAGGCGAACAGCATGCCCAGCGGCTCGAGCTTGAAGGCGATGGCGAGACCGGGGGCTGCCTCGCCGATGTAGAGCTCCGGCCGTTCGCCGCCTGCGACGTGCATCGTCAGCAGGATGACGACCGCAAACAGGAGGCCCGCGCCGGTGAAGGTGACGCCTTCACGCAGGTTCGGCTGCCAGCCCGTGACGGCGATACCGGCCGCAATGATCAGCGGCAGGACAAGCGCGGCGGCAATCAGGGTTTCAGGGCTCATCGGAACGCCTCCACGCCAAAGGCGGCCGCAGCAGCGTCACGCGCCAGGTTGAACGGCACATCCGCTGCGATACCGAAATAGATGTTGGCCAGGGCGAGGATCCAGAGGGGTACCAGAAGCAGGACCGGCGCTTCCTTGCGGGTCTTGCGCGGGTTGACCGGCGGCTGGAAGAACACTGCTTCCAGCACGCGGCCGATATAGATCACCGCCAGGATGGACGAGAACACGAGCAGCGCCACGGCCCACCAGAGCCCCTGGTCGAACAGGGCGAAGCCGAGCTGCAGCTTCGACTGGAAGCCGGCCGTCAGCGGCACGCCGATCAGCGACAGGCCGGCAATCGCAAAGGCCGTCATGGTCCACGGAGCGGATCGTCCCAGTCCGGCAAAGTCCCGTATGGTCGTGCCCTGGTAGGTCAGGACCACGCCGGCGACCGCCATGAACAGCGCGCCCTTCATCATGGCGTGGTTCAGCAGGTGGAAGAGACCGGCCGAGAGGCCTTCCGTCGTGCCGAGCGACACGCCGAGGATCATGTAGCCGACCTGCGCCACGGACGAGTAGGCGAGGATACGCCGCACATCGGTCTGGAACACGGCCTGGAAGCTGCAGATCAGCATCGCGGCAATGCCCAGCGGCATCAGAATGCCGGTAAAGGCGGACAGTTCGAACGCGAAGTCCGGACGGAACACGGTGAACAGGAACCGGATCAGCGCGTAGAGCGCGACCTTGGTCGCCGTCGCCGACAGGAACATCGTCACGAAGCTCGGGCTGTAGGAATAGGCGTTCGGCAGCCACTGGTGCAGCGGCCACATCGCGGCCTTCAGGCCGAGGCCGACGAGGATGAAGGCAAAGCCCGCCTGCACGCTGCGGTGCCCGGCCAGTTCCGGCAGGCGCGAGGCGATGTCGCCCATGTTGAGCGTGCCGGTCGCGGCATAGAGGAAGCCGATGCCGACGATGTAGAAGCTCGCCCCGATCGTACCCATGATGAGGTAGTTGAACGCGGCCGGAAGCGCCCGGCGGTCGCGCCCTGCCCCGAGCGCCACGAGCACATAGGTCGAGATCGACGAGATCTCGAGGAAGACGAACAGGTTGAACGCGTCGCCCGTGATCGCCACGCCGTTGAGGCCGGCGAAGCAGACGAGGAAGGCGGAATAGAACAGCGCGCGCTTCGGCTTCGGGATTTCGGCCACAACGGTGGGCCACGAGAACACCGACGCCAGTAGTCCGATCACCGTCACAAGCAGCAGGATCATGGCATTCAGCGCATCGACCCGGAATTCGATCCCGATGGGTACGGGCCAGCGGCCGATCTCGTAGGACACCACGCCAATCGGCGAAGTCTGCACCAGCCCCAGCAGGACCAGCGAGAAGCAGAAGCTCACGGCCGTCGCGATGACGGCGATCAGCCAGGCAATCCGCCCGCTCGGCACCAGCGCCAGCATCGGCGCCAGGAACAGCGGCACCATGACCAGCAGCGGCGCGGCATGTGTCAGCGCCCAGGCCGGCGCGGCATTCAGAATCGCGTCGATCATGCAGCGGCCTCGCTTGCGGCTTTCTCCGCCTCAGCATGCTGGGCGAGCGCGGTTTCAAGGTCGATCTCGTTGATCTCGTCGCCCTCGATCGTGCCATAGGCTTCACGGATGCGCACGACCAGCGCGAGGCCGACCGAAAGGGTGGCGACGCCCACGACGATCGCCGTCAGCATGAGGACGTGCGGCAGCGGGTTCGAATAGGTGTTCGCGAGTTCTGCGAAGCGCCCGGCAGGCTCTCCGCCTGCGGCGAATGCCGCATCGAGTGCGGCGTGCGTGGTCTCGGCTTCCGGGCCGTGCGGCGCAGCGTGGTGCTCCACCGCATCCGGTCCGAACAGGATCGGCGCAGTGCCGCCGGACACCTTGCCGAGGGTCACATAGAAAAGGCAGATCGTGGTCTGGAACAGGCCGAGGCCGACCATGCGCTTGATCAGGTTCTGCGACGCGAACGTGATGTAGAGACCGATCATCATCAGAACGATGACGACCCAGTAGTTCGCGCGTTCGAGCAGGAATTCCATCATGGCTTACCAGTCCTCGTCGCGGATTTCGGCCACGCGCCCGGCAAAGGCGTAGAAAATCGTGAGCATGGCGCCGGACACGCCGCACAGCACGCCGAGTTCGATGAGCATGATGCCGATATGCTGGCCATGATGCTCGCCCGGACCTTCATGGAACAGCGCCTGGTATTCGAGATACTGTCCGCCCTGAAGCAGCGCCCAGAAACCGACGCCGGCATAGATCATCACCCCGATCGCAGCGAGCGAACGGGTGAACACCGGCGGCACGGCACGCATCGCAGCAGGCACGCCGAAGACAAGCGCATAGAGGATCACGGCCACGGCAATGATGACGCCGGCCTGGAAGCCGCCACCGGGGCCGAAATCGCCATGGAACTGAACATAGAACGCGTACATCGTGATCACGGGGATCAGCAGCTTGGCGATGACGCGCAGGATGACGTGATGGTCGCTTTTCATGCGGGGTCCTCGTCACTGACGGCGGGGGCCTTGGTCTTGCGGCGGTCAGAGCCGTTGCGGCCTTCGTTGCGGATGCGCTCGGCCAGCGACCGCTCGCCGAAGCCGAGCAGCAGCGCCACGGCAAGACCTGCCACGAACACCACGGTCGTCTCGCCCAGCGTGTCGAAGCCCCTGTAGGAAGCGAGGACCGGGGTGACGACGTTCGGGATGCCCGTGTCGAACCAGGCGATCTGGAGGTATTCGTAACCGACACCGGTATTGGCGGCGGAGGTCGCATCGCCCAGCGCTGGCAGATCGACCGTTGCGTAGATCAGCGCCGCGCCTGTGGCGAGGCAGACCAGCATCGGACCGAGGCGCGAGAACAATTTTTCCGGCTTCGCGGTGCGCGAAGTCAGCAGCATCGCGCCCAGCAGCACGACGGTCGACATGCCCGCGCCGACGGCAGCCTCGGTAAAGGCGACGTCCACGGCGTCCACGGCCACATACCAGGCCGCCGAGACGAGCGAATAGATGCCAGACAGCATCACGATGGCGAACAGGCTGCGCATCCGGGCAATCGCCACCGCAACAGCAAACAGGATCGCCAGAAGGAAGACGTTGACGAGAACGATACCGAAATCGCCGTTGAACATGCCGGGCATTACGCGTCCTCCCCGTCGGCAGCCGAGGTTCCGATCCGTCCGATGATCGGCTGCACGCCGGCCGTATGCGCGGCATTGGCGAGCGCGTGCGAGGCCGTCGGGCTGGTCAGGAACAGGAAAACGAAGATCGCGAACAGTTTGGAGACGACCAGCCAGCCCGGCGCCAGGAAAGCCATTCCGAGCAGGACCAGGGTCGCACCCGACGTGTCAGTGATCGAGGCGGCATGTAGGCGCGTGTAGACGTCCGGAAAGCGCAGGACGCCGATCGTCCCGACGAGACAGAGCAGCGCGCCGGCAAGGCAAAGGAAGGCACCGGCCGGGAAGCGGGCCATTTCCCAGAATGCATGGGCCTGGGTGAGGAAATCAGCCATCGGCATTGCCCCCCATGCCACGGCGCACAAGCGGCACCTGGAAAGACCGGTAACGGAAGAATTTCAGAATCGCGATGGTCGAGACGAAGTTGATCAGCGCGTACGTGATCGCGATGTCGAGGAATTCAGGACGTTCCATCACGAAGCCGAGCAGGCCGAGCGCCAGGACCGTCTTTGTGCCGAACGAGTTCACCGCCAGGATGCGGTCGTAAAGGGTCGGCCCGATGAAGGCGCGCAACAGCAACAGCGCCATCCCGACCAGAATTGCAATCAGCGCAGCGGCGGTCATGCGGCAGCTCCCTTCCCGTCTGCGGCGAGCGCCGAACGGCGATCCATCTCGACGAACGCCTCCGGCTGCGAGCCCTGCTCATAAAGGCCGTGGACGAGGAGCTTGTCGCCCTCGACCTCGACGGTCACCGTGCCCGGCGTCAGCGTGATGGAATTGGCGAACGTCACTTTCGCGAGATCCGACCGGCAGGTCGTCTTCACCTTCACCAGGGCCGGCGCGATGTCGAGATCGGCCTTCAGGCAGGCGCGGATGACCACGACATTCGCCTTGATGATCTCGTTCATCAGCCAGGGAAAATAGGCGATGAAGCCAAGGATCCGCACATAGGGTGCGCCTTCGCGGTCGATAATGTCGAGGCGGAACGCCAGAAGACAGGTGAGGAGAACCGAAACACCGCCAAGCGTCAGGATCAGCGGCTCATTATGGCCGGACATGCTGAGCCAGAAGCCCACCAACGCTAGTACCAGCCCCAGGAAATACGCCACGCGCAGCCCTCTTTCCAATGACCCACAAACCAGGGACCGGACTAAAGGGCGAAACCTGTTTTGAAAAGCCCGTTACGGCCAGTTTTACAGTTTTGGACAGCTATCTGCCAAAAACCAGCCGTGCCGTGCGCTGGGACGTCGAGAACTCGGCTTCCTCATTGGCCGGCATGGGCAGGCCGCCCCCATCCCGCACGGCTCCCGGCGAGTAGGCCGAGGACAGCGCCCAGTTCCAATAGCGCAGAATGGTTTGCGCCTTGGCAACGCTCAGGATTTCGTAGATTTCAGCGACCAGCTTGAACTGAGGGTCCATGACGCCTTCGTCCAGCTCCAGCGGGCGCTGCAGCGCAACCCAAAGCACCGGCAGGAAGTCGCGCTTCACCCCGGTCGCCTTGAGCAGGACCGCAAGCGCTTCACCGCCAGGATCGCCCAGGATCTTGGAGGCGGTTACGGGCTTGATGCCGGACAGGTAACCGATCTCCTGTTCGGTCTGGACGTCCATGCCATTGACGGCGGCGGAGTTGATGGCCCCCTCCAGGCTGTCGAACGGGCTGCGGGCGAGCGCGGCGCGGTTGCGCTGGCGCCGTTCGATCAGCTGCACGGCCTTGCGCGCGACCGGATCGGCCCACTTCTCGTCGGCCATGACCTCGAACACGTCCTTGCAGGTCTCGATGATCTCCAGCCGGTCCGCCGCATAGCGTTGCAGGATACGGCGGCGGGTCGGGGCATCCGACCACCAGAATATGGTCAGCGCGTGCGAGGGAATGGTTTCCAGCCGCTCCGCGATCAATGGACAAAGCCCCGTCTCGTCGCGCGAGCGGCGAACGAGCTTGTCGAGGGCCTGTTCCGGCAATTCGGCGCCGCTATTGGCAACGAGTTCCTTCACCACATGCGTCTCACCTACTTCGGCGAGACAATCGCAGACGGTAGCCGGAACGACCTTGCGGCGGGCGATGGCGAGCCGGTGCTCCGCTGTCGTGGCCATGGCGATCTCGCGCAGGTCGCAGGCATCGAACGCCTCGTTCTGTTCGAGCAGCGGCGCAGCAATCGTAATGGGACACTGGGCCAGGAACCGCAGAAGCCGCCGCGGGGCCTCCTTGCTCCGGGCCAGGCGGCGCGCGCAGATGGCCCGTTCCTCATCATCAGCATGAAACAGCATGTCGAGCAGGATATCGGCCGCCATGTGGCGATCCTGCACGGACAGTTTCCCGCCGGACGGAACCGAGACAATGTCCACCAGACGCCGGAACAGCATGGTCCGGGCGCGTCCGATGCGGGGCAGTTCAGCCTGTTCGAGAGTTTCCATCGCGCGATCTGGTCTGTTGAACCTGTGAAAATTCGCAGGAAACAGTTAACGACGGGTGGACCTCCGAGAAGGCCGGGTCAGCCCCGGATCCGGCCTGGATGGACGACCATCACCAGGAGGCTCGCCACCAGCATGACAATTGCCAGCATGAACAACAGGCCGCCATCGGTCTGGGTGTTGGCGGGATCGAGCGAAACCGGGATTTCCCGGCCGAGCCAGGGCGACAGGTGGAAACCGATTGCCATGCCGCTGACCAGGGCAGCGATCGCCGCGCCCACGCGCCGCGAATAGGGAAACAGCAGCAACAGCGCCGCAATCAGCTCGGTAATCCCGATCACGAACCGTCCGGCCGGCTCGAACAGAGAGACGCCCGACCGCTCGGCGATCGTCTGGAACACGATATTGTGCCCCGGTGCATCGAAGAGTTTTACGGCGCCTTCCGGCGGATCTGGCAGGGGTGCGATGTTCGCCTGGATGAACATGGCGATCAGGAACAGCGCGAGCGCCCAGCTGATGAGATGTCTGAATATACGCATGGTCCACCCTGAATTACCCCAGGCCCGCCAAGGCTACCGGGGGGCGGACAGCAAGGCAACTGGTTGAAACCCGACCTTTCTGTGGCGATCCGCCCTTTCCATGGCCGCCCGGCCTACATAATGTCCGCCGTCGAGCGGGAGACGCAATGAACGAGCCGATTGAAACAATTGCCGACGATCTGGCGGAAGAGGCGGCAGGCGATGTCACCTCGCCGGTCAGCGGTATCAGCGAGGCCCTGACGGCCGGCGCCTCCCTCCTGTCCACGGCAACCCATTGGCGCGCTCGGCGTATCCGCCGCGTCGTCAAGATCGAACTTCCCGCCTACCTGCTCGTGCAGTGCAGCTGGTTCATGGCGTTCGGCCTGCAGATGGTGCTGTTCCCCTACCTGATCACGGATGCAAACCACCTCCACATGGACGGCCTCGCCCTCGGCCTCGCCAACATGGCGCTATCGGGGCCTTCGGTGATCTTCCTGCTCCTGGGCGGCGTCGTGGCCGAGCGGGCAGACGGGCGGCGCCTTCTGATCCTTCTGCACCTTCTGGCGGCCGCGCCCGCGCTGGCGCTCGCAGCCTTCGTCTGGAAAGGCACGCTCACCTACCCAGCCATGATCGCCTACGGCCTGACCATCGGCACGGTTGGCGCCTTCATGATGCCGGCGCGAGATTCCATCGTGAACGAAGTGGTCGAACGCCGCGCGCGTGTCGGCAGTTCGGTGACGCTGCAGCTCGGCGTGACGCTCGCCACCATGGCGCAGTTCGTGGCCCAGATCGGCGGCCTGATCATCGCTGGCTATGCCGACAAGGCGACGAAAATGCCGGACTGGATGGGCGGCTTCGGCATCGGCCCGATCCCGGCTGAACAGCTACTCTTCATCCAGGGCAGCATCCTTGCCCTCGGCGCCATTTTTGCACTCTGGCTGGGCAAGGGCCGCCAGCTCCTCACCGCCCGAAAGGGCGTGAAAGCCGCACTTGCCGACATCGCCGACGGCTTTCACGCGGTCCGCGCCGACGGAAAGCTCTGGGCGATGACGGCGCTGATGTTCGGGGTCGGTATTTTCATCATCGGCGCCTTCCTCGTCGTGCTGCCGATCATCAACCGCGACGTATATGGCTTCGGTCCGGACGGCATCCGGGACATGTTCGTCACCTTCTGGATGGGTGCCTTCGTCTCCTCGGTCGTTCTGGCGGTGTTCAAACGCATCAAGCGGCAGGGCCGGCTCCTGCTGATTGCCCAGTTCCTCGGCTCTACCAGCATCCTCGCCATGATGTGGGACATCCCCCACTGGGCCTTCCTCGGCATCGTCTTCGTCTGGGGCCTTGCCGCCGGCATCTCCATCGCCATGAGCCGGTCCATCGTTCAGGACGCCGCGCCAAAGGAAAAGCTCGCCCGGGTCCTGTCGATCTACCAGCTGGGCTTCATGGCGGGTGCACCGTTCGGCGCCGCATTCATGGGCGCGCTGGTCGACATTTTCGGCCCGCAGAAAATTGCCATCATCCCCGCCGGCGGCATGACCCTGCTGATCCTGTGGATGGTCTTCTTCACCCCGGTCTGGAACATGAAGGGTTCGGCCTGGCTCGCGCATCGCCAAAAGGCCTGAAAACCGCCGCCTTTGCCGGGCTGACAAGGCGGCAGAAGCCAATTAACCCGTGCACTCATGTCGTCCCTGCCCCGCGCTACGGTCCATCTTGCGAATATCGTCCAGAACTGGCGCACGATGGCCGGGCTGCAGCCCCGCGCCCGCACCGCGGCCGTGGTCAAGGCAAACGCCTATGGCCTCGGCGCGGAACGGGTCGTTCCGGCCCTCGCGAAGGCCGGTTGCGACACCTTCTTCGTCGCCTATGCCGAGGAGGGCGCCGTCCTTCGCAAGGCGCTTGGCCCCGGCCCCGCCATCTTCATTCTGAACGGCCCAACTCGCGCCGACATGGCCCTCTACAAGGCCTTGGATCTGACTGCCGTGCTCAGCAGCCCGGCGCATGTCGCGCTCTGGACTGGCAACGGCCTGCCTTGCGCCCTGCATTTCGACACGGGCATGAACCGGCTGGGCCTTGCGCCGGCGCTCGCGGAAACAGACGGCGAGGCCCTGCGCGCGCTGAACCCGGTCCTCGTCATGAGCCACCTCGCCTGCGCCGACACGCCGGACCATGCCCTGAACGCCGCTCAGCTCGCGGCATTCGGAGCGGTCGCCCACGCCTTTCCCGGAGTGCCGGCCAGCCTCGCTGCCTCGTCCGGCTGTTATCTCGGGCGGGACTATGGCTTCGACCTCATCCGACCCGGCATTGCGCTCTATGGCGGCTCCACTCCGCCAGCCCGCGTCCACCTCCTGCCTGCCGTGACGCTAGAAGCCGAAATCCTCAGCGTCTTCAACGTGAAAGCCGGGGATACGGTCGGATACGGGGCCGCTTTCAAGGCACCGTCCGACATGACGCTTGCAACGGTCGGCCTCGGCTATGCCGACGGCGTGCTGCGTTCGGCGTCTAATTGTTTTGTTGGCTGGCTGGACGGCGTGCCCTGCCCGGTCACCGGACGCGTCTCCATGGATCTCATCACCATTGATGTATCGAAGGCACAGCAGGCCGCAAAAGCAGGTGCCCGCGTTGAATTCCTCGGACTGCATGCCAAACTCGAGGATCAGGCCGCGCGTGCGAACACGATCGGCTATGAATTGCTTACAGGACTAGGACCCCGTGTCGAACGTATCTACCCGTAAACGCGGGATCCCTAATCCACTGGCCTGGATCGGCGTCGCGACGCTCGGACTCCTGTCCGAGATCGGCCGGCTCGCCGTGTTCTCCGGAAAGGTGAAGGCGGCCGCCTTCAGCCCGCGCTGGTATTTCGGACAGATCTGGAAGCAATTCGTCCAGACGGGCTTCTACTCCCTTCCGGTCGTCGGCTTGTCCGCCGTGTTCATCGGCGCGGCGCTCGCCCTCAACATCTACCAGGGCAGCGGCCGGTTCGGCGCCGAGCAATCTGTCCCGAACATCGTCGTCCTCGGCATCACGCGCGAACTTGGCGCCAGCATCACCGCGCTGATGCTGGCCGGCCAGGTTTCGGCCGGGATCGCGGCCGAGATCGGCGCCATGCGCGTGACCGAGCAGATCGACGCACTGGAGTCCCTTTCGGCCTCCCGTTTTCGGTATCTCTACGCACCGCGTTTCCTCGCTGCGCTGATTGCCGTGCCCATGCTGGTCATTGTGGCAGACATTATCGGCGTGATGGGCGGATGGTTGGTGTCGGTCTACGGTCTCGGCTTCGACTCCACCGTCTACCTGCGCAACACGCTCGACTTCATGACCCGGAACGACGTTCTCACCGGCGTCATCAAGGGCTTCGTGTTCGGCGGCATCATCGCCCTCATGGGATGCTACCAGGGCGACAGGTCCAAGGCGGGTGCAACCGGCGTGGGCCGGGCCGCAACGCTGTCCATGGTCGGCGCAGCCGTCCTCGTGCTCGCTGCCAACTATGTCATGTCGACCATCTTCGTGGAGGTTGGCCTGTGACCACCCCGATCCTCAGCTTGCAGAATGTCGAGAAGCGCTTCGGCTCGAACCACGTGCTGCGCGGCGTGACCCTGGATGTCGCGCCCGGAGAGAGCCTCGTCGTGATCGGAGGGTCCGGCTCCGGCAAGTCGGTGATGCTGAAGAATGCGCTCGGCCTGATGACACCGGATTCCGGGCAGATCCTGTTCAACGGCGAGGACGTGACGCAATCGCGCGGGAAGGCCCGCGCGAAAATGCGGGAACGCGTCGGCATGCTGTTCCAGTCCGGCGCGCTGTTCGACTCGCTCACCGTCTGGGAAAACGTCGCTTTCCGCCTGATCAATTCCGGCGTCGTCAGCCGGACCAAAGCGAAAGACCACGCCATCGACACGCTGCGCAAGGTTCGCCTTGGCTCCGAAGTGGCTGACCTCTACCCGGCCGAGATTTCTGGCGGCATGCAGAAGCGCGTCTCGCTCGCCCGCTCGATCATTTCCAAGCCCGACCTGATCTTCTTCGACGAACCGACGACCGGCCTCGACCCGATCACGGCCGATGCGATCAACGACCTGATCATCGAACAGGTGCGCGGCCTCGGTGCCGCCGCCGTGACCATCACGCACGACATGCCCTCCGCCCGCAAGATCGCGGACGAGATCGCCATGCTGTTCGAAGGCCGCATCATCTGGCGCGGCAAGGCGTCGGAAGTCGACCATAGCGGCAACCCCTATGTCGATCAGTTCGTGCACGGACGCGCCGAAGGGCCGATCCAACCGGCGATCTGAACCGTCAGCCCGCTTTTGTCAGCGGGCAGGCGAGCCAGTGCTCCGTCGCTGTGTCGAGACTGGTCCTGAAATCCGCGCAAGTATCCGGATCGGCAACAAGGCCCAGCTGTTCCTGCAGCCGGGACATGATGACCGGCAGGGAATCGAACCCCTGCTCTGAGCCGATATCCAGCATGACCGCGACGAAGGGCCCATCGGTCTCATCGATCCGCTGGCGGACCATCTGCCTCAATACCCGCTCGGCCGGCTCGACCCAATCCTGCGTCTGCGTGAAGGTGAAGGTCGCGGTGTCCGGCAGGTAGGGCGCCAGGAAGGCAGACGGGTAAGGACCGGAGAAGATCACCGTCGCATGATCGAAATCGACAGAGGCCGGCGCCTCGACCTCGATATACTTGCCCCACAGGTGCTGTACGGGAACACGCCGCATCAGCACGACATTCGCCGAGACGACACAGAGGACCAGAACGCCGTAGAGCCAGAGCCGGGCTCCCCGCACGCCGGCCATGGCAGGCCAGGCCACAATCAGCATGGCCGCGAAGCAGAGCGGACTGATCATCCAGATCGCCATGGCATAGCGCCCGACCATGAACATCGGGAACCAGACGAGTAGCGTGCCGGCGGCCCCCGCCATCAGCATCAGCACGGTCCGGGAGGGCAGCCGCGCCTCCTGCCCCGGCCCGGCCCGCCACGCGCGAACGCCCTGCACGGCCAGCATCAGGAATGCGGCATAGAGCAGGCCGATCGGCAGATCCTGCATCCAGGTTTTCCCGAACTCGTTATACGGACGGAACGCTCCGTTGACCGGGAAGAGGAGAACGTCCCAGAGGTTGCGCGGCAGACCACGCTCATCGCTGAAGTTTTCGAGCGGCCCATAGGGCGACCGGAACAACTTGTTGCCCATCGGGAAAACGGGATTGCCGAGAGTGATCCAGAGCTTCCACATCCACCAGCCGCCCGTCAGCAGGATGCCGGCGAGCCCGGAGATGCCGGCCGCGATCACCGCTTCGATCCGTGCACGGATACCTGGAACGGCAACCAGGATGGATGCCGCAATCCCCGCGGCATAGATGACCGAGGTCAACTTCAGGCCTGCCGCAAGGCCGACCACGAAAGCCGCAAGGCCCGCGCGGCGCCAGGTAATGGCTGCTCCCTCCTTCGGCGCAAGGAACAGGAGCCCGACGACAAAAGGTGCCGCCGCCCAATGGTCCAGCCGCACGCTCGCCGTCACTGTCAGCATCGAATAATTGAAATAGCCCGCCAGCGCGAGCACCAGGGCGGTCACCCGGTTGTCGTGCCCGATCGACTGCAGCACACGCCGGCAAAGCAGGTAGAGCGGGAGCAGCATCACCGCCTGGATGGCCCCGAGCAGGAAAGTCACCGCTGCGGCCGGCAAGGTCTCGATCATCGCAAAGGGGATCATGTTGCCGAGCGGATTGAAATAGGAATGCATGCCGGCCGGCGCGAGGTCGCGCGTCAGGCGGCCGTTCAGGGCCGACCAGCCATTGTGGATATGGTAATGGCCCACATCGAAGCCGGTCTCGATGGGCGTGAATACGCAGAATAGCGACCAGCCGAGAACCCAGCCGAGCGCCCAGCGCCACGGCCATCGGTCGAGCGATGTCTCCAGAAATGGCATCCGGCAACCCCTACTTGAACGGCCTTTCTACGGACGAGCTGCCAAAGAAGGGTAAACCCGCCATCCTGCCTCCCGGCGAACCGTTTACTTGACCTCGGCCAGCGATACATGGCCAATCGCGGCTGCGGCACGAGGGGAGACGCGCCATGCTGGACTTCATCAAGTATATCTCGGTCGCGTTTACCGCGCTCTCGCTCGCCTTCACCGGCTGGCTGCAATACGAGAAGTTCCGGCTCGACGGCGAATGGCAGATCGATACCTGTACCGAGCACGCAGACCTGACCCGCTATGAAGGCCTCCACCTCGCCTGGCGGGTCTTCCTGTCCGATGATCCGCTCTCCGCGCCCGTGGTGGGTGATGGCGAGAAAATCGAGGAAGCCTTTGCCCCGATTCCCTCCTCCGCGCGTTATCCCGTGCGGCTTGTCGGCACGAAGGAGATCAATTCGGTGTCCCTCACCGGCCGCTTCGAGGGCGCCAAGCGAGCGTCCACGGGCCGGTTCGAGTTCCGCCCGACCCTGTCGAAGCGGCTCCTCTCCGGCTATATCCCCTTCTACCAGCGCAATGTGGATGTTCTGGACGGCACCTTCGCCCTCACCGCCGGCAATGCCCGCGGCCCGGCCCGCGCCGTGCGCCTGACAGACGGCCTGCCACCCGAAGGCCTCGCCCCCTTCGCCTGCATGGGCAAGACGGCCGTGGATTTCGCGAAACCGGTGGAGGAGGCGCCCACCGGAGACCTGCCACCGGGAGAGTGACAGGATTCGTTGTTCCCGTTATGTTCCTGTCCGGGCAGCCTGCCAAGCGTACCAGCGCTTATCCGGCCGCCAGAATCGCCTGAATCTGTCCCGTCTGACCGGAGCCTCCGCCGCATGGCAAAAACAGCAACCACCGCATTCGTCTGCCAGTCCTGCGGCGAAGTGCACTCCAAGTGGAGCGGCAAGTGCAATGGCTGCGGCGAGTGGAACACGCTGGTCGAGGAGGCGGTCGCCGGCGTGCCGGGCGGCCTCGGCGCGCCGAAAACCGGATCGAAGCGCCCCGGCAAGGTGGACTTCGTCGCCCTCAACGACACGACCGAGGCCCCGGAACGCATCGTCATGGGCGTCAACGAGCTGGACCGCGTCTTCGGCGGCGGCATCGTCCCCTCTTCCGCCACGCTGATCGGCGGCGATCCCGGCATCGGCAAATCGACCCTGCTCCTGCAGGTCGCCGCCCGCCTCGCCCGCAACGGCCTGAAGACGGTCTACGTCTCAGGCGAAGAGGCCGCCGCACAGATCCAGGACCGGGCCCGCCGCCTGAAAGTCGCCGAAAGCCCCGTCCAGCTCGCCACCGAGACGGACCTTCGCAAGATTCTATCCGCCCTCAAGGAAGCCGATCCGGCCTTCGTCGTCATCGACTCGATCCAGACGCTCTGGTCGGACAGCCTGGAGGCAGCCCCCGGCTCGGTCGCGCAGGTCCGAGCGTGCGCGCAGGAACTGGTGCGCTGGGCGAAGAAGTCCGGCGCGGCTTTGGGCCTGGTCGGCCACGTCACCAAGGAAGGCACGATCGCCGGCCCGCGCGTGGTGGAGCATATGGTGGATGCCGTCTTCTATTTCGAAGGCGAGCGCGGCCACCAGTTCCGCATCCTGCGCGCCGTGAAGAACCGGTTCGGCCCGACCGACGAGATCGGCATATTCGAGATGCACCAGTACGGTCTCGCCCCGGCGAAGGAACCCTCTGCCCTGTTCCTCAGCGCAGATGGGGAAACCGGCGGCGGCGCAGCCGTGTTCGCCGCCATGGAGGGCTCGCGCCCCGTGCTGGCCGAAGTGCAGGCCCTGGTCGCCAAGAGCGCCTATGGCACGCCGCGGCGCAGCGTGGTCGGCTGGGATTCAGGCCGTCTCGCCATGCTGCTCGCCGTGCTGGAAGCCCGTTGCGGCATGAACCTCGCGGGCATGGACGTGTATCTCTCCGTGGCCGGAGGTTACAGGATCATGGAGCCTGCGGGTGACCTGGCCGCGGCTGCCGCCCTGCTCACGTCTCTGTCGGCGAATCCCGCGCCGGAGCGCAGCGTCTTCTTCGGGGAAGTTGCCCTGTCCGGGGCCGTTCGCCCGGTCGGACGGATGGAACAGCGCCTGAAAGAGGCCGCCCGGCTGGGATTTGAACGCGCTTTCGTACCGGACGGCGTACCCGCCGCAGTGGATGGCTTGACCGTGACCCCGATTAGACGGCTTATCGACCTCGTTGAGTTGCTTGCCCCGGACGCATTGAATGCCTGATGCAATAACAGCTTTCGACGGCATCGCCCTGGCCGTTGTTGTGATTTCGGCGATCATGGGATTTGCCCGTGGCTTCCTCAGGGAACTGGCCACGATGGGAGCGTTCATCGGCGCCCTGGCTGCTGCCTACTATGCGCGCGTCTTTTTCCATGACGACCTGTCGGCCCTGCTGCCACCCGATCTTGCGCCCTGGACAGCCGATCTGATTCTCCTGATCGCCGCCTTCATCGTGGTTTACATCCTGATCGCCTGGATCGGGCAGCGGCTGTCGAAGAATATTCATGGCGCCGAGGGCATCGGCATGTTCGACCATGTGGCCGGCGCCGTCTTCGGCGTGCTGCGCGGCTTCGTAGCCCTTGTTTTCTTTGTGGTCCTGCTGGGTCTCGTCCTCGAGGAGAACCGCATTCCGGGCTTCATTCAGAACGGCGTAACCTATCCGCCACTGCGAAATCTTGCCGACTATGTGAACGTCGAAGCTGCAAAGGTTGGAAAAGAAGTGCAGGAGCCCCTTTCCTCCGAGGAGGAAAACGGGCAATAGGCCCATGTCGCAAGTCTGTCACGCAGGAGGCGAGTCTCTCATGGTCCTTTTTGATCACGATGACGACAAGCCCCGCGAAGAGTGCGGCGTCTTCGGCATCTTCGGAAATCACGAAGCTTCGCTTCTGACCGCGCTCGGCCTGCACGCACTGCAGCACCGCGGACAGGAAGCCTGCGGGATCACGTCCTACGACGGCAAGCGATTCCCCTCCGAGCGCCACATGGGCATGGTGGGAGAACATTTCGGCGGCGACTTGCGTGCGCGCTTGCCGGGCCATGCCGCCATCGGCCACAACCGCTATTCCACGCAGGGCCGGCCGATGTTGCGGAACATCCAGCCGATCTTCGCAGATCTCGCCGGCGGCGGCTTTGCGGTCGCCCACAACGGCAACCTGACGAACGCCCGCAAGCTGCGTCACGACCTCGTGCGCGACGGCGCCATCTTCCAGTCGACCATGGACACCGAGGTCATCCTGCACCTCGTCGCCCGTTCCATCCGGCCGCGCTTCCTTGACCGCCTGATCGACGCCCTGTCCAAGATCGAGGGCGGCTATGCCCTGGTCGGCCTGACCGGCAAGAAACTGATCGGCGCCCGCGACCCGGTGGGCCTGCGCCCGCTCGTCCTCGGCCGCCTCGGCGACGCCTATGTGCTCGCCTCCGAAACCTGCGCGCTGGACATTATCGGTGCCGAGTTCGTGCGCGAGATCGAAAATGGCGAGATCGTCGTTATCTCCGAGAAGGGCATCGAGTCCCACCGCTTCGCGCCGCAACGTGCGCCGAGCCCGTGCATCTTCGAATACGTATACTTCGCTCGCCCCGACAGTATCGTTCAGGGTCGCTCGATCTACGAAGTGCGCCGCCGCATGGGCCACCAACTGGCACTCGAGACGATCTGCGACGCAGATGTCGTCGTGCCTGTGCCGGACAGCGGCGTGCCGGCCGCGCTCGGCTTCTCCGAACAGTCGGGCATCCCCTTCCAGATGGGCATCATCCGGAACCACTATGTGGGCCGGACCTTCATCCAGCCGACCCAGGTCGGCCGGCAGAGCGCCATTTCCAAGAAGCACAGCCCGAACAAGGCCGTTCTGGCCGGCAAGCGCGTCGTTCTGGTGGACGACTCGATCGTGCGCGGCAACACGTCGAAGAAGATCGTCCAGATGGTTCGCGAGGCCGGCGCCAAGGAAATCCATTTCCGCTCGGCCAGCCCGCCCATCGTGAACCCGGACTTCTACGGCATCGACATGGCCGCCAAGTCCGAACTCTTCGCCGCCATCCACACACACGAGGAAATGGTGCGTGAGCTGAAAGTGGACTCGCTCGGCTTCCTCTCGGTGCCGGGCCTCTACAAGGCGATCGGCGAGCCGCTGCGCAATAACATGGCGCCCCAGTTCGCAGACCACTGCTTCACCGGCGAATACCCGACCTCTCTCGTCGACTATGAGCACGACGAGAGCGACAAGGAGCGTCAGCTCTCCCTGCTGGACGACGCCTGAGGCCTGCGCTAGACGCGCGCCATGACCCAACCCCGCCTTGTTCTCGTTACCGGCGCCTCGCGCGGCATTGGCCGCGCCGCCGCGCTCCAGCTCGCCCGTGAAGGCAATATCGTCATCGCCATCGCTCGCTCGAAACTGGCGCTGGAAAAGCTCGACGACGAGATCCGGGCGCTCGGCAGCGAGGCCGTTCTGGTGCCGATGGACCTGAAGGACACCAAGGGCATCGAGACGCTGGCCAGGGTGATCGGCGAGAAGTTCGGCCGCCTCGACGGCCTCGTCGCTAATGCCGGCACGCTGGGCAAGCTTGGCCCGGTCGAAAGCACCGGCCCCCGCAGCTTCGAGGAGACGGTCGCCGTCAACCTCACCGCCAATTTCAACCTGATCCGCACGCTGAGCCCCCTTTTGGCCCGGTCGGGCGCACCGCGCGCCGTGTTCGTCACGTCCGGAGCTGCGCGTAAGCCGCGCGCCTTCTGGGGCCCCTACCAGGCGACCAAGGCCGGCCTCGAGGCGCTGGTCCTCGGCTGGGCCGACGAGCAGGAGAAATTCCCGCTGCGCATCAACCTCTTCAATCCCGGCGGCACCCGCACCGGCATGCGCGCCGAGGCCATGCCCGGCGAAGACCCGATGACCCTCCCGTCTCCGGACGATGTCGCCGCCGAACTGGTAAAACTCGTCTCCCCCGCCGAGACCCGCACCGGGCAAGTGGTCAACTTTCGGGACCTTGTCCCCACACATTAGGTCCCTCATGCCCAAAGACAGACTGTACTTGCTGAACGCTCCGTTTGCGGATCCGGCATATCCAGGCCGAGCATTCTACTGCGAACACTGCATCCTGATGGAAGGTGTGATCGCCACACATCCGGCGCTGGCCGGACGTATAGAGATCCACCGCATAGACTGGCAACGCCCGCGTCCGGAACTGGTCGACCTGCTGGGCAGCGCAAACCAGTCCTGCCCGGTACTCATCCTGTCCGACAGCGGAGAAGACTGCGACACCGTCCAGTCCGCCGGCTCGGTCTTCTTCATCAATGACAAGGATGCGATCCTGCGCGCCCTTGCCCGTCGTCACGGCCTGCCCGAAGCGCACCCCTGAACCCGGTGGGCCGCAAAGTCACCGCGCGCCGATCCGACATGGCTCCTCTGCCGTATCCAGTGCATGACATCACGCACTGCATGGATCTTTCCGCTCACCCTTCTGGCAACGGCCTGCGCCAGCCGGCCCCCTGTGCCGGACGGAACCGGCGCCGGCGCCTTCCAAATTGAACGAGACCTTGTCGGCGAACACATCGCCCGCGGCGAGTTCAGGACCATAACCGGTGTCCGGCGCAGTTTCACCGCGCGCCTGAATGGCAGCTGGGATGGATCCCGGCTGACGCTGGTCGAGGATTTCGAGTTCGACGACGGCGAGCGCGACCGGAAGACCTGGCACCTCGACCGCACGGGGCCAGGCACCTATTCCGGCACACGCGAAGACGTTGTGGGAACGGCCCGTGGCTTCCAGGACGGCAATGTCTTCCGGCTGGAATACGACATCGTGCTGCCCTCGGAAAAAGGCACCGGACGGAAGGTCAGGTTCCGCGATGTGCTGGCGCTCGCGGACGATGACACTGTGGTCAATGACGCAACAATCGGCTGGCTGGGGTTAAGGGTCGGGTCGGTCAACCTGACGATCCGGCCGGGAGACACGCAATGACGCTGAAATGGATCGCCCTCGCCCTCCTGCTTTCATCCTGGACCGCTCTGCCGGCCCGCGCCGATGACACGCTGATCGGCAAGGCGACGTACTGGTACGGCCCGATCCGTCTTTACGATGCCGAACTGCGCACACCTTCCGGACAATTCGACTGGCGCGCCCCGTTCGAGCTGGAGCTGACCTACAATCGGGATTTCAAGGCCAGTGATCTCGCACGCGTCAGCATCAAGGAAATGAAGCGCATGGGCTTTTCCATCCAGGAGGCGCAGCTGAAGGCCAAACTGGAATCCTGCTTCGCCGACGTATCGGGCGGAGACACGATCACGGGACAGAGCGTCGACGAAGACACCGCCAAATTCTTCCTCAATGGTGCGGAGCGCTGCACGATTACGGCGCCCCGTTTCCGGGAGGCATTCTTCGGCATCTGGCTCGGCGAAAAGGCGCGCTATCGCGCGGCCGCAAAGCGTCTGCTCGGAGAGCGCGGCTAACGGCTGCCGGACCTCCGCTCGGTTTCCCGGCTCGCCTCCCACCGCTTGCGCAGCCGCGCCACGCGTTCCGGGAAGCGTTTCTCCTGCATCGTGACAGCACGCACACGGTCTGTCCGGAAGTGGCGGAAATCCTGCCGCAACTCGCACCAGGCGCACATCATGCGGATATCGTCGGCATAGACGATCAGCAACGGCCAGACCGTGCGTTGCGTCACGGCGCCTGTCTCGTCCGCATAACCGAGATCCAGTTTCTTCTGGGTACGGATCGCCTCGCGCACCAGCGCCACATCGAAGGAATCCTCGGAGCGTTTGCGGAAACTGACCGGGACGAGGCCTGAATCCATGATCACCGGCTGCAGGTCCAGCGGCACGGCGGCCGAGAGTTTCGCGATCAGGTCTTCCGCGCCTCGCGCCAGCCGCGCATCGCCCCGCGCCGCCACCCAGCGCGCGCCCAGCACGGCGGCTTCCAGCTCATCCGTCGTCAGCATGAGCGGCGGCATGTCGTACCCCGCCTCCAGCACGTATCCCGTGCCCGCCTCCCCGCGGATCGGCACCCGCTGCGCCACCAGTTCAGCCATGTCGCGATAGATCGTGCGCAGGCTCGTCTCAAGCTCCTCCGCAAGCTCGCGCCCGGTCACCGGCGCGTTCTTCCGGCGCAGGACCTGGATGATCTGGAACAGGCGTTCGGTGCGTCTCATGAAATCGACCCTACTGCCACGCTGCTGACACCATGCTGTCAGCAGCCCTCCGCTATCAAGTCCCCATCGCAACCCGAACCAGGAGAAAGACGATGATCACGCTTTACGGATGGGGCCCCATGTTCGACTGCCCCTCGCCCAGCCCCTTTGTCATGAAGGCCGACATCCAGCTGCAGATGCTGGGCGTCGATTTCACCCGCGCCATTGCGGATCTCGACAACGTGCCGAAGCACAAGGCGCCCTATGTCATCGACGATGGCGTCCTGATCGAGGACAGCAATTTCATCCGCCATCACTTCGAAACGAAGCTCGGCTGCCATCTCTATGCCGGCATGAGCGGCCGGGACATCGCGCTCAGCTGGTCTCTGGAACGAATGGCCGAGGGCCAGCTGACCAAGATCATGGCCTATGAGCGCTGGATGAAGGACGCGAATTTCGAGAAAGGCCCCGCACATTTCTTCAACGACGTCCCGGCGCCTGCCCGCCGCGGCGTGATGAAGGAAGTCCGCCAGGGCGTTGCCGCCACGCATGCCGGCGAAGGCACCGGCCGGTTTACCGACGCCGAGCGGATGCAGCTCGCGCAATGGGATATCGACGCCCTCGTCCTGCAACTGGGCGACCAGTCCTACCTCTTGGGCGAGACGCCCACCTGCGCCGATGCGGCAGTGGCCGCCGTGCTGATCTCCTGCGCGACGGAATTCTTCAACACGCCGCTCAACGGACTCGTCCGTCAGCATGCGAACCTTGTCGCCTACCTCGATCGGATGAAGGCCCGCTATTTCGCCCACGTGACCTGGCCGAACTGGCCGGCCGTGCAACCCGAAATGGCCTGAGCTTCACAAGAATGCAATTTCACGCCCCTGAATTACGTGCTAATTCAGGGGCGTTCTTCCGGAAGCACACCTACAGGACAAGACAGGCCAAATGGCCAATCGGGAAAAGGGTGCAGCATGTCAACACATGCAGGAGAATGCTTTTGCGGTGCAGTGAAGATTGAAGTTTCCGGCGATCCGGCGGGCATGGGCTATTGCCATTGCCGCTCGTGCCGGTCCTGGTCCGGCGGGCCGGTCAACGCCTTCACGCTCTGGCCGCCGGACAAGGTAAAAGTCACCAAAGGCGCCGACAAGGTCGCCACCTACCAGAAGACACCGCTCAGTGAACGGAAATACTGTTCCGCCTGCGGGGGCCACCTGATGACCAACCATCCGACGCTCGGCGTCGTCGATGTGTTCAGCGCGACCATTCCTACGGTCGCCTTCCAACCCGGACTGCACATCAATTATGCC
Source organism: Hyphomonas sp. (assembly GCA_041398365.1). Classification (GTDB taxonomy): domain Bacteria; phylum Pseudomonadota; class Alphaproteobacteria; order Caulobacterales; family Hyphomonadaceae; genus Hyphomonas. Next base: position 166,100 of record JAWKUV010000004.1, on the reverse strand, counting down.
GAGACGGTCCTGCCGATGAAGGATGGCCTGCCGAAGTTCAAGGACTTCCCGGCCGACTTCGGCGGCTCGGGCGACATGGTGCCGGAATAGGCTCTAGAGCCGGAAGTGCTTCGACAGTTTCAGGCCCTGACCCTGATAGTTGGAGCCCTTCCCGCCATAGAGCGCCTTCGGCTTCGACAGCATCGGCTCGTAGACCAGTTTCGCGACCGGCTGGCCATGCTCAAGAATGAACGGCACATCGCGAGAGCGCACTTCCAGCACGGCGCGGCTGCCGCCCGTGTTCGTGCCGAAGCCCGGATCGAAGAAGCCGGCATAGTGCGCGCGGAACTCGCCCAGCTCCGGCGCGATGGGCGCCATCTCCGCCGCCTCGTTCGGGGCGACCTTCACCGTCTCGCGGCTGACGAGGATGTAGAATTCTTCCGGGTTCAGCACGATCCGCCCGTCGCGCGGCCAGACCGGTTCCCAGAACTGCGCCGCATCGTGCGCGCCGATCCCCCTCAAGTCCACGACGCCGGAATGGTGCTTGGCGCGATATCCGGCCGGCTGGCCCGGCGGCGGCTCCAGGTCAATGGAGACGACCTTCTCCTTCAGCGCCTCAGGCTTTTTCTTCTTGAACCGGATCTGCGCCAGCCGGTCTCCGGGACGCACCATGATCGGGAAGGTCCGCGGTGACACTTCCAGATAGAGCGGCCCGGAATAGCCGGTCGGCACTTCGTCGAACGCGTGTGAGCGATTGGTCACGAGCCGGGTGAAGACGTCGATCCGCCCGGTCGAGCTTTTCGGGTTCGCGCGCGCCGCGATACCGGGCGGCAGGCGCAGCTGCTCCTGCAGCGGCACCAGATAGACGCAGCCTGTCTCCAGCACCGCGCCTTCCTTGGTCAGGTCGATACGGTGCAGCTGGATGCCCGGCTCCTGCAGCATGTCGGAAACCTTGCGCTCCCGCCCCGGCAGGAAGCTCGCACGGAGGCGATAGGCGTCCTCGGCAAGGCGAAGATCAAGGCTCGCGGGCTGTACCTGGCCTTCATCCAGCGGCGCATCGGACCGGATGGCCCCTTCGGCCACCAGCGCCTCGATTTCCTGATCCGGCAGAACGCCTGTAGCCTGTGCCATCACTTGCACCCCTCGCCGTCTCAGGCATAAGGGCGAAACACGGAAACACAAGGAATTTGCTGTCATGGCAGACGCTTCGGGCGGAGACGCCAAAAAGGGCTGGAAACCGGCGACCCAGGCGGTGCGCGGCGGCCTCATGCGGTCGGAGCATGGCGAAATCTCCGAAGCCATCTACCTGACCTCGGGCTATGCCTATGACAGCGCCGAACAGGCGATGCGCCGCATGGCCGGCGAGGAGCCGGGTTTCGTCTATTCCCGCTATGGCAGCCCGACCTGCGAGATGCTGCAGCAGCGCCTCGCCCTGATCGAGGGCGCCGAAACCTGCCGCGTCACCGGCTCCGGCATGGGCGCCATTTCCTCGGCCATCCTCGCTCCGCTGAAATCGGGCGACCGGGTCGTCGCCTCGCGCGCCCTGTTCGGCTCCTCGCGCTGGATCATGGCCAACCAGATGCCGAAATACGGCATCGACAGCACGTTCGTGGACGGGGCAGACCTGGACGCCTGGGAACGCGAGATCGCGAAGGGCTGCCAGCTCGTGCTGATCGAAAGCCCGGCCAACCCCTGCTCGACGGCGTGGATATTGCCGCCGTGGCCGCGCTCTGCCGCAAGGCCGGGGCAATCCTCGTCGTGGACAATGTGTTTGCGACGCCCGTCCTTCAGCGTCCGCTGGAACTCGGCGCCGACGTGGTCGTCTATTCCGCCACCAAGCATATGGACGGCCAGGGCCGCGTCATGGCCGGTGCCATCCTCTGCGACACGAAGCGGATGACCGAAATCTACGATCCGTGGCTGCGCCACATGGGTCCCGCCGCTTCGCCCTTCAACGCCTGGGTCGTTCTGAAGGGGCTTGAGACGATGCAACTGCGCGTCGAGGAGCAGAGCCGCTCGGCGGCCCGCCTCGCCGACGCAATTGCCGGCCATCCGGCCGTCGCCGCCGTGCGTTACCCGCACCGCAAGGACCACCCGCACTACGAGATCCACAAACGCCAGATGCGGATGGGCGGCACCATGCTCGCCCTTTCCGTGAAGGGCGGCCAGGAGGCGGCGTTCCGCTTCCTCAACGGGCTCGAACTGGTCGATATCTGCAACAATCTCGGCGACACCAAATCGCTGGCCTGCCACCCGTCCACGACGACCCACAGGGCGCTCAGCGATGCGGAGCAGGCCTCGATGGGGCTCGACCGGTCATGGATCCGCATGTCCGTCGGCCTCGAAGACGCCGGGGACCTAGAAACGGACCTGATCCAGGCCCTTAACAGAGTGTGAACTTATTCTTCGCAATTTCGTCAGATGGCTCGAAGGTCGCCCCCGCCGCTATACGAACAGATCACCGATGGTGTTCGCATCCGCGTGCGGCCGAAATTCATGTATGACGAATCCGAGCCCGCCGCCGGCCGCTTCATGTGGTCCTATACGGTGGACGTGGAGAACGAGAGCGACCGGACCTGGACCATCATCCGCCGCCACTGGCGCATCGTCGATGCGCTGGGCCACATGCAGGCGGTCGACGGCGAAGGCGTGATCGGCCAGACCCCGACCCTCGGGCCGGGCGAGCGGTTCAGCTACACGTCCGGCGCGCCGCTCTCGGCCCCGTCGGGCATGATGAGCGGCACCTATGACCTCGTGGACGAGGAAGGCGGCGAACTGGTCGCCCGCATTCCCGTTTTCTCGCTCGACAGTCCCTACGACACGTCGCGCCCGATCTGAGGATCAGCCCTTCAGGGCTGCCTCGATCGCTTTCTCGATGCCGTTCTGGTCGGCGCCCTCGATGGCGGTCTCGCCGATATAGAAGCCCGGCGTGCCGCCGAGGTTCAGCGTGTGACCCAGCTTCTGCATGTCGTCGAGCTGCTTCTTGAGTTCGGTCGACTTCATGTCCGCGCGCATCTTCTTGACGTTGAGGCCAAGGCCTTCGGCCAGCGCGTCGATCTTCTTGTCGGTCAGCTCGTCGTTCGACTTCAGGCCCATCAGGGCCTTGTGCATGTCGTTGTACTTGCCCTGCTTGCCGGCGGCGAGCGCGGCAAGGGCTGCATCCTCGCTGATGCCGCCGAAGATCGGGTATTCCTTGAACACGACGCGGACCTTGTTGTCATACTGCGCCGGCAGGCCCTGGACGTAATCCATCGAGCGCTTGCAGTAGCCGCAGCGGTAGTCGAAGAACTCGACCACGGTCACCGGGGCATCCGCCGGGCCGATGAAATGGTCCGTGGCCAGATTGTAGAGCTTGTCGTGATTGTCGGCGATGGCGTCCTTGGCGGCCTGCGCAGCCTCGGCCCGGTCGCGGGCGTTGAGGGCGATGATGGCCTCCTCGATCACTTCCGGGTGGTTCACGATATACTCGTGCACGATCGACTCGATCTCCGAACGCTCCATTGCGGTGGATTTGGACGCATCGGCGCAGGCAGGCGTCATGGCGACCAAGGCAAAAGCAGCAGTCACGAAGAGGGGGCGGATCATCAGCAATACCTTTCTGGGCCCCGTCCCGGGGCAGATTCATTTCGGGCAACTATAGTTGCAACGGCCGGGCCGTCCATCGGTCCTGACAGAAAGTTGAACGCTTTCAGTGTACCCCGGCCGTCAGCGAGAACTCGCCCACACCGCGGCGCGACATCCGGTCGTAGAAGTCGCGGTTGTCGGGATTGCTCGGGTCGGTGATCAGCAGGATGTCGTCGGCCCGGCGATAGTCGACCGTATTGCGGTCCAGCTGCTCGCGCGCCCGGTGGGCGAAGATATTGGCGCGCTGCAGGTCGCCCACGGCATAGGCGGACTCGGCGGTGGCCAACTGCGCCTCGGCACGGCGGCCCTGCTTCTCCAGCGTAATGGCAAGCTGCTGCCAGGCGAAAGCATTGTCCGGCTCGGCGATCAGGGCGTCGCGCAGGGCGGATTCAGCGGCCTGCGTGTCGCCCGGTTCGTCCCGCGCGGCCAGCGAACGGGCATAGTTGATCAGCAGCAGCGGCTGGCCCGGCTTGTACTCCAGCGACTTGCGGTGCGGCTCGACCGACTCCGCCACGCGGCCGCCCTCAAACAGGATCTGCCCCTTCAGCTCCCAGAAATAGGGATTCTCCGGCTCGTCCACGAGCAGCGAGTCGATATCGTCGAGCGCGGTCTGGATGTCGGACGCCTGCATGGCAGCAATCGACCGCGCATAGCGGGCCGGCTCGCTGGTGTCGCTGTCCGGGTATTCGCGGCGCACTTTGCCGGGCGTCTCGATGAAGCCGATCAGCTTGGCGCGCATCATCTCGTACTGGTGCATCTCGCGATCCGTAGGCGGAACATCGCGCGTCGGCGACTCGTCGGCCAGCATGCGCACGTTGCGGATACGGTCGGAGGCCAGCGGGTGCGAGCGGAAATAGGGATAGCGGCGTTCCTGCGAGATCACTTCCTGGGCGCGGAACTTCTCGAAGAACTCGACCATGCCTTCCGGCGACTCCCCGACAGCGGTCAGGTAGGCGACGCCCGCCGTGTCGGCCATGGATTCCTCCGCCCGCGTGTGGACGAAGAAGTTCAGCGCGGCGAACTGCTGCGACGACCCGATCAGGGCAGCGCCGGCTCCGCCTTCCCCGGCGGCGATGGCAAGAATGCCGAGGCCGATGGAGATCAGCGCCGGGCGCGCCGCGACGCTGGCGGCGCGGCTGCGGCTCACCGTATGGCCGCAGGCGATGTGACAGGTCTCGTGCGCGATCACGCCCTTGATCTGAAGCGGCGTGTCGGCCGCGATGATCATGCCGGTATGCAGGTGGATATTCTGCCCGTTGGCGACGAAGGCGTTGATGCTCGGATCGTTGATGATGTGCAGACCGACATCCTGCGGGTTGAGGCCCGCCACTTCGAGGATCGGGTCGGTCCACTCGCGCAGCGTCTCCTCGATCTCGGCATCGCGGATGAAGCCCTGCGCCGAAGCCGACACAGCCACCGTCAGCGAAGCCGCAGCCATCGTCAGGTACCGCAGGAAATTACGCGCCATGCCAGGCCGCTCCATCTGTCGCCATTGCAGCAAAACTAGGCCCCTGCACCCCATCTGGCGAGGGAAAAGGCGCAGAATGACGGAAATGTCAGGTTCAGGCTGACGGGAAGATGAACGAGAGCGCCGGATCGAGCCGGATTCCGGTCTCGCTGCCTGCCTGCGGGGCATCGCACCGCGGCACCATCGCGACCAGACGGCGGCCTCCGACCTCCAACACCAGCCGGTTCATCGCACCGGTCACCTGGCTCGCCAGCACTTTCGCCTTCACCGGCGAGGCGGCATCCAGAAGGATACCTTCCGTGCGTACGACCAGTTCCGATCCTGCCGGAACCTCGGCCAGCCCGGCTGGCACCTCGCCCGCCTTCAGCCGGTTCACCGGGCCTAGGGCTGCCGCCACATCGGCGCTCGCAGGATGCAGGTAAACCTCTGCCGCCGGGCCTTCCTGCTGCAGCTTTCCGCCTTTCAGGATGGCCACATGGTCGGCCGCTTCCAGCGCCTCGACCGGGTCATGCGTCACGAGCAGGGCCGGAATGCCCGCCGCCCGCACGGCTTCCAGCGCCTCGTCCCGCACGCTGCTGCGCAGGGCCGGATCGAGGCCGGAGAACGGTTCGTCCATCAGGATCGCAGCCGGCTTCGGTGCCAGCGCCCGGGCAATCGCCACGCGCTGCTGCTCGCCGCCGGAAAGCTCATGCGGATAGGCATCGGCCCGTGATGTCAGGCCCAGCCGGGCGAGCCATGCGGCGGCCTCGACCTTCGCGGCCTCCTTGCCCAGCGGCTTCAGGCCGAAGGCCACGTTCTGCGCCGCTGTCAGGTGCGGGAAAAGGGCGAAGTCCTGGAAGATGAGGCCGATCCGTCGCTTGTCCGGCGCGAGCGTCTGGGTCATCGACGAGAGCACCCGGTCGCCGAGGCGGATCTCGCCCTCGTCCACCGCTTCGAGGCCCGCGAACAGGCGCAGCAGCGTCGACTTGCCCGCCCCGGACCCGCCGAGCAATGCCGTGATCGCACCGGGCTTCAGGTCCAGCGAAACGGAATCGACCACGCGTACGCCGTGATAGGCACGGCTCACCCCGATGGCGGACAGGCTCTCACGCATGCGTGTGCTCGCCCGGCCGCGAATGCGACAGGCGCCACGACAGGAGGATCACCGGGACAAGGCCCGCCAGCGTGATCAGCAGCGACGGAAGCGCCGCCGCAGCGAGGCGCTCATCCGTTGCATAGGCATTGGCGCGCACGGCCAGCGTGTCCCAGTTGAATGGGCGCAGCATCAGCGTCGCCGGCAGTTCCTTCAGCGATTCCACGAACAGGATCAGCGCCCCTGCGCTCGCCCCGGACAGGGCAATCGGCAGGTCCACTTCCTTCGCCCGGCGCAGCGGCGAGGCCCCCAGGCTTTCGGCGGCATAGCCAAGCGAGGCCGGCGCCCGCGCGAGCGCGGCGACCATGGGTTCTGCCCCGGCCGCTGTGAAACGGCTGGCATAGACCCAGGCCAGTGCCACGACCGGCACGATCCCCGTCAGCGTCAAGCCGAGCCCTCCCAGAACCACCAGCGCGCCCAGCGCCAGAACCGCTCCCGGAATGGCATAGGCCGACGACGCCGTCAGCCGCGCAAAGGCAGCGACAGGTCCGCGCGAACGCCCGGCCAGCGCAATCACCAGCGCCAGCACGAAGGCAAAGGCCGCGCCCGATCCGGCGAGGACCAGTGTATTCTTCAGCGCCTCACCGACCGGCGCCACGTATTCCTGCGCCTCCAGCGCCCGCCAAACAAGGCGCGACACCGGCAGCAGGAAGCCGATCGCAAAGCCGGTCAGGCAGAACAGCGCCGCCAGCCAGCCCCACGCGCCGCCAAGCTTCGTGCGCGAGACCGTACGCCAGCGGGTCGAGCTTTGCTGGCTGCCCGCCCGGCCCCGGCTCCACCGCTCGGCCAGAACGAGCCCGATCACCAGCAACAGCAGGATCACCGCAAGCCGCGCTGCCGCCGCGGGCTCACCGAAACTCTTCCACGCCCGCACGATGCCGAACGTCAGCGTCGGCACGCCGAGATATTCAGCGGCGCCATAGTCGGCGGCCACTTCCATCAACGCCAGCGCAAGGCCGGCCGCAATCGCCGGACGCGCCGCCGGCAGTACCACGCTCCGGAAGCTCCGCAGCGGCGAGGCGCCAAGGCTGCGCGCCGCTTCCAGCGCACAGATCGACTGCGAGACGAACGCCGCCCGCGCGGTCAGGTAGACATAGGGGTAAAGCCCGCTCGCCAGCACAAAGGCGAGACCGGGCATGCTGCGCATCGACGGGAACCAGTAGTCCCGCGCCGACCAGCCGGTCATCTCCCGCAGCAGCGACTGCAGCGGCCCGCCGACGCCCATCAGGTCGGCCCAGGCATAGGCGAGCACATAGCCGGGCGCCGCCAGCGGCAGGATCAGCAACCACTCGAACACCGGCCGTCCGGGGAAGTCGTGCATCGTCACCAGCCAGGCGGCCGGCACGGCAAAGACGAGCATGAAGAAGGCCGCAAGCGCCAGCGTGCCCAGCGTGCCACCCAGATAGGGCACCATCAGCGTGTCGCGGATATGTTCCCACGCTTCGCCGCCCCCCAGGATCACCGCTGCAAGCAGCACGGACACGACCGGCACGGCGATGATCACGCCCGCAAGCGCTGCAACCCCGTCACCGGGGCGCAGGTTCAGGCGGGGCGGAAACGCCCGTACCCGTGCAGGAAGAGGGAGATCCGCCAAGCGCGCCGCCTCAGTTCCAGCCGGCCTTGTCATAGATCTCCTGCGCCTCGGACTGGTGCGTGCCCAGTTCTTCCAGCGGGAAATCGCTCTTGTTGAAGTCCGGAAGCGCTTCCAGGCCTTCCGGCAGCGGCACGCCTTCGATCATCGGGAATTCCTTGGTCGCCCCGGTCAGCCAGACCTGGCCGTCCTCGGTGGCAAGCCATTCGATGAACTTCACCGCATTGTCGCGGTTCGGCGCATGCGCGGCGAGGCCGGCGCCGGTGACATTGACGTGCGTGCCGGTCGTATCCTGCTCCGGGAAGCTCAGCGCCACTTTCGCGGCAGCCGCCTGCTCGCTCGGCGAGCCTGTGGCCAAGCGGACGTAGTAATAGTGATTGGTCAGCGCGACCGAACATTCGCCGGCGGCGATCGCCTCGATCTGGGTAATGTCCCCGCCCTGCGGCGGCCGGGCAAAGTTCGCGACCACACCATCGGCCCAGGCCTGCGCCGCGTCATGGCCCATCCGGCCGATCAGCTCGCCCATCAACGAGAGATTGTACATGTTGGTCGAGGACCGCATGCAGACCTCGCCCTTGAAGCGCGGGCTGGCGAGGTCGCTGTAATGGGCCACTTCTTCCGGTTTCACGCGGGCCGGATCATAAGCAATCACGCGCACGCGCCGGGCAAGGCCGAACCAGTAACCATCCTTCTGGCGAAAATGTTCGGGAATGGCCGCCTCCAGCATCTCGTCCTGCAGGGGTTGGAGCAGCCCGGCTGCCTCGAAACGATACAGCGTGCCAACGTCGGACGAAATAACCACGTCGGCCGGGCTGGCCGCGCCTTCGGCCTTCATTGTCTCCAGAAGTTCCGGCGCCCCCGATTCCCGGAAGCGGACCTTGATGCCGGTCTCGGCCTCGAACTGCTTGTACATGTCCTTGTCGGAATCGTAGTGGCGCGCCGAGTAGATGTTCAGGACACCCGCGGACGCCGGCTTGGTCCCTGATTCTGCTGCAGGTTTGCCCGTTTCCAAGGCAGGCGCCCCATTATTCCCGCACGACGCGAGGAGAACGGTGGCGGCGGCAAGCGCGAGGCGAATTCTGGTCATGTCCGGCCCTGATTTCCTTTGTTTGAGCCATCAAACATGGTTGAGAATAATTCGCAACAAACGCTTGTAGCGACCTTTTGCCCATTTTTTGCACTGCAACCGAAAATCCTCCCGCTGTGGGAGAACGCGCTTCAAAATCCGCGTGGTTTACGCTTTACTAGCGTTAATCCCGGGGAACATGGGGATGGGTGGTATGACGACTGACATTGTGGTGGATCTCAGCCTGAAATCGGCCGAGGAAGTTGCTCTTCTCGCGACTGTTGTCGACGCGTTCGTGAAACAGATCATGGGCCGCAACCGTCTCGGCAATGAAGTGCCGGACATGATGGTCCGCACGGCCTTCAGCCCATCGGGCGAAGTTTCGAAGACCGTGATCTTCCAGGAACGCAAATGGGCCGACGCGTTCATGGCGTTCTGGGAAGTGCAGAAAACGCAGGCGAAAGCCGCCTGATCATTCACCTGAAGCGGCAAAGCGCTTAAGGGAGGGGCATGAGCCTCGCCCCGCAAATGCCCGTACGTCCAGCGTCCCTGTCCGCACCGCGAACCGCCATTCTCGGCGGCGGCATCATCGGCCTCGCGTGTGCATTCGAACTGGCGGTGAAGCGCGGCCTGCCTGTAACTCTCTACGATCCTGCTCCAATCGGACGCGGCGCCAGCTGGGCGGCCGCCGGCATGCTCGCCCCCGCCTTCGAAGCCGCGGCCGAGGAGGGTATCCACCCGCACCTGTTCGATCTCTGCATGGAAAGCGCGGCACTCTGGCCGGACTTCGCGCTCGATCTCGAACGCGCCGCCGGCATGGACCCCGGCTTCAATCCCGGCCCCTCTCTGGCCCTCGCCTTCGACAAGGACGAAGCAGCCGCCCTGCACCGCCTCGCCCGCGCGCTCGATGAGCGCGGCGTCTCGCACGAGGAACTCCGCCCCGCTGCCGTGCGCATGCTGGAACCCGCCATCGCACCGGACCTGATCGCCGCACTGGAAATGCCGACCGACGGCCAGGTCGACAACCGCGCCACCGTCCGTGCCCTGATCGCCGCGCTCAGCCGCTGTCCGCATGCCGATCTCCGCCAGCAAGCCGCGCCCCTGCGCAGCGAAGGCGGCCGCCTAGCGGTCGAGGGGCATGACCGCGTCGTTGCCGCAGCTGGCTGGAACACGGCCTGTATCAAGGTCGAGGAGGGCGGTAAGCTCTACAGTCTCGTGAACTGGGACACCGCGCTCGACGAGATCGACTGCTATGGCGGCCAGATGCTGTCCGTTGCGCACGGCCGGGACATGCCGCACATGACGCTGCGCTGCGGTTCCATCTATATCGCGCCGAAGGCCGACCGGGTAATCATCGGCGCCACGGTCGAGCCGGGCGTTGCCACCGACAAGCCGGACCCGGCCGCCATCGCTGCCCTGCGCGCCGCTGCCGCCCGGCTCTGCCCCTCCATCGCCCGTGGCGACGTGCTCGAAACCTGGGCCGGCATCCGCCCCGGCACGCCGGACCATGCGCCCCTCATCGGCGAAGCAGCCGCACCGGGCGTGCTTGTCGCCGCAGGCCATTACCGGAACGGTATCCTGCTCGCGCCCGTCACGGCACGGATGATCGCCGATCTGGTCACCGGCAAGACGCTCAGCGAACTGGAGCGCAGCTTCGCTCCGAACCGCACCTACGAGGCGGCCTGACCGGAAAATCCGCTCCCGGCCCTTGCCATCGCCTGCCGCACGCCTTAAGTCGGCGCCCTCGAATGCGAAAACCCCATGGAGGCCGAAATGAACAACGCACCGCTCACCGCCCTGCGTTCCAACTTCATTTCACGGCCCGTCCATGACCAGTTTTCTCACGCTCGACTCCCTCTCTCTCGTAACGCCTGATGGCACGCCGCTTTTCCGTGACCTGACGCTCTCGCTCGGCCGGGAGCGCGTCGGCCTTGTCGGCCGCAACGGCTCAGGAAAGTCGACCCTCCTCCACGCAATCATGGGCACTGTTCAGCCCGCGTCCGGCAACATTCACCTCTCCGGCAGCGTCGGCATGCTGCAGCAATCGCTGGACGAGTCACTGGATCTGTCCGGCGCGCTCGGCCTCACCGAAGCGCTTGCCTGCCTTGATCGGCTGGAACGCGGCGAGGGCAGTGTGGAGGACGCCGCCGAGGCGGACTGGACGCTGCCCGCCCGCGTGGATCAGGCCCTCGCCGCTACGGGCCTGCGCACCTTCCCGCTCGCCACGCCCGTTGCGACACTCAGCGGCGGCGAGCGCATGCGCGTCGCCCTCGCCCGGCAAATGCTGGAGGCGCCGGACCTCCTGCCCGACGAACCAACCAACAATCTGGATACGGACGGCCGCCGCGCCGTGATGGACCTCATCCGCACCCGGCCGGGCGGCCTCCTCATCGCCAGCCATGACCGCGACCTGCTCGAACAGGTCGACCGGATCGTTGACCTCTCACCCGTCGGCACTACCGTCTTCACCGGTGGCTGGAGCAAATTTGCTACTGCCCGCGCCGCCCGCGATGCCGCCGAAGCCGACCTCACCCGTGCCGGAGACGAACTGGAAGCGCACTCGTAAAAGGGCCGCCCAGCAGGCAAGGGAACGGCAGGACCGGCGCGACAAGGCCGGCCGCGCCGCCCGCGCGAAGGGCGACGCCCCGAAAATACTGCTCGACTCGAAGCAGGATCGGGCTGAAGCGACCCGAGGCAAAGGCTCTGCCCTCGCCGCCCGGCAGATGAGCGAAAGCGAGGACACGCTCGCCGCCGCCCACGCCCGCGTCGAAATCCTCGCCCCCATCTCGATGGACCTGCCCGCGTGCGGCCTGCCCTCCGGCCGCCGCCTGATCGACTTCAAGGACGTATCGGTCGCCTTCGGCCCTCGCCGTCTGTTCGGCCCGCTCGACTTCCAGCTGAACGGTCCGGAACGCGTATGATCTCCGGCCCGAATGGGTCCGGCAAGTCCACCTTCCTCCGCCTCGTCACCGGAAGCCTCCCGCCTCATCCGGCACAGCGGCACGTCTCACAGACAATTTCGCCTTGCTGGACCAGCATGTCAGCCTTCTGTCTGCGGATGAGTCCATTCTCGACAACATGCACAGGCTGACCCCCGGCCTTTCCACGAACGACGCCCATGCCGTCCTCGCCCGGTTCGGCTTCAGCAACACCGACGCCCCCGTAGGTCGCCAGCACGCCTAGCGGCGGCGAAAACTACGCGCCGGCCTCGCCTGCATCTTCGCCCGCGTGACGCCGCCGGACCTCCTCATCCTCGACGAACCGACCAACCACCTGACCTCCGCACCGTCGAATCCCTCGAAACCGCCCTCGCCACCTGGGACGGCGCCCTCCTCCTCGTCAGCCACGACAAGGCCTTCCTGAACGCCGTAGGCGTCACCCGCACGCTCACCCTATGACGCTGCGTCGCGCCTTGCAGACTCTGGACGGCCCGCCCCAGCCGGAATAAGTCTCCGCCAGACTGAGGAGACCGTCCATGTACCAGATCGCCCTGATGAGCGAAGATCAGGAAGCTATCAAGGCCGCCGTAGAGAAAACGCTGGAGCCGTTCAACGACGAGTACTGGGGCAAGGTGGACGAGACCGGCAACTGGCCGGAAGAATTCTGCGATGCCATGGCCGCCGGTGGCTGGCTGGGCATTGCCTTCCCGGAGGAATATGGCGGGGCGGGCCTTGGCCTCACCGAAGCGGCGCTGATGATGCAGACCGTCACGCGCACCGGAGCAGGCTTTTCCGGCGCCTCCGCCATCCACCTCAACATCTTCGGGCCGAAGCCGCTGGAGAAGTTCGGCAATCCCGGAACTCAAGCAGGAAAGCCTCGCCCAAGATCATCTCCGGCGAGGAGAAGATGTGCTTCGCCGACCGAGCCGAACTCCGGCCTCGACACGTCCAGCCTCGAAACGAAGGCCGAGCGTACGAACAATGGCTATGTCATCAATGGCCGCAAGATCTGACGACTGGCGCCCAGCGCGCCGACAAGATCCTGATCATCGCGCGCACCACGCCGAAGGACCAGTGCTCCAAGCCGCACCTCGGCCTGTCGCTCTTCTACACCGACCTCAACCGCAACCGGATCGAGGCCAACCCGATCCCGAAATGGGCCGCAAGGCGGTGGAGTGCAACACGCTCTTCATCGACAATCTGGAAGTGCCGAAGGAACACTGATCGGCGAGGAAGGCGCAGGCTTCGGGCACCTGCTGCAGGGCCTCAACCCGGAACGCGTCCTGTTTGCCGTGGAAAGCGTCGGCCTCGGCTTCGCCGCGCTGAGCGCGCCGCCCGCTACGCCAATGAACGTGTCGTTCGGACGGCCCATCGGCCAGGAACCAGGGCATCCAGCATCCGCTCGCGAAATCCTGGGCGGAACTCTCCGCCGCCGAACCTCGCCTACAAGGCCGCCGGTCTCTACGACAAGGGCCAGGAATGCGGCGCCGAAGCGAACGCCTCGAAATATCTCGGCACCGAAGCCGGCTTCCGCGCCTGCGAGACCGCCGTGCTCACCCATGGCGGCATGGGCTATGCGAAGGAATACCATGTCGAGCGCATGATGCGCGAAGCCATGCTCGCCCGCATCGCCCCCGTCAGCCGCGAGATGATCCTCAACTTCATCGCCGAACGCGTGCTGGGCCTGCCGAAGAGTTACTGAGCATGCCAGGCCATGTCCGCTACGACCGTCAGACGCTCGTGGCGGATTTGGACGGACACGAGCCGCTCAGGTTCGTCTTCTTCTGGGGCCACCGCACGTCCCGGCCGGGCGAGGTGACCAAGGCCTGCTTCAGCCAGTGGTGGCCTTCCGCTTTCCACTCGGACGGCACACAATACCTGACGGCTGAACACTGGATGATGGCCGAAAAGGCGCGGCTGTTCGGAGATGAGGAGACACGCGACAAGGTCCTCGCCGCTCCATCGCCCGGGGCCGCCAAGGCACTTGGCCGGGAGATCGCGTCTTTCGATCAGGGAACCTGGGACGCCGCCAAATACGACATCGTCGTTGCCGGGAACCTCCTGAAGTTCAGCCAGAACCCCGACCTCGGCGCATTCCTGGCGGGCACCGGAACGCGGATCCTCGTCGAGGCAAGCCCGGTCGATCCGGTCTGGGGCATCGGCCTCGAAGAAAAAGACCCCGCTGCGACACGGCCGGACCTGTGGAAAGGCGAGAACCTGCTCGGCTTCGCCCTCATGAGCGTCCGGGATCTGTTGGCCGCCCAGGCCTGATCCTTCCGCCCACCTACAGCTCGTCGGCTTTCTTCATGTGCTGGAAGAATTCTTCCTTGCTGTTGGTGCGGGGGTATGGCCCCTCCGGGACCGGGACACCCAGGAACGCACAGAGCGGGTCCCAGCCGTCCTTTGCCGAATGCACCAGCAGGCGTCCTGCCGGGATGGCGGCCTTCACGGCGGCCTCGTGCGCGTGGAACACCGCGATCAGTTCATCCTTGGTCCTGGCAGCACCGAGGCTGCGATCCAGCACCTTGCTCACCATGGTGAACCACTCGACGGCCTGAGGCGGCCAGGTCTCGGGCGCCCATACCGTGGCGAGGATTGTCTCCGAGATACTGGCATACCAGCTCTCGGCCGAGCGGGAGGAGAGGATGATCTTCGCATCCGGATAGTCGTCCGCCAGTTCTTTCCAGAAGGCCGCAGAAGGCCAGTCCACGGCAGAACTGTAGCCCATGTAGATGGCCTCGAAGTCCGGCTTGCCCGCCAATGCACCATTCCAGAGCGGCACTTGTTTTTCGCCGTTCTCGATCACTTCCATCATGTGATGGCAGGGGCCGAAGCCCAGTTCTTCCAGCGCTTGCTTGAGGGACAATGTCCCCGTACGGCCAAAGCCGGCGCTAATCACCTTCAGTGCCATTGTCCCGTCTCCCCCCTTTTGCCCGGTTCATCCGGGTCTCGGTGAAACGGCTAGCACAAAGCCCCCCTCCGAGACAGCGAATTCGCCTAGTGGCGCGGGACGCGGCCGCGGATCCGGTCGAACCCGGCCTTGATGTTGGCAAAGCGCTCGTCGATCATCGGCTCGAACTGGGTGTCGGTGAAGATATAGGGCCAGTCGCCCTCGATGCCTTCGCGTACCAGTTCGCCGACATAGAGCGGATCGATCCCGTGCGCGATGGCCTGCCGGGCCATTTCCGCGAACTCGGACTCATCCATCGTGCGGCCCTCGCCCGTCGTATCGCGCGCCCCGGCAAACCGTTCCGGCACGTTGCGGGCGGACTCAAGGATCTTTGTACGGATAAACCCGGGGCAAAGCACCGACACGCCGATGCCCCGGGGCGCCAGTTCCACGCGCAGCCCTTCACTCAGCGCCACGACGCCATACTTGGTGACATTGTAGGGCGGGCTCGTCCCGGCCCAGAGGCCCGCGATGGAAGCGGTGGACACGATCTGCCCGCCCTCGCCATGCGCCTCCATCAGCGGCCCGAAGATCTCGATCCCCCAGACCACCGACATCAGATTCACTCCGATCGTCCACTGCCAGCCGGCATCGGTCCATTCGCCATAGCGTCCGCCGCCGCCGACCCCGGCATTATTGACCAGAATGTCGACCCGGCCGAACCGGTCCATCGTCCGGTCGGCGGCCGCCTGCAGCGCCTCCTTCAGCGATACATCGGCGACCACGCCATCGACATCGGCATTGGTCTTCCTCAGGCCCGCCAGCGCCGTGTCCAGCGCGTCCTTCTCGATGTCGCACAGCATGACCTTGACGCCGGCCTGCGCCAGCGCGGTCGCGATGCCAAGCCCGATGCCCGAAGCGGCCCCGGTCACGAATGCAACCTTGCCTGCCAGATCCTTCATGATGTTGTCCTCCCGTTTTTGCGGGAGCATGCGCGCCACCCCGCGACCCGGCAAGACCGGACGCGAGGTCAATTCACACGGGCATCAGGCAATCAGGCGACGTCGCGCGCCGGGCCGGGCTGAATCAGTTCGCGATAGGAGGGGAAGCGTTTCTCGCCGCGCAGGTAGGCTTCCATCTCCTGCACTTCCAGCGGCCGCGCATAGAGGAAGCCCTGCACGAACCGGCAGCCGGCACTGCGCGCGACTTCCAGCTGCTCGCGCGTCTCGATGCCTTCCAGGATGCACTCGATGCCCAGCGAGCGGCAGAGGTGCTGGATGGTCGCTACGAGGCCGAGGCCGCGAGCTTTCGTATTGATGGCCGCGCCGAAGCTGCGGTCGATCTTCACGATGTCGAATTCCAGTTCCTGCAGGTAACGCAGCGAGGAATAGCCCGTGCCGAAATCGTCGAGCGCGATCTTGAGGCCGAGGAAGCGGAATTTCATCAGGTTGTAGCGCGCCTCTTCCATGTCGTTGAGGAGCGAGGACTCGGTCACTTCCAGCACCAGCCGGCGGCGGACCATTTCCGGTTCCTTCAGCAGCATCGCGATCAGCACGTCGGTCGTCTCGCGGCTGATCACATCCTGTGCGGACAGGTTCACCGACATGGACGGCAGATCCGGCCAGGCACGCAGCTGGTCGAGCGCCTTGCGCACGACGACGCGGGTCAGGTGATGCGTCATACCGGCCTTCTCGGCAACGGCAACGAATTCGAGCGGCGACACCGAGCCGAGCTCGCTGCTCGTCCAGCGCGCCAGCGCCTCACAGCGGGTCAGTTCGCCATCGGTCGAATTGACGATCGGCTGGAACACGAGCTGGATTTCCTCGTCGAGGTTCGCCTTCTTCAGTGCCTGATGCACGACAGCCTCGCGCACCTGCGACTGTGCGTGGTCGGCCGAGAATTCCACCGCCCCGCCGGTTTTCAGTTCTTTGGCGCGGAACAGGGCGAAGTCGGCCTGTTCCAGCAGGTCGCGCGCGGATTTGACGGCAAAGCTGCGCGAGGAATAGCCGACCGAAGCCGACACGCGGCTCGTGTCGTCGTTCGGCAGGCGGACAGGCACGGCCATCGCATCCACGATCGACTGGGCAACCCGCTTGACCTCTGCATGGCTGAGATGACCGTGCAGGATATAGGCGAATTCGTCGCCGCCGAGACGCGCGACCTGCGCATCCTCGCCAAGCACTTCGCGCAGGCGCCGGGCCGTCTCCACCAGCACGGCATCGCCGGCGGCATGGCCGAACACGTCATTGATCGGCTTGAATCCGTCAAGGTCGATAAGGCCGACCACCGGGAGGATCTGGTCCGTCTCTGGATCGAAGGCCGCGTCGACTTCCTGGAAGAAGTGACGGCGGTTCGGCAGGCCGGTCAGCATGTCCGAGAGCGCAAGCGACTGGTTCGAATCTGCCAGTTGAGCCGATCGGCGGTTCTCGACATTCAGCCTATTCAGCAGGACGACCGACTGGGCGAGGCGACGCTTGTAGCTGCGCGAGGCCAGGAAGAAGACAAAATAATAGGCCGCGATCTGCACGACAGCATAGGTGTAGAAGCGCACTTCCGGATCGTAGAACAAGGTGCAGTAGACGGCGAGCGTCATGACCAGGCAGGCCGCAACGATGCGCGGGCGCGAGATGCCGCAGAGTACCGAAGCAGCGCCGGTAAAGGCCGTGAAGAATGATAGATAGAGCCGCTCGACTTCATCGGCGTAAGGCAGAAGCGTCCAGACCCAGACGCCCAGGCCGCCGAACATGACGAGCGTCAGGATCTCGATGCGCTGCATCTGGCGGCGCGCTTTCTTCGGATCGATCAGGGCCCCGCGCGTGCGGCACCAGAAGGCCAGACGGATCGCAGAGAAGAGAACGGCAAAAGCCGGCACGCCGATCGTCAACGCATCCGGCGCGGTGCCGTGGAAGGTAGTTCCCAGTGCGATCACCCCGATGACCAGCATCAGGTAGAGAGAAGGAATATTCTGCGAAATCGCCCGCAGCTGCTCCATCATGACAGCCTCTTCCGGCGTACGCGCGTTTTGCAGCATCTTCCGGTAGGTATGGATATCTGTTGTCTTGATCATAATTTCCGCCGGGCAGGTAGCGGGATGAGTAGACTGTAAACCCTAATCTTCAGTGGATTTGTCCTGTGAATTTCCGCGCATGGTTAAGCGCTCGTTATGGATTGCCCACGAATCTCACGCCTGCCTCAACTGGATTATGCTCGCTGCACCCCGCGAACAGTGTGCCGGTATTAAGGCGCGCCGACTTCCGGTTTCGCGAGCGCAACAGATGGTGCGCGGAGCAAGACTAAATGAAGTCGGGGGCGCGCATTTGTCAGATCGCAGCGCCTTACGATCAGAATGGGTATCGCGGCAGCGTCACATTCTGTCGGTTTCCACCCTGAGGACCGCAAGCGCCTTGCCGATATCGCCATTCAGCGCCGGTATTTCGACACCGGGATAGATTGCGCGATGCCAAATCAAGGCGAGCAGTTCTGCAAGGTCATCATCCGAGACCTTGTTTCGTCTGAGCAGCGCTTTCAGGTCCGGGTTCGGATTGACCCAAATAAGACGGGTGATCTCATCAATCATGCCGCCCAGAGCGTAGAGAGCGATGACCAATGTATCACTATTGATTGCCCCGTCCGGATAGTTGCTGATGATCCGCTTTGAAACCCAGTCGTACCAGTCCCGGCTTACACGCTGCATCAGAATGGCAAAATCGCTTTCACTGTCCTGCAACTGAAACAGACACCGTATCAATCCGGCATTTGCGCGGACACAGGCAAACCACGCAACATTCGCCCTGCGGATCGCATCAAATGGCGCACCTCCCACACCCATCTGCAAATGCCGCTGAGTCGGAATGAAATGCAGGAACTCGCTCAATACGGCGTGGCAGATATCCTTCTTGTCCTTGAAATAGGAATAGAAGGCCCCCTCCGACATCCCCGCCTCATTGGTCACATCGACAGCGCGCAGCTGGATGTAGCCCTTCTTTTCAAGCACGCGCGCCGCAGCGGCCTTCAGCTGCTCACGCGTTCTATCGGCTTTGCGTGACGGCGGGGCCTCCTTGAGCCGGTGCGCAAGCCTGTCTGCGAAATTGAGAGTCATGCCTTGTCACCAATATGTCGGTTCGATCGGTTCGTGTTTAGCATGGAAATTCTGATTGATCGGTTTCCTTGTCGCGCCCCCTTCAAATCGAAGTCGAATAGGGCACCTAACAAATCCGTCTATCATTTTAATCCCCAAAAACGGTAGGAGCGGCGCAGGACCCCTGCGCCGCTCCGTTCGTTCGTATTTCGCCAGCGCGTCCGTCAAAAGGCATGATTGAGGGAAATACCCCAGATACGTGGCGCGCCATAGATCTCGTAGATTCCGCCCAGCGTGTCGTTTGCAACAACACTGCGATATTTCTGGTCGAAAGCATTGGTCAGAAAGACGGATGCCGACCAGGCGCCATCCGCCGCCTCCAGACCCGCCCGCAGATTTACGAGACTATATCCGTCTTCGGTCGAGACGGCACGCTCCTCCGGTATCACCACGAGCCGAAGATCCTGCTCCGAAGTATAACTATACTCCGTCTGGAAAAAGCCATTCCCAAGCGCGCCGACATTCTTTTCCAACCGGGCAATCAGGTTGGCAGAGAACTCCGGCTGATTGGGAAGCCGGGCGCCTTTAAACGACGCCGCGGCCGTGGAAACAAAGATGTCGGACGTTGTCTTGTCTGATTTGACGATCTCGGATTCAATATAAGCCAGATTGGCCTGCAGGGAGAAAAAGTCGACCGGCGACCATGCGGCCTCCAGCTCAGCGCCGAGCGTTTCAGCATCTCCGACATTTGTCAGCTTGTTGATGCCGATCGCGCCGGACGTGTCGAAGCCGGACGCCTGCATATCCTGTCGGTCGTAGTAAAAGACAGCACCGTTCAGGCGGAGGTTCTGAGCCGGCCAGTCCGTCTTGAATCCTGCCTCATAGGCAATGATGGTCTCTTTATCGAATGGCTCGAGCTGTGCATTGCTTGTCGCAAAGCCCCCGAAATAGCCACCCGATTTGAAGCCGCGCGAGATACTTGCATAAAGGAGCGCACCGTCTGCCGGCGTCCATTCAAGCGCCACTTTGCCGGTCACCGCATCATATGTGGCGCTGTCCTTGGCATAGGTCAGCGGGACGCCGATTTCGGGCAGGTTCACGCCCCCTTCAAACGCTTTGCGCTCGCTTGTATAGCGCCCCTCGAGGATCAGCTTGACCTGTTCAGTTGCCGCCACGTCCATACGAGCGAAGGCCGCGATGGCATCCGTATCCTGATGATAGGGCTGCTCAGCCTGGGTTAGGCCTCCGAAGGCGAGCGGAACGAGACCGGTCGTTCCCGTCAGCAGCGTCGATTCGGTCAGCGTGTCTTCGGCATAGCTCGCCCCAATCAGCCAGGACAGAGCGCCACCGCTATCGTGAGACAGACGCACTTCCTGAGACCACGCCTCAATCGTGCTGCCATAATCGACCTGCTGCTGGACCGACGGAACTGCGTCGTAGTCGACCGACCTGCCATGTTCGAACTCGTCATAGGCAGTGATGGATGTCAGCGTATAGTCCCCGAACCGGAACACACCCTGACCAGAGATACCCCACCAATTGTTGTCGAGATGCGGACGGAAATTGCTTGCGCTGTCAAAGCGATCGACGAGCCCGTGTTCTGCCTCTGTCAGCCCATCGAGCGTTTCGCAATTGTTGGCGTCGCGCCGTCCATCCAGAATCGCTGTACAAAGCGATCCCAATCCGGGCGCGGCGCCGCCAGCGTTCAGGACTGCACCGTCCGCGAGATTGTATCCGGGCACGAGATCCAGCCCGAGCCGCGCATAAACGCCGACCGCGCGCAGCAAGGGTGTTTCTGACGTATCGGCACCGCCATGGACCTTCAATTTCAGTTCTGCGCTGTCTGACGGTTCGTACAGCAGTATGCCGCGCGCCGCCCATTTGTCTTCGGCGCCATGATCGAAATTGCCCGGGACACTGTGAAAGTAGGTATCGTCAGAAGTGACGAGGCGTCCACTGATCCGAAAACCGAGCTTGTCAGATACGGGCGCACCAAACGCCGCTTCCGCCTGTATCCGGCCATACTCACCATATCCGAGATTGACATAGCCCTCCTGCTTCGAAAGGTCGGGCGCACGGGAAATAACCTGAATTGCCCCGCCGACAGCATTGCGCCCATAGAGCCCGCCCTGTGGTCCCTTGATCACTTCGACACGCTCGACGTCGAACAGAGTTGCCGCCGCTTCCGCCACGGATGTCTGGTAGATTTCATCGACATAGATGGCGGTCGTCGGCGTATCATTAATGCGAAAATTCTGAAGCCCGACGCCGCGCAGGATAATGATTGGCACACCTCCGCCGGTGACATCGTAGAACCCTGTGCCGGGCACGAAATCGAGAACGCCCTCGAGATTGTCGACGTCGCGCTCCAGCAACTGGTCACCCGACATTGCGGTGACGCTGAGCCCGACATCCTGAATGCTCTGCTCGCGCTTTTGCGCCGTGATGACGACGACATCCTGAATGAGCTCGCCCTGAGCAATGGCCGGCTCAGCGACTACGGCCGCCAGAGCCCCCGCCGTCAGCAACGCCATCCGTGAGCTGCAATATTTCAGATAGATTCCGGCACGCATCTTTTGCCTCTTTCCTCGCATATTCCCCTCCTGTTTTTTCTATTGAATGAGCATGCCGTCCTGCTGGGTGCGACGCGGATCAACGCTCTTAAAATGAGCTCTACCTCATTTTAAATAGTACGCATAGAGGGGACACTTGTTCGGATATAAATTATTTTGAACCTTTTTTTATTATATGAATCGAAGCAGCGGTCGAAAATTCAGTATTGTTTTTGAGTTTTTCCTCATTTATCAGAACTTATCGCTCTCGCACCAATGGTGCGGCGACGATCGAGGCTCCAATATCAGTTCTGGCTGGCTCGCCCGCGAGCGGACGCCCGGTCACTGAACGGAGCTTTTTCGATTTCAACACAGACCGGTTCATGCGAGGTGCCATGTCAGAACAAGAGATAAAGGAAACGGGGCCGCTTGCGCGCGCCAGGGTTGGTGAAGAGCTGGGTGTGTCGGACTGGATTTCGATCACCCAGGAGATGATCACGGAATTTGGCTCCGCGACGCTGGATGCCGACCCGATGCACGACGACCCGGCATGGGCGGCGGAGAAGAGCCCCTTCGGCAAAACGATCGCCTATGGTTTTCAGACGATCGGGCTTCTCACTCATCTGATGCGCGGCGCATTGGGAGGCGAGCCATATGCAACCGAGCCATCCGAGAAGGGCTATGCGCTGAACTACGGATTCGACCGCCTCCGCCTTGTCTCGCCGGTACCGGTCGGGTCCAATGTCCGGGGACGTTTCAGGCTTTCCGACAGATCGGTCGACGAAAAAGGCCGGATCGTGCAGCGGGTAAACGCCGTGGTGGAGATCGAGCACCACGCCGCGCCCGCGCTTGTGGCAGACTGGCTGTTCATCTGGGTTCCGGCTGAAGCCGCATGAACCTGGTCGCCAGCGCTCCGGCTGACCGTCGCGCGTCCCCACCTGGGGTCGCGTCGATTGCGGCCTATGCCACAGGCTCTATCGGAACGGGCCTGTTCTCGACGGTCCCGACTGTATTGCTGCTCTACTATTGTACGGAAACCCTCCATATTCCGGCAGCGATGGCGGCACTGACCGTATTTGTTCCGAAAGCCTGGTCCATCCTCTGGGATCCCGTTGTCGGGGCCTGGTCCGACAACACAGTCAGCCGCTTTGGGCGGAGGAGGCCTTTTCTCCTCGCTGGCGCAGCGGGTGTCTTCTGCGCTTTCATCCTGTTGTTCAATGTGCCCGACTTGCCGCCTGTGCGCGCATTTTTGTGGGTCGCAACGAGCTATTTCGGGCTGGCGACACTCTATTCCCTGTTCGCGGTTCCCTATGTCGCACTTCCGTCAGAAATCGCGCCGACCGACCACGCCCGGTCTGCAATGGTGTCGGCGCGTATCACGGTTGCAACGATCGGTGTGCTGATCGGGGGTGGCCTGGCGCCGGTCCTTATTGAGCGCTTCGGAGGCGGGCGTACAGGCTATGCGCATATGTCCTGGGTGCTGGCTGGCGTCGCTTTGATTGCCATGCTTTGCCCCTTGGTCACGCTGTGGCGGCGCGATACGTCTGCGCCTCGGACCACCTCGATCCGGTTTCTGACCCAACTCACGCTTGCAGCACGCGATCCCGCGATGCGCAGCCTTGGTCTCAGCTATATCCTACAGATCAGCGCCGCAGGCGCCTTGTCCGCAACGATTCCCTATCTTGTCGTGCGCGCCGCCGGCCGCTCGGAAAGCGAGATCGGCCTCGCACTTGGCGGCATGCTCATATCCGCGATCATCGCGACCCCCTTCTGGGGCTGGATCGGACGCCATTTCGGGGAACGCCGTATAAATATCATTGCGCTCGTTTTCTATGCGGCGGCGCTCTTCGCGCTTGGGGGCGCCTGCCTTCTCGGCTTGTCCTGGCCTGCGATCCTCGCCTTACTGGCGCTGGTGGGGATCCCCTTTGCCGCGACACAGGTCCTGCCCTTCGTGGTTCAGGCAGGGATTGCCCAGGCCGCGTCCGCACGTGGTGGCATCAGTGTCGAGGGCGCCTATGCCGGCGCATGGACGGCGATCGAAAAGCTGGGGCTTGCAACAGGTCCGATGCTCGCAGGCCTCGCGATTTCCCTGTCTGGCGACAATATCCGGATGGGTGCACCTGTCTTTCTGCTGATTGCCCCTCCGATTCTTCTGATTGCCGCCATCGCGCCATTAAAATCCATACAATCCGCAAGGGAGTCCTGAGACATGCGCGCCCCCCATGAAGTCAGCCGTATCGACGAGTTCGTCACTTATTGGGCCCACCAGACGCCGCAAACCCCGGCTTGTATCCTTGACGATGAGCGGATCACCTATCGCGAGCTGCGGGAGCGGATCGACCGTCTTGCCCGCGCCCTGATCGCGCACGGGGTTTCGAAAGGCGACAGGGTCGCGACTTTGTCACCCCCGAACCCGGACTATCTCGTGTGCTTTCTGGCGACGAGTTCGATTGGCGCGATCTGGGTCGGACTGAACCCGCGGTACCGTGTCGAAGAACTCCGCTATGTCCTTGAAGACAGTGAACCGACGATCCTTCTGACCCGAACGCGGGTCGGAGACCGTTCATTCAAAGACGATATCGGAACATTGACGGCAGACGCGCCCTATCTTGCGAAGGTCGTCTGTCTCGATGAAGAACAATCGTCCGGCGGGACAATGTCGCTGAAGGATTTCGAAAAGGCTGGCGAGTCGGTACCCAGCGCGACGTTGGCGCGCGCCAGGGAGGCGGCAGGCGGTCATGATCCATGCCTGATCATCTACACGTCCGGGTCGACGGGAAAGCCAAAAGGCGCGCTCCTGCATCATCACGGCATCGCGCGATTTTCGGTGAAGCAGAACGAAATCTGGCCGGTCTCCCCCCTTGTGACGCTCAACTATTTTCCGATCAATCATGCCGGCTGTGTGACGGATATCTCAACGCCAACGCTCTCTGCGGGCGGAACGATTGTCTTCATGGAACAGTTCGATCCGGCGGGCTCGCTGAAGCTGATGGAGAAAGAGCGCGTCACGATGTGGGGCTCGGTCCCGACGACGTTTCAGATGCAGCTGGAACTCCCGGATTTCGACGCCTACGACCTCTCGGCGGTTCAGATCGTTGTCTGGTCCGGCGCGGCCGCACCAGAGGCACTCATCCGGCGCCTTCTGGAATTCTCCCCCAATCTGGCCAACAATTACGGCATGACCGAAACAATGGTGAGCACTGCCCTTACGCCAACCACCGATGTCGACGCCTTGTGCAACAGCGTCGGCTTCGCGTTCCCAGGCGTCGAGATCAAGCTCGTGGCCTCTGACGGAAGCGAAGCCCCCGTCGGAGAGCCGGGAGAGATCTGGGTGCGGTCAGAATACAATCTCGCAGGCTACTGGCGGAAGCCCGACGCAACAGCCGAAGCCATCACACCCGATGGCTTTTTCAAAACGGGCGATCTTGCCACTCTCAGACCGGATGGGCGCTACAAGATCGTTGGCCGGATCAAGGAAATGTACAAATCCGGAGGATACAATGTCTATCCACGCGAAATCGAAATGGCGCTCGAGGAGCATCCGCACGTGTCGATGGCTGCGGTCGTATCGATCCCTGACCCCGTCTGGCAGGAAGTCGGCGTCGCCTATATTGTGCCAAGGGGTGATCTCTCGATCCCAGATCTCGAACGCTATTGCCGCGACCGGCTCGCCAATTACAAGATCCCCAAGCGCTTCGTGATTGAAGAAAATCTTCCTCTCTTGCCGATTGGCAAGGTCAACAAGATTGCGCTCAAAGCCCTGGCAGCAGATCAATCCTAGATTGGGTGCGTAGGGCCGCCTCTATATCGACCCCGATGAAGACAGTCAGAGCGCGTCAATCTGGTCGCTCATGACCCACTCCCCTGATCCGGGCAGTTTAATTGGAGACTCCGTCTGCCTGATTGGGCGCGCAGCAGGCAAGATATTACGGAGTAACGAGCGCGCCTCTTGCCACCCCATATACGACAAGGTGGGTGTCCGATCCCACGAAGGTTCCCTAGTGCGTGTCATAACGCGCGCCGGTATCCGGCTCTTCTTCAGTCGGAAGGCTCTCGTCACCGTGTTGGAGGTTTCTCGCGACAAGCTCTGCACGCTCCGAAATTTGCCGGACGAACTCATCAAGCAAAATGCCTTCACCTGCCGGCATGGCTGCAACTTCATTACGCGCCGCGGGCAGCTCTGCCAGGACTTTTTGCGAAATAGTCGCAACCCTGCGAACGGTGGCCGTCGCCGACACGCCGGATGCTTCCGCCATGCGGCGCCAATGCCGTTCAAGAACATGCCGCCCCCGGCGTTGACCGCCGATGTCCTGGGCGTGATACTCTGTAATGCCGGTCCAGGCGAGCCCCGACATCAGGTCATAGAGAGGCGCGAGCTCCGTGCGATCCGGATGCAGCAGGATAGAGTAGTTCTTTGCATGGGAATCGACATTGCCGATCGCAATGTTGAATATCAGGGCGTCGAGGAAGCGGTTCGTGTCCCGGGCCGTCATATGGTCACGGATGACCGCGAACATGTCAGGGAGAGACGGTCCCTGTCTGCCTGTCTGATTGTGCTGGTACTTTTCTGCAGGACCGCGGCCAAGGGCCTGGCAGAAATCCTCCTGGTGCAGACGGCGAACCTTCCCGCTCTCGACAAGGCGGTCATAACGCGTCACCAGAACAAAGCTCCGCGCCCCGGCCATGCCAGTCGTTATCTCTGCCACCGGCAGGCCGCACCGGCGGGCAAGCACCATGCACAAGGCCTCGTTCTGAACGCTACCTGGCAATCGCGGATTGTCGGGTTTCAGGATATGTGTCGAGGCCGCACCATTCACCGGAATAGAAAGCACGCCATCTGAAAACCGCACGGGCAATTTGTCCTGAGCGCCAGCGAGGCTCATTGAGACGCCCTCTTCCCCGGCCAGGAAAGGACGAGAAGGCAGTTCGTTGATGATGCGCTCCAGCGCATCAGAGCTGTCAATCGGAAGATAACCTGGGTCTTCTGCCGGGACACGGAATGAGAGCGCACCCGCAATGTCGCGCCCTGACGCCATGATCATTCCGACGATGTCCTCGGCAGCGATCCCGAGCGCACGCGACATGGCCCGGAGCGGTTCGCCTTCCGGAAGGAGATTCATCAGCCAGGGCATGACCCGTTCAGCGCCCGATTCCGCCCTGTTAATCGGCATGCTGAGTGAAACCGGAAAAGCACTCTGCGAACCGGTCCAGTCTTCGCGATACCGGAAGGCGGGACCGTTCTCCCGGGAGAGGACTTCCCCGACCGGAACACTTTCGAAGAAGACCGGCAGCATTGGAGACGTCATGGCGTATCCCGCCGATTGCCGACATCATCAAGGCGTATACCGACAGCCTTAGCGGCGGCCAGGGCTTTACCGAGCTGAGCGGTTGGCTTGCCGGCTTCAAGGTCGACAATGAAGCGTTCGCCCGAATTGATTGCCAGCGCCAGATCGCGCTGGGTAATTCCCAACGCTTTGCGGGCCCTGGCGATCATCTCTCCAAATTCTCTCGCATTGCCGATCATCATTTCACACCCTTACCGATCGGGAAGATAATGCGCGAAAACTGCTTCCACAAGGCTAATTCTTACCGATCAGGAAGTTTCGCGCAGGAAGAAGGCGACGCAGCCTCATTTCTTACCGATCGGGAAATTTTGGACAACGCCCCATCGGGTTCACCGCCTTGTCCTGTCTGCCCTTGGCAAGGGAGAGTCGGACAATCTGCCCCTTCTGCCCGATGCGGCTGAAGCGGCCGTCACCGGGGGCCGCGCCGAAGCCGCAGAAGAACTGATTGCGCAGTACATGGCCCTCTCGCCATCCGACCCGGAAGTAATTGACCGCTTGGGGCAGGCTGCGATGAAGACGAGGCACTTTGCCCTCGCTTCAAGACTCTATGGATCGATTGCCGAACAAGAGGGGGCCCCCGTTCCGTTCGTTACAACCTCGCATATTCCGAAGCGGTGCAGCGCAATTTTAATCGCGCCCTGGAATTGCTCGACAATACGACGACGTCCGCACTGCCCCAGGCCGTCATGCTTGAAGTACAGATCCTGCATGATCGAGCGGCGTTCGAGACGGCGCTTCGAACGAGCGCTCGCGCACCTTGAGCAATACCCGGATCAGCGAAGGCCTGAACACTGCAATGTCTGTTCTGGCACTCGATCTTGAAGCCCCCGACTTCGCGCTCCGAACAGCACGCAGATGGAGGCAACACCCTGATGCCCCAACCACGCTGGGCACGCTTGCGCTGAATGAAAACGACAGCGAAGGCATACTCGCGTATTTTGACAGAGCCATTGCGATCAATCCGCACGGCACAAGGACGTGGATGGGCCGCGGGCTCGCACAGAATGCCCGCCACCTGTTTGAAAAAGCGCTGACGAAGCCGGTCGGAAAGGACCGGACGACAATTGCGGAATTTATCGCACGGCCGTCCGTCTGGGAACTTTTACGGAAGCCGGGAAGAAAGCAGTCCCGTCCTTCGGCGGTTCTTGCAACAGCCTCGCCGCTCAGACGGCTCCGGATGTATTCGCAACTGTCTCGCCGCGGGAATTTTATGTCTCCAGAAAATGCCGGATCGCTTCTTCAAGTTGCCTCACGGGATCCGGTTCGATCCGGTCGCTCAGACCATCGAGGCGCGAGGCCGGCTCCGCGTATTTGGCATTCCGCAACGCATTCAGGAAAGATCCATTGATGTCTTCCAGACGATAGGGGCCTCGGCGGAGAGCCGCAATCGAAGCCAGTTCTTTCAGGAATTCAGCCACGAACAGATCGCCCATTCCAGAATCATCGAATGCAACATGCGCTGCTGCACGCCATCGTCCGAGTTCAGATTGCGCGAGATCGCCAAGCGTCAGAAAACTCCGGCGCCGTGCGCCCGCGCCGGAATCTTGCGGCACGTCGCACCCTCTCCAATCACTATACCACGAACGCTAAGCTGCACTTGCAGCCTGAAAGGGCTCAGGCGTACCTGAATACCCCGGCCCGATAAGATCGTATGCGTCAGACAACCTGAACCCAGGCCAGGGCTTCGGCCAGACAACCGGGTAGTCTGCCGAGAAGAGGCGGTCGCCATCGGACAAGTCACGCGCAACGCCGACTTGCTGGATCGCCCCCTGGCGGTCGAGATAACGTACTTCATCGCCGCAGTACCGGAACGACACTGCGCGCCTCCACTGGTCGGAGCAATTGCCTCCAGACCCGTGCACAGTCATGACATGATGGATGATCACATCCCCTGGCTGGATGTCGAACGAGACAATGTCGTACGCATCCATCGCGCCTTCGATATCCGGGCACCGGCGTTCGGGCGAGGACCGGATCGGCGTCTGCGACACGAACACGTTCGGCGCATAGGTCTCGCCCCATTTGTGGGATCCGCGCACGTATTGCATCACACCGTTTTCAAGCGTTGCCGGGTCGAGTGGAATCCAGACAATCACGCACTGCTCCCCCTCGATCTGGAAATAGGCAAGGTCCTGGTGGAAGGCCGTTTTCTGCCGGGTGTGCGGCGCTTTCACGAAAGTCGTGTCTTCCCAGAAGTTCAGGTAGCGAGCATCGAGGAGCTTCGCGACGATCGGGGGAAGGCGTGAATCAAAGGCAACTTCACGCACGCCGCGATCCGACTTCCATGCCGCAACATCATAGAAAAACAGGCCCTTCTGTTCGGAAGGATCATCCTCCATGAGCGGACGAGCCGCCTCATCGCTGCGGACAATCTCTTTCATCATCCGCATGTCGAACCGTTCTGCCGCACCAGTATCTATTGTCCTGTCCGGATCCCAGACTTGCCTGGCCAGTTCCTCAAAATCATAGCCGGTCTTCGAGGTACGAAGCCCGGCGAGTTGCCGAGCGACCGCATCGCGAAGGCGCTGGATTTCTTCCGCCGTCAGGACATTCCGTAGACAAATAACTCCATCGCGCTCAAAGGCCTCCTTGTCAGAAGCCGTGAGAATTTCAGGAACCCTCACCTTCATGCGACTCTCCCGCGTGCCGAACGTCCCTTTGGGTTCATGTACCCGGCTACAATCTCCTCCGCGTTGCGGTAGCGGTCCATCTGCCGGTCGAGCGTATCCTGGTCGATTTCCGAGACTGCCGGGATCCAGGCCCAGTCATCACCCTGCCGCCTCGGCAAACCCAATGGCTCCGTTTTCCAAACGCGTTGAACCAGGTTGTAGAATTTCTGGTGCGTCAGCCAGCTCAGCCGGCTGATGCCATTGTCGAGACAGAAAACCGTAAGGCCGAGCCCCAGTCGGCACCGGATCCGGAAGTCCTCTACCGGGTCGACCATCATGGACCGGTCCGTCACGAAGCGCGAGCATTCCCAGACATCGTCACCGACCGGATAGGGCTGCAAATCACAATAGTCAGAGAAAAGCTCGCTCAGCATGTGAGGCCGCCGGGTCGGGTTCATGCGCGAGGTGGCAACCACATCCCCGGCATCGGTCTGCACAATCACATAGACGGTTTCATCCGTATCGAACTGGTCCTTGTCGTAACCCGGCTCGATCCCCGGAATGTCCCAGCCCCATTCCTCGACCACGACGCGGTAGCGCATCTTGTGCATTTCATCGACGAGATCCCGATATTCGTGCCGGTTATCGGGCCGGATAATCCTGAACATGCGCGTGGCTCCTGAAGGTCAGGTCCCAGCATCGTTCGAATTCAATTGGTCGTAATGTCCCCTTTCGGGGACTTGTCAGGGGAAGATCTGGCTCTTGGCAATTGCCGTCGCAACCAGATGGGCACGGTTCACCGTCTCGAGCTTGTCGCTCGCCCGCCGGAGCGTCTTCTTCACCGTATCCTCCTGGACGCCCAGTATCTGGGCGATTTCCCAGTTGGATTTTCCCGCGGCCGCAAATTGCACGCACTGGGTCTCGCGCTGGGTGAGCTCTGCGACCTTCTGATAGGGAAACGGTCCCAGCAATTCCTCAAGGTGGTAGTAGGCAGTCTGGCAGACAATCTCGAGTTCGGCGACATGGGTCTGGGACAATTCCAGTTTGGTCCCGCCTCCGAGTGAAACGCCCCCGGACACGCTATGCAGCGCATGCATCGGAAACATCATGCCATCGGTGATGCCGTAGTCGTGGACCATGTCGACAACCATCTTGCCGGCACGGGAGGCATGCTCGCGCGCTTCTGCCCAAGTAAAGGGCCGCTTGGAGCGCAAGGCACAGATCGCAATCGGGTCATGCAGGATGGCCATCTGGCTCCGGCGGTGCTCCTTGAGCTCTTCCGGCCAGTCCGACATGTAGAGGATGTCCTTCAGCGGGACATTTGCCGGGTTCACAAGCTGCCCGAGGAATATCCGCTCGAACCCATATGCCCCAATAAAACCGGACAAGACCCCGATCGTCTCGCCCGCTGCTTGCGTGGCCTGGATCGACCGGATGGCTTCCAGCACCGCGGCACCGTCATAATTGCGCATGGGTTGTCTCCACTCCGGTGGCCGAGATTAGGAGCGCAATGGATTTCGTGCAATAAATCAGGTAGTTGCGCACCGATTTCCTGCCTCTGATTGCGAAATGCCGCTTATCCACAGAGCATGAGCCGGCTCGCCGCCACCTTTGATTGATGAGGTGACATGTGCGGAGCCAGCGGCCCCCTGGATGCGGGCCGGCCGGCCCGCACTCTCCCGCACTTTTCGCCTGCCCTGAGGGTGGCCAGGCGTCCGTGTACGGAACCACCCTGCTCAATGGCGGCCAGCCAGTTGCCAATGCATCCATCGCCCCAGCCCCCATTTCAGGTAATTTCGGGTTGCATTTGTAAGCTACTTTAAATATATATAGCTTGCAATTCGGACGATCTTCCAACGCGTCCAGACATTGCCAGCGCCAAGCAACCTGCATGGACCCTAAGCCCGCAGCGGCAAGCTGGTTCCCACGCGACATCCATCATGCGGGCTGATGATTCTGGAACGCGCAAGGCACACGGTCCGCCAGGACAGGACAACGAAAGGCGCCCAATGCATGTCAGGCACAGTTCGTGAAGTCATAGCGTGCCTAAAGGCTGGTCGGCCTGGCGACGCGCTCATTCGAGCCTATTAGGAGCGGCCTATTCCAAGCAAACGTCTTCACCACAGGGGGCAATTCCAACCGACATTAGAAAACCGTCCATGCGATGCCAAAGATCCCTTATGTTCGCCGGACTGGATGGCCCATGGCCTTCACCCCAGTACCGTACATAGAGCGCCTCCTTGCCAGCCCGGTAGAGCGCGCCGAACATCTCGTCGAACTGGCCCATCGCAATATAGTCCATATCCGAGTGCACGAGCATGATGGGGATATCTATGTCGCGTGCAAGGACAACAGGGCTCTCGGAGGCATAGGCAGCCGGGTCTTCGAACGGCGTCTCGCCAAAGCCAAACGGACACCGGTTGTCAGCCCCCGCCCCCTTGCAATCATAGCGCCAGCGATTATCGCCCCCGTCCTGGTCGAGATGGAGGTAAGTCGCGACGCCGCGCGCTCCGAAATAATGGCTGAGATAGTCCGCCCACCCATTGATCGCGATCACGGCGGCGAACTTGTCCGTCCTCGCCGCCACATAAAGTGCGGCGACCGCGCCCTGGCTTACCCCGAACAGGACGATCCTGTCCGGGTCGGCATAACCCTGGTCGATGAGCGCTGTAGCGGCCTGCGCCGCAAGGTCCGGCATGCCACCGATCGGGGCCTCTTCGGTTCGCGCCAGGTCGAGCGGCATGGCAGGCCGGAAATAAATGAACCCTCCGCTGGTCCAAAGGTCTGAGGAAAGTGGGTCCGGCCGCGGCATGTCCTGCACATGAAGGCAACGCCCAGGCAGGCTAACAGGGTAGATGTCCAGGATGACGGGATACCGCTTGTCAGGGTCATAGTCAGGTGGAAGGCTGAGGCAGCCCTGAATCGACCTTTCGGGTTCTTTCCCTTCAGGGTCTCGTAGCGTGTATTGGAATCCCTTATCCGAAACCGGCACGACGTGATCCAGGCCGGCATTAATACGCGTGAGGACTTCGGGCGCGCGACTCTCGCGTAGAAGCAGGAGTTCTGTCGCACTCCCCTTACGCCTGGATACGAGAGCCGCAGGTACAGACGCGGACGCCGCCAGAAGGCGTGCACCCGGCAGGTCGAGGTCGATTGCAGATACGCTATCGCCGGAACGACTCATGCTGACGAAATTAGCAGCCCGGTCACTACCGTCTGAATCGCGTGTCAGCACCAAGCGGGCTCCAGGACTTTCCGGGGATCGCCGTTCGGGGGAAGCGAACCTGAATTCCCCCGACCAGGAATGGTCCGGGACAATCTCATATGGCGCCGCATAGATACCTTGATCCAATATGGGCAGTAGCCGTTCCGGCATCCCGTTCGGCCGGGCCCGGAAGACCCCATCGGACGATAATACCGTGATGTGACCTTTGTCGGCCCCGAGCAATTGCAGGGATACACGGTCCAAGCCCTCCGTAAGCAGCTGCGGCCCTCCTGCCTTCAACAAGTACCAACCATAGGGGCCGCCCGTATCCGGCCGCGCATAGGCAATCGGCCCGGTATCGAGGAGTGCACCGGCGACAGGGCCCGAGAACCTGCCTGGCTCCGGGTCGAGCTTCCGGTCGGCAAGCTGCAGGCCGTCATGCGGCGCCCGGACAGAACTGAGTGAGACCGGATCGAAAGTGTAGTATTCGCCATCAGCCGGAGCCTCCCCCTTTCCCCAACCAAAGACGGAGACACGGTCACCCGTTGCAGACCAGCTGATCGAACCCGGATCCACCGTGTACGGCATGGTGACGTCCTTTATCTCCCCGCTGGACCGGTCAATGAGTCGAAAGGCATAACGCCGATCGAACCTCGGGTGGGTACGCGTGGTTTCGAGCGGCACGTCGGCGGGTGTGCGGGCCCGTTCTCCGACCTTGGCAGCAGCGATGAATTCCGCGTCCGGGGAAACCCTGGGACCGGCATGGCGCCCGTCCGCGAGCCGCCGCGCAGCACCTGTTTCAAGCTCGAACTCCATAAGCGCTCCCGTCGCCCAGTCCTCCGACCGGTCACGCCCGGTGCTCACCATCACTGAAGCGGTGGGTTCCTTTCCGGCCCAGGCTGTCGTCCAGCTGCGCCACAAGGTTTCGCCGACAAGTCCGCGGGCATGACGCTCTGATCCTGGAAGATCGTCGGGTCGGACAGGCATGAGGAAGGCGTGGTCGGAAACCCATTCTATCCGTTCGTTCCAACTGAAAAGAATGAAATAGCCATCCCTGATGTCCGGTTCGCCATCGAACCGGACACATTGGTCCTGTCCAATACGGCACCCCACGAAGCGGAGGTGCCCGGCCTTGTGCTCGAGCACGAGAACCCAGCGGCTGTCAGGGGAAATGCCCGCCAGGTAGTTCGTTGCTTCGGTATCAAGGCCGGGCTGGAGGCGCGGCGGTTCATTGCCCGCAACCTCCTTGACCCACAGCTGATGACCCGAGAGGCCGAAAGCATAGAGCCAGTAGGAATAGTCCGTGAGCTGGTCATAGGGTGGGGCGACGTTGTAGGCGAGCCATTTGCCGTCCGGGCTGAACTGGGCCTGCCCAAAGACGGCAAGCCCCAGCACGTCATCGATACCGATCCGGTGCATGCCTGGTGCGGCAGGGCCGGCATGCCCCGGCGAAGACCCGAGGATGCCGAGCGCCGCCACGACCAAGGCCGCGGCAAGGGACCGCCAGGCTCTACCCCAGCCTCCCCCAACTGCCCCGGCCATGCTCAGAATGCCTTTCGCAATTCGACGGCGACAAACCGGCCGAGCGGCGAAGCATTGGCCGGGTCATATCCGGAGACGAGGTTCGCGCCGAGCGTCGGAGTGGCGGGCGGAGCCTTGTCGAATAGATTATTGACCGAAAGCGTGGCCGCGACCCCATCCAGCCAGGAATGCCCGGAATCCCCGAACGCGTAGGAAAGGTTGAGGTCTGCCGTCGTCCAGGAAGCAATCGGTTCGGAACTCGCCGTCGTATCGGTCCGGTAACTGTCCGTGTAGTTGACGAAGGCATTTCCAGTGAACCCTCCCCGGTTATAGCCAAGGCTTGCCCGTACTTTCAGGTCTGCCGGGTTCAGGAACGTGTCCAGAACGCTGACAACAGGGGTCGTTGCGGAGGCTTGCCGGGTAAATTCCAGGACCTTGTTCGCGTTGATTCCGGCGGTCCACCGGCCCGCCGGCGTTTCTAGCGAATACGCGGCCTGAAAATCAATTCCGCTCGTCTCGGTCGAGGCAAGGTTTCGGACCAGGTTGACTCGGTTGATGATGCCAACATTGCTGAGCGATCCGCCAAGGAACAGGATCGGTGGCTGTGACAAGGACGCAACCGTATCCGATACTTCGTTAGTATCCGGAAAGAACGTGATTGTCCCGTCTGGGAAGGCAGACGGATCGGTCCATGCGATATTGGGCGCGACATACCAATTGATACCTCCCGGAACCGGCGTCTGGCCGAGGCGCCCATCGAAGGAGATGTCGTAATATGTTGTGTGGATTGACCAGTCGTGAGCTCCACGCGATATGGAATAGTCCACGCCCGCCGTGAAAGTCCGCGACTCTTCCGGCTGCAGGTCCTCTCCTGTTCCGGATACGAACATCATATCGACATTGAGCGATGGGTCCGGCAGGCCTACGCCATAGGCCGCTGCCATGTAGGCATAAGGTACGACGATCGCGCCACGGTCGAGCGCCCCGACATATCCGAGCGCCGGGGGGGCGAAAGACGTGCTGTAGGAAGAACGGAGATTGAGATCGGTGACCGGCGACCAGAGCACGCCCACTTTCGGATTGGAGGACGTCCCGAAATCGGAATAATCGTCGAGCCGACCGGCGAGGCTGAGCTCCAGCCGCTCGATGCCCGGCCGAGCATTGCCTGGGCCTGCAACCGGAACAAGCAGTTCGACATAGGCCGACCTGACTCGGCGATTGCCATCCCGCGTTGGCGCTGCCCCGGAAACCCGGCTTTCAAGCCCCTCTTCGCGGTAATGGGTACCGAGAGCGACGCTGAGGTCCCCACCCGGCAGGTGCGCGAGCGTCCCGTTCGCGAGCAGGTCAATGGACCAGGTGTCGGAATTCGTCCGAACCTCATAGCCCGTACCCGCCGCCCCCGTCAGCGGCGCCTGGAGGAAATCCTGGGAATTCCGGATCTCGCTATAGGCGCCCTTCAGGCGGACAGACCAGTCCTTCGACACGTCATAGGCAAGATCGCCCGCAAGTGAGAGATTGTCTGACTTGGACCCGGATTCCTGCAAGAGGCTCGTCGCCCCAGCGAGGATGGTGGTGCTCTCGGCCTCGCGGCTAGAATAGAGACCAGAGCCGGAAAACTCGAGCCCGGCCGCAAGGTCCTGGCTAAAAGCCAGCAGCACGCTGTCCCTGCCCTGGGCAGGAAGCAGGTCGAATTTGTCCCGGTCGGAAATTGCAATTCCGCTGTTAAGGGTCGGAGCAGCTATGCCCGGCCGGTCAGCAAGCGTCAGGTTGCCCCGGTCGAAGTATTCGTATGTAGCGAGGATATTTCCACTGTTCCAGGCCGTGCCGAAGGTCTGGCTCGCGCGTATTTCTTCGAGGTCGCCATCTGTAACCCGGCCATAGCGTACCATCGTCTCGGCACCCTCGAAATCGTCGCGCAGAACGAAGTTGATGACACCCGCAACAGCATCGCCGCCATAGATGGCCGACGCCCCGTCAGCCAGTACATCCACCCGTTCGAGCGCTGAAACCGGGATCATGGAAAGGTCCACGAAGTCCCCGACCGTAGAAGTCGGCGCCATGCGATTGCCATTGAGGAGCACGAGTGTTCCGCCGGAACCGAGCCCCCGCAGGTTCCCGCCCGTGCCGAGCGTATTGTTCTTCCCGGAACTGAAATCGTCGGGCAACCCGCCGGGCGCATACTCGGTTGAGCCGCCCCCGAAATTCTGCGGCAGCGATCGGATGAACGCTTCGGTTGTCGACACGCCGGAGCCAAGGATCTCGTCGCGCCCATAGATGAACAAGGGTGAGCTCTCCGGCGCAATGCCGCGCAGACTTGTCCCTGTGATGGTTACAGTCCCGACACGGAGCGTTTCGGGCGATAGTTCATCATTTTCCTGCGATACTGACCGTCGCGCCGGATCCTCCTCCGGCGCTGAAGAGTCCGCCGCATCAGCACGCCTGTCAGGCTTATCGCTCTTCCGAGGTGGTTCCTTCTGCAAGCGAATAATACGGGCACCTTCTGGTCCGTCCACGACCTCAAGGCCGGTCCCCCGGAGCAATCCCGCAAGCGCTTCGGACGGGGTATATACCCCCTCCAATCCTCGCGACTCCAATCCCGCGACTTGCCCATCCTGAAACAGAAGGGTCTGTCCGGATTGCTGCCCGAACTGGCGCAAGGCATCCGCAAGCGGGCCGGCGGGAATCGAGAAATGTGTTGCTTGTGTCTCGCCAGGCTGGCCCGCTTCAGCCCGGCACAACGCCGCTTCCGTTAAAAGTGCGAATGCTGCGAAGCTTCCAAGCGCATGTTTCAAATACTGTGACAATGCCAATCCCCGTCTTCCTTTGCCCACACCGCTTCCATCAGGAGGTGTTCGACGGGGACAACAAAGAACGCTCGGGATCGGACAGAATCATTTCACCCCGGCACCAGAATTCCTTTGTGGATCGACGACCGGGCAGACGCTTCACAAGCCATGCATCAGAGAGGGAAGATCGACCACGATGCCATTTTCCTTATCGAACAACCGAAGGCAGCTGACTGCTACGATCGCCGATATCACCCATCCAAATGCCAACTGCAAGATCAGCATCCCAGAGGATAATCCGTCCGCTCACGGTCTGTTTGTCAAGCGCCTCGCCGGCACAGAAGTTCAAACATCACGATCTCTCGGGTCGCACCCACCTTGTGGCGAGGCTCAATCGCTAGCACGTAAAATCAGGATTTCATTTCCGTCTTGACGGATCTCTAGCGGCAGGGTCAGCGACAGACTTTCCGCAAATGCTACCTGCTTGCCTGCCGGAAATGAGCCGCTGATCCGTTCCATCGCAATCGATGGGTCGCCTATGCGGATTTCGGTGGTGGAATAGCGGTTCATTTCGCGCACGGCATCCTCAAGGCTCGTATCGTCAAACCGGACGATTCCGTCCCGCCAGCTTTTGGCTGCATCCAGATCAATCTTCCTCAGGAGCGGCTCGACGCCAGCGGAGACCGTCACCCGGTTGCCAGGCTCCAGGCGAATGCCCGCTTTCGTGTCTTCGTCAGCCATTTGGCCCGAGGGTCTATTCCCGGTCACAACCGGCGCGACGAGGACAGAGCCTTCGTACAAGGTGACTGACACTTCGCCTGTATCGGCGGATACTTCGAACTCTGTACCGAGGGCACGTGTCCGAGTCCCTTCCGCGGCGACCAGGAACGGCCGCGTGGATTTCTGCACACGAAATAAAGCTTCGCCATGGGCGAGACGGATCGCGCGAGCCTTGTCCGTATAGGAGACGGCAAGCTCCGTGTCCGTATTGAGCAGGATACTCGATCCATCTTCGAGGACAATTTCACGCCGTTCGCCAATGCTGGTGCGATAGACGTCGGATGCAGGCGCGCCCCGCGGTGTGAGGAGGGGTACCGCGATGACGGCACCAATGCAGGCCGCCGCGGCAGCGACCCAGGCGGTCAAGGGTCGCCGCCTGTTCAGACGGAAGCCGGCTTTGGCTGGCTGCGTGGCTTCAGGCCGAGTACGAGGCACGCGGTCGATCACTCCCACCGCCGCTTCGATTTCGCGGAAGGCAGCAGCATTCTGGGGGTTCTTTTCCCACGCAAGAAACGCAGCCCAGGTTCCGGGCGACAGGTCCTCCGCCTGGAGTTCTGCAAACCACTGTGCTGCCGCCTTGCGGCGGTCCTTCCGGTCCTGACTCTCGGTCATGCCCTTATTACCTGCCCTGCCCCGGCGCGCGCACACCGGCATCGGCCAAGCGTTCCGCAATCTCGGCAATCGCTTCTGCGATATCCGTTTTGACCGTTGTCGGAGAGACTGACAAGCGTCGGGCGATCACTTCGTAGGTCAGGCCTTCGAGTCGATGCATTCGCAAGGCGTCTTGCTTGCGGGGCGGCATGCCGGCAATTGCCCGCTCCGCAATGGCCAATTGCTGTGCGTCCATGAGTATCTGCTCCGGTGTCGCGGTCCGCTGGCAGGCAATTTGGTCTCCCAACTCGCTGACATCATCCAGCCGCCATTGCTGGCGAACCCTTCCCGATTTCAGGTAGTTGACCGCAAGGTTCCTGACCGTGGTGAACAACAGAGCCCGCAATTCATCCGCAGGCTTGTCTTGATAGGAGCGCCGGACAGAGAGAAACGCATCCTGGACGATATCTTCGGCGTCATCATGGTTGCGGATCCGGCTCCGGCAGTAACGCAGGAGCTGGTCGTACTGCGACTGGAAGACATTTGTGAGAGCTGCAGGGAGGCGAGGATTTGAACTTAATGTGCCCAATTAGCACGCAAAGGCGCCTCGCCGCGAGTTGTCATTCAAAGCAGAACTTCCTCGTTCGTGCGTTCGATAATTGCGAACTTCAACTCCTTTTCTATGACCGGATGCGTCAGGCACAGACGCCCCTCCCGAATTGATCGGAGCGATTGCAGATCGCGCCCCCAAACTCAGCGTTCTGCATACCGGCTTCTCGCCTGGAGACGGCCTTGAAAGCAATCATGCGCCACTACTCCACTTTAAGTTTTCCCGATTTTATACGGTAACCTTTAGTCGAATTTTAGTCTACGTCAAAACATAAAGTGGACTTTATGGTATTTTCGAATGCCAAAGTGAACTTGGGGCATGACCAGTGCCCAAAAAGAACAGATTGCAGCGGCGATACGTGCCGCACGCCGCTCACGAGGGCTTACTCAAGAGGTGTTGGCTGATCGCATTGGTCGTTCTGTTGCAAGTGTCAGCAATCTCGAACGGGCGCAGGCTACACCAACATTGGAAACCTTGCTCGCAATTGCAGACGTTCTAGACGTCCCCGTCACCACTCTGCTGGATTTCTCGTCTGCCGGCCGAAAATCGAGGTCTCGCGTTCGTGAAGAACATGAGATTATGGATATCGTTCGCTCACTGAACTCAGAGCAGCTGCGTATTGCGAAGGTGCAGGTGGAAGCATTGAAATCAATGAAAAAGTAAATCTCGCACGACAGCTCCATCGCTCATCATTTTGCGTCCGCCTTACTATTCTTTCCCCGACAACGCCTTCAGAACACGAGCCATTTGTTGAAGCGTTTCGGCTGAATTGGTTCGATCAATCCAAACGCGGCATGCTTGCCGGGCTTTTTCCACAGGTGATCTATTTTGGGCGGTCGCGGTTCCAATGCCCCTGAAGAGTTCCTCAATGGGAATGTTCAGGACCTGAACCAGGTCTACGATCATTGAGGCACTGATACGGTTCGTGCCGGTCTCGTATTTTTGGAGCTGCTGGTGGCTGATGCCGAGTTCATCAGCGAGCTCAGAGAGAGTCATCTGGCGCTCATTCCGGAAAGTCCGGATATTCCGGCCCACGCTTTTGTCGACTTCGGTCGGGGCCCGTGACCTGAAGCCGGATGCCTGCTTTCGCTTGTTTCTCATTCCTCCCCCCGTGTTCTTTCTGAAACAGACTATCACCCATTACACTAACAAGGACAGGGGCTGGATCGTCGAAAGTAATTCTGTGCTCTACCTTTGCGTGTAATTCTTTTCGCAAACCAGAGGCATTTGATCGCTTCGTCCCGCAGTTCAGCGCCCCCCCGTATCAATGGCACGTTGCGAACAGGAATCCTTTTTCCCCAATGGGCAGGAATTCAAAATTCCTCTTTTTGGTTGCATTTTAATTCAATTTTTAATGATATCCCCTGGGGAGGGGCCTGCGATGCCACACACAACTGACTTTCAGGATGGGACACCAGCCCGGTACGAGTATCTGCGGACGCTTTCGCCAGGAGCATGGGCCTGGGAATTTCTTCGGCGAAATGTGGACTTTCGGCAGGAGGCAACCCGCTGCACCAGGGACGGAATTCGGATCCGCGCCACCTGTCGAAGCAACCGGTACATCCAGCTGCGGCAAAGGCAGGATCCCGCCGAGAAATGGGGGCTCCACTTCTTTCCTGATATTAATGGAACCGGATATGAAGCGGATGTCTTCTGGCTACCTGACCTTGTTGCAGCACTGGTTCATATTCAGGTCGACACAGCAGCCTCAGAGGGTGATTGCAGGATTTTCACCAGGGCGCTGAACCAATGCCATCTGACCCTGTTCCACGACCCGTCTGGACGCGAACACGTCCGCGCGCGAGGGAATGGCGATTCAATTCAGGCCTTTTGTAGCGGCGTGCCACTCCTCGGGCCGGCGCCGGTTCGTCTTTCATTTCTTGTCGGAAACTCAGAGACGATGCGCGAGCGCTTTTCTTCCCTGAAAGAGGCACATCGTGTCTTTGGTGAACAGCCATTCGCTACCCGCTGGACGCGAACGGGTCTCCTGTTGCGCAACGCGCTCATCGCCTTTGATTGCGCAACCGCGGGCA
This sequence comes from Hyphomonas sp., assembly GCA_041398365.1. GTDB lineage: Bacteria > Pseudomonadota > Alphaproteobacteria > Caulobacterales > Hyphomonadaceae > Hyphomonas. The sequence continues at coordinate 125,301 of JAWKUV010000004.1, read as the reverse complement.
TGACAATCCGCGAGACAGCAAACGCCATATACGGCAGGGCGCGAGCAGACGCCGCCTGGGCTTCTCCGGGCCGGGCCATGAAAGATGAGATCCGACGCGCAAGGGTTCGTGGACGACGCCTTGTCGAAGGCGAGTACATGGATCTGCTGAGGCTCGTGAGAGCGTTCTGAAACGGCACAAAGCGTGACATCCGTTGGCTCTCGGGGTGTCTTCGATCGACCGTTCGGACAGACACTCCCGTTGAAGTCTTCCATCTGTAGACTGCCGGACATCAGATTCCAGACCCTGCAGAAGGAGCCATTGCAGTCATGACTGCCGAGGCGCACCAGAAATCCTACCCTCGTCCCAGGACTTCCCAACCGGAACCTTCTGCCTGGCTGAACACGATCGAAGCTGCAAGCCATCTCGGCTTGCAACCGAAGACACTCGCAAACATGCGCTCCCTTGGAACGGGCCCCTGCTTCCACAAGCTTGGAGGCAAAGTCTGGTATCGCGGACGCGACCTCCTCTCTTATCGAGACCGGCGGCGGTATATCGCATCTGGTGAGCGTCATGATAACTAAACCCGCGCTATTCCTGACCCTCGCCGGCCTCGTTCTGGCCGGAATGTCCGGGCCCGGCCGGAAGATCCACTTCATCTGGAACAGGACAAGCAGCGTTCCTGAAGGCCTCTACTGGGTCCGGTATGAACAGGCGCCCGCTCCAAATGATCTCATTGCATTCATGCCGCCTCCGGACGATCAGGCCTGGCTCCAGTCCCGTGGTTATATCGGATATCGCTGGCCGATCCTGAAGACGATCGCTGCAACCGAACACGACACTGTCTGCCGGTCAGGTGCGGACATTCTGATCAATGGCACACACGCCGCCACAGCACTTGCTCGGGATACCCATGGCCGCGATTTGCCTATCTGGTCGGGTTGCAGAGAACTTGCTCGCAGCGAAGTCTTTCTCCTCGCCCCCCACCCACATTCAATTGACGGCCGATATTTCGGGATACAAAGGCAGGAGAATATCCTCGGCATCGCGCAGCCTGTCTGGACAACGCGCCACCGCGCAGAGCAAGGCCGCGAGGAAACCTTGTACATCCGGACAAATTCGTTTGTCGGATCCCGCGCACAGGCTCGACTACCTGTGCGCCCCTCTTCCTGACCTTCAATCATGAGCGCCGACGATCCGGGCTTCAGACCCAGGCTTGGGCACATCGGAACCCAGGACGGTCAAGGCCATGGAAAACAGACTCAGATCGCCAAATTTGCCGCACACCGCCAACGAGCGATTCAAGCGAATACAAGCCGCCTTCCTGCCGGGACAATCCGCTATCAAGGCAGGGGCAAAGGCGCTGCTGCGATTGCTGCATTCTGGGCACGTACATATCGACAACACGTAATCGTCAAAGTCTATATCGCAAACGCGGGTCCCACCGGGAATGGCAAATTCACCCGATTTCTCTCCTATATGCGCCGGGACGGGACAGATCCTGACGGACAACGGGGGCGAATGTACTCCGATTCAGAAGACGAGGTCGGGGCAAAGGAATTCAACGAACGCTCCCGCAATGATACGCATCAGTTTCGCATTATCGTTTCTGCCGAAAATGGAGGCGAACTCGAAGACCTAAGAATACTTACGCGAACGCTCATGGCCCAGGCGAATACCGACCTATCGACCGAACTCGACTGGGTCGCTGTGAATCATTTCGACACAACGCACCCTCACACCCATATCGTCGTTCGCGGCGCGGATCGCGATGGAAACGTCCTTTACATTGACGGCAAGTACCTGATGTCCGGACTGCGTCATCGGGCAGAGGAAATCATGACGCGGGAACTCGGTCAGCGGGCGTGGCGTGATATCACGGCCGCCCGTGCACTCGACGTCCAGAAGGATGCCTTCACTTCATTGGACCGCTTGCAGATAGAGCCCCACACGAATCCGCACCTGGAGTTCACACCATCCCCTCATGTTTTCGGCCGATACGAACGAAGCCTCGTTGAACGCCGGTTGCAATACCTTCAGGCGAACGGACTTGCGGGGCGCACACGCGAAGGCCGGTGGCGTCTGGAACCAGGCTGGACCGAGACGCTGAAAACCATGAGCCGCCAGAAGATCGTCGCCGACCATGCACTTCTGCTCGACGATGATCGATCCCTCCAAAGGCCCGAACGGGAGTTCGCCTGGCTCCGGATGGAGGGAGGAGAGATTTCCGGACGCGTGATCCGTGCATTTCCGACCGGTGAGCTCCGAGAGCGAGTAGAGGTCCATATCGATGGACTGGACGGAAACTCATGGCGCGCTCACCTGTCTGAAGCAGAAGCATCCCACCTGCCCAAAGCTGGCGGTGTGGTTTCGTTGTCCGTTCGCGGTGTCAGAGAAGAGTCCGCAGACCGCACCATCGAGGAAATCGCTGCACGTCACCATGGCGTCTATTCCGAAGCGATCCACAGCCTGAGCGATCCCAAAAGCACGTCCGCTTTCCGACTGGCTCATACGCGCCGACTGACACACCTTGCACGGGCGGGCATTGTTCAGTCGCCTGTTCAGGGCGCCTGGCGGATCCCCGCCGGCCTGAGCCAGCTCGCCCAGGAATCCGCCGTCAAGTCCCAGGCGGTGCGCGTGACCGTTCTTTCGTGGCTTCCAGTTGAAACGCTGATCACGCGGCGCGAACTTACCTGGCTCGACAGAAACCCTGACCCGTCCCAGGCCCGGGCGGAAGCCGGCTTTGCCGGGGATGTCGCACGCGCACGTGTGAACCGACGCGCCTGGCTCCAATCCCAGATGCTTGCTGCAGGACATCTTGAAGACGTCGACAGACAGAACCTGCGCGACACCCTCTCAGCGATTGCTGAACGCTCGGGCAAGCAGCCTTCAGAGTTGGGCAGAAGGGGCAGTTTTCACGGCACATATTCTCAGGACATTGACTTGGCACGCCAACGGTTCGCCGTGATCGAGGGTGCAGACCGGGTGATAGCCGTGCCCTGGTCCGGGACCAATGCTCACCTCCGGGGACAGGAGGTCGTCCTTCGGTCCTCAAAGGGCGGCATTGAGTGGCAGCGTGGCCGCAGTCGACACTGAGCAGAAAGCGCCGCCTCGCCGCTTCCCGCGACATCCTGCAAATTCCCTCTTCTCCTGAGTCTCTCCGGGAGCGGATCATATATCCTTCCTTGAGGGAATGTATCGGAAGCGGAAATGTGACCCCAACAAAATTCCTGATTGGCCAGTTTTTCCTGACCTTGCTTCTGATCGTCGCGTCGACCTGGATTGCCACTCAGGTGACGGCAGATGCGCTTGCCTACCAGCCCAGACTGGGGGCGCCGTCGTTTCAGATCGGTGGAACGCCGATCTATCTGCCCTGGCGGTTCTTTCAATGGTGGTACGTCTATGACGCCTATGCACCGGACGTGTTTGCACGTGGCGGAGTCATCGCCTCCCTGGGTGGGCAGGCGGGAATCGTCATGTCCGTTCTTGCCTCTTTATGGCGAGCCCGGCAGGACAAGCATTCGGCGACTTACGGATCCGCGCGCTGGGCAAGTACAAGAGAGATCCGCCGAGCGGGTCTCCTCTCCCGTTCAGGCCTGGTTCTCGGCTGCCTCGGGACCCGGTACCTGCGCCATGATGGCGCTGAACACATTATCGCGTTTGCTCCGACCCGATCAGGGAAAGGTGTCGGCCTCGTCGTTCCAACGCTTCTCACCTGGCCCGGCAGCGCGATCATCCACGACATCAAAGGTGAAAACTGGGCGATCACCTCATCCTGGCGCTCCGAATTTTCAAATTGCATTCGCTTTGATCCGACAAGCCTCACAAGTGCCCGTTTCAATCCACTTTCCGAAGTGCGACTTGGCATGCAGGAAGTGCGCGATGTCCAGAATATTGCCGACATTCTCGTCGACCCGGAAGGCGCTCTCGAGCGAAAGGATCATTGGGACAAGACCGCCCATTCGTTACTTGTCGGTGTTATCCTGCACATCCTCTACTGCGAGGACGACAAGTCCCTCGCGGGAGTTGCCGCGTTCCTGAGTGACCCATCGAGACCTCTGGACGAAACGCTCGAACACATGATGGCCGCCAATCATATCGGAACGGCAGAACGTCCCCTGACACATCCTGTCGTGGCAGAAGCCGCGCGAGAACTTCTCAACAAATCGGAAAACGAAAAATCATCTGTCGTCTCGACAGCAGTCAGTTTTCTCGGACTTTACCGGGATCCGATCATCCAGCGGGCGACCTCAACCTCAGACTGGTCAATCGGAGAGATTTGCTCTGATTCCCGGCCCGTCTCGCTGTACCTCATTGTCCCACCCTCGGATCTCTCCAGGACGCGCCCGCTTATACGCCTTGTTCTCAACCAGATCGCCCGCAGACTATGCGAGGAGCTTCCGGCGCCGGACGCGCAAGAACACAAGATCCTCCTTATGCTGGACGAGTTCCCGGCGCTCGGCCGTCTCGATTTTTTCGAGACCTCCCTCGCCTTTATGGCGGGCTACGGTATCCGCGCATTCCTCATCGCTCAATCGCTGAACCAGATCGAGAAGACCTACGGCGAAAAGAACTCTGTGCTCGAGAACTGTCACCTCCGCATCGCGTTCTCCACCAATGATGAGCGAACGGCCCGTCGAATATCGGACATGCTGGGCACCAAGACGGAACAACGTCACCAACGAAATTATGCGGGCCACCGCCTCGCCCCATGGCTGAACCATGTCATGGTTTCCAGCCAGGAAACGCAACGCCCTCTGATGACCCCCGGCGAAGTCATGCAGATGCCTGCTTCGGATATGCTTCTCATCGTTGCGAACATGCCGCCCATCCGAGCGCGTAAGCTCAGGTACTTTGACGACCGGAACTTTCTCGAACGCGCAGGGCGGATGGAAGATCCTTTCGCGAGTCCTGAGCCTGCATCACCCGTGAAGCCTCCCTCCTCGCCACCTCCTCCTGTACCGGGCGAAACGGACGGACGCGAAGTGGCGCTCGATCTTTTTTCACATGCCGCACGACTGGAAGCCTCCAAAATAGAGGAGGTCCGGCCAGAACACCCAACAGCGCCCCGGCGGGACCTCAAATCAGTCCGTGATCAAGTCGCGCGCTACTATGAGCATTTTCAGAAAGATCGGGAGATCTGAACATGTCCCGTTCAAAACGTGCGACTTTGCGCGTCACCATTTCAGAAGCGAACCGGAACAAGCTGGACACCCTGATCAGCCGCCATGGCAGCAATCGCGGCATCATCATCGACGAAGCACTCTCCCTGCTCTTTACACCGCCCGACCGGCGACCTGGCGCCGAACTGTCCGGTCCACTCGCACGCATCGAGAACGCCATAGACAGGCTGGATGCGGCGATATCCTTTCAGACCGACCTTCTGATTGAGTTCATCCATGAATGGTTCCTGCTGCAGGAAGCCCAGGCCGACACAACCGCTTCAGCCGAACGCGCAAAGGAAAGACTGCAGTCTCTCATCGAGCGGATCGTCGACAATGTCAGTTCTCGCAGCGCGCCGTGACTTTATCTGACCGCCGGGCCACACGAGATGTCTTCAATCCTTATACGAACGCGCCTGATTGCTGCGGTCTTTCCCCGATAGGGACCATTACAACCTTCTTTCGACCAAGCGCCCGGAACTCCTATTCCAGCGCATGACCCGATTGACCGTCGGATCAGTTTTATCTCTGTCACGGCGTCTGGGAACAGGCATCCCCATCTCACCCCCGTCGCCCTTCAAGCCCCCGCGACTTCCCGCAACACCAACTGCCTGAATTCCGGTCCGGATGAGACCTTCCTCAGACCTTCTGAGGAGACCAAGCCCTATGCCGGATCAGCCTGCCCCGTCGGAGACTTTTGCGCGCCGTCTTGCGATGCTGCAGACGGCATTTGAAGGCCCGGTTCGCACAGCGCTCGAGGCGCCCGATACGATCGAAATCCTCGCGAACACCGATGGCACCGTCCGTGTCGAAACCGCCAGCACCGGTCTGGTCGCATCGCCCATACGGCTCAGCGTGAGCGAGCGGGAACGGATCATTCGGCTGGTCGCCTCATCGACGGGCGCGGTCTGCGACCACGCCTCTCCGATCATATCAGCAGAACTCCCCGGTAGCGGGGAAAGGTTCGAAGGAGTCATGCCTCCCGTCTCGGAGGCGCCCTGCTTCGCCATCCGGAAATCAGCGGCAACCCCTTTCACACTCGATCATTTCATCGAGATCGGCACAATGTCCCAAAGGATGGGCTTCGCCATTCGCGATGCAATCAATTGCCGACAGAATATCATTGTTGCCGGCGGCACCTCGTCAGGAAAAACGACGCTCGCCAATGCACTTCTGTCAGAACCCGCCTTCTCCCGGGAACGTATCGTCACCCTGGAAGACACGCGGGAACTGTACCCCAAAGCATCAGACAAAGTGCAATTGCGCACGCAAGGCGCCCTTGTCACACTCCGTGACCTTGTGCGTTCAACCCTTCGCCTCCGGCCGGACAGGATTGTCGTCGGAGAGGTCCGGGGCGCAGAGGCCCTGGATCTCCTCAAGGCGTGGAATACCGGACATCCCGGCGGCATCACAACACTGCACGCAAATTCCTGTCATGGCGCGCTGTCACGCCTGGAACAACTCGTCGGCGAGGCCGGACATATCGATGCCTCGCCCCTGATCAGTGAAGCTGTGGACGTCATCCTGTTCATGTCGAGATCATCCGGACAGAGACGGATTGAGGATGCTATTCGCGTCTGCGGGCTCGATGGATCCGGATATCGCACCGAGCCATTCCCCGGACCTCTCTGACGCGCATTTATGAGGAGACTGACCCATGCTTTACAAGACTGTTCAGGCCGCAACCCGAAGCTTCCAGTGCGCCGCATTCCTCCTTGCCGGCGCCATCCTCGCGCCAGGGGCAGAGGCAGCCGGTTCCGGCATGCCATGGGAAGGCCCGCTCGATCAGATTCTGCAATCGATCGAAGGGCCCGTCGCAAGAATTGTTGCGGTCATCATCATCACCCTGACCGGGCTCACACTGGCTTTCGGGGAAACATCGGGCGGATTCCGGAAGCTGATACAGATCGTGTTCGGGCTATCGATCGCCTTTGCAGCAACCTCCTTCTTCCTCACATTCTTCTCCTTCGGTGGCGGAGTCCTCGGATGAGCGTCGAAGGCTACGAGGTCCCACTCCATCAAGCGCTCTCTGAGCCGATCATGATGGCGGGCGCCCCCCGGGGAGCCGCGATCGCGATCGGAACACTGGCCGCCGCACTCGCCCTCGGCCTTCGCCTCTGGATACCGGGGCTGGTTCTCTGGATCGCGGGGCATTCCGCAGCCGCCTTTCTCGCACGTTTCGATCCTGATTTTCTGACCGTGGCCATCCTGGCTTCCCGCCACCGGGATCACCTGTCGTGCTGAATCTGTCAGAATACGCCGCCAAGCCGCGCCTGCTGGCAGACTATCTGCCCTGGGCCTGTCTCGTGGCTCCGGGTGTCGTCATCAACAAAGACGGTGCCTTCCAGACGAGTTTTCGCTATCGCGGCCCTGATCTTGAAAGTTCGACCGAGGCGGAACTCGTATCGGTTACAGCGCGGGTCAACAATGTCCTGCGCAGGTTTGGATCCGGGTGGGCCCTGTTCTTCGAAGCCGTCCGGCGCGATGCGGATCCCTATTCGCCCGGCATCTTCACGAATGCGGCCGCCTGGCTGATCGACCAGGAGCGCCTGGCCGCCAATGAGGGAGCTCAACTCCGATTTGAGAGCGAATATTATCTGACGCTGACCTGGCTTCCTCCGCAGGACACGACAGGACGCGCTGAGCAGGCGCTGATAGAACGGCCGTCAAAAGCCGAAGATGCCGCTTGGCGGGAGAGACTGGACCAGTTTGAGGTCCGTACCGCTCAGGCCTTCGACCTGCTCTCTGGCTGTCTTTCGGAAATCACCCCTCTCAGCGATGATGAGACGCTGACCTACCTTCACGCCTGTATCTCGACCAGTCGTCACAAGGTGGTGACACCCTCCCTGCCTGTCTTTCTCGATGCCATTCTTCCTGACGCCCCGCTATCCGGCGGACTCGAACCCATGATTGGCGACAAGCATCTGCGTGTTCTTACCGTACTCGGATTTCCCGGCACGACCTTGCCAGGCCTCCTCGACGAACTGAACCGTCAGGGATTTGCCTATCGTTGGACCACACGCTTTATAGCACTCGGGAAAGCCGAGGCCGAAAAGCTCCTTTCACGAAAACGCAGGCACTGGTTTGCCAAACGCAAGTCAATTGGCGCCGTTCTGCGCGAAACACTCTTCAACGAAGAATCGGCGCTCCTCGACAACGATGCCTCCAACAAGGCCGCCGACGCGGATGCCGCACTCCAGGAGCTTGGATCTGACCTCGTCTCCTACGGATACATCACGACAAGCCTCGTCATGATGAGTGACGGCGTCAAAACGGTCGACGATCAGATACGGGCCGCCGAACGGGTCCTGCATGGACGGGGACTGACAACCATCCGCGAGAGCCTGAACGCTGTGGAAGCCTGGCTTGGATCCCTGCCCGGACACGTCTACGCAAATGTCCGCCAGCCCATCATCTCTTCCCTGAACCTTGCTCACCTCGCCCCCCTCTCGGCCGTCTGGGCGGGCGAGCCCGGAAGTGAACATCTTGGCGGCGCATCCATGCTTGAAGCCCGCACCGATGGAACGACACCCTTTCGGGTGAACCTGCATATGGGTGATGTCGGGCATACACTGATCGTTGGTCCGACCGGCTCCGGAAAATCGGTTCTTCTATCCCTGCTCGCCATGCAGTTCTGCAGATACGAGGCCGCACAGATCTTTGTCTTCGAACGCGGGCGCTCATCACGCGCAACCATGCTATCTATGGGAGCCTCCTACTTTGGCCCCGGCCACTACGATCATGCCGCCCTGCAGCCGCTCAGGGACATAGACGAAGATGCAGGCGCAACCTTCGCATCTGACTGGCTGGAGGGCATTTGCACCGCCGAAGGGGTCGCCATGACCCCGGACCTGAAATCTGCACTCTGGGCAGGAATAAGGTCGCTTGCATCTGCGCCCCCGAAAGAACGTACCCTGACAGGCCTCTGCATGCTTCTTCAGTCAGAAACATTGAGGGCCGCGCTTCGTCCCTTTACGCTGGAAGGCCCATACGGACGGCTGCTCGACGGTGATCACGAGGACTTGTTGCTCACCGATACGGCCTGCTTCGAACTCGAAGATCTGATGCAGATCCCCGATGCCGTCGCACCTGTCCTCTCTTATCTCTTTTACAGGCTGGAGGAAACACTTGACGGCAGACCGACCCTCATCCTCCTTGATGAGGCCTGGGTTTTCCTCGACCATCCCCTTTTTTCTGCACGGCTCCGCGCCTGGCTCAAGACACTTCGCAAGAAGAATGCCGCCGTTGTCTTTGCAACCCAGTCGCTCGCCGATGTCGAAGCTTCCAGCATATCCGCAACACTTATTGAGTCCTGCCCGACACGGATATTCCTGCCCAACGATCGGGCCCTTGAGCCTCAACAAGCCTCCACGTATCGCCGGTTCGGACTCAATGAACGCCAGATCGAGATAATCTCCAGCGCTCGTCCAAAGCGCGACTACTATTTCACATCGCCCCTCGGCTGCCGGCTATTTGACCTGGACCTTGGCCCCCTGGCGCTGTCTCTCTGTGCCGCAGCCTCGCCCGAAGACCAGCGCCTGATTGACCAATGCGCCACCGCCGCAAACACCGGGACATTCGCAGGAGATTTCCTGAAAGCACGGGGATTTGGATGGGCCGCGGATCTCCTTTCGGCCTGGCCCGGCCACAAGAACCACCCGCGTGACCGGCAACCTTGTCCAGGCGAAGAGTGCGAGGCCCCATGAAACATCGCATATCCCCGCGCATGCTCATGGCGGCATGCCTTTTTGCTTCGCCTCTGAGCACACTCATCGCTCCGCCGGCAAAAGCGCAACTCGCTGTCTACGATCCAGCCAATCATGTTGAAAACATCCTGCAGGCTGTAAGAGCGCTCGAGGAACTCGACAATCAGGTCGAACAGATGTCCCACGAGATCAAGATGATCGAGCACATGGCTCGCGATCTTGAAACCCTGCCGGTGAATGTCGCCCATGCTCTGATCCGTGACCGGATGACACGGATTTCCGAAGTTCTGCGCAAAGCCGAAGGCATTGCCTTTAATGTCGACAATGTCGAACGCCTTTACGATGAGGCCTATCCGCAGAGCTATGGTGCAGCGCCTCCCTCATCAACAGACCTCTATCAGGATGCGCTTGCCCGCTGGGAACAATCTCGTACAGCTCATCGGGATGTCGTGCGTCTTGCCGCCGAAGCCAATGCCGGCATGATCGCAAACAATGACGCGTTGAGCCAACTCATCGACGACAGCCAGGGTGCGGCCGGGAACCTGCAGGCTTTGCAAGCGGGCAATCAACTGGCCGCGATGTCAGCCGACCAGCTGATCCAGATTGAAGCCCTGATGGCGGCTCATTACCGAGCGATCTCCCTCGATGAAGCCCGCCGGCTGGCCGAAGCTGAACGTGGTCGGGCCCGACTGAAATCATTCCTCGGAGACTAAGCCCCATGGAAGAGATGGACGTTATCGACAGGTTCCTTGAGACCTTTGTGACCTATATCGATTCAGGGTTTGGTCTCCTCGCTGGAGACGTCGCTTATCTCACGTCCACACTGATTGTTATTGACGTCACTTTCGCCGGTCTTTTCTGGGCCTTGTCACCGAACGCAGACGTGATCTCCGGACTGTTGAAAAAGACCCTCTATGTCGGCTTCTTCGCCTTCATACTCGGCAATTTCCAATTCCTTTCCGACATACTGTTCAGCAGCTTCGCTGCCCTCGGCCTGAAGGCCGGATCGTCAACCCTGATTGCCGAGGATCTGATGCGTCCGGGTTATATTGCAGGCGTGGGATTCGAAGCCTCGCTGCCGCTCCTGGAAGAAACAGGCAATTTGCTGGGCCCAATTGCCTTCTTTGAGAATTTTGTCCTGATTGCCGTCTTGCTCATTGCGTGGGCCGCAATTCTGATCGCCTTCTTTGTCCTCGCTGTACAGCTCTTCATCACAATTCTCGAATTCAAGCTCACAACGCTGGCGGGCTTTGTCCTCGTTCCTTTTGCGCTCTGGAACAAAACCGCGTTCCTGGCGGAAAGAGTCCTTGGAAACGTCATCACGTCCGGAATCAAGCTGATGGTCCTTGCCGTGATCATTGGCATCGGCTCGACCCTCTTCGCGACCATAACAGACGCCTTTTCCGACATCGACGAGGTGACGCTTTCAGAAGTCATGAGCACGGTTCTCGCTGCAACAGTCTTCCTCTGGATGGGTGTATTCGGACCCGGCATAGCATCCGGCCTTGTCACGGGCGCCCCCCAGCTCGGCGCAGGCTCGCTCGCCGGAACAACGGCCGCGATCGGCGCCGGTACTTTGCTGGCTGGCGCCGGGGCGGTCGGTGCGGTGCGTGGATTTTCATCGGCTGTGAAGGCAGGCGCTTCGCTCGCCGGCGGCACCCGGACTGCCTGGGACCTCGGACGAATGAGCAAGCCGTCAGCCGGTTGGCGCGGTGCGTTTTCAGGTGCGCAAGGTGTCGCCGGCGCAGGGGCTGCAACCCTCCGCGATCTTGCAGGCAAGCCATTCTCGGGCGTTCAGCAAGCATACCGCAATGGCAGCACTTACGCATTCGCGGCCACAGGGGGCGCTCAGACCCGGGAGCCTGACCACGCGTCTCCTGGCCAACAGCCCTCATGGGCGCGGCGCCTGACCCACGGACAAAGGTTGCAGCATGCCAGCACACTCGCAGTCCATACGCTTCGCGATGGTGACCGTAGCATGACCGGCGCGTCCCCATCGCTGAAGGTCGAAGAGGAGTGAAGATCGATGAACTTCAGACGTACAGGGAGGAGCTATGGTGAGAGCCCATTCCCCGCAACGCCTTATCAAAAGGCTGGTCAAATCTGGGATGAACGCATCGGCTCGGCACGGGTTCAGGCTAGAAACTGGCGCCTGATGGCACTCGGACTCCTCACGACTGTCCTTTTGACGTCCGGCGCGCTTGTCTGGCGAAGCCTTCGATCAACCGTCACGCCCTATGTTGTCGAAATAGACGACACCGGAGCGGTCCGCGCAATTGGACCCGCGCTTGCCGATTATGTTCCAACGGACGCCCAGATCGCGCATCATCTGGCCGTGTTCATCGAACAGGTACGAAGCCTGTCTGTGGATCCCGTTGTTGTTCGTCAAAACTGGTTGCACGCCTATGACTATGTAACCGACAAGGCCGCCCTCACGCTCAGTGAATATGCACGCGACATTGACCCCTTTGCAGACATCGGTCGCACGTCTCGGGCTGTTGAAGTCGTCTCCGTTGTCAGGGTGTCGGATGCTTCCTTCCAGGCGCGGTGGATCGAGAAGACCTATGAAAACGGCGCCCTGACAAAGGCGCGTCGCTACACGGGCCTTTTCACGCTGATCCAGAAAACACCGCGCGATGCCAAAACACTACGTGCCAACCCGCTCGGCCTCTACATCCACAGCCTCAATTGGAGTGAGGATCTCAACACTGGAGATACACGATGAAACGCAATTCATTCCATGTCCTCTGGCTCCTGATGACAGCAGGTTGCGTCAGCGAGCCAGCCCAATATCCCTTAGAGACCCTCGAGTTCTACCAAGCAGAGCTTGCACCGGAAGAGCCCCAGCACGTCGTCGAGATTGTTGAGACGCCCATCCCCCTGCCTTTACCCGGGCAGCTCAAAAATCTGGTCGACGCCCCGGAACAAGAATCCGTATCGCCTGCTCGGGCAATCGAGCAGGGACGCGAAGCAGCCCGCGTCGAGCCATCGATCGATGGATATTCGAACGCAATCCAGGTCTATCCCTATACGGAGGGAGCGCTGTATCAGCTCTACGCAAGTCCGGGGCAGGTTTCAGATATTGCCCTCCAGCCTGGCGAAATCCTGACTTCGGTTTCAGCCGGTGATACGGTTCGCTGGATTGTCGGAGATACCGTTTCGGGGAATGGTGATGACTTGCGCGCTCATGTCCTCGTCAAGCCGACCAAATCCGGCCTTTCAACCAATCTGATGATCGCAACGAACAGGCGCACTTATCATCTTGAGCTGACGAGCCTCGAGTCCGGTTACATGGCGGCCCTGTCCTGGCGATATGCCGCCGACGAACTGGCAAAGCTGACGATGCAACGGGACATCGCCCAGACTCGAAGCGAAGCACAAATTGCATCTGGCCTGAGCCTTGAAGATCTCAATTTCAATTATCGGATCGAAGGTGACGTCCCCCCTTGGCGACCTCTGCGCGTATTTGACGACGGCAGGCAAGTCTTCATCCAGATGCCCGCCGGATTTGAGGCAATGGAGGCTCCACCGCTCTTTATCCTTGGCGCAGGCAACAAGGTCGAGCTTGTCAATTACCGGGTCCGAGGCGGCTACTATATCGTCGATCATCTTTTTACCGCCGCAGAACTCCGACTGGGTGATGCGCCACAATCGATTGTCCGGATCCGGAAAGGCGCTGATCCAACGGATCGTGAAGCGCATTGGCGGAGGAAGTCATGAATAGTTCCGACACCTCTCCGAAGGCGCCTGAAGCCCTTCAGCTGCGTGCAAGGGTCCGCCCTGTGACCCGCATTAATCGCAAGCTTCTGCTCGCGGGCGGGACAATTTTCGTGTTCGGACTATTTGCGGCTTTATCTGTCGCGCTTCATCCACCGAGGGCTCTTGAAGGCTCCCAGCAAACTGAGATCTTCAACACGACGTCAAAACGCACACCAGATGGCCTGACCAGCCTTCCTTCATCCTATGAGCACTGGACACCAGAGACGCCACGTCTCGGTCCCCCGCTCAGCGGCGACCTCGGCGCAACAATTGTTTCCGAAGAAGCAGAATGGGGCTTCACACCCGACTGGAATGTCAATCCGTCAACAGATTTCCGGCCGTCAGAGGAGGACGAAGCCCTGCGCGCCCGCAAGCTCGAGGATGCCAAAGTCACAGATCAAGCCCTGAAAGCCGGACTATTCTTCGACCTCCGGAACAGATCGTCAGGGTCAAACGAACTCGCACCGGAACAGGCGTCCACGCGGACAAGCGCAGATCTGCTAACGCTCGCCGGCCTGAAACCTGGCCTGGTTGAAGCGAGCAGGATTTCCGTATCAAATCTTCAGGACAGGAAAGCAGCCTTTGTGTCGGGCGAGCAGTCGACAGACATCTACAATCCACACAGTCTCGAAACGCCTGTCTCACCCTACCAAGTAATGGCAGGCTCACTTATTCCGGCAGCCCTTCTGACAGGTATCAATTCCGATCTGCCAGGCACAATCATCGCGCAAGTGACACAGCCGGTCTATGACACGATCAGCGGATCAGTCCTGCTCATTCCCCAAGGCGCGCGCTTGCTGGGCAGGTACCAGTCTGAAGTGTCCTTTGGACAAGACCGCGCGCTCATTGTCTGGGACAGGATCCTTTTTCCGGATGGAAGCTCACTTCTCATCTCCGAGCCCGGTGCCGACAAGACCGGTGCGGCGGGTCTTTCCGATCGCACGGACAATCACTGGAAAAAGGTCTTCGCAGCGGCGGGCCTCGCGACCCTTCTGGGGATCGGTGCAGAATTCGGCAGAGACGACGAGAGCGGCATCGAGCGGGCCTTGCGGCGTGGGTACGGAGATAGCGTTTCTGAAGCCGGACAGCGGGTCGTCGACCGTGATCTTGCCGTCCAACCGACGATCAGGGTCCGTCCGGGCTGGCCGGTTCGGGTCGTCGTAACGCGCGACCTCATCCTGAGACCCTATCCCGACGATCAGCACTGACCCATCTTTTCGCCTGCCCGCTCCCTCTTGCTCCGCCCGCCGCCCGCGCTAAAACCGCGGCATGACAGACCAGCTCCCCGACCGCCTCGCCATCGATCCCGACAGCCCGTTCCACAATGCCGAGCTGCTGCAGCACGAAATCGGCGTGCGCTTCAACGGCGTGGAAAAGACCAATGTCGAGGAGTACTGCCTCTCCGAAGGCTGGATCCGCGTCGCCGCCGGCAAGGCGCTCGACCGCAAGGGCAAGCCGCTGACCCTCAAGCTCAAGGGCCAGGTCGAGGTCTGGATCAAGGGCCAGCCCGAGGGCTGAACCCGCTTCCCGTGCCGGGCAAGTCGCTCTAAGCTCCCCGCAAGGGAGGGCCCGTCATGGCGATTTTCATTCTTGGTCTCGTGATTTTCTTCGGCGCGCACGTGTTTTCGGCCGTGCGCTCACGCGAACCGGGCAAGGATCTCAAGCAGAAGATGGGCTATGGCCCCTATATGGGCGCCTACACGTTTGTGTCCGTCGTAGGCTTCTTCATGATCTGCTACGGCTTCAACGCCACCCGCGGCATGGGCCTGGTCTACGCCCCGCCATCCTGGGGCCGCCACATCAACTTCGCCCTGATGCCCCCGGCCTTCATCCTGCTCATCGCCTCGCAATTGCCGGTCGGCCGGATCAAGAAGTGGGCAAAGCACCCGATGCTGGTGGCCGTGAAGCTCTGGGCCTTCGGCCATTTCTTCGCCACCGGCCAGCTGAACGCCTTCCTCCTGTTCACCGCCTTCCTCAGCTTCGCCATTTTCGACAGGGTCATGGTGAAACGCCGCGGCGACAATGGCCCGGCCGCGGATACGCCGGTGAAACTCTGGCCCGATGTGGCCTCGGTGATTGGCGGGATCGTGCTCTACGTCGGGTTCGTCGGCTACCTGCATGCGGCGCTGATCGGCGTGCCGGTGATCCTGCCCCGCTAGCGCGTCCGCCAGCCGAACCGCGGCGCCAGCGCCATCGCCGCCAGCCCGAAGGGGAACAGCGCCCCCATCCGGATGTCAAACGAGGCCAGGAACGTCTCCAACGGCTGGCGCAACACGCCGAAGCCAAAGGCACTTTCCACGGCCAGAAGCACCGCCACACCGCCGAACCCGACCAGAAACGTGTCCGGCCGGTACCCGATCCCCTGGCCCATCCGGTAGCCAAGGGCGCAAACCAGGCCGGTGACCAGCGGGAACTCCGCCCAATGCGCCGCCGGTTCGCCCAGAAGGGGCCGGAACACGAATTCCCGTAGAACCCCGAAAACAAAGCCGATCGCGAAGGCATCGATGCCGTAGATCAGGGCCAATTTCCAAGTCCCGTGCCACATCGCCTTCGTCCCGCTGCTCAGTTAACTTCCTTGTAATCCCAGAAGGAATTCTTGCCCGCAACTGCCGGAACGGATAAGCCGCAGCGCATGTCGAAACAAACCCAGACCTCCCGCAAGACCGTCAAGGACATCGCCAAGGCCAAGGGCGGCACGCCGCTGGTCATGCTGACGGCCTATGACGCCCCCATGGCCGAGGTCTTCGACCCCCATGTAGACATGATCCTCGTCGGCGACAGCGTCGGCATGGTCGTCCACGGCCTGCCCTCCACGGTCGGCGTGACCATGGAAATGATGATCCTGCACGGCCAGGCCGTGATGCGCGGCGCCAGCCAGGCCTTCGTCGTGGTCGACATGCCCTTCGGCAGCTACGAGACCAGCGAGGATCAGGCCTTCCTCAACGCCGCCCGGATCATGAAGGAAACCGGCTGCCAGGCCGTGAAGATCGAGAGCGGCGCCTATGCCGCCAAGCAGATCGCTCACCTCGTCGAGCGGGGCATCCCGGTCATGGGCCATATCGGCCTGCGCCCCCAGGCCATCAATGTCGACGGGGATTCCGCGCCAAGGGCCGGACCGAGACCGAGCGCGAAATCGTCATCAACGAGGCCCGCGCCGCTGACCGCGCCGGGGCCTTCGCCATCGTCATCGAGGGCGTCGCCGAAGACCTCGCCGCCGAGATTACCGCCGAAGTCAGCTGCCCGACCGTCGGGATCGGCGCCTCGGCCGCCTGTGACGGGCAGGTGCTCGTGGCGCAGGACATGCTGGGCCTGTTCGACTGGGCCCCCAAATTCGTGCGCCGCTATGCCGATCTCCGGACCGAAATCGACGCCGCCGCGAAGGCCTTTGCAGACGACGTCCGGTCCCGCAATTTCCCCGGCAAGGCCGAAACCTACAGCCTGCGAAAACCTTGACCCCAACAGCCCTGACACGTTGCAGCCGGCGGCGGCGACGTCTAGGTTCCGGCCCTGAGTTCAGTCCCCCCAGCGGAGCGCCCCCTTGAGCGACATTTTTGAAGAAGTCGACGAAAGCCTTCGACAGGACAAGATCGAGACTGCCTGGAAACGTTACCGGCCGTTCGTCTATGGCGGCGCCGCCCTCCTGATCGGGTCGGTGGCGCTGAACGAGTTCGTCCTGCGCCCGGCAGCCGAAAAGGCCCGGGATGCCCGCGCGCTCGAATTCGAGACCTCCGAGACCCAGCTGGCCGAAGGCGACTATGCCGAGGCGCAGGCCGGGTTCAGCGAAATCGTGGACGGCGAGTCCAGCCTCGCACCGCTCGCAGCGAACTTTCTTGCCCAGACCCTCTATGAAGGCAGCGGCGATGCCGCCGGTGCCGCCGAAGTGCTGGAAGCGGCCGGGCAGGCCGACGACACGCCGTTCAACCGGATCGCCCTCCTGAAAGCCGCCTATCTCAAGGCCGACACGGCCTCGATCGAAGAGCTTGAAACCATGCTGGGAGACCTCAAGGACGAGGACTCCGCGCTCGGTGCCCTCTCGCGCGAACTGATCGCGGCAAAAGCCTATGCCGACGGCGACGTCGCCCGTGCCCGGACCGAGTTCAACCGCCTGAAATTCGACGCCGCTGCGCCTGAAGGCGTCGTGCGGCGTGCCGAGATCGCCCTGTCCGCCATCCCGACTCCGCCTGCGGCGGACGAACCGGACACCGGCACCGAAGCTACGCCCGCCGAGGCGACCGAAACGACCGAGGAGACCGGTGAATGATCCCTGACCGCAAGATCCTTCTGGCCGGCGCTGCGTTCGCCCTGCTGGGCATGACCGCCTGCTCCAGCCTGCCGAGCTTCAGCAACAAGAAGGCCAAGGAAGCGGAGGAGGCCGACAAGGCCGGCCGCATCACCATGGTTCTCTCGGAAGACGAGATCCAGGCGAGCGCCGACCTTGCCACCGAAACCATTACGCTGCCCGATCCGCAGCGCATCGAAGCCTGGACCCAGGCCGGTGCGAATGCCGAAAAAGTCGTCGGTCATGTCGATGCCGGCGCAAACTTCCAGATCGCCTGGCGCAACGGCGTCGGCAAGGGCTCCGACAAGAAAGCGGCGATTTCCACGCCGCCGGTCTCCAGCGCAACGACGGTCTACACGCTCGACGCCGACCAGCAGATCACCGCTACCGACCTCTCGAGCGGCCGGACTGTCTGGCGCGAGAAGCTGAAAGGCCTGTCCAAGCGGGACAAGACCGGTCTCGGCGGCGGCCTCGCCGTCAGCGGCGACACGCTGGTTGTCGCCAGCGGCTTTGGCTATGTCGCCGCCTTTGACGCCAATACCGGCGCCGAGAAATGGAAGAGCAGCCTCGGCTCGCCCATGACCGGCGCGCCGACCATCAAGGACGGCCGTATCTTCGTCGTCTCGAACAATAACGAGATCTTCGCCCTCCAGCTGGCGACCGGTGAGACGGACTGGTCCGACCAGGCCATTTCCGAAACCGCCCGCGTGCTGGGCAGCCCGAGCGCCGCCGCGGTCGAGGATTTCGTCATCGCGCCCTATTCCTCGGGCGAGATCATTGCCTACCTCGCCTCCAACGGCCGACGCCTGTGGACCGATGCCATCTCGAGCGCCGGCCGGTTCACGCCGATCTCCGAGATCAACGACATCGGCTCGCGCCCGGTCCTCGCCGGCGGTCTCGTCTTCGCATCCAGCCAGTCCGGCGTGACCATCGCCATCGACGGCCGCAGCGGCGCGCGCATCTGGACCAAGCCGATCGGTTCGGTCCAGCCGCCCGCCGTCACCGGCCAGCAGATGTTCGTCATCGGAACCGACGGCAAGCTCGCCTGCCTGAATTCGTCTACGGGCGAAGCCTATTGGGTCGTGCAGCTGCAGCAGTTCGAGAAACAGGAGCGCAAGAAGAAGCGCATTTCCTATTCCGGACCGATCGTCGCCTCGGGCCGTATCGTCGTCGTCTCGTCGACCGGTGACATGCTCGCCTTCTCGCCGCAGACCGGCGAACAGGTCGGCAAGCTGAAGCTTGGCGACCGCGTCTACCTCGAACCCATCGCCGTGCAGGACAAGCTGATTGTCCTGACGGACGATGCTAAACTGATCGCAATCAAGTAGGGAACTGCGCCGGCAGGCGCGTTCCCGTTTACCGTCACGGGCCCGCCATGCCGCTCAGACTCGCTATTGTCGGACGCCCCAACGTGGGCAAGTCCACGCTGTTCAACCGCCTCGTCGGCAAGAAGATCGCGCTGGTCGATGACCAGCCGGGCGTCACGCGCGACCGCAAGGAGGCCGAAGGCCACCTCGCCTCGCTGCCGCTCATCCTGATCGATACCGCCGGTTATGAGAGCGTCCACGACGACAGCCTCGAGTCGCGCATGCGCGAGCAGACAGAGGCCGCCATCGCCGAGGCCGAACTCTGTCTCTTCCTGGTCGATGCCCGTACCGGCATCACGCCGGACGACGAGAATTTCGCCATGCTGCTGCGCAAGTCCGGCCTGCCGGTCGTGCTGGCCGCCAACAAGGCCGAAGGCCGCCAGGGCGAAGCGGGCGTGCTGGACGCCTGGTCGCTCGGATTCGGCGAGCCGATCGGCCTCTCCGCCGAACATGGCGAAGGCTTCGCCGAACTCTATGACGCGATCCGCCGGGCGCTCGGCGAGGAGGCTTTCGAGAAGGCCCTCGAAGAGCCGGAGACTGATTATGGCCGGGGCGGCGGCGACGACATTCTCGAAAAGCTTGCCCATATCGACATCGAGGACGAGAGCCTGTCCGACGACGATCTCGTTGCCGCGATCGAAGCGGCCGATGTGGATGAAGAACCGGAGCCCCCGCGCCTCGACAAGCCCGTGAAGCTTGCGATTGTCGGCCGTCCGAACGCCGGTAAGTCCACATTGATCAACCAGTTGCTGAAGTCCGACCGTCTGCTGACCGGCCCAGAAGCGGGTATCACCCGCGATTCCGTGACGCTGGACTGGGAATGGGAAGGCCGCCGCGTGCGCCTCGTCGACACCGCAGGCCTTCGCCGCAAGAGCAAGGTGCAGGAGCGGCTGGAGCGGATGTCCACGGCGGAAACGATCCGCTCGCTGAAATATGCCGAAATCGTCGCGCTGGTGATGGACCCGCACGATGCCCTCGAGAAGCAGGACCTGCAGATCGCAGACCTCTGCCTGCGCGAAGGCCGCGGCCTCGTTCTCGTCGTCTCCAAGTGGGACACGGTGAAAGACCAGGACGGCGCGGCGCGGCACATCCGAGACATCGCCAACCGGCTGATGCCGAATGCCGGCGGCGCGCCGGTCGTCTTCCTCTCGGGCCTGACCGGCAAGCATGTCGACAAGCTGATGCCGGCCGTGCTGCAGGTCCATCGCGACTGGACGGCCCGTGTGAAGACCGGCGACCTGAACCGCTGGCTACGTCATACGGTCGAGCGCCATCCGCCGCCGAGCGTGCAGGGCAAGCGTATCAAGCCGCGCTATATCGCGCAGATGAAGTCGCGTCCGCCGACCTTCGTGCTGATCGCCTCCCGCGGCGACCAGATGCCGGAGACCTACAAGCGCTACCTCATCAACGAACTGCGCAGCGACTTCGACCTGCACGGCGTGCCGATCCGCCTGTTCGTCCGCCAGGGCAAGAACCCCTATGCCGACAAGGCTGCGGGTTTCCGCAAGCAGCCGACCTATGCACCCGGTGGCCCGAAAGCGGGCAAGAAGACCAGTGCGAAGAAAGCCGGCAAGAGCAAGCCCGAGGCCTGAGGTGTCCGCCGGACGCTCTCGTGAACACAGCACACCGGAATGTTATTCGTGGGATAGACCGTCCCGCGATATTCGGGGAATGCTACAGACGCGGCCGAGGAGATAAGCATGAACCAGATCCAGGACATCGTGAAAACCTATTATGGGGAAACCCTGACCGGCACGAAGGATCTGAGGACGGATGCCTGCACGACGGCCGACCGTCCGGCTCCGCACGTCTCTGCTGCGCTGGCCGCTGTGCATGACGAAGTTGCCGGGCGCTATTATGGCTGCGGCCTCGCGATCCCGTCTGTCCTCGAAGGCCTGAAAGTTCTGGACCTCGGGTGCGGCGCGGGGCGCGACGTGTTTGCGCTGGCGAAACTCGTCGGCCCTACCGGCCATGTCACGGGTGTCGACATGACCGACGCGCAGCTCGATGTCGCCCGCGCGCATGAAGCTTGGCATGCAGAGAAGTTCGGCTATGCAGCGCCGAACACGCGCTTCCTGAAAGGCTATCTCGAAAAGCTCGGCGATCTCGACCTTGAGCCCGGTAGCTTCGACCTCATCATCTCCAACTGCGTCATCAATCTGTGTACCGACAAGCCGGAAGTCTTCCGGCAGGCCCACCGCCTGCTGAAGCCCGGCGGCGAACTCTATTTCTCCGACGTCTATGCTGACCGGCGCATCCCGGCGGACCTCGCCGCCGATCCGGTTCTCTATGGCGAATGCCTGTCCGGCGCGCTCTACTGGGGCGATTTCCTCACCATCGCCAAGAAATCCGGCTTTACCGATCCGCGCACGGTCGACCATCGCCGCCTCGGCATCATCGACCCGGTCCTGAAGGACAAGCTTGGCCCGATCCGCTTTGCGTCCGTCACGGCCCGCCTGATGCGGCTCGATGGGCTCGATACGTCCTGTGAGGATTACGGCCAGGCCGTTATCTACAAGGGCGGCATTCCCGGCATGGAACGCACCTTCATCCTCGACGCGGAACATCATATCGAGGCAGGCCGAGTCTTCCCGGTCTGCGGCAACACGCTCTCCATGCTGATGGATACGCGCTTTGCGCCCTGGTTCGAGGTCGTCGGCGAGGGCAAGACACATTACGGTCTGTTCCCCGGCTGCGCTGCGCCGGATGTGTTTGCGAGCGCCGCAGGCGAGGCCGGTGCGGACGCTGCGAACTGTTGCTCCCCGTCTTCCTCCGGTAGCAGCTGCTGCTGACCCACCTTCCGCGCCTCTCCGGTTTACAGGCTCCTCTCGATAATATATAGATACCTATATATTATCGGTGAGAGAGGTTTCCGATGCTGTCGAGACGCGCACTCCTGGTGACCGGCGGAGCCAGCCTCCTCGTCCTTGGCGCAGGTTATGCCGGCGTCGCCCTCAGCAGCAGTATCGAACCGGCACGCGAGCCCTGGAAACAGGCCGCGAAAGGCTTCGGCGATGTCCGCCTCAATGCGGCAGCCTATGCCATCCTCGCGCCCAGTCCGCACAATCTCCAGCCCTGGATGATCCGCCTCGACGGTAGCGACGGCCTGACACTCTATTGCGACCTCGACCGCCGGCTCGCCGAAACCGATCCGCCGGACCGTCAGACGACGATAGGCCTCGGCGCCTTCCTCGAACTGCTCCGGCAGGCGGCGGCCGAACAGGGCTTCCGCGCTGACATCACGCCTTTCCCGGAGGGTGAACCCGCTGACCGGCTCGATGCGCGCCCCATCGCGCAGGTTCAATTCGTGGCCGACGACAGCGTCGAACGCGACCCGCTGTTCGGCATGATTCTGCTCCGGCGCACGGCGCGGACGAAATTCGATCCCGCCCGGCCCGTGCCGGACAACACGATCACCGCGATGATCGAGACGGCCCTCCAGCGTTCGGATGGCGGCATCCTCGCATCGGCGTCGAGCGATCCCGAAACCGTCAGCTGGCTGAAGGATATCTGCAAGCGCGCCTGGGAGATCGAGCTGCGGAAGCCGGAAACCTGCAACGAAAGCGCCTACCTCACCCGTATCGGCGCGAAGCAAATCAATGCCAGTCCGGACGGCATCTTCCTGAAAGGCCCGGCCATGGAAGCCTTCCACATGACGGGTATCCTGACTTCGGAAAACATGGACGTGACCGGCTCCACTGCCTGGAACGCCACCAAGACTTTTTATGACGGCCTCATCGACAGCGCGCCGAGCTTCCTCTGGTTTACCTCGCCCGGAAACTCCCGCACGGAACAGCTCATGAGCGGCGCCATCTGGGTCCGATTGCAACTGGCGGCAGCGCAGGCCGGCGTCGGGTTCCAGCCGCTTTCGCAGGTTCTGGAGGAATATCCCGAAATGGCGGCGCCCTTTGCGGATATCCATGACCGGTTCGGCGTCGCCGCGCCCACTCGCCTCCAGGGCCTGTTCCGTCTCGGCTATACCAAGGCAGACGGCCCGTCTCCGCGCTGGCCGCTGGAATCGAAACTGATCACATGAGCAAACCTGCCGGGCCCCAGGGCGACCCTATCGAGTTCGCCGCCCTCACCGAAATCGCCATCATCGCCCATCTCGCTGACACAGCTTTCGCCCGGCTGCTGCCGGCCGGTCTCACGACGGCACAATTCGCCGTGTTGAACCACCTGCTTCGCCTCGGTGCGCAGCAGACGATCGGCGAGTTGGCGAGCGCACTTCAGGTATCGCAGCCGACCATGTCGTCGACCGTCCGAAGGCTGGACGAGAAGAGTCTCGTCGCCCTCGTGCCCGATCCGGATGACCGCCGCATCCGGCGCGTCTCCGTCACACCGGCCGGGACAGCGATCCGTACCGAATCGGTGCGCACGCTGGATGGGTCCCGCGATCAGCTTTCAGCCCTGTCGCCTTCGGAATGGAAAGCCCTCCTGCCGCTGGTCCGGAAACTCCGCATCGCGCTCGATGCGGCGCGCTAGTCCTCACCGCGCTCGACACTGCCGCGCAGGTTCTTGATCTCGCCCCGGCGCTTCTTGGCCGCGATCCGCCGGCGCACGCTGCCCTGGGTCGGCTTGGTCGCTACCCGGCGCTTCGGCTTGATGCTGGCCTTGAGAATCATCTCGGCGAGGCGTTTGCGGGCCGCTTCCCGGTTCATCACCTGGCTGCGATGCGTGCCGACTTCCAGAATCAGCCGGCCGTCACTGGTCATACGGCTGCCGAACAGCTTCGCGAACCGGGCCTTCAGGTCCGCCGGCAGGGACGAGGCCTCGACATGCCAGGTCAGCTGTACGGCCGTCGATACTTTGTTCACGTGCTGGCCGCCCGGGCCGGAAGCCCTGACAAAGGCTTCCGACAGCTCCCAGGCCGGCACGACAAGCGTGTCAGATATGCGCAGATCGCCGAATTCCGACATGGATGAACCTTAACACCCTGTTCAGAGCCCGTTCAGGGCCAAAATCCTAGGTTTGCTCCAATGCGCTCTGCGCGACAAACAGCCGGCCCGTCAACCGCAGGAAAACGGGCCAATACAGACGGAGGCTTTGCCTGCCATGAGACTGATGAATGCATTCGGGAAAACGATGGCTACCCTTGCCATTGCAGGCCTGACCATCGCCCCCCTTGCCAGCGCCGAGCCTGAACGCGGCCATGGCGACCGTGGCGGCCGTGATCGCGGTGGCTATGACCGTGACCATGGCGGCTATGACCGCGGCCGTGGCGGAGATCGTCATGACTATCGTGGCGGAGATCGCCATGATTACCGCGGCGACCGCCATGACGACTGGCGCGGCCACGACCGGCGCCATGACCGCTACGACTACCGGCGTCCGCCTCCGCCCCCGCGCTATGCCTACCGCCCAGTACCGCACCGCTATTACGCCCCGCCGCCGCGCTACAGCGGTTATGTGACCTATGGATATGCCACGGGGCCGTATTTCACCTCCGGCTATATCTCGCCCTACCGGGTCGGCGGTTACTATTACCCGCAACGGACGACCGTCTACATCACCGACTATGACCGTTACGGCCTCTATGCCCCGCCGCCGGGATACTACTGGGTGCGCGACTATGACCGCGGCGACGCGATCCTCGCATCGGTCGCGACTGGTGCAATCATTGGCCTTGTCGTCGGCGCGCTCGCTTACAACTAGGCCAGTCGGGCGTCCTGCCCGCTTGATGAACGCCCGGATGCACGCCCCGCATCCGGGCGTTTTTCGTGCAGGTCCTGAAATTGGGCCAAAAAGCCCCGTTCTTAACTTTCCAGTGGCGCAAATCGTGCTTAACTCCAGATTGTCCGGGGTGGTCCTGGACCAAGTACGCGCCTGTTGCGCGCCTGAAAGGAGGTGATCCATGTCGAGTGAGAAACCAGGTGAGGCCAAATGGTCCAAGTCCTATGGTGTCTGGCTGGAGCAGCCTCTGGTCAGCGCCTAGAGATTTGTACCGGCGCGCTGCGATGCCGCCGGGACCTTTGTCCTCAAGGGACTCACGGGAGCCGCCCTCATCAGGGCGGCTTCTTTGATTCTGGAGGGACTTTGGCGGCGAGGCGCACCTCCCGGTGGCGGAAACGGGTTCGCGCGGCGCCGCAATTCGGCTATCTGGCTGCAAACGCAAACAGGGAGCCTGCCCATGACCATCCTTACACACGCCGCCTCCGGATGGACCATCGGCAAGGGCAAGCCGCTGTCCGTGATCGCGGGCCTCAACGTGCTGGAGGATGAGGGCCTCGCCCTCGAGGTCGGCGCAGAGCTAAAGCGGATCTGCGGCGCGCTCGGCCTGCCCTATGTGTTCAAGGCGAGCTTCGACAAGGCGAATCGCTCCTCGATCAAATCCTATCGCGGTCCCGGAATGGACGCCGGCCTGAAGACGCTGGCCAGCATCAAAGCGAAGCTGGGCGTGCCGATCTGCGCTGACCTGCACGAGCCCGGCCAGGCAGAGCCGGTCGCTGCCGTGGTCGACATTGTCCAGATCCCGGCCTTCCTCTGCCGCCAGACCGACCTCGTGGTTGCCACGGCCCGCGCGACTGCCGCTGCCGGCGGGATCGTGCAGGTCAAGAAAGCCCAGTTCATCGCGCCATGGGACACGAAGAACATCGTCTCCAAGATCGGCGAAGCCGCCGAGGTCGGCGTGATTCTCTGCGAGCGCGGCTCGTCCTTCGGCTACAACAATCTCGTTGTCGACATGCTGGGCATTCCGGAAATGCAGAAGCTCGGTTGCCCCGTCACCATCGACGCGACCCATGCCGTCCAGCTGCCCGGCGCGGATCCGCGTACCGGCGGCGCCTCGACGGGCGGACGCCGGGAAGGCGTGGCGATCATTGCAAAGTCCGCGATTGCGGCTGGCGCAGACGGTGTCTTCCTCGAATTTCATACCGATCCGGACAAGGCGCTGTGTGACGGGCCGAGCTGCCTGCCGCTGACGGCGGCCGAAGGCCTGCTGACCACGCTGAAAGCGCTGCACGAGGTGGTCGCGGCGTGAAGCCCGGAACCGGTCAGGAAACGCGGGTCATTCTCCTGAACAAGCCGTTCGGCGTGCTCTCGCAGTTCACCGACCGCGGTAATGCCGGTTCGAAACGGCGTACCCTGTCGGAACTGATCGACATTCCGGGCGTCTATCCCGCCGGCCGGCTGGACCAGGATTCCGAAGGCCTGATGATCCTGACCAATGACGGCCAGCTCCAGCACCGGATCGCCAATCCCGCAAACAAGATGTCCAAGACCTATTGGGCGCAGGTGGAAGGCGAACCGGACGAGGCCGCGCTGCACAGGCTGCGCGAAGGGGTCGAATTGTCAGACGGCTGGACGGCGCCTGCAAAAGCGCGCGCCTTGCCGGCGCCAGAGGCGCTCTGGCCGCGCGTGCCGCCGATTCGTTTCCGCAAATCCGTGCCGGACAGCTGGATCGAACTCACGATCACCGAAGGACGCAACCGGCAGGTTCGCCGGATGACGGCCGCAGTCGGATACCCGACGCTCCGGCTCATCCGCGTCCGGATCGGGGACTGGGAGCTCGGCTCCCTGCAGCCTGGCGAATGGCGCGACGGCGAAGTGCCGCCCCCGCCGAAACACCGCAGCCGTGGCCGCCTCAGCCACTAGCCGGATCTATTCCGATTGAAGCGCCACGCAGGACAGGCCATCGCCTGTCACGCTGTCGGAAAATTCCACTCTGTCCGCGACCGTGTTGATCAGCGCGCGGAACGTGCCGGCGGTACATTCCGGTCCCGCCCGTGTCGGCGAACAGTCGAGGTACAGGGGCACATCCACGGTACCGGGAATCACCACGCCGGCCATTTCCTCTGCGCCGAACAGCGTCACATGCGCGGGGCGGTCGTCCTCACCACAAGCATAGTCGATTTCAGCTGACGTTCCGAGCGCCATGGCACGCTCGGACGGCGTCGGGACGTTCAGTTCATCGCGAACCGGGGGCGACCCGCCGGGCATGTAGCCCGCTCCGCCTGCATCGTCGCAGGCAGCGACCAGGAAAATAACGGCAAAGTACAGTCCGGCCGAACGCATTGCGCACGCTCCTCCACCCTTGCCCTCAGGGTGAGCCTAACACGCGGAGTGCGAATCCGGAAATGCGCCTCAGCGGACCCAGGCGCCCGGCGAATTGGTCCGGTAGCCGAGGGCTTTGTATGCCGCGTCGATCAGGCTCTGGCCCCGGTCGTTCAGCAGGAGGCCGCCGCCCATCTGGTTCATCGTGTAGCTGAAGGCGAGGCCGCATTCCGGATCGGCAAAGCCGATGGAGCCGCCGGCGCCAACATGACCGAACGCTTTCTCGCCCATGATCGCACTGGTGCCGGGGCCGAAATTGCGCCGGCGATTGTCCATCGACTTCATGAAGCCGGACGCAAAACGCGTGGGGATGAGCAGGGTCGCGTCGCGCTGCGTCGCCGTCGAGACCATGGTCATGTTCTCCAGCCGGTCGGAAGAGACGAGCGTTCCGTCATTCGTGGCGAGCGGCGTATACATCGCGACCTGCCCGCGCGCATTGGACAGGCCACCGCCGCCGCCGATCTCTGCCGCCTGCCCCTTACGGTCGTTGAAATCCCATCCGCCTGTATTCAGGAAGCTCTTGTGCTGGATCGAGTCCGGCTCGGTCATCAGTTTGATCGTGAACTCTGTCGGCACGTCGTCCGGCTTCGGCTGGTACTGGCGGATCGGTGCGATGTGCACCTGATCCGTCTCCGGAAGGCCGAGCCAGAATCGCGCCCCGGTTTTCTTTGCGACTTCCTCACGGAAGAAGGTGCCGAGGGATTTGCCCGAAGCCCGGCGGACCAGTTCACCGACGGTCCAGCCGAAATTGATCATGTGGTAGCCGTTGCGCGTGCCCACTTCCCAGAAGGCTTCCTCGTCGGCCATGCGCTGGACCATATAGTCCCAGTCGGCAAAACCGCCGGGCCGCACCGGATCGCGCAGCGTCGGCAGCGCGCTCTCATGGTTCAGCATCATCTGGACCGTGGTCTTCTCTTTTCCGTTCTTTGCGAACTCGGGCCAGTATTCGGCGACCAAGGCATCCGGGTCGAGCTTGCCCCGGTCGATCAGGATGTGCGCGCAGAGTGCCGTCGCGGCCTTGGAGCAGGAGAAGACGATCGAGATCGTGTCTTCACGCCACGGGTCTCCGGTCTCGGGATTGGCCATGCCGCCCCAAAGGTCCACCAGCGTCTCGCCGTTCACCGACAGGCAAACGGAGGCGCCGACCTCGCCCCGCTCCGCGAAGTTCTTCTCGAACTCGCGCTTCACTGCCTCAAACCGCGGATCGCACCGCCCCTCGACATTCGCCGTCATCTGTTTCCTCCGGTATTCTTTGCGCGAAGCATACGCATGGCGCCTGAGGGAAGCGAGCACGAAAAGGGCCGCACCTTGCGGTACGGCCCCATAACGTCGCGGCAGGCGCGAGCCTAGCTGGCGGGTTCTTCCGTCGCGTCGCGCGTCGGCTTCTTCTTTTTCTTGCCGGTGTCGGCGACATACTGGAATGCGAGCTTCCCGTCGTCGTTCTTGTCGACATCGATATGGACCACGCCGCCCTTTTGGAGCGAACCGAAGAGGAGTTCCTCCGCCATCGGCTTCTTGACGTGTTCCTGGATCGTCCGGGCCAGCGGCCGGGCGCCCATTTCCGCGTCGAAGCCACGTTTGGCCAGCCAGTTGCGGGCAGCCTTGGTGATCTCGATCGAGACGTTGCGGTCTTCCAGCCGGACTTCCAGCTGGAGGATGAACTTCTCGACCACGCGGCCGATGATTTCCGGCGTCAGGCCGCTGAAAGTGATGATCGCATCGAGGCGGTTGCGGAATTCCGGCGTGAACATCCGCTTGATCGCTTCGTCCTGCTCGTCGTCCTTCTTGCCGGCGCCGAAGCCGATGGAGTTCTTGGCGGCATCCGATGCACCGGCGTTCGTGGTCATGATCACGACCACGTTGCGGAAGTCGACCCTTGGTGGCCGTTCGCATCAGTCAGCGCGCCATTGTCCATCACCTGCAGGAGGATGTTGAACAGGTCCGGGTGGGCCTCTCTCGATCTCGTCGAGCAGCAGGACGCAGTGCGGGTGCTGGTCGACGCCGTCGGTGAGCAGCCCGCCCTCATCGTAACCGACATAGCCCGGAGGCGCGCCGATCAGACGGCTGACGGTGTGACGCTCCATGTATTCCGACATGTCGAAGCGCAGCATCTCGACGCCCATGATGGAAGCGAGCTGCTTGGCAACCTCGGTCTTGCCGACGCCGGTGGGGCCGGCAAACAGGTAGGAGCCGATCGGCTTGTTCGGTTCGCGCAGGCCCGCGCGGGCGAGCTTGATCGACGCAGACAGAGCCTCGATGGCCTCGTCCTGGCCGAACACGACGCGCTTCAGATCGGAGTCGAGCGATTTCAACGCAGCGGCATCGTCGGTCGAAACCTGCTTGGGCGGAATACGCGCGATCTTGGCGACGACCGCCTCGATATCCTTCTGGCCGACGGTCTTCTTCCGCTTGTTGGCTGGCAGAAGCCACTGGGCGGCGCCGGCTTCGTCGACCACGTCGATCGCCTTGTCCGGCAGCTTGCGGTCGGTGATGTAGCGGTCGGACAGTTCGACAGCGGCCTTGATCGCATCGTTCGTGTACCGAAGGCCGTGGAAGTCCTCGAAACGCGACTTGAGACCCGTCAGGATCTTGATCGTGTCCGGCACAGTCGGTTCGACAACGTCGATCTTGCGGAAGCGGCGGGACAGGGCCCGGTCCTTCTCGAAGTGCTGCTTGTATTCCTTGAACGTGGTCGAGCCCATGCAGCGGAGGCCGCCGGACTGGAGCGCGGGCTTCAGCAGGTTCGACGCATCCATCGCACCGCCGGACGTGGCGCCGGCACCGATGATCGTGTGGATCTCGTCGATGAACAGGATCGCTTTCTCCTGCTGCTCGAGTTCCTTCATCACCGACTTCAGCCGTTCCTCGAAGTCGCCGCGGTAGCGGGTACCGGCGAGCAGCGCGCCCATGTCGAGCGACCAGATGATCGCATCGTCCAGGATTTCCGGCGCGTCGCCGTCGACGATCTTCTTGGCGAGGCCTTCAGCAATGGCGGTCTTGCCGACGCCGGGGTCGCCCACCAGGATCGGGTTGTTCTTGTTGCGGCGGCAGAGCACCTCGATGCAGCGGTTGATCTCGAGCTCGCGCCCGATCAGCGGGTCGATCTTGCCGGCGCGCGCCTTGGCATTGAGGTTCACACAATAGGCGTCGAGCGCCTCGTGGCCCTGCTTGACGGCCTCTTCTTCCGACGCCTCGGCACCGCGCGGGTTCGACGGGCGCGACATGCCCGGCTGCTTGGCGACGCCGTGGGAGATGAAGTTGACCGCGTCGTACCGCGTCATGTCCTGCTCCTGCAGGAAGTAGGCGGCATGGCTTTCGCGTTCGGAGAAGATCGAGACCAGCACGTTGGCACCGGTCACTTCATCGCGGCCGGAGCTTTCGACATGCAGGATCGCGCGTTGGACGACGCGCTGGAACGCGGCCGTCGGCTGGACGCGGCCTTCGCCATCCTCGACGATCAGGCTGGTCAGTTCCTCGTCGATATAGCGTATCAGGTCCGCCCGGAGGACTTCGAGGTCGACCTTGCAGGCGCCCATCACCTCCTTCGCGTGCTCATCCTCGGTCAGGGCAAGCAGGAGATGCTCCAGTGTGGCATACTCGTGCTCCCGCTCGGAGGCGAGGGTGAGGGCTTTTTCAAGAGCCGTTTCCAGGGAGGGGGACAAGCGTGGCAAAGTTGGAGCCTTCCGGGGTTAGAGGTCTAGTCGTCTTTCTCCATGACGCATTGGAGAGGGTGTTCGTGCCGCTTCGCAAGGTCAAGCACCTGGGCAACCTTCGTCTCGGCCACCTCATATGTGTACACGCCGCACAGACCGACACCCTTCTGATGCACATGAAGCATGATCCGGGTGGCCTGCTCGCGCGACCGGTTGAAGAACCGCTCAAGAATATACACGACGAATTCCATCGGCGTGTAATCGTCGTTGAGCAGCAGCACACGATACAGCGAGGGCTTCTTGGTGCGGACACGGGTCTGCGTGGAGAGGCCGTATTCGATCCCGTCATCGCCCGTATCCCCGCCGCCGGGCGGAGCCGGACGCTCGGGATCGTTCATACGGAAATGCGGGATGCCCTTGCTCATGTCTCTTAAGATATACGGTTCATGACGAGATTGAAGATGCGTGACGCGGCAATTTCATGGCTTGCCTGCTTTTCGGGCAAGCGTGTTCAGCGTGCATCAATCAATCCGAGCAGCTCGTTCACGCGTTTCGCGTTCGTGCCGAGATCGGAATAACCGATGCGGGAAGCAGAATATATGGCGACGCTCGACCTGCCCGCCTGGCCAGCAACGGGCACGGCCTGGACATAAACGTCGTCCTTGAATTTTAGCAGCGGCGTCACCGCAACGAAGGAGATGCGCAGCGTATCCGGATCGGAGGCGCGCAGGCGCCACTCGACCCGCTCCAGCACCAGATCCATCACGACATCGAACACCTGCTTCGGCGTCTTCTCGAAAACCGGGGCCGCGGCATCGACCGTCACCGTTCCCGCAAAGCCGTCCGGGGCGACCAGCCAGTTATTCGGCCGGGCGGGGCGCTTCAGGGCGGGAAACTCGATGAGATCGGGCATACGCGGCATGTCGGCATCTAAGCGCGATCCGGCCCGGGCAACAATCCCGTCCTTTGGGTCCGGACACCCCAAAACGCCCTCAGGCGCGGAAAATGCCCCCAAAACGAAAGAACCGGGCCAATCAGGCCCGGCGCTTCCCAATCTACTACACTCTACAATCAGGCCGGAGCCCGATCTCGAGAAATTTATTTTGCGGCGAAGGCCATGAAAGGCTTCGCGGCGTCGCGCCATGCAGACATGCAGATCTCTGCCTGCGCGTTCATTTCCTTCGTATAGGCCGAAAACATATTTTTGGCAAATCCGGCCTGGATTTCCATCACTTCGCGCACGTCCTTTGCGGAGGTGATCGCCTGGGTGGCTTCGACGCCCTGCTCCAGCGATTTCGTGAAGAAGTCCATGCTGCGGCTGCCGAGCTTGCGCGCCACGTCCGTGGAAGCGGCGGTACGCTCGCTCAGGGATTTCAGGCTGGATTCAGCGTACTCGCCGAACATACCTGCAAAACCGGAGAGCTGTTCCATGCCCTCGTCCAGCATTTTCGTGGTGGTACCCATTGCTGCGCTCGCTTCTGCCTTGGCGCGCTTGGGGGCGGTGGTTTTCGCCTTCGTCGTCATGGATCACTTTCCTTACTAACTTGCCCTGCCCTTACGTTACACGCTTTGCTTCGCAAACGCAACAATTTATTGTGCGCCGCAACATAGGGCATCCAGCACATATTTTGCATTCCTTTCGATTACGTTTCCGCAATGCGCCTGCCTTCGTGCCGTTAAGGTGTAGTCAAGGGATTTGCAGGATTCTAAGTTAAGTCCCGGAGGGCCGGGGTTAACAATTCGGGAGACCACGGATGTTCCTGCGCGTGTTCGCAGCCTTCACTCGAGCCGTAGGCGCTGCTGCTTTTCTGGCAGCCACGGCTTTTGGCGGGGGCGCAGCCCTGGCCGAGAAGTATGCGGCGATCGTCATCGATGCCGACACTCAGGAAGTCCTTCACGACCGGAACGCAGACGAGCCGCGCTATCCGGCCTCTCTGACCAAGGTCATGACTCTCTACATGCTGTTCGATGCGCTGAAGGCCGGCGAGGTCACTCTCGACGAGAAGATGACCGTCTCGCGCTTCGCTGCCGCTCAGGCACCCTCGAACCTCAAACTCAAGACCGGCTCGCGCATCAGCGTGCGGGACGCGATCAACGCCCTGATCACCAAGTCCGCCAATGACGTCGCCGTGGTGGTCGCCGAACGACTCGGTGGCACGGAAAGCCGCTTCGCCCAGCTTATGACGGTGAAGGCCAAGGCGCTCGGCCTCGACAATACGCGCTTCGTCAACGCATCGGGCCTGCCGGATACCCGCCAGCTGACCACGGCCCGCGACCTCGCGCTTCTGGCCCAGGCCATGCTGAACGACCATGCGGACTATTATCACTACTTCGCCACCGAGCAGTTCTCGTGGGGCGGCCGGAGCTACAAGAATCACAATGAGCTGCTCGGCGTCGTCGATGGCGTCGATGGCATCAAGACCGGCTACACCCGCGCCTCCGGCTTCAACCTGATGGCCTCGGCCCAGCGCGACGGCCACCGCGTCGTCGCCGTGATGCTTGGCGGGTCCACCGCCCGCGCCCGCGACCGCCACGTCGAGGACCTGCTCGAAGCAGCCTTCTCCAGCTTCAGCATGCCGGCCGACGACCCGGCCCTGCGCGCGCGCCTCGCCTTTGCGGCCTTCGATGCCCCGGCGAGCCTCGATGCGGCTGCCGAGCCGATGCTGAACGGCAAGCCGCTGTCGGTCATCCGCGCCGCCGAAGCGGCCACGCTGCAGGTCGCCGCCAATGACAATTTCGAATCGGCACAGGGCGATGCCGATGATGTCGCGCCGCTCCTGCCGTCCACATCTGCGCCTGTCCTCGCCGCCATGTCCGAGCCTGCCGACAGCCCGATCGATCCGTCGGATACGTCCCTCGGCCGGTACATGACCCAGGCGCCCGTCCTGGAAACGCCGGCCTTCTCGCCGGAAGAATACCGCCGCCGCCAACTGGCCAAGTAGGGTTGTCACCAGGGCCGGCTTGCCGGAAAACGCCACGATCCTGCAGGAGCAGCGCAAAGTGGCCCACAAGTCCGATATAGACATCGCTCGCAATACCATCCGCATCGAACGGGATGCGCTGGAGCAGCTGGAGGCGGCGATCGGGCCGTCGATCAGCCAGGCGGCGGACCTCATCATGGCAACCGACCGGCACGTTATTGTCGCCGGGATCGGGAAATCCGGTCATATCGGGCAGAAAATTGCGGCAAGCCTCGCATCTACCGGTACGCCGTCCTTCTTCCTGCACCCGACCGAAGCCAGCCATGGCGACCTTGGCATGGTCGTGCCAGGCTCGGTCGTGATTGCCATTTCCTATTCGGGCGAAAGCCGCGAACTGGTGGATCTTTTACGATTCTGCAAGTCCAACGCGATCCCGCTGATCGGCATGACCCGGTCCGCCGAGTCGACCCTCGGCCGGGCGTCGGACGTGATCCTGCTGATGCCAACGGTGATCGAAGCGTGTCCCAACGGCCTCGCACCGACCTCTTCAACGACCATGGCGCTGGCCCTCGGTGACGCCCTGACCATCGTCCTGATGGACCGCCGGGGCTTCTCGCAGGAAGACTTCGGCTCCCGCCATCCGGGCGGCAAGCTTGGCCGGTCCCTCCAGACCGCCGGCGACTATATCGAAGGACGCACCGACGACCTGCCGCTGATCGGCGCCGACGCGGGCGTGCATGAAGTGATCCTCGCCGTCTCCGAAGGCCGGAAGGGCTGTGTCGGTGTGACCGGCGCGGACGGGACCCTCGTAGGCATGGTCACGGACGGAGACATCCGCCGCGCCATGCTGGCCGGCAAGCTCACCGGCAGCGCCGCAGACATAATGACCGCCAACCCGCGCACCCTCTCGCGTGAGGATCGCATGTCAGCGGTCATCAAGACCTTCTCGGAGCGCCGGATCTCGAATGCCTTCGTGACCGACGGCGGCAAGCCGGTCGGCATCATCGACATGAAGGACCTGCTCGCCGAGGGTTATGTCTGATCCGGCCTACTGGCCGAGTTCGTAGACCACGTTGACGGTCGCGCTGTAGCCGACTTCACCGCCCGCAATCGGGGTCGAGAAGCTGTCGGCAGCCTTGGCTTCCATGCGCGCCATCGGCATGGGCGACGGAATGTAGCTCGAGCCTTCGCTGATCGTGACGACGCGCAGAACGCGCAGGCCTGCGGCCGAGGCGTAGAGATCGGCGCGGGCGCGGGCATCGGCCATGGCCTTGCGGCGCGCCTCGTCACGCACTTCGGCATCATCGTCGAGGGCGAAGCTGAGGCCGCTGAACGTGTTGCCGCCTGCCTTCACAAGGCTGTCGAGCGTTGCGCCGAGCTTGTCGAGATCGCGCACCTTGATGGTCAGCTGGTTCGAGGCCGTGTAGCCGACCAGACGCTGCTCGCCCTGGACGGAGCCGTCTTTCTGCTTGGTCTCGATATAGTCATAGCGCGGCCAAAGCGAGAAATCGGACGTCTGCATGTCCTTCTTCGCAATGCCGGCCTTTTCGAGGGCGGCAAAGACGCCGCTCATCGACTTGGCCTGCGAAGCCATAGCCTCGGAGGCGGTCACGCCTTCGGCCTGCACGCCGGACGTGATGAAGGCGATGTCCGGCTCACGTTTCACGGTTGCATCTGCCGAGATCGACAGGGTCGTCTCAGGCTGGATCGAGTTCGGCGCGCTGTACTTTCCGGCCATCGCAGGAGCCGTCTCCTGGGCCATGGCCGACATCTGCGCACAGGCTGCCTGGGGCAGGATCAGCGCAAGGGCGAAGGCAGAGGTTGCGAGCGGAAACAGTCGGCGCATGGAAATCTCCCAATGTGTTGTTCGAATCTTCGAACCAACAGACTGGAAGGCAATCTTGTTCCGATTATGTCTCAGCCGGGGCTGTAGCCGTTGGGATTGCGGCTCTGCCAGGCCCACTGGTCGCGGCACATATCTTCCAGCGAGTGCTCGGCTTCCCAGCCCAGCAGTTCCTTTGCCAGCGACGGGTCAGCCCAGAAGGCGGCAATGTCACCCGCGCGGCGTGACGCGATCTGCATCGGGATCTCCTGCCCGCAGGTC
The DNA here is from genome assembly GCA_041398365.1 of Hyphomonas sp. Lineage (GTDB taxonomy): Bacteria > Pseudomonadota > Alphaproteobacteria > Caulobacterales > Hyphomonadaceae > Hyphomonas. The sequence goes on along the minus strand of JAWKUV010000004.1, from coordinate 89,319 downwards.
GCTTCGAACGCGCGGACAAGGTCGAACACCGACGAGCCGTGGCCGGTCCCGAGGTTCACCGTCATCGGGCCATGCGTGTGCTTGAACCGGTCGAGTGCCAGCACGTGGGCACGTGCGAGGTCCACGACATGCAGATAGTCGCGCACACCGGTACCGTCCGGCGTGTCGTAGTCGTTGCCCCAGACGTTCAGGAACGGACGGCGGCCCACGGCGACCTGCGCCACGTAGGGCATCAGGTTGTTCGGAATGTCGTTCGGGTCCTCGCCGATCATGCCGCTCGGATGCGCGCCAATCGGGTTGAAGTAACGCAGGATCGCCACATCGCGCAGGGCGCCGGAGGCAGCGAGATCGCTGAGCAGCATTTCGGCGGCGAGCTTCGTGCGGCCATAGGGATTGGTCGGGATGGTGCGGTGCGATTCCGTGTAAGGTAGGAATTCCGGCTCGCCATAAACGGTGGCGCTGGAGGAAAAGACGATCTGGCTGGCGCCCGCCTCCAGCATGGCGGTGACCAGGCTGTGCGTGCCCATCACGTTGGCGCTGTAATATTCGAGCGGCTTCTCGTTCGACTCGCCGACCGCCTTCAGGCCGGCAAAGTGGATCGCCGCCTCGCATGCGTGTTTTTTCAGGATCTCTGCGATGCGGGCCGTGTCACGGACATCGGCCTCGTACCAGTCGATCGGATGGTTGGTCAGCTGGCGGACCCGTTCGATCGCCATCGGCGAGGAATTGACGAAATTGTCGACGACAACGGGCTCGTAGCCCCGCGAGATAAGCTCCACGCAGGTATGCGTGCCGATGTATCCGGCTCCGCCGGTGACAAGTACGCGCGTCATTCCTGTGTCCCTGCAAGCTCTGCGCTTTGTCAGACCTAACTACAGCCGGAATGGTAACAGTCCATTACCGCGCCTGCACTCATCCGGCCCATTGCAAGGCGCCCGGCACCCGCCTAAACGGAAGCCAAGGTGGGCCTGTAGCTCAGTTGGTTAGAGCGGACCGCTCATAACGGTTTGGTCGCAGGTTCAAGTCCTGCCGGGCCCACCATTCCCGACCTGTCCGACCCGGAGACATAGGTAACACTTTGTACCGGGGAGATGGGTTACACATTCGCTCCGAACGGGTTGTGTCCAACCTGCGTGCGTCAATTCCCGCCGACCTCGGCAAGACCGTAATAGGCCCCGGGGGCGCCGGTCAGCTTTGCCCACATCAGCTCGCCCAGGCCGAAATGCCACCATTCCGTGGGATTGTGCGCAAACCCGTGTTCAGTCATCAGCCAATACAGCAGGCGGCGATTGGCTCGCGCCTCCTCATCCGAGAAGGCAAGGCCTCGTCCGGGTTTTGCCAGCTTCTTTTCAAAGAAGTCGACATGCGCCAATTCGCTGACATCATCAAAGAGCGATCCGAACCAAAGCGGTTCGCCGCTCTTCCACTGTAACCTCAGATCAACGGCGCCGCCCGTCGCATGCGGCGAGGGAGATCGCGGATCGACGGTCGGTGCGGCCCAGTATTCGCTCACTTCGGCTTCGATCCGGCCCGCATCCCAGTCCGGATTGCGGCGCCGCAATTCGTTCGGCATCCAGATATTATGGAAGTAGGACTGGACCTCGGTGGGGCGCCAGCCGTCGAACAGGTAGAGTTCGAGCCCCACGGGCGCCAGTCTTTCATTGATGCCCGCGAGTGTCTGCCCGACTCCGCGACGGACATAGACGGTGTCGATCGAGCCGCCGATGCGTTCATAGTACGGCGGATTGAGTGACGAACCATAATAGTTCGTCCCAGGAATTCCGAACTCGGAAATCGGCACGAGCGGCTCATTGTTCCGCGGATCATCCACATCGAGAGGATATTGCCGGTATCCGATCTTCTTCTCCAGAACCGGCCGCTGATCGGGGATTGCCCGCTGACGGTAGCTTTCCAGTTCCTTGAAGACACTCATCCGCAACTTCCATTTTTCGGACCCGGATCAAGCGTCTCGGGCCATGTGCGACACTAACGGTTACCGCTCGGCTGTGCGAGTGATCTCGCCCTCGCCTTGCTCAGATCAGTTCCGCAATCTCGCCCGCGAAATACTCGATCGTGGGCTTCAGGCCTTCGGCGAGCGGGATGGTCGGTTCCCAGCCGAGCACCGATTTCGCCTTCGAAATATCCGGCTGGCGCTGGCGCGGATCGTCGGAAGGCAGCGGCCGGTTCACGATTTTCGACTTGGACCCGGTGAGCTCCAGGACCGTCTCGGCCAACTGGCGCATCGTGAACTCGCCCGGATTGCCGAGATTGATCGGCCCGGTCACCTGATCATCCGAGTCCATCAGGCGGATCAGGCCGTCCACAAGGTCCGAAACATAGCAGAAGCTGCGCGTCTGCTGGCCGTCGCCATACAGCGTGATGTCCTCGCCGCGCAGGGCCTGAACGATGAAATTCGACACGACGCGGCCGTCGTTCGGGTGCATGCGCGGGCCATAGGTGTTGAAGATCCGGGCGACCTTGATCTTCACATTGTGCTGGCGATGGTAGTCGAAAAAGAGCGTCTCGGCGCAGCGCTTGCCCTCGTCATAGCAGGAGCGGATGCCGATCGGGTTCACGTTGCCCCAGTACTCCTCGCGCTGCGGGTGCATTTCCGGGTCGCCGTAGACTTCGGAGGTCGAGGCCTGGAGGATCTTGGCCTTCGTACGCTTGGCGAGGCCCAGCATGTTGATGGCGCCGTGGACACTGGTCTTTGTCGTCTGCACGGGGTCGAACTGGTAATGGATCGGGCTCGCCGGGCACGCCATGTTGTAGATCTGGTCGACCTCCACGAAGAGCGGGAAGGTCACGTCGTGGCGCATCAGCTCGAACCGCGGATTGTCGAGCAGATGAGCCACGTTGGCGCGCCGGCCGGTGAAGAAATTGTCCACACAAAGGACTTCGGCGCCCGATTTGAGCAATCGCTCGCACAGGAAGGAGCCGATGAAGCCGGCGCCGCCGGTAACGAGAATTCGGGGAGCGTAATGCATGGGGTCCTGCTCAGTCCGGTTTGGGTCGAAAGGTCACCGGAGATGGTTTAGCGGTCTGTCCGAAGAAAAGAACGGACTTTTTCCGCTTGCAGCGTGTGCCGCCACCGATAATCCTTGGTTAATGCGAGACTTCGAACACGTTCTCAAGATGGCGGCGCAGCACCATGGCGGGCGGGACGCGGTGCTGAAACAGTCGCAGAATGGCCACGCCGTGAAGAAACTGGGCGCCGTCCCGGACGACCGGCTGCTGGCGACCATGACCCAGTGCGTGTTCAATGCCGGCTTCAACTGGAAGGTCATCGAAGCGAAATGGCCGGGCTTTGAGGCCGCTTTCGAGGGGTTCGACCCCGGAAAGCTCGCCTTTTTCGGAGACGAGATGCTGGGCCGCCTCGCCTCGGATGAGCGGATCGTCCGCAATGGCGCGAAAATCCGGGCGACCCTCGAAAATGCTGCCTTCGTCTGCGAGACAAGCCGCGAACATGGCGGGTTCGGGAAATTCCTTGCCGCGTGGCCTTCTGACGACCAGCTCGGCCTGATGGAGTACCTGAACAAGAAGGGTTCCCGGCTGGGCGGCGCGACAGGCCAGTACTTCCTGCGCTTCGCGGGATGGGACGCGTGGATCGCCTCGTCCCATGTCTGCGCCGCGCTGAAACGCGAAGGCGTGCTCGACAAGCCGGAAGCCACGACCAAGTCCGCCCTGAAGGCGCTGCAGACTGCGGTGAACGCATGGCACGGCCAGAGCGGCCTGCCGCGGGCGCAGATCAGCCGCCTGCTGGCCCTGAGCGTCGGCTAGCGCGCGCGGCGGCCACCTGCCTCGAAATAGGCATGCGTGCCGCGATGGAGCACCGTATCGCCGGGTGCGATCTCGTGCGCCTCATAGTCAGACTCGCCCTTCACTTCGGCATAGACGGTACCGAAATCCTTGTAGCAGGCATCCAGGAGCGCCTCGAAACTGTCGATGACGAAATAGGTCTGCTGGAAATCGTCGATGATGTATTTCGTCCGCATCAGGCGTTTCACGTCGAAGCCGATCCGGTTCGGGCTGTCGTCTTCCAGAGCGAACACGGTTTCCTGCGGGCTCGACAGGATGCCCGCACCGTAGATACGCAGGCCCTCCGCTTGCCGGATAAGGCCGAATTCCACCGTATACCAATAAAGCCGGGCAAGATTGTGCAGCTGCCCCAGCCGCATCGCGCGCTGGCCGCCCTTGCCATATGCTTCCAAGAAATCGGCAAAGACCGGATCGGCCAGCATCGGCACATGACCGAAGATGTCGTGGAAGATGTCCGGCTCCTGCAGGTAATCGAACTCTGCTTCCGGACGGATGAAGGCCCCGGCCGGGAAACGGCGATTGGCAAGGTGATCGAAGAAGATGTCGTCCGGAACCAGTTCCGCGACGGGCACCACGCGCCAGCCGGTGATCTTTTCGAGCCGGTCCGACAGGCGCCCCATGTGCGGGATGCCGGATGGCGACAGTTCGAGGTCCGACATGGCCTTCAGGGCCACGCTGCAGGCCCGGCCCCTCGTGACTTCCTTCTGACGGCGAAAGAGCCGGTCCCAGCGGTCATGTTCGGCGGCGCTATAGGTGTCCCAGGCCTGGTCGATGGTGAAATCGGCCGCCCGGGGCGCATCGTGATAGCGGTTTTTAAGCGTGGTCGTGTCCATGCTCCTTCTTATAGGTCAGAACGTAATTTAGTTCCAGATGAAACTATTATTCGTGAAGTAGCAGCGCTCAGGGCGTGCCATATGCTTGACGCCATGCTTAGAATGCACCCAGTAAACCGGGATTGCCGTATGTCGGTCCGGCGCCCGGCTCTCCTCGGCTGACTGAACACTGAGAAGACGAATTCCATGCAGGCTCCCGAATTCTCAGTAATCATCGTCAATTACAATGGTGGAGAGTATGTGTGCGAAGCTGTACGTTCGCTGGCCGCGCAGACCATCCGCAATTTTGAAGTCATTGTGCTCGACAATGCCTCAACCGATGGATCTACAGAAAAGATTGACTTCTCGGGCGTACCATCGGCCCAGCTTATCAGGCATGAAGAAAACCTCGGCTTTGCAGCTGCAAACAATGCCGGCGCTCGAATGGCGAATGGACGGTGGCTCGCGCTGCTGAACCCGGATGCAGTGGCGGAACCTGATTGGCTGGAAAACGTCATTGCAGCGACTCGGCGGTATCCGGACTGCCGTGTCTTTGCGTCCGCCCAATATGATCTGGTACACCCGGAACTTATTGACGGCGCCGGTGATGCGTACCTGGTTTTCGGCATTCCATGGCGGGGCGGCTTTGGTCATACGGCTTCCCACATGCCCGGCGAAGGAGAGTGTTTCAGCCCCTGTGGCGCCGCCGCCATCTATGATCGCGGCCTGTTCCTAGCACATGGCGGCTTTGACGAGCGCTATTTCTGCTATTGCGAGGATTCCGATCTCGGCTTTCGTATGCAACGGGAGGGCGAGCGATGCGTCTTCCTGCCAGATGCCATCGTGCACCATGCCGGCAGTGCAATATCCGGACGTCACAGCGCTTTCAGTGCCTATCATGGTACGCGCAATCGGATCTGGACCTATATCAAGAACATGCCACTGCCACTGCTGCTGCCGACACTTCCGGTGCATATTGCGCTTTCAGTCTACCTCATATTCCGCTCGATTCTGACAGGTTGTTTCCTGCCCACGCTTCGCGGCACCCGGGATGGTATATGCGGCCTTCCCGGACTAATGGCTGATCCGCGCTGGCGCCAGAAGGATCTGAAAATTCCGGTCTGGTCCCTTGCCCGCAAGATGGCCTGGAATCCGCTGACCCTGAATCGACGAGCCCCGGATGTTCGCCCGATGGAGGCGCCTGCACCGCCTGTGACGATCAAGGCGCAGGAAGTCGTCTGACTTGATATGAGGCCCACTCAGGACGCTGGCGTCGCCTGCCCGCTCCGCCCGCGTGACTTCATCCATCTGTAAAGTGTCTGCTTGGCCGGTCGCTCGACGAGTGAAAACGTCAGGGACGAAAGTCCCAGCAGGGTCACGAAGAAGGCAATGGATTGCGAAACCGCCAGCCACAGGGGCACCGTTCCCGCAGCCGGCCGCGCTCCGCCGAACAGGGTGAACTGCAGCACGCCGATCACCAGCACGTGGTTCAGGTAAACCGAATAGGAAATCTTCCCCAGGAACTCGAACACGCGAAGGCTGAGCATGCGCGCCAGCGTAGATGTCTCGATGATCGATGCGCCGACAATGATGGTCAGCAGCGGTATCGCAGCAAAGTCGTAAGTCGCGCGTGGCGCATCGACAAAGATCATCAACAAGGGCACCAACGCCGCCAGCGAGACGGCATCCAGCAAAAGCCGGTTGCGCGGGACACGTTCCAGATAAATCGCCAGCAGCGTGCCGAGTGAAAACCCTGCCAATGTCCGCAGCAGCCCCACATCGAGGTAGATCTCCGACGCTCGGCTGTGTCCGGCAAGGCCCCGTTCGCCATGGAACAGGATAGCATAGGCCGCCCCCACCACACATGCAGAGATCAGGACCAGCCCCCGCTTCGGCAGCCGGTAGAGGAAGGCGAAAAGGATCCCTACCCACAGCTCGCTGCTGATGGTCCAAGAAGGGTAATTCCAGGTGGCATCAAGATGATGTGTCCCGATGCCGTTCAGCAGGAAGAAGTCCGTGAAGAAATTGTACCAGATACCTTCGCCATAACGCCGGCCGTCATCCACCACCGGGAAACTCTCCGTGAAAGAGACGCCCTGATGCGGGGTTATCAGATATGCCGTGAAGTAAAATCCGAGCAGCAAGAGAAGGCAGAACGCATGTAGAGGAAACAGGCGGTAGATTCTTCGTTCCGCGAACTCCCTCAGCTTCATAGCGCCACAATGGACTTCATCGGCATACCGCATGAGCAGGATAAAGCCGCTGATGATGAAGAACGCTTCGACGGCAAGGGCCGGTCTCGACAGGATGCGAACATCCGGCAGCAGGCGAGCATCGAAATGGGCGAATGCGACGGCCAGCGCACAGACACCCCTGAGACCTTCGATGCCCTTGTAGAATTTCATGCCGCCGACATTACCCCTTGTGGACGAAATCGTAGAGGGCTTCCGCGATGCGCAGGTCTTCCTCTGTCTTGATGACATGCCCGGCCATCTTGTTCACCGGGAACAAGCCGCGCTTACCGGCATAGGTCGCGCATTCGCCGCGACGTTTTGCGTCCAGGAAAGTCTGCGCCCGCCAGCCCGTGATCGACCATGAAACCTTCCGAACGGGATCAAGGTCCTGCGAGTTGGTCTTTTCCGCAAAGGTGAAGTTCACCGGCTCGTCGCGATACAGGCATTCCAGCTGGTCATCGACGACGCTGAGGAAGACGTCGGCTTCCGCTTCGACCATGGCACTCACAAAATCGCGCACCTCCTGCGCCGTCAGCAGCGGCGCGATGGAGTGCACCTGGAACACACGCTCACAAGGGTTCGCCTCCAGGAATTCCGTCACGAAGTCCTCGCTGGTTGCGCTGTTGGAGCCAAGCTCCTCCGGACGCTGATGGAACTCGGCGCCTTCCGCCTCGGCAATCGGACCGAAGTTCGGGTGCTCGGAATTGACGATGATCCGGTCAAAAACACCTGCTTCCCTGCATTTGCGGATAGCGTGAACGATCAGCGGAACGCCCTTCAGCGGCGCGAGGTTTTTCTTCGGCAGGCGCTGGCTGCCCATCCGGGCAGGGATCATTGCAATATTGGTCATGAGGGCGACAGGCCTTTCCTGTGTCAGCGCAGATAATCCGGCACGTGGCTCAACGGTGGCTGGGCATTTTCAAGGCCGTCAATGGCGGCCATGCCCATGTAGAAGATGGCTTCTTCTGCACTGCCCCCCAGATGTCCGGTGGCAATGAAATTCGGCAAGCGCAGGAGATCCATATCTTCCGGCGGCTCCGGCTCAAATACGTCGAACGCGGCCGAGGCGATGCGCCCATCCTTTAGGGCCGCTTTCAGGGCTGCTTCGTCCACCAATCCGCCGCGTGCGGTGTTGACCAGCACAGCATCCGGACGCATCCGGGCGAGGCGGACGGCATCGATGATCATAGAAGTCGCCGGTGTCAGCGGCACATGCAGGGAGAGGATCTCGCTGGTCTCGATCAGTTCGTCCAGCGATACGCCGCGCACACCCGTCTCGGCATAGAAATCAGACATGTCGCGGATATCGTGCGCCTGCACCTCGCAACCGAGGCCAATCATGAGCCGCGCCACTTCCTTGCCGACATGACCACAGCCCAAGAGGCCCACCTTGCGGCCCTGCAGCTGTCGCCCCTTGATCTGACGGAAGCCGCCGCCGACGATTTCCATATGCGAGGTGACAACATGACGAAGGCTGGCAATGCTGAGCGCGATCACGAGTTCAGCAACGGACCGGCGGTTCACCCCGCCCGTCCAGCCGACCTTCACGCCGTGCTTCTCGCACGCATGCAGGTCCACATTGTTCAGGCCGACGCCATATTTGCCGATGATCTTCAGGTCCGGCAGCCGGGCTAGGATGTCGTCGGTGATCTTTTCCAGCGCGACGATAACGTGCGATTTGCCCTGAAGGAACGCGATGAGTTCATCCCCGGCGAGGGTGCGCCCGGTGTCGTTCATCGTGACATCGCTGTAGCGGCCAAGCAGCTCTGCCACGAGCTTTTCATGCGCTGAAAAGGAGCGTGAAAGCACCGCGACCGATGCCGTATTATTCATTGTGGACATGTTCCGCCTGCCATTGATCTGGCCTGGTCAGCTTGCCGCTGCAAAATGCAGGGCGGCGTCTCCGAGCCCGTCGACACTTGCCACGACTCTGGCCGGGCCTTCAAGGGCTGCTCGCGGCGCCAGCGCGCCCAGCAGGATGACCTGTCCGCTGTAGTGGGCCCAACCGCGTTCGCCCAAACGGTTCACGTGGTCTGTCAGCAGGTCTGACGGCCGGGCCACCAGCTGGCCCATATCGCCCTCTTCGACGACCTGGCCATCGACCAGCAGCCGGCCCCGGCGCGACATGTCGTCGAGGCCGTCAGCGCCGTCGACGCCGTCGCCGGCAACGGCATAGCCTGCGGCGCCATTGTCCGCGACAAGCGCAAGACCGCCATGGATCGCGAGCTGTTCAAACCGCGTCTCCGGCACTTCGATCGCTGCAATCGTACGCGCCACGGAGTTCAGCACTTCACTGCGCGAATAGCCGCCTGAACGGACGGGCAGGTCCTTGCCGAGGATAACGGCCAGTTCGCACTCAGCGCCCGGCTGGCGGAACTGCGTGATGGGCCGTGATGCCCCGTTCGGAATAACGCCCCCCACCGGAATCAGACCCGCAAAGGGCCGCAGCAGGCCGAGCCCCGCACGTGAGCCGTGATTGCTGGCGCCCAGCTTCCAGCCGGCCGCCTGCAGGTCCAGCGCCCTCAGCACCTGGTCCTGAACCTCTTCTGCAGCGTCGTACGTGCCCGGCAGCATTTCCCCGTCCGGAATGAAAGTTTGTCCACTTCTCACCGCGCCAATCAGGCCGCCGATCAGGGAATCCGGGTTGTTCATGTTTCTTCCTGCCAGGTTTTGGGTGCGCTGTTGCGACCTGCATAACGGCTTGTTCAGGCTCGGCAACTCCCCTAATAGTTGCGGATCAGCACAAGGGGTCGCCCACCGGGTCCTTGCCGTTCAGAACCCGGCGCGTGAGACCGCATTTTCGTCATGCCCATTGATGTAGATTATGACCTGCTGCTGACCAGTGCCAAGGCAAGTGGCGCGCTGCTCCGTTCCCGTTTTGCGGGCGCCGGAATCAACCAGGCGCTGGAGCGCGATGTTAAGCTCGCTGAAGACAAGCAGTCGGAAGCCCTTGTGGCAGACGGCCTTCTGTCGGGCAGTCCATGGGGCATCATGTCAGAAGAAGGCGGCTGGCTGCGCGAGCGCCGCGCAGACGACGATCCTTACTGGGTTATAGATCCGCTCGACGGCAGCTACAATTTCATGCGCGGCATGCCCCTGTGCGCGGTGTCCGTTGCCTTCTGCCAGGGCATGCAGCCGCTGGCCGGTGCGGTCTATGATTTCCTGCGTGATGAACTGATCCACATAGGTGTCGAGGCCGGCTTGTTCCGGAATGGCGCGCCAATCGCACGGCCGGAACCGGCCGGCCCGAGCGCGCTGTCCACCGGTATTCCGGCCGCCACAAGGTCCAATGCGGAGGCCGCCGCAAAGAACGCCGAATCCCTCAATGGATGGGGTAAGGTCCGCATGCTTGGCTCGGCGGCGCTGTCGCTGTCGTGGGTCGCGCAGGGCAAGCTCGACGGCTATCGCGAAACCGGCATCCGCTGGTGGGATGTGGCAGGGGGCCTCGCCGTGGTGCAGGCCGCGGGTGGAAAATTCTCTGTCGGCGAAGGCGACATGTGGTCGCCCCTAGAAGTTGAAGCGACGGGCCGCTAGAGCATACAAGGCGTGAAATCAAGGAGCGTAACATGACAGTGACCGTCGGCATTTGCGGGTTCGGGAAAATGGGACAAATCCGCGCCGAAGCGATCGAGCAGCATGGCATCGGCGAGATCAAATCCGTCTTCGACGTGAATCTGCCGGAAGACTGCAAATACCATGTGGCAGGCTCCATCGACGAGATCATTCAGGATCCCGATATCGAAGCCGTGTTCATCTGCCTGCCGAACCATTTCAACAAGCCGAAGACAATTGAGGCACTGAAGGCCGGCAAACACGTCTTCTGCGAGAAGCCGCCCGCCTTCACCGCCCAGGACATGCGCGAGATCCAGGAAGTCGAACGCGCCTCTGGCAAGGTGCTGATGTACGGCTTCAATCACCGCCAGCATGGCGCCATCGCGAAGATGAAGAGCATTGTGGACAGCCGCCAGTTCGGCTCGATCCTGTGGATGCGCAGCCGCTACGGCAAAAGTGTGGACGGCGACTATCTGAACACCTGGCGCGCCAACAAGGAACTGGCCGGCGGCGGCATCCTGCTGGATCAGGGCATCCACATGCTGGACTTGTTGCTTTACCTCTCCGGCAAGCCGTTCGACGAAGTCCACGCCATGGTGTCCAACATGTACTGGCAGACGCCCGGCATCGAGGACAATGTCTTCGCCATCATGCGCAACAGCGAAACCGGAATCACCGCTTCAGTCCACTCGACGATGACTCAGTGGCGCCACCTTTTTTCGCTCGAAGTGTTCATGGAGAGCGGCTACATGGTGTTGAACGGCCTGAAAACCTCGTCCGGCACCTACGGCGACGAGATCCTGACCATCGCCAAGAACCGTACCACGGCACCGGCCGCCACATGGGAAGACGAAGAGCGCCTGACCTATCATATCGACCATTCCTGGGCGAAAGAGATCGAGCTTTTCTTCGACAGCGTGAAGTTCGGCGCTCCGGTCATCGCTGGCTCGTCGGACCAAGCACTGGAAGTGATGTCGCTGATCGACACGATCTATGCACATGACCTGCACCAGTCCCCGCACCTGGCTGACAAGCTGAACATGATGGTCAAGGAACCGATCTAGGCGGCGCGTCCGCCTGCCCGGTCCTTGAGCGCCTGATTGAGTGCCTCGATCAGCACTGCGTGGATCTCCGCTGTCTCCACCAGACGCGGGCCCCATTCACCGATGGTCAATTGGTCCGCCACCGGATCGAACCCGGCCTCGTTCGGCACGGAGGATAGGTGGCGATTCTCTCTCCAGCGCCTGGCGCATCTATCCACTGTCAGAGGATCGCACGCCCCACCGATCCGCTCAAGGAACTTGCAGGCCGGCAGGTACTGTAGAACCTACCGCGACGCTGAGGATACGCCTCTGTATTCATTTGTTTGCGGATCTAATTCCCGCAGTTCCGACAATCGCCGGTCGGGGATACGGGCGTCCCATTTGGCAAGGTCGACCGTTCCGTAAACCGCCAGATCGACCACATAACAGCCAAGCAGTGCGTTATCGTTATAAAGGGCCTCGGCGTTGATCGAACCTGCGCCCCTGTCGCCCCGGTGGGCGAACCGGTGACCGCGCCACCGCCGGCCACATGCAGACGCGCCGCTGGACTTGACAGTCCGATCCCCACCTACCCGGTCAGATCAATGGTCATGAGCGCTGACCCGGCGTGTAAAACTGGGCGTTGTCTCTGGCTCTCAATAAGAAGATCGGACCATTGCCCCTCGCCAGAGTAGTATCGTCCATGATCTGGAATACAATGGTTGGATCGGTGCCCTGCGGTCTGAAGGCAACATTTGCGGGCCCGGCATTGACGTGGAATGGCACCTCGGGACTGGCGGTGCCGAAGCCGGCATATCCAGTACGCTTGTCGACAGTGATTGCATCGATCCAGCTTGCGCCATTCGGACTCACCATGAAGTGAAAATCGTCATTGCCCGTCAGGCCGATCTCCGCCCGTCCGGAACCGGGCGTCACGTCATCATGCTGGAAAGAACAGCACCCGATTTCACAGAGAGACGATTAGTCGTGCCCTGTGTCGTATTCACGCCAAGCAGCGGCGGTGTTTCAGGGGCAACGGAAAGCGGCGCCCGGCCCGCCCCATCGAAAACCGTGAGGACGCCTTCGTCCTTTACATTTACCCACATGCCTTGAACCGGCGGATAGGCTACCCACGCCTCATCCAGATATGAAACTACGTGATCCACCGGCAGGGCAACCCATTCGACACCGCTTGCACCAGTCGGCAGGACGTAAGCGTTCTCCACCGCCGACGATGATGGCTGGACGCCCGTGGTCTGTGACCTGACGGCCAGCTGAACCATCTGGTCCAACGCTCGCAGCGCCTCGTTGACGGTCACATGCTACTGCGCCTGATTGGGCGGTAGGTAAGGTAACGAGAAACACGTGGTAAAATCCATAAAGGTCCCTTTCCAGTGCTTTGACGACAACTCGCAGCATTCTGGGATCGGGGATTTTCCGGTAGGATGGACGGGCGCCTTTCCGACAGGAGCTCTTGCGCAGTCTATCGTGCGGACAAGCGAGCGGCCAGCGCCTTTCCTATCTCGTGACTATGTTCAATCTGGCACTCTTCCCGCAAGTGCTCGCGCGTGTCATAAAAGCACGTGTAGGGATATTGCAGGTTGCCGGAAATGTCGATGAACCCGCCGGATTTGGCGCTACTGAACCATTGGTGCAGGTGCTCAACCGCGTCGTCAGAAACCGGGATAGAGTCTACAGATGGCGGCAGGACGGCATAGACGGAAATATCTCTGGAATTCGCCCAGGAGATGAACTCTTCCAGCCCAGCGGGTGGATTTTTCATCTCGGCAATCTTGCCGGTTTCAGATGCAGACGATCCGCCTTTCTCAACTTGGTCACGATACTTAACGGCCACTTTCTCCGTGTGCCCCTGATAGTCCCCCTGTCTGGTCATGCGGCCTTCCTCGTCAAAGCCGTGCCGTTTGCCGCCGACATATTCCTTGGTCTCAATCAGCGCCCCCATCAGGTATTTTGGATCGAAATAGAACAAGGCATCCAATGCGCGTTTCGGGCCGAGACCTTTCAGGAAGCCTTTTTCGTATCGGACGATGTAGGGATAAGAGATGCGCGCGCGCATGTCCTCGGCGTTCAGGTAGTAGAGGCGGAACTCCCAAGGCAAAAGGACCACATCGCCCGGTTTGGCGACCTGTTCGACCTGCTGCATCATCGTTTCGCGCCCCAGCGCCAGCGCGATTGACAGGTTGACGCATGGCATTCCCGTTTCCTCTGCGATGGTTTCACACCGTACACTGTAAAACCCGCTGCTGCCCGCAGCGACAATTGTCTTGGGTTCGTCGATTTGCCGGGCATAGGCACGCTTGTACGAGAAAACGCGATCAAAGATTCCGATGGACAAGGGCTGTTCGATCACAAACGCGAAGATGCCGATATAACACGCAATTCCCAGCACGACGGCAGCAACGACATTCAGAAGCGGTTTCATGACTGGCCCCCTAGAACTGGAAGTAGATGAATTCTTCGGAGGCGACACCGAAGAAAATTGCCTGGATGACAAAGCCGATCACGACCACGACGGCGATCAGGCGGGCGCGCTGGCTCCCGCGCTCCTTCGTCTGGCTGAACGCCACGACCAGGCCAAGCAAGGTGAAACAGATCGCCTCGACAAGCGTTCGCCATTGCGATCCGTCCGTGAACAGGCTCGACGCGGCGGGCGTCTTTGTCGCGAACTTCGGCGGCAGGTCGAGGAAGACGTTGAGCCCGGGCGGAATGTTCACCCCATTGAAGCCCAAGAAACCGCGCACGACATTGTTGGCCGCCTCGAGATTCTCGGCGCGGAAAAAGATCCAGGCGAAGCAGACCGCGAAGAATGTCAGCGCCCAACCCAAGAAGCGAACCGGCAGGCTCGAAAGGCCCGTTTCGAAGCCTGAGCCCTTCACCATGGAATTGAACATGTGGTTGACGGTCAGGTATGCCCCGTGGAGCCCGCCCCAGATAACGAAGGTCCACGCCGCGCCATGCCACAACCCGCCCAGCAGCATGGTCGTCATCAGGTTTATGTATCGCCGCACCTTTCCGCGCCGGTTCCCTCCGAGCGGGATGTAGAGATAATCCCGCAGGAAGTCAGAAAGCGTAATGTGCCAGCGGCGCCAGAACTCGACGATACTGATGGCCCGGTACGGCGCCCGGAAGTTCTCCGGCATCCGCAAGCCGAACAGGAGTGCCAGTCCGATTGCGATGTCCGAATAGCCCGAGAAATCGAAATAGATCTGGCCGGCGAAGCCTAGCGTGGCCAGCCACGCTTCCATCAGCGTCAGGTGCGCCCCCGCTGCAGCTTCGCCGAATAGGGTATTCACTGCGGGCGAGATGCTGTCTGCCAGAACGGCCTTCTTAAACAGGCCGATAATGATGATTGCAACGCCACTGGCGAACATCTCTGATGTCGGCCGGGCGAACAGTCCGGACTTGAACTGCGGCACCAGATCCTTGTGGTGCACAATCGGGCCCGCGATCAGCTGCGGGAAGAACGATATGAAAAGGGCATAGTCTACGAAGCTGTATCCCTCATCCAGCTTGCGTTGGTAGGCATCCGCCAGGAATGCGATCTGCTGGAAGGTGAAGAATGAAATGCCAAGCGGCAGGATCACCTTGAACACCTGGATATCGAAGCCGAACAGGAAATCGATATTCTCGATGAAGAAGTTGAAATACTTGAAGACAAACAGCAGGCCCAGATTGAACGACACGCTGGCGATCATGATCGCGCGGCGCTGGCCCTGTGCCCGGTCTGGCGCCGACAACATCTTCCCTGTGAAGAAGTTGACGATGATCGTCCCGAACAGAAGGAAGAGGTATGGCCAGGCCCAGTATCCGTAGAAGAAGGCCGACGCCAGCAGCAGCCAGACCTTGCAGGCCTCCTTCTGCCCCGCCCGTCCCAGCAGCAATGCCACGACAACAACGACAGGCAGGAAATAGGCGAGAAACGGAACTGAGTTGAATAGCATGGAGGTTTACGGACCTTCAGGACTTGCGCCAACCGTGCCGCTTCAGCATTGGCGGAATGACTTCATGAAAGAACTGGCGCCAGGACCAGAAACGCAGGCGCAGCAACCGGAACCAGGCCGGTCCCTTTGCCTTGTCGTGTGGGATGCCCAGGCCACGTGGCGGCCGGTCGAAAATCGCGAGATTGACATGCCCAACGCCCAGCTCCCAGAGTTTCACCCCCAGGGCATGCTCGTTAAGGACGTTCCGCACCTTGTTCCTGAACAGCGGAAAGGTCGTCATGTCCAGCTTGTAGCCGCGCTTGTCGCCACGGCGCCAGACACGGGTCTGGTGGGTGTAGAGGAAGTCGCGGTAGTTCTGCGAAAGCGGCGCACTCTCCCGGAATGGCTTCTCCGGATTGTAGCGCGTGAAGACCTCGGCAGTGTCAGCAAAACTGGTTACAGGCACCAGCTTTTCAAAGACCTTTACTGGGACAAGGAAGAAAGTGGTGCACAGCCATTTGCGACAGGGCCGGCCATTGATCTGCATTGGGTGGCTCAGCTGGTCCAGCGGCTCCGGATTCACGCGCGAGAAGGTGTCTACCCAGCCCAGAACGGTATTCTGCGCAGCCAACTGCCGGATGATCCCGGCGTCGATCGCATCCAGCGCTGACAGCGGTTTCGAATTGGCCAGGGCGTCATTGACCATCAGCACCAGATCAAACGGGCGGGCGAGGCGCGATCGCGCCTCGCGCCAGCCCTTGTCCCAGCCGGTGAACTCGTGCGCAGTGTTGTCGCCGCCGAGCGTATAGGCCTCGCAAGGCCATGCGCCTTCAGGCGCCGCGGCCCAGCCAGCGCTCTCGTCCGCATTGTCGATCTCGATGACCGTAAAGCCGACGCCTTTCCTCTGCTGGAAAAAATTCCCAAGGAAGGCGCGTATGTTCCTTTTTTTCTCGGGGTCGAACGTCAGGAAAAGTACGAGGACATTCGTCTCCGCATCACTATTCGCCGGCACAGCTTCCTGAGGGAGTGACTTTGCTTGAACCAACATCAGCGTCCGGGGACCATTCAGCTCGACGGCGTCTGCGCATCGAGCGTGCGCTTTGCCGTTTCCTCTGCGGCCTTTGCCTCCAGCCGCGCCAGAATCTCTGGTAGCATTTCAATCGCCTGGGGGGAAAGCATCAGATGCTTCAGGAACTCCGGATTCTGCCGAATCCGCAGTGTCAGCGCCTTCCGGTTCTCAAACAGCAGCCGCGTCATCGTCCGGTCCTCCAGCAGCAAGGACAGGTTGTGATGAGAAAGAATCGCTTGTCCGAACAGGTTCCGCAATACCGGCACACGCCGGAACATACCGGCGAGCCCCCGGACAAAGCCTCTCCGCAGCCGGACTTTGAGGCCGGGGCGCTTTGCCGGTACACTTTTCTTCCGACGGCCACTCGCCGCATCGATAGCCCGCAGGGCTTGTTTGGTTTCGGTCACCCTCAGTTCTGGCATCTGAGCCGCTTTCGGGGCATACGCAGCCTCTGCAGCCAGCAGAGCGGACACCTTCTCCGCGAACGCAGCGAAGCCGAGCCAGGAATGATCCAGGGCAGCAAGCCTCGCCTTGTGCGCCGACAGATTTGCGAGAACCTCGCTGATCGCCGGCCCCAGCGTATCCGGATTATCCATATCCGCATAAATCAGCTTCTCGCCGCTGACCTCGCGCAACACCGGCAGGTCATAGGCGATGCAGGGCGTGTTACAGTACAACGCCTCCACTGGCGGATAGCCGAACCCCTCAAAGCGGGAGAGGAACAGCATCAGATCGGCATTGAGCAGAAGGCGAAACTTCTCGAAGTCGGTTACGCGATGTTCGAAGGCAATCTCGACATCATGCTCCCGCCCCCAATCAGCATAGGCCTTCAGGTCACTTGCCGCGACCGAGGCCGTCCCGACAATAAATGTCAGCTTGCTGCCATTCAGCGCCGGGCCGGTATGTTCCAGAACCTCCATGCCGCCCTTGTACCCGAACTGGCCCCCGAACCGCGTGATACAAATGACGGAGTTGCGCCCACTATGGCCCCCGGCATCCATCCCGGCCTGATCGGCGACTAGGTCATTGACCGGCGGAGTGATGTTGTAATAGCGAGCATCGGCCCCGGCGAAGAATTCACGTGCGTGCTCTTCACCCACCGCGGTCGATGACAAAATCACGTCGAGGTGCGGTCCGATCACTTCCCACGCCTGCCACGGCTTTGGATCGGCGCCGTGGGCCGCCGTTTTCGCAATCCAGTTAGGGGTCTCGAAGCTCAGCATGCCCAGCTTGGCGTTGCTGAGGCGAGCAACCTCCAGCGCCCGCCTGAAGATTTTCACCGGCGGATGCTTGTGGGGAATGATCCAGACAAAATCCCACGGCCCCTCGGGCGTCTCGGAAAAGTCCGTAGTCAGCCGGAGTTCTACCCGGTCCTTGTGCTCATAGTCGGCAAAGTCTCCGACAAAGATCGGCTCATTATTGGTCCAGAACGTGACGGAGTGGCCCAGCGTGGCAAATGCCTGCGCCAGCATCCAGGCATGATATCGTCCGCCTGAATATGTCTTTGCAGGCATGATGCTGCAAATCAGTATTCTCACAGGACTCTCCCCGCCACCACTGAACTTCGTATGTGGCGCCTACTCTTCCACCGACTTCTTCACGCGGCGAAGCCAAATGCTCGCCCCCTGGTTCTCCAGACACAGCGGCATGCGCGTTTCGAAGAACTCGCGATGGAAGCGCTGCATGAACGTGTTCGAATAGACGATCTCAAAATCGCTATTGAACTCAAGGAAAGCTCGCAGCATGTAATTCTCAGTCCACCAACGACCTTCATAAACCCAGTGCGCCGGGTATTCGAAGGGATAATGAATGTCGTGGAAGTGGACGTACACGCCTTCATTGATGTGCGGCAGAATCTCAAAGAACATCTGGTTGACGTCGCTGCCCACACGCGACACGTGCGTCGAGTCCACGAACAGGATGTCATTCGCCTGCAGCGACTTGAAAACTTCCAGATCGACATCCTGAAGGCGTTTCTCAATGATCTCGCGCTTTTCGAGGTCCTCTGGACGGACCAGTGACTTCAACATCTGAGGATAGGGTTCAACGAAACGGATGTCGATTTCACCGTTGAAGAAAAGGTCATTGGTGTCGAGCATGCAGCACGAAGAATTACCCGAGCCCACCTCGACGATGCGCTTCGGCTTCAGTCGGCGGATCATGCTGTAAAGCGAAATTGCGTCGGAATAAGAATAACTGGGGTTCTTGAAGCCATACCGCATTTTCTCGGATGGCTGCTCCTCGAACGGCATCTCGGCGTAGAAGCTGGCAAACTCCTCCAAGACTTCCTTTTGCTTGGCTTCGTTCAGCCGGATACCCGGCAGCGTCCGCCGATCACGATTGAAGATACGCGCCTCATCAGCCTTGATGTCTTCGATGTTGGCGACCGGGGAATAGAAATGACCGAGCGGGCGCCAGAGTGGCTGCTTATCCTGATCGACACCGGCCTTGCTCAACTGGTCTTTCAACGACCGGACGATCTTTTTCAACACGGCGTTCTCCTTTGACAGCGCATCAAGATCCGGCGCCTGTTCTGTCTGATCCGTCACGTGAAATCCTCAATCTTCAGGTATTTGGTCCCTGGCCGGACGCCAGGATATCATCCAGCAGGCCGACGGCCCGCTCCCCTATCACCGTTGTGCGATAGTTTTCGCGTGCTTTCCTGCGCGCGGCAATTCCCAATTGCGTTTTCTGCGCCTTATCCGCCAGCAATGCGCGAATTGCATCGGCCATGTCGCCGGAATCGCAGTGATCCAAAACAATTCCGGCGTCATCTTCGACAAATTCCGCCGCTCCGCCCGACTCTCTAAAGCAAATGACAGGTGCGCCGAAGGCCGCCATTTCCATCACAGAACGCGGAAACGGATCGTCCCGCGAGGTCATCAGGCCGATGTCGAACAGCTGCAGGTATGGGTAGGGATTCTTGCGCATGCCGGGAAACAGGATGCGCCCCTTGAAGCCGGCATCCGCCGCCTTCTTCAACATATCGTCCCGCATCCCGCCATCGCCGATCCAGACGAAATAGAGCGGCTGTCCGGCACCGGCCTTGCTCAGCACATCGATTGCCGCATCGACGAAATAGTCGACGCCCTTCCGGCTATCGACCGAACCGATACCCCCGATGACGACCGCGTCTTCCGGCAGCGAAAGTTCCTTGCGCATCTGCGGCAGGGATAGCTCCTTCGCCTTCTCGTCGAAGACCTCCGGCTCCAGCGAACCGGGAACGACACCAATCCGCTCTCGCGGTATCGAGAATTCCTTCTCGATATAGTTCCGGACGAATTCCGACACGGTGAAGTAACGATAGTCGGTCCGCCTGAACGCGGCGAGCTGGACCTCGTTGTAAAGCGAGAAGGTTGTCCACAGTTCGCGGACATGCACCAAAACCGGCGTCTTCAGGTTCAGCTTTGACAGGATGTCGCCATTCACTGTCGTGTTCGAATAGATCAGGTCTGGCTTAAAATCCTTCACCAGCTGCCGGATGCGGCGCTCATGGCGCCATTGGCGGAACTTCCGTGCCCGCACATCCTCAGGCAGCGGCGGCAGCTTCGCGCCTTCGGGCCGCATATCCGCCGGATCAAGGAAGTGCTGGTAGTAGACGTGAGTCGGGCCCAGCTTGTTGAACTCAGCCCGCAATGGGCCATCCTTGCGCATCACGATCAGGAATTCCCAGTCGCGATGGGCCGCGTAGTACTTCATCAATGTCAGCAGGCTGATCGGCGCGCCGCTCAGGGTGCCATGATGAGATATAAACAGAATGCGCTTTCGGTTACTCATTCTCAGGACTTGAAGATGCTGTTGAAATCGGTGCGCGGGAATGCGTCGAGGAAGCTGTTGACGCCGGCATTGTAAATCTGCCGCCCGGCCTGCCGGTACGTTTCTGCCGCCACTTCATAAGCGCGGTCCTGAAGCTCGGTGTTCGGCACACCGATAATGTCACCGATCTGATAGTAATCAGGGTTCATGTGACACTGCCGGACCAGTTCGTAGTTTTCCTTTGTCACCTCGATTTTTCCGGGTGGGAAATGCTTCGACAGGGCGCCATAGCTGTGGTCCACCCCGATCAGATAGACCGGGTCACAGCCTAGATGAAATGCCAGCTGGAGCGCGATGTAGGTGATGGTGGAGCCAAGGTACACGATGTTCGCAAAATCGCGGGAGAACTGGATGCCCATCTCGTTGAAGTAATACGGGTCGCCCCGCCTAGCGTTGAAGAAGATCGTGTCCTTGAGGCTCTTGAAGCAATAGGCGTTGTATATGGCCGCCATCTTTACCGGCCCGTGGATCTTATGGATATCGTTCCGCCGCAGCTCTGTCTGCTCAGTGTCTTCGAAGAGGAGATACTTGGTGTGGAAGCCCCATTCGTCGAACATCTGGTAGATGCCGTTGGCGCCGATGGTAATCTTGTTACGCAGCGGTGAGAGGTCCATCTCTTTGAGGCTGGGCCCATTGCCGATAATGAAGCCCGGCTGCCCCTTATACTTGTCCCGCAAGTGGTGCAGTACTGTCTGGTATCCCGGCCGGCGATACAGCCCGAACTTCCCGGCCTTGTTCCGGCCAGGCTTGATCTGGACAAAATAATTCATCCGCGCGCGCAGAAGACGCAGATAACCCGCCACCTTTTCTGTTTCGGGAAACCGGTCAGTCCAAACAATCATTTTACTGGATACTCCCGCTCACGACGGCTGTTGTGAAACCGCTGATAGAACCGTGATTCGTCAACACCTTACGTAGCACTCACAGCCCCCGCTGCCGCATCGATGGTTCCCAATAGGCAATATTGCCGGGCCGGACAACAAACTTCCAGCATTTCATTGATGAGAACACTTCTGGCAGTTGGCAGACCGCTGATCTGATCGTACGAAGTCCCACTTTTCGGCGAAGCAAAGAAGAGACATGAGCAGATCCTTCATTCCTGCGGTGGACGGGTTGCGGTCCGTCGCAGTCTTGTCCGTCCTGCTGTTTCATGCTGGATTTTCGGTGTTTTCCGGCGGCTTCGTCGGTGTCGACGTCTTCTTCGTAATATCCGGGTACCTGATCACCGCGCATCTCCTGAACGATCAGGAAGCCGGAGAGTTCAGCTTCGCCAAATTCTACCTCCGCCGTGCGCGCCGCCTGTTGCCGGCTGGCTTTTTCACGCTTGCAGCGTGCCTCGTGGCCGGCGTGTTCCTACTTGATCCCGATCATTTGCGAAGTCTCGCAGAATCCACCATTTTCGCCCTGTTTTCATTGCCGAATATATTCTTCTGGTTGAATACCGGGTATTGGGATGCCGCAGCCGATACGCAGCCATTGTTGCATTTCTGGTCTCTGGGTGTGGAAGAGCAGTTCTATCTCGTGTGGCCCGCCATGCTGGCCCTGTCGCTTCGCTTTGGCGGGCGACGAACAGCTATACTGGTCATGGCGGCTCTGTCGGTCGGTTCGCTCTGGGCATCGGACGCCCTGCTGCCGACTTATCCGACGGCAGTGTTCTATCTCACTCCATTTCGCGCGTTTGAATTCTGTATCGGCGGCATCCTGGCCTTCATGCCCTCTGCTGCCAGCCCGCGCGGCTGGTTGCGTGATCTGACCTTTGCTGTCGGGCTTGCGAGCATCCTCGCGGCTATCCTGATCTACAATGATGACACCCGATTTCCGGGCCTGAACGCCATCCTGCCCTGCATCGGTGCGGCCCTTGTCATCCACGTCGCCAGCGCGCCCGGCCGGCTGGGTTTCGTCCTCGAAAATCGCGTAGCGGTCTACATCGGGAAGATCTCCTACTCGGTCTATCTGGCGCATTGGCCGATCATTGTCTTTTACAAGCATTGGCGCTTCACAGAGCTCGCCAATATCGAGCAGGTGAGCGTCGTGCTGGTATCAATCGCCTGCGGCGCGCTGATGTATCACTTCATCGAACAGCCCTTCCGCCACCCACCTCTCAAGCAGCCGGTTAAAAGCAACAGGCGCTTCCTAGGCGGGCTGGCGGTTGTGCTTGCCCTTATCCTGCTACCCGCAGCGAGTGCCTGGAAAGCAGACTTCTGGCCACTGGGCTACAAGACGAAAGAACTTGAAATTTCGGAATTCGACAAGCTCGCAATCTTTGCGACTTTCCGGTCGAGCATTTGCTATAGCGGTGCGGCAAACTTCATAGACACGATCGACCGGGACCGTTGCCTCAAGCCGGTAGAAGGAAAGACCAACGTCATCATTCTGGGTGACAGCCATGCCGCCCACCTTTATCCGGGATTGGTTGCTACATTTCCGGACATACATTTCCTGCAAGCCAATTTTTCGTCCTGTTCCCCTGTGATGGGCCACCAGCCGGCAGATACGGCCTGCGCCGAATTCATGGACCAGATGTTCAAAGTGGAGCTGGAAACCTACACGCCTCAGATAGCGATATTGGCGGGGCGATGGAGCCGCGCAGACATCGAACCTGCGCGTCAGACGATCCGCCATCTGAAGTCACTGGGTATCACACCCATCATTGTCGGGCGCAGCGCAGAATACAAAAAACCCTTACCTGAAATCGTGCAGCGCGAGGCTCTTCACCGAAACAAGGCTGACATGTCGGAATTCCTGCTTCCGGGTCTGCGCATCGTAAACCGTGAACTGTCTGAAGTCTCAGCTGAGGAAGGCGTGGCCTATTTCGATCCTTTGAACGTCTTCTGCGACCAGAACGACGTTTGTCTAATTGCGAACGAGATGCCGCATCTCTTCCAATGGGATGGCGGCCACCTGACCGAAATCGGCTCGCGCGTCATCGCAGAGCAATTGCGGGACAAGAACTTTCTTGTTCAGCCAAGCACACCGCTTGCCGATACACCCTGAGGCCCCGCTCAGTTCGGCGGATATTCTGCCTTGCCAATAATCATGTCGATGACGGCCATCATCCAGAACTGGTGCACTGTTTCGATGATGTTGTAGGCGTGGCTCTCGGCCCAGAGGTTCACATCGCCCAGCTTGCGCAGCGGGTTTTCCGGGTTCATGGCTGAGCATGTCGTGACGGAGATGCCCATCTTGCGGGCCTGTTCCACAGCATTGAGAATGTTCTTCGAATTGCCCGACGAACTGATCGCCACCAGCGTATCCTGGGGCTTGCCCTGAATGCGCAGGGCGTGGGCGATCCAGTTCTCAAAACCGTAATCATTGGCGAGGCACGTGATCTGCGCCCCATCATTGAAACACGCAGCCGGAATGTGCCCGTTCTTGCCGAGGTCAATCGCGAGGTGTGACGCGATGCCGGCCGAGCCGCCATTACCGATGAAGATGACCTTGCCGCCCGCCTGCTTCGCCTTCAGCCACAGGTCACGGACCTGCTGCAATTGCGCGAACGTCTCTGCGTCCGGCCGCGCGAACACTTCCAGCCGGCTGAAATAGTCGGTCAGGAACTCCGTATCACTGGGGTGTTCGGTATCTGCCACGGTCGCCTCGCTGTCACACTATGGTTGCCGCCGACTTTGCGTCAGCCTTGCCCCCCACCGTTAGGGGGTGTTTGTGGCATTATCAAGCGCGCCCACTGCCGGACGAACATTATCTTCAGGATGATGCTGAATCAGGTGTTACCTGCCTTAGCAGCGAACTGGACGTACGCATTGAATCGGGCTTCCAAGACCATTAGTAACAGCGGGCCCGCTCACCCGGTTTACATGTCGGAAATCGCCAGAATTTGTGGAGATTCCGTCACTCTTGCAGGAGATCCCATGGCCCGCAGACTTGCCGCTCGCTTTGTCCGGCCTGCAGGCATCGTCATTTCGACTCCCCGCCTGACTTTTGGGTCTGATACGAAATGATTGCATGGTCGCCGCGTTTCCCGAAGTGGAAATACCCACTTGGCTATTTGCGGCTGATAGCTGCACGGCATCGCTACTTCGACCGGATCGGCCTGAAGAAGGACGAACGAGGCCTGCGCATCGGCATCCTGCAAGGAGATGGACGCAAACTCGCCGCACTGAAGGACCAAGGCGCAGGGCGCCGCGCCTTCATCATCGGTAATGGCCCCAGCCTGAAGCAGATGGATCTCGTCGCGCTGAAAGACGAAATCACCATTGCCGCCAACGGGGCCTATAAGTCTTTCGACAAGTGGGGCTTTACCAGCGACTATCTGCTGTTCGAGGACATCGAACAGACGGAAATCCGCGGCAACGAAATCCGCAATGTTTGCGGTCCCACCAAGATCGCTTCCATCTACAACGCGCACGCTATAGCGCGGCCATGGCGGGGTCTTCTATTCATGAACGCCAGACTGGCCGACGAACGCTACTGGAAGGATCCGGGTATTCAGTTCTCGCGGGATTTTTCTCACGCGGTCTATTTGGGCTCCACAATTACTTATGTCGCGCTCCAGCTCGCCTACCATCTCGGATGCGAAAAGGTTTACCTTATCGGCGTGGACATGGACTATGGGCCGCTCTGCGACATGTTCCCACCCGGCAAGCTGGTGGTCACCTCTGAAAACCTCGACCTGGTCCGCCAGGCACACTTCACGCCAGACTACTACCAGGTCGGCGATGTAATCGGCGTACCGGATACCCAGCTGCAAACCGAAGCCTTCAATGTGGCCAAGGCGGCGTTCGAGACGGCAGGGCGGCAGGTCTTCAATGCCGGGGTCGGTGGAAAGCTAGACGTGTTTGACCGGGTTGACTTCACCTCGCTCTTTCCCGGAAAGCCATAGCAGTGCGCATCCTCATAATCTCCCACGCTGCAGACCGGACGGGTGCTCCCATCAGTGCGCTGCAGATGGCGGCGGCGCTGAAGGCACAGGGACATGAGATTCGCTTCATCCTGCGCCGAGGCGGTGAGCTAGCAGATGACTATCGCAAGCTGGCCGAAACGTTCGTCTGGCGTGAAGATAGCGAGTTCGGACTGCTGGATGCGCTGGACACAGTGGCGCGCTACGATCCAGTGATGGCGGTGAAATGTCTGCGCAATCCAGACCGCCCCTATTGCATGTCGCGACCGGGCCTTCAGCGAGCGGAAAGTCTGGTGGCCGGACTTCGCGCTTGGGTACCGGACTTTATCTACGTGAATACAACGCATTGCGGCGACGTCCTCGACACGATCGACCTCGCCGCCCCAATCATCACTCATGTGCGCGAAATGACACCGACGATCAGCGCCCTTGACAAGCGGCGCCGGGCCTGCGCGCTCAACAAGACAGACCTGTTCCTCTGCGCGTCGACCAGCGTGCGTGACAACCTGGCAAACGACTTCGCTATACCTGCGTCGCGGATGCGGGTGGAGCCACCTGCAATCGAACTGGCCCCTGCTCAAGCCGTGGTGGCCAACAGTAGCCGCGACGCGGTGGAAAAACATCTCGGCCTTGCGCCGCAGGATAGGCTCATCCTCGGAGCCGGCAGTCTTATCCCTCGCAAAGGCCCTGATCTGTTCGTCGACGCTGCTATCATCGCACTGGAGTCTTATTGTGATGCAGGACGGCTGGTCTTTGCCTGGCTTGGCGAAGGACCGATGCTGGCCGAGCTCGATCAGCGCATCCAGGCGACCGGCCACCAGGCCTCTATCCTCTTGCTCGGACTGGTCAGCGATCCCTTCCCCTATTACCAGCGAGCCTCGGCCCTGCTGGTGACATCTCGTGAGGATCCCTATCCGAGGGTCGCCATCGAAGCGGCCGCTTTTGGCGTTCCCGTTGCCGCCTACACACATAGCGGCGGTGCTGCAGATCTGGTGCGGAATTACGATGCCGGTCAGCTGGTCGAAGGGTTTAGTGCGGCCGCGATGGCCAGTTCATTGCCGAAGCTGGTAACCACCCGTCCAGCACCTGACTCGGGTCTTGCTGCCCGCGTCAGGGCAGGCCACACCCCCGCCGCCAGCGCCGAGCGGCTCATTAGCGATGCGGAAGCACTGGCAAGACGCGCTGGAACAGTAAAGCGTTAGTAGCATCCAAACTCCGTCAGACCCAGAGAAATCACCTCATCCAAAAGGCAGTTCGGTTCGGCGACGTAGCTTGGATAGCAGCAAACATCATAGCCAAGTACTTCGGCTCCAAGAGGCTGACGCGACTTCCCAAAACGTCTAACAGCCCGGTCAGTGGCGCGTCGAATACTGCTTCCAGCCGGGAAATTCACCATTTGGATTGGACGAGTTCTCTTCAAACGGCGGGAAGCATAAGCGCTCCCGTCCAACCACGGATGCGCGTTCAATCGCCAGTTCGTAATAGTTGATCCCGAAAAGGTACAAGCCCGCTGGGGTCTCCGCGCAGCGCATATCTTCGGCGCGCCCTAGTTTAAGGATCTTTCTTGCCAAAAATACCGGAATCCAAAAGGGAAAACCGTATCGATTTGGGAACGTCCAAATTGTTGAAATTGCAAAAAAATAATGATTGCATTGTTCTGGCCAATCAAAATCAGGAACTTGCGCCGGTTCCGGAAGAACCGCTTTCGATTGACCAGAACCATCTTGCGGTGCTCGATAATTAATGTGCACCGTTGCCGGTGCGTCGACGCACTGCGCGGGAAATGCTGGAATGCGCCGCAGAGCAATTGTGTGGCTCACCCGACAGTTCAGAAAAAGGGGTGTTCAGGCGGCTGCTCCTGAACATAGGCGTCGATCAGAATATCCCTGAAACCATTGCCCACCTTTCTGCGATACGACCGATTCAGAAACCTGTATCCTAAGACTTTGAGTAAGACTTTCTGCAAATAGAGCGTCGAAGCCGGTATTGGGAAGCCATTTCGGATAAATTGCTGTCCGATCATTACAAATCCGCTTTGGGAGGCGCAGAAGAATCAAGGACTTCAAAAAATATCAAACACCATGAGCATCTTGCACCACATTTTACTATGGTTCTCCAACCGACCTTGTGACATTCCACCGGAACTTTCTTTGACTCGTCTCAAAATGGGCTGCTAATGAGTCGCTCGCTAAACGGCGTGACGTGGCAGCTGAAAAGAAATGTATGCGTAACCAGATATCTTTTCCTGGGCCCGCTGCTCGCGCGCGGTCCCTTTTCAGGTCTCACCAAAAATCACCCACCGGTTGCGCGCGATGACTATATTCTCGACAGCGAAGCAAACCCTCAGGGACATGCACTTCGGCCTACGCAGCGCGCCGGGCCAGGGCTGGGGCCTTGCCGCACGCGATATTCGGATTGAATACATCCACACCAAACTGGGCCTCTTCTGGGCCTTCATCGAGCCGCTAGCTGTGGCCGCCGTCTTCATCCTGCTGAAAAATAACGGATCGCTGGAAATCAGCGGTCTGACCATGCCGTATTCGCTGTTCGCGGTGAGCGGGATCCTGATTTGGCAAACCTTCTTCGACAGTATGATGATGTCGCTGAACTCGCTGAACCGGGCGAGCAGCCTGATCGGCAACTATTCCGTTCCGCCGGAAAGCCTGATCCTGGCGATGATCTACCGCTCCCTCTTCCTGCTGGCGATGCGCCTGCCGATCATTATCGGCCTCGCACTCGCGCAGGGCATGCTGCACTGGGAAGGCGCCCTGCTATTTTCCCTACTCTACACGATCCCGGCAGTTGGCGGCGTGACGGTTGGCATCTTCCTGGCTCCGTTCACACTCGTCTCGGGCGACCTGCGTCTCGCTGTCAGCGTGATCGCCCGCCCGATGCTCTACCTGTCTGGCGCAGTCTTCCCACTGACCGGCAGGTTGTCTGTGTTCCTCCACTGGAACCCGATTGCGATTGTGATCGAGGAATTGCGGGCCTGCCTGCTGTCACCCAGCATAACGCACATCCTGCTGCTGCTTCAGGTCAGCGCAGGCATTGTTGTGCTCTTGCTGCTGAGCTGGTTTTCCTATCATCGCACGATGAGGACGTACGTCTGATATGAGCGCCAATCGCTCCATCGTTACGGCATCGCATATCGGTCGCAGCTTCCCGCGGCGCCGCCAGCACAATATTTCCCGGGATGCCGGCGACATTCTCCGCAACATCCTTTGCCTCCCGGCGAAGCATGACCGCGACGAGGAAGAGTTCTGGGCGCTGAAAGATGTCTCTATCGAAATACGCCCGGGCGATTCAATCGGCGTGATCGGCCGCAACGGCAGCGGCAAGACGACGCTGATGAAGATGCTGTCGGGCCTGCTCACACCCACCCGCGGAACCATCGACATCGATGGCGAGATTCAGGCGCTGATCAATCTGGGCGCCGGGTTCAACCAGCGCCTCAGCGGACGGGAGAATATTGTCAACGGCATCCGCCTGCGCGGCATGAACCCACGCAAACATGCCGACCTGATCGAAAAGATCATCGACTTCGCCGAGGTAGGCTCCTTCATCGACGGGCCGGTCGAGACCTACAGCTCCGGCATGAAGTCGCGCCTCGGCTTTGCGCTGTGCATCTTCCTGCGGCCGGACCTGATCGTCATCGACGAGGCCTTGTCGGTCGGCGACCTCGCCTTCCAGAACAAATGCAAGCTGCAGCTCCAGGCCATGAAGCAGAATGGCGTCGCGATGCTGCTCGTCTCCCACTCGATGACGTCCATCCGCCAATTCTGCGACCGTGCCCTCTGGATTCACAATGGCGAATTGCTGGCTGACGGCCCGGTGGACGAGGTTATCGCCGATTACCTGCAGTTCATTGAGCAGGAATCCCTCAAGGTCGACAGGCCGAAGCTGGACCTTGGACTGCCGGAACCGGTAGACCTGCCGCAAGCAGAGATCATACCCGGCAAGCCATGGTCTGCCCGCGTCGACAAACGCTGGACCAACAGGGAGTCCACGGACACCAAGCGTATCGACGATCCGGACCGATCCTATCTCGCCGATACGCCAGGATACCGCTGGCGACGCCCGGCCATCTCGGAAAGCCAGGTCGAAGAACTTTATGGCGGCTATGTCGAGCCGCAGGATTTCGAGGATTTCCGCGCGGCGTTCCTAGTGGATGGCAGCCCTTCGGATTCGGTCATGGTGAACCAGCCCTGCACAATCGAATACGCCTTCCAGCCCAAGCGTCCGATCAAGGATCTGAACGTGTCCCTCGTCATCCACACGAAAGATGGTAAGCGCCTGTCGACCATCTCCACCCTCAACGGTGACCTGCTGAAACATGCCGGCAGCGATAGAGTGCTGTGCCGGGTGGACATGAACGATATTCCCTTTGCGGCGGGCCATTATGTGGTCACGATTTCCGTTCACGAAGGGAGCGGATATCTCTGGAGAGACGTGATCCTTGAGCTGAAAATACTCTCCAATCGATTCATGGTCTGGAACCAAATTAGTATGCAGTATCAGTACAAGGTCTTCAGAATCCGCTCCTGATTCTTCTGCGCCAGATACTCCGCAACCTGTTCGGCAAGTCGTTCCGAGACAACAAATAAAAAAGCACACGGCCCAAGACATGACGTCACTCGTTTCCAAATTCGGCAAATGGCTCCTCAGCAAGCCGGGTTACCGTCAGGAAATCCTCGCGGAACTGAAGAGCGCTGCGACATTCGAGGAAAAGAAGGGCCTGACGGATGCATTCATCGCGGACGATCCCGGCCTACAGTCCCATGTCGCGAGCTCCGCAGCTGTGCAGGGCGCATTGGCGGCGGACTCCGCCTTCCTGATAAGCAGCGCGCTTGATCCCGACATGCAAAATGCGTTCTTCAGGGATGAACGGGTACTGAAAGCCGCTTCGCAGGCCCCGGCCATCCATGAGCACTTCCGGAAAGACCTGAACTTCCTTCGCAAGGCCGCACTGGCGCCGGAGAACCGCAAGCAATTCTTCGACAATGGCGAAGTTCAGGATACGGTGCTCCAGATTTCATCGGTCAGTGACCGGTTCGGCAAGAACCTCCGCTTCCTCGTACGGTCGGCACTGTCACCCGACATCAGGAGGGCCTTCTTCGATAATGGGGAAATCAAGTCCGCAGTCGCGGAGCTGACCTATGTCCGCAAGAGCCTGGGAAAGGAAATGCGCTTCCTGGTCACATCGGCCCTCGATCCGGACAACAGGAAGGCTTTCTTCGGCAATGGCGAAGTCCAGGCCGCGATTGCCGAGACGGGCGCGATCCGCGACCTGTTCGGAAACGATGTCCGCTTCCTCGTTTCCTATGCCCTAAGGGAAGGACACCGGAAGGCCTTCTTCGGCAATGGCGAAGTCCAGGCCGCGATTGCCGAGACGGGCGCGATCCGCGACCTGTTCGGAAACGATGTCCGCTTCCTCGTTTCCTATGCCCTGAGGGAAGGAAACCGGAAGGCCTTCTTCGGCAATGGCGAAGTCCAAGCCGCGATTGCCGAGACGGGCGCGATCCGCGACCTGTTCGGAAACGATGCCCGCTTCCTCGTGAATTATTCGCTCAAGGACGAAAACAGGAAGGCGGTCTTCGGAAATTGCGATGTGCAGGCGGCGGTCACCCAGTTGTCGTCCACCCGCTATGCGATCCTAACATCGCAGCTGAACGAGGCCGAAGCCGTCGGCATACTGTCCGGCAAATGGTCACGCCGCGAACGCCAGCTCAGCGGTTTCTCCAGCTATTTCGATATCCTTTCACGCCTAAAGCCCTACTATGGTGACAGTCCGGTGCTGAAGGCGCTGGAAGAGGCCCCTCTCCCGCCCGAAGGCTTTCCGGGCGGTGCCGAACTCTCGGATTTCATCACCAGCCAATTGTGCAGGGACGGAAAGTTCCTGATGCGCGAGCATGAGGTGACATATGTCGACCGGCACGCCATCTGGACTCTCCTCCACGAAATCCTGATCGACCAGGAATACTATTTCGAGACCAGCAAGAAGGCGCCCTTCATCATCGATGGCGGTGCAAACTTCGGCATGTCGAGCATCTACTTCAAGGAGCTATACCCCGACGCCGAAGTGCTGTCCTTCGAGCCGGTCCCATTCCTGCATGAACTCGCGACCAGGAATGTCGCCGACAATGGCCTCGCCGGTGTGACAATTCTCCGGAAGGGCCTGTCCGCGGAGAAAGGCCAGGCGACCTTTTTCATGTCGCAGGACTACAGCATGGCCGGCTCGCTGACGGAACGCCGCAAGGCCTTCGGTGACGAGGTCAACGAGCTGACCATCGAAACCGTTCCCCTCGCGGATTATCTGGACCGCGAAGTCGATTTCCTCAAGCTGGATATCGAGGGCGCAGAGGGCGCCGTGCTCATGGCAGCCGGCGACAAGATAGCCAATGTCCGCCAGATGTGTGTCGAATGGCACCTTAACGCAAACCATTCCAGTATTGCGCTCGACGAAGTGCTGGCCCTGCTGACCCGCAATGGCTTCCGCTACCAGATCGGCAAATCCGCCAACTATGCGCGCCGCAGCCGTAGCCGGCCCATGACCCATCTCGGCGACATGGGCACGCTCAACTTCTGGGCGGCGCGGGAGACCTGACCCGCCTGCCTTGACGCGCAAGTAAATCCCCTACCCACTCGCCCCCAGACACGCCTGGCTGATAGAAGAATAACAGAAAGCAGACCTTTTGCGGCCACCAGCCGCGACGAATTTTCGGAAATTGCCCTTATGCCCGCTATGAAGACCCCCCCCCCCCACCTTGTGACAGGGAGCGCAGGCTTCATCGGTTTTCATGTGGCAGACCGGCTGCTCCGGCAGGGCGTTCCCGTTGTCGGCTATGACAATCTCAACGCCTATTACGATCCGGCTCTGAAAAAGGCCCGCCTGGCGGAACTCGAGAAGACATCGCGCGCGCACGGCACGCCATTCACCTTCATCAAGGCAGACCTGGAAGACAAAGCCGCCCTACAGGCTTGTTTTGCGGCACATGATTTCTCACGCGTCATCCACCTGGCCGCGCAGGCCGGCGTACGTCATTCCCTGACGCATCCGGAAGAATACATTTCATCGAACCTTGTCGGCTTCGCGAACATACTGGAAGCCTGCCGCGCGACCAAAACGCCGCATCTCGTCTACGCTTCGACATCGAGTGTCTACGGCGCCAATACCACGGTGCCCTTCAGCGAGGCGCACGGCGCAAACCATCCGCTCCAGCTCTACGCCGCCACCAAGAAGGCGAACGAGCTGATGGCGCACTCCTACAGCCACCTCTACCGCCTGCCGACGACGGGCCTGCGCTTTTTTACCGTGTACGGCCCATGGGGCCGCCCGGACATGGCGCTGTACCTTTTCACGGACGCCATTGTGTCCGGCAAGCCGATCCAAGTCTTCAATGAAGGCCGCATGTCGCGCGACTTCACCTATATCGACGACATCGTCGAAGGCATCCTGCGCGTAACCGAACAGGTTGCGACGCCAGATCCTTCATGGGACCCGTCCAACCCGGCGCCTTCCAGTTCCGATGCGCCTTACCGCATCTACAATATCGGCAACCGACAGCCAGTGAAGCTGCTTGACTATGTTGACGCCATCGAGGCGGCCCTTGGGCGCAAGGCGATCCGACACATGATGCCGATGCAGGCCGGCGACGTCAAAGACACCTTCGCAGACGTCAGCAAGCTGACGGAGGCTGTTGGTTACCGACCTGCGACCTCCGTGCAGGATGGCGTAGTGAAATTTATCGACTGGTACAAGTCATATCACAATATCTGTGACGCCCCGGCTTCCTAGGGCGTCGTCCCCCTCTCCCCAGACGAACCCGGTCGGCGTCTCGCTGAGGCGCTTCGCGGCAGCATCCTTGCCGGATAGCTGCGGCTGCGCCCCGTCAAGCGGCCACGCGATTCCGATGTCCGGGTCGTCGTAACGCACCGAACGGTCATTGTCCGGAGCATATGGTGCCGTCACCTTGTAGATTACGTGCACATCCGGTTTCAGCGTCAGGAAGCCATGGGCAAAGCCCTTAGGCACCAGGATCTGGTTGCCCTTCTCCGCCGTCAGCGTCACGCCGGTCCACTTTCCGAAAGTGGGAGAGCCTTCGCGGATATCCACGGCCACATCGAAAATGGCTCCCGTGATCACGCGCACCAGCTTGTCCTGCGCGAAGGGCGGTGTCTGGAAGTGAAGGCCGCGCAGCACGTATTGCTCGGCGGAATATGAATGATTGTCCTGCATCCAGTCGAGGTCGATCCCGGCCGCGGCAAAGCGGTCGCGACTGTACGACTCGGTGAAATAGCCGCGGTCATCGCCAAAGCGCGCCGGCGTGATTTCCAGCACGCCTTCCAGGCCCAATTCCCTGAATTCCATCCGCCTGCGTTCCTCTATTGCGCGGCCAGCATCCGCAGGTATGCGGCGTACTCGGTCTTGCCAAGTTCATCTGCCGCGCGCAGCAGCGCGTCGCGGTCGAGGTATCCCTTTTCGAAGGCGATTTCTTCCGGGCAGGCAATCTTCACGCCCTGCCGATGTTCGATCGTACGGACGAAGCTGGACGCCTCATGCAGGCTATCATGCGTGCCGGTATCCAACCAGGCATAGCCCCGGCCCAACTGCATCACCTTCAGCTTGCCCATCTCCAGATAGGCCCGGTTCACATCGGTGATTTCCAGCTCGCCGCGCTCGGACGGTTTGAGGTTTTTCGCGATGTCCACGACCTGCTCGTCATAGAAATAGAGGCCGGTGATCGCCCAGTTCGATTTCGGCGCCTTCGGCTTCTCTTCAAGCGTCAGGGCGTTGAACTCCTTATCGAAGGACACCACGCCATAGCGCCGCGGGTCGGCCACCTTGTAGGCAAAGATGGTGGCGCCGTCATTCTGGGTCGCGGCCTGCGCGCACATGCGCCCCAGATTGGCGCCGTAGAAGATGTTGTCGCCGAGGATCAGCGCCGACGGGCCGCCCTTGACGAAATCCGCCCCGATGATGAACGCCTCCGCCAGGCCATTTGGCTCAGCTTGCTCGGCAAATTCCAGATTGATCCCAAAATGCGATCCATCGCCCAGCAGGCGCTGGAACTGCGCCTTGTCTTCCGGCGTCGTGATGATGAGAATGTCGCGGATGCCCGCCAGCATCAGCACGCTGAGCGGGTAGTAGATCATCGGCTTGTCATAGATCGGCATCAGCTGTTTTGAGACAGCCTTGGTCAGCGGAAACAGACGGGACCCCGTCCCTCCTGCCAGAACGATGCCTTTCATGCGGGATACTCCACTTTCTCATCCCCAGTTCCCGCATGGGATGTGCACCACCAGCCTCAGGCGGGTCAACCGGCAATGGAGCTGCAGCTGCAATCCATGCGAGTTCTGCGGGAAATACTACACTTACAGATGGATTCGCTCCGGCGCCCGCGCCGTGCTGGCCGGTACCCGCCTGCCTGGATCCGAATTACTTTGTAATGCCACGTGACTTGCCCCGGATTCCGCTGGGTCGTATTCGCAGGCATCGTTTCTGGCTTAAAATTTGGAAAGCCCCATGTCCCTTCCCTTCATTGACCTTCAGGCCCAGCGCAAACGCATCGAAAAAGAGCTCAACGCCGCCATCCTCTCCGTCGTCGAGAGCGGACGGTACGTGCTCGGGCCCGAAGTGATGGAGCTTGAGAAGCAGCTTGCAGCCTGGTGCGGCGCGAAACACTCGGTCAGCTGCGCCAATGGCACGGACGCCATCGCCCTGCCTCTAATGGCCTGGGAAATCGGCCCCGGAGACGCGGTCTTCTGCCCTTCCTTCACCTTCGTGGCCACCGCGCAGGTCGTGCCGTGGACGGGCGCCACGCCGGTCTTCGTCGATATCCTGCCTGACACCTACAACATGGATCCGGCGAGCCTCGAGGCCGCCATCGCCCACGTGAAGGCCGAAGGCAAACTCACCCCGAAAGTCGTCATCGCGGTCGACCTGTTCGGCCAGCCTGCCGACTATCCGGCCATCAAGGCAATCTGCGATCGCGAAGGCCTTAAGCTGATCTCCGACAATGCACAGGGCTTCGGCTGCACACTCAATGGCAAGGCGACGACCGACTGGGCTGACATTGCCACAACCAGCTTCTTCCCCGCCAAGCCGCTCGGCTGTTATGGCGACGGCGGCGCAGTCGTGACCAATGACGGCCGCCTCTCAGAACTGGTCGAGTCGCTGCGCGTCTATGGCAAGGTTACCCCCACCGATGCGGCTGAGCGCAACTTTCACCATGACCCTAAATACCTTTCGCTGCGCCTCGGCATGAATTCGCGCCTCGACACGATCCAGGCAGCCGTCCTGCTGGAGAAGCTGAAAATCTTCGCGGACGAGATCCTGCTGCGCCAGAAAGTGGCGGACCGTTACTCGGCCGGCCTCAAAAACCATGTCCGCCGCGTGCCGAATATCATTGAAGGCGGCCAGAGCGTCTGGGCGCAATATGTGATCGAGCACGACAACCGTGACGGCCTGCAAGCGCACCTTTCCGCGCAGGGCATTCCGTCCATGGTCTACTATCCGGTGCCAATCCACATGCAGGACTTCGCCGTCCAATGGGCGCCGCCGGCCGGAAGCCTCCCGGTGACAGAGGATGCGAGCCGCTACGTCCTCGCCCTGCCCATGCACCCTTACCTCTCCGAGGCCGACCAGGACCGCGTGATTGACGCTGTCTGCGCGTTCAACGGCTGAGCCAGGCTCGGGATAGCGTATCCGGTGTCTACCGGAATACGCCCCGCCTTAAGGAACAGGGCGGTCGCTAAACTGGTCAGGAGCATCCCGGCCTGGACCGCGAAGCCGCTCGAAAATCTCAGACAATCCACCACGGGAAGCCTTTCGCGAAGGCGCGCCAGGCCCCTGCTTCATGCCTGACCAGAGGCGCCGGGTCGGAAGACGGCCGGATCACATTGCTTTTCAGGCTGGATATCCGCCCGAAACGCGGACCTACCGGTGCCGGAAGGCACCTCGCGCGTTGCCATTTGTCATGCACCATGCTACCGGCGCACAAACACATAAAGGAATGTTGATATGGCGAAGCATTACCACGTCAAGGACATCACGCTTGCTGACTTCGGGCGCAAGGAAATCGCGATTGCCGAGACGGAAATGCCAGGCCTCATGGCCGCCCGCGCAGAGTTCGGTCCGCACCAGCCCCTGAAGGGCGCCAAGATCGCCGGCTCGCTGCACATGACGATCCAGACGGCTGTCCTGATCCAGACGCTCGAAGCGCTCGGCGCCGACGTCCAATGGGTGTCCTGCAACATCTACTCGACACAGGATCATGCTGCTGCAGCCATTGCCGACAACGGTACGCCGGTCTGGGCCTACAAGGGCGAAACGCTGGAAGAATACTGGGACTATACCGACCGCCTCTTCCACTGGCATGACGGCACCGCGCCCAACCTGATCCTCGACGATGGCGGCGACGCGACGCTCTACCTCGTCCTCGGCGAGAAAGCCGAAGCCGATCCTTCGGTCATCGCCAAGCCGAAATCCGAGGAGGAGAAATTCCTCTTCGCACAGATCAAGAAGCGCATGAAAGCCTCGCCGGGTTGGTTCGCGAAGACCAAGGCCGGCATCAAGGGCGTCTCGGAAGAGACGACCACGGGCGTCAACCGCCTCTACCAGATGGAAAAGCGCGGGGAGCTGCCCTTCCCGGCGATCAACGTGAACGACTCCGTCACCAAGTCGAAATTCGACAACAAGTACGGCTGCAAGGAATCCCTGGTGGATGCGATCCGCCGCGGCACCGACGTGATGATGGCCGGCAAGCGCGCCTTCGTCGCCGGCTATGGCGACGTCGGCAAAGGCTCTGCCGCTTCGCTCGCCGGTTCGGGCGCCCGCGTCTCTGTCTCGGAAATCGACCCGATTTGTGCCCTGCAGGCCGCCATGGACGGTTTCGAAGTCCTGACCATGGACGAAGCCGCCCCGAAGTTCGACATCTTCGTCACCGCCACCGGTAACCGCGATATCATCACGATCGACCACATGCGCGCCATGAAGGACATGGCGATCGTCTGCAATATCGGTCACTTCGACAACGAAATTCAGGTCGACGCCCTGCGGAACCTCGAATGGACCAATATCAAGCCGCAGGTGGACATGATCACCTTCCCGGATGGCAAGCGGATCATCCTCCTGTCCGAAGGCCGCCTCGTGAACCTCGGCAATGCCACCGGCCACCCGTCCTTCGTGATGTCGGCTTCCTTCACCAACCAGACGCTGGCGCAAATCGAACTCTGGACCAAGGGCCACGAGTACGAGAACAAGGTCTACACCCTGCCTAAGCATCTCGATGAGAAGGTCGCCCTGCTCCACCTCGAAAAACTCGGCGTCCAGCTCACCGAACTGTCACGCGACCAGGCCGACTATATCGGCGTGAACACGATCGGCCCGTTCAAGCCCGAGCACTATCGCTACTAGGCAATCCGGGCATGGCGCAGGAACACATCCTCACTTTGTCCTGCCCGGACCGGGTCGGCATTGTCGCGACCCTGGCGCGGCTGATGGAGCGGCACGACTGCTTCATCGCCTCGTCACGGACTTTCGGCGATACCGAGTCCGGTCAGTTCTTTGCCCGCATCGTGTTCCACGGGCCGGATGGCGGCAAAGTGCCCGTTGCCCTGTTGGGGGAGCTTGAAGACGCCGCCGACGAGCTCGCTGCGGAATGGGGTGTCTATCCTGCAGACCAGCGTATGCGGACACTTCTTCTGGTCTCCCAGTCAGACCATTGTGCCAATACGTTGCTCTACGCATCACGCCGAAAAGAATTGCCAATCGAGGTCGTCGGCATCGTCTCGAACCGCGGCACACTGAAGGACCAGTTCGCGCATTTCGGCCTGCCCTGGTTCGAGATCCCTGTGACGGCGACCACCAAGCCGGAAGCCGAGGCACGCCTGTTCCAGGTGATTGAGGAGACTGGAGCCGACCTGATTGTGCTCGCGCGCTACATGCAGGTGCTCAGCGACGATGCCTGCCGTGAACTTGAAGGGCGCTGCATCAACATTCACCACTCCTTCCTGCCGAGCTTCAAGGGCGCACGCCCCTACCATCAGGCGCATACGCGCGGGGTGAAGGTGATCGGAGCGACTGCCCACTACGTAACCGCAGACCTCGATGAAGGCCCGATCATCACGCAGGTTACAGAATCCATCGACCATACCTACACACCCGCCGACATGATCGAGACCGGCCGCCACCTCGAGGGCACTGCCCTCCTGCGCGCCGTGAAGGCCCATGCTGAACACCGCGTCTTTTCCCATTCCGGCAGGACCGTCGTCTTCGCCCGATAAATTTCCAGGAGGAACCCAAACATGAAACTCTCCAGTCACGAATTTACCTCCGAAAGCGTTTCCGAGGGCCACCCCGACAAGGTCGCCGACCAGATTTCTGACGCCATTGTCGACCTGTTTCTTTCCAAGGACCCGACCGCGAAAGTCGCCGTTGAAACGCTGACCACGACGAACCGCGTCGTGCTTGCCGGCGAAGTCCGCACGAACAATGGCTCGACCGTCAGCCCCGACGAGATGGAAGCCGCCGCGCGTGCCGTGGTCAAAAAGATCGGCTACGAGCAGGACGGGTTCCACTGGAAGAACATGACCGTCGAAAACTACGTTCACGGACAGTCTTCCGAAATCGCGCAAGGCGTCGAGGAAGGCCAGGGCCTGTTCAAGGAAGAAGGCGCCGGCGACCAGGGCATCATGTTCGGCTACGCCACGAACGAGACCCCGGAACTGATGCCGGCCACGCTGGTCTACGCTCACCAGATCCTTGAAAAGCTCGCCGCACTTCGCCACTCCGGCAAGTGCCCGCAACTTGAACCCGACGCAAAAAGCCAGGTGACGTTGCGCTATGAAGGCTCCCGCCCGGTCGGCGTGAACGCCATCGTGGTCTCGCACCAGCACGGCAAGGATGTCAGCCAGGACGAACTGCGCGAGATCATCCGTCCGGT
This sequence comes from Hyphomonas sp., assembly GCA_041398365.1. Lineage (GTDB taxonomy): Bacteria > Pseudomonadota > Alphaproteobacteria > Caulobacterales > Hyphomonadaceae > Hyphomonas. The sequence goes on along the minus strand of JAWKUV010000004.1, from coordinate 50,256 downwards.
CGTGAAAGAGGTTCTTCCAGAAGGCTGGTTCCCGCCGGAAGATAAGTTCTATGTGAACCCGACGGGCAGCTTCTATATCGGCGGTCCGGACGGTGATGCCGGCCTCACGGGCCGCAAGATCATCGTCGACACTTACGGCGGCGCTGCCCCACATGGCGGCGGCGCATTCTCCGGCAAGGACCCATCGAAGGTCGACCGGTCTGCTGCCTACGCCACCCGCTACCTCGCCAAGAACATTGTTGCCGCGGGCCTGGCGGATCGCTGCACGATCCAGGTGAGCTATGCCATCGGCGTCGCCCAACCGCTGTCGATCTATGTCGATACACACGGCACCGGAAATGCCGACGAGGCCCGCATCGTCGCGGCAATCCGCGAACTGTTCGACCTGAAGCCGTCGACAATCCGCAGCAAGCTGGACCTGCGCCGTCCGATCTACGGTCCGAGCGCCGCCTATGGCCACTTCGGCCGCACGCCAGGCGACAACGGCACGTTCAGCTGGGAAAAGACGGACATCGCCAGCGAACTTGCCCGCCTCGCGAACTAGGTTCGCCTACTGGACGATCAGGATCTCGTCGATACGGGCGATCTCCCCGCCCCGGCACATGATCCGGATCGTCTCTGGTAGCGGCGCTGGCTGTCGCTGGCGATAAGCGACCGTTCCGGGAACGGAATTCCCGCCGGGGACGAGGTCCAGCGACATCTCGCCAGGACCTTCTGCCTCGGCCGGCTTCATCATCCACGCCCTTTCGTCTGACACGGTCAGCGAGACGATCAGCTTTGCCGGAGAGGCGCCGATGCTGGGCATACGGTTCACCCAGGCTTCGGCATCCATAACCTCAGGACAGGGGGCCGTCGCCCTGGAGAAATACTGGCAACCGGACAGTACGACCGGCACAAGGCAAATTGCTATGCAGCGTCTCACCAGTCTGTCGAAAGCCTGAGCCACAACGCCCCCTCCTCATCGGCACCGGCAATATGGTTCGGCGAAGTGGACAGAACGGCCGCCGCTTCCCCGGTCCAGTCTTCCGTCAGACGGAAGCCGTATCGCGTCTCGAAATCGACCTGACGACCGCTCGGCGTCAGTCCGGCTTCAATGACCCGATGGATCAACGCCCCATTCCCATCCACCCCCACAGGCGCGTTCAGTTCGATGGAACCGGTTTCCGCGCGCCAGGGTTGGGCAACAATCAAACTCAGTCTGCCCGCGCCTGCCGGACGACTCGCACCCAACGACCAGCGGCTCGTCCACACGTCGCTCACATCAACCCCTGGCAGTTCGACACTGGCAAATTCCAGCCCCGAGGACAGGGTCCATTGACGACCCGCGAACCAGGCGCCTTCCAGAGAATACGCCGTCATCTTTGTCTGATCGTCGGCGCCAAAGCGCTGCTGCACGGTTCCGCCAAGCGCGGTGTCCGCGTCATTTAGGAATGAAGCGCCGAAGCGATAGGACCATCGCGGCTTGTCCTTGCCGAATTTGAATCCCGATTGGCTGCGGCCGCCCTGCTCGGCAGAGAAGAAGTCCATCACCAGGTCTTTGCCCCAGCGATGGCTGAACCTGGCCCATGCCCCGCCGGTGGAGAAAGCATTGCCGACCCCCGGTTCGTTGAGCAGAGAAATGTCCGGCGCCAGTCGTGTCAACGATCCGCCGCGGCCGACTTCGACTTCATTGGCGCCGAAACTGTAGCGCATCTGGAAGGTGGATTGCGGATCTTCCTGATAGGGCGCGACATGGTCGTCCGTTAGTCGCGCCTGCGTCCAGTTGAAGGAAATGTTCCCAGCCTGCACCGCATGGGTTTCTCCCGCCGCCCAATCCGCACGCGTTGTGAAATCCACCATGCGATCGCCAAGAAGACCGGAAGGCATCTGCCGCGCAACGGTATCCGCATTCAGGAGGAAGCCGCGCTCATACTTGTCCTGGAAAACGAGTCCGTTGAGCGCGCCGGAATTCGACGCCCAATCGCCGAACGCCCCGCCGCTCGGCGCAAGTGCCTCGCCCACCGTGACCTTCTGCATACCGAAGTCGAGCGTTTGCTGCCCCTGCGGACTGAATGCCTCGACAAGGTTCATAATGCCGACCCCGGAAACCTCATCGATGCCCACACCGGCAGTCGTGCCCGAGATGGGATCGACCGATGTCCCGACATAGTCATCCGCCGTATCGAGCAGGATCTGCAGTGCCAGTTCCGGTTTGGATTTCAGGTTCGGGAAAGTCTGCAGCAACAGAGCCAGCGCACCGGAGACATATGGCGCAGAGAACGATGTTCCGGAGACAGACCAATAATCCGGCTCGGAATCCGCATCGCGGCATTGATTGTCCGCCGTTGGACATAGTGGCCATTCGGGATGAACCACATCATCGTCCAGGCCGGTTGTAACGATATCCTCTCCGGGCGCCAGAAGGTAATAGTTCTTGGCGGCATTGCCCGCCCTGTTCGAAAAGCTCGATATTTCCCGGTTAAGGTCGATGGAGCCGACGGCAACAACTCGCCCAAGTGACGCCGCCTCACCGGCAATATAGGCAGGCTCGGTCGGCGTCTGCCCGACCGCGTCCGTCGGATTGCCCAGACTGTCGGTGCCCGCCGGCTCAGCCTCGTTACCCGCCGAAATAACAACGAGAACGCCCGCCGCCGCCGCATTCCGCACGGCATTCTCCAGCGTCTGGTTGGCGTCGATCTCGCCGCCGAGCGACATGTTGATGACGCTGGCCCCCTGGTCGATCGCATACTGAATCGCACGCGCGAGAGCGGAGTCACTGAAGTTACAACCTTCATCGACCCCAGTCCGGGCACAACTGCCGGGACTGTCGGCCCGGATGGAAATGATCGAAGATTCAAACGCAACACCCTGCGTTCCATTGAACACATTGTTGTCGACCGGGGTCGTGTAATCATCCTGCCGACGTGCGCCGACCACACCGCTGACAAGTGTACCATGCCCATTGGTATCAATATCGCCCGGCTGGCGCATCATGCTCGTGGGATTGCCGCTCGCATCATAGCCGGAGCAGATTGTGTCGGCACAGACATCGAAGGTCTGCACGAAGGCGCCCTGCAGGTCCGGGTGATTGTCGATCGTGCCGGTATCGATCACAGCCACCTTGATCCCTTCGCCGGTGGCGCCGATGGCATAAGCCGCCGACGCCCCGACCACGGACAATCCGCTCGCGAAATTGTACTCCCGCGTCTCAAATTGGGACGGCGATGCGATGGTCGGCGGAAAAGGTGGCGGCGGCGGTGGTGGGGGTGGGGGCGGGGGTGGAGGCAAGGGCGTGACCGTGCTGCCACCGCCACCCCCACCGCCACCGGCACAAGCGGCCAGAACAACCAGTGACGGCCCGGCAAGCGCGATGGCAAGGACAGTCCTGAGGCGACGTGTGCGGGTGTGTCTCAGCTGCATGCGCGAATATTCTCCGAATTCCAGCCCCCGGACGCCAGGCACCCGCAAGGCCCTAAATACACAATTCTGATCTCATAATCGTGAACGGAACGACAATGGGGCCGGCAAGGCAAATCACGAAAATTCAACGCGCTCCTGCGAGAAATAGAAAAGCGAACGGGTTTCATCGTCGATCGTATCGCCGGGCACATTGAGAAGCGTGCGCATGGCGTTCTTGCGGTCTTTCAGGGCGTGGTCGAAGTCCTGCTCAATCAGGCGGTCGACACCTGTCCGGCTCATCGCCTCACGTACCTCCATATAGAGCGTGAGCGAACCGCCGAGGAACATGGATTCATAGGCGATCTTGCTGGCAATCTTGTCGTGGATGTCCGTGTACTGGAATTGCTTTTCCATGGTGGACTTACGCTTGCAGATGAAGTCGATCTCATGGCGGTACTGCGGATGCCGCAGGTAGAGGCTCTTGAGCGCCGTCATCTCGGCATCAATGCGGGTCTTGATCTCGTCCGGCAGGGATTCACCCAGGATGATCACGATATCAACGTCCGACCCCTTCACCATCTCACCGGAAGCTGCATGTTCGCGCGGCTCGTTATGCGCGAGGAAATAGGCCAGGTCTCCCGCAATGAAGGCACAGAGCTGGCTGCGCACCTCCCTGCCGAGGCTGAGGAACAGCTGCTTCATGACGAGTTGCGCCACGGTAATTTTCTCGCGGCTGATCTCACGGTGCATGTTGGAAAGCGTACCTTGCCGTTCGATCATCTGATCACGTTGTCCAGGCAGACCAAACAGGGTGAACGACAGGAAGTCGCGCAGGATCGAGGGGCTGAGGCGCACCTGATCGTCGCGCGTGATGTCATAGCGCAGGTAGTAGCTTGCGAAGTGGGAGACCCGGAACGTGTCGCTTCGATAGCAGGCCTGCCAGAGCGCCAGCACAGGCACCCCCGGCAGTGCCGCCGCCAGTTCCTTGCCAATCTGCGGGCCGCGCTCACTGAGAACCCCGATCACCCGGGCTTCAATGTCTTCCGTGCTTTCTGCCAAGGTCCACCTGTCCTGCCGGGAGCGCCGGCAGGCGACGCCCCTGTTATTCCACGGTCACAGATTTGGCGAGGTTGCTAGGTTGGTCAACACCTGCCGTAAGCGCCAGTCAGGCGACTCGCTCCCGCACTAGCGCTTCCACCGTGGTGTTCAGGCCTTCGGTCCAGTCTGGCATATCGATGCTGAACACCTCGCGTGCCTTTGCCATGTCCAGTCTGGCATTGAGCGGCCGCTGCGCCGGTGTCGGATAGTCGGCGGTCAGAACGGGTATCACCTTTGCGACAGGCCCACCAAAGCTCGCGCTGACCTCATAGATACGTCGCGTCATCGACGCCCGGTCTGTCTCGCCCTTGCCTGCTATGTGGTAAGCGCCCCAGGCGGCGAATCCAGGGACCGCAATCTGTTCTGCAACGGAGATCAGCGCCTGCGCCAGATCGGGGGCGTGCGTCGGGCACCCCACCTGGTCGCTTACGACGTTTACAGTCTCGCGTGTCCGTGCAGCGTTCAGCATCGTGCGTACAAAATTGGCGCCAAACCGGGAAAATAGCCACGATACGCGCACCACAATTGACTTCTCCGCCACCTCATGCACGGCGAGCTCGCCGTGCAGCTTGGTCTGGCCATAAACGCCTAACGGACGGGTCGCATCTTCAGGGGTATAAGGTGCCGATTTTGCTCCATCAAACACACAATCGGTAGACAGATGAATCAGCGGCAATCCCTTTTCAGCGCAAGCCAAGGCCAGATTGCGCGGCCCTTCCACATTCAGCGCGTACGCCGTCTCCGACTCGCCTTCGGCTCCGTCGACAGCAGTGAAAGCCCCCGTGTTGATGACGACATCCGGTGAAAACCTCTCCAGAGCTGCCGCGTGAGACTTAGAATCGAGCAGGTCCACAATCGGCCGGCCGGGACAAATGATCTTGCCCCCGCCGACATCGACCAGCGCCTGGGCCAGCTGCCCGGACTTTCCGATCACCAATATCCGGGTCATACGCGGGTGCCGAGCCGCTCGCCACTGTAGCGCTTCTCGCGCAGCGGGCGCCACCAGTCTTCATTTGACAGGTACCAGTCGACCGTTTGCTCAAGGCCGCTGGCGAAATTGTGCATCGGCGACCAGGCAAATTCATTTTGAATCTTCGACGCATCGATCGCATAGCGAAAATCGTGGCCGGGACGGTCTTTTACGAACTCGATCAGATCTGCGTGCGGCGCACCTGCAGGGCGGCGGGCATCGAGGATCCGGCAAACCTCATGCACAATCTGCAAATTGGTACGCTCGACGCCTCCGCCCACGCAGTAGATTTCTCCCGGCGCGCCGCGTTCGGCCATCATGCACAGCGCGGCCGCATGATCCTCGACATGCAGCCAGTCGCGCACATTCTCGCCCGTGCCGTACACCGGCAGAGGCTTGCCTTCTAGCGCATTGAGAATCATTAGGGGTATGAGCTTTTCCGGAAACTGACGCGGCCCGTAATTGTTCGAACAGTTTGAGACTATAACCGGCAGGCCAAATGTGCGGTTCCAGGCGCGCGCCAAGTGGTCTGACCCAGCCTTGCTCGCCGAATACGGCGAAGTCGGGTCATAGCGTGTCGTCTCGCTGAAATGCCCTTCCGCGCCGAGCGAGCCGAATACCTCATCCGTCGAGATATGGATAAAGCGGAAGCGCTCCGCCGCATCACCCTTCAGTGGGGCCCAGTACGCACGTGATGCCTCGAGCATCGAATACGTACCGACTACATTGCTTGTAATAAATTCCGCGGGGCCGTCGATCGACCGGTCGACATGCGTCTCTGCCGCCAAGTGAAACACGGTATCCGGTTCGACCGAACGGACGACATCTATCATTTTCGCAGTGTCGCAGATATCGGCCTCAACATGACGAAAGCCGCGCTTTGCCTGCAACCGGTCCAGCGTGACCGTGTTGGCAGCATAGGTCATGCGGTCCACCACAACGACTTCTGCGTCGCCATCGGACAACAAACGATAGCACAGCGCCGAGCCGATAAATCCCACTCCGCCCGTCACAACATATCGCTTCATTTTGTTGCTCCAATCGACATCAGAAAGTCCGCCAGCTGAGTATCCCGGTCGGGTTGGCAATTCTTATCAACACAGTTTCTCTCACAAGCCAGACACGTGAAGCTCTCTCCCCTCCGCCCGGCACATGTCTCAAATCTGGCCATACCGCCTCTGATTGACTCTACCCCGTCCGCGTCAGGGACTATAGCACGCCGTCCTATTCAGCAACATTCGAACTATCATTCGACCGTGACGGATTTCGCAAGATTTCGCGGTTTGTCACCATCCGTCCCCTTCGCCACGGCCACATGATAGGCGAGCAGCTGCAAGGGGATCGCGGAGAGGATCGGCAAAGTTACGTCGTCGCCATCCGGAATGCGGATGACATGGTCGGCGCGGTTTCCGGCAGCCTTGATGCCGGCATCGTCCGAAATCAGGATGACTTTTGCTCCGCGGGCTCGGATTTCCTCGACGTTCGAGATGGTTTTCTCGAACAGATCGTCTTTCGGCGCGACGACCACCACCGGGAGATCCTTCTCGATCAGGGCGATAGGCCCGTGCTTGAGTTCACCGGCCGCATAGCCTTCGGCATGGATGTAGGACACTTCCTTGAGCTTGAGGGCGCCTTCGAGAGCCAGCGGATAATAGCGGCCACGGCCGAGGAACAGGACATCCCGTGCCTTGGTCAGCGTCTTCGCGATGGTGCGGATTTGATCCTGAGACTCGAGGGCCTCCGTCACCTTGCGCGGCAGGGCCAGAAGGTTCTTGACCGCAGTGACTTCATCGCCCGGCAGAAGCTGGCCGCGTGCGCGGGCGGCCTTCAGGGCAAGAACGGCGAGGACTGCCAGCTGGGCCGTGAACGCCTTGGTGGAGGCAACGCCGATTTCGGGCCCAGCGTGGGTCGGCACAATGGCACCGGCATCGCGGGCGATGGAGCTTTCCGGCACGTTGACCACGGCAATCGCCGTTGTCCCGTTCTCGCGGCAATAGCGCAGCGCCGCCAGAGTATCGGCAGTCTCACCGGACTGACTGATGAACAGCGCCGGGCCGCTCACGGGCAGGACCGGCTGGCGGTAGCGGAATTCCGAAGCAATATCGGTTTCGACCGCAAGGCGCGCTTTCTGCTCGAACCAGTATTTCGCCGTGAAGGCGGCGTAATAGGCGGTTCCGCATGCAATTGCGACGGCGCGATCTGCCTTCACGAAGGCCTCGGTCGCGACTTCGCCCACGTCCAGCGTTCCGGTTGCCTGATCGACATAGGGCATGATCGAGCGGGCAATGGACTCTGGTTGTTCGTGGATCTCCTTGAGCATGAAGTGGTCATATTCGCCGCGCTCAATCAGGGCGTCGTTCACGGCTGACGTCACACGGCGGCGGTTCACACGCTCACCGCGGGCATTTCGGATGTCGAAACTGTCCGGCTTGAGGACGCACCAGTCGCCCTCCTCCAGGTAGGTCACATCGCGGGTGAGAGGCGCGAGGGCAATGGCGTCGGATCCGAGGAACATCTCGCCTTCACCATAGCCGAGCACCAGCGGGCTGCCGCGTCGGGCGCCCATCAGCAGGCCTTCCTTGCCCGAAAAGATTACCGCCAGCGCAAAGGCACCGTGCAGTTCCTTCAGGGTGGCCTCGAATGCGTCAACCGCGTCCAAGCCGCCCGCGATCTTCTGATCGAGCAGTTGGGCAATCACTTCGGAATCGGTTTCCGACTCGAACTTGCGCCCTTCGGACTGGAGCGCCTCGCGCAGTTCGCGGAAGTTCTCGATGATGCCATTGTGTACGATGGCGACGCCACCCGCCATATGGGGGTGCGCGTTCGCTTCATTCGGCTTGCCATGCGTCGCCCAGCGGGTGTGAGCGATGCCTGTCGTGCCGTCCATTGGACGCTCGCGCAGCAGGGCTTCGAGGTTCACGATTTTGCCGGGAGCCCGCCGGCGGTCGATCCCGGCCGGGCCGGAAACGGCTATGCCGGCACTGTCATATCCGCGATATTCGAGCCGCTTCAGACCATCGATGAGACGGCCGGCTACCGGGGCATTTCCTGAAATCGCAACAATCCCGCACATAGGTCACTCCACGCTGTGGCGGCCTGAATAAACTCCGTCACGGTGGCCGAACAGTGACAGATTGTTGTGAATTGCGACAAGGCAGGCCTAATTGCTTGATAACAGATAAATTCCATTCCCCGTCCGCTGCGGCAAGAGGCTGCAATTTGCGCCCGGATCAGGCAAACTCAATGCTAGCTTCAGCCCTTCCAAATCGGAAAGTGTGCATATAGGCGTCACCTAACAGACAGAACGACAAGAACGTGCCCCAACTGACCCACCTCGACAGGCTGGAAGCTGAAAGCCTCCACATCATCCGCGAAGTTGCCGCCGAATGCGAAAACCCCGTGATGCTATACTCCATCGGCAAGGATTCAGCGGTGATGCTGCACCTCGCCATGAAGGCGTTTTACCCTTCTCGTCCGCCCTTTCCCCTGATGCATGTCGATACGACCTGGAAGTTCCGGGAAATGATCGCTTTCCGCGACCGCAAGGCGGCCGAGATGGGAATGGACCTGATCGTCCACATCAATGAAGAGGGTGTCCGCGAAGGTGTCGGCCCGTTCACCCATGGCTCGGCAGTCCATACCGACGTTATGAAAACCCAGGCCCTGAAGCAGGCGCTCGACAAGTACAAGTTTACCGCAGCCTTCGGCGGTGCCCGCCGTGACGAGGAGAAATCCCGCGCCAAGGAACGCATCTTCTCCTTCCGGTCTGCCGAGCACCGCTGGGATCCGAAACGCCAGCGGCCCGAGATCTGGAACCTCTACAACGCCCGCATCAATCTTGGAGAAAGCATCCGTGTCTTTCCCCTGTCGAACTGGACCGAACTCGACATCTGGCAATACATCCGCCGCGAGGGCATCGAGATCGTCCCGCTCTATTTCGCTGCCGAACGTCCGGTGGTGAACTGGAACGGCGTCGACATCATGGTCGACGACGACCGGATGCCGGCAGACCTCGCCGCAAAAGCCGTGACCAAATCCGTCCGCTTCCGCACGCTCGGTTGCTATCCGCTGACAGGAGCGGTCGAAAGCACCGCCTCCACCCTCGACGAAATCATCCAGGAAATGCTGCTGACCACCACGTCCGAACGCCAGGGCCGGGTCATCGACGTCGACCAGTCGGCCTCGATGGAGAAGAAAAAGCAGGAGGGCTATTTCTGATGCGCCTGACTGACGACCTCATCGCCACCGACATCGCGGCCTATCTCGAGAAACACGAGAACAAGTCGCTGCTGCGCTTCATTACCTGCGGGTCCGTGGACGATGGCAAATCCACACTGATCGGCCGCCTCCTCTACGACTCGAAAATGATCTTCGAAGACCAGTTGGCAGCACTTGAATCCGACTCCAAAAAAGTCGGCACCCAGGGTGAAAACATCGACTTCGCGCTCCTCGTCGACGGTCTCGCCGCCGAGCGAGAACAAGGCATCACCATCGACGTCGCCTACCGCTTCTTCGCGACCGACAAGCGCAAATTCATCGTCGCCGACACGCCCGGCCACGAACAATATACCCGCAACATGGCAACCGGCGCCTCGACCGCCGATGTGGCGATCCTGATGATCGATGCCCGCAAAGGCATTCTGACCCAGACGCGCCGGCATTCGTTCATCACCACCCTGCTCGGCATCCGCCGGCTGGTGCTCGCAGTGAACAAGATGGACCTCGTCGGCTATGACGAGACGATCTTCAACGACATTGTCGACGACTTCTACGCATTCGCGGACGAGCTTGCGACAGACCTCGAGATCCAGCCGATCCCGATGTCTGCCCTCGCCGGCGTCAACATCACCAGCCGTTCGGACGAAACGGGCTGGTATGATGGTCCGAGCCTGATTGAGTACCTGGAAAGCGTGCCCGTCGGCGACCGGCGCCAGAACGCCGCCTTCCGCATGCCCGTCCAGTGGGTGAACCGGCCGAACCTCGATTTCCGGGGCTTCTCCGGCCTGATCGCCTCCGGCACCGTGAAGCCCGGCGACCGGGTGAAATCCATGCCATCCGGAAAGCAATCCACCATTACCCGGATCGTCACCGCCAACGGAGACCTTCCGGCAGCCATCGCCGGCCAGTCGGTCACTCTGACCCTCGCTGACGAGATCGACGCCTCGCGCGGAGACGTGATTGTGACGGCCGACGATCCGACTGAAGTGTCGGACCAGTTCCAGGTCCGCCTGCTGTGGATGAGTGAGTCCCCGCTTTTGCCAGGCCGCCGCTATTACATGAAAATCGGCGCGAAGACGGTCACGGCGACGGTAAACGCGCCGAAATACGGCATTGACGTCAACACGCTCTCGGACATGCCGGCCAAGACTCTGGACCTCAACCAGATCGGTGTGACCACGATCGCATTGGATCAGGCGATCCCGTTCGATCCCTATGAGGTCAACCGCAATCTCGGCGGTTTCATCCTGATCGACCGGATGACCAATGACACGGTCGGCCTTGGCCTGATCGATTTTGCTTTGCGCCGCGCCTCGAACATCCACTGGCAAGCGATGGATGTGGATCGCAACGCCCTTGCCGAACAGAAGGGCCAGCGCCCAGCGGTCCTCTGGTTCACCGGCCTCTCCGGCTCGGGCAAGTCGACGATCGCCAACGCCCTGCAAAAGCGGCTCTATGCCCTCGGAAAGCACTCGTTCTCGCTGGATGGCGACAACGTCCGCCACGGCCTGAACCGCGACCTGGGCTTTACCGATGCCGACCGCGTGGAAAACATCCGGCGCGTCGCGAATGTGGCGAAGCTGATGTCGGATGCGGGTCTGATCACACTTGTGTCCTTCATTTCGCCCTTCCGGGCCGAGCGCCAGATGGCGCGGAGCCTGATGGCCGAAGGGGAATTCATCGAGATCCATGTCGACACGCCCCTGTCCGTGGCAGAAGGCCGGGACGTCAAAGGTCTCTACAAAAAAGCCCGCGCTGGCGAGATCAAGAACTTCACCGGCATCTCCAGCCCCTATGAGCCGCCGGTGAAACCAGAACTTCGGATTGACACCGTCGACCGCAGCCCCGAAGAGGCTGCGGAGGAGATCCTCGGCTACCTTAGGGAGCATGGATTCCTCAGCGCCTGACGGCGTGAATTGGGTGCGGGTGACAATAAGGGGACGAGGATGCGTATTTATCCGGTGATCATGTGCGGCGGTGCTGGCACACGGCTCTGGCCCGTCTCGACCCAGGCCCACCCGAAGCAGTTCCATGCGCTTGTCACCGAAAAGACCGTCTTCCAGGACACGGTCCTGCGCGTCTGCGGGGACGGTTTCGCCGCTCCGATCGTGATTTCGAATGCGGCCTATACCGGCCTCATCCGCGACCAGCTCGCCGGGATCGGTGTGGAACCGGGCGCTGTGATTCTCGAACCGGTTGCGCGCAACACCGCCGCGGTGGCGGCTGTTGCCGCGCGCCATATCGCCCGGCAGGACCCGGACGGACTGGCCCTGCTCCTGCCATCGGACCATTTCATTGGGCAACCGGATGTGTTCCTTGCGGCGGTGATGGAAGCCGCAGCTATGGCGAAATCGGGTTTTATCACCACGTTTGGTATCCAGCCGAGCAGGCCCGAAACCGGCTTCGGCTATATCCAGCGCGGCGCTTCAATCGGCGGCCCGCTCTACGAGGTCGCGGAGTTCAAGGAAAAGCCCAATTTGGACACGGCCCTGCAGTATATCGCGGATCCGAGTTTCAGCTGGAATGCCGGCATCTTCCTCTTCCCCGCATCGCTGATGATCTCTGAGCTCGAAACGTTCGCGCCGGACGTGCTCGACGCGGCGACGGCGAGCCTCGAAGCCGCCGCAGAACAGGATGGCGGCATTCTGCTCGACCCGGAATGCTTCGCGGCGGTGCGATCGATCTCGGTCGATTACGCTGTCATGGAGGCAACATCCCGCGCCGCGATCTATGCGCCCCTGGATTGCCAATGGAGTGATATTGGCACCTGGGCCATGATCAGCTCGCTCCGCCGGCAAGGCAATGTGAATGGACCGATCCTCGTGAATGCCGAAGGTTGCACGGTCCGGTCCGATGCGGACCACATCGTTGCGCTGGTCGGGGTGGAAAACCTATGTGTCGTCGTGGAAGACAATCGCATCCTGATCACCGCTAATGACAGCACGCAGGATGTCGGGAAAGTCGTCGCTGCGCTCCGTGAGGCGGGACGGAACGACCTGCTCTGATCTGGCTGCCGCTGCGTCACCGGATTGCAATTCCAATTCCTGTGTTACGTTCCACCCGTCTGTTCGATTTCGGGAGGATTGAGCATGCCGGGAGCCAAAGGTGCCGGCGCGGACGTGAAAGCCGCGAAAACACTCGACGCCGTGATCGTCGGCGCCGGGTTTGCAGGCATGTACATGCTGCACAAACTGCGCGGCATGGGCCTGAAAGCCCATGTCTTTGAAGCCGGTAGCGGTGTCGGCGGAACCTGGTTCTGGAACCGCTATCCCGGCGCCCGCGTCGATATCGAAAGCCAGGAATATTCCTTCTCCTTCTCGAAAGAGCTGGAACAGGAATGGCTATGGACCGAACGCTATGCGCCCCAGGGCGAGCTGCTGGACTATGCCAATCACGTGGCCGACCGCTTCGACCTGCGCCGCGACATCAGCTTCAATACCCGTGTCGAGTCCGCACATTACGATGACCAGGCCGGACTATGGCGGATCAGGACGGACCAGGGCGATACCATCGAAGCAAGATACTGCGTCATGGCGACCGGCTGCCTCTCCGCCGCCAAAGCGCCTGACATTCCGGGCGCCGGAAAGTTCAAGGGCGAGACCCTGAGCACGGCAAGCTGGCCCGATGACACCGATCTCACCGGCAAGCGGGTCGGCATTATCGGAACAGGCTCGTCCGGCATCCAGACGATCACGACGATCGCGCCGAAGGTCAAAGAGCTGTTTGTCTTCCAACGCACACCGAACTATAGTGTGCCCGCGCATAACGGCCCGCTCGACCCTGCGGTTCGTGAGGACTGGCTGGCAAACCGCGAGGCCTATCGCCAGCAACAGCGGGAATCCGGCATCGGCATCGTGACGCTCGAAGCCACCGAAGCGCTGGCGATGGAACAGTCTGAGGAAGATCGCCTGCGCGAGTTCGAGCGGCGCTGGGCGAAGGGCGGTTTCTGCGTCGGCGCGCCCTATGCCGATACCGGCGTCGATCCGGCGGCCAACAAGCTGCTGGCAGATTTCGTTGCCGGCAAGGTCCGCAAAATCGTGAAGGATCCGGCGACGGCAGACCTGCTGATCCCGAAGACCTACCCCTTCGGCACCAAGCGCCTGGTCGTCGATACCGGTTATTTCGAGGTCTACAATCAGGACAATGTGCACCTGATCGACCTCAATGAAACGCCGATCGAGACGATCACGGATAAAGGCCTGCGGACCAGCGCCGGGGACTACGAATTCGACGTTCTGATCTATGCCATCGGTTTCGATGCCATGACTGGCGCCCTCGACCGGATCGACATTCGGGGGCATGACGGGCTCAAACTGAAGGACAAATGGGCCGCCGGACCGCAAACCTATCTGGGACTGATGAGCGCGGGTTTCCCCAACCTGTTCATGATTACCGGCCCGGGTAGTCCGTCGGTCCTCTCCAACATGATCGTCTCGATTGAGCAGCATGTGGACTGGATCACAGACTGCATTGCCGACATGGCGGACCGTCAGCTGTCGACCATCGAACCCACAAAGTCTGCAGAGGCCGAGTGGGTGGCGCACGTGAACGAGGTCGCGGCAACGACGCTCTACCCGCAAGCCAACTCCTGGTATCTCGGCGCCAACGTGCCCGGCAAACCACGCGTCTTCATGCCCTATGTAGGCGGCGTTGGGGCATATCGCGAAAAGTGCAACGAGGTCGTCGCCAACGATTACGAGGGTTTCGAACGCGCTCGCGCGCCTGGAAACCTGACGTAGCGGCCTTCCCCTGCGTCCTATCTCGAAAGCCGCTCCTCCACATTGTAAGCAGGGGGAAACAGACTTTTCAGAGGGAGCTCGGCCATGGCCAAAGGTGATTTTCCGGTACTTGTGGGCGTAGGCCAAAGCCTCAGCCAATGGGACGGCTCCGCGGGTCCGGCGGCAGCGCCTTCTCCCTTGTCGCTGATGGTCGACGCTTCCAAGGCCGCCCTTGCCGACACGGGCGCAGCCGGCATCGCCGGAGCCATCGATACAATCGCGGTTGTGCGCATCTTTGAAGATTCCGTCCGTGGTGCCCCGCACCCGCACGGGCACAATACGAACCTGCCTGGCACACTTGCCCGCGATATCGGCGCTTCGCCTGCCCACCTGATCTACGAAACAGTCGGCGGCCAGAGCCCGCAGGCGCTCGTCAATGAAATGGCCGCAAAGGTTTTTGCAGGCGAGATCGAGTGCGCGCTGATTTCCGGATCCGAGGCGAACCGCGCCTCGAAGGGCGCCCGCCGTCACGGCGTGGAGATCAACTGGGCTGATGGCAGCGAAGCCGGCTACGAGGATCGCGGCACCGGCCCAATGATGCTGAGCCGGGAAGAGATCAAGCACGGTATCGTGGCACCGGCTTACTTCTACGCCCTGTTCGAGAATGCGATTGCCGCCCGCGAAGGCCGCTCGCGCAGCCAGCACCGCCGCGCCATGGCTGAACTCTTCCAGCCTTTCTCGGCCGTTGCGGCGAAGAACCCCTATTCCCAGTTCCCGGTCGAGCACTCGGTCGAGTTCCTCTCGACGCCGTCGCGCGAAAACTACGAATATGCCGACCCGTTCCTGAAATGGTTCATTGCGCAGGACGCCGTGAACCAGGGGGCCGCCGCCATCGTGATGAGTTCATCCAAGGCGGATGCGCTCGGTATTCCGGAAAGCAAGCGCGTCTACCTGCACGGCGCCGGAGAGGGCAGTGACGATTTCATCTCCGTCCGTCCCCGGCTCGACGGATCCTTCGCCATGGAGGCGGCGATCTCGCGTGCACTCGGTCAGGCGGGAAAAACGACCGGCGACATGAAGCATTTCGATCTCTATTCCTGCTTCCCCTGCGCGGTCTTCTCGTCCACCCAGGCGCTGGGTGTCGACTGGAAGACGGACAAGCGGCCGCTGACCCTGACCGGCGGCCTACCCTTCTTCGGCGGCCCGGGGAACAATTATTCCCTACACGGAATTGCTGAAATGGTCGCGAAGCTGCGCGCAGATGCCGGCGCCTTCGGCCTCGTGCTCGCCAATGGCGGCTGGATGACCAAGGAAGCAGTCGGAATCTATTCCACGGCAAAACCGAAAGCCTTCGCACCGGTTGCCCCCTATGCGCGTCCGACAGAAGAAATCGATTTGTGTTCAGAGGACTGCACCGGCAAGCTCGAAACCTTCACGGTCACCCATGGCAAGGCCGGGCCAGACAAGGGCATCGTCTTTGTTCGCCTCGCCGACGGACGCCGGGCACTCGCGAATGCCAGCCCTGCCGCGCTCGCCGTCCTGCGAGAGGACGCAAACCCGGTGGGGCGGACGGTGAAAGTCACCGTGCAGGGCGAAACGGGCAAGTTCGACTTCGCCTGATGCCTGCCCAGCATGGCGGACCCTGACAGCCCAGTAGACAACCGGGAAGCGCCGACGCGGCTCATGCTGGTTCTCGGCGCGATCTGGCCATCCTTCCGGCGGACCGTAAGAGCGCTTTTTTCCGCGCTTGGCCTGCCGGTCTTCCTGCTCGCGGCGATCAGCGCCGCGAAGTATTTCGGGGTCTGGGGATTTCTCGATCTTGGCGGCCTGGCAGAAAGGGTGGTCGAATGGCAGGCCCTCGGCCTCGACAAGCTGTCAGAAATGGCGGCGCGGTTCGGCTTCAGCCTGCCGCCTGTCCTCGTCGATGCGGCGCTGATCTACCTGTCGGTGGGCAACACGGTGGCCCGCGCGGAAAAGGATGACCTTGTCTCCGTCAGCGGCATCGAGGAAAGCCGCTGGTCGCTGCTTGGGGAGTTCTTCAGGCGGGGGCGGATCGACTCGCTTCTGCTCGCGATTCCGCGGGTTTTGCGCGACGGGTTCGTGCGCCTTTTCTGGCCTCTGATGGCGGTCTACAGGCTCGGCACACCTTTCGTTGTCGACGGTCCCGGCCCGAACGGCGATGACATCAGCACATCGGTCCGCCGCGACGAGCTGAAAGCGTTTGCAGCCATGGTGACGGGCTCGCTCGGGACATGGAAAGGCCAGGCGGTTTACGATTTCCGTCAGATCCTGACCTGGCATTTTGTCTTCGTTGCCCTGGGCGGCTATCTGACGGGCCGCGTCCTGTCCCTCCTGGCCTGACCCTTCCGCTTGCCCCGCCTGCCGGTTTCGCCCAAATTCCGGGCATGACGACGCATTTCAAACGGTTCGGGGTAATTGGCGGCGGGGCCTGGGGCACCGCCATCGCCCAGATGCTCACACGCGACGGGCAAGAGGTGCTGATCTGGTGCCTCGAACCCGACGTGGCCGAGGCGATCAATACGCGTCACGAGAACACGATCTTCCTTCCGGACGTACCACTGAAACCGGACCTGAAGGCGACCAATAATCTCGCCGACCTTCATGACCTGGACGCGCTCTTTGCCGTCGCCCCTGCGCAGCACACACGGACCACGCTACGCGCACTGAGAGGCAAGCTGCGCCCCGGCACTCCGGTCGTCCTCTGCTCCAAGGGGATCGAACTCGCCACGGGCGAATTCATGACGCAGGTCCTGAAGGACGAGCTGCCAGAGGCCGTGCCAGCGGTCATGTCCGGACCGAGTTTTGCGATCGACGTCGCCCGCGGCCTGCCCACAGCTGTGACCCTCGCCATTGAGGATGAACAACTCGGCACCGAACTGATCGCCGCGATCTCCACGCCGACCTTCCGGCCCTATCTCGGTCATGACCTGCTCGGCGCGGAAATCGGTGGGTCGGTGAAAAACGTGCTCGCCATCGCCTGCGGAATTGCGCTCGGCAAAGGGCTCGGCCGCTCGGCCCATGCGGCCCTGATCGCCCGCGGCAGCGCGGAGATGACCCGCCTCGCCCTGAGACTTGGCGCAGAGCGCGAGACGCTCGCCGGCCTCTCTGGCCTCGGTGACCTCGTGCTCACCTGTTCGTCCGAGACAAGCCGCAACATGAGCTGCGGCCTCGCGCTCGGACGTGGTGAAAAACTGGAAGACATTCTGGGCGCACGGAACGCTGTCACGGAAGGCGTCGCCACAGCCCCCGTGCTGCGAAAGCTGGCCGCGAAACATGGCGTGGACATGCCGATTTCGGATGCCGTCGCCGCCGTGATCGAGGGCGAGATCAGCGTGGACGAGGCCATCGTCCGCCTGCTGATGCGCCCCAACAAGGCCGAAGCCGTCACGGCCTGACCCTCCGTCACGTCTGGCCGCGCTTCCGGTGGCTGATACAGTCCCCCTCAAAGATTGAGGAGGACTGCCATGAAGTACGAGTGCTTTGAAGTCACCATCGAGGACAAGATCGCCCATATCCGGATGAACCGTCCGGAGGCGCTGAACACGATGAACAAGGCGTTCTGGAACGAGCTGCCGGCCATCGTGAAGGACATCGACACGAATGCCCGCGCGCGGGTGATCGTCATCTCCTCGACCGGCAAGCACTTCTCCGGCGGCATGGACACGACCGTTTTCACCGGCGACCGCGATGCTCCGAAACATGACCGCTACATCCTGGCCGAGGCCCTGCGCTCCAATATCAAGCATATCCAGTCGAGCTTCACCTGTCTGGAAGAAGCCCGCATGCCGGTCCTGTTCGCCCTGCATGGCGGCGTGATCGGCGGGGCGGTGGACATGATCTCCGCGGGCGACATCCGCTGGTGCACGAAGGACACTTTCTTCTCCATCATGGAGACCAATATCGCAATGACGGCCGACGTTGGCACCTTCCCTCGCCTGCAGCGCTATATCCCGGAAGGCTGGGTCAAGCAGATGGCCTATACCGGCATGCGCCTGCCCGCCGCCAAGGCGAAGGAGATCGGCCTCGTCAACGACGTGTTCGACACGCACGAGGAGATGATGGCCGCCGTCATGGGCGTTGCCCGTGAGATCGCCGGCAACAGCCCGCTGGCGGTGACAGGTTGCAAGGTGCTGATCAATTACGGCCGCGACCACACGACCGCTGAGACGCTGGATTATATCGGCGTCTGGAACGCCGCCATGTTCCCGCCGCCGCATATGGCCGAGGCGTTCAAGGCTCGCGCCGAGAAGCGCGATCCGGTCTATCCAGACCTGTCGGAGCTGCGCACCACGCCCATGTAAGGGCTGTGCCGGGGTGCATGGACCTTAGGGAAGGCCTGTGCCAAGAGACTGGTTACACGTGTAACCAGTCTGGCCCCTTCCCATGTCCGATCTTCAGCACCTCAAAACCCTTGAGCAGCGCCTTTTGTGGCTGTCTGCGTGGATGGTTCACAACGCGAACCATCTTCGGCCGAAGGGCGAGGGCGATGTGAAGGTCGGGGGCCACCAGGCCTCCTGCGCATCCATGGTCTCGATCATGACGGCGCTCTATTTCCACACGCTGCGCCCGGAAGACCGGGTGGCGGTGAAGCCCCACGCCTCGCCCGTCTTCCATGCCGCACAATACCTGATGGGCAACCAGACACTGGAGAAGCTGAAGAACTTCCGCGGCTATGGCGGCGCGCAATCCTATCCGAGCCGCACCAAGGACATCGACGATGTGGATTTCTCCACCGGTTCGGTCGGCCTTGGCGTCGCCGAGACGGCCTTCGCCTCGATCGTCCAGGATTATCTCGACGCCAGGGACTGGTCGGCAGACCGGCCGCTCGGCCGCATGGTGGCGCTCGTCGGCGATGCGGAACTCGACGAAGGCAATGTCTATGAATGCCTGCAGGAAGGCTGGAAGCACGACCTGCGTAATACGTGGTGGATCATCGACTATAACCGCCAGAGCCTCGACGGCGTCGTGCATGAAGGCCTTTGGGAGAAGATCGAGTCGATCTTCAAGGCCTTCGGCTGGCGCACGGTCGTCCTGCGCCACGGCGCCCTGCAACGGGCGGCCTTTGCAGAACCGGGCGGCGAAGCCCTGAAGGCCTGGATCCAGGCCTGTCCGAACGCGGATTACTCGGCGCTGACCTACCAGGGCGGCGCGGCCTGGCGCAAGCGCCTGATGGACGACCTGGGCGACCAGGGCGATGTCACAGCCCTCCTCTCGAAGCGCAGCGACGAGGAACTGAACGCCCTGATGAACAATCTCGGCGGCCAGTGCCTCGAAACCCTGACCGAGGCCTTCGACAGCATTGCCGACGACCGGCCGACCGTCTTCCTCGCCTAGACGATCAAGGGCTGGGGCACGCCGCTGGCGGGCCACAAGGACAATCATGCCGGCCTGATGAACCCGGCCCAGATGTCAGATTTCCAGGCCCGCATGGGTGTGCCGGACGGCGAGGAATGGGACCCGATGGCCACGGTGGACGACGCCGCGGGCCTCAGGAAGTTCCTCGGCAAGGTCCCCTTCTTTGCCGCCGGCCCGCGCCGCTTCACCGCTCCGAAAATAGAAGCCCCCGGCCCGGTCTTCCTCGACGACCGCGTCCTGTCCACGCAGGCCGGCTTCGGCAAGATCCTCGATGCGCTGGCCAAGAGCGACAGCCCCATCGCCGACCGGATCCTGACGACCTCCCCCGATGTGACCGTCTCGACCAATCTCGGGCCCTGGGTGAACCGGCGGTCCCTCTTTGCCCGGACGGAAAAGGGCGACACGTTCCGCGAGCAGCAGATCCCCTCGACCCAGAAATGGCAGTTCTCTCCGGCCGGCCAGCATATCGAGCTCGGCATCGCGGAGATGAACCTGTTCCTGCTGCTCGGCGCGGCAGGTCTCTCGCACTCCCTGTTCGGCGAGCGGCTGATCCCGATCGGCACGGTCTATGACCCGTTCGTCGCCCGCGGCCTCGATGCCCTGAACTATGCCTGCTATCAGGATGCCCGCTTCATCATCGCCGGCACACCGTCCGGCGTGACGCTCGCCCCCGAAGGCGGCGCGCACCAGTCCATCGGGGCGCAGCTGATCGGCATGAGCCAGGACGGTCTCGTCAGCTTCGAGCCGGCCTACCTGGACGAGCTCTCCATCATCATGGACTGGAGCTTCGACTATCTCCAGCGCAGCGGCGAGAACGACCCGGACGAGCGCACCTGGCTGCGCGACGAGACCGGCGGCTCGGTCTACCTGCGCCTCACCACGCGGCCGCTGGAACAGCTCGGCCTCAAGGCCCGCGACGATCAGGCGTTCCGGCAAGGCGTCGTGGACGGCGCCTACTGGCTGCGCGAGCCCGGCCCCAACTGCGAAGTCGTGATCGCCTATCAGGGCTGCGTCGCCCCGGAGGCCATCGAGGCCGCCGGCCGCATCGGCAATGACCGGCGCGACATCGGCGTGCTGGCGATCACCTCGGCCGACCGGCTGAACTCAGGCTGGACCGCCGCCCGCCGGGCCCGGGCCCGCGGCCACCGTGAAGCGACCAGCCAGATCGAACGTCTGATGGCGGAGGTTCCGCGCGATGCCACGCTGATCACCGTGACGGATGGCCATCCGGCCACCCTCGCCTGGATCGGCTCCGTCATGGGCCACCGCACCGCGCCCCTCGGCGTCGAGCACTTCGGCCAGACCGGCACCATCGCCGATCTCTACCGCCACTTCATGATCGACGCAGATGCCATCGTCGCCGCCGCAAATTACCTCTCCGCAGGACGGCGGATCGGCCTCAGCGTACGTTAGGAAAGATCAGGCGGCGGAGCGGACCAGCTCGAAGTGCGAGCGCACGGTCGGCTTTTCGTCGGGCGTCTCGACACGGCCGGTCTTGATCAGTTCGATCATATGGCCGAGCACGGACATGGCAGCCGCCGGATGCAGGCGTTTATCGACGTCCTTGTACATCACCTTGACCATTTCCATGATCGAGCCTTCGCCCGCAGACAGGTGGCCGAGAATGGCCCGCTCACGCTCGCGGCGGTGCTCGGCATATTCGGAGATGAAGTGATTGACGAAGTCCCTGCCCTTCACCGGATCGCCATGCGTCGGGTAAAGCGCGTCGAAATTCATCACACGGATTTTTTCGAGACTGCGCATATAGTCGCCCATGTCGCCATCCGGTGGTGCGACAACGGTGGTCGACCAGCCCATGATATGGTCGCCGGAGAAGCAGATGTTCTCTTCGCGCAGGCCGAAGCTCAGATGGTTGCAGGTATGCCCCGGTGTCTCGATGACATCGATCGTCCAGCCGGGTCCTGAGATGACATCACCATCACCGACCTTCACGTCCGGCATGAAGCCGAGATCGTCGGCGCTACCAAGCTCGCCCTTGGCGGTCGGGACGCCGCAATTCCTTGCATAGGTCTTGCAGCCGGCCCATTCGGCCAGCGGCTGGGCCAGCGGAGAATGGTCGGAGTGGCCGTGGCTGACCAGGACGTGCGTTACAGTCTCGCCCTCGAGCGCCTTCTTCAGCGCCTCGAAATGATCGGCCTGCTCCGGCCCCGGATCGAGGACCGCGACCTCGCCATGCCCGATGATATACACGCCGGTGCCCACATATGTGAATGGCCCCGGATTGTTCGCGATCACCCGGCGGATCAGCGGCGTCATCTGCTGGACGACACCATATTCAAACTCGATCTCGCGAATATAAGGAATTGCCATTTGCCGTCTCTCGAACCTCAGCCTGCGGACAGACTACCGTCGTTTCGGTGCAAACCTGGTTCCGAAGGCCTGTGCCATCCGGCGGGTTGCTCTCAGCTTCTGGCTGAGTTTCAGGGCAACCGGCGGGCCCATATCGGTCTTGTTCGCATCGACGATGTACAGCCGTCCGCTGTTTCGGTCACGTAGACAATCCACGCCGCCCCAGTCCAGACCCATTTCCTGCGCAAAGCGCTCTATCACGGCAATTTCATCCGCCGTGTAACAAACGCGAGGCTCATCGAGCAGAACTTCGACATTCTCATTTGCAAAGCGCCGCTCCAGCGGGCGGCGCTTGCGGAAGACGACGATCGGCGATCCGTTGACGAGGCAGCAGCGGAGATCCTCTACCAGGCCACCCTCGATCTCGTTGTCGACCAGAACCTGATAGGTCTTGCCCGGCACGGGCGTATCCAGCGGACCTTCCAGAACGCGCCCGTCATGGGCAGCATTCAGTTCGGACTTCTCCACCATGCGGCCTGTGAATGTGGTCGGGTCGACCGAGAGGTTGTACCCGGCAGCCGTCTCGAACGCGGCAGCCACTTTCGACTTGGACACGTCATGGCAACGGAAGTTGACGAGGCGGGCGCCTTCCTTGACGGCGGGCTGCTCGTTGTTCGTCTCGGTGCAGTCGTCAAACTGCATCACGATATCGGCCTTGGTCACGTCATCGATCAGCTTTGCACCCGACACGTGCATGACCGGCCAGATGAAATACCAGGGGCGCGGCTTGTCGGGATAGAAGGCGATGGTCGGGCGCTTGTGGCCCTCGATCCGGCGCCAGATGCGCCAAGACTGGGCGGCCGCATAGAAGGTCAGCCAGGTGAAGACATCATTGATCAGCGACAGGGTCAGCGGGATGCGGGCGCCGGTTTTCTTCGCCAGAATGGCGCCGTCGTCATATTTGAAATCGGTCAGCCACAACCGGTCCGTCATCCGATACTCTCCTGACTGGCGAACAGCACGAGAAAGTGCGGTCCGCGGCCGGTTAACTGCCTCGCATGCCGCCAGCTCACTGACAACACACTTAATGCGGCGCAAATGTTATCAGGAGCCATACGGAACAGCCCTTAGAGGAGGGATTCGATGCTCGAAAGATCGTAGCCTGCGCCTGCTGCAGCATCGACGATATCGCCCGCAGAGCCCTGTCCTGCATGGGTCAGGGCCCAAGCCGTGATGCAACGGGTCCCCGTGCGGCAATAGGCCAGGACAGGTTGCGGGGCCTCGTTCAGGATCTGCCCCATCCTTTCCACGATTTCAGGCGTCGGTGCCCCGGAAAAAGGCAGTGCCACAAAGGTCAGGCCCAGTGATTCGGCGCGGGCACGGATCGATCCCATACGCGGCTGGTCGACGCCGCCTTCCCCGTCCGGGCGGTTGGCGATGATGGTCTTGAAGCCGGCGTCAGCGATTTCCTCGACATCCGTCTCGGAAATCTGGGGAGCCACGGCGAAAGCGTCGGTGACGCGGCGGATATCGGCCATTTGAAGGGGTCCTGTCTGTTGAGACGGTCTTGATCGATCTGGATACCTAGCTAAGGAAGGATGTGCGTTCTGCCAAGGTTTTGGCAGAACAGGTTTCGCCTTGGCCCTGCAACAACGACGGAATTATTCCCTTTGTCCACCCTGCAGCGCGCCTTCAGCCGGATCCCATGGGCCTATACCGGCCGCCGCCTGCTGATTGCAATCCCCACCATGCTGGCCATCATCACCATGGCCTTCCTGATGATGCGCGCGGCCCCTGGCGGCCCCTTCGATGGCAACCGCAAACTACCGGCGGCCACGGAAAAGGCGATTGCCGCCAAGTTCGGTTTCGACAAGCCGCTGCACGAGCAGTATTTCGACTATGTCGGCGGCGTCCTTCAGGGCGATTTCGGCCCCTCCTACAAGACGCTCGGAAAGAGCGTGAACGACCTGATCGCCGATGGCCTGCCGATTTCGCTGACGGTCGGCACGCTGGCCATGGTCCTCGGCATCGTCTTCGGCACCCTTCTGGGGGTCTTCGCGGGGCTGAGGCAGAACTCATCGGCCGATTATGGCGTCATGGGCCTCGCGATGTTCGGCATATCCATCCCGACCTTCGTGACCGGCCCGATCCTGATCCTCATCTTCGCCCTCGGCGCCGGTATCTTCGCCGTGGGCGGGCTCGGCACCTATCCGAACATCGGGATGAGCCCCTACAACATGACCCTGCCGGTCATCACGCTCGCCCTGCCGCAGATCGCCATTATTTCCCGCCTGATGCGTGCGTCGATCATCGAGACGATGCGCTCGAACCATATCCGCACCGCCCGTTCGAAAGGCTTGTCGGAGCGTCAGGTGATCATGCGCCATGCCCTGCCAGCCGCCCTTCTTCCGCTCGTCTCCTATGCCGGTCCGGCCATGGCTCGGGTGATGACCGGCTCTGTCGTCATCGAGAAGGTCTTCGGCCTGCCCGGCCTCGGCTCTTACTTCGTGAACGGCGCACTCAACCGCGATTATACGCTCGTGATGGGCGCGATCATCGTCTACGCAGCCCTGATCGTGATCCTGAACCTCGTTGCCGACATCCTCTACGCGGTGCTTGACCCGAAAGTGAAGTACGACTGATGAGCGAGGCGAACCCGATCCTGGACCCGACCGGCCGCGTGGAAGCGGTCAACCAGGCCATTACCGGCGGCCGCTCGCTGTGGGACGATGCCCGCGCGCGCCTGTTCCGCAACAAGGCAGCCGTCTTCTCGATGTGGGTTCTCGGCGTTCTCGTCGCCATCGCCATCATCGGCCCCATGGTCTGGGTGCACGACTACCGCACGATTTCCGATGCCCGCGCCATCGCGCCGACCCTCACAGACTGGCACATCCTCGGGACCGACCTTCAGGGCCGCGACCTGATGGCCCGCCTGATGATCGGCCTGCGCATCTCGCTCATGGTGGGCGTCGTCGCCACAGCCGTCAGCCTCGTCATCGGCGTCACCTGGGGCGCCACGGCCGGCTATCTCGGCGGCCGGATCGACAACCTGATGATGCGGATCGTTGACGTGCTCTACGCTCTCCCCTTCATCTTCTTCGTGATCCTGCTCCTGACCGTCTTTGAGCGGAACATTATCCTCATCTTTGCCGCTATCGGCGCCATTGAATGGCTGACCATGGCCCGGATCGTGCGTGGCCAGACCCTTGCTATCAAGAGCAAGGAATTCATCGAGGCCGCCCGCGCCGCCGGTGTGCCCCGCCGCGATATCATCCTGCGCCATATCCTGCCGAACGTGATCGGCCCGGTGGCGGTTTACGTGACCCTGACGATCCCGGTCGTGATCCTCGCGGAGAGCTTCCTCTCCTTCCTCGGCCTTGGCGTGAACGAACCGCTGACTTCACTCGGCGTGCTGATCTCCGACGGCGCCGCCCGGATGGAGGAAAAACCCTGGATGCTGCTCGCGCCTGCCGCCACGATGGCCGTGACCCTGCTCTGCCTCAACTTCATCGGCGACGGCCTGCGCGACGCGCTGGACCCGAAAGACCGCTAAGCGGCCGGGTTTGTGTCCGGCAGGACACAAGCCTGACGGAAACTCCCTGAAAGCATTGGCATTCCGCCTCCTGCGCCCCATCTCGGTTTCATCCCGAAATTCAAGCGCGAGGTGGCCTGGTTGGCGCTGTTTCTCTTCCTTTGCAGCCTGGTCGTTTTCGCCAGCTTTGCCCTGATGCCGGTCGCCCGGCGGGCAGGAGCGCCTTTCCTGCTCCTTGCGCTGGTCATCGGCATGCTGCTCGGAGAAGACGGTCCGGGGGGAATTCACTTCAGCAATTTCGGT
Organism: Hyphomonas sp.; assembly: GCA_041398365.1. Taxonomy (GTDB): domain Bacteria; phylum Pseudomonadota; class Alphaproteobacteria; order Caulobacterales; family Hyphomonadaceae; genus Hyphomonas. The sequence goes on along the minus strand of JAWKUV010000004.1, from coordinate 24,353 downwards.
TTCGCCTTCGACCTTGGAAGCGTAGCGCTCGCTGTCATCCTGTTCGCCGGAGGCCTTGAGGCCGATCGCACAGTATTCCGCACCGCCGGCCTTCCCGCCGCGAGTCTCGCGATCTTCGGCGTGCTGATCACGGGCGGGGTCACAGGCCTTGCCGCCACCTTCATCCTTGGCGTCCCGTGGCTGCAGGGCCTTCTTCTGGGCGCTGCTGTTGCCTCAACCGATGCCGCCGCGACCTTCCTCCTCGTGCAGCAGAGCGGCATCGACCTTCGCAAGCGGGTGCGCGACACGCTGATGCTGGAGTCCGGCATCAATGACCCGATGGCAATCTTCCTCACCGTTTCGCTGACCACGATCGTCGCGGCCCAGCATGCCGGCGAGGCCGTTGCCCTGCCCGGCATGCTCCTCTTCCTGGTCCAGCAGGCAGGCATCGGCCTTCTGGCGGGGCTCGGCGGCGGACGCCTGCTCGCCTTCCTGGTCGACCGGCTGAACTTGCCGATGGGCACCTATCCGGCGATGACCCTTTCTGGCGCGCTCGCGATCTTTTCCGGCACGATGCTGATCGGCGGGAGCGGCTTCCTCGCGGTCTATCTCGCGGGTTTCATGCTGAAGGCCTACCTCCGGCGGCCCATCGACCGGATCGAGGATTTCAACGAGGCGCTCCAATGGCTTTGTCAGATGGTCCTGTTCCTGATGCTGGGCCTGCTGGTCACGCCGAGCGCGCTGCTACGTGACTTCTGGCCCGCCCTGGCCTGCGCGGCAGTTCTGATGCTGGTCGCCCGGCCCATCGCCGTGTTCGCCAGCGCCGGCTGGATGGGATTCAGCCTGCGCGAGAGCACATTTCTCAGTTGGGTCGGGCTACGCGGGGCAGTCCCCGTTCTGCTGGCAATCTATCCCGTGATTGCGCCGGGACCGGTCAGCGTCGGCTTCTTCAATGTGGTCTTCGTCATTGTCACAGTGTCGCTTGTCGCGCAGGGCTGGACCATCGGCACGGCGGCGCGGCTTCTGAAACTCGGTGAGAAGCAGGCGGCGAGCGCGCCGTCCTGACTCAGCCGATCTGTGCCTCGATATCGTCCAGCAGGTTCTTTACCCGCTTCGCGTTTGCGCCGAGATCAGACAGGCCGACGCGGCTGACCGAGCGGACATCGATCCGGGATCCCTGTTCGCCGTCCGGCAGCACACGGATCATGACGTCGTCCTTGAACTCGAACCAGAAGGTCGTGTCGGTTGCCTCGATCCGGCCCTCTTCCGGCTCGGCCGAGACGATCGTCCAGCCCTTCTTGTTCACCGTATCGAGCGCGGCCTGATAAGCCATATCGAAGGGAACCGACGGGAGGGTCAGCGTTTCGATCTTCGGATAGGGCGCGTTGACTTCCTTTTTGAGAACTTCGGGATCGAACTCCGCCTGTTCCTGCACTTCGGAAACGAGGCGGCCGCCGGTGCCTGGCCAGCGGGCTTCGGCGCTTTCCGGAATGACCGGGGCTTCCTCGATCGTGTTGTAGGCGCCAGTGGCCTCGCGGGCGGCGAGGAGGGCCGGCGAGGGCATGATCGGGTGGGCCCAGTCGGTCTGGATATCGTGCAGCGGCGGCAGGCGTTCGGCATTCGCCTTGGTGGCCGTCAGCCGGCCGAGCGAGAGACCCGAGACGAGGAGCGCGGCGAGAGCCAGCATGAAGGGCCGTTTGCGCGGCGCCTGGATCAGGGCGACGATGATCGCCAGCAGGGAAATGGCGAGCGCCGCCAGGACAATGTTCGGGCCCCATTTCATCGACAGGGTGCCGAAGCCGACTTTCCAGTCCCACAGGCCGAGCTTGGTGCCGCCGGCGGCAATGAAGAACCAGAGCGCACCAAAAATGGCGAGCGCGAGGGCAAAACCCGCAAACAGTCCGCGCCAGCCAGCATTTTGCGACGTATCGGTCATGGAAGCCTCCCTGCTTTGACCGGTACTTATCCCGAATTTCCGGTCCTTGTCGCCCCCACTCAGTCACGAGTGTGTGAGCGCCAGCACCTTCGCCATAAAACGCCCCCTGGCGTTCCGGCAATCGGCTCAAATTTCGGAAAACCTCAGCCTGTATCAGGCGAGTGGCGCGAAGCGCAGAGGCGCGAGACAGAGCCGAACTTCGCCTTGCACCTTCCAGCCCTGCGGCGTCCGGGTGAGGCGTCTGGCGCTCCGGTGGCTGTGTGTCAGCGCGTCGATCAATGCTCCCAGCGCTCGACGGCCGGCGAGATGGGAACCGGTCTCGGTTCCGGCATCTGCCCGGAAGATGCCCGGGCACGCCCCGAAAAGACACCTCACTTGCCCCGAACCGTGCGGAGGACACGCCAGCGGCCCCACTGGGCGTGGGCTGGGCGCGGAACAAGTTCCGGCCTTCGCGCGGCTCCGTCGGCGCAAGCTCCAGAGACAAGGCCATCAGAAAGATCAGACGGCGGATGAGCACGGCAGGCGCCGCACCTATTCCATACAGCGCCACTATAGCGACTTTCTGAAGCGCGACCGCGGCTGGCCAAAGACCTCCGGCTGGATCTCTCGGTCCAGCAAAGCCAATAGCATACTGGCGATGGTGTAGACCGCGCCCTAGACGGAAACAGCCAGATCCATGCACGCAAGAATTCCGTGGGACCTCATCCGGTCGGATAGAGCGCGCTCACCATGAGCGGCGGGTCGGACAAAAGATGGCGGAAACGCCTCCGTATTTTCCCCTTATTGCGCGGGACAGGCATCGGGCGGATACTTGCCGCAATAAAAAGGGAGAGAGGAAATGCGTTATCTAATGATCGCCGTATTGCCGATTGCACTGGCCGGATGCGAGGCGCTGGAAGTGCGGGAGTCCCAGAAGGTGCCGCTGGAGCAACAGATCGCAGAGGGCCGCGGGGTCGCTTCCGCCGTGTGCGCGAACTGTCACGGCCTCGACGAGCAGGAGGCGCTGCGTGCCGATGCGCCTGCCCTGCGGCATGTGCTGAACAACTACGATGCGGCCACACTGCACGAGAATTTCGAACAGGGCCTTAAAGTCGGTCACCCGGACATGCCGCAATTTCATTTCGGCCCGCTGGGTGCCGACGTGTTGTTGACCTATCTCAAGAGCATCCAGGAACCGACCGAAAGCTGAGCCCCGGGAACAGTGCGGGCCCATTCCGCACATATCCTGAATTGCGTCCGGCGCCGCATCAGGCGATCATGGGGTCTGTTCCCAGATGGAGTGCCCCATGCGCCGCATGATGATCGCCCTCGTTCCCCTCGTCCTGGCTGCCTGTGCAGAGACCGGTACGCCCCCCGCCGGGCCGGCCGAGGAGAGCGTCACGCCGGACGAGAATCTCGGCCTGACCGGCCTGCCGCTGGCCGACGAGATCGCCGCCGGGCACGAGATTGCCGAGGATCAGTGTTCGCGCTGCCACGGGCTCGACAATGAGGACGCGCGGCGCACGGACGCCCCGCCCCTGCGCAACGTGCTGGCCCGGTATGACAGCGAAGCCCTGCGCGAGAATTTCCGCGACGGCATCAAGGTGGGTCATCCGGACATGCCGGAATTCGAGTTCAGCCCGATGGGCGCCGACCTTCTGCTGAGCTACCTGATCAGCATACAGACACCGGAAGCCGAATAGACTCTAGCGCGTCTGGCCGCCATCGACCGGCAGGACGGCGCCGGTGATGAAGCTCGCGAGCGGGCTGAGGAGGTAGGCTGCGGCGGAGCCGATTTCCTCCGGCTTGCCGAAACGCTGCAGAGGCACTTCCCGGCGGATCCAGCGGGTCCACGCATCGCCGCGCGGGCCGGTGGACCGCTCTTCCCAGTCGCCGCCCGGGAAAATGATATTGCCCGGCGCAATCGCATTCACCCGCACGCCTTTCGGACCGGCAATCCGGGCGAGTTCCTTGGCGAGATGGTTCATCGCCGCCTTGGACGTGCCATAGGTGACCGGCGTGCCGAGCGCGCCGAGGCCTGCAATCGACGAGATCATCAGGATCGATCCCTCGCCCCGCGGTTCCATCTTGCGGAGGGACGCGCGGGCGAGCCGGAACGCGCTGTCGAGGTTCTGCTGCAGGCCGGCTGTCCAGGTGTCGTCGTCCACCTCATAGCCCGGCGGACACGGATGAAGGCCGACATTGGCAACCGCGCCCCAGAGCGGATCGAACTCATGCTCGATGGCTTCGACCATCGCGTCGATCGTGGCGCTGTCGCGCAGGTCGCCTGCACGCGCCCAGACTTTGTGCTCACCATATTGCGAGGCAAGGCGGGCACGCTGCTCCTCCAGCGCCTCAGCGCCCCTCGCGGCCATGGCGACTTTCGCGCCTTCCGCCAACAGGGCTTCAACGATGCCAAGACCGATGCCGCGGCTGGCACCGGCGACGAAGACGACGCGATCTTTCAGGCCGAGATCCATGACACTTACGTCGTCGGCAGCTTGTAGTCCTTGAACTTCTCACGAAGCGCAAGTTTGTTGATCTTGCCGGTGGCGCCCAGCGGAATGGCATCCACGAAGGCGACATCATCCGGCGTCCACCATTTGGCGATCTTGCCTTCCAGCGCCTTGAGGATTTCCTCCTTGGTCGGATTTTGTCCTTCGGCGGGCTGGACGATCAGCAGCGGGCGCTCGTCCCATTTCGGGTGATAGATGCCGATGGCGGCAGCGTTCGCGACTTTCGGATGGCCGACAGCGATGTTCTCGATGTCGATGGAGGAGATCCACTCCCCGCCCGACTTGATCACGTCCTTGGCCCGGTCGGTGATCTGCATCGTGCCGTACTGGTCCATGTTCGCGACGTCGCCGGTGTCGAAATAACCTTCCTCGTCCAGCACTTTGCCGCCGGCGCCCTTGAAATAGCCCTTGGCGATGGCAGCGCCGCGCACCAGGAGACGGCCAGAAGTCTTGCCGTCCCAGGCAATGTCATTGCCTTCATCATCTGCAATCTTGAGTTCGACGCCGAAGGGCGGACGGCCTTGCTTCAGCTTCTGCTCCATCCGGGTGTCGATGTCGGCGTTCAGCAGGTGCGGCGGCAGCGTGCCCAGCGTGCCAAGCGGCGAGGTCTCGGTCATGCCCCAGGCGTGGACGACGTCGACTTCATAGTCTTCCTCGAAGGCGCGGAGGATTTTCTCCGGCACGGCCGAGCCGCCGATGATCACCTTCTTGAGGTGCGGCAGCTTGAGGTCGTTCTGCTGCAGGTGGGTGAGCAGCATGAGCCAGACGGTCGGCACGGCGGCGGTGATGGTCACCTTCTCCGTGTCGAGCAATTCGTAGATCGAGGCGCCGTCCATCTGCGCACCGGGCATGACCATGTTGGCGCCGGTCGCGGGGCACGAGAAGGTCAGGCCCCAGGCATTGGCATGAAACATCGGCACGACCGGCATGACGACATCGTTCGCGCCCATGCCGATCGCGTCTTTCTGCATGGTGATATAGGTGTGCAGCACGTTGGAGCGGTGCGAGTAGAGCACGCCTTTCGGGTCGCCCGTGGTGCCGGACGTGTAGCAGAGGCCGCAGGCCGTATCTTCCGGGAAGTCGCCCCAGCGCACATCGGTGGAGCGGCCGTCGATCCAGATGTCGAACGGCACGGCGCCGAGCGTATTGTCCGGCATCGTGTCGGCGCCGGCATAGATGACGAAGGTCTTGATGGTGGGGATATTGTCCTTGATCGCCTCGACGACGGGCAGGAAGGTCTTGTCGAAGATCAGGACCTTGTCTTCGGCATGGTTGATGATCCAGGCGATCTGGTCCGGGTGAAGGCGCGGGTTCACGGTGTGCAGGACGGCGCCGATGCCCATCGCGCCATACCAGGAGGCCATGTGGCGCTCGGAGTTCCAGCCGAGCGTGGCGACGCGGTCGCCGAGGCCGATGCCGGAATCCTTCAGAGCGGTGGAGACCTGCTTCGACATGTCGAAGAGGTCGGCATAGGTGATGCGCTCGATATTGCCCTCGACGCGGCGCGTGATGATCTCGCGCGTCGGGTTGACCCGTTTCACGTGCTCAAGGATCTTGTTGGTCGTGAGCTGCCAGTCCTGCATCAGGCCTTTCATGCGAATTCCTCCTCGAGACGCCTTGCCCCGGCGTCATTGTCCTGTATCCGGAGACTGTGTATGCGCGCGGCTGACGCGAGGCAAGGAATTGAGGGTCGCACCATGAAAAGATTTGCATTTTTCGCAGCGAGCCTGGCCGCGCTCGCCGCATGCGGCGCGCCGGTGCAGACGGTAACGACCGCCTCAGACGCCGCTGCGGCCCTGCCCCTGCCGGAATATTTTGACTGCCTTCGCGAGCATAACGGCATGGCCATTGCCGCGCATCGGGGCGGGCCGGACAAAGGTTACCCCGAGAACGCAATCGAGACCTTCCAGCACGGCTTCGACCGCGGCATCCGCGTGTTCGAGATCGACATCGCCGAGACGAAAGACGGCGTGCTGACCCTGATGCACGACGACCGGCTAAATCGGACGACAACAGGATCAGGCTATGTCTCCGACGTGGATTGGGAGACCATGAGCGGCCTCGAACTGGAAGACAATGACGGGCAGCGCTCGGGCTTCCACCCACCGAAATTCACTGACGCGCTGCTCTGGGCGAAACAGACCGGCGCGGTGCTGGAACTCGACAAGAAGCCGACCACCAGTTTCCGCAACATCGCCGCCGCCGTGAAGGCCGCGGGCGCGACGGAGAACGTGATCTTCATCTCCTACAATGACGACCAGGCCGCCGAGATCGCCGCCATCGACCCCGGCTTCATGATGACCGCCTCGGCCTTCGGCGACCGGGACGTGGCGAAACTGGAAGCGCGCGGCGTGGACCGCACGCGCCTGATTGGCTGGACCGGCACGGACGAACCGAAGCGCGCCGCCTGGGTCCGGCTGGAACAGGTCGGCGTCGAACCGGCCTTCGGCACGCTTGGCCATGCCGGCGAGCGGCTGGACGACCAATATCTCGCAGACGGCGATGCCTCCGAATACGACGACCTCGCTGCCGACGGACTCGTCCTGCTGGCGACGGACGAACCCTATCGCGTGGCGGACCTGATCGCGGCCGACGATGTGGGCCGCGAGGCGTGCGGGCGCTAGGCCTTCGCGGCCACTGTGCGCTGCCACAGCACAAAGATCACCGGCGCGACCAGTTCGATGCCCATGCCGACGACGAGGTCCTGTGCGGGGGCGCCCATCGTCATGTAGGAAACGATGCGGCCAAGGCCGCCGATGAAGATGGCGGCGCTGACCAGGAACAGCGTGCGGCCATGCTTCTCGATGGCCGGGATGATCGACCAGAGCATGAAGGCGACCACGAGATACATGCCGGAAAAGTACCGGTACTGATTGTCGAGATCGACTGCAACGCCGTCCGGCGACAGGCGCCCTGCCCCGGCCACGAAGCCGAGAATGGCGAAGGCCACCGGAATGAGCGAAAAGACGCCGAGCGCGATCTGCAGGCCGCGTTTCATGAAATACCCCCTGTTGGCGGTGGCGAGGAATTGCCACGATAAGTGCCAATACTTAGCCGCACTTGCCGTCGCATGACAATCATTGACGCCGCGTCCTGGCGGGATTATGTGGCGCGCAGGTTCTGGGACACCTGCCGCTCGCAAGGCTTCGGCCTCATGGTGAAGATCCCCCGGCGCAAACGCGCCGCGACAAGCACAACGGAACACCGGTCCCACCGGCAGTCCCGCGGCAAGGCGAGCCCCGCTGAAATGCGACTGCCTGGACAAGGATGTTTCCGATGTCTCTTACCATCTCCAATCGTGACCAGGCCAAAGCCTGGGCGCGTGAAATAAGGGCGGAACTGGCGCTGGCCGGCACGCCGATCTCCCATTCCGAGGCGCTGGAACGCGTCGCGCACGAACTTGGCTATCGCGACTGGAACACGGCTTCGGCGCAATTGTCGAACGAACCGGAAATCCCGCTTCAGGTCGGCGACCAGGTCGCCGGGTCTTACCTGAAGAAGCCGTTCACGGGCCGTGTCCTGTCGGTGCGCGAACTTGCGGGCGGCACCGCGTTCGAGATCACGCTCGATTTCGACGAGCCGGTCGACGTGGTCGAGTTCGACAGTTTCTCGGCCTTCCGCAAGCGGATCAATGCGACGGTCTCGTCCGGCGGCGTCTCGTTCTCGAAAACGAGCGACGGCGTGCCCCACCTCGTGGTGGAGCGAACCTCCATCGGGCTGGTCTGATGGCCTATCTTGCCCCGACACAGGAACTCGGCCGGCGCTTCGTGATGCGGGCGCTGGCCGGGAATGTGGTGATGCTGAACCTGATCCGCCTGCGGGCGGTCGCCGACTATTCTGGCTTTCCGGATATCGCGCCGGACAGCCCGGTCAGCGGACGGGAGGCGTATGACCGCTATATCGCGGAAACCCTGCCCTTCCTTGAGAAAAGCGGCGGGTCTCTGGACCTGCTGGCCGAAGGCGGCAGCTGGCTGATCGGCCCGGAAGACGAACGCTGGGACCTTGCCCTCCTGGTACGCCAGAAGGACATGGCGACGTTTTTCGCGTTCGAGCAGGACGCCGACTATATGAAAGTCCTCGGCCACCGTACCGCGGCCGTGGAGGATTCGCGGTTGTTGCCGCTCTCCGTTCAGGGATAAAGCCGGCCCGTTTCCCAGCCATCGGATGTCCGCGTGTATTTCAGGCGGTCGTGCGAGCGGAAGGCCTGGTCCTGCCAGAACTCGATTTCGGTCGGTGTCAGGCGGAAGCCACCCCAGAATTTCGGGCGCGGGATGTCCGGTCCGTCGCCGTAGATTTCGGACAGTTCGGCAATGCGTTGCTCGAAGACGGCGCGGTCGGGCAGCGGGCGCGACTGGTCGGAGGCGATGGCGCTGATCCGGCTCTGGGCGGCGCGGGTGGCGAAATACTCGTCGGCCTCGGCATCGGAGACGCGGGCCACGGTGCCGCGGATGCGGACCTGACGGCGGAGGCTCTTCCAGTGGAAGCCGAGCGCGGCGACCGGGTTGGCCTTCAGCTGCTGGCCCTTGGCGCTTTCGAGATTGGTAAAGAAGACGAAGCCCGCCGGCGTCACTTCCTTCAGCAGCACGACGCGGACATCCGGCTGCCCCTCAGCATCCACCGTGGCGAGCGACATGGCGTTGGAATCGTTCAGTTCCTTCGCCCGCGCCTCGGCCATCCAGTCATTGAACAGGGCGAAAGGGTCCGCCGCATTGGGGATCAGGGGCTTGCCGGTCGGGTCGGTCGCGTATTCGGCGGCGGACGGGCTGGGCGGGATGATCCTGGTTGTCATGGCAGCGGGCCCCCTGTTGTGGTCGTTCCGGTCTGGTACTTCCCGCCGATATAGGTCATCGGCACGGGAATGCCCACTGTGACACCTACGTAGAGGGGCGTAATCGGGCCCGGGCGGGGGCTGGCGGGCTGCGGCATCGGCGCAGCACGGCTTGCCCTCTGCCGACAAATTCGCCATGTGGAGGCCACGAAATTCAGCTCTGCAAGAAGGACCCTCCCTGTGAAACAGCCTGTCAAAGTTGCCGTCACCGGTGCCGCTGGCCAGATCGGCTATGCCCTCCTCTTCCGCATCGCCGCCGGCGACATGCTCGGGCCGGACCAGCCGGTCGACCTGCAGCTGCTCGAAATCACCCCGGCGCTCGGCGCGCTCGAGGGCGTGATCATGGAACTCAACGACTGCGCCTTCCCGCTGCTGAACAAGATCGTCGCCACCGACGATCCGAACGTGGCCTTCAAGGATGCAGACTACTGCCTCCTCGTCGGCGCCATGCCGCGCAAGCAGGGCATGGAACGCAAGGACCTCCTGTCCGCAAACGGCGGCATCTTCGGCCCGCAGGGCAAGGCCATCAACGACAATGCTTCGCGCAATGTGAAAGTGCTCGTGGTCGGCAACCCGGCGAACACCAACGCCCTGATCGCCCAGCAGAACGCCCCGGACCTCGACCCGAAATGCTTCACCGCCATGGTCCGCCTCGACCATAACCGCGCGATGAGCCAGCTGGCCGAGAAGACTGGCACAGCGCAACACCGACATCCAGAACGTGATCATCTGGGGCAACCACTCGGCCACCCAGTATCCGGACATCCACCACGCGACCGTCAAGGGCGCTGCGGCCAAGCCGATGGTCGACGATGCCTGGTACCAGAACACCTTCATCCCGGACGTGCAGCAGCGCGGCGCGGCGATCATCAAGGCCCGTGGCGCGTCCTCCGCCGCTTCGGCTGCCTCGGCCGCCATCGACCACATGCGCAGCTGGGCCCTCGGCACGCCGGCCGGCGAATGGGTCTCGATGGGTATCCCGTCGGACGGTTCCTATGGCATCGCGCCGGGCGTGATCTACGGCTATCCGTGCACCTGCAAGGACGGCAAGTACGAGATCGTCCAGGGCCTCGAGATCAACGACTTCTCGCGCGCGAAGATGGATGCGACCGATGCCGAACTGCGTGAAGAACGCGCCGCCGTCGAGCACCTGTTCAGCTAGACGGAACCAGGTCAATTTAAGCGACTTCATTCTAAAGCAAGTATTTCCTATTGGAATTCCGCGTGACCTGGGGCGTAGGCGATGTTGCTCGTTCCAAGGATGGAGTCGCGGATGAAGCCTTCATCGAAACAACAGATTTCTGGATCAAACGCCGCCACGGCACTCGCGATTCGTCACACAGCGCCAGGATACCGGACGCGTTGTGACAAAATCCTTTCCGGCGTGTGATTTTACGAGGAAAAAATCACGTCCGCAGCAGCGGCGCGAAAATACCTGAAAGAACTTGGCACGCATACAGCGGGCGGCCAGCTCACACGCAAATACGGCGGCTCAAGGATTATGTGCGAGATCCGCGAACTCGCTACCCGGGCCCGGTCCTGCTCGGCTATCACGGATGCGATGCCGGAGTAGCCGAGCGTCTGATTTCAGGCGAGGGGATTTCGAACCAGCGAAAATAATTACGACTGGCGTGGACACCCGCCGCGATTTATTGCTGGTGAAAGCATCGTAATCCGAAACGAGCCTCGATTTGGTGCAGATCGGAACTCGCTACCCGTGAAAGAAGCTCTGTCCGAAGACAATCCCGTTCTGGTGCCCGGACGCGCATGGTCGCGTTGGACTAGAGCTTTTGCCTGGACGCAACCCGCAAGGCGGGCTCGATACAGTAACATCGGCGTACCGGGAGCTTCACAAGGTTGTCGAGACTGCCGGGGATGACTTCGAACTTCCAAAAAACCATCCTGATCTGCTTCGTCGCTATCTGGATTGCGCTGTTATCAACCATCTACACCAAATCCGTAAAGACGCTGGCGAGCGCCCTTTGATAGCGTCCGTGTGTATTCATTGAAGGGCGACGAACTCTATCCGGCGTCAGGCTTTTATCACAAAACCCACATCAGATTGCAATCCGGAGCCCGGAATGCATTAAGGGCGTCTTTCGGGTTAGATCTCAGGATATCGAGTAGGCAGCCATGTCTCACAACACGTTCGGCCATCTCTTCCGCGTGACGACCTGGGGCAAAGCCGCGGGCCGGCGCTCGGTTGCGTGGTCGTATGGCGCGATCCGAAACCGACCTGTCACTGCATGAGGCCTTCATCCAAGTGAAATCGTCCTGCGACCGAGAAGTGGACGTACCGCCCGGCACCAAGGGTCGCGACCCCTGTCGTCACGAGCATCCAGGAGCCGTACGCGGTGAAGATCCTTCCGAGGCGATGATGGCTTCGAGCTCGCCGACGCGAAACTGCGCCCCGCGGCCACGACCGGCACGCTGATCTCACCGTGATCGAGATACAAAGGCGACCAGCGGAACGCCAAAGACTATGGCAATCCGCGAGCCGGATTACCGAGACAGGCCATGCCGACTATCCTTATGAAGCGAGATCACGGCCTGCGATCGAGTATCACGTCGGCGGGCGATCGTCTGCGCGGAAACCGCTGCCCGTGTCGCCGCCATCATACTTGGTGAAATCCGCGCGCGCCGCGATGCTGGGCGAACGGGATCGTGATCCGCGGCGCCGTGAAAGTCGGCGCCGCACGCCATCAATCCCGTCGATGTCAGCTGGAACTGGGACCTTGTAGCCGAAGTATTCGGCATCTGAGTGCCTGGATGCTGTCATGCGTGCCGAAACGTGGCGAACACGTTCCGACGCGACCTCAGAAACCGGCGCAGCTCGCAACGGCTGACCATCGTCAGGAAGGCCAGTTGTCGATGCTGATATCGACGCCGGCTAGGACGACGTCGATCCTATGGCACGCTGGATGGCGACTTCACTTCGCCGGCAGCGTATTTGATGAGCATCAATGCAGTCAGGGCGCGTGCGAGTATCGGCGCGGGCTTCGAGCGCTGCCATCATCTGCATCCGGCGAATGAGAATAGCCGACGCAAATGGCCGCAGGCAATGCCGTTCGAGGCCTCTTCCTGTCGAACAGGCGGCGTCGCCGGTGGCATCTCGACCGGGCAGGACGTGGTCGTCCGTATCGCGATCAAACCGACCTCCTCCATCCTCAACGAAGTGAAATCGATCACGCGCGACGCGAGGAAGTCGATTTTCATATTTGGATCTAAATGCGTCGCCAAGATCACGCAGTGTTTGCGTCGCGCGGAGATAGCGGCAGGCTCTGAATTCAGAAAGCGAATTCCTACTTACAATTTCTTCTTCTGTCTATGTGTGATTGCCAGAACACACATTGTTAACATGACCTTAACGGGCTCTCTTACGTGTCCTGAAAATATCCCCCGACGCGCGAAGCGCCGGGGGCCAGTTTCCGTTTGGAGTACGGAAGAGAGACTTAGAACTTCATCACGCCGCCGACGGAGATGACGTCTGCATCGACGTCGTCGCCTTCATAGCGAGTGAAGTCGCCGCGCAGGCCGAAGCGGTCCGTGAGGAACACTTTGCCGCCGACGCCATAGGCAAGGCCGTCATCGTCGCCCGAGGCGCTGCCGAGGCCCGGCACGCTCACGTTGTAATCGTTGGTGGCGTAACCGGCGCGGGCGAACAGATCGACGCGTTCGGACACCGGCAGCTGTGCAACGCCGAAGGCGCCGAACGAGCTGTCGAGTTCGACATTCGCTGCACCGACCTGGTCATCGTCGATGCCGATCGAGGCTTCGCCTTCGACGCCGAGGTGCGGGGTGATGAAATAGGTGCCGCGGGCCGTCAGGGCGCCGATGTCTGCGCCGTCCGTGTCGAAGTTCGAATAACCGGCACCGAGTTCCAGCTTGCCCTGGGCAAGAGCCGGAGAAGCGACGGCGACCACTGCGAGCGAGGCCAGTACCATTTTCATGAGTATTCTCCTGTTTGACGCATATTGCGTGGCCCTCAATTAGGCGACCGCCGGCCTTAAGGAACCTTACGAATGCACAGTTCACGCACAGTTTGAGCGGGCTGTGGCTGACCCACAACACTTTGTGAAACCTCAGTAATTTACGATAAATTCAGTGGCGCTCGCGCTTGCGCATTCCTATGCCGCACGGCCGCCACAATCGCGTCACGTTTAATTCACAAAGCATCTATCGGCAGACCCTGCTGCACCTGCTAACCAATCGGTAACAATCTGCACGTGACGGGGCGGGCGATGGGTAGCGTGGAATTCTTCGGCGTGCTCGGCTTCGTGCTGGCCGCCTATGCCGTCGTCGCGAACGACTCGATCCAGACACTCGGAACATTCATCTCCTCGAACAAGCGCCTGCCCTGGTGCGTGCTGTGGCTTTACGCATCCGGCATCATGATGGCGACCATCGCCTATGGCTATTTCCACGGCCATGGAGACATCGCCTATGACCGGCTCGACTCGCTGAGCGTACTTCCCGGCACAGGCGACCGCAGTGGCCTTCTGTCGCCGGGCATCCACTGGTGGCACGCCTTGCCCCCACTGATCCTGCTCGTCATCACACGCTTCGGCATCCCGGTCTCGACAACCTTCCTTGTACTGACACTTTTCGCCCTGTCCGGCGGATCGGCGACGAGCGGTGTCCTCACCAGCATGCTGGTGAAATCGGCGATGGGCTATATCGTCGCCTTCGGCGTCGGCATCCTGATCTGGGTCGTGATCTCGCACACGTTCGAGCGCTGGGTGTTCAATACGCGCGAAGGCCTGCCCTGGCCGTGGTGGGTCCTGTTCCAGTGGATGACGACCGCGTTCCTCTGGTCGCAATGGCTGATGCAGGACCTTGCGAACATCTTCATCTACCTGCCGCGCCATGTGAGCGTTGCGAATGGCGACACGACCGTGAGTTTCGGTCTCGTCCCGGTGCTGGGAGGCAGCGCGCTACTGGTCCTGATCCAGGGCTATATCTTCGCCACCAAGGGCGGGCAGATCCAGCGCATCGTGGAGCGCAAGGTGAACACGATCGACGTGCGCGCGGCGACCGTGGTGGACCTGATCTATGCGCTGATCCTCCTCGTCTTCAAGGAGATCAACAATGTGCCGATGAGCACGACCTGGGTCTTCCTCGGCCTGCTGGCCGGACGGGAACTGGCGATCTCTTACATTGCCGGCCTGCGCGACAAGGGCGAGGCGGTGCGCGACGTCACCGGCGACGCCGCGCGGGCCTTTTTCGGCCTGATCATCTCGATTGCGCTGGCCTTTGCCATGCCGCTGCTCGGCACCGGCAAGCTGCCGGAATTCTGAGGCTCAGTCCCCGGCAAAGAGGTTGACGACCGGATCGAGGGCGATGGCGAGCGCTGTCCCGATGACGCCTGCCAGCACGTACATCGCCATGTGGACGATGCCTGTCGTGCGGCTCCCGGCTTGGGAGGCAGAGTCAAAATCGCCGCGCTCGGCGGGCGCGGCTTTGGTCAGGAAATGGTCCAGGACGCTCATCGGCGGCACCTCAAGTGTTCGATCTAAACCTCTGTTTTTTTTGTATCTGTTTTGTAACAACATAAACGATTTAGTGTCATTTCAGGTTTCTTGCAAATCACGATTCAAGGAACGGGCCAGCCACAAGGCCGTGCACGGATCGCCTTGTGCCGCAATGATTGCACTTGCGGGAATTACAGTTCTGGCCGCCGCCAGGTGGTGACCTTGGTCAGGAAGGCCAGCTGTTCGCGCTCTTTCACGAATCCGGCCGCAGCCGCGGCCTCGTCCACGCTCCAGGAAAGGTACGAAAGATAGTAGGGCTCGTGGAAGCCGTGCGGGAAGTATTCCAGCAGGCCGTCCATGCCCGCATAGTCGCCGAACTGGACACTGTCGGCGAGCACAAAGAGACCGCCCGGCTTCAGTGTACGGAACACTTCCGCCAGCACAGGTGCACGTACGTCCGGCGGCAGTTCGTGGAACAGGAAAATGGAAACGGCCATATCGCGCGACGCGTCCGGCAACGGCATTGCCTCGGCCGCTTCATGGAACACCTCCACCTGCGGCCAGGCCTTCAGCCGCGCGAGGGCAGCCTCGGTATAATTGGGTGACAGGTCCAGCCCCGCCGCTTTCAGCCGCGGCCAGACATTCATCACCGTCCCGAGGAAGCGGCCATTGCCGCAGGCGACATCGAGAAGAGAGACCTTGCGCTGGTCCTTGCCCTTCAGTTCGCGCGCGATTTCTGCGAGCGCGGCGCGGCGCATGGCATCGGCCGTGCCGGTGAACAGGGCCTCGACCTGTGTGTCGTAGAGCGCGGCGCTCTCGTCGCTGAACCAGCCGCCGGACTGGTAATGAAAGTTCTGGCGGTAATAGTCGGGATAGCGGTTGGAGCCTTCGGGCAGTTCGTCCTGCACTTCAGTGCCGTTGCGGGCCTGGCGGCGGCGCTCCACCGCCTCGACATCGGCCTGGAAGGCGCGGGCGGATTTCAGCGCATGCGGCAGCTGGGCGAGCGTCACGTCGCGTGGCGCGGGATAGAGCCCTTCCTCCACATTGCGCCGGTCCTGCAGGAAAAGGTCGAAATAGGCCCGGCGCAGCACGGCCATGTCCGGCTTGCCGTGTTCCGGCACGAAATCCGGCGCGTCCGGACGGTGGAAGCCCGTCGTACGGGACTTTGCCGCGCGCATCTGCGCCCCGTACCAGGCCGAACGCAGGCCCTGCGCCGCCGCGTAGCGGGCGCGTCCTGCAGCAAGGGCGGCACGGTCGAACAATCCCATGCACCAGATATGTGCCCGGTTGCAGGGGTCGTCCAGCCTTCACATCCGGTTCAGGTTCATTGAGTCAGTGTGACCTCAGATACTGGTGGCCCTGCGCCATCATGAAGGAGAATTGGGATGATGAAGTCTCTTCTGATCGGCACTGTGGCGCTTTGCGCCGTTGCGGCTGCCCCGCTGGCAGCTTCGGCGCAGTCCTATGGCTATAGCGCCCCCTACAATTCGGCCTGCGAACGCCAGAACAGCGACGACAAGGCCGCCGGCACGGTGATCGGTGCGCTGCTTGGTGCGGCCGCCGGTGGCGCCATCGGCAACAATATCGGCGACAATGACAGCGACTGGCACTACACGCGCTATGGCCGCCACGGCCGTCACGGCTATTGGGAAAAGGGCAACAATGACGGCGAAGTGCTCGCCGGGGCCCTGCTCGGTGCGATCGTGGGCGGCGTCGCGGGCAATGCGATGGCCTCGGGCAATGCGCAACCCTGCCAGGTAGCAACGCCCTATGGCGGCAGCTACCGCGCGGATTACGGGTCCTACCCGGCCATTTCAGCGAGCTATTCCGGAGACTCGATCCCGCGCACGACCCAGGGCCTCTATGGCGGCCCGGGCGACCTGCGCAGCCATCCGCAGGCGGCCTATACGCCGGCCCCTGCCCCGACGAACTACCCGGCGCCTGCCCCGGCACAGCCATCCTATCCGCGGGCCGCGCCCCAGGCTGCCCAGCCGGAAGAGTGCCGCACCGTCTGGCGCGAGACGAAACTACCTGACGGCAGCGTCCAGCGCGACCCGGCCACGGCCTGCCGTCAGGGCTATAATGGCGAATGGAATATCGTCGGCGGTGACGAGGAACTCTACGGTTACTGAGCTTTGACCGCGTAAAACAGGCGTTCGGCATTGCCGTCGCCGCCTGAAATCGGGCTGGCCGTCCAGGCATGGATGGGCCAGCCTTTTTCTTTCATCCAGGCCTCGAACCGGACCGCCGCTGCATCGGCCTCGGCAATGTCGGTAACGATGCCGCCCTTGCCGACATGATCGCGGCCGACCTGGAATTGCGGCTTGAACAGGCCCACGAACTCCGCCCCTGGCGCGGCGAGCGACAGCGGCACGTCGAGCAGCTTTTCCAATGAGATGAAGCTCGCATCGCAGACGAGAAGGTCCGGTGCCTCCCCCAGCATATCGGATGTGAGATTCCGCGCATCGGTCGCCTCGTGGCTGGTGACACGCGGATCGCCTGCAATGCGCGGATGCAGCTGCCCCCGGCCGACATCCACGGCAACGACATGCGCCGCCCCTGCCAGAAGCAGGACTTCGGTAAACCCGCCGGTCGACGCGCCAATATCGAGGCAGCGCCGGCCTTTCGGGACGACGCCAAAGGCCGCCAGCCCATGGGCGAGTTTCAGCCCGCCGCGTGATACATAAGGGTGGGCCGGATCCGCCTCGATGGCGGCATCCTCGGAAATCTCCTGCGCCGGCTTGGTGACCGTCACGCCGTCGACGCGGACAAGGCCGGCCTCGATGGCGGCGCGCGCACTCGCCCGGCTCTCGAACAGGCCGAGTTTCACAAGTACGCGATCTGTCCGATCTTTCATCTTTGCAGCCTTGCCTGACGAAGCGACGAGACGTGCTATAGCAGACAGCAGCCAACAGGAGAGAGACCATGTTCACCCGGATATCGCTGATCGCTTCCGCCCTTGCCCTCGGCGCCTGCGCAACCGCCGCTCAGGCCGCGCCGCCCGAAACTCCAGCCGCACCTGCCCCGGCCGACCATGTGATGCCTGGCCCGGCGGATGGCGTCTTCCCCTCAATGATGCGCGGCACCGCCGAGATGATCGGCCTCGACGGGCAGGCCATCGGCGCCGCCAACCTGCTCGACGGGCCGCACGGCCTGATGATCCGCATCGAGCTCGCACCCGGCAGCCTGACGCCCGGCTGGCACGGCATCCACCTCCACGCGGTCGGCGATTGTTCGGATGTCGGCATGTACAAGATGTCCGGTGGCCATGTCGGCCTGATGGCGGGCGGCCATGGCCTGCTGAATCCGGTCGGGCCGGAAAATGGCGACCTTCCGAACCTCTGGGCGGCGGCCGATGGCTCGGCCGGTTACGAGGCCTTCACCACGCTCGACAATCTCGGCGGCCTGCTGGACGAAGACGGCTCGGCCATCATCATCCACGAGAGCGAAGACGACCACATGAGCCAGCCGATCGGCGGCGCAGGGGCGCGCGTCGCCTGCGGCGTGATCAAATAGGGCGTTTCGTCCTCCGGCCTGCCTCTTGCGCAGCGGCGCGCAGCGTTCTACCCTGCGCGCCGTAAAAACAAATACAGGAATCGGAGGACTCACCAGATGGCACGGATTACGAGACGAGGTGCCCTGCTGGGCGGGGCGGCGGCGAGCGTGCTTGCGGCGTGTGGCCAGGGCGGCAAACCGTCCGTTGCAGGCAGCGAGGCAGCCCCGTCGCCGGCACCGTCCAGCGCCCCCGGCACCCCTCCCGTTCCCGCCGGCTGGATCGATGGTACCGACATGGCCGCACGGATCGCACGCGGCGACACGACTTCGATTGCCGAAGTCGATGCCGCCATCGCCCGCGCACAAGCCGTGAATGGCCAGATCAACGCCATCGCATCCGAAATCTATGACACGGCCCGCGCCGAAGCCGGCCACACACCGGCCGGTCCGTTCCAGGGCGTGCCGACCTTCATCAAGGACCTGCATAACTGGAACGGCGCGCCGACCTATTATGGCAGCCGCGCCTTCAAGGGGTACCTGCCCGGCCAGGACGACCCACTGCCAGCCAAATGGCGCGCCGAAGGCCTTGTCGTGCTCGGCAAGTCCACCTCGCCCGAAATGGGCCTGATGGCGTCCACCGAAGCGCTGGTGACGGGCGAGACCTGCAATCCGTGGGACACGAAACGTATCGTCGGCGGCTCGTCCGGTGGTGCGGCGGCTCTCGTTGCTGCGCGGGTCGTGCCGTTCGCGCATGCCAGCGACGGTGGCGGCTCGATCCGAATCCCGGCCTCGACCTGCGGCGTGTTCGGCCTCAAGCCGTCGCGCGGGCAACTGCCGGCGCACGGACCGGACGCCCCGCCGGTAGACATCTCGGTTCAGCATGCCGTGACGATTTCGGTGCGCGACTCGATCAACCTGTTCCGCGACACGCAGGTCAATGACGGCACCTACCTGCCGCTGGCGTCCGAAGTGCTGCCGCTGAAGCGCCGCCTGAAGATCGGCTTCACGACCGAAGCCTATGCCGGCACCGCCGTGGATCCGGAAACCAAGGCCGCGCAGGAAGCCATTGCGAAACTCTGCGCCGAACTCGGCCATGAGATCGTGCCTTATACCCCGTCCTTCTCGGGTCAGGAATTCCTCGACAAGTTCCTGCTCTACTGGGCCGCCGGAGCGGCTGACTTCGCGCAGCAGGCCAGCGCCTATTCCGGCAAGCCGGTCGGCCCGGACATTGTCGAGCCGTGGACGCTCGGCCTCACCAACATGTATCTTGCCCGCCAGGGCGAGATGGATGCCACCGTCGCCTGGCTGAAGGATTTCGAAGGGCTCTACGATTCCGGTTTCGCGGATCAGGGCATTGATGTCCTGCTCTCGCCGGTGACCGGCAGCCCAGCTGTATTGCTGGGCGAACAAGCTCCAACCGTGCCGTATGAAACGCTTTACGAGCGCGTCGTCACGTTCGCGGCCTTCACCGCACCGATGAACGTGGCCGGCGCGGCGTCGATGAGCGTGCCGCTTTCGTGGTCCGAGGGCGGACTGCCCATCGGCTCGATGTTCTCCGGCAAGCGCGGCGACGACCAGCTCCTGTTTGAACTCGCGCTGGAGCTGGAACAGGTTCGTCCGTGGGCGGGACGCATTCCGCCGGTATCGGCCTTATAGCTTATGGATGACGGGATGGATCAGGGCAGCGGCGATCCGCTTCTCTTCGGCTTCGGCTTCGATGAGGCCGGCGCTGCCCATCCACTTACCTGGAATGACGTTATTGCCGGCGATTGCAGCAAGTATCGCCGCAGCTGGCTCCATCTAGACCGCCAGTCCTCACAGGTGCAGGGCTGGCTCTACCGCCAGAGCGGGCTCGACCGGCTGACCGTGCATGCGCTGCTGCAGGAAGAGACGCGACCGCGCGCTGTGCGTCACGGCCATGGCTTCCTGATCAACCTCCGCGGCCCGAACCTGAACGAAGGTGAGGATGCGGAGGAACTGATTTCCCTGCGCATCTGGGCCAGCGAAAACTGGCTACTGACCCTGCGGGCCCGTCCGGTTCAGGCCGCGCAGGATGTGCGCGCCCTGGTCGAGGACGGCAATGTGGAAACCTCCACCGGCACGCTCGTCGCCGCCCTCGCCAACGCGCTGACGGAACGGACCGAGCCGGTGGTCGAGAGCTTCGACGACGAGGCAGACCGCTACGAGGACGAACTGCTCGATCCGAAAGTCCGGCTCGACCGCTCGGTCCTGCCGGAATTCCGGCGCCGGGTCCTGCAGGTGCGGCGACACATTATCCCGCAACGCGAAGCGCTTGTGGCGCTGGTGCGCGACGGGCAGCAATCGGGCCTCTTCACCGAGAACGACCTTCTCTACCTCCGGGAATCCGCAGACCGTGTGATCCGCCTTTCCGAAATGCTGGAAAACATCCGGGAACGTTCCACCGTCCTGTATGAAGAGGCGATCCAGGAAAGCACCGAGGCGACCAACCAGCGCCTCTTCGTGCTGGCGATCCTCTCAGCCATCTTCCTGCCGATCACGTTCGTGACCGGCCTGTTCGGCGTCAATCTTGGCGGCATTCCGGGCGCCGGCAGTCCTGTTGCGTTTGCAACGCTCGTGCTCGCGCTGGTCGGTTCCGTCCTGTTCACGCTGCTCCTGCTACGCTGGCAACGCTGGATCTGATTTCCCGGAAAATCAGGGCAATTCGCGACGGATTTCGCTTTCCCCTGCGTTACAGATTAATCTGGGCCCGCCTCTTGTTCGTAAAATCGTGCGGATCGTTTGCCCAATGGCAAGGCTCGCCTGTTAAGGAAATTCGCGTGCGGCGCTAACACGTGCGACGCGGCGCCCTATATCTGCTACTCGTCCGCCGGAAGGACAGCCCTGTGAACCGTTCGACAATCATCGCAGCAACGATCCTCGTTGTCTTGCTCGCCTGGTTTGGTGTGCGCAGCCTGATGCGCGGAAGCATTTCCGCACACAAGGAGGAAGCCGTCATCGAGGCGGTGGACGATGTGCCGGAAGCCGTCGTCGAAACCCTGAGCGCCGAACCGCATATGCTGCGCATCCACTCCAAGGGCCGTACCGAGCCTGACAAGAGTGTGACGGTGAAGGCCGGCACGACAGGCACCGTCGTCTCGACGCCGGCCAAGGAAGGCAGTTTCGTCAGGGCTGGCACCCTGCTCTGCGGCCTCGATGTCGAAGCCCGCTCCGCCCGCGTGAACGAGGCGGAAGCGCAACGCGACGCCGCCCGCGTCGATTACGAAGCCGCCGCACAGCTCGCCGAGAAAGGCCTCGGCGCCGCGAATAATGCGACCGCCGCGAAGGCCCGGCTGGATGCCGCCGAAGCCGCGGTGAACTCCGCTAAGGTCGAGCTTTCCAAAACCCAGATCCGCGCGCCCTTCGACGGCGTTTTCGAAACCCGCCTTGCCGAGGCCGGCGATTTCCTTTCGCCCGGCGGTGCCTGCGGCGTGCTCGTGGACATGAGCCCGGTGATCGTTTCGGTGCAGGTGTCCGAGGCTCAGGCCAGCCGGCTGGCCGTGGGCATGAGCGCCGAAGCGCTGCTCGCCGACGGCAACCGCTACCCGGCGACGCTGCGCTATGTGGCGCGCACCGCTTCCGGCACGACGCGCACCTTCCTGGTCGAGGCGGCGCTCGAAACCGGTGACGCATCGGTGCCCGCCGGTGTCTCGTCCGAACTCGTCATTCCGGTCGGCGACGTTCCGGCCACGCTGATTTCCGCCGGCCTGCTCACCCTGTCCGATGGCGGACAGCTGGGCCTCCGCTATGTCGAGGATGACGACACCGTCCGGTTCGCGCCGGTCGCAGTCGTGGACGAAACGCCGAAAGGCGCCTGGGTGACCGGGCTGCCGGCCAGCGTGAAAGTCATCTCGCTCGGACAGGACTATCTCAGCGAAGGCGTGAAGGTGAAACCCGTGACGGCCGCCGGGGCCCAGCCATGACCAGTATTGTCGACGGCGCCATCGGCCGGGCACGGATGGTGATCGCCATCCTGATCTGTGCCGTCATCGCCGGCGCGGCAACCTATATCGGCCTGCCCAAGGAAGCCGACCCGGATATTCCGATCCCCTACGTCGCCATCACCGTGCCGCTGGCTGGTGTGACGCCGGAAGATGCTGAACGCCTTCTTGTGAGGCCCATCGAGCAGGAAATCCAGTCGATCGAGGGTCTGAAGACGTTCCGGGGCTACGGCTCCGAAGGCGCTGGCACGCTGCTGCTCGAATTCGAGATCGACGTCGACATCGACCAGGCCGTGCTGGACGTGAAGGACAAGGTCGACCTCGCCAAGCGCTTCTTCCCGCAAGATGCGCGCGAGCCGGTCATCCAGGAATTCAACGCCTCGCAATTCCCCGTCATGGTGGTGAACCTCTACGGCGAAGCGCCGATCCGCGGCCTCAACCAGATCGCCGAAGACCTGCAGGACAAACTGGAACGCGACGCCGGAATCCTCGAAGCCCGCATCCAGGGCCAGCGCGAGGACGTGCTGGAAATCGTCGTCGATCCGGTGAAGCTCGAGACCTACAACATCTCCTATCAGGAGATTTACAACGTCGTCACGGCGAACAACCAGCTTGTTCCCGCGGGTGAGATCGACACCGGCGAGGGCAGCTTTGCCGTCAAGGTGCCTGGCCTGATCCGCACCGCACAGGACGCCCTGAACCTGCCGATCAAGCGCACCGAAAACGCTGTCGTCACCCTTCAGGACGTTGCCGAAATCCGCCGCACCTACAAGGACGCGACTGGCAGCGCGACTTTCAACGGCAAGTCCGGCCTGCTGATCGAAGTGGTCAAGCGCTCCGGCGCGAACATTCTGGATACGGCCACTTTCGTCCGCCAGACGATTGAAGAAGAACAGAAATCCTGGCCTTCGTCGGTGCGCGCGACGATCACGTCTGACGCGTCCGAACAGATCGGCGAACAGCTCGGGCAGCTGCAAAGCTCCATCGTCACGGCAGTGCTGCTGGTGATGATCATCTGCGTCGCGGCCCTCGGCTGGCGCTCTGCCCTGCTCGTTGGCATCTCGATCCCGGCCTCCTTCGTGATGGCCTTCCTGCTGCTCGGCAGCTTTGGCTACACGATCAACATGATGGTCATGTTCGGCATGGTCATCGCGGTCGGTATCCTCGTCGACGGCGCCATCGTCGTGACCGAATATGCCGACCGGAAGATGGCGGAGGGCCTGAACCGCAAGGAGGCCTATGCCCTGGCCGGCAAGCGGATGTTCTGGCCGGTCGTCTCCTCGACGTTGACCACGCTCGCCGCCTTCGTGCCCTTCCTGTTCTGGAACTCGATGCCCGGCAAGTTCATGGCCTACCTGCCGATCACGCTGATCTTCGTGCTGACGGCCTCACTCGCCATGGCGCTGATCTTCCTGCCTGTGCTCGGCTCCGTCATGGGCGCCCGCCCGGACGGCACCGATGAAGACCTCGCGGCCCTCGCGGCCGATGCAGATCCCGAACAGGCCAAGGGCTGGCTCGGCGGCTATGTGAAGATCGTCAAGACGATGATCGCGCATCCCTGGCTGGTGAGCGGCGGCGCCATCCTCAGCGTGATCGCGATCTTCGCATGGTTCATAGCGACACCCCACAAGACCGAGTTCTTCCTCGATGTCGAACCCGAGCAGGCCTATGTCTACGTCCAGGCACAGGGCGCGCTCTCGGCCGCCGAGGAAGAGGCGCTGGTCAAGCGGGCGGAAGCCGCCATCACCGGTCTCGACGGCATCGAGGCGATCTCGACCCGGTCCGGCAAGTCCGGCGGCACGGGCGTCGATTTCGGTGGCGGCAACGATCCGCCTATCGACACGGTCGGCCGCATCCTGCTGGACCTTGCCACCGATGACGGCGTCCACGACGGCCGCGTGACGCTGAAACATGTCCGTGAACGGCTGCAGGCCGTGCCGGGCCTCCGCTTCGAGATCACCGCCCGCGAACAGGGCCCGCCGTCCGGCAAGGACGTGCAGGTCGCACTGCTCTCGGAGAATGCAGCCGCGCTCGACGACGCGACGAAGCGCCTGCGCGCCTGGCTCGAATCCCGCACCGATGTGCGCGAGATCGACGATACGCGGCCCCTGCCCGGCATCGAGTACCGCCTCGAAGTGGATCGCGCCGAAGCCGGCAAGTACAATCTCGACATCGCGCAGATCGGCGCCG